>JAYRKJ010000004.1:0-275149 GCA_041905785.1 Burkholderiaceae bacterium
CGGCGCCGCCGGCGTGGTCCGGCTTGATCCTCAGGGATAGTAGTCACGTGTCCACCAAGAGTTATGGTGGACACGAGGCTCCTATGTCGCCGGCCGGCCTTCAAGATGGGGCGGCTGGACGTTCACGGCGTGGGTGACGCCGTGCCCAGCCTCATTGAGCCGGTCGAAGAACTGCAGCGCCTGCTCGCCGACCTGGCTGCCATGACTGCTCGTAGCTCTTGGAACTCGCGAAAGGGATATGTCCTGCCACCAGCAGCAATCACGGCTTGCCAGGGCGCTTCACTCGCAACCGGCAGCGGGCCGGGAAGTCAGCCTCAGGCATCAGAATCAGAGGGCTGCTGCATAGTCGCGCGAGCGGGGGGCTCGAGGCTGGATGGAACGTGGTCAGTGCCGTGCGCGCGTCCCATGCTTCTGCTTGCTCGCGCGACCGGTGCCACGCTTGGCGTCAGCAACAGCCATGGAATGAGAGACCAGAGTTTTGCCGATTGCCTCGCCTAGTTTCGGAGGAACCGCATTGCCAATCAGGCGCCCCAGCACTGCCAAGTACACCGGCTCGTCCTCCGCGATGAACTGATAGTCGTCGGGAAACGACTGAAGAATCGCTGCCTCTCGGGGCGTGAGCGGGCGGTCCTGATCGGGATGTCCGAAGCGACCAGTTCCAAAGTTGAAAAACTGGGTGGTGATGGTTGGGGACGGTGCATCTGCCGACATTCGTGCGTAGACGCTTCGGTAGCTCTGTCCCGAATCTTTGGTGTGGCATTTACTGCGCAAATGGACGGGCCAGTCTTCCCATGTGCCGCCGGGCTTGGAGGCCCTGATGCGCGCCAGATTGGTCGCGTTGAGCGCACGGGCGACATGGATCGGATCGTCCTTGTCGTGCATGCCGGCGTCAATCGCCTTTAGATGACCAATGGATTTTTTGACGCTGAGGCCAGCATCGAAGTCAGGAACGATGAGCTTCCGCTCCAACTTTCCCAGGCGGGAAGCTAGCAATACCATGCGCTTCCGGGTCTGAGGGACGCCAACGTCCGTGCAATTTACAGTCCTAAACCAGACGTCGTACTTGTGCTTGCGAAGGCGTTCAACGAATCGCTCGAACGGCGGATGGTTCTTGACACGAGGAACGTTCTCCATAGTGACCAGATCCGGCAAGCAACTCGTCACGAGTCTAGAGAAATGGTCTAGTAGATCGTAGCGCTTGTCGTCCTGCGTACGAGCAGCATTGGCTGCTGCTGAAAATGGCTGACATGGTGCGCATCCTGCTAGCAGCCGAATCGCATCCTTCGACCAGTGCTTTGCCAGGTCAGTCTTCGTCAGCTTGGAGACATCTGCCTCATAGAACTTTGAGCCTGCGTTGTTGTGCTCGTACGCATGCTTGCAGGCAGCGTCCATGTCAAACCCCGCCTTAACAAGCACACCTGCATCAAGCAGACCACGGGTCAGGCCGCCCGCCCCGCAGAACAAATCTATCGCCTCGATTTTCATTGCATCGAAGTTTATGCAATCTTCGCGCCGGCGTCGATGGCTGCGTTCGAGCTGCCGCCTTGGCCGGCCTCAGCCCTTTGTAAGGTCAACGAGGGGTGGTTGTAGAAAGTTAAGCATGCCGCATTCCGCCGACAAGAAATTACGAGCCGGGCCACGCGACGCTCTCTCAAGGTCGGCTACTGCTGGCAACGGCTTCTTCCCGCTTCCGTCAACGCGTAGCATGAGGCTATGGGTGATCACTATGTGACGCAGGGCTATCTGCGAGCTTGGGAAATAGACCGACGGTTGTGGGTATACGACAGAGAACGGGATCGATGTTTCCAATCTCAGGCGAAGTCAGTAGCCAACGAGACAGGGCTGTACACCCGGGACTTGGAATCGAGGCTTGCCAAGGAGCTGGATGACCCGGCAGTCGTCGCGCTTCGCCAATTCGGTGACGGTAAGCCCCTTTCGGCGGATGCTCGGGAGCTAGTGGCTCGCTTTCTATTCGTGCAATGGAAGCGCACTCCGCGTGCGAGAGCTCGTGCCCTAGCCAACATGCCCTTGGCTGAGCGAGACGTCGAGCATGAACTGCTAGCAGAGATAGATCAGGCAGCAGCGCTTGATCCTCAATTTGCACAGCGTGCGGATAACTTGCGTGAGCAGGTCCAAGAAGTCTTCAGAAATTGGACGCACAAGGATCGTACGGCCCTTTGGCAACAGCTTGTCATGGAGACGACAGGGCCACTGGTCCACCAGGCGATCAAGTCCATGAACTGGGTGCTCGTGTGCGCGCCGGCAGATTCACTGCTGACTTCGGACAACCCGATGTACTTCCATGAGCACGAAGGCGTAGGGCGCGAAAGAAGTGAGCTGACCTTCCCGCTTAGCCCGTCAACCGCGTTGTGGGCAACCCGGGAGCCAATAGCTGACGGAACAATCTTGACAGAGAGCAAGAGCAGGGCGCGGGAGATCAATCGGCGCACTGCTCATAACAGTGCTCGCTGGGTGTTCTTCTCCGCTCGCAAGCCGTGGGTGGAGCCCTTTCTCCGTAAAGGCAACTGGTCACTGAATCGAATGCGTCGCTGACTGCATTGCCTGCGCACTCGCGGCAGTCCCTGGCGAAGTAAATGAATCAATCCTGGAACTCGAGGCTGGATGACCTCGGGAGATCTCGCGGCCCCGTCCGCATACTTTTTGCTGGCGAGAATGCCTAGCGCGAGCGCAGTGAGAATTTTTTCCGCTGATGCCGGGATTTCTCTCTGAATCCGTTCCCTGCAGAAGTGCAGACTTTGACTATCGGCTGTGCGCATCGAAGAGGTGACGCACTCGAATGAACCTCTCAAAGGGAGAATAAGAAGTGTCTGAGGCGGCAGTTGACACCGACCCTGACGTCGACCGTGCCGTTGATGACCTCTGTGCGGATTACGAGCGAACTGGTCTGCCGCTTGAGCTTTCACAAATCGAGCGGATGGCATCGGTGCGCAAGCTCAGCTTCCCCCAGGTCGAGCACATCATGGATCGGCTTGCGATAGCGAGCGTCCCGATGCTCGGTAATGCTTCCGAATCGGACGAGTCCGTTGATGCACTGACTGGTGCGCCGACAAACAGCGACATCGAAGCGCCCATCCGAGCGCTGCTCGATCACCGACTTCTAAATTCTGATCAGGAAGTCGAACTTGGTCGCGCAATTGCTGCGGGACGCGCTGCGGCCCAAGAACGCGCTGCTGGCAGCGATACGTTGCGCTCGCGCGAGGCAGTCGCGCGGGGCGAGCAGTGCCGCGACAGAATGGCCTCCGCCAACTTCAGGCTCGTTTGGAGTTGGGCCAACAAGTACGCGTCAATGACCGGCCTCGAACGGCTGGATCTATTCCAGGATGGCGTCATTGGCCTGCTCCGGGCCGTCGACAAGTACGACCCGGAGATTGGCTTCCGATTTTCTACCTATGCGGTGTATTGGATTCGTCAGGCAATCCAGCGGGCCGTCGCAGATAAAGGACAAACCGTTCGGCTCCCAATGTGGGTGCATGACCAGGTCCTGCGGTTGGCACGTGCAACGAGGCTTCTATGGAGAGAACTCGGAACTCGGCCGTCGCTTGCTCAGTTAGCAGAAGAACTGGCGATGGACAGGGATCGAGTGGCGTTTCTGCAGGCACTCGCCAACCTTGTCCCAGCTTCATTGGACGCCCCCGCGATGGACGGCGAAGGGGACCCGCTGGTCGAGATGATCGAGGGCGAGCAAGGCACACCTGATGAGTACGCTGAACGTGAGGAGCTAGCGGCGATAGTGCGCCGGGCGATTCGTACACTACCTCCCGGCATCAGAGAGGTCATGTTCCGGCGCGCCGGTATCGGGAATGATCGAGCGGACACGCTCGAGGTAATCGGTAGGAGCTTCGGTGTCACGCGTGAGCGTGTGCGCCAATTGGAAGCAAAGGGCCTCGAAAAGCTGCGTATGGCGGTTCCGCCGATGCTGGGCCTTGCCCCAATACCGACTAGTCGCCGAGTCAAGGCGCCGCACGGGGAAGCCCAGACCGACCAGAGTTCAGCCGAATAGTGGAGAGACAACGAGTGAATGACGCAGAAAAAGGACGGTTCGCCGACTGGCTCTTGAAAGAGGTGATAGCGGATGCCCGAGGCGATCGCGAAACGACACTGCCGATTGCACCATCTGGACGCTACTGGCTCGGTCGCCTGGCGCCTGAGGCCAAGGTCATGGCCAACCCGATGGGTGACAGAGGTGAACGTCTCGACCCATGCGCGATCGGCATTCGCCTCCTTGTTCCCTTGTTGCCGTCCACGTTCGAGGTGAAGGTCTCAGTCACTGCCTGGTGCCGAAATGCGGCCGACGATTGGCGCAAGCTGTCGGCAGCAACAGTCGCCTTACCGGTGGCTGTACATGCTGGCGTCTCTGAGGATACGGTGGGCCTTGCGGAACTGACTCAGGCGCTCACAGATGCAGGCGGGAACGGCCTCAGGGCCAGGGTGGATCTCGTGGTCGAGCAGACCGCCGCGGGCTTCGATGTGACCGTTGAGCTGGTCAACTGTTCGCCTGAGAAGCTCCAAGGACTGGACACTAACCTGTACCAATGCAAGCTGGAGGTCGCCGGCGCGATGACCCAGCCATACGTTCTCGAGTCGCTGCCCGACTCCTTCAGATATGACCGAGAGGTGCCTGCCTATGGGCTAAATTGCGGCGTAGGAACGCGCAATGGGGCGCTGCACACTACTGACGTCGTCGTCGTTGACCGCTCGAGGCCCAACTACTGGGGTGCCAGTACACCACAACCGGATTTCAGTTTTCAGCGCTTGGCCAATGATCCGCTGGCTGCAGCGCAGGAGCTTCTTGACCAGCTGATTGCCTGGGGTGCACAGCATTGGTCCCCGCAGACTCTGGCGCAGCGAGCAACTGCAGGAAACTGGTCCTCCGCCATGCACACTGAAGCGACGGAGGGCGCCCGGGATTTCGACCGTGAAGTGAATCGCATTAGCCAAGGCGTAGCCTTGCTTACTGCAAATCAGACACTCCTCGATTGTTTCAAGGGCATGAATCGTGCGATCTTGGCATCTGCTAGGGGGCGCTACGACGCTTGGCGGCCGTTCCAGTTCGGTTTCCTACTGGCCAACTTGGCGTCGCTCGTTGACCTGGACGCAGAGCGCGACATCGCCGACGTCGTCTGGTTCTCCACTGGCGGGGGCAAGACTGAAACGTACTTGGGCCTGCTCGTCACGGCGGCCCTTTTCGACCGATCTCGTGGCAAGACGTCAGGCATGACGGCATGGAGTCGGTTCCCGTTGCGCATGCTGTCACTGCAACAAACGCAGCGGTTCGCGGACGCGCTAGCCGCCGCCGAGATTGTGCGCCGCGAGATGAGCCTTGGCGGCGACCCCTTCTCCCTTGGGTTTCTAGTAGGGACCGACTCCACGCCCAACAAAGTTGACCTCAAGATGGCGGACGATCTGTCGATGCCGGCCCGGTACCGGGTCATTGACCGTTGTCCGTTCTGTGCAAACACGTCGCTCTCGATGCGGTTCGACAGGCGGGCATGGGTTCTCCAACATGTCTGCGATGCACCCAGTTGTCCGAGCGGAGGCGTGCTGCCGCTCTACATCGTTGACGATGAGGTCTATCGCTTCCTGCCTACCGTGGTAGTGGGCACGTTGGACAAAGCCGCCTCTATCGCGATGCAGGCTTCGATGCGGGGCTTGATCGGCAAGCCACATGCTTGCTGCTCGCGAGCTGGCCATGGCTACACCTATGCGCCGAGGTCAAACAGGCCTAACGGTTGTCTCGTTGAAGGGTGTACCGCGCCAGTTGAGCCAATCAACCAAGACGCGTCGCTCTTCGCGCCGACTTTCCGACTACAGGACGAGCTACATCTGCTACGGGACAGTCTTGGAGCGATTGACGCTCACTATGAGGGCTTATACGACGACCTGCAAATTGAGCTAGGTGGCGCGCGCGCAAAGATCATTGCCTCATCCGCGACATTGGCTGGCTATGAAGACCAGGTCGACGTGCTATACCGGCGTGACGCACGGGTGTTTCCTGCGCCGCCACCGGAGATGGGTCGTGGATTCTGGTCTCAGGAGACTGACATCCCGATGCGCCGCTTCGTCGCCATCGCGCCCCGAGGCGTTACCGTGGACTTTGCGGTCGACCGCATGCTCACTGTCCTTCAGCGTTCGGTTCGAGCCCTGGTGCAAGATCCGGTGCGGATATGTGCGGCAGCGAACGTCCCTGTACAACTCGCGGATGAGCTCATCTCGTTGTACGGTACAGACGTGGTCTACGGCAACACGCTCCGCGACCTTGAGGCGGTTGCGCGTTCGAGCGAAACACAGATCCTTGTTGACGGCAAACTGCGGACGGCCTCCCTGACGGGTAAGACCGGCTTCGAGGAGATTCGCCAGACGCTTGCGCGTTTAACAGTGCCCGAGCCTGACTTCGAAGACAGGATCCACGTCGTAACAGCGTCGGCCATGATGTCGCACGGCGTGGACATTGATCGCTTGAACGTGATGGTGATGCTTGGCCTTCCGCTGGCAACCGCAGAGTTCATCCAAGCAACTGCTCGGGTTGGCCGTACCCACCCGGGTCTCGTCTTCGTGATGCACAAGATCGGCCGGGAGCGCGATGCAGCTGTCTTCCGATCGTTCGAGCAGTTCGTCGAGCAGGGGGATCGGCTATTGGAGCCCATTCCAATCACGCGACATAGCCGCCGAGTGCTTGAACGTACGCTGCCTGGCTTGGCGATGGCGCGCATCTTGATGGTCCATGAGCCCACGGTCGGCAAGCCGATCACAACTGCGGCTAGGCTTCGCGAACTCATGGACAACGGCAGCTACAACAAGCATGTGGAGACTGCCGCCATCGTGCGCACGCTCGGCTTGCAGCCAGGCGTTGATGACACGCTGATCGAGGACGTCAGCCGTTGGTTCGAACGGTGGGAAGAGAACGTTCGCAGTCCCAGCCCAGACGCAAAATTTCTTTCGGACAACGCCCCGGGAGGGAGCGGGCCAATGAGATCGCTGCGCGAGGTGGAGACTCAGGTCAACATTTGGGGTAAGAGGATCGCATGAAAGAAGAAAGAAGCACCTCGCAGGTGCTCTACGGTTTCCTTCCGCAACAGACGGTTGACCTAAAGGGCGATGTATGGAAGGTGACCGAATGGCGCAATGCCCTCAGGGTACAGAATATTGACGATGAGACGCTGCGCCGCGAGCTGCAGCGTCTCGTCTCCCCGTGGGAGACCGCCCAGAACGACAACTACCTAGGACGTATCTTGCGTCGCAACGAGGCGATTCGGGTTGTCGAGGTGAATCCTGAGAACGGCGTCGAAGTCGAGCCTTTCCCAAAACAATGGCTCTGCCGAGTCTGCAAACGGCTGCATACCTCAGCGGAAGCTCGCTGCCAATGCGGGAATCAGGCGCTGAGTAGCTTCCACTTTGTTGGATATCACGATCAATGCGGTGCTCTGCGTGAGGTGCCTCTGCCGCCGACTTGCTCGGAACACTCGCAGCGAGCTGTGCGCTTCCCCGGGGCATCTCAGGCCTCCGAGCTGCGGTTTGTCTGCCCCATCTGCGATAGAACGCTCCGAAAGGGATTTCCGCTAAACATCTCTTGCCCGTGCGGGAAGCCTGGCAGCATCACCTTCAATGTGCACAGGGCAGCTGCGGTATTCACGCCACGCACCGTGGTGGTGGTCAACGCCCCCAAGGCTGATCAGCGGGCTGCGATCGCGGCCGCCGGCGGACGCTCACGCGCGCTGGCATGGATGCTCGATGGTATGAACGGCCAGGTCACCGAGGCCAGCGCAACGGAAGAGTCGCTACGGCAAACACTGCGGGCGCAAGGCATCCCAGATTCCGTCATTGAGATGATGGTGATTCAAGCCCATGGTGCTGGCGCACTGGGGTCTACGGCTCCGCTCGTCCTCAGAGCCGAGGTCAAAGATGCAGCCGAGGATCAGGCAGTCACAGTCGCGCTCGCCAGCTTGAACTCACGTCAATCGCAGGCCGACCTTCTGTCATTGGCGCCAAGTATGACAGCGCGCGGAGCGTTGTATCGTGGCCGCTATCCGGGAACCATTGCGGCGGCGGGGCTGGAATCAGTGGACTTGTTCGATCGCTTTCCTATTCTGACCGGCGTTTTCGGATATACCCGAGGTGACTACGCGCCAGGCGCCAGCGCGCTCGTGCCATTCAAACACAAGAGTGGCGGCGTCAGCATCCATGCAGACTTCGCAGAAACCGAGGCGCTATATTTCCGACTTGACCCTGTGCGAGTGGCCAATTGGTTGGTACGCCGCGGTCACTCACTGCCGGGGTTCAACGATGCGCGTTCGGCCCGCCTAGCGATCCTGGAGGTCTGCGCCATGCCGGCCAGCATGGACCGCGACGGTTCAATTGATCAGGAACTTTTCATGCTCGTGCACAGCTACGCCCACCGGGCCATGCGCATAGGAGCGAAATTCGCCGGCATCGAGCGCAGCGCCTTGGCAGAACTGCTTGTGCCATTGCACCTCGGCTTCTTCGTCTACGCGTCACCGCGTGGCGACTTTGTGTTGGGAGGGCTCCAGTCGGTGTTTGAGTCAAGACTGAACGATTACCTCGGAGCAATTGTCAACGACGAGCGACGCTGCCCAATGGATCCGGGCTGCGGTAAAGCAAGCGGCGCATGCCCGGCCTGCCTGCACGTCGGAGAACCGTCGTGCCGATGGTTTAACCAACTCCTGGATCGCCGCACCCTGTTCGGTGGCACCGGGTACCTCAGAGCCTAGTCTTTGAAGGCGGTGACGTTAGGCGACAAACCCCTTGTGAGAGAAAACATGGAGTACTGCCGTCGGGCGGCTGTATGCCACGTACTTCAGCTCCCGGATGCCGGTATCCCGACCATCACCGACCTCGGAGCCGAACACCGCAATCACAAGCGAAGCCTCTAGACCCTTAAATCGATGGATGGTGTCGGCGATTGGGAAGGCACCTGCAGAGGCGTCGAGAGAACTGAATGGCAGATCGCCGGCCATCGACTGCTGAACTTTCTGAGCGAGATCACGGTTTGAGGTGATGACGGCGATCTGGGAAGGATGAAGTCCTTCCTCGCGGATTGCCCGTTCGACGAGCGCCACAATCGGCGCAACGCCTTCGCGCCGTGTATCCAGCCGATGAAATACGGGATCCGCACCTGAAGCACCCAATGCGTTGGCCGGGTCTCCAAAGACCGAGGCCACCTGCCTCGAGATGGGCGCAGAGTTGCGGCAGTTCGTGAAGAGTTCGAACTGTGGCCAATCGTGGCGCGCTGTCCATTGCTGCCACCCCCGTTGCCAGAGGGTCTGATGCGAATCGCCGTAGACAGCGTAGACGGAATCTTCGCGTGAGCTTAGAAGACACTCGAGCACATCCAGCCAGCTTTCAGCGAAGTCTTGCCCCTCGTCCACGATGATCGCGTCAAAACTCGCACGCTCCCCCCAGGCGTTAAGGAGCTGCTCGGCCCCCGCCGACTCCCACCAAATTGAATCTTGGATGGCCGGATAATCCACCTTAGCCTTATCGAACATGGAGGTGCAGAGGGAGTGGAACGTTTCGACCACAACCGATGTCCCTCGGAGTGCATGCCGTAGTCGGTCGCGCAGGGGCCTGTTGAAGCAAACTAGCAGCGTCGAGCTGCCTGCGGCGGACAACTGCCGGGCCCGTTCGACGGCTAGAACCGACTTGCCAGTACCTGCGCCGCCGAGGGTAATGAGCTTGCGGTTGCGGCGGACACAGTCGAACGCCTTGATTTGCTCATCGGTCAAGCGAAGCAGTTCGTCCTCAGTGTCGCGAACCACGTCGCGCAACAGGCGGCGCACCGTTACGGTGGGCGCCAGGGCAGCTCTAAGAATCGCGCGTTGCGAAGCGTCAGGGCCACGATGTGCTTTCCAGTGATCGA
This sequence comes from Burkholderiaceae bacterium, assembly GCA_041905785.1. Taxonomy (GTDB): domain Bacteria; phylum Pseudomonadota; class Gammaproteobacteria; order Burkholderiales; family Burkholderiaceae_C; genus Roseateles_B. The sequence continues at coordinate 9,896 of JAYRKJ010000004.1, forward strand.
AAACACGCGCAATCGCTGCCGGTGCGTCAGCGAGATCGGCTCGGTCGATCACAATGGCTCGAGGGGAATCGGGACCCAGCCAGGTGAAATCGCATGTTACGTCCGGGAATGCGACCGCATGGACGATTGAGGCATTTCGCGCAATCTGCGGCTGGGTATCCATCAAGTACTTCAGGAGGGCATGCTTGGAGGCTCGCGCCTGCTCGAACGGATTTTTAATCTGGTTTCGCTCGCCGCGTGCGTTCGTCGAAAACCAGGCACCGTCAACCATCTCGATGCCGCCGCCCTTTACCTCAAGAACAAGGATGCCGCGATCTCCATTCAGGATGACAAAGTCTGCCTCGCCATCGCCCTGACGACTCGAGCGGATACCTTGCCATGCGATTGAATGGAGTGCCAAGCAATTTGGCACATTGAACTTCTTTAGAGCCGCGATGACCTTGAGTTCGGATTTGGGCAACTCCGAGTCCGGGCGTACCTGTACCACTTGCACCTATGCTCTCCCTGTCGCTGTTCCCGACCTTCTCTCGGCGACCATCTATCAGTCTGATGACACCCTTCGAAGCTCGCTGATTCGATTTGCGCTGCGGCATTCTCTCTTCACGGTGATCAAGGGACAAAAGAAGCGATGCCAGCCACCCCACCGTAGCGCAAGATCGGTACAGAGGTTTGCCCTAGTGCTGATCTCGTGGATACCGACCTTTTCGAGTTTTCTTCAATCTATTGGGTTGGCTCCGGCGGCTCCAACCTTCAAGGAAATCTCTGAGAGCTCACGCCACGCCCACGACAGCTCCTTGTCCCTGAGCGCCCTTCTCAGCTTGCTCTCGCATCGTCCGACTTCGACGGTCACCCATACGGCGACCTGGTGCCCTGCCTCGGTAAGGCCGTAGCCCACCAGGCGCTTGTCTGACACGTGACGGAACTCTTTCACTAGGCCGGCCTTGATCAGCGGCGTCAAGCACGCCTGCACGGTCGTGCGCAGCCCACCACCGCCAAGTCGAAGGGCGAGCTCCCTGGCCCTCATGGGGTGGGGCTCCGGGCCTCCACTACTCCTTGAGTACTCGTACATCTGCGCGAGCGTAAGAGCTTGAATCGGCGTGAGCGCCTTCTCCTGCACCCCGGACTCCACCTTGCATGAGTACCGCACGTACGCGAGCCCTGCGCTGAGTTCGCGCTCGATGAGATTCGCCAACCGCAGGTGCGCGAAAAGCAGGTTCATGAGGTGACGAATTCCGACCAGTGCAGATGTGTGGCCCAACAGCAACGCGACGGGAAGAACTTTTCAGTTCGCCGGAAAGAGGCCTAGGAGGCCATATTTGACCTTTGGTTTCTGCCATTTTTGGCAGATTGGCAGCGCAGCATAACCGACAGAAGTGGTTTAGTTTCGTATGTTGATACATGCACGAAATGAAACTCCGCACCAGGCAAAAGCCGGGTGCGTATCGCTTCAGTTAGCTTGTGCTGCCGAATTTCTCTTGATCGCCGGCGCGGCGATCAGCAGACTGCCGGCATGGACGAAAAGACGCAGCCAGAAGCGAGCCCAGCAGTGGCGGAAATTGATTCCGCGCGCGACGTGGTGTGTCGTCAACTCGTCAAGATCTACGGGCCGCTGTTGAACCGCGACCAGCTCGTGCAGTTCCTTGGCTTCCGCACGGCGGAGGCGCTCGAACGCAGCGTTGAGCGTGGCCAGTTGGGGCTGAAGGTCATCCGCCTGCCGCACCGGCAGGGTCTCTTCGCTCGCACCAGTGACTTGGTCGACTACCTGGATTCCCTGGATCAGCACGTGATCCAGAGAAAGGAGCGCAAGGTGTAGGAGCAGCTCCGCTGACAGACCCCAGAAAGGCAGAGGGCTCAAACACGATTCCCGTCGTGTTTGAGCCCTTGAGTCCGCCGCCGATTGCTATACCGGTTGCCCAGACTCTAGCCTCCCACCTCGCTTCACGCAAGCGGGACCCGTATCCACGGGCCCCGCGGGACCTGCCTTTCCTTCCGCTGTCCTTTCCAGTTGCCATCAGTTGGTCTTCGTCGTTGCCCTTGGGCAACGCGCGGCGGCCAGGCTGAGGGTGCGGTGCTGCCGCTCGCTTTGCGCAATCACGCCCGGCAACGGGCATTTGCAAAGTGGAAAGGCAATCATGAATATCGTTCACTCCAGCGCTGAGGGCAGCGACGATCGGAGCTTCAGGCCTGGCCTGCTGGCGGAGATCTGGGCTCACCTGGACCATCTCAACGTCTCACCCGAGTGCCGGGCCTACATCAAGGCGGCCATCGAGGCTCCATCACGGCTGGTACGAAGCACGCCGCGCAGCATGTGCGGCCGGTACCCAAGCAAAAAGGTTGGGGTCACCATCGGCTTCGAAAGCGCAACGCTCGAGTTGCCCATCATCCTCGCGTTGGAGCGGGACCCTGATGTTTTGCTGTATGTCGACCAGCCCCCGCCGATCAAACTGACCTACCGCATCAGCGGTCGGATGCGGAGCTATCTGCAAACTCCGGACTTCCTCTCAATCAAGAAGAGCGGGATCGAGTTGATCGAAGGGAAGCGACTCGCGGCCGTCGAGAAGCGGGCCATCGATGACCCCGAGCTATTTGTGCTCCAGGACGGGCGCTGGACCTGCCCGCCAGCGGAGCGGGCGGCTCAAGAGTTGGGCATGTCACACGTGGTTTGGACGGAGGCCAACTTTGACGCCGTCGTGCTGAGCAACCAACTGTTCCTGGGCGACTACCTGCGCGCAGATCTGGACCTGCCTGGGTACGACGACGCATTGGCGGCTATCACACACATTCTCGGCTGCTTGGCGCGCGCCACCATCCGATCAGTCCTCGACAAATGCGGAGCGACGGTCACCTTGGACCACATCTACCGTGCCATCGGCTGCGGCGACGTGGCGATCGACTGGCAGGCGTGCCGAATTATTGACACCGAAGGTTGCTGGCTCTACAGGGACACGGCAACGCTGCACGCCTACCTGGCTTGTGCGCTGTCGAAGGACCGGCGGCAAGGGCCGCCGGTGAACCTGGTCCGACTCGCCGCGCAAGAGCAGCTGCGGTGGGACGGTCAAACGTGGAAGATCCTTTCCGTCGGCGCAAGCCGGGCGGTGATCGAATGCGAAGGGCGTACCCAGACGATGCCGTTGGCCACGCTGCGGGACCTGGCCCACGGCGGGCAGCTCGAGGCTCTCGGTACGGCAGAGGCGGACACAGGTGTCGAGAGCCCTGTCGACGCCATCCTGCGCAGAGCAAGCCGAACGGACCTGGAAACGGCTAACCGCCGTATGGAGCAGATTCGGCCTTACCTGCAAGCCTGTCGGGCCAATCCAAAACACCGCACCCTGCGCCGGTATGTGTCGGACTACAAGGCCGCACAGCGGAAGCATGGGAACGGCTTCATCGGCCTGCTGCCGAGGACTGCGCAAGCGGGAAATCGAAAAGCACGCTTGGTGAAGTCAGTAGTCCAGTTGGCCCTCGACGTCGCGAACGAACACTTGCTGAACCAGGACAACGTCCGATTGAAGATCGGCTGGGGCTTCCTGGCCGACCGGTGTAAAGAGCTTGGCCTGCCGACGCCGAGCTATCCCTGGTTCAACAAGTTTGTGAGGAGGATGCCGGCTTACCAGGTCGCCCGGGCGCGCGGCGGTGACAAGCTCGCCTACGCGCTTGAGCCGCGCGTTGAGTCGACTGAGCTGGCCCTGGCAATGGCACCAGACCGGGCATGGCAGCGCGCGCACATAGACCACACGCTCATCGATCTGGAGACCATCTTCTCCAACAGCTCCGACAAGGCCGGACGCGTCTGGGCGACGTTGATGATTGACCATCACAGCCGGCGTGTGCTCGCCGTGGCCCTAAGTTACGAGGCGCCGAGCTATCGCTCGGTCATGGCGGTGATTCGGGACTGTGTGCGCCGGTGGGGGCGCCTGCCTGAGAGCCTGGTGCTCGATGGCGGCAAGGAATTCCAGTGTGTTTGGACACAGACTCTGTGTGCCCGCTACCACGTCACCCTCATCTACCGGCCAGCTGCCAAGCCCCGCTATGGATCACAGATGGAGCGCTTCTTCGGCACGCTGAACACGAACCTTATTCACGTGCTGAAGGGCAATACGCAGCTGCGCAAGAACGTGCGCCAGATGACCAATGCAGTCGATCCCGACAATTTCGCAGTCTGGACGTTCCCCGAGTTGTGCGACTTGCTCGAAAGGTACTTCTTTCAGATCTACGACAACCTGGATCACCGGGAATTGTTGATGAGTCCGCGTGCATGCTTCGAGACGTCCGTGGCCCAGTCTGGGCACCGTCCGATGCACGTCGTGCCGTACGACCGCAACTTCCTTCTCAACACCTGCCCGTCGCCGAGGAAGGGCACGGCTCGGGTGCAGGCGGACGGGGTCAAGGTGCACTATCTGTACTACAACTCTGCGCAGTTGCAGGCCCACTTTGGCAAGGATGTCGAGGTCCGCTACGACCCCGGCAACATGGGCGTGGCTTTCGCCTACGTCGACCGTGAATGGGTTCGACTGACCTGTACTCGTCATGCCAAAACGGTCTGGGGCCTGACCGAGAAGGAGTTGCTTGAGGCGAGCACGGAGTGGCGCCGGCGCCGCTCTGCGGTCGAGAAGACGCGCCTGACCGATGCTGCGCTCATCAAGTTCCTCAAGGAGGTCAACGCAGAGCAACTCATGCTGCTTCGGCGCCGGCAGGCCGCAGAGGAGCGCAAGCGTTTGATGGAGGCCAATGTCTACCCTGCCGATTGGGAGGACTGGGACGAACCTGCAGGCACGACGCTTCTGGGCAGTTCCGAAGTGCCCGCCGCTGACACCTGTGAGCCCAGCGTCGAGGCCGCCAAGCCGTCCATGAAGATCGAAACGCTGGAGGCCTACTGATGAGCCACCGCCTCAACTTGAATGGGGCGGCTACGGCCGCCGATCCCGCAGCCAGCTTCGCCTCGCTCGTGGTCAAGCATGACCAGCAGCACGAATCCCTGGAGCGCCTGAAGTTTCTGCTCAACCATGGTGTGGGCTATGAGCTCATCTGCCTGGTCGGACCCACCGGTGTGGGCAAGTCGACGCTGGCTGCTCGCCTGATGAAGGACCTGCTGGCGGCAGAACAGTCGCAGATGATGTGCGACCGCGAGTTCGTACCTTTCATTTCGACGACGGCCGTTGCCAGCGGCTTCCGTGCATTCGACTGGAAGGTGCTCTACCACGACGCCCTGCTCGCGCTCGGCGATCCCTTCGTGGACGACCGACGGCCCACGCCCGAGGCGCGGGAGCAGCAGCACAAGCGTGTCGGCGAGTCGCTCACGGCGGCAACGCTGCGCCTGCGACTGGGCCGGGAAATGCAGCGGCGGCGATTGAAGTACTGGTTCATCGACGAGGCGCAGCACATCCTCATGGGCGCGCGCGCTGGCGGCATTGGGGACCAGTACGACGTGCTCAAGTCCGTGGCGCAGAGTTGTGGGGTCAAGCTCGTGCTGGTTGGCACCTACCAGCTGCTCGTGCACCTGCAGGTCTCTGCTCAGTTGGCACGTCGAACCGAGGTGGTTCACTTCGGGCGCTACCGCCACGGTGATGCTGAAGACAGAAACGCGTTTGCCAGCTGTGTGCAGACCTTTCTCTCCCGGATCGGTGCCGAGGTCTTTCCGAATGTCGAGGCCGAGTTCGACTTCTTCTATGCCGGCTCGGTGGGATGCGTCGGTATCTTGAAGGACTGGTGCGCACGAGCCATGTCGCGTGCACGCATGGAGGCACGGTCTCGCCTGACGATCGAGGACTTCCGGCGAACGCGCCTGGCGGGCCTGGCCATCCAGCGCATCGTCAAGGACATCCATGATGGCGAAGATCTCGCTTCACCCGACACGGATCGCCGCATCGAAGCCATGGTCCTGGGGTCTCCGGCGCCTGTCGGCCCGCTCCGCCGCATCGCGAGCATGGTGCTGGGCGCTCCAGCCTCTGGCGGCCCGTCGATGACTTCGAAGGAAGGGGCCGGCAAGGGAGGGCGGCCTGGCAAGGTCGGTGTTCGGAGCCCTACGCGGGATGCCGTTCCTTCCGTGGCTGGTGGCCTGAGCGGAGGTGAACATGCGTGAGCTGCGCCCTTCTCCCATCCCTTCGCGAGTCATCCTGTCCAGCCTCGAGCCGATAGGCGTGGGCACGTCCGATTGCGAGTCGCTCAGTGGCTATATCAACCGATTGGCCGCCGTCCACGGGGTCACCGCGCGCGAGCTGGCGGACTACGTACGGTCGCTGCCCCGCATGGAAGGGGAACGCTATAAGAGTGATGGCAGCCTGCAGCCGTACTGGGGCACAGCTCCAGGATTGGCTGGCATGCGCCTGGCCCGGCTGACGGGGGTTCCTTCGCTTGCAGTGCTGGCGATGCCCTGGGGAGACCACACGGTTGCCCTTCGGCGATACGTCAGAAAGTCTCCTGTCTGGTGCTCGGCGTGTTGGCACGAAGACATTCAGGCTGGACGTCCGACCTATCACCGATTGGTCTGGAGCTTCTGCTTTCACGAGCGGTGCCATAGGCATGGCACTGTGCTTGAAGGCGCGTGCCCGCGATGCGCCAGTACAGAGCAGCGTGGACCCGACGGGTGGGCACCCCCGGTGGGTTGCCGGCAATGCGGGGCCCCTCTCATGCGCGCAATGAACGCCGCGGCCGCGTGCCAGGACGGGCAGGCCAGTTCGGCTGCTGGAGATGCCCATCTCGCTCAGCTATTTGCCGACCTGGTCCGCGACATGCCGGCACTGGGCAATGAACCGCGTTGGCCGGATCTCGAGTGGGCCTATGAGAAGGCGAAGCAGCGGACGGGTCTTGAGTTTCAGATGGACGTGATCCGCCAACTGCAGACCAACGCCGTCCACCTCAGTCGAGCAAGGTGGCCAGAGCGGAAGCGCCAAGCCATCAGCCTTGGAGCTGTCGTCAAGTTCGCCGCGGCGGCGGGGGTGCCGATCTTGGACGTCCTAAAGGCAGGGAAATGTCGGATCCGGTTCACGGGTGAGCCAGAGCTGTACTAGCCCCCAGAGCTGGCCGTGCGTGGCACGGCATGATGGCAACCCCAGCCAAGACCTAGGAGGCGGCTGGGTTTTCCCTTGCTGGTGTTGCGCTGCATGAGTGGGGTCTCGGCTTATGGAGCGCGGTCGGGGTCGTTCCATTCCTTTTCCCGGGTAGCCGGAACGAGCCTGCAGCACTGTTGAATGAGGTGTCGGATCCGCATCACATAAGGAGCAGATGACCGAAATGCAGCGGTACGCGACCCTCGTCATCGTCACGCCGATTCACGCTGATGGCGACTAATCAGCAGCCCACCTTGGAAGTGGCGGCTTAACGCGCCAGCCGACCCAGTGTGAGCACTTGGTGGGTATTGCAGAACCCGTCGAGAACGATGGTCCGGGCGGAGCCACCGCCATCCAGAAGCGCCACTGTGCCTTCAACCACAGGCCCACGACGCTTCCAACTGGTGTGCCCCCGGATCAATTGAAATAGGTGGGCTGCAGTGACGGCGGGAAACATCAGACGGAAAGCTGCAGACTTGATGAAGTGGTGGACGCCACTTCCGTCTGCAGTTGGGCCGATGTCGGCATGGTTGGGATGTGTGCTGATCAGGCCAAAAGTCGGTAGCAGCGGGTCGCGGTCCTCGACGAACCTCCAGAAGGTCGATGTCAGCGTATTGCCGAACCGGCCCTTGAGCGCCTGCACGCTCTTGAACGAGGGTTCATAGTCCTTGGCCTCGACGCTGAATTGGTCGCCGAGAAAAAGCATGCGGCCGGCACCGAAATTGGCTTCAGCTTCGATCATCTCGTGACAGTCCGGCGCAAGCGTGATCTCGGTGTCGCCGAGCAGAAACTCGTTGTGCCAAGGTATGAGGCTGTGGCTGATTTCGTGCGCTTCGATCCAGCGGTGCTTGAGCTCGGGCACTTCCTTGTCGATGAGAATTTTGCGGTCATCTGGCAGCCAGAGCCCACTGAGCTTGGCCTTCTTGACCACGTCGAGGATCAGCGTGGGGTCCTCGACAAGGCGCTTGCCGGCGACCTTGACGCGGTGGGCAAACTCGGCAAGCGGACCCACGTCGGTCGACGAGTAGTACTTGCGGTCGAGCCGTAGAAGTTCCCGAACTATCCGCAGGTCGAGCGGAGGTTCGGGGCGCCCTAGGTCTTTCAAGATCTTGTCAATCAGCAGATCGATATCACGCTGTTCAGACTGACCAACAAGCTCCCGCATGTGTCAATCACTCCTGGTCACGAAGGTAGCGCACGAAACTTTTGAGGGCTTCCTGCTCTTCGCGCGTCAACGCTGCAATATCGTCCGAATGCGCGGCGAACTTCAGCGCGTTCGTATTGAACGAAGCGTCGTTGGAGACGGCGGCGCCGGCAAGCTTCATCACTTCCCCAACCGGCAGGTCAAAGAAGTTTGCGACCTTGGAGATCGTTCTCGGTCTAGCGCGGAATTCAGGTTCGCGTTCGATGTGTTCTAGCTCGTCGGCTTCCACGGAAAGCTTCTCTGCCAGTTCTTCAACGCTGAGCCGCTTCGCGCGCCGAGACAACTTCACCAGCAGTCCAAAGGCGACCGTTAGTGGTTGTTCAGCTGGCGCGTCTTCCTTGGCCTTCGCGTCGAACACGGGGCCAATGGCGAAGTCGTCGTCGAGCGTTTCCTGAATCATGCGCGCGTACCACTGACGGTCCGGGCGATGCTTGCTATTCATAAGTTACCTCCAGTCTAGGGCGCACCGCTTGAGAGCAATGCAGCCGCCTGCTGAGGTGTCATTTCGAAGTAGGGTAGGTCGTAGTACTTCGGGTCCGGCCCGAGGCAATCCATTTTCAGCTTCTGGTACAGCGGCTCCGCGCCAGGCAAGGCGTGCAAGCCGATCCGTCCATCGAATCCTTCATCCAAGCTCCGAATGACAGCCTCGGTGACCATGACCACGCCGACGCCGCCATACAGCGGGTTGGGCATGAGTCTCGGCCGATTCCAAGGTGCGGTGGAAACCAGGTCCACGTAAACCATGTGCTGATTTAGCTGAGCTGGAAGGCGACAGCGCTTCACCAGGTTGACGAACATCAGGCCTTGGGTGTCGCCGCCGCATCGCAACGCATAGGACGCCCACTCCAGTTGACCAAAGCGGGCCGTAACCTTGGAAGGCCACTGCCAATGGGCATCGGCCACGTTCCAGTTCTTGACCTCGTCCCTGGTGAGCTTTCCAGCGTTTCGCAGCTCATCGAGCTTCGCCTGCATTGGCGGATGCCAACGCTGCACGAAGGAGGTCACATCCACAGGTTCGATGCGGCCAATCAAGCTGGCCGGTTCCATCTGTTGGGTATGTCGATTCCACAGCTCGAGCATTTGGTTTACAGGAGCATGAGCTCCGCCTTTTCTTTGCTCGTCTCGTTCTCAAAGAAGAGCTTGTCGCCACGCTGCTGGCGGATGTCCACCGTCTGGTACAGGCGAAGTGCCTGGCGCAGGACAGCGGTTTTGGACAACGACCTCTCAGACGACAGCGAGTCCAGCACGTCCATTTCGGCGTCAGATAGGACGAGCGTGAGGGTCTTTTTCGAGGGGGTGTTCATGGTGAGTCTCCAGTCGCGCGGAGCTTCATGCTCTTAAAAAATGGCGATTTTGTCAACGATAAATAGCCACAAAAACTTGTAAAGATCGCCACCAAGTCGCCAGTTGACAAGCTTTTTGTGTGTATTTAATATGCATCGCATGATGACTTTTTGCTTATTAAGTCCTCATCGCAAGCAGGGCTGGCTCTGCACTCCAGGCGGGAAATCCCCATGAACCACGCTACACAAACGCAAGAGAACCAGGCAGCCCGTCCGCAGGGCGAAGCCATCGAAGTGCTCGACGAGCACTTCAACCCGCGCAGTGCGCGCATCGATGACGACCGGGTGACCGGCCGTCAGATCGCCGAGGCTGCGGGCTTCAACTCCATCGACGAGGTGATCGTTCTGCAGCAGCTGCCCAGCGGCGCGCTGGAGGAGCTTCGCCCGGAAGAGCTCGTCGACCTGGTGCAGCCGGGCGTGGAGCGCTTCTTCGTCGTCGAAGGTGATGCGACCTACCGCTTCTTCCTGGACGGACTCAAGCTTGAGTGGCCGCGCGCGAAGGTCAACGCCAGCACCTTGCTGCGCCTGGCTCGCAAGAGCGACGAGTTCGAGGTCGTGCAGGAGCTGGCAGACGCGCCAGACAAGGTTCTCGACGAGGACGACGTGGTGGACCTGTCCCACAAGGGCACCGAGCAGTTCAAAACCCAGAAGGTAGGCAAGCTGATCAAGGTGCTCTACAACGAACAGCCGTTCGAGCTGGCCAAGAGCACCTACACGACCGAGCAACTGATCGCCATCTTCAAGGTCGAGCCGGGCTACCTGCTCGACTTGTGGGTCGACGGCAAGCTGGTCGAACTGAAGCCCGGGCAGGAGCTCAAGCTCAAGGCCGGCATGCACTTCACGTCGCACCCGCCGCGGGGGCAGTCGTCGTGAGCGCCGCACAACTCAGCGCGCTGCAGGCCATCATGCCCAGCGCAGAAGCGTTCCAGGAGGGGGGGCGCCTGTTGGCCTTCCTGCCTGGCCTCAAGATCGAGACGAGCAACGGCACCGTTGTCTGCGATGCGTTGCTCCACCCGCACGATCACTCTGGCTACCTGACGCGGCTCTTCCTGGATCGCCAGATCGCGGGCGGCAGCGCAAATAACTGGACCGCCCACACGTTGGGCGGCCGCACCTGGTACGCATGCTCGTGGCAAGGCATCGAGGCTGCGCTCCCCTGGGTGCAGATCCTGATGAATCACCTGAGGGCATTCCGATGAAGATCCACATCAAGATCACCGAGGCGCTCCTGGCGCGGGTACGCAGCGATCTGCATCGCCGGCACGCGTTCGCCGTCGAGCGCGTGGGCTTCCTGACCGCAGGCGCCACGCTGTCGCCTGAAGGCGACATCCTCCTGCTCTGCAGGAGCTACCACCCGGTAGCCGACGAAGATTATGAGGCCAGCTCGACGGTAGGCGCCCAGATCGGGTCGGACGCGATGCGCAAAGCGATCGAGCTGGCGCACCCGTGCAAGTCAGCGCTCCTGCACATCCATACCCATGGTGGCCGGGGCGTGCCGACCTTTTCGAAGACCGACTTGGTCAGCGGCGCCCAATTCGTGCCCGGCTTCTTCAACGCGCTGCCGCGCACGCCCCATGGCCTGCTCGTCCTGAGCAACACGAGCGCCAGGGGCTTGGTCTGGACGGCGAAGGATGCCAAGCCACAGTACGTCGACGGCTTCACGCAGGTGGGGCGCTCTGTCCAGAAATTTGGAGATCGCTATGAGCAAGCATGACCGTCAAAGCTTTCTGGGAGCCACTAGCGAGCGGGACATCAAGCGCGTGAAGGTGGGCATCGTCGGCCTGGGTGGTGGCGGGTCGCATGTCGTACAGCAACTCGCCCACCTGGGCGTCGCCAACTACGTGCTGGTCGACCCGGAAACGATCGACGAGACGAACTTGAACCGCCTGGTCGGCGGAACTCTCGAAGACGTGAAGCTCGGGACCCAGAAGGTGGACATCGCCGAGCGAGTGATCCGTGCCGTCGTAGCCGACGCCAATATCGCTGCCCGCCCTTCGCAGTGGCAAGAGGTATCCAAAGAGCTTCAGACCTGCGACGTGCTGATCGGCTGCTTGGACGCCGTGGTGGCAAAGGATCAGCTCGACAGGTTCTGCCAGCGCTTCCTGATCCCGTACATCGATATCGGCATGGACGTGCACAAGCTGGGCGCTGGCTTTCTCATCTCGGGCCAGGTAGTGCTCATCACGCCTGGCGGCCCGTGCTTGCGCTGCATGGGGCTGGTGACCGAAGACGCGTTAGCGCAGGAGGCCATCAACTATGGCGCCGCAGGCGGCAAGCCGCAAGTCGTGTGGCCCAACGGCCTGCTGGCGTCGACTGCCGTCGGTCTGTTCACGCAGCTGATCTGTCCCTGGTATGGCGAGGCCCCCGCGGCCGCGTTCCTCGAATACGACGGCAACAAGGGCACGCTAACGCCGAGCAAGAGCTTCGCATTCCTTGTAGAACGCGCATGTCCACACTTCTACATGGGCGAAGCCGGCGATCCGCTCTTCGACGTCCGTCAAGAGCATCAGGGGCGGCAGCGATCAACGTAAGGCCAATTCCAGCCAATGCGTCTGCACCCTGTGCTGGAGGTTGGTCCTCTGCTTCCCTGCCAGTCTACAAGAAGCGGCAGGCCTAACTTGTTACCGACGGCCGGTGGCGGCAACAACAGCCTTTCAATCTGATCCACATGACTGACTGGATCTAGCCGAGGCTGTGTGAAAACTCGGCAAGCGGCCGGCTTCAGGGGTCTCGATGCCATGGATGACTCGGCGATCGTCGATCCTGAGTCAATCTGAGAGGTCGATTTCGCGCGAGTCTGCGATGAAGCAGCGTTTTCACACAGCCGAAGCCTGAAGCCGACATCGCTGCTGCGCTTGGCGCAGCCGTGCAGCGATTGCTGTCGGTCTACCCGGCTTGGCCGATCGCTTCTAGGGCAAGGCCTGTCATTGGCCGGCGCCGGCTTTGGCGCGCACGGATAGCCCTGTCAGGCCGGCAGCCTTGCTTGCGGATACTCAGGTCGACAACCAGCGATCTATCAGCGCCCGCAACAGATGCCTGACCGCTCCAGCTCCGCAGTTAAGCAAAGCCTGGCCCAGAGTGGAATTAACTTAACCTTGGCCATCCCGGCCAACTTATGGGCTAAGTCACAACAGCCCACACCCATCCACTCAACTTGGCGCGACCGGCAAGAATCGAACTTGCGACGAAGCCTTCGGAGGGCTCCATGATATCCACTTCACCACGGTCGCACGCCAGCCGCGCATTCTAACCCGGCTTGCGAGGTCTGCTGGATGACAGCCGCAGATTCAGACGCGCAAGAGCTTCAAGGCGGGCGAACTGCGGGCCGGCAGCGAGGGGAAGACATGGGCCAGCGCTTCGTCATCCAGCCCCAGGTGGCCCTGCAGCAGCGGGGCCAGCACATGGCGGAAATCGGTGCTGACCGCCAGGTCACGGCCGTCGGCCAGAGCGCGGTCATCCAGCCCCGGCCATTCGCCCAGCACGCGCCCGCCGGCCGCGCCCTGCAGCGGGCCGCCCAGCAGCCAGATGGCGTTGCCGCGGCCATGGTCGGTGCCGCCGGTGCCGTTCTCGCGCACGGTGCGGCCGAATTCGCTCATCACCACGATCAGGGTGTCCTGCAGGGTGTCGCCCAGGCCCTGCGCCAGGGCGTCCAGGCCTTCGCAGAGCGCGCCCAGCCGGTTGGCGAGCTGGCCGGTGGCACCGCCCTGGTTGACGTGGGTGTCCCAGCCGCCCACCGAGGTGAAGGCCAGCTGGGTCTGGGCGTCGGCGCGGACCAGCTCGCCCAGGCGCCGCGCATCTGCCGCGAAGCTGCGTGCGGAGGGCGCGCCGGCGTCGGCCGAGGGGTCGCGGCTGGGGGCCTCGTCCTTCATGGCGCCTTGCATGGGCTGGGCGCGTGCCAGGCTGCGCCGCATCTCTTGGCGGTACTGCGTGGCGTCGCGGTAGTCCTGCGACAGGAGGTCCGGACCTGCGTAGAGCTTCGCCAGGCCGCGCTGCAGCCGCGCCTGGTCGATGGCCTTGGGGTCCAGGGCCTTGGGGCCCGTGCCCAGGAAGGCCACCGGTGCCGCGCCGGCGAAGATGCGCGCCGGCGTGTTGCCCAGGCTGAGCGCCCGGTTGGGGCTGGCCGGGCCCGGCAAGCCGGCCAGCAGGCGGTTCATCCAGCCATCCGGTGTGCTCTTGCGGCCCGGCGTGCCGGATTCCAGGTAGTCCTGCGCGTCGAAATGTGACCGCGTGGGGTCGGGCGAGCCGCTGGCATGCACAAAGCCCAGCAGTCCGCGCTGCCAGTAAGACATCAGCGGGCTGGCGGCCGGGTGCAGGCCAAAGAGCCGGTCCAGGGGCAGCGCGCCGCCTTCTTCGCCGGGGCGGGCGATGGCCAGGCGCGGACGGGCGCGGGCGTAGGCCGGGTCGCCGTGCGGGATGACGACATTGAGCCCGTCGATGGCGCCGCGCAGCATCACCACCACCAGGCGCGGGCGGCGTCCAGCGTCGCCGCCGGCGGCCCAGGTGGGCAGGGCGGCGAGGCCGCCCAGGGCGGCACAGTGCCGCAGCCAGTCACGGCGCGCGATGGCATGGGAGCGGGGGAAGAGCGGGAAAGTTGGCATGGTGAAGCCTCAGCACTGCATGAAGTCGGGACCGGCCAGCAGCAGGGCCACTTGGGCGCCGGGCGCCTCGCCCTGCAGCGCGGCGCGGGTCTGCGCCTGCAGGCTGGGCCCCAGGGTGGCGAGCAGCTGCTGCGGGCGTGGGTCCGCCTCCCAGCGCCGGCCCAGCCGGCCTTCGGCCAGGCCGCTGGCAAACTGCACGCGCTGGGTCAGGGTCTCGGGCCCGCGCCAGGCGGTGGCGACGGTCTTGTAGCCGTCCGGCGTCTGCCAGCCATAAAGCGGCTGGCCGGCCTGCGAGAGCAGGGGCAGCAGGGGGGCCGGGTCGTCCACCTGCGCGTTGACGGCGCGCAGGGCCGAGAGCAGGTACTGGTAGGGCGTCTTGAACTTGGCCTGCCAGTGCTCGGCCTGCCAGAACTCCGGGGCCTGGAGCAGCGCCTCGGTCCACTGCCGCAGGTCGCCGTCGCTGCGCAGGAAGACCTGAGCCAGGCGCTCCACCAGGCTGGCCGGCGGCTCGTCGGCAAGAAAGAACTGGACCAGCTTGCGGCTGAGGTGCCGGGCGGTGGACGGATGGCGGGCGAGAAGGTCCAGCGCCTGCTCGCCTTCCTGTTGGCCTGTGTGCGGACTGCTGGCCGGGATGCGTCGGCCCAGCCATTGCTTCTCGCCGTGGTCATGGCGGCGCGGGTCGAAGACGAAGAGATCGCGGCTGCGGCCCAGGCCGCGGGGGTCCAGGGTCCAGCCGGTCAGCATGCGGGCCAGCTCGGTGACGTCGGCCTGGGTGTAGCCGCCGTCCACGCCCAGGGTGTGCAGCTCCATCAGCTCGCGGGCGTAGTTCTCGTTGAGGCCCTGGCTGCGGGCATGGGCGCGCCGCGGCTGGAAGCCGGGCGCCACGCTCTGGTGGTTGTCCAGGTAGACCAGCATGGCCGGATGCCTGGCGGTGGCGCCCAGCATGTCGCGGAAGCGGCCCAGGATGTGGGGCCGTATGGCCTCGCGCTCGTAGGCGCCCACATAGACGCTCACGGCGTTCTTGCCGGCGTAGACGTTGAAATGGTTGAACCAGAACTCGACCAGGCGCTCCTGCAGCTGGGCCGGGCTTTCCAGCGCCCGCCACAGGCGCTGGGATTGCGTCTCCAGCAGCACCGGGCGGACCAGCTCGCGTCGGGCATTGGCTTGCGCATCGCCCGCTCCTGGCTCGCCTGGCGCACTCTGCGCGGCCTTGCGGGCCCGCTGTGCGAGCATGGCCTCGCGGAAGCGTTCGCCCAGCTCGCCCTGGCTTTCCCGCCAGGTGCGCAAGCCCGCCAGGCGCTGCTCCAGCGAAGCGGGCAGGGGCTGCGGCTGCAGCTGGGTGCGGAGAAAGTCGTCCAGCCAGCGGGCCGGCCCGAGGGCCTGCAGCGCCTGCACGTCCTGCGGGCGAGGCCCGTAGGCCAGGCGCTTGAGCGCGTGGTGGGCGCGTTCCTCGTCGCTGAGGGGCTCCCGGCGGGGCGGGCTGGCGTCTGTGGCGCCAGCGGCCTTCGGCAGACTGGCCAGCAGGGGCAGGGCGGCGCTGCTCAGCAGCAGCTGCCGGCGCGAGGATCCAGGGAGGCGAGGCTTCATGGGCGGAGGCACAAAGTGCAGGAACTGAACATCCGGGTTGTCATCATGAGGCTGTGGCGTTCGCGGCATTTGTCGCGCGGGTAAAGCTCTGTGGCCCTGAGGGGGCGGCCTATAATTCCGCGGTTTTGCGCCCAGCCCCCAGCAGGCAACGGGCGCAGCGCCAACGTTCCCATCGTTCCGGAAAAGCTTCACCGGCGTTTTCGGATGCGTTTCCAACAGCTTTCCAGAGAGCTTGCGGCAGCTTTTCAAAGCGCCTGCAAATTGCCGACGTCAACGAGGATTCCATGAGCGGACACCACGAACAAGCCCAAGACCACGGCGCCCACGACAGCCATGACAGCCACGAGGGCCCGATCAAGACCCCCAAGCAACTGGCCTGGGCCGTGTTCTTCGCCTTTGTCGTGCCCGTCTTCGTGATCGTGCTGCTGGCCAACTATGTGACAACCGACAGCAAGCCGGCCGCGGGCAGTACCGGCCTGGAAGAGCAGGCGGTTGCCGCCCGCATCCAGCCTGTCGGCAGCATCGAGCTCAAGGACGCCTCCAGCGCCGGCGCGCTGAAGACGGGCGAGCAGGTCTTCCAGGCCCAGTGCTCGGCCTGCCACGGCACCGGCGCCATGGGCGCTCCCAAGTTCGGCGATGCCGCTGCCTGGGCGCCGCGCATCAAGACCGGCTTCGAGGCGCTGCTGAATTCGGCGCTCAAGGGCAAGGGCGCGATGAGCCCCCAGGGTGGCGGCGAGCACAGCGATGTGGAACTCGCCCGCGCCGTGGTGTACATGGCCAACAACGCCGGCGCCAAGTTCGAGGACCCCAAGGCCCCGGCTGCAGCCGCCTCCGCCGCCAACTGAAGCCCGCTGAGCACCGCAGCGGCCCGCTGAGGCCCGCTGAGGCCCGCTGAGGCCATATAGCGCCAAGGCAAAAGCCGCCCGTCGCGAGACCGGCGGCTTTTTGCTTTGCGGGGCCAGTTCAGGGGGGGGCTATGGTGGGGCCGTGGTGGGCCTGTAGGCCGGCAAGTCGCGCCATTGGGCGATCTGCTCCCACCAGCGTCTCACCAGTTGGCGCTGCGGCTCGGGCAGTTGCCGGATGGTCATGATGTAGAAATCGCTGACCAGCAGTGGCGGCTCCATCAGCCTCAGACCGCTGAATTCGCGGCGGGCCAGGAGGGTGTCGGCCTCATCCTGCACCAGCACGGCCAGGTCCAACCGGCCCAGCTGCAGCATGCGCAGCAACTGCAGGGACTGGTTGGGACCAGGGCCGGGGCTGAGCTCCAGACCCAGGCGGCGGACGGCCTCGATGCCGGCCCGAAACCCCGCCCGGGCACCGATGCGCAAGGCGCCGCCCTGAGAGGCGGTCAGTCGCTGCCCGTCCCAGTCAATGGCCTGATCATGGCGCTTGACCAGCACGATGGCGGCCCGAGCGATGCGCAGCTGCGGATCGGCCTGTTGCGGGCCGCCCGGAAAGTCGAACTCCTGCAGATTGGCCGGGATGGCCGCACCGATACCGGCCTCGACCAAGCCCAGGCGCATCTGCTCGAAGCAGCGCCGCGCCGGCCAGCGCAGCAGCTCGATCGGCAGGCCGACCTGGCGGCCGGCATCCAGCAGCAGGCGTTCGGTGATCCCGGGGTGACTGGGGTCGCCGCTGAGGAAGGGCGGCACGGGCACGTCGCCGACGCAAACCTGCAGGGCCGCCGCCGTGGGAGCGCAGGCCAGGGCGGCCAGGCCCAGCCAGCATGCGCCTAAGCGTGTCTTCAAACCCTGCGTGGCAGCCATCCTGGGTGCGGCAAGTGGTGGTGCGCCGAGTCTAGTGCAGTGTTCCACGCCAATCGGCACATCAAACCGCGTCTTTGCCGCCTTGGCGTTGCTGCAAATGCTCGGGATGCCACCGGGCACTGCTGCGGTTTGCGCCCAGCCACGACAAATCCATCGGTTTGCTCAGTGCCTCATCGCGTCGAACACTGCACGAGCGCACGGCTGCCGCGGGGATCAGGGCTGCGGATGGCGCAGCACGTGATGCTCCTGGCACAAGGCCTCGAAGGATGCGCTGCCGGGCTGCCACCGCCCCTGTTCCACGGCCTCGGCGGCCAGGCCCATGTCCAGGCTGTGCACCAGCCCAAGCACCGGCCCTTCGATGCCGGTCAGGCGCGCGCTCAGCAGCAGGCGGTCCCGCTCGTCCAGCCAGCAATCCAGCGGCTCGGCCTCGGGGCCGGTATGGCTGAAGACCCGCGGCGAGCCATCGCCGGACTGGCCATGCAGGCGCCAGATGTGCGGCGTCAGCTCCAGTGTGACGTAGACCCGCTGCGGCCCGTTCTGGAAGAACCAGGCCCCCTGCTCATCGGGCAGGTAATTGCGGTGGATGAACTCGCGCAGCTTTTCATGCGTGATCTTGCTGCCTTTGACCTGCGGGAAGGGGCCGGCCGCCTGAATGCGCTCGTCGCGCATGTACCAGTCGCCGCGGGCATCCAGCGCCAGCCAGTCGTAGCAGTGGGGCACATTGGGCCACTTCTTCAGCGCGGCCTTGACGATGTCATCCATGCCCGCAGTGTAGGACCGGCGCCGGCCGCCACCGCGGCGCAGCCAGGGTCATTCAGAGATGACCCAGCACGCCCAACTGCCGAGCCTGTCTGAGGCAGGCTCGGAAGGCCAGCAGGCCCAGACCCAGATGGACCGCGCTGTTGAGCGCGACCCAGGTCCAGACCTCTGCCGGCAGCTGGGCGCCGGTGGCGGCACTGCGCGCGGCCGCGGCGGCCAGGGCATAAGGCAGCAAGGCCAGCTCGGAGATCGGATAGGCCGGCAGGGACACCAGGGCGATCACCAGCGGATAGGCCGCCACCATGAGCAGCTCGCCATGCTTGATCAGCAGCGTCAACCCGGCCAGGGCATAGCCCAGGCCAGCCAAGGCCGGACAGCCCAGCAGCGCCAGGCCCAGCACCTCGGGCGAGACCTGCACGCGCCCATCGGTGAGCAGACCGATCAGCAGCAGGCTCAGCACCAACAGCATGAGGCCCGAGGCCAGGCCCAGCACCAGGCGCACGCCCAGCAGGCTGCCCAGGCTCAAGGGCGCCAGATTGAGCTGCTCCAGCGTGCGCTGCCGGGTCTCCTCGATGAGGTCCTTGGAGGCCGAGTGTGCGGCACCGCTGGCGAAGAGCCACAGCGCAAAGCCGGCGATCAGGCCGTCGGCCCGGCCCGAGCCCAGGCTCTCGCCGCTGGCCTTGAGCACCGCGAAGACCAGCCCGCCGAACAGGCTCAGCACAAAGCCCAGGCCCAGCAGGGTCTCGATCCAGTAGCGCCGTGCCAGCTGGAGTCCGCGGCGGGCCTCGTTGAGGCCATGTCTCCACAGGCGTGTCATGCGTGTCCCTCCTGCGCGGCCACGGCCGCGTGCCCTTGGTCCAGGTGCTCCATGTAGTGCTCGCGCAGCTCGAGGCGGCGCAGCTGGAGCTGCTCGCTGCCGGCCAGCCAGTCGGCCCACAGGCTCATCAGGCGCGCGGCTTCGGCCGGGTCCTGCAGCGGCAGGGTCCAGTCCTCGTCCTGGCGCTGCCACTGACGGCCGGCCAGCCAGTCGGGCAGGGACGGGCGGGGCAGCGCGTGCCGGACCTGCAGGCGGTAGGGATGCGCCACCTGGACGAAGGCCGCGCGCGGCCCGTCGAAGCGCTTGCGGCCCCGGTGGATGCAGACGATGCGCGGACAGATGCGCTCGACGAAATGCAGGTCGTGCGAGCTGATCAGGAAGGTTTGGCCGTCCTGCGCACCCTGGCGCACCAGCGCGTGCAGGCGCTCGACGCCCTCGAGGTCCAGGCCCAGGGTCGGCTCGTCCAGCAGGGCCAGCGCGGGGCGGTGGATCAGGGCGCCGATCAGTGCGGCGCGCAGCTTGTTGCCCGTGGAGAGCTGGCGGATGGGTGTGCGCACATCGGCCAGACCCAGCAGCTCGGCCATCTGACGAAAGCGCGAGGCATCGAAACGGGTTTCGCGCAGCTCGCAGAAGTAGCGGGCGTTCTCCAGCGTGTTGAGGCGCTCATAGGCGGCGCCGCGCCCTTCGAGGAGCACGCCGATCTCGCGCAGATGCGGCCCGGGCCGCCCGGCCGGCAGGACCGGGCCGCCGCGCCATTGCAGGCGGCCCTGGTCGGCCCCGCACAGGCCGGTCAGCAGCTTCACCAGCGTGGTCTTGCCCGAGCCATTGGGGCCCAGCAGGCCGACGGTCTCTCCCGGATGCAGGCGAAGGTCGAAGTCCTGCAGGGCCTGGACCGCGCTGTCGCCGTGCCCATATCGCTTGCTGGCCTCTGTCAGGCACAGCAAGGTTCCCGGCGAGGCATCGCCGGGGTTCATGCTCCCGCTCATCTCCATCCCCCCATCGTTTCGGGCGGCGCCATGCTAGCGCGAAAAGGGCGTGGCCGTTCAGCCCAGCGACTGTCCCAGCCAATGGCAGACCAACTCGGGCATGGTCAGCACGTGACCTGGGAAGCGCCCGCCCGGGAAGCCCACATGGCCGCCATCGCGGGGCTGCCACAGGGTCACGAAGGGGCCGGCGTCCTGCACGGTGGGCAGCGAGGCCGCAGGCACGAACGGGTCGTTGCGGGCGTTCAGCACCAGCGCGGGCAGGCGGATGCGCGGCAGCTGCGGCTTGGCCGAGGCGCGCGCCCAGTAGTCCTCGGTGTCGCGGAAGCCGTGCAGGGGCGCGGTGAAGAGGTTGTCGAATTCGTACAGGTCGCGCACCTCGCGCAGGGCCTGGCCGTCGAAGAGGCCCGGATGCTGCTGCAGCTTGCGCAAAGCCTTGGGCACCATGGTGCGCAGGAACATGCGGGTGTAGACCTGCCGGTTGAAGCCGCTGGCGATGGCCCGGCCCGCTGCCGCCAGGTCGACGGGCGAGCAGACGGCCGCGACGGCGCGGGCCGTGTGCGAGGCGCTCTCGCCCGCTTCCTGTGCCCAGCGCAGCAGTGCGTTGCCGCCCAGGGACACGCCCGCGGCAAGCAGTGGCCCGCTGTGCTGGCGGCGCACCTGCTCCAGCATCCAGCCGACCTCGGCATAGTCGCCCGAGTGATAGGCGCGCGGCGCGAGGTTCAGCTCGCCGGAGCAGCCGCGGAAATGCGGGATCGCGAAGCGCCAGCCGCGGCGCCGTGCGGCATCGGCAAAGGCCTGTGCGTAGTGGCTTTGCGAGCTTCCCTCCAGGCCGTGAAAGAGCACCAGCATGGGCGCATGGCGGTCGGGCTCGCGCGGGGGCTCGCGGCGACCCGGGGTGGCGGGGGGCGGCGGATCGAGCAGGAAGTCGGCGTCGATGAAGTCGCCGTCGGGCGTGGTCCAGCGCTGGCGCTGGAAGGCCGGCGGCGGGCCGAAATGCCGGCGCGAACGCAGGGCGGGCCAGATGGTCTGGACCTGTCCGCCGGGCAGCCACCAGGGGGCGCGGAAGTCCATCAGTGCAGCGTGGTCGGCTCCTGCACGACTTCCTGGATGTCGTGGGCCGTGCCGGGGCTGGCGTGGTGCAGCACCATGCGCCAGCCTTGCGAGGTCTTGAGATAGACGTTGGTGGCGATCACCCAGGCGCTTTGCAGCCCGTCGGCGCCCTCCACCTGCACGCGTTCCAGCACCTGGTGGATGGCGGTGTCGCCGGTGTGCAGGCGGCGCACCCGCTCAGGCGTGACGGCGATCGGCCCTTGCTGGAATACCGTCTCGAAGGCCGCACGGATGGCGGCCAGGCCGACCACGCGCGGACCGCCGGGATGGACGCAGGAGACCTCGTCCTCATCCGCCCAGATGTCCATCAGCCGGTCCAGCTCCGCGTGCTGCAGGGCCTCGTAGAACTGCTGCTCGATGTCCTCGGGCGCGGCCATCAGCGCCGCGGTCTGCGCCTTGGGGCGTTGCATGGCGCGGCCTTCAGTGGGCGGCGTGCAGGTGTTCGCCGGCCTTGAGGCGGTAGACGGTGCCGCAGTAGGGGCACTTGCCGCCGTCTTCATGCGCCACGTCGATGAAGACGCGCGGGTGGTTGCTCCACAGCGGCATCTTGGGATTGGGGCAGGCGACCACGCCCGGCCCCTGCACATCCTTGGCCAGGACTTCGACGATGGATTTGGCTTCGCTCATGGGGACTTCTCTTCTTGCTGGTTGCCCAGGGGGCGGGACGGGGCGCTCAGACCGGGCTGAGCCAGTGCGCGTATTTGGGGTTGCGGCCGTTGACGATGTCGAAGAAGGCCGACTGGATCTTTTCGGTGATGGGGCCGCGCCGACCCACATAGTCAGCGGCGCCCAGCTCGATGCGGTCCAGCTCGCGAATGGGCGTCACTTCCGCGGCGGTGCCGGTGAAGAAGGCCTCGTCGCAGATGTAGACCTCGTCGCGCGTGATGCGCTTCTCCACCAGCTTCAGGCCCAGGTCCTGGCAGATGTGGAAGATGGTGTTGCGGGTGATGCCGTTGAGCGCGCCGGCCGAGAGGTCGGGCGTGTAGACCACGCCGTTCTTGATCACGAAGAGGTTCTCGCCCGCGCCTTCGGAGACGAAGCCTGAAGCGTCCAGCAGCAGGGCCTCGTCGTAGCCGTCGTCCGTGGCTTCCATATTGGCCAGAATGCTGTTGGTGTAGTTGGACACCGTCTTGGCCTGCGTCATCGTGATGTTGACGTGGTGGCGCGTGTAGGAGCTGGTCTTGACGCGGATGCCGCGCTTCATGCCTTCCTCGCCCAGGTAGGCGCCCCAGGCCCAGGCGGCGACCATCAGATGGATCTTGTTGCCCTTGGGGCTGACGCCCAGCTTCTCGGAACCGATCCAGGTCAGCGGGCGCAGGTAGCCGCTTTCCAGCTTGTTCTCGCGCACGACGGCCTTCTGCGCCTCCTCGACCTCCTGAAGCGTGAAGGGGATCTTCATGCGCAGGATCTTGGCGCTGTTGAACAGGCGCTCGGTGTGCTCGCGCAGGCGGAAGATGGCCGTGCCCTGGGGCGTCTTGTAGGCGCGCACGCCCTCGAAGGCGCCGCAACCGTAGTGCAGGGTGTGGCTCAGCACATGGATCTTGGCATCGCGCCAGTCGACCAGCTGGCCATCCATCCAGATCTTGCCGTCGCGATCGTCCATGGACATGGGGGCTCCTTGCTCGTGGGCTTGAGGGTTGACCCGGGGATTCTATGCCGCACCGCCCCTTGCCTCCGCGCTTTCAGCCGCCTGCTCCGGCACTCGCAGCAGCTCCCATTGCTGCAGCGCTCCCCTGTGGAACTGCAACTCCAGGCGGATGCCGCCGGCATCGGTCCAGGCCCAGGCGTCGTCCCTGCCTTCGACCTTGACGCCGAGGCTGCGCGTCAGGGGCAGCACGTCCATCAGCTTCATGCCCTGGCGCAGGCGCGACTGCAGCATCACGGCGCTGTCGACGCGGCCCACGGGCGCCGCATTGGCCGCCTGCATCACCCGCATCAGGCGGCTGAACTGCAGCAGCAGCCAGAACACGATCACCGTCAGCGCAAGGATCACGCCCTGCCAGCCCAGCAGCAGCCCGCCCCCCAGCAGGGCGGCCAGGGCCAGCACCATGCCCACGGCGGCGTTCATGCGCCAGCTCTCTGCAGCGGATCGGCCGGGCCGTCCTGCTCGTCCCAGCCGTAGGCGCGCTCCACCCGGGCCACGCGCAGCTCGTAGTGGCTGTACCAGCGCTGCCGGCCGGTGTCGCGGGCCGCCTGGTGACGCAACTCGGCGCGCCAGGCGGCGATGGCGGCTTCGTCCCTCCAGTACGACACGGTGATGCCCAGGCCATCGGCCCCGCGTGCGCTTTCCGCGCCCAGATAGCCCGGCTGCCGGGCGGCCAGCTCCACCATGGCCTCGGCCATGGCGTCATAGGCCGGATCCGGGGCGCTGCGCTGGCTGGTGAAGATCACGGCGAGGTAGGGCGTGGGGAAGCGCCCGGCAAATCCGGGCCGGGCGGCGGCTTGGGTCTGGGTCATCGTCGGCTTGGGTTGTGGCGGGGACAGGCGTATTCTGTGCGACGGCGCCCCGGCCAGCAGGCCCGGACGCCATGCCGGTGTGTTGGCGCGACCCGGGAGGTGGTGCATGGCTGAACGCAGGGCGGGACTGAGCGGACGAGGTGCCCCGTGAGTCTGGGGCGGCGTCTGCTGCGCTGGCGGGCCCGTTTGCACGGGAACCCGCCGCTGGCGCGCGCCCTGCCCTGGGCAGTGCTGCTGCTGGGCCTGGCGCTGAGTCTGGGCTTGTGGTGGCGTGAGCGGCAGGAAGCGGAGGTGGTGCTGCGACGCGACATCGACGCCGCCCTGCGTGCCGCCGGCCAGCGCCTGAGCTACCGCATGGACGCTCTGCAGCAGATCCTCTCCACCGTGCACGCCCTCGCGCAGACCCATGCACAGTGCGGCGCTGCGGCACTGGACGACGCCCTGCTGGGACGTTTTCTCGAGGCCATGCCGCTGGGCATCGAGCATGCCGGCCTGGAAGGGCTGGCGCTGGTGCGCTGGCTGCCCGGCCGCATGGCGGGCGACGACGTCATGCCGCGCGCACCGCTGGGCCCGCTGCTGCCCGGCCCAGGCCCGCTGGGACAGCCGGCGGACCTGTGGCGCGAGGCCAGCCTGCAGCCGGTACTGCAGCGTGCCCGTGAGAGCGGGCAGGTGGCCTTGAGCCCCCAGCTGGACCTGCGCAGCTGGCGGCTGGGGCGGGGGCCGGGCTTCGTGCTGGTCCACGCCGTGTTCCGGCCGCTCAGCGATGGCAGCCGGCGCCTGGAGTCCTGGGTGCTTGCGCCCGTGGCCATCGCCGCCCTGATGGATCCCCTGCAGGCGCAGATGCCGCGCGGGCTGAGCCTGCGGCTTTTCGATGGCGATGCCTCGCAGGCCCTGTCCCCGCTCTACCAGCCGACCTTGGCGCAGGCGCCGGTCCTGCGGCAGCGCCAGGAACGCCTCTGGATCGGCGGCTGGTCCTGGACCTTGCTGTTGGACGTCCATGAGGACTACGCGCCGCTGGCCGGCCTGGCCGAGCCCCGCACCGAGGCCCTGATCGGCGTCCTGGGCAGCCTGCTGCTGGCCCTGCTGGCCTGGTCCCTGGCGGGCGCTCGCGAGCGGGCGCAGGCGCTGGCCGCGCGCATGACGCGGGCCTTGCGCGAGAGCGAGCAGCGCTGGGCCTTTGCGCTGGAAGGGGCGGGCGACGGCGTCTGGGACTGGGACATGCGGACCGATCGCCTGGTCACGACCGCGCGCTGGAAGGGCCTGATGGGCTGGCCGCTGAGTTCGGTCGAACCGCGCTACAAGCAGCTGCTGCCCTTGGTCCATCCGGAGGACCAGCAGGCCCTGCAGCAGCGCCTGCGCAGCAGCCTCAAGAGCGGTTCGGGCAATTTCGAGGTCGAATACCGCGTGCGGACGCAGGACGGCGGCTGGCGCTGGCTGCTGGCGCGCGGACGCATCGTCGAACGGGACGGGCTGGAAGAGCCGCTGCGCATGATCGGCACGCTCTCGGACATCGATGCGCGCCGGCAGTCGGAGGCCCAGATCCACTTCCTGGCCCGACACGACCCGCTGACCGAGCTGGCCAACCGCGCCCATTTCTCCGAGCGGCTGCTGCAGGCGTTGGCGCATGCCCGGCGCTACCGCGAGAGCCTCGGCCTGATCCTGGTCGATCTGGACCGCTTCAAGCCCGTCAACGATGTCCACGGCCATGCGGTGGGTGACGAACTGCTGCAGGCCATGGCGCGGCGGCTGAAGGCCGCGGTGCGCGAGACCGACGTGGTGGGGCGCATCGGCGGGGACGAGTTCCTGGTGCTGCTGTGCGGCCCGGTCAGCCGGGACAGCGCCCGCCTGGTCGCCGAGAAGATCTACAACCTGGTGGCCCAGCCCCTGCAGCTGGGTGAGCTGCGCCTGGAGCTGACCTGCTCACTGGGCCTGGCGCTCTATCCCGAGGACGGCGAGGACGAGCGCAGCCTCAAGAAGACCGCCGATGACGCCATGTACGCCAGCAAGCGCGCCGGCCGACTGCTGTTGGGCGCCGGCGGGCACTGAAGGGATCGCTCCCCCGGCCGGGCCGCGATCAAAGCCCCCGGATCACCGCGATGGCGTCTTCGATGCGGTCCACCGCATGCACGGTCAGGCCCTCGATCGCTTTCTTGGGCGCATTGGCCTTGGGCACCACGGCCACGCTGAAGCCGAGCTTGGCGGCTTCTTTGAGCCGCTCCTGGCCGCGCGGTGCCGGCCGCACCTCGCCGGCCAGGCCCACCTCGCCAAAGGCGAAGAAGCCCCGAGGCAGGGCCTTGCCGCGCAGGCTGCTCTGGATGGCCAGCAGCACGGCCAGGTCGGCGGCCGGCTCGCTGATGCGCACGCCGCCGACGGCATTGACGAAGACGTCCTGGTCCCCCGTGGAGACGCCGGCATGGCGATGCAGCACGGCCAGCAGCATGGCCAGGCGGTCACGGTCCAGGCCGACCGAGAGCCGGCGCGGGCTGGGGCCGCCCGCGTCGACCAGGGCCTGCAGCTCCACCAGCAGCGGGCGCGTGCCCTCCAGCGTCACCAGCACGCAGGAGCCCGGCACCGGTTCGCCGTGGGTGGAGAGGAAGATGGCGCTCGGGTTGGCCACGCCTTTGAGGCCCTTGTCGGTCATCGCGAAGACGCCGATCTCGTTGACCGCGCCGAAGCGGTTCTTGATGGCCCGCACCAGGCGGAAGCTGCTGTGGGTGTCGCCCTCGAAATAGAGCACGGTGTCCACGATGTGCTCCAGCACCCGCGGCCCGGCCAGCGCCCCTTCCTTGGTGACATGGCCGACCAGCACCATGGCACAGCCACCGGCCTTGGCGGTGCGGGTCAGCTGCGCGGCGCACTCGCGCACCTGGGCCACTGAGCCGGGAGCGGAGGAGAGCTGGTCGGAGTAGAGCGTCTGGATGGAGTCGATCACGCAGAAGGCCGGGGCCTCGACCTCGATGGTGGCGAGGATCTTCTCCAGGTTGATCTCGGCCAGCACCCGCACCTGGGCGCCCGAGAGGCCCAGGCGTCGCGCCCGCATGGCCACCTGGGCGCCGGATTCCTCGCCGGTCACATAGAGCACCTTGCACTGCTGGCTCAGCGCGTCCACGGCCTGCAGCAGCAGGGTGGACTTGCCGATGCCGGGATCCCCGCCGATCAGCACCACGCCGCCGGCCACGATGCCGCCGCCCAGCACCCGGTCCAGTTCCTCCTGGCCGGTGGGCGTGCGCTCGTAGTCACTGGCCTCGATCTCGGACAGCGTCGCCACGGGCTGGCTGCGCGCCAGGGCCTGGAAGCGGTTCTTGCCGCCCGAGGGCTCGGCCACGGTCTCGATCAGCGTGTTCCAGGCGCCGCAATGCGGGCACTTGCCCAGCCACTTGGGGCTGCTGCCGCCGCATTCGCTGCAGCTGTAGATGGTTTTTTCCTTGGCCATGGCCGGGATTGTGGCGTGGCTGGCGGCGCTGTCCCCGCCGTTCACGGGCCTGGTGCCGCTGTGCGTCCATCGCCCTCAGCAGAAACCCGCACAAAGTGCTACAACCACGGTTCGCCGTCGCCCCTGCTGTCTCGGGGCGAGGCCGTTGCTGGAGTATTGACATGGAATTCTCGACCTGGCTGGGCTTCTTCGCCGCTTCCTGGGCCATCAGCCTGTCGCCGGGTGCCGGCGCCATTGCGGCCATGAGTTCAGGGCTCAACCATGGCTTCCGGCGCGGCTACTTCACGACCTTCGGCCTGGTGCTGGGCATCCTGACCCAGATCGTGCTGGTGGGCGCCGGCCTGGGCGCCCTGATCGCGGCCTCGTCCTTCGGCTTCGCCCTGGTCAAGTGGCTGGGCGTGGCCTATCTGGTCTACCTGGGCGTGCAGCAGTGGCGCGCACCGGCCAAGCCCCTGGTGGCGGCCAGCGAGCCGGGCGAGGTCCGCTCGGTCAGCCTGCGCCAGCTGGTGCTGCGCGGCTGGGCCATCAACGCCGTCAACCCCAAGGGCACGGTGTTCCTGCTGGCGGTGGTGCCGCAGTTCCTGGACCTGCACCAGAGCCTCACCCCCCAGTACACGGTGATCGGCGCCACGCTGTGCTTCACCGATCTGGTCGTCATGGCTGGTTACACGGCCCTGGCTGCCAAGGTGCTGTCGGCCCTGCGCAGCGCCGAGCACATCAAGGCGCTGAACCGCGTCTTCGGCAGCCTCTTCATCGCCGCCGGCACCCTGCTGGCCACCTTCAAGCGCGCGGCCTGAAACCTGGCACGGCCGCAAGAAACGGGTCGCCCAGGGCGGCTGGCCCGCGGTGAAATCAGCAGGGACGCGCCCCGTCGGCGCGTCTTTTTTCATTTGGAACGCGAATGAGTACGACCGCCACTCTGGCGCCGGCAGCGCCGGGCCTGTCTTCCCGCTGGCTGTTCTGGGGCCCCACCCTGATCTGGGCCAGCACCTGGCACGTGATCCTTTACCAGCTCGACAGCGGCGTGCCGGTGCTGAACTCGGTAGCCTGGCGCTTTGCGCTGGCGGCGCTGATGCTGGCCGGCCTGGCCCGCTGGCGGGGCGAGGGGCTGCGTCTGCCCGGATCCGCCCACGGGCTGATGCTGGCCACCGGCATCGTGCAGTACAGCGGCAACTACTTCTCGGTCTACGAGGCCGAGCGCCACATCCCCAGCGGGCTGGTGGCCGTGCTCTTTTGCCTGATGGTTTTCGGCAATGCCTTCTCCGGTCGCCTGTTCTTTGGACAGAACGTCAGCCGGCGCTTCCTGCTGGCGGCCAGCGGCGGGGTGGCGGGGGTGGTGATGATCTTCTGGCCCGAGATCGCCGCCACCGGGGCGCGACCCACGGCGGCCCTGGGCCTGGGCCTGGGGCTGCTGGCCGTGCTGTGCGCCTGCGCAGGCAATGTGCTGACGCTCACGCTCACCCGCCGCGGCCTGCCCCTGGTGCCGGTGCTGGCCTGGAGCATGGGCTATGGCGCCGTATTCCTGGCCGCTCTCTCGCTGGCCAATGGCACCGGCTGGCATTTCAGCATGCAGCCCAGCTACCTGCTGAGCCTGCTCTACCTGGCTGTGGCGGGCTCGGTGATCGCCTTCGTGATGTACTTCAAGCTGGCGCAGCGCCAGGGGCCCGCCCGCGCGGCGCTGACCGGCGTGATCATCCCGGTCATCGCCCTGGCCATCTCGGCCCTGCTGGAAGGCTGGGTGCCCACGCTGCTGTCCCTGGCCGGCATGGGGCTGTGCCTGGGCAGCATTTACGTGGCCACCCGCCCGCAATGAAGCGCGGCGTTCAAGGACGGCCCATGTACTGCATGCCCGGGCCGTCCACCGGCCGCGGTTCGAAGCCCTGCTTGCGGTAGAAGTCCAGCTTGCCACGCGCGCAGAAGAGCTGGATGTCGGTGATGCCGGCGGCCAGGCAGCGCTGAACCAGGTCGTCCAACAGCAGCGCGCCCAGGCCTTGGCCCTGCCAGTCCGGCGCGATGATCATTTCGGTGACGAAGGCGTGCAGGCAGCCGTCCGAGATCACGCGCGCGAAGCCGCAGAGCCGTTCGCCGTCCCAGGCGCAGGCCTGGGCCCAGCTGCCGGCCAGGGCCTGCGCGTAAAAGCCGGCCGGCCGCAGCGCGGGGCCCCAGCCCGTCGTGTCATAGAGAGCCTTGAAGGCTTCGGGCGCAGGGCATCCCGGGTGGATGGCCGGCAGCGCCCGGGCCCCGCAGCGCACGGCGTCGCTCATTCTTCCGGCACGAAGATCCACAGCAGCAGGTAGACCAGCAGGCCGCCGCCGACGCAGAGGCTGGTCAGCACGAAGAGCAGGCGCCAGATCCAGGATTCCACATTGGTCATGCGGCCCAGGCCGCCACAGACGCCGCCCAGCCAGCGGTCATTGCGGCTGCGGCGCAGGACCTGGCTGGACGAGGGGCTGGCGCTGAAGCCGCCGCTGGCGGACGGCTCGCCCTGCAGGATGCGAGCCTTGGCGCGGGCGAACTCTTCGTCGCTCAGCTGGCCTTGGCGATGCAGTTCCGCCAGGCGTTCCAGCTCACTGCTCATGCTGCTCATGTGTGCTCCTTGTGGTCGAGGAACCCGATGTCCTCAGCCTGTAGCCTAATGCCTGGCGCCGCCAAGCCAAGCCTGGCGCGACAGCTTGCAGCCAGACTTCGCTGGTCTGCAGCAGCGCAGGACCGGCGGCATCGGCGGCGCCAATGAGCGGCTCAGGCCTGCTGATGCTCCACCTGCACCGGCACCCGCCGCGTGACGCCGCACATCAGCTCATAGCCGATGGTGCCGGCGGCGCGGGCCACCTCGTCGATGGAGAGCCGGGGGCCCTTGCTGCTCTGGCCCCAGAGCGTCACCTCCGAGCCGTAGCCAGCTTCGGGCAGGGCCGTCAGATCGACGGCCAGCATGTCCATGGAGACGCGGCCGACGGTCACGCTGCGCTGGCCGTCCACCAGCACCGGCGTGCCACTGCCGGCATGACGGGGGTAGCCGTCGGCATAGCCGCAGGCCACGGTGCCGACGCGCATGGGCCGCTCGGCCACGAAGGTGCTGCCGTAGCCGACGGAATCACCAGGCTGCAGCTGCTGCACGCCGATGACCTTGGCCCGCAGGCTCATGCCCGGCAGCAGGTCCCAGTGAGCCATGTCGTGCTCCGGGTAGTCCGGCACGCCGCCGTAGCTCATGATGCCGGCGCGCACCCAGTCGGCCCGGACCTCGGGCCGCTGGTTGTATCGAAGCGTTGCGGCGCTGTTGGAGAGCGAGCGCTCACCCGGCAAGTCATGGGTGGCGGCGGTCCAGACGTCCATCTGGTGAGCGATGCCGTCCTCGCCGAAGCGTTTGGCGTCGGCGTCGGAGAAGTGGGTCATCAGCGAAATCTCGTCGACCTGGGGCAGGGCGTTGAGCCGGGTCCAGGCGGCGCGGAAGGCCTGGGGGCTGAAGCCCAGGCGGTTCATGCCGCTGTTCATCTTGAGGAAGACGCGGTGCGGTTCGTGGGTCTTGTGCATGGCCAGCCAGTCGATCTGCTGCTCGCAGTGCACGGCATGCCAGAGCTTCAGGCGCGAGCACAGCTCCAGGTCGCGGGCCTCGAAGCAGCCTTCCAGCAAGAGGATGGGGCCGCGCCAGCCCAGCTCGCGCAGTTGCTGGGCCTCATCCAGGTCCAGCAGCGCGAAGCCGTCGGCGCTGCGGAAGGCCTCGAAGACGTTGGCGATGCCATGGCCGTAGGCATTGGCCTTGACCACGGCCCAGACCTGGGCGTCGGGGGTGCAGGCGCGGGCGCGGGCCAGGTTGTGGGCCAGATGGGCGGAATGGATCAGGGCTTGGATGGGGCGCGGCATGGCCTCCATTGTGGCAGCAAAGCCCCAGGGTTTGCCCTAGGAGCACTGCAAGGGCGGTGCGAGCCGTGCGCGCTGCCGCGCAGCCCGCCCGGCCCTCGCCAGCCGCGCGCAGGATTGCGGCCGCCGGGCCCTGCGGCGCCCCCTGACGTCATGCCCCTCGCAGGTGTGCGTGCTATAAACCCGCCGCAGCATGGCCCGCTTGTGAAGTTTTGTGAGGCGTTTACGGGGGCACGGCTTTCTCTCCTTTGCTTCGATAAGACAGGCATTCACAAGCTCGGGTCCATGAAAAAAGGCTTCTACACCATCATGGCGGCGCAGTTCTTCAGCTCGCTGGCTGATAACGCGCTGTTCGTCGCTGCCGTGGAATTGCTGCGCAGCGGCGGCGCTCCGGAATGGCAGCGCGCGGCCCTGGTGCCCATGTTCGCGCTGTTCTACGTGGTGCTGGCGCCCTTCGTCGGCGCCTTTGCTGATGCCGTGCCCAAGGGCCGGGTGATGTTCATCTCGAACAGCGTCAAGGTCGTGGGCTGCCTGCTGATGCTGACGGGCCTGCACCCGCTGCTGGCCTACGCTGTGGTGGGGCTCGGAGCGGCCGCCTATTCGCCGGCCAAGTACGGCATCCTCACGGAGCTGCTGCCCCCATCCCAGCTGGTCAAGGCCAATGGCTGGATCGAGGGGCTGACCATCACCTCCATCATCATGGGCGTGCTGCTGGGCGGCCAGCTGGTCGGGCAGCACATGGCTCCGAAGCTGCTGGCGCTGGACTTTCCCCTGATCGACACCGGCATCGACACCCCCGCCGAGGCCGCCATCGCGGCCCTGGTGACCTTGTACGCCCTGGCTGCCGCCTTCAATCTGCGCATTCCGCGCACCGACACCGAGCTGCAGCCCATGGGCCGCGACATGCTCTACCTGGTGCGCGATTTCGCCAGCTGCAATTCGCGGCTGTGGCAGGACAAGCTGGGGCAGATCTCGCTGGCCACCACCACCCTGTTCTGGGGCGTGTCCGGCAACCTGCGCTACATCGTGCTGGCCTGGGCCCTGGCAGCCCTGGGCTATGGCACGACGCAGGCCTCCAGCCTGGTCGGGGTCGTGGCCATCGGGACCGCCGCCGGGGCGGTGGTCGCCTCCATGCTCATGCGCCTGGACAAGGCCACGGCCGTGGTGCCGCTGGGTATCGCAATGGGCCTGCTGGTGATCTTCATGAACTTCATCCACAACGTGTGGGTGGCGGCTCCGTTCCTGATCCTGCTGGGCGGCATCGGCGGCTACCTCGTCGTCCCCATGAACGCCCTGCTGCAGCACCGCGGCCACAACCTGATGGGCGCCGGCCGCTCCATCGCGGTCCAGAACTTCAACGAGCAGGCCTGCATCCTGGGCCTGGGCGCGCTGTACACCGGCATGACCCGCGTCGGCATGTCGGCCTTCGGGGCCATCACCATCTTCGGCCTGGTCGTGGCGTCCACCATGTGGCTGATCCAGCGCTGGCACCGCAACAACTGCGTCCAGCACGCAGAGGAAGTGCAGCGCCTGCTGGCCATCGCCCGCTCCGACAAGCACTGAGGTCGGCGCCGCGCCGTCAGCCAAAAGGGGCGCCGCAGGCGCCCCCTCGTCTTGCCGGCAGCGCGGTCCGCCGGCTCAGGCCTTCTTCTTCCCGCCCGTGTTCCCGTTGAGTACGCCTTCGATGTGCTCGCTCCAGGCGCGGGCGATCTTGAAGCAGCCGCTGTGGTTGAGATGGATCTCGTTGAACCAGTCGCCGCTGTTGCCGCTGGAGCCGGGGGCGGCCAGGGCCAGGGGCACGGCGGTGGAGTCGAAGACGTGCAGGCCGGGGTAGAGCTGCTGGTCCGCGGCCAGGCGCTTGAGCAGCTGGGCCAGGTGGTAGACCATCAGCCGGCTGACCGCCGCCCAGTCCGCGGCTG
Source organism: Burkholderiaceae bacterium (assembly GCA_041905785.1). Taxonomy (GTDB): domain Bacteria; phylum Pseudomonadota; class Gammaproteobacteria; order Burkholderiales; family Burkholderiaceae_C; genus Roseateles_B. The sequence goes on from JAYRKJ010000004.1 coordinate 42,776, forward strand.
GGATGGCATAGGCCTTGAGCGCCGGATAGAGCCAGGGGCCGGAGGCGTCTTCCGCCCCGGCCGGCCGGGGCATGGGCACGGCGTAGCTGTGCATGAAGACCGGCTTGCCAGCCGAGTTGCCCTGATCGCGCAGGCTCAGCAGGTGGCGCAGATTGGCACTGAGGTAATCGGCGTAGGTGGCCCAGCCCGGCTCGGAGAAATAGCGGGCGACGCCCGCGGACGGCGGGCCCCATTCAGTCTGGCGGCGCAGCAGGCGCAGGTGCAGCGCCACGGGCTCGCCATCGGGCAGATGGGCCGGCGTCTGCGCGGCCTTGACCAGGTCATTGCCGCCTACCGACAGCAGGATGCCGTCCCAGCCCGGGGCCTCCGGGGCGCTGAGCAGGCGTACGAAATCCGGGGCCGACTCCAGGTCGACCATGTGGCTCAAGGCATTGCTCTGGCCGGCGCAGTTGATGGCCACGGCCTTGTCCCGGAACACCAACTCTTCCAGCAGATTGGCATGCGCGTTCGTCTGCGCCGCTGCAAAGCTGAACCAGGAATCCCCCTGGGCCAGCAGGCGCCAACGGTAGGCGGCCAGCGCGGGCGCCGGGTTGGCTTGCAGATCAGCCGGGGTCAAGCAGGCCAAGTGGTCCAAGTCAGGCTCTCCCTAGTTCATGAGGCTCATCAAAGGGCGGCTGGCCTCCCGCAGGCCGGCCGGACAGCGTCCCGATTGGAGTGGCTTCCCCCTCGGAACACCATGCTATAAACCCTGGGCATTGTGGGCCGGCAGTGTGTCGGCTTTCCAATGGATTTCAAGGGGTTGTTGCAGCGAGCCAACCCATGCCCTGTAAGCAGTGACATGGCACCGCCAGCCGGACTGCGGCAAGGGGGCATGACCTGACCCCATTCGTCGTGACTCCTTTCGCCGGACCTCGCCCGGTTCCCGTTCTCCCGTTCTCCCGGTCCTCGCATCCACCGGGGCCTGTCCTCCTGTTGCATGGCATTTCTCGGCCTGATCTTCAACGCCCTGGTCTGGGGCCTGTCCTGGTGGCCTTTTCGGCAGTTCCAGGCGGCCGGGCTGCACCCCCTGTGGGCCACCGTGGGCTTCTACACCTTGTCCTGGCTGGTCATCCTGGCGCTGCGCCGACAGGCCTGGCGCGAGTTGCTGGGCACGCCTTCGCTGTGGCTGGTCATGGTGGCCGCCGGGACCACCAACACCTTCTTCAACTGGGGCGTGGCCACCGGTGACGTGGTCCGGGTGGTGCTGCTGTTCTACCTGATGCCGCTGTGGGCGGTGCTGCTGGCGCGCTTGATCCTGGGCGAGCACCTGACCCGCCTGGCCCTGCTGCGCATGGTCCTGGCCCTGGGCGGCGCGGCGGCGGTGCTGGCGCCAGCGGGCGGCGGCCTGCCCCTGCCGGCCAGTCTTTCGGACTGGCTGGGCGTGCTGGGCGGCATGGCCTTTGCGCTCAACAACGTGATGCTGCGCCGCGAGGCCGGCCGCAGCCCGGAAGCCCGGGCCCTGGCCATGTTCAGCGGCGGCGTGCTGGTGTCGGCGCTGGCTGCAGGCGTGATGGCAGGCCAGGGCCTGGTGCCCTGGCCGAGCCTGGCCTCGCCGCTGTGGCTGCTGCCTCTGGCCGGCATGTCAGTGCTGTTCTTCCTCTCCAACCTGTCGCTGCAATATGGGGCAGCGCGGCTGCCGGCCAATGTCACGGCCATCGTGATGCTGTGCGAGGTGCCCTTCGCGGCCCTGTCTTCGCTGGCCTGGGGGGGCGGCAGCGTCGGCCTGCGCACGGCCCTGGGGGGCTTGTGCATCGTCGGCGCGGCCCTGCTGGCTGCGCTGGAGAAGCGCCGGGGCTAATATCCGCTTTCCCCACAGGAGCTTGCCATGGCACAACAGACGATCTACGACTTCAGCGCCACCTCCATCGACGGCCAGCACTTTGCGTTTTCGGCCCAGCACGGCAAGGTGCTGCTCATCGTCAATACCGCCAGCGAGTGCGGCTTCACGCCGCAGTTCAAGGGCCTGGAGCAGCTCTGGCACGACTACCGCACCCGCGGCCTGGTGGTGGTCGGCTTTCCCAGCAATGAGTTCGGCGGGCAGGATCCCGGCAGCAACGAGGAGATCGCCTCCTTCTGCGAGGTCAACTACGGTGTCAGCTTCCCGATGATGAGCAAGGTGGAGGTCAATGGCGATAGCGCCCATGCCCTTTGGCAATGGCTCAAGAAGGAAAAACCGGGCCTGCTGGGCACGCAGGCCATCAAGTGGAACTTCACCAAGTTCCTGGTCGGACGCGATGGCCGCGTGATCCGGCGCTATGCGCCCAACGACGCGCCGGAATCGCTGCGGGCCGACATCGAGGCGGCGCTGGGCGGCTGAGTTCCGGCTTGCCGAGGACCGGCCGACGCCGACGGGCGAGGTCCGCTGCAATCGTGGTCTTCAACGTGGCACTTATTTTGGCGTCGGGCGCCAGAGAATGCAGCGGTAGCCCTGGCGCAAGCGTCCTTGGGCGGCCTGCTGGCGCAGCCACTCGTTGACGGTCTGGCGCGAGACGTTGGCCAGGGCGGCCAGCTCGGCCTGGCTGGCCTGCAGCCGACGCCAGCCGGGCGCATCAGCCAGTGCTTCGCCGCGTTCCTGGTCGAGTTGCTGCAGGCCCAGCAGCAGACGCTCGGCCGCCGTGGCGTGGCGCGAAGCCGCCAGCAGGCCCAGCGTGCCGGCATAGCGCCCGGCGAATTCGCGCATCAGGGCCCGCGCAAAGCCCGGCAGCTCGTCCATCAGCCAGGTGTAGGCGGCCGGGCCGATCGCGATCAGCAGGCTTTGGCGCAGCGCGACGGCTTCATAGCGCGAAGGCTGGCGGCATACAAAGCCGGCCAGGCCGAAGAGCCGCGGCGGGCGCACGCCTTCCAGCACCGAGACCTGGCCGTCCAGACCGCTGAAACGGGCCTCGATCTCGCCGTCCACTACCGCGTAGAAGGCCTGCGGCAGATGCCCCTGCAGCAGGGCGCACTGACCGGCGTCCAGGCGCTGCAGACGCAGCAGCGGCCCCAAGGCCTGCCAGCGGCGCTCGTCCAGGCGCAGGTCCAGGCCCGGCTCGAGGGCCGCCAGCACGGTGGCAAATGCGCTGCGCAGCTCCGGCCGCGGGCGGCGGGACGGCCCGGAGCGCGTGCGCGTGATGCGGGGGGGCTGCATGCATGAATTGTCGGGTACCCGACTGTCTTGCGATGGGTGCGGACCTATGCTGACGGCATGTCTTCCTCGCCTGACTCCACCACGCCACCGGCCCTCGCGCCGCGGCCGGGCGGCGCCGACTGGGCGCCCCTGTTCCGCAGGTTCGCGGCCGAGGACTGCCCCGAGGATCCGCTCTACCAGGCCCTGAGTCGTGCGCTGGCCGGGCAGCCCGCCCTGCTTGCGCTGCTGGACGAAGCACCGCCCGAGCAGGCACGGCCCAACCTCTACCTGGCGGCCCTGCATGCGCTGGTGATGGAGGACACGGATTCGGCGCTGGCCTGCTACTTCCCTTCGGTCGGCGGTGGGCGCGTGCCGGACGCAGCCTTGGGCCGCGTGCTCGCGGACTTCGTGCAGGGCCATGAGGCCAGCCTGCGCGACCTGCTGCGGCGGCGCGCCACGCAGACCAACGAGATCGGCCGCTGCGCGCTGCTGTGGCCGGCCTTGCAGCACCTGGCGCGCATGGGCGGCCGGCGGCGTCTGGCCTTGTTCGACTTCGGCTGCAGCGCCGGCCTCAACCTGGGCGTCGACGCCTACCGCTACCGCTACCTGGCCGAGGACGGCCGCTGCCTGGACGCGGGTGCCGCGCCCGAGGCGTGGCGCCCCTCCATCAGCTGCCGATGGCAGGGCCGGCTGCCGCAGCGGGACGCGGGCTTCGAGCTGGTCCGGCGCCTGGGCGTGGACCTGCAGCCGCTGCGGCCGGCCGACGCGGCCGATGCGCGCTGGCTGCTGGCCTGCCTGTGGCCCCACGACCATGAACGCCGCGAGCGCCTGCAGTCCGCGCTTGACGTGGCGCGCGCGCAGGCCTGGCCGGTGCAGGCGGCCGCCGACGGCCTGGCCGCGCTGGAGTCCTGGCTGGACCAACTGCCGGCGGGCGTGCAGCCCCTTCTTTTCAACAGCTGGGTGCTGTACTACTTCCAGGAGGCCGACCGCGCCCGGCATCTGCGGCGGCTGGAGCGGCTGATGGCGTCCCGCGGCCTGTGGTGGCTGTCGGCCGAGGCCCTGGCCTTCAGCGACTGGCCGGCCGATGTCGCCCTGCCACCGCGTCCCGAGGGCCTCTCTGCCGGCAGCGCCACGCTCTGGCAATGGCGGCGCGCCGGCGCGGCGCCCCAGGCGCTGGCCTGGTCGCACCCGCATGGGCGCTTTGCGCACTGGTTCGCACAGGACCGGATGCCGGCCTGAGCGCGGAACCGGCGCTGCCGTGCGCAAGGCGGCGCGACGGGTGCCCTTCGGCACGCGGACGCGGCCGGACCCTGGCATAGACTCGGCGCCGAACACCCGGCTCCCGTGCGGGACGCAGGGCAAGCCTCCCCTCATCAGGGACGAAGGCGCTCGCCAGACCGTGGCGGGGGCGCGCGCGGGCCGCATGGCCCTTCGCCGGGCCCCCGGTCGCATAATGGCAGGCTGTCTCAGACCCGGAGTTACCTGCCATGTTCCAACACGTTGATGCCTACCCTGGCGACCCCATCCTCAGCCTGAACGAAGCCTTCCAGAAGGATCCGCGCCCGGGCAAGATCAACCTGTCCATCGGCATCTACTTCGACAACGACGGCCGCATCCCGATGCTGGACTCGGTGCGCAAGGCCGAGCTGGCGGTGGTCGAGTCCGCCGGCCCCCGTCCCTATCTGCCCATGGAAGGCCTGGCCGCTTTCCGCAGCGAGGTGCAGGCCCTGCTGTTCGGCCGTGAGTCCGAGGTCCTCCAGGCCGGGCGCGTGGCCACCATCCAGAGCGTGGGCTCCAGCGGCGGCCTGAAGGTCGGCGCCGACTTCATCAAGCGCTATTTCCCGGACAGCGCCGTCTACGTTTCCGACCCCACCTGGGACAACCACCGCGCGGTCTTCGAAGGCTCGGGCATCACGGTCAAGACCTACCCCTACTACGACCCCGCCAGCGGCGGCGTGCGCTTCGAGGCACTGCTGGAGGCCGTGCAGGCCATGCCGCCCAAGAGCGTGGTGCTGCTGCACGCCTGCTGCCACAACCCCACCGGCGTGGACCTGACGCCCGTGCAGTGGGACACCCTGATTCCCTGGCTCAAGCAGCGCGAGCTGCTGCCCTTCCTGGACATCGCCTACCAGGGCTATGGCGAGGGCCTGGAGCAGGACGCCTTTGCGATCCGCGCGATGGCCGACGCGGGCCTGCCCTTCTTCGTCGCCAACAGCTTCTCCAAGAACATGAGCCTGTACGGCGAGCGCTGCGGCGGGCTGTCGGTCGTCTGCCCCGACGCCCAGCAGGCCAGCCACGTGCTGGGTCAGCTCAAGGCCACGATCCGTCGCAACTACTCCAACCCGCCCATGCACGGCGGCCAGCTGGTGGCCAAGGTGTTGGGCGACCCGGCCCTGCGCGCCCTGTGGGAAGGCGAGGTCGAGGAGATGCGCGAGCGCATCCTGGCCATGCGCAACGCTTTGCACCAGGTGCTGTCCGCCAAGCTGCCGGACCGCGATTTCGACTACTTCCTGCACCAGCGCGGCATGTTCAGCTACACGGGGCTCACGGCGGCCCAGGTGGACCGCCTGAAGGATGAGTTCGGCGTCTACCTCGTGCGTTCGGGCCGCATGTGCGTGGCCGGCCTCAACACCAAGAACGTGGAAGCCGTGGCCAGTGCCATGGCCGCGGTGCTGGCGTGAACCGCAGCGGCCGCATCGCCTGGGGCGCCGCACTGGTGCTGCTGGCCTGCGGCCTGACGTTCTCCATCGGCCCCCGCAATGGCGAAATCGCCTGGGAGCCCGCGCCCATGAAGCCCATCCAGCTGCCCGAGCAGCTGGACGCGCTGGAGGCGCAGCTGGCCGCCGGCGAGGCGCGCTTTGGCCCGCTGACGCCGCAGACCGAGAAGCACATCGTCTGGGGTGACAAAGGTCGCCGGCGCGCGCCCTGGGCCGTGGTCTACCTGCACGGCTTCTCCGCCACCCGCCAGGAAATGGCGCCCCTGCCCGAGCGCCTGGCGCAGGCCCTGGGCGGCAATACCTTCTACACCCGTCTGGCCGGCCACGGCCTGCCCGGCGACGCCATGGCCCAGGCCAGCGTCGGGCAATGGAAGGCCGATGCGCTGGAGGCCTTGCAGGTGGGTCAGCGCATCGGCGAACGGGTGCTGATCGTGGGCGCGTCCACCGGCGCCACGCTGGCGGCCTGGCTGGCCCAGCGCGAGGAAGCCCGCGACGTGGCGGGCTGGGTGCTGATTTCGCCCAACTTCGGCCCCAAGGATCCCAAGGCCGGCATCATCAACTGGCCCTGGGGGCGCGGCATCGCGCGCCTGGTCCAGGGCGCGCACTACCAGGAAACGCCGGCCAACGAGCGCAAGGCCCGCTTCTGGACCCACCGCTATCCCACCGAGGCCTTGTTCCCCATGATGGCCCTGGTCGAGCGGGTGCGCGGCAGCGAGCTCGGCAAGATCCAGGCCCCGACCCTGATGCTCATGTCCCCGCGCGACACCGTGATCGACGTCGCGGAGGCCCGTGCCGCCTTCGAGCGCATCGGCAGCCCGCGCAAGCAGCTGATCGAGGTCGACTACAGCGAGTCGCCAGGTCAGCATGTGCTGGCCGGCGACATCGACGCCCCCAAGGCCGTGCAGCCCATGGTGGAGCAGATTCGCGAATTCGTGGCCACGCAGGTCGAACCGCGGCCTTGATGAGACATCGGTCACACCTGTCGGCCGGCATGCCGCTGCAACAGGTGACGGTCCCCTGAAACAGGGGGCGTCTGAGCCCCAAATGCGATGGCGTTCGCTGACCTTGCGGCGCACACTGGATCCATCACTGACGCCGTAGAGGTGGACCATGGCACAGCTGATCAAGCCCTCTGGTACTGCGACAACCGAGACCGGCCTGGCCCGCGTGGCCGCGCTGGGGCGCACGGCGATGAACGCCATCGCAAGGCCGCTGAACATCGTTGGGAACCACAAAATCGATGGTCTGGACGTCCAGGACTCCACGCTGGAGGAATGGGAGCAGTGCCAGTCTCAGTTCGAGGACAAGTTCCGCCACGGCGTCAGCGACTACCTGCGTTGAGGCCACGCCGCCCGAGCCTCCGGCACGGGCGCTACATTGCGGTCCATGCACCGCAGACCTGAAGCATTTCGAACACCGCTTGCCGCCCGCTGCCTTCACCTCGCCCGGACCTGTGTGATGGTGCTGGCGGGCGCCGGGGCCAGCCTGCATGCGCAGGGCATGGCCGGCAAGCTGCCGGCGCCGGTGGCCGCCGCGCTGAAGCGGGCCGGGCTGCCGCCCGAGGCCCTGGCCCTGCGAGCCTTTCCGCTGGACCGGCCCCGGGCCGGCTTCGCCTGGCAGGCTGACAAGCCCATGGTGCCGGGCTCGGTGATGAAGCTGCTGACCGCAGCGGCGGCCCTGGACCAGCTGGGCCCCAACGCGCGGGCGCGCACCGAGCTGCTGAGCAGCGCAACGGCCCGCGACGGCGTGCTGGATGCGCCGCTGTTCCTGCGCGGCGGCGGCGACGCCGACTTCGACAGCGCCGCCCTGTGGCAGCTCCTGCGCGATCTGCGCCAGTCCGGCGTGCGGGAGCTGCGCGGCGGCCTGGTGCTGGACCGCAGCCTGTTCCTGCCCGAGCGGGCGGACCTCCAGACCCCCGACTTCGACGACACGCCCTACTTCCCCTACAACGTCGTGCCCGACGCCTTGCTGCTGGACGGCGGGCTGCAGACCCTGGAGCTCAGCAGCGATGCGCAGGGCCCTGTGCGCGCCCGGCTGCCGGCCTGGCCCGAGCTGGTGGTGGACACGAGCGGGCTGAGCCTGGCGGAGGCACCCTGCCGACATTGGGACGTGCTGCAGCTGCAGCCGCGCTTCGAGCCGGCGCAGGGCGCGGCGGGCAAGCCGCGCCTGTCCCTCAGCGGCCGCTTCCCGGTCGAATGCCGGGTGAGCCAGCCGATGCAGCTCCTGGACCGCCAGTGGCTGCTGGCCGAGACGGTGCGCCAGGTGTGGCAGTCGCTGGGCGGGACGATGAGCGGCGAGCTGCGCAGCGGCCAGACGCCGGCCGATGCGCGCGTGCTCCAGACCCACTGGGGGCGCCCGCTGGCCGAGGTGCTGCGCGGAGCGCTCAAGCGCTCCGACAATGTGCAGCTGCGCCTGATCTACCTGCGCCTGGGCCAGCAGTCGGCCGCCGATGCCGGCCTGCCGACGGCCGAGCGGGCCGCACAGGCGCTGCGGCAGTGGTTGGCCGAGCACCACATCCAGGCCCCGGAGCTGGTGCTGGACAACGGGGCCGGCCTCTCTCGCAGCGAGCGCGTCAGCGCCGACACCCTGGCCGAAGTGGTCCGCGAGGCGGCGCAGGGCCGCCATGCGCCGGACTGGCTGGCCGGTCTGCCGCTGGCGGGCTTCGACGGCACCTTGTCCCGCCGCTTCCAGGGATCGCCGGCCCAGGGCCGTGCCCGGCTCAAGACGGGCACCTTGCGCAATGTGGTGTCGCTGGCCGGCCTGGTGCAGGACCGCCGCGGGCGCCCCTGGGTGCTGGTGCTGATGCTCAACGATGAGGCGGCGCCCTGGGTCGGCCGGCCGGCGCTGGATCGCATCGTCGACTGGCTGGCGGGCCAGACCTGAGGCCAGGCGGGCCCGAGCGCACGCTATGCTGCACGAATGAAAGCCCTGGTCCTGACGATGACCCTGGTCCTGGCCGGCGCGCCATCCGCGCAGGCCGAGCCGCCGAAGCTGCACTTTGGCACCGAGTCCTTCCCGCCCTACGTGATCGAACGCCAGGGGCGGCCCACCGGACCCCTGGTGGAGGTCTTGCGCGCGGCCTGCGAGCGCGCGGGCTGGCAATGCGAGGTGAGCCTGCTGCCCTGGCGGCGGGCGCAGGCGGACGCGGAGGCGGGCCGGCTCGACGGCCTCTTCCCCCTGCTGCAGACGCCTGAGCGCGAACGCCTGTTCCGCTTCAGCAGCCCCGTGCTGAATGCGCGTTATGCGCTGTTCAGCCGCAGCGGGCAGAGCTACCGCTATGAAGGGCCGGCAAGCCTGGAGGGGCATGAGCTGGGCGTCTACGGGCCCTCGGGAACGGCGATCGCGCTCAGTGAAATCCTGCAGGACGGGCCCGCAGTGAAGATCCACCTGGAGCCCGACAACGCGACGGTGCTGCGCAAGCTGGTCCACGGCCGCTACGGCGAGCTGGGCCTGGCGTTCATCAACGAGAGCGTGGCCCTGCATTTGCTCAAGCAGGAACAGCTGCAGGGGTTGCAGATGGCCGGGGCCGCGCGTGAGATCAGCTATGGCTACGGGCTGCTGCGCGCCCGGGTCTCCGAGGCCGATTTCCAGCGCTTCGACGAGGCGCTGCAGGCCAACTGCCGCAGCGGGCGCAACGCGGCGCTGATACGCCCGTATGCGCTGCCGGCCTCGGCCTGTGCGCTGCGCGTGCCGCGTTGAAGGCCCGCAGCACGAAGCCTGGCCTCAGCTCACCGCCGGCTCCAGGATGCGCAGCGTGCAGGCGTCGGCATCGATCTCGGCGTCGACGCCCAGGGGCAGCGTGAACTTGCGCGGGATGTGCCCGATCATCGCGCCGCGGTAGACCGGCACCCCCAGGGCGCCGAAGTAGTCCTCGAAGACCTCGTCCAGCGTCAGCGTGCCGTAGTTGCCGTCGCCCGGCTCGCACTTGCTGAACTGGCCCAGCACCACGCCCGCCAACTGCCGGAAGGCGCCGGCCAGGCGCAGCGTGGCCAGCATGCGGTCGACCCGGTAGATGTACTCGTTGATGTCTTCCAGGAACAGGATGGCGCCGCGGAAGTCCGGCCAGTAGGCCGAACCGGCCATGGCGCTGAGCACGGCCAGATTGCCGCCTACCAGCCGCCCGCGGGCTCGCCCGCCGCGGATCGTCCAGGCGCGGTCGCGGGCCTGGACCAGGTCGTCGCCCCGCTCGCCGGCCGGATTGCGCAGCAGCGGTGCCTGGGCCTGCATCACCAGTTCAAGGAAATGGCGGGTGCTGAAGCTCGTCCAGGTGGAGCCCGCGAAGGGGGCATGGAAGGTCACGAGGCCGGTCTGCTGATGGATGGCGTTGAGCAGGCAGGTGAGGTCCGAGAAGCCGCCGAAGAACTTCGGGTGCCGGCGAATCAGTCCGTAGTCCAGCCGGTCCACGATGCGCGCGCAGCCCGAGCCGCCGGTGAGGGCGAGCAGGCCGGCGACGCCGTCATCGGCAAAGAAGCGGTGGATGTCCTCGGCGCGTTCGGCGTCGCTGCCGCCGAACTGGCCGCGCCGCGCCAGCGCATGCGCGCCCAGGCGCACCTGCAGGCCCATTGCCTGCATGGCCTCGATGGCCAGGGCCACGGGCTCGCGCTCGAAGCTGGCATTGGCGGGGCTGATCAGGCCTATCGTGTCGCCGGGGCGCAGCCGGCGCGGGCGCAGCAGGGGCGCCGGCGCGGGGTCAGGTGTTGCGCCGTGGGCATGCGCGGCCGCCAGCGGACTGAGCGAGGCGGCGGCCTGCAGGAAATGGCGTCGGTTCATGCGGGGCTCCTTCACGGCAGGCAGGGCAGGGTGGCGCAGGCTGGTGGGCGCGGGCCAGGCCCGCAGCGGCGCGGACCACGGGCGACGCCTCGGACGACGTCTCCCTTCATTCCCGCCACACCTTCTCGAATTCGACCCCGCCGTTGGGGTTGATCACGAAGCCCTTCACGTCGGCGCGTACCGGCAGGTAGAGCGTGGAATGGGCAAAGGGGATCCAGGGCCGTTCGCGCTTGAAGATGCGCTGGGCCTCGACATAAAGCGCATGGCGGCGCGCGGCGTCCGGGGTGGCGCGGGCGGCGTTGATCAGGCGCTCGAACTCGGCATTGCAGAACTTGATCCCGCCGCGATTGGCGGCGCAGCTGAGGTTGGGGGTCAGGAACTCGTCCGCGTCGCCGCTTTCGCCGCTCCAGCCGCTCATGTAGACGTCGTGCTCGCCCTTGTTGGCCCGCTTCAGGTACTCGCCCCATTCGTAGGTCTTGATGCGAGCCTGCACGCCGATGCGCGCCCAGTCCTGCTGGATCATCTGCGCCAGCAGCAGGCCATTGGGATTGGTGGGCCGGGCGATGGGCAGGGCCCAGAGGTCCAGCGCAAAGCCCTCGGGAAACCCTGCTTCGGCCAGCAGACGGCGGGCGCGCTCGGGGTCGTACTCGTTGCGCAGGCTGGGATCGAAGCCCGGAATGGCCGGTGGAAAGGCGCTGGTGGCCGGCGTGGCGTCACCGCGCGGGAACAGCACCTTGAACAGCGCGGGGCGGTCGATGGCGATGTCCAGGGCCTCGCGCACGGCGCGGATGTTGGTGGGCGCCCGGGCGAGGTTGTAGCTCAGGTAGCTGATGTTCAGGGCCTGGACCTGCAGCAGCTGGATGTCGGCCCGCTTCGCGAGCACCGGCACGTCGATGTCGCGGGCCGGCGAGCTGACCTGGCATTCGCCCGCCAGCAGCTTTTGCACGCGCACATTGGGCTCGCGGGCGATGGCGAAGATCAGCTTGGGCGTGCGCACCGGCCCTGCCCAGTAGCCGGGATGCGCCTCCAGGCGCAGCACGTCGTCCTTGGCATAGCTGCGAAAGGCGAAGGGGCCGGTGCCGACGGGGGTGCTGTTGAGCTTGTGCGGCTCGCCGCGCTGCAGCAGCTGCTGGGCGTACTCGGCCGAATGGATGCCGGCAAAGGGCATGGCGAACCAGCTGAGAAAGACCACGTTGGGTTCGCGCAGGGTGAAGCGCACCCGGTGCTCGTCCAGCTTCTCCAGCTTTTGCACCAGCTTCGCGAGGCCCAGGTTGTTGGGATAGATGAAGTTGCCGGGCAGGGCCTTGTTGAAGGGATGCTCGGGCGCCAGAAAGCGGCCGAAGGTGAAAAGCACGTCGTCCGCATTGAACTCGCGCGAGGGTGTGAACCCGGGCCGCGTGTGAAAGCGCACGCCGCGGCGCAGCTCGAAGGTGAAGACCCGCGCATCCTCGGACACCGTCCAGCGCTCGGCCAGGCGCGGCACCAGGGCCGTGCCGCCGCGCTCGAAGCCCAGCAGGCCCTGGAAGATCTGGCGCACCGCGTTGTTGGTGCTGGTACTGTCCCACAGGCCCGGGTCGAAGCCCTCGGGGCTGGCCTCGCTGCAGTAGACGATGGGCTTGCCGGCTTGCACCGGGGCCGCCGGGCCGGCAGTGGGCGCGGCATGGCCGCAGCCCCAGCCTATGAGGGCCATGCCGGCGATGACGGCGATGACGGCGATGGGGGCCTGGCACAGGGCAAAGGCGCGGCGAATCGGGAAGCGTTCCATGGGGGCGGTCAGAGCGGTCCCCGCATTGTGCGCGCGGACGGCAGGCCCGCCGGGGGCAGGTCTTGCCGTCAGCGTCCGGACTGAGCCAGCCGGCCGCAGAGGTAGGTCCAGACGAACTGCGCGGCGGCATAGCTGGTGAGCTCGCCATGGTCATAGGGCGGCGCCACCTCCACGCAGTCCATGCCCACCCAGGGCAGGTCGACCAGCTCTTCCAGGAAGCTCAGCACCTGGTTGCTGCTCATGCCGCCGGGCTCGGGCGTGCCGGTGCCGGGGGCAAAGGCGGGGTCCAGGCAGTCGATGTCCAGGCTCAGATAGATGGGCGGCCGGCCCAGGGCGGCCATGCGGGCGCGGATCTCGTCCAGCACGCCGGCCAGCTGGGCAGGGCTTTCCAGGCCGCGCAGCCGGCGGGCGTCATAGATCAGGCCGCCCTGGTCGCGCACGTAGTCGCGCGCCTCGCGGTCACCGGCGGAGCGCAGCCCCAGCTGCACCACGCCGGCGGGCAGCAGCAGGCCCTCCTGCAGGGCCTCGTAAACCCAGGTGCCGTGGCCGCTGGGCTCGCCGAAATGGTCGACCCAGGTGTCGCAGTGGGCGTCGAAATGCAGGCAGGCCAGGGGACGGCCCAGATGGGCGCGGTAGGCGCGCAGCAGGGGCAGGGTGATGCTGTGGTCGCCACCCAGCCAGACCATGTGCTGCTGCGCGATCAGCGGCGCGATGATCGGCATCATGGCAGCGCGCATGCCGTCCAGGCTGGTGTTGGGCAGGGGCAGGTCGCCGTGATCCTGCAGCTGCCCGTCGGGCGTGGTGTTGAAGAAGGGATGGATGCCGTCGCACAGCATGTGGCTGGCTTCGCGTATGGCCCGCGGACCGAAGCGCGCGCCGGGGCGGTTGGTCACGCTGCCGTCCCAGGCGATGCCGGCCAGGCCGTAGGGCTGGCTGGCCGGGGCGGCGATGGGCTGTTTCATGAAGCGGGTGTTGCTGAGGAAGGCGAACTGCGTCATGGGGCGGGAAAAAGAGGCTGGGCCAGGCGCATCTTGGCCGAATTCGCGGCATCCGTCATCCGGGTCGGGGCCGCGGCCAGGGCGACGGGGCCCGGTCGGCCTGCTGATCAGCCGCGGTGCAGCTTGGGGTCAAGCGCGTCGCGCAGGCCGTCGCCGACCAGATTCACGCTCAGCACCGTCAGCAGGATGGCAAGGCCCGGCAGGCTCAGCACCCAGGGCGCGCGCTGCAGGGCGTCGCGGGCGGTGGCCAGCATGCTGCCCCATTCGGGCGTCGGCGCCTGCACGCCCAGGCCCAGAAAGCCCAGGCCGGCCGCTTCCAGGATGGCCGAGGAGAAGGCCAGCGTGGCCTGCACGATCAGCGGCGCGGCGCAGTTGGGCAGCACGGTGCGGAACATCAGGTGCCAGGACGAAGCCCCGGCGGCGCGCGCCGCCTGCACGTAGTCGCGCGACTTCTCGGCCAGAGCTGCGGCGCGTGCCAGCCGCGTGGTGCCGGGCAGGGCGCCGATGGCGATGGCGATCACCGTGTTCAGCAGGCCCGGCCCCAGGATGGTGATCACGCAGATGGCCAGCAGCAGCCCCGGCAAGGCCAGCAGCACGTCCATGCTGCGCATCACCAGCGGTGACAGCCAGCGCTCATGGAAGGCCGCCAGCAGGCCCAGCAGCACGCCGGGGATCAGGGCCAGGGCCACCGAAGCCAGGCCCAGGCCCAGCGACACCCGTGCGCCGTGCAGCAGGCGCGCGAGCAGGTCGCGGCCGAGTTCGTCCGTGCCGAGCGGGAAGCGCAGGCCGCCGCCGTCCATCCAGGCGGGCGGCTGCAGCAGGTGCTCGCGGTACTGCTGCAGCGGATCATGCGGGGCCAGCCAGGGCGCCAGCAGCGCCGCCAGGGCCACCAGGCCGAACAGGATCAAGGCACCGAGCGCCCCGCGCTGGGCCGCAAAGCGCGCCCAGGCGGCCCGCAGCGGGCTGTTGCCGTGCGGGGGCATGCCGCGTGGGGTCAGGTCTTGAGTGGGGGGAGCGGCGGGCATGGCGGGCTCAGCGTTGGCGCATGCGCGGGTTGACCACGCCATAGAGCAGGTCCACGGCCAGATTGACGGCCATGAAGGTCAGCGCGGAGATCAGGATGCCGGCCTGCACGACGGGGTAGTCGCGCCGGGCGATGGCGTCGATCAGCCACTTGCCAACGCCGGGCCAGGAGAAGATGGTCTCGGTCAGCACCGCGCCGGCCAGCAGGCTGCCGGTCTGCAGACCCACGACGGTCAGCACCGGCACCAGGGCATTGCGCAGGGCATGGCGCAGCACCACCCGGGCTGTCGACAGCCCCTTGGCGCGCGCGGTGCGGATGTAGTCCTCCTGCAGCACCTCCAGCATGCTGGAGCGGGTCATGCGGGCGATCACCGCGGTGCTGGAGGTGCCCAGCACCAGTGCCGGCAGCAGCAGGTGCAGCAGGGCAGAGCGCCAGGCACCGGCCTCGGGGTGCAGGGCGGCGTCGATCAGCATGAAGCCGGTGACGCGCGCGACCTCGTACTCGACGGCAATGCGGCCCGTCACCGGCGTCCAGGCCAGCCCCACTGAAAAGGTCATGATCAGGATCAGGCCCCACCAGAACACCGGCATGGAGTAGCCCAGGGTGGCCAGGCCCATCACACCCTGGTCCAGCCAGGAGCCGCGCTTGAGACTGGCGGCCAGGCCCAGGCCCAGGCCCAGCAGCAGGGCCAGCAGCAGGGCGGCGGCGGCCAGCTCCACCGTGGCGGGAAACAGGGCCAGGAACTCCTGCGCCACCGGCTCATGGCTGACCAGGCTGCGGCCGAGGTCGCCCTGCAGCAGCTGCAGCAGGTAGCGGCCGTACTGGACGGGCAGCGGGGCGTCCAGCCCCAGCTGATGGAGCAGCTGGGCGTGGGTGGCCGGGTCCAGGGCGCGCTCGCCCATCATCACCTCGACCGGGTCGCCCGGCACCAGCCGGATCAGGCCGAAGGCGACCAGGCTCACCCCCAGCAGCGTGGGCAGCAGGGTCAGCAGGCGGCGCAGCAGGGAGCTCGGCATGCGGGGCCTTCAGCGCGGCAGGCTGCCGTCCTGCATGCGCAAGCCGTCGCGGCGGGTGATGACGTCCAGCAGCGCAGCCGTCTCGGCGTCGGCCTCGCCGTCGTAGCGGCTGGGCCGGTACTTCATCTGGAAGGCCGCCAGCACGCTGCGCGTTTCGGTATCCCAGAGACCGCTTGGCGTCAGGCCGAAGCCGTGCTGCGCCAGCTTCTGCTGGAACCAGGCGGCGTTGGGCAGGGCCTGCTCGTACTGCGGCCGAATCGCCGCGACCAGGGCCTCGTCGGGCCAGGGAATCAGGCCCGCCGCCCACAGCTGCTTCCACGGAAAGGCGGGGCCGGGATCCTGCTTGCTTTGCGGCTGGACATCGCTGTGGCCCAGGATGCGGTCGGGGCGGATCCGGTGCCGGGCGACGATGTCCTGGCACAAGCGGATCACCGCGTCGATCTGCGCCTGCGGGAAGGCCGCATAGCGCGGGCCGGCGGGCGTCTCGACGCGGCCGGGGTTGACGATCTCGATGCCGATGGACGCCGCGTTGAGGTTGCCCCAGCTCTTCCAGCGGCTCACGCCGGCATGCCAGGCGCGCTGGGACTCGTCCACCAGGCGGTAGATGCGCACCGGCTCGTCGCGCACCAGGTAATGGGCCGACACATCGCCGCCTTTGGGACTGGGCTGGGTCAGGGTCTTGAGCGAGCTGTCGAAGTTGCCGACGGTGTAGTGCAGGACCAGCAGCTGGACGCGGCTGTCCTGGTTCTGGGAGCGGTGGCTGTCGTCGATCTGCAGGCCGCGCGGGCCGGTGGCGCAGGCGCTCAATGCCGTGCAGGCCAGCAGGGTCAGGAAACGGGTGACGCGGGAGGCATTCATTGGCCCGCATTGTTGCAGCATGCGCGGGCCGGCCGGCCCGCCGTCCTGGGCTCCAATCGCGCCCCTGCCCAAGGTCTGCCCGCAGACGCCTAGGGGAAAAGCCCGATCCATCGCGCCGGCCTGACGAGCGGCAGGGCCGGATGCAGGCGCCACAATGCGTGCCTTCGAGAAGACACGCTTGCCCCAACATGAAGACTGCCCGCAAGACCGCCTGGCGCATGAGCGCCCTGGGCACCGCCTTGGCCCTGGCCAGCCTGGCCCAGGCCCAGCAGATCCCGCCGGCCGAACAGCCGCTGCAAAGCCTGCCCTACACGCCCAGCCTGGATCTCTCGGCCATGGACCGCACGGCCGATCCCTGCGAGGACCTCTACCAGTACGCCTGCGGCGGCTGGAACAAGAACAACCCCATCCCGGACGATCAGGCGCGCTGGTCGGTCTACGCCAAGGCGGCCAACGACAACCAGCGCTACCTCTGGGGCATCCTGGAGAAGCTGGCCCAGCCTGCCGGGCCCGGCGAGGTCCGCAGCGAGTCGCAGACCAAGATCGGCGACTACTTCGCGGCCTGCATGGATGAGGCGGCGGTGGCCCGCAGCGGCCTGGCGGCACTCAAGCCGCTGATGGGCCGCATCGAGGGCCTGAAGGACAAGTCCGAGCTGCCCTTCGTGCTGGCGGCCCTGCACCAGAACACCCACAACGCCCGCTTCTTCTTCAGCTTCGGCTCCGGCCAGGACTTTGCCGACAGCACCCGCCAGATCGCCTTTGCCGGCACCGGCGGCCTGAGCCTGCCCGAGCGCGACTACTACCTCAAGACCGACGCCAAGAGTCGCGAGCTGCGCGCCAAGTTCCTGGCCCACGTGGCCCGCACCTTCGAGCTGCTGGGCGATGCCAAGCCGCAAGCCGCGGCGCATGCGCGCCTGGTGCTGGCCGTGGAGACCGCGCTGGCCAAGGCCTCGCTGAGCGTGGTCGACAAGCGCGACCCCTACAAGAGCTTCCACCGCTACACGGGCCAGCAGCTGCAGGCCCTGATCCCCGATTTCGATTTCGCCGCCTACCAAAGCGCGCAAGACCTGGCCCCGCAGGACGAGTTCAACGTCAGCGAGCCGGCCTTCTACAAGGCGCTGGGCCGGCAGTGGAAGCGCCTGCCGGTGGCCGACATCCGCACCCTGCTGCGCTGGCAGCTGGCCAGCACCATGGCGCCCTACCTGGGGCCGGACTTCGTCAACGAGAACTTCGACTTCTTCTCCAAGACCCTGCACGGCGTGCCCCGGCAGCAGGCCCGCTGGAAGAAGTGCGTGACCCTGGTCGACGGCCAGCTGGGCGAGGCCCTGGGCCAGGAATTCGTGGCCCGCAACTTCAGCCCCGAGCTCAAGGCCGCCACGCTGCGCATGACCGAGCAGATCGAGGCCGAGATGGGCCAGGCCATCCAGGCCCTGCCCTGGATGAGCGAGGAGACCAAGAAGCGTGCCCTGGAGAAGCTGCACAGCATCGTCAACAAAGTCGGCTACCCCGACAACTGGCGCGACTACAGCCGCTACGTGGTGAGCCGCGACGACTTCGTGGGCAATGTCATGCGGGGCCAGGCCTTCGAGCGCCGCCGCGACCTGGGCAAGATCGGCCAGCCCCTGGACCGCGGCGAGTGGGGCATGACGCCGCAGACGGTGAACGCCTACTACAACGCGCAGATGAACGACATCAACTTCCCGGCCGGCGTGCTGCAGCCCCCGCTGTACGACGCCAAGCTGGACGATGCGCCCAATTACGGCAACACCGGCGGCACCATCGGCCACGAGCTGGTGCACGGCTTCGACGACGAAGGCCGGCAGTTTGACGCCAAGGGCAATCTCAAGGACTGGTGGACCAAGAAGGACGCCAAGGCCTTCGAGCAGCGCGCCGCCTGCGTGGCCAAGCAGTACGGCCAGTACAAGGTGATCGACGACATCAAGATCAACAGCAAGCTGACCCTGGGTGAGGACCTCGCCGACCTGGGCGGCCTGGTGCTGGCCTGGGCGGCCTGGCAGACGCAGATCGCGGGCAAGCCGCAGCCGTCGGTCGACGGTCTGACGCCCGAGCAGCGCTTCTTCGTGGGCTTTGCGCAGTGGGACTGCAGCGACACCCGGCCCGAGGCGGCGCGCGTGCATGCCGCCACCGACCCGCACTCGCCGGGCCGCTACCGCATCAACGGCGTGGCGGTGAACATGCCCGAGTTCGAGAAGGCCTTCGCCTGCAAGCCGGGCCAGGCCATGGTCAAGCCGGCGGCCGAGCGCTGCAAGGTCTGGTAAGCGCGAAGCGGCGCGACGCGCGACGCAAGGGCTGCTTCGGCGGCCCTTTTTTTTGCCGCACGGCGTGACCGCCGGCACGCGTTCTCCATCGCTGGCGTCTGGCAAGCTGCGTGCATGACGACAACGCTGCCACTGAGGAGGGGCTGCGTGGCCGACGCGCCCGCCATCAGCACCCTCATCACCGAGCTGGCCCCGGCCTTCTTTCTCTCGCCCGACGGGGCGGGCGCCGAGCCTTTCCTGGCCTCGGTGTCCGCGACCGCCCAGGCGGGCTACCTGGCCGACGCGCGCTTTCGCTACTGGGTGGCCCACGGTGGGACCGGCGCGCTGGCAGGCTTCATCGCCAGCCGCGACACCAGCCATCTCTTCCATCTCTTCGTGGCGCCGGCCTGGCAGGGGCAGGGCCTGTCACGCCGGCTGTGGCAGGCCCTGCAGGTCGATGCGGCCGCGGCCGGGCATCGCGGCGCCTTCACGGTCAATGCCGCCCTGCCGGCCCTGCCGGTCTACCGGCGCTTCGGCTTCGTGGCCGAGGGGGCGGTGCAGCAGGTACACGGCGTGAGCTACCAGCCCATGCGGCATCCGGGCCTGACGCAATGCGATGATGCGCAGGCCTTCCGCTGAACCGCTCGCTCATGCCTTCGCTCCACACCCTTCTTGCCTTTCTCGGCGTCGCTCTGCTGCTGGGCTTCACGCCGGGACCGGACAACCTCTTCGTGCTGATGCAGTCGGCCACCCAGGGACGCCGCGCGGGGCTGGCCGTGGTGCTGGGCCTGTGCTGCGGCATCGTGGTGCACACCGCGGCCGTCGCCCTGGGCTTGGCGGCGCTGCTGGCGGCCTCGCCCCTGGCCTTCACGCTGATGAAGGCGGGCGGTGCGGCCTACTTGCTCTACCTGGCCTGGGGAGCCTGGCGCGCGCCGGTCGCCGCCTTGCCGGGCGGCGGCCAGGCCGCGGCGCAGCCCCTGGCGCAGCTGTATCGCCGCGGCATCGTGATGAACCTCAGCAATCCCAAGGTGCTGCTCTTCTTCTTCGCCCTGCTGCCGCAGTTCGTGGAGACGGGCCGCGGGCCGGTCGCCCTGCAGCTGGCGGTGCTGGGAGCGGTCTTCATCCTGTCGACGCTGCTCTCCTTCGGCAGCATCGCCTGGGCCGCCGGCCTGCTGGGCGAACGCCTGCGCCGCTCGCCAGGCCTGCAGCGAGGACTCAACCGTTGCGCCGCCCTGGTCTTTGCCGGCCTGGCGCTGCGTCTGGCCACCGTTCAACGCTGATCCATCGCCCATGCTGCAGCCCATCCTTGCGCTGCGTGACGGGGGCCATTTCACCGGCTTGATCGCATGCGTGCCTTGCTGCTCTGGCTGATCGGTCTCTACCAGCGCCATCTCTCGCCGCGCAAGGGCTATGGCTGTGCCTATCGGCTGCATTGCGGGGGCTCGGGCTGCTCGGGCCTGGGCTTTCGCGCCATCCGCTGGAAGGGCGCCTGGGGCGGGCTGTGGCTCTTGCGCGAGCGCCTGGCGCGCTGCGCCGCCGTGCACGCGCAGGCACATCCGCAGCGACGGCCGCCGGCAGCGCAGCGTGGCGATTGCGACTGCGGCGGCTGCGAACCGTCAGGAGCGGGCGGCAGCGACCTCTGTGACCTGGGCGATGCCTGCGACTGCTGCGACTGCTGCGACAGCTGCGACAGCTTCGAGCGCAAGTCGCGCCGGGAGCAGCGCCGGAAGGCCTTCCGCGGCCGCTTCAGCTGAAGCTGGGCGCCATGCGCGATGATGTCGCCATGAAGATCCTTCCCACCCTGCTGCTCCTGCTGAGCCTGGGCAACGTCCAGGCCGCACCCACCCAGCCTGCCGTGCGCGCCGAGATCCAGGGCCTGCTGCAGCGGCTGCAGGACTCCGGCTGCGAGTTCAACCGCAACGGCAGTTGGTACAGCGGCGCCGAGGCCCGCGCGCACCTGCTCAAGAAGCTGGACTACCTGGAATCCCACGACGCCAGCCCCAAGCGCAGCGAGGACTTCATCCAGCAGGCTGCCAGCACCAGCAGCATGAGCGGCAAGCCGCATCTGGTGCGCTGCGCTGCCGCGGCGCCGGTGGAGAGCCGGACCTGGCTGAACCAGGAGCTGGTCAAGCTGCGGGGCAGCAAGACCTGACCCCGCCGGCCGCAGTAGCATGGGCACCTGTCCACGAGGAGTCCTGCATGCTGAGCCGCCGCACCCTGCTGATCGCCGCCCCCCTGGCCCTGTCGCTGCCCGCCTGGGCCCTGGGCGAAAGCGAAGCCGCCAGCGGCATCCGGGCCGCGCTGGAACGCGGCGCCCAGGCCGCGGTAGCCCGGCTGGGGCGCAGAGACGGCTTCCTGGGCGACGAGCGCGTGCGCATCGAGCTGCCGGATTCGCTCAAGGGCGCGGCGCGCCTGCTCAAGGCCACCGGCCAGGGCCACAAGCTGGACGAGCTGCTGACCGCCATGAACCGCGCTGCCGAGGCCGCCGTGCCCGAGGCGCGGTTGCTGCTGGTCAATGCGGCCAAGAGCATGAGCGTGGAGGACGCCCTGCAGATCGTGCGGGGCGGCGAGGACGCGGTGACCCAGTTCTTCGCCCGCAAGACCCGCGAGCCGCTGAGCCAGCGCTTCCTGCCCATCGTCACCCGCGCCACCGAGAAGCAGGCCCTGGCGGACAAGTACAACGCCGTGGCCGGCAAGGCCGCCGGCCTGGGCCTCGTGAAGGAAGAAGACGCCAGCATCCAGCACTATGTGACGCGGCGCGCGCTGGACGGCCTCTTCTTCATGATCGCCGAGGAGGAGAAGCAGATCCGCCGCGACCCGGTGGGCACGGGATCGGCACTGCTGAAGAAGGTCTTCGGCGGCTGATCCCGCTCAGCGCGGCCAGGCGCGGGGAGGGCCCGGCGCCAGGCCTGGGGTCAGGTCTTGCCATAGCCAGGATTCGCCGGCGGCGGCTTGCAGCGGCGGGCTGTCCGGCCAGCGCCGTTCCCAGGTCCATTGCCCGCCCCTGCTGCGCCACAGCAGCCCGGCGCCCGGCAGCGGCGGCGCTGGCGGCGCCTGCTTGTCCAGCCAGGGCATGCTCGGTGGCAGCGCGGCGTCGGCATAGGCCTTGGCTTGCAGCTGCTGCGCCAGGCCGCGCCGATTCTGAGCCAGTGCCGCCCAGCTGAAATGCAGCTGGCCGCCGCGACCCGGCGCCGAGAGACGGCGCTCGGCCTCGATCTGGCCCAGGATCTCCTCGGCGGCCCAGCCGCCCTCGGCCTCGCCGACCTGGCTGCTGAACAGCCCGGGCCAGATGCAGCGCTGCATGGGATTGAGGGCCTGCCAGGCCCGCAGCAGCGCTTCGAAGGCCTGCGCCGCCTGGGCACGCGGCCAGTAGAGCTGAGGCGCCAGATAGTCCAGCCAGCCCTCGCGCAGCCAGCGCTCCACATCCGCATGGAGCTGCTCGTACTGGGAGAAGCCGCTGATGCCGGCCGGCCGGTTCGCCGTCTGGGGCAGACCGAAAGGGCTGATGCCGAAGCGGGCCGCCGGTCGCAGCCGCCGTACCAGGGCATGCAGCTCCCGCACCAGCGCATCGACCGCGGCGCGCCGCCAGGCCGCCCGGTCGGCTTGGCCCTGGCCGTGACGCTGCCATGAGGGATCGTCCGGGAAGGGCAGGGGGCGCTTGGCCGCGTCCAGCAGCGGGTAGGGGTAGAAGTAGTCGTCGATGTGCAGCCCGTCCAGCGCATAGCGGCGCAGCAGGTCCTCGCAAACGGCCAGGGTGTGGGCAGCGGCCTCGGGTTCGGCGGGGTCCAGCCAGAGCTGCTCGCCGTAGCGGCGCACCAGATCGGGCCGGCGCCGGCTGATGTGCTGCGCATCGCGCGGCGAGCGCTCGCTGGGATGGCCGGCGCGGTAGGGGTTGATCCAGGCGTGCAGCTCCAGGCCCTGGGCATGGGCCTGGAGCAGCCAGTCGGCCAGCGGGTCGTAGCCCGGCTCGCCCTCGGGCGCCTGGCCCTGGCGTCCCGTGAGGAATTCGCTCCAGGGTTCCAGGCTGGAGGGGTAGAGGGCATCGGCGGCTGGCCGCACCTGCAGGATCAGGGCATTGAGGCCCAGGCTGCGTGCCTGGCTGACGAGCTGCCGGATCTCGGCGCGCAGGGCCGCTGCGTCGAGGCCGCGGCGGCTGGGCCAGTCGATGTTGACGACCGTGGCCACCCAGGCGGCACGGAACTCACGCTGCGGTGGCCGGGCCTGTTGCAGCCAGGCGGCGAGCGGATCGGCCTCGGACGCAGCCGAGGGCGTGGGCGTGGGCTGAGGCGTGCCCGACCCCAGGGGCGCGCAGGCCGCCAAGGGTCCCAGGGCGCCCAGGGCGAGCATGGCGCGGCGGCGCGCGGGGTCCGGAGCGCGGGGCGGCTTCATCGGTCCATCCGCAGGCCGAAGCTGTCCGGCACGCGCAGCAGGGCGGTCGCGGCCAGCGAGGGCAGGGTCGCCACCAGCACCCAGGTGAAGAAGCCGGCATAGCCCAGCCAGGACTGCAGCCAGCCGCTCCAAAGGCCGGGCAGCATCATGCCCAGGGCCATGAAGCCGGTGCACAGGGCGTAGTGGGCGGTCTGGTGACGCTCACCGGCGAAGGCCATCATGGCCACCAGGTAGACGCTGAAGCCCAGGCCGTAGCCGAACTGCTCCAGAGCCAGCGCCGCGCTCACCAGCAGCAGCGACTGGGGCTGCCACCAGGCCAGGGCCAGGAAGACGGCGTTGGGTACATGCATGGCGGCCACCAGGGGCCAAAGGCAGCGGCGCAGGCCCCGGCGCGCAATCAGCACGCCGCCCAGCAGCCCGCCGGCCGTCAGCGCCAGCAGGCCCACGGTGCCGTAAGCCAGGCCCAGGCGGGCGTTGTCCAGCCCCAGGCCGCCCGCGGCGAGGCTGTCCAGCAGGAAGGGCGTGGCGAGCTTGAGCAGCTGGGCTTCCGGCAAGCGGTAAAGCAGCAGGAAGGCCAGCACCGCCAGCAGGTCCGGCCGGCGGAAGAACTCGGCAAAGACCCGCAGGGCCTCCTGCCAGACCTGCGCCAGCGAGCGCTGCGGGGGCGGTGCATCCGCCACGGGGCGCGGCAGGACGGCCGCATGCCACAGCGCCATGCCGGCGAACAGCGCGGCCAGCATCATCAGCGCCTGCGACCAGGCTGCCGCATAGCCGCCCGCATGCCCGCCCGCCGAAGCCAGCAGCATCCCCACCAGCGCCACCAGCAAGCCCTGCCCGGCGATGTTGGCCAGGCGGAAGAAGGCCGAGCGCACGCCCACGAAGGCGGCCTGGTGCGCGGGCCTGAGGGCCAGCAGATAGAAGCCGTCGGCGGCGATGTCATGGGTGGCGGAGGCCCCGGCGATCAGCCAGAACAGCGTCAGGCTGGTGGCCAGCGCATGAGGCCGCGGCAGCGCCAGGGCCAGCAGCAGCACCAGCAGGGCCATCAAGGCCTGGGTCGCGACGATCCAGCGCCGCTGCCGTCCCAGCACCGCGACCAGCGGCGCCCACAGCGGCTTGAGCACCCAGGGCAGGTACAGGCCGCTGGTGTAGAGCGCCAGCGCCGTGTTGGACAGGCCCAGGTTCTTGTAAAGCACCACCGAGACCGACATCACCAGCACATAGGGCAGGCCTTGCTGCAGGTACAGGCTGGGGATCCAGGTCCAGGCCTTGCGGGCCGGGGCCAGCGATGGCGCCAAGGCATCGTCGGGGGGCGCTGGAGCCGCGGGGGTGCTTGCAGGGGGCATGGGTCATGCAGCCGTGGTGATGCCGGCTATTGTCCCGGCGCTTGTTCTTGCGCTCGACCTTGCGCTGACCCCGGCCCCAGCTCCGCAAGGGCGCGGCGCAGATGCCCCTCGCAGCGCCGCAGCAGCGCGCGCGCGCCGGCCGCGTCCAGGCCGCCGCGCAGCATCAGTACGGCGGGCTTGAGCTCGCCGTCGCAGGCCGCCAGCGCGGCCTGGGCGGCGGCGGGTGATGCCTGGCCAGGCGCTCGGCGAGGGCCTGGGCACGGCGGCGCAGCTTGGCATTGGTGGCCCGCATGTCGACCATCCAGCAGCCGTGGACCCGGTGCAGGCCCACCATCAAGGCGCTGGAGAGC
Source organism: Burkholderiaceae bacterium (assembly GCA_041905785.1). GTDB lineage: Bacteria > Pseudomonadota > Gammaproteobacteria > Burkholderiales > Burkholderiaceae_C > Roseateles_B. Next base: position 67,409 of record JAYRKJ010000004.1, read on the forward strand.
GTGTTCAAGGCGATCTTCTGCGCCGTGCCGGCCTTGAGCCGCGTGCTGCCGGCGATCAGCTCGGGGCCGGTGTCCAGCAGGATGCCGAGGGCGGCGCGCTGCAGCAGCGGCGTGCCGGCGTTGTGCGCCAGGCCCAGCGTGAGGGCGCCGGCCGCGCTGGCGGCGTCGACGGCGCCCAACACATAGGGTGTGCAGCCCGAGGCGGCCAGCGCGATCACCACGTCCTGCGCGCCGGGTGACAGCGCCTGCAGCTCGCGGCGGCCCGCCGCCTCGTCGTCCTCCGCGCCTTCGACGGCCTCGAACATGGCCGCGGAGCCGCCCGCCATCAGCCCCAGGGCCCGCTCCCGGGGCCAGCTGAAGGTCGGGTTCAGCTCCACGCCGTCCAGCACACCCAGGCGGCCCGAGCTGCCGGCCCCCACATAGATCAGACGCCCACCCTGGCGCAGGCGGGGCAGGGCCGCCTCGACGGCTCGCTCCAGCTGAGGCAGGGCCGCCTGCACGGCGGCCAGGGCCTGCTGCTGGTCGCTCACCAGCAGGGCCAGCAACTGGTCCGTGGGGCACAGGTCCAGGGCCGGGCACTGGGGCGCAGCGTCTTCGGTGCGGGGCTCGGTCGGGGGCATCGCGTTCTCCGGCGGTGTGTGTCAACTGTAGGGCGTGGCATGGACATCCGGTGTGCCGCCGGCGGGGCGAGGCTGTCATGTCTTTCGGCATCGCCGGGAGCTGTTACACATTTTGGGCGAGATGGGTGTAAGTTCTGCGGGCCGGACGCGACAGACCCGCAGATCCATCGCGAACGGCCCCGGCCGCCGCGCCGGGTCTCCTACCGACCTCAACATCGAGAAACTCAGGAGATACACATGCAAGATAGCCTCAAGACCAGCCTGTCCATCGCTGCTGCTGCAGCGGCCCTCTTCGCGGCCGCTACCTTGCCCGCGCAGGCGGCCTCGCCTGCCGACGACGGCATGGTGAAGTGCTCGGGCGTCAACAGCTGCAAGGGCACGTCCGAGTGCAAGACGGCCAAGAACGACTGCAAGGGCCACAACAGCTGCAAGGGCCAGGGCTGGGTCAAGAAGACCGAAGCCGAGTGCAAGAAGGCTGGCGGCACCGTCCAGAAGTAACCCCCTTCCTGCACTGACGGGGTCGGTGGGCCGCCTGCTGTCAGGGGCGGCGACCGACCCCGTCCACCGAGCGCCGCCATGAATTCACGCCCCATCGAAGGTTTCGGCCTGGGCCTGCGTGTCGAGCACTACCAGGCCCTGGGCGAGCCCTTGGACCCGGCGCTGCGACCGCAGTGGCTGGAGATCATTTCCGAGAACTACCTGGTGCCGGGCGGCAAGCCCCTGCACCACCTGGAGCGCCTGCGCCGCGACTATCCCCTCGTGATGCATGGCGTGTCCCTGTCCATCGGCAGCTGCGATCCGCTGGACCGGGCCTACCTTCGCGAGCTGCGCGCCCTGGCCGACCGCATCGAACCGGGCTGGGTGTCCGACCATCTCTGCTGGGGCGGGGTCGACCACCGCCGCCTGCACGACCTGCTCCCGCTGCCCTACACCGAAGCCAGCCTGCGCCATCTGCTGCCGCGCATTGACGAAGTCCAGACCCTGCTGGGCCGGCCCCTGGTGCTGGAGAACGTCTCCAGCTATGTGCGCTATGCGCAGGACGAGATGGGCGAGGCCGAGTTCATCGCCGAGCTGCTCAGCCGCAGCGGCGCGCAACTGCTGCTGGACGTCAACAACGTCTACGTCTCCAGCCGCAACCACGGTTTCGACCCGCGGGCCTTCATCGACGCCATGCCCGCAGCGCGCGTGCGCCAGATCCACTTGGCCGGCCACGAGGACCACGGCGAGCTCGTGATCGACACCCACGACCATCCCATCTGCGACGCGGTCTGGCAGCTCTATGCCTACACCCTGCAGCGCCTGGGCCCGGTGCCCACCATGATCGAGCGCGACGACCACATCCCGCCGCTGCACGAGCTGCTGCAGGAGCTGGACCTGGCGCGCCAGCTCGCGCGCCGCGTGCTGGCCGGCTGGCGGGAGGCCGCATGAACGCGCAGCACCTGCTCGACAGCCAGCGCCGGATGCAGGCCCTGCTGATGGACGCCGCGCCCGCTGACCCGGGCGGGCTGCTGGACGCGGACTCGGCGCGCGGCCTGGCCGTGTACCGGCATGCCTACCGCGCGCGTCTGGTCGCTGCGCTGCGCGACAACTACCCCGTCCTGGCCCAGGTCATGGGCGACGAGGACTTCGAGGCCCTGGCGGGCGCCTACGTGCAGGCCCGGCCCTCGGCCTTTGCCTCCATCCGCTGGTACGGCGACGCCCTGGCCGACTTCATGGCCGCGCAGACGGAGCTGGCCCATCCCGCCTTCATTGACGTCGCGCGCATGGACTGGGTCTTGCGCGGCGTTTTCGACGCCGCCGAGGACGAGGCATTGCAGGCGGTATCCCTGCAGCAGCTCGCCGCTGAGGACTGGCCGGCGCTGCGCCTGCGGCCGCGCGCGAGCGCCCGCTGTCTGGCGCTGGACTGGGCCGTCGAACCGGCCTGGGCCGCGCTGGCCCGCCATGCGCAGCAGCGGCAGGCGGGGCTCGCGGGGCTGGCGGCAGAGGAGCCCGAACTGCCCGCGCCCGAGCCGCTGGCGCACCATCTGCTGGCCTGGCGTCCGCATTTGGAGACGCGCTGGCGCTCGCTGGAGGCCGACGAGGCGGCCCTGGTCGCCGCCGTGTTCGAGGGGGCCGACTGGACCCGCCTGGGCGAGATCGCCGCCGTGCAATGGGGCGAGGCCGAGGCGCCGACGCGGTTGGCCGCCTGTTTGCAGCAGTGGCTGCAGGAGGGGTGGCTGCGCGCGCTGGCCTGAGCGTGGCGGCGGGCGGCATCGCAGTGGCCGAGGCCTGCTGGAACTCTGGCCGCGCTCTGGCTGAACCCTGGTCGAGCCGTGGTCGAACCCTGGCCGTGGGCCTGCGCCGGAGGCATGATGCGGTCCTCAGCTGCTTCAAGGACGGACATGCGCGCACTCCCTCGAACCCTGCTCAGCGTGGCGCTGGGCGTCTCGATGCTGGCTGGGGCCCCCGCCCACGCCGCCCTCAAGCCCGGCGATGCCGCGCCCGACTTCAGTGCCGACGCCGCCCTGGCCGGTCAACCCTACCGCTTCCAGCTGGCCGAGGCCCTGAAGAAAGGCCCGGTGGTGCTGTACTTCTATCCCAAGGCCTTCACCAGCGGCTGCACCGTCGAGGCCCACCAGTTCGCCGAGGCCACGCCGAAGTTCCAGGCGCTGGGCGTCACCGTCGTCGGCATCTCCAATGACGACATCGCCACCCTCAAGCGCTTCAGCGTGGAAGCCTGCCGCAAGCAGTTCGCCGTCGCGGCGGATGCGGGCGCCCAGGTCATGAAGGCCTATGACGCCAAGCTGCTGCTGATGCCGGACACGGCGGACCGCATCTCCTACTTCATCGTGCCGCCCGGCCGCATTGCCGCGGTCCACGCCAAGCTGAGTGCCGATGGCCATGTGGAGGCCATGATGAAGGCTGCCGAGGCCTGGAAAGCCGACCATTGAAGGCGTCCCGGCGCGCGCTGCTGGCCGCCGCTGCGGCCCTGCTGCTGCCAGGCTGCGCGCTGCGGCCCGCCGCGCCGGTGCCAGATCCGGGGCCTGTGCAGGGGTCGGAGCAGGGGTCGGAGCCGGCAGCGGCCGGCGGCGGCCTCGAAGCCCCGCCCGCCGAGGGCTCGGTGTGGCTGCTGGACCCGGCCGTCTCGCTGCTGCAGGTGCTGGCCTTCCGCCAGGGCGCGCTGGCAGCCCTGGGGCACAACCACGTACTGACCGCGCCCCGCCTGCAGGGCTGGCTGCAGCTGCCCGATGGCGGCGCCCATCCCCTGCAGCTGCAGGCCGCGCAGCTGGCCCAGGCCCGCTTCGCCCTGGCGCTGCGCCTGGACGAGCTGGTGCTGGACGATGCCCTGCAGCGCGCCAGCCTGGGGCCGGCCTTTGCCAGCGTCCCCAGTGCCGAGGCCATCGCCGCGACGCGGGCCAATATGCTGGGCGAAGCCATGCTCGATGCCGCACGCCACCCCTGGCTGCGCGTGCATTCGGCCCGGCTGCAGGGTGAGGCGACGCAGCTGCTGGCCGAGATCGAGCTGGACTGGCACGGCCGTCAGCGGCGCCTGCTGCTGCCGCTGGCGCTGTCGATGCTGGCGGCCCCACAGGGTCAGGTCTTGCGCGTGCAGGGTCAACTGGCCCTGCGGCTGACGGACTTCGGCATCCGGCCGCTGAGCCTGCCGGGCGGCCTGCTGGCCGTGCAGGACGGCGTCGTGGTCCGGCTGGACCTGCGGCTGGTGGAGCGCGCCGGCTTGTCGCTGCACGCCCGGCCTTGAAGTCACGGGCGACGCCTTAAGCCCTTGCTAAGCGCGCCGCGCGATGCTGTGCCTCCTTCACCAGGAGACATCCATGACGAAGCCCATGAAGACGCCAGCCAGGCAATGGCTCAAGGACAACCGCGGCTTTCTGATCTTTCTGCTGTGCTTTGGCTTCTTCCGCACGGCGATTGCGGACTGGAACCCCATCCCCAGCGGTTCCATGCGCCCCAATCTGCTGGAGGGCGATGTGGTGCTGGTCAACCGCCTGGCCTACGACTTTAAGCTGCCGCTGAGCCAGTTCGTCGTCGCCCGGCTGGGTGAGCCGCAGCGTGGTGACATCATCACCTTCAGCTCGCCCGTGGACGGCACGCGCCTGATCAAGCGCGTGGTGGCGGTGGGCGGCGACGTGGTGGAGATGCGCGACGAGCGGCTCTACATCAACGGCGAGGCGGCGCAATACGAGGACGAGGCGCGGGTGCTGGAGCCCGTGGCCGGCCTGCGCGACTGGCCGGCCCGCCGCGTGCGCGAGCGCGTGGGCGGCCAGAGCCGCCAGGTGCAATGGCTGGACGGCGTGCATGCCCGCTCCAGCTTCGCGCCGCTCACCGTGCCGCGGGATCAGCTGCTGGTGCTGGGCGACAACCGCGACAACAGCGCGGATTCGCGCTACATCGGCCTCGTGCCGCGCCAGGCGGTGATCGGGCGGGCGCACCACATCCTGGCCTCGGCGGATATCGAGGGCTTCTGGACGCCGAGGCTGGATCGCTTCGGGATGGCGTTGCGCTGAGCGCCACGGCCCAGGGCCGGCCGGATGGCCTCAGGGCGTGGGCGTGAGCAGGAACGCGCGCTGCTTGCCACCGATGCTGCCCGTGCCGGCAATCTGGCCGGCGTCGTTGATGTACAGGCGGTTGGGGTCGACGTTGGACAGGCCGGGTGCCAGGGTGTTCACGTTGACCATCACCCCGTTGGCATACAGGAAGGGTTGCCTCACGCCGCTGGCCAGCGTGGAGTGGCCAATCACCTGCCCCGAGGTGTTGAGGCCCGTGGCGGTGCTGCTGGTGCCGCCCAGGGTGCCCAGGTCGATCATGCGGGTGCCGTCATGAAGGAAGGCATGCAGCTGGTTCGTCGCCGTGCGTGCCGCGCCGGCCACCTGCCCGCGCCGGTTGATCGCGTAGCCCACGCTGCTGGCGCCGCCCAGGGTGCCCAGGTCGACCATGCCGCGGCCGTCGAACACGAAGGCGTGGCTGGGTCCGGCGCCCGTGCTGCTGCCGCCCGTGACCTGCCCCGCGTCATTGACGGCCAGCGCCATGCAGTTACGGCCTCCCAGCGTGCCTGGATCGACCAAGCCGCCGCCGGTGGACAGGAAGCAGCGCGGCGTCCCTGATGCGTCATGGGCAACGCCGACGACCAGCCCGGCCTGGTTGAGGCCATAGGCATAGCTGTACAGACCACCGAAGGTGCCCAGATCCCGCATGCCGGAGGCCGTGGCGAGGAAGGCATGGTCCTTCTCGTCGGGCGTGCGCGCGTAGCCGGCCACCTGGCCACTGTCGTTGACGGCCGCAGCGGTGCTGAAGCTGCCGCCCAAGGTGCCCAGGTCATAGGCCTGGCCACCGCTCAGCAAGGTGGCGTCGAGCCGCTGTCCATCGGCGCTCATCACATTGCCCGCCACGACGCCGCTCGCACTCAGCGCCAGCGCACGCCCGACGCGCGTGCTGAGGGCCGTGGCCATGCCGCCGCTCCAAAGCACTGCGTAGGGTGTTCCATCTGCCGCTTCGGCATAGCCCACCACCTGGCCGGCGTTGTTGAGGCCGTCGGCCGTGCTGCTGGCGCCGCCCAGGGTGCCCAGATCGGTCAGCGTCCATCCGGCCGACATCGCGGGCGTGGTCCACATCGAGGAGGCCAGGCAGGCGGCGAGCAGGCGCAAAGCGGGAGTCATCTTCATGGCAAGTCCTTCTTGAAGTTTTCAAAGAACCGTCACCCTCATCCATGCGGAAGGCAGCGGTTCAACTCAGTGTCCGCGGCGCATGGCTCATGGCGTGAGCCACCAAGCCTCATGAAGTGCAAGGGTCTGTTTCAGCGGCCGTCGGTGGGGGGTTGAGACCTGACCCCATGCCGCAGTCCAGGCAGGCGTCAGCGTGCGATCAGCGCCATTCAAGCCCATTTCATAAAAGGTTATGACAACGCCCCTACAGTGGCCGACGGACGCGATCTCGGAAGAGGGCGTGCCAAGGAGGTCCCCACAAGGGATCTGTCTCAATGAAGCAGGAATGGACCTTTGGGCCATTGATATTGACCTATGAAGAATCAATCGAAAACCGTGCGACGGGGATCTGCGCTGGTCTTGCTGGCGGCGGCCATGCTGGCCTCGAATGCCTCGCAGGCTGCAGCGACGGCCGATCACCCCGGTGCGCATGCGGAGAGCGCCGCGGCAAGCGTGGCGGCCACCATCAAGCTGCACATCGCACGCGCCCATGGCCATACGGTGACGAAGTTGAACGACGGCCGCCTTCTGGTGCTGGGTGGCAACAGCGACAACGCCGCGACCGCAGCGGCAGAGATCATCGATCCCCGCAGCGGCAGGGTCGAGTTGCTGAGCAGCATGGTGCTGGCGCGACAAGGCCACACGGCCACGCTGCTGCCCGATGGGCGCGTGCTGGTGACCGGCGGCGACTTGGGCACCGGCCGCGTTCTGGCCATGAGCTCGGCGGAAATCTTCGATCCCAAGAGCAAGACCTTCCAGGCGGTGGCCGTGCCCATGGCGGTGGAACGCTCCAACCACACGGCCACGCTGCTGAAGAACGGCAAGGTGCTGATCGCCGGCGGACAGGGAGCCCGGCAGGGAACGGTCACCTTCTCCGCCGAACTGTTCGACCCGGTCAGCGGGAAGTTTGAGAGCCTTGGCGCGCAGCGTCTGGTGGCGCCGCGCACGTATCACACGGCCACGCTGCTGGACTCCGGCCAGGTGCTGATCGTGGGGGGGACCGACTGGCAGACGGCGCGGGCGCCCAGCTCGGCCGAGGTGTACGACCCGGTGGAGAACACCTTCACGCTGCTGGACACCACGCTGTCCGCCAGGAACGAAATGCCGCAAACGGTCAAGCTGAGCTCGGGCCAGGTGCTGGTCCTGAACAGCCAGGGGGCCGACTTGTTCGACCCCGTCACCAAGACCTTCGCCGCGATTGCCGGGCCGTTGAAGGCGCGCAGCTACGCGGCGGTCACGGCCCTGTTCGACGGCGGCGCCCTGGTGCTGGGCGGCCTGAGTGCCGACACCATCACCGCGTCGGTGGAACGCTACGACGCGGTGCGCGGCAGCTTCAGAACGGCGGGCCGCTTGGTCAAGGAGCGCGCCTGGGGCGTCGCCACGCTGACGCATACCGGCGCGGTGTTCGTCATCGGCGGGGTTGACGGCTCCAACGCCGGCATGCGGGACGTGGCGATCTACCGGCCTTGAGCTGGCGGCTCTGAGTCACCGGCCCTGAGGTGCCGCCTGCGGCCCCTGGGGCCTCGCTCAGCCGGCAAGGGCGCCCCGCGGGGCGCCCTTTGCGTTGGGGCTCGAACGAGCTGCCTGCTTGCGGCACCGCAGGAGGCCCCTTGTTGACGGGTCGGGGGCCGTGCCCGACGATGTCCGCCGGGCAAGCCGTCCGCTGTCGAAACCGCAGCGCGCCAATCGTCGTGCACAGAGAAGCCCGTCCGAGGGCTTCGCCCCCACCCCAAGGAGCCTTTCATGCACAAATCGATCTTCATCAGTCTTCCCGTGGCCGACGTCCAGCGGTCCACCACTTTCTATGAAGCCCTCGGCTTCACCCGCAACCCGCAGATGAGCGACGACAGCGGGGCCTGCATGGTCTGGAGCGAGGCCATCAGCGTGATGCTCGTCTCGCATGCCAAGTGGCGCACCTTCACGCCGCGGCCCTTTCCCCAGCCCGGCAGCTGCGACCACATGCATTCGCTGGTGCTGCAGAGCCGCGCGGCCGTGGACGCCATGAACGAGGCCGCGGCGGCCCATGGCGGGCAGGCCGACGTGAATCCGATGGAAGACCACGGCTTCATGTACACCCGCGACCTGGCCGACCCCGACGGCCATATGTGGGCCGCGCTCTGGATGGACCCGGCCGCGATGCCGGGCGCCAGCCAGTGACGGGGGGATGAAGCGGCACAGGCGCGGCGGACGAGCCGGCCCGTGAACGAACAAGGGCGCCCCGCGGGGCGCCCTCCTGCTCAAGTCGTGAGCCTGACTCAGGCCTTGCCGTTGGCACCCAGCAGGCGGCGGTACATCACGAAGGCCAGCCCCGCAAAAGCCAGGCCGCCCAGCCACTTGCTGGCGGTGTGGAAGCCGTCGCCCACCAGGGCCAGGGGCTCGCCCTGCCCGGAGAAGACGACGATGGCGGCCAGGATCACGCCGACCAGGCTTTCGCCCACGATCATGCCGGAGGCCAGCAGCACGCCCAGCTGCTTGGTGGCTTCGGGCTTGGAAGCGCGGTCGGCGCGGCGGTCGAAGTACCAGCCGGCGATGGCGCCCACCACGATCATCAGCGTGCTGTTGAGCGGCAGGTAGATGCCCAGGCCGATGGCCAGCGGCGGCAGGTAGGCCTTGCCGCTGCTGCCGCGCTTGAGGACCTCGTCCACCAGGATGGCCGTGACGCCGATCAGGGCGCCGATGGCGATCAGGTTCCAGTTCAGGTCGCCCTGGATCACGCCCTTGGCCAGCGCCGAGATCAGCGCCGCCTGCGGGGCGGCCAGCGCGGTCGCCGGGTTGGCTCCGGGGGCGCCGGCAAAGCCGTAGGCCTTGTTCAGCAGGTCCAGCACCGGCGGGATCACCACCGCGCCGGCCAGCACGCCGATGACCAGGGCCACCTGCTGGCGCCAGGGCGTGGCATCCACCAGCTGACCGGTCTTCAGGTCCTGCAGGTTGTCGTTGGAAATGGTGGCCACGGCGAACACCACCGCCGTCACGAAGAGGGCGAAGGCCACCAGGGCCTGGCCGGCAGAGGCCGGCAGCAGGGGCTTGACGACGAAGGCCAGCAGCAGGGCGATGCCCAGCACCACCAGGATGCCCACCCCGGACAGCGGGCTGTTGGACGAGCCGATCAGGCCGGCCATGTAGCCGCACACGGCGGCCACGAAGAAGCTCATCAGCACGATATAGACCAGGCCGCCCACCACCAGCAGCGCCATGTGGTCGCCCAGCCCTGCGCCGCCGATGAAGTGCGACAGCATGAAGCCGATGGGCAGCAGGCAGGCCGCGGTGACCAGGCCCACGGTGCCGATGGGGATGTCGCGCTCGGTGCGCGGCAGGCTGGCGGCCTGGCCGGCCTTGCGCACCTTGTTGGCCATCAGCGCGCCATGCAGGCCGTCAAACACCGGACGGGCCAGCTTCAGCAGGGTCCAGATGGCGGCCACGCCGATGGCGCCGGCGCCGACGAAACGCACCTGCTTGCTCCAGACCGTGCGCGCGATGTCCTGCACCGCGCCGCCGGCCTCGACCATGCCGCTGAGATAGGGCACGGCAACGCCCCAGGCGATCAGGGCGCCGACCAGGATGGCCAGGCCCACCCACAGGCCCACCAGATGGCCCACGGCCAGCAGGGCGAAGCTGAGGTTGAAGTCGTAGCCGCTGGCGCTGTTGGAGGTGCTGGAGACGCGGAAGTAGTCGGCAATCTTGTCGGCAAAGATCTTGGTGGCGATCACCACCGCGAAGCCGGCCGAGACCAGCGAGCCCATCACGAGGGCGGCCAGGCCCTGACGGCTGCTCTCGCCGGCGGCCTCGCCGTCGGCATGGCCCACCTTGAGCACCTCGGCGCAGGCCACGCCTTCCGGGTAGGGCAGCGGCGAGTTGGTGACCAGGGCGCGGCGCAGGGGGATGGAGTACATCACGCCCAGCACGCCGCCCAAAGCGCAGATGGTGACCGAGACCCAGTAGGGGAAGCCCGTCCACCAGCCGATCATGACCAGGCCGGGCAGCACGAAGATGATGGAGGACAGCGTGCCCGCCGAGGAGGCGATGGTCTGCACGATGTTGGTCTCGCCGATGGAGCCGTGGGCGAAGCGCCGCAGCAGGGCCATGGAGATCACGGCGGCGGGGATGGAGGTCGCGAAGGTCAGGCCGGCCTTGAGGCCGAAATAGACGTTGGCGGCGGTGAAGACCAGGGTGATGAGAATGCCGAGCACGATGCCGCGCAGGGTCAGTTCGTTCCCCAGGGGGATGTGGGTGTGGGTCGTGGGTGTCTGAGGCGAGCTCATGGCACGGCTTCCTTGTTGGCAAAGGGCGGACGGTCGGGGAGGACGGTCCTCGGAAGCCGGCATCATCGCCGGAGCCGGCGCGGCCGGGATCGGGTCGACTACGGGGTGGGCGCCAGCCGCCCGCTGCCGGCGGCGGCAGTCCGGGCTCAGGCCGCCGGGCCCGGCGGGCGCAGGCGCAGCACCATGAGGTCCTTGTCCAGCACCCGGCCGTCGGGCAGCACGATGGCGCCTTGCAGCCGGCCATAGCGGCTGAAGCCGCAGTGCTCGTAGAGCTTGCGCGCCCGCGTGTTGCTGCGCGTCACGCTGAGGGTGACCAGCTGCAGCGCCTCGTCCTGGGCCAGCAGCGCCAGGGCCGCCTGCATCAGCGCCCGGCCCAGGCCGCGGCCTTGGGCGGCCTCGTCCACCATCATGCCGACGATGTGGGCGATGTGGCGGATCTTGGCCCGGCCGTCGCGCTCGGCGGACAGCGCCCCCAGCAGCTGCGGGCCCTCCCAGGCCAGCAGGGTGAAGAGGCAGTGGCCGGCACCGCTGAGGCGGCTGCGGTAGCTCTCCGCCTCGCGCTCGCGCTCGGCTGCGGCGTCGGAGGTGAAGGCCTCCTCGTGCCGGGACAGCATGGCGTCGCGCAAGGTCTTGTAGGCCGACAGGTCGGTCTCGCGCATCAGGCGGATCTCAAGCCCGGGGGGCAGGTCTTGTTGGAAGCGGGAAATGGAAATGGCCATGGCGGAGGAGGGGTCGTGCGCGCAAGCATAGGCCATGGCGGCGACGCCTGGTCCAGCCTGTCAGGCCTTGCAGCTTGGCAGCGCAGCGCCCTTTGCCATCATGGCCCTCCTCTTTACCGACCACGCATCGAGGAAGCCATGACCCTGACTCATTGTCTTGCCGCCTGCCTGCTGGGCGCCGCCCTCCCCACCCTGGGCCTGGCGCAGTCCCTGTCGACGGATGTCCATCCGAAACCCCTGACTGTCGCGCATCCGGTGGCCGCCGAGCTGCGCTTCAGCGTGGACCCGCGCGAGGCGCTGGGCAGCAGCGAGCGCCGCGTGAGCCAGCAGCTCCGCGAGGCGGGCGCGGACTTCGTGAAGGTGCATTTCGCCGAGTTCCGCCTGCCCGCCGGCGCCTATGTGCTGGTGACCTCGGCGGATGGCCGGGAAGTGCACCGTTATGAAGGCAGCGCCGACATGGGCCAGGCCAACCGCACCTTCGACCGCAGCCAGGGCGAGGACGGGCTGACGCGCTTCGCCGCGCTGTCCGTGTTCGGTGAGAGCGCCACCGTGACCCTGGTGCTGCCGCCGGGCGTGGCCTGGGGGGCATCGCATGCGCTGCGCATCGACCGCTTCCATGCGGGCAAGCTGGCTGCAGCGGACCGCACGCCGCTGTCGGTATGCGGGACGGACGAACGCCGCGATCCCGTCTGCTTCGCCAGCAGCAACCCGACTCAGGTGGACCGCACCCGGCCCGTGGCGCGCCTGCTGATGGCCGGCAGCAGCCTGTGCACCGGCTGGCGCGTGGGGCCCGACAACCGCATGTTCACCAACAACCACTGCTTCTCTGACCAGGCCACGCTGACCAACACCGAGGTCTGGTTCAACTACCAGCACAGCACCTGCGGCGGCTCCGCCCTGGCCGCGGTGACCAAGGTGACCGGCGGAACCCTGCTCAAAACGGACGCCACGCTGGACTACACGCTGTTCACCATCAACAACTTCGCCAATGTGGCGAGCTTCGGCTACCTGGGCCTGGAGGTTCGGGACCCGGCGCTCAACGAAACCATCTACATCGCCCAGCACGGCGGCGGCAATCCCAAGCAGCTGGCCCTCACCAGCGACCAGGACGGCGGCGGCAACTGCAAGATCAACAATGCCAACGCCAATGGCAACGGCACGGGCACGGACGTGGCCTACTACTGCGACACCGAGGGCGGCTCCTCGGGCTCGCCGGTGATCGCCGGGGCCAGCAACAAGACCCTGGCCCTGCATCACTTCGGCGGTTGCACCAACCAGGGCGTGAAGATCAGCAAGATCTGGCCCCAGGTCGCCACGCACTTCAACAACCAGGTCCCCGACGGCGACACCGGCAGCGGCGGCAACAACCAGCCGCCCGTGGCCAACTTCAGCAGCAGCTGCACGGGCCTGAGCTGCACCTTCTCCGGGGCGGGCTCCAGCGACCCGGACGGCAGCATCGTCAACTACGCCTGGAACTTCGGGGACGGCAGCACCGGCAGCGGCCTGCAGCCCGCGCACAGCTATGCCGCGGCGGGCAGCTATGCGGTCAGCCTGACCGTGACCGACGACAAGGGCGCCAGCGCCAGCAAATCGGCCACCGTGACGGTGACGGGCACCGGCAGCGGCTTCCCCAAGACCAATCTGTCTGCGACGAAGGGGAGCTGGCTCAGCTACACCTACACCGTGCCGGCCGGCGTCAGCAGCGTCACCTTCAGCACCAGCGGCGGCAGCGGTGACGCCGATCTCTACCTGCGCAAGGGGGCTGCGCCCACCACCAGCAGCTACGGCTGCCGTTCCTGGAGCAGCAGCAACACCGAGAGCTGCACACTGGCCGTCACCGCAGGCGATGTGGTCTATGTGGGGCTCTACGCCTACGCCACCTTCTCGGGTGTGACGCTGAGCCTCAAGTGAGGCCGGCCCGACGGCCCTGCGCCGTCGGGAGGCACTGACAACGGGCCCTGCGGGGCCCGTTCTTCATGGCGCCGCCGCGGCGGACCAGCGCTGCGCCAGGGCGTCAAGGGCTTCGGGCGTATTGGCATTGGCCAGCATCAGGGCATCGGCCGGACCCTCGAAGCGCACCCGCACATGGGCTTGTCCGCCAAGCCAGGCGCCCAGCCGCCGTTCGCCGCCGTCCAAGGCCTGCGCCAGCGGGCCGGCCAGCGAGCGATGCACCAGGGCGAAGGCCGGATGCAGGCGCCAGCCGCCGCGCTCCTCATCAGGCCCTTGCACCAGCGCGATGCGCGCGCCCGGTGCCTGGCCGAGCGCCTGGGCCAGCCGGGCGGCGAGGTCCGGCACCAGGGCCGGGCTGTCGCAGGGCACGCTCAGCAGCCAGTCTGTCCGGCAGGCCAGCAATCCCGTCAACAGCCCGGCCAGCGGCCCCAGGAAGCCGGGCCGGCTGTCCGGCAGCACGGGCACGCCAAGGGCGGCGTACGCGTCCAAGTGGCGGTTGGCACTGATCAGCACCTGCTGCACCTGGGGGGCCAGCCGCTCCAGGGCGTGCGCCGCGAGCGGGCGGCCGAGCAGGCGCAGCAGGCCCTTGTCCTGCCCCCCCATGCGCCGGCCTTCGCCGCCGGCCAGGATCAGGCCGGTGATCTGGGCCGGGCCGGCGGGCGCTTCGGGACCGGGCCGTGCTGAGGATGGCGCTTCATCCATGGCGCTGCGGGCTGTCGTCGGAATGCGCGTGCCCCGGCAGCCTGGGCCCCGCGAACCTCAGCGCCGTGTGCGGCGCCGCCCACCGTCGCGCGCCCGCCCGGACGGGCTCACGCCTGCTGCCCACAGGCACGAGGGCCGAGGATCCGGCGCCGCCGTTGCCATGGGCGTGCCCGCCTGGGAGGGCTGACGCGGCCAGCACGGGGAGGACCATTCAGCCTCCGATGTAGTGCATCTCGATGCGGCGCTGGCCGCTGCCCGGCTCGGCCGCAAGCTGCGCGCGCAGCTCGGAATAGCGGTCGGCACGGCGGTTCCAGAGGGCGGCCAGGGTGGCGGCCAGGGCTTCGTCGTCCAGGGCCGCATGGCCCCGTTCGCCGCGCAGCAGGGCGCGCAGGTCGTGTCCGCCGCTGGCGAACAGGCAGGTGTAGAGCTGGCCCTCGGTGGAGAGCCGCGCGCGGTTGCAGTCGCCGCAGAAGGCCTGGGTGACGCTGGAGATCAGGCCGATCTCGCCCGAGCCGTCGGCATAGCCCCAGCGCTCGGCGGTCTCGCCCGGCGCGCTGGCCGACAGCGGCACCATGTCCCAGTGCTCGCGCAGGCGCGCCAGCACCTGCGCCGAGGGCAGCACCTCGTCCATGCGCCAGCCGTTGCTGGCGCCCACGTCCATGTACTCGATGAAGCGCAGGACCACGCCCGTGCCCTTGAAGTGCCGGGCCAGGGGCAGGATCTGGTCCTCGTTGGTGCCGCGCTTGACCACCATGTTCACCTTGATGGGTCCCAGGCCCACCGCCTGCGCCGCCTCGATGCCCGCCAGCACCTCGCCCACCGGGAAGCCGACGTCGTTCATGCGCTGGAAGATGGCGTCGTCCAGCGCGTCCAGGCTCACCGTGACGCGCGGCAGGCCGGCGTCCTTCAGGGCGCGCGCCTTGCGGGCCAGCAGCGAGCCGTTGGTCGTCAGCGTGAGGTCCAGCGGCCGGCCTTCGGGCGTGCGCAGCGGGGCCAGCAGCTCGACCAGGCGCTCCACATGCTTGCGCAGCAGGGGCTCGCCGCCGGTCAGGCGCAGCTTCTGCACCCCCAGGCGCACGAAGACGGCGGCCAGCCGTGTGATCTCCTCGAAGCTCAGCAGTTCGGCGTGCGAGAGGAAGGGGTGGTAGTGGTCAAAAACCTCCTTGGGCATGCAGTAGCTGCAGCGGAAGTTGCAGCGGTCCGTCACCGAGATGCGCAGGTCGCGCAGCGGCCGCCCTCGGGCGTCCAGCAGGGCGGTGCCGGGCGCAGGCAAGGTGATCCCCGCCGGCCGCGGGGGCACGGGGGAACGCTGGCGCTGGTCCAGCAGGGGGATCACGCGTTCGGACATGGCTTCATTGTGCCGTGCGCGGCGGGCCGGCGGTGGGGGAAGGGCATCGGGCTTGAGCAAGGTCAAGCGCGGCTCGCCCCGCCGGTGGCGTCTCTGGCCTTGGTGGGCCCGGCCTTGCCGCGTCCGGGGCGGCTGCGGCTTGCCTTCTGGGCCTGGCGCAGTTGCAGGGCGACGCCCATGCCCTGCCGCGCCTGAGCTTCGAGCGAGAAGGGTGTTGGACGCAATCGGCCATGCGGGCTGCCGGCGTGGTGGTGCTTCCGCTGGGGCACCTGCCTGAGCGCGAAGTGCTGCACCCGTGGATCGGCCCGGTCCTGTGGCGCGGGGTGCCGCTGTACTGCGTCGCGCAATGCGCCGACCGGCAGTCGCCCAGGCGCTGGGTCTCTGCTGTGGAGGCTGCACAGTGACCATCCCAAATACGATAGATGTAAGGTCTTACAGGTATGACTTTGCGCATTCAATAACGGACCAACTCCTGTGAAAGACTCGCGCCGCCCGACGAGGGAGTCGGGCGATTCAACAACAGGAGAAATCATGACTCAAGAAATCAAGACCCCGGCACCCGTCGTCGTGCAAGCAGAACGCGTCCTGGCCCGCAAGCTGGCCGTCGAGCTGAGCACCGAAGAGCTGCAGCACGTGGCGGGCGGTCACGTCCCCGAGAAGGGCGAGACCTGCAGCGGCTGCGACTGCGACGTGGCCAAGTAAAGCCTCAAGGGCATGGCTCGCGGCTTTCGCGGGGCCATGCCCGCAGACATCATGAATCTCGACGTCCTGATTTCCACGGTGCCCGACGACATCCATGCGGGCACTGTTTCCCTGGCACTGGAGCAGCACGGCGCCCGCGTCCAGCGCTGGTATCCCTCCGCCTACCCGTTGGGTGACGCGCTGTCCTTTCAGATCGACGCGCAGGGCCGCACGGCGAGCCATCTGACCGTGCACGGCGTGCCGCTGCCGTTCGAGGAATCCCACATCGGGGCCTTCTGGTACCGGCGCCAGGGGTTGCCCACGCTGTCACCCGCCCTGCACCCTGCCGACCTCGGCATGGCGCTGAAGTCCACGCAGCGCATCACGGATGACGCCATGGCCCGGCTGTCGCAGCGCGCCGGGCTGCCGGTCAATCCGTTCCACCAGGCCGATGTGGTGGAGCGCTCCAAGATGCTGCAGCTGCGCCAGGCGCTGGCCCTGGGGCTGGCGTGCCCGCCGACGCTGATCAGCAATGATCCGGAGGAGGTCCGCAGCTTCATTCGTCGCCACGAGGGCGAGGTCGTGTTCAAGTCCCTGTACTTCTCGGTCTGGGACAGCGACGCCGGTCAGGCCACCAATTTCACTGCCGCCGTCGGCGAGGACGACCTGCCCGGCGACGCCATCTTGCGCTCCTGCCCGGGCATCTTTCAGCGGCGCGTCGACAAGGCCCATGAACTGCGCGTGGTGGTCATGGGCACGCACGTGATGGCGCTGAAGCTGGATTCGCAGTTTGCGGACCGTTCGCGGCTGGACTGGCGGGTCCTTGGCGGCGAGGTGCCCATGCGCCCGGTCACGCTGGACCCGACGCTGCGCCAGCAGTGCGTGGATCTGATCCATGGCCTTGGGCTGTGCTTCGGCAGCATCGACCTCATCGTTGATGTCGACGGCCGGGCGGTGTTCCTCGAGGTGAACCAGCAAGGTCAGTTCCTGTGGCTGGAGGAGCACTGCCCGGAGGTGCCGCTCAGCGACACCATGGCGCAGTTCCTACTCTCCGGCGATCGGCGCTTCGCTGGCCCGCAGCGCTCGCCGCGACTGTCCTTCAATGCAGCGCGTGATGCAGCCTGGGATCTTGTCCAGCAGGATCTGAAGGCCTATGGCTTCGATCTGGTCCGCAACGATGTCACCGTGACCGAGCCGGCCTCGGAATTCGGATCGCAGGCATGAGGTGCGCACGCTTTCCCCATCGGCTGGCGCTCCCGGCCCTGGCCTTCATCCTGTGGGCCTGCCTCGGGGGGGTGCAGGCCGCGCCGGCCGATGCAAAGGCCAGGCTCCAGGCCTGGCGCGAGCAGGACCAGGCCATGATGGGCCAGCCCGACGGGCCTGCCACGCAGGCTGAGCGTCGGCAGCTGAGCGAGGCCTTCCGCCAGTGGGTGAAGGCTCACGGCTGGCCGTTGCGTTCGGAGGTTGGAGACTCGGGTGCACAGTCGGCCTGGCTGCTCGTCCAGCATGCCGACCATGACCTGGCCTGGCAGCGCGAGGCGCTCGACATGATGGAGCAACTGCTCCCGCGCGGCGAGGTCAACGACAGTGACCTGGCCTACCTGCGCGACCGCGTGGCCATGGCCTCGCAAGGCCGGCAGCGCTATGGCACGCAGGGCGCCTGCAAGGGCCCTGGGCAATGGGAGCCCTTCCCCATCGAGGTACCTGAGGCCCTGGACCAGCGGCGCGAATCCATGGGGCTCGCGAGCATGGACCGCTACCGGGCCCAGGCTTCGCGTGTGCTGTGCAGCGCTGAGCGCCTGACGGCCGTCGCAGCGCCGGCAGGGCAGGCCGCGTCCGCCGCGCACTGACGCCGCGTCGCGGCGTGCCCCATGTCCGGTCCGGAGCGCCTGGCCAAGGGTGTCGCCGCGTGCCAGCTGGCCGGGGCTGCCCAGTCCTCCCGCGGCCTGGTCACAGCGGCTTGCGCGCCTCTGCCAAGGCCCTGTCCAGGGCTTGCGCCAACCAGTCCATGAACACCCGCACCCGCCGCGGCGTGTGCCGGCGCGCGCTGCGCAGCAGCGTGATGGGCAGAGGCGGCGCCTCGCAGCCGGGCAGCAGGCGCTCCAGCCGGCCCTGCGCCAAGGCCTCGCGCACGCCCGTGAGCGGCAGCTGGACGATGCCGGCGCCGGCCTGCGCCGCGGCCTCGAAGGCGTCGGTGTTGTTGACGGAGACCCGCCAGGGCAGGGGCAGCCGCTGCAGCGCGCCGTCCGCGTCCTGCCAGTCGAAGAAGGCTTCACGTTCGGCAAAGGTCTGGCTGTAGTGCACCAGGCGGTGGCCCTGCCGGCGCAGGTCCGTCACCGACTGCGGGCGCCCCAGGCGCTCCAGGTAGGCCGGGCTGGCCACATTGACCATGGGCAGATGACCCAGCGGGCGCGCGACCAGGCTCGCATCGTGCACCGGGCCGATGCGCAGCACGGCGTCCACCCCTTCCTCGATCAGGTCAACCCGGCGGTCCGTGCAGCTGAGCTCCAGTTGCAGGCCCGGGTGGGTCTCCAGGAAGGCGGGCAGGGCGGGAAAGACCGCCTGCAGGGCCAGGCGCACCGGCAGGTCCACGCGCAGCCGGCCGCTGAGCTGGCTTTCCTGCTGGAACAGGGTACCGATTTCCGCCGCCTCGTCCAGCAGGGCGCGGGCACGCTCCAGCAGCAGGCTGCCGTCGGGCGTGAGGCTGACGCGGCGGGTGGTGCGCTGCAGCAAGCGCGTGCCCAGCCGCGCCTCCAGCTCGCCGACGATCTGGCTCACCCGCGCCTTGGGCAGGCCCAGGCCCTCCGCGGCCCGGCTGAAATGCGTCAGCTCGGCCACGCGCACGAAGACGCGCAGCGAAGCCAGGTCCAGCTCGCCTTCTTTGTTCATGAATTCAATAACAGTAAGTTCATATGAGCTTACTTTATGCATGATTCATCGATCAATAAAGTGACGGTATCCCTCCAACGACGCAGGAACCGTCCATGAACAAGCCCTCCCTCCCCACCCCGCTCACCCTGATCACTGGCGGCAGCCGCGGCCTGGGCGCCGCGATGGCCTTGGCGCTGGCCCGTGGTGGCCACGATGTGCTGATCACCTACCGCGACTCGGCCGACGCCGCGCGGGGCGTGGTCACCCAGATCGAGGCCCTGGGCCGCCGAGCTGCGGCCCTGCCGCTGGAGATGGCCCAGCTCGATGGCTTCCCGGCCTTCGTGCAGGCCTTGAAGTCTCAACTGGCCAGTTGGGGACGCGAGCGGCTCGACGGCCTGATCAACAACGCAGGCGCCGGCCTGCACGCCAGCGTGGCCGACACCACGCCGGCCCAGCTGGAGCAGATGTGGCGTCTGCACCTGCAGGGGCCCTTCTTCCTGACGCAGGCCCTGCTGCCTGTGCTGGCCGACGGCGGGCGGCTGCTCAATGTTTCCAGCGGTCTGACCCGCTTCACCGTGCCTGGCTATGCCGGCTACGCGGCCATGAAGGGTGCGGTGGAGGTGATGAGCCGCTACCAGGCCCGGGAGCTGGCGGCGCGGGGCATCCGCGTCAACACCCTGGCGCCCGGCGCCATCGCCACCGATTTCGGCGGCGGCGCGGTGCGCGACAACGCCCAGCTCAATGCCTACCTCGCCTCGGTCACCGCGCTGGGGCGGGTGGGCGAGGCCGAGGACATCGGCGGCGCCGTGGCTGCCCTGATGCAGCCGGGCGCGGCCTGGATCACCGGCCAGCGCATCGAGGCGTCCGGCGGCATGTTCCTCTGAGCCGGCTCAGCGGATCTGGCGAAGCGTGGCTTGCGGCTCCGGCACGCCGTCCTTCATCCAGTAGCCGCTGGCCAGCAGGCGCTCGCGCACCTGGGCGCGGGCCCGGTGCAGGCGGCTCTTGACGGCCTCCAGGCTCAGGCCCAGTTCCGCGGCCACCTCGGGGCCGCTGTGCTCGTGCACATCGCGCAGCAGCAGCACCTCTCGATAGGGTGGGCTCAAGGCTTGCAGGGCGCGCACCAGGTCCTGGCGCAGATCCAGGGGTACGGCCGCGGCCTCGGGATGGTCCTGGGCGGCCAGTTCGTCCAGGGGCTGGTGCCGCGCTTGGCGGCGCAGCAGCCGAAAGCACTCGCGCTCGACGATGCGGAACAGCCAGGTGGTGAAGGTCGCCACCGTGCGCAGGGTGCCGATGCGCCGGTGCAGTGCCCACAAGGCCAGTTGCACGGCGTCCTCCGCGTCTTCGGTGCTGGCACAGCTGCGGCGGGCGAAGCGCCGCAGGTCTGGCTGGCAGTGGCGCAGCAGCTCGTGCAGGGCCAGGGCGTCGCCGGCGCGGGCGGCTTCGACCAGGGGCGTGTGAGCAGGGTTCATGGCTGGCGGTCCAGAGGGCGACGGCCCATCATCGCGCAAGCCGGGCAGAAGCCCAGCCAGGCGGTGAGCGCCAGGCCCAGGGCCGAGCCGCCCAGCAACCAGACCCAGACCGGGCCGAGCCCGCCCAGGCCCGCGGCCAGCGCCATGAGGAGGGCGCCCACGAGCCGGGCGCTGCGCTCGAAAGCGGGGACGTTGTGTTTGAGATGGAACATGGACAGCCTCCCGGGCTGGCAGTGGATGACCCAGCACAAGAGGCGCGGCGGCGGCGAAAGGATTCAGCCGGCGGCAAAAAATCCTGGGACGGCGATCAGGGGCGGGCGGCAGGAACGCCCGGGTCAGCGTCGTCCCCAGGGCTGGACGCCGTCCGGCGAGAGGGCCTGGCGTCCGCGAGGCCTGTCCCGCAGCCGCCCACCACCGGGCTCGTGGACGACAGACCCTCAGCCCACCCGCGCCGGGCAGCCCTGCAGTCGCCTGTCCGCCGACCGCGGCGGCCCTGCTGGCGAGGCCGGGCCCGGGCCCGCACAATGCGCGACCATGGACATCGAATTGCGCCCGGCTGTGCCGGAGGACATCGCCGCCTGCGTGGCGCTGCGCGGCCGGACGCGGGAGAACGCCGTGTCGGCCGAGCGCTTGGCAGCCCTGGGCATCACCGTGGACTCCTGGGCTGGCCAGGTCAGCCGGGGCGAGCTGATCGGCCATGTGGCCTGGGAGGGCCCGCAGATGGCCGGCTATGCCTTTGGCGAGCTGGCCAGCGGCGAGGTCGTGGTGCTGGCCTTGCTGCCCGCCTACGAGGGCCGCGGCGTGGGCCGCCAGCTGCTGCTGCGCCTGGTGGCGGACCTGCAGTCTTGCGGGCACCGCCGTCTCTTCCTGGGCTGCTCCAGTGACCCGGCGGTGCGCTCCCACGGCTTCTATCGCCGCCTGGGCTGGCGGCCCACGGGCCGCAAGGACCGCCTGGGCGATGAAGAGCTGGAACTGCTGCTCGACGGCGCGATGCCCTGAGCCGCCACCGGCCTGTCCGGCAATCGCCCGGCAGCAGGCAGTGTCCCGGGGCCTGCTGCTACCCTGGCCCCGCCGCAACGCACGCCGGCCCTCGGCGAGGAGCCATCGATGAGTACCTGGACCGACAAACTCACCCGGCACCCCCTGGCCGCGGCCGGCCTGCTGCTGGGCCTGTGCCTGCTGCCGCTGCTAGCCCAGCAGCTGGGGCAGGCGCCGGTGCGCGTGCTGGACCAGGCGCTGCTGTACGTGCTGCTGGCGCTGGGTCTGAACATCGTCGTGGGCTATGCCGGTTTGCTGGATCTGGGCTATGTGGCCTTCTATGCCGTCGGCGCCTATCTCTTCGCCTTGCTGGCCTCGCCGCACCTGACCGAGCAGTTCGCCGGGCTGCAGGCGCAGTTCCCGCTGGGCCTGCATGCGCCCTGGTGGCTGATCCTGCCGCTCGCGGCGGGCCTGGCGGCCCTGCTCGGTTTGTTGCTGGGCGCGCCCACCTTGCGGCTGCGCGGCGACTACCTGGCCGTGGTGACCCTGGCCTTTGGCGAGATCATCCGGCTGTTCATCAACAACCTGGGTCACCCGGTGAATCTGACCAACGGGGCGCGGGGCATCAGCCCCATCGACGACCTGCAGCTCTTCGGCCTGCCCCTGGGCCGCCCGCTGGAGCTGGGCTTCATGACGCTGGCACCGGTGACGCTATATGCCTACCTGCTGCTGGCGCTGGTGGGCGTCAGCGTGCTGGTCAGCAGCCGGCTGGGGCGCTCGCGCCTGGGCCGGGCCTGGATGGCCCTGCGCGAAGACGAGGTGGCGGCGCGCGCCATGGGCCTGGACACGCGGGGCCTCAAGCTGCGCGCCTTTGCCGTCGGTGCCACTTTCGGCGGCGTGGCGGGGGTGTTCTTCGCGGCGCTGCAGGGCTTCATCTCGCCGGAGTCGTTCAGCCTGCAGGAATCGGTGCTCATCGTGGCCATGGTGGTGCTGGGCGGCGCGGGCCATGTGCCCGGCGTGATTTTCGGGGCCTTGCTGCTCTCGGCGCTGCCGGAGGCGCTGCGCTATGCCTCCGGGCCGCTGCAGCGGCTCACCGACGGCCATCTGGACGCGCCCATCCTGCGCCAGCTGCTGATCGCCTTGGCGATGATAGGCATCATGCTGTGGCGGCCGCGCGGCCTGTGGGTCGAGCGCTCGTCCTGAGGCCACCGCCCGGCGGCGCGCTCGGCCGCACCGATGCCGGTCCTGGGGCGGTCCGACCGCCTGGCCCTCGGCAATCGGGTGGTGCATACCGTCTCCTGCCGAGGGTTCTCGCCGGACACTCAAAGGCAGCATCGACTCGATGCACAGCGGCTCGTGCAGGTCCGCTGCACCTCGCCGGCCTCATCGTGAGAGCGCCTCGTCCATCCAGGCATTGGTCGTGGCGTAGTCCAACGTTTTCGCCCAGCCGTCGAACTCGCCCTGATCATGCAGCTTCGCCATGTCATTTTGCAGGGTGCAGTAGCAAGCCTTGAACAGCGAGGCCCCGGCGCTGAGGCGCCGCACGCCCGCCTGGCGCAGCGCGTCCGCGCCGGGCAGGCCGGGCAGGCTCATCAGGTTCAGCGGCAGCGGCGTGAGCCCGCTCAGCCGACGGGCCACGGCCAGGTCCGCCAGGCCGGGCAGGAAGAGGCCATCGGCCCCGGCGGCCTGGTAGCGCTGCATGCGCAGCCGGGCGTCGTCCTCCAGGGCTTCGGCGGGCAGGCGGCGCAGCAGGTACGTGTCGATGCGCGCATTGATGAACAGGCCCGGCTGGGGCAGGGCTTCGCGCAGGGCATGCAGCTTGGCTTCCATCAGCGCGGGCGCCTGGTGGCCGTCTTCCAGGTTGATGCCGGCCACGCCCAGGGCGACCAGCTCCTGCGTCAGCGCGAGCACCGCTGCGGGCGCCTCGCTGTAGCCGTCCTCGATGTCCACGCTCAGCGGCAGGCGGTTGACGCGCTGGATGCGGGCCACGGCGTCCAGCAGCTCCTGGCGGGGCAGCCGGCCGCCGTCGGCGTAGCCCAAGGACCAGGCCAGCGCGGCGCTGCTGGTGGCCAGGGCACGGGCGCCGGCTTGCTGCGCCAGCACGGCGCTGCCGGCGTCCCAGACATTGGCGAGGATCAACAGCGCTCCAGGCGCGTGCAGGGCGTGGAAGGCTTGGCATCGGGTGTTCATGGCAGAGCAGGCGGTGTGTTGAAGCAATGCCGGAACTCTAGATCGACCGCGGCGCCCTGTATGGTCGGAATCGGACCTCTGCCTCGCTGAGTGCGCGAACTGCGGACTCGCCGAACGGTCCTAGATGGCGCCGCGCCGAACCTTGTCGCCCAGTACCGTGATGCCGCGCTGGCCATCGGCGAGGGGGGCCGTCACCAGGCCAAGGTCCTGCAGGCGCTGCTGGATGTGCTCGGGCACCACGCGGCCGCCGGGTTGCTGCGGCATGTACCAGAGGTGGTCTCGTTCTTCGGCGGTCAGCTGGACGGTGGTGAATTCTTGGCTCATGGCCCGCACCTTACCAAATCCGCCCGGTCAGCCCGCTGCCCTACAGGTCGTAGAACACCAGCTGGCTGTCGTCCGACAGCACCTGCGGGCCCTCAGCCGAGCGCCGCCCGCCGGCTCTGCACCGCTTCCTTCACGATGGGCAGCAGCGCCGCCGTCTCGACGCGGCCGGCGTCCAGCGCACCTAGGAACTCCCGCCGCATGCGCGGCTCCCAGAACTTCTGCAGATGCTGGGCGATGCCCTCGACGGCCTCGGCGTGGTCGGGCATGGCCTCGAAGAAGGTGCCGATCTGGTTGGCCATGCGGACGAGCTTTTCGATGTCCATGATGTGTCGCGATGCGGGATTCAGTGGGGGGCAGGGGTGCTGCCCAGGGCTTGCAGGTCCAGGCGCTCGGGGTGGCAGTAGACCACCAGGTCCTCGCCGCGGGCAAAGCCCACCAGAGTCATGTTGGCCTGTGTGGCGGTGGCCACGGCAAAGCTGGTGGGCGCGGAGACGGCGGCCAGCAGGGGCACGCCGGCCATGGCCGTCTTCTGCACCATCTCGAAGCTGGCACGGCTGGTGACGGCGATGAAGCCCTGGCGGGCATCAATGCCGCTGCGCGCCAGTGCGCCGATCAGCTTGTCCAGCGCGTTGTGGCGGCCTACGTCTTCGCGCAGCCAGCGCAGCTCGCCGTCCGCGCTGCACCAGGCCGCGGCATGCACGGCGCCGGTGGCCTGCTGCAGGGTCTGCTGCTCGCAGAACCGGCTCATGGCGCGCGCGATGGCTTCGTGGCGCAAGACCTGACCCTCGCCTGCCGGCGGCAGCGCGGCAAGGTCGCGCGCCACATGGGCCAGGCTCTCGGTGCCGCACAGGCCGCAGCCGGTGCGTCCGGCCAGCGTGCGGCGGCGCTCCTTCAAGCGGGCAAAGGCGGCGCCGGCGATGTCCAGCTTCAGGGTGATGCCCTGCGGGCCCGGCAGTTCTTCAAGGCCGTAGAGCTCATCCGGGCTTTGCAGAATGCCCTCGCTGAGCGAGAAGCCCAGCGCGAAGTCCTCCAGGTCCAGCGGCGTGGCCAGCATCACGGCATGGCTGACGCCGTTGTACTCCAGCGCCACCGGCACCTCGTCCGCCACCCAGTCCAGCAGCTCCGCGCTGTGGCCGCCGCGCACGCGGCGCACGGGCAGGGCGCGTGCGCCCTCGCAGGCGTCCAGGGCCGGGGCGGGCGCCTGCGCAGCCTCGAAGGGCTTGGGGACACGCTTCATCAAGGCCTCACTTGCCGCCATGCACCGCGTCCTGCTGATGCGCCGCCTGCAGCAGCTGCTGCTGCAGCGCATCGAAGCGGCTGAACTCGGCCTGCCAGGGCGAGAGGTGCTGGGCCTGCATCACTTTCACCACCTGCACCGCCGTCACCTTGTACTCGGGGCAGTTGGTGGCCCAGTCGGAGTTGTCGGTGGTGATGACGTTGGCGCCCGACTCCGGGAAATGGAAGGTGGTGTAGACCACGCCGGGCTGCACCCGCTCGGTGAGCGTGGCGCGCAGCACGGTCTCGCCGGCGCGGCTCTGGATGCCCACCCAGTCGCCCTCGGCGATGCCGCGCTCCTCGGCGTCGTGCGGATGGATCTCCAGCACGTCCTCGCTGTGCCACTGGCTGTTCTCGGTGCGGCGCGTCTGGGCGCCCACGTTGTACTGGCTCAGGATGCGGCCGGTGGTCAGCAGCAGCGGGAATTTGCGCGTCACCTTCTCGTCGGTGGGTACGTACTGGGTGATGATGAAGCGGCCTTTGCCGCGCACGAACTTGCCCACGTGCATGATGGACGTGCCGGCCTCCTCGGTGCTGTCGTTGCAGGGCCACTGCACGCTGCCCAGGCGTTCGATCTTCGCGTAGCTGACGCCGGCGAAGGTGGGCGTCAGCGCGGCGATCTCGCGCATGATCTCCTCTGGGTTCGCATAGTGCATCGGATAGCCCAACGCCTGTGCGAGCTTCTGCGTGACCTCCCAGTCCGCGTAGCCGCCCAGCGGCGGCATGACCTTGCGCACGCGGCTGATGCGGCGCTCGGCGTTGGTGAAGGTGCCGTCCTTCTCCAGGAAGCTGGAGCCGGGCAGAAAGACATGGGCGTACTTGGCGGTCTCGTTGAGGAAGATGTCCTGCACCACCACACATTCCATGGCCATCAGCGCCGCGGCAACGTGCTGGGTGTTGGGGTCGGACTGCACGATGTCCTCGCCCTCGCAGTACAGGCCCTTGAAGCTGCCCGAGAGCGCGGCGTCCAGCATGTTGGGAATGCGCAGCCCCGGCTCGGGGTTGAGGGTCACGCCCCAGGCGGCCTCGAACTGGCCGCGCACGGTGCTGTCGCTGATGTGGCGGTAGCCGGGCAGCTCGTGCGGGAAGCTGCCCATGTCGCAGCTGCCCTGCACATTGTTCTGGCCGCGCAGCGGGTTCACGCCCACGCCCTCGCGGCCCACGTTGCCGGTGGCCATGGCCAGGTTGGCGATGCCCATGACCATGGTCGAGCCCTGGCTGTGCTCGGTCACGCCCAGGCCGTAGTAGATGGCGGCATTGCCGCCCGTGGCATAGAGGCGTGCGGCGGCGCGCAGCTCGGCGGCGGGCACGCCGCTGGCGGCTTCCAGCGCCTCGGGCGCGTTCTCGGGGCGGGCCGCAAAGTCGCGCCACTGAGCGTAGCTCTTGGGGTCGCAGCGCTCGGCCACATAGGCCTCGTTGACCAGGCCCTCGGTGACGATCACATGCGCCATCGCGCTGATGACCGCCACATTGGTGCCCGGCCTGAGCTGCAGATGGTGCGCCGCCTGGACGTGCGGGCTCCTGACCAGGTCGATGCGGCGCGGGTCGACGACGATCAGCTTGGCGCCCTCGCGCAGCCGCTTCTTCAGGCGCGAGCCGAAGACCGGGTGCGCCTCGCTCGGATTGGCGCCGATGACCATGATGACGTCGGCCTTGTCCACCGACTTGAAGGTCTGCGTGCCGGCTGAGGTGCCCAGGGTCTGGCCCAGGCCGTAGCCGGTGGGCGAGTGGCAGACGCGGGCGCAGGTGTCGACGTTGTTGTTGCCGAACGCCGCGCGCACCAGCTTCTGCACGAGGTAGGTCTCCTCGTTGGTGCAGCGCGAGGACGTGATGCCGCCGATCGAGTCGCGGCCGTGCTTCTCCTGGATGCGGCGGAACTCGCTGGCCGCGTGGTTCAGCGCGACCTCCCAGCTGACCTCCTGCCAGGGATCCTGGATGCTGGCGCGGATCATGGGCTTGGTGATGCGGTCCGGGTGCGTGGCATAGCCCCAGGCGAAGCGGCCCTTGATGCAGCTGTGGCCCTCGTTGGCCTTGCCGTCCTTCCACGGCACCATGCGCACGACCTGGCTGCCCTTCATCTCGGCCTTGAAGCCGCAGCCCACGCCGCAGTAGGCGCAGGTGGTAATGACGCTGTGCTCGGGCTGGCCGAGCTGGATCACGGTCTTTTCCTGCAGCGTGGCCGTGGGGCAGGCCTGCACGCAGGCGCCGCAGCTCACGCACTCGGACTCCATGAAGGGCTGGTCCTGGCCCGGCGAGACGCGAGCCTCGAAGCCCCGGCCCGAGATCGTCAGCGCGAAGGTGCCCTGCGTCTCCTCGCAGGCGCGCACGCAGCGGTTGCAGACGATGCACTTGCTGGCGTCGAAGCCGAAGTAGGGGTTGGACTCGTCCTTGGGCAGGTCGCAGTGGTGGGCGCCGGCCACACCGTCCACAACAGCACCGCCGACGCCATAGCGCACCTCGCGCAGCCCCACGACGCCGGCCTGGGTCTGCAGCTCGCAGTTGCCGTTGGCGCTGCAGGTCAGGCAGTCCAGCGGGTGGTCGGAGATGTAAAGCTCCATCACGCCCTTGCGCAGCTGCTGCAGCTTCGGGCTTTGCGTCTTCACCTTCATGCCCGGCTCGGCCGGCGTGGTGCAGGAGGCCGGGAAGCCCTTGCGCCCCTCGATCTCCACCAGGCAAAGCCGGCAGGAGCCGAAGGGCTCCAGGCTGTCGGTGGCGCAGAGCTTGGGCACCATGATGCCGGCCTCGGCGGCGGCGCGCATCAGCGAAGTGCCGGCGGGCACGGAGACGGCCTGGCCGTCGATCTCGAGCTGCACTTCGCGCTCGGATTCGCGGCGCGGCGTGCCGTAGTCGATCTCGGTGTTGTTCATGGTCATGCCTCCAGCACAGACTTCTGCGCGCCAGCCAGGCCGAAGTCCTGCGGGTAGTGGTTGAGGGCGGACAGCACCGGGTAGGGCGTCATGCCGCCCATGGCGCACAGCGAACCGTGCAGCAGGGTGTCGCACAGATCGCGCAGCAGCAGCACCTGCTGCTCACGGCCCCGGCCGGCGCGGATGCGGTCGATCACCTCGACCCCGCGCGTGGAGCCGATGCGGCAGGGCGTGCACTTGCCGCAGGACTCGATGGCGCAGAACTCCATGGCGTAGCGCGCCAGCTGCGAGAGGTCGGCCGTGTCGTCATGCACGACGATGCCGCCGTGACCCAGCACCGCGCCCATCGCGGCATAGGCTTCGTAGTCCAGGGGCACGTCCCATTGCGATTCGGGCACGTAGGCGCCCAGCGGGCCGCCCACCTGCACGGCCTTGATGGGCCGGCCCGTGGCCGTGCCGCCGCCGAAGCCGTAGAGCAGCTCGCGCAGCGTCAGGCCGAAGGCCTTCTCGACCAGGCCGCCGTGCTTGATGTTGCCGGCCAGTTGGAAGGGCAGGGTGCCGTGCGAGCGGCCCACGCCGTGGTCGCGGTAGAACTGTGCGCCGCGCGCCAGGATCAGCGGCGCAGCGGCGAAAGTCAGCACGTTGTTGATGACGGTGGGCTGCCCGAACAGCCCGGCGACGGCCGGCAGCGGCGGCTTGGCGCGCACCACGCCGCGCTTGCCTTCCAGGCTCTCCAACAGTGCGGTTTCCTCGCCGCAGACATAGGAGCCCGCGCCCTTGCGCACCTCCAGGTGGAAGGCGCGGCCCGAGCCCAGCAGGTCCGCGCCGAGGAAGCCGGCGGCCGTGGCGCGCTCGATGGCCTCGTTCAGCACGGCGATGGCCTGCGGGTACTCGGAGCGGACGTAGATGAAGCCCTGGTCCGCGCCCACCGCCAGGCCGGCGATGGCCATACCTTCGATCAGCAGGTAGGGGTCGCCTTCCATCAGCATGCGGTCGGCAAAGGTGCCGGAGTCGCCCTCGTCGGCATTGCAGACGATGTATTTCTGCCGGGCCTCGGTCTGCAGCACCGTCCGCCACTTGATGCCCGCCGGGAAGGCGGCGCCGCCGCGGCCGCGCAGGCCCGCGTGGGTGATCTCGGCGACGATGCCGGCGCCGTCGAGCTGCAGCGCCTTGCGCAGCCCGGCCCAGCCTTCATGGGCTTGGTAGTCGCCCAGGGAGAGCGGATCCGTCACGCCCATGCGCTGGAAGCTCAGCCGCTCCTGGCGTGCCAGATAGGGGATCTGCTCGGTGATGCCATGGCACAGCGCATGCGCGGCGCCCTGCAGCAGGCCGGCGTCCAGCAGGCCGGGTACGTCGGCGGCTTCGACCGGGCCATAGGCCACGCGGCCTTGCGGGGTCTCGACCTCGACCAGGGTCTCCAGCCACAGCAGGCCGCGCGAGCCATTGCGGACCAGCTCGACGGGCAGCCCGCGGCACTGGCATTCGCTCAGCAGGGCAGCCGCCACCGCGTCGGCGCCGACGGCCAGGGCGGCGGAGTCGCGCGGGACGAACACTTTGACGAAGGACATCACAAGCCCTCCTTCTCAAGCAGCGCATCGAGCTTGGCTGCATCCATGCGCGCATGCAGGCGCTCGTTGAGCATGAGCGCCGGCGAGGATGCGCACAGGCCCAGGCAGTAGACGGGTTCCAGCGTCACGGCGCCGTCGGCCCGCGTGCTGTGCGAAGCGCAGCCCAGGCGCTGCTCGGCATGCGCCAGCAAGGCGGCAGCCCCGCGCGACTGGCAGGCTTCGGCGCGGCAGACCTGCAGCACCGTGCGGCCCGGGGGCTGCTGGCGGAAGAAGTGGTAGTAGCTGAGCACGCCGTGGACCTCGGCGCGCGAGAGGTTCAGGTGCTCGGCGATGGCAGGCACGGCTTCGGCCGGCACATGGCCCAGGCGCTCCTGCACGGCGTGCAGCAGGGGCAGCAGGGCTCCCGGAGCTGGCGGATGGGTGGCCAGCACGGCGGCCAGGGTGTCGTTCAATGGGGTGTCCATGGCGGTGAGTCGGGCAGCGGGCGCTGCGTTCGAGGCATAGGAGGCGCTGCAGCAAGGCAGCGCGAGCAAGCATTGTCCCTGCCTGGATTGTCATGGACGATGGCCGGGCCCGCCAGCCGCTGCGATCGGTCGCTCCGACGCAGGACCCAGCGCGCCGCGGCCGAAGCGCGGACCCGGCTCAGGTGAACTGCGCCGGATCGGCCCAAAGCTCGCTGCGATGCAGCGGCGTGGCCGCGGGCAGCAGCGGGTTCCGAAGCATCAGCTCGCGGCGCTCGGGCAGGCGCAGCGGCTTCAGCATGGGGCGGATGTGGCTCATGAAGAGCTTGTGCAGGCTGCCGTCGTCCAGTGCGCGCTCCAGGCCACGCTGCAGCTCGGCAGCCAGCTGCGTGTTCTGGCGGTTGACGAAGAAGTAGTTGGCCGTGGGATAGCGCAGCATCAGACCGGGGGCGATCATCAGCTCATTGGCCGAGCCGTACTGCCGCATCTCTTCCTGGATCTCCAGAACGGAGCGCGGAAAGTAGTCCACCCGCCCCCGCCCGAGCATGG
Organism: Burkholderiaceae bacterium; assembly: GCA_041905785.1. GTDB lineage: Bacteria > Pseudomonadota > Gammaproteobacteria > Burkholderiales > Burkholderiaceae_C > Roseateles_B. The sequence goes on from JAYRKJ010000004.1 coordinate 97,939, forward strand.
TGAACAGGCTGTCGTAGACGCTGGTCGTGCCCACCGGCAGCCCGTTGGCGCGCAGGATCGCGGTATCCGGCCAGTCGTAAAGCTGTCCGGCGCTGAGCTCCCGCAGCGCGTCCAGGCTGCGAACGGACGCGAAGCGCTCGGCGTCGGTGCGCCGTATCAGCAGCAGGCGCCAGCCCATCAGGCCGCGATCAATGGGGATGCGCACGGGCAGCAGCTGCTGCTCGCGCTCCTCGCTGGTCATGCTCCAGAGCAGGCGCAGTTCCGACTGCCCGCTGGCCAGCTCGCGTATCGCACGCCCCTGGCCCACGGGCTTGCGCAGGGCCTGCAGCCGGTACTGGCCGCCACTGCGGTCCAGGGCCAGGCGCAAGGCCGCCAGATGGTAGAGGTGCAGGGGGTCCTGGACGTCAGTCTTGCTGTAGCTGGGGTAGACGAGCACGGTCTGCGCCCCCACCGGCGAGGCGGCAGTGGCGGCGAGGGTCAGGAGCAGGCTGCGGCGGTCCATCAGGGGGCAGGGTGGGTCTGACGTCCATTGTGGGTGTGCGCATCGGGGCTGTCACGGGGGTGCCGTCAACGCTGATGAGGAAATGCATGCGCCCAGACATCCGGCGCCGGGGCGCGCCCGGATGTACGCCCGGATGTACGCCCGGATGTGCAGCAAGGTGTGCGGCGGGGTGCAGGGACCGGGGGTCGCCCATGAGGGGGCTTGCGGTGCGCGGCAGACGGCGCTGCAATCGCAGGATGAGTCCCGTGCTGCATGCCGACCTGCCCCGCTTCGTTGCCTTCGGCGAGGCCTTGACGGATCTCATCTGCACCGGCCTTGACACCTGGACCAGCCGTTGCGGCGGTGCGCCGTGGAATGTGGCGCGGGCCCTGTCCCGGCTGGGCGAGCTTTCGGCCTTTGGCGGTGCCATCAGCTGCGACGTCTTCGGCCAGGCCCTGTGGCAGGAGAGCATGGACGCCAACCTGGATCCGCGCTTTCTGCAGCAGATCGAGCGCTCGCCGTTGCTGGCGGTGGTCCATGAGGTCCATCCTCCGCGCTACTTCTTCATCGGCGACGACAGCGCCGACCTGCATTTCCATCCCAGCGGGCTGCCCCAGGGATGGCGGCAGTTTGTGCGCTGGGCGCATTTCGGCGGCATCAGCCTCAACCGGGAGCCGCTGGCGGGCCGGCTGATCGAGCTGGCCGAAGGCCTGAAGGCGCAGGGCGTGATCATCAGCTATGACCCCAACTACCGCCAGGGCATGGACAACCGCTACGACGACACCCTGGAGCGCATGGGCCGCCTGGCCGACGTGATCAAGGTGTCCGACGAGGACCTCTGCGGCCTGTTCCGCAGCCCGACGCCGCAGCTGGGCCTGGGCCAATTGGCCGCCTGGAACCCGCATGCCCGCTTGCTCCACACCCGGGGCGCACAGGGGGCGACACTCTACAAGGGCACGCGGGAGTGGTCCGCGCCGGCCCTGGCCGTCGAGGTGGTGGACACCGTGGGCGCCGGGGATGCCGCCATGGCAGGCTTCATCTACGCCTGCCTGCACCACGACGGCGAGGAAAGCCAGCTGCGCTACGCCATCGCCGCCGGAGCGGCCGCATGCCTGCAGGCCGGGGCCAGTGCGCCCAGCCTGGCCCTGGTGCGCGAGCTGGCCGGGCAGGTTCAGCTGTTCTGAGCCGCCTCAGTCCGTGCAGCACCCGGTCCCGGAGGCGCGGGCCAGGGCCGCTGCCGGTCGGCCAGCAGCCCTTCCAGGCGGCGGCACAGGCGCAGCACGCCGAGGTCGTCGAAGCGGTGGCCCACCACCTGCACGCCAATGGGCAGCCCCGCCGTCGTGAACCCGGCGTTGAGCGTGGCGGCCGGCTGCTCGCTCATGTTGAAGGGCAGGGTGAAGGCGATGTGCTCGAAGGGCCGCTGCGGATCGTTGATGGGGCTGGCCCACTCGGCCGGGAAGCTGGGCACCGGGCAGGTGGGCGTGATCACGAAGTCGAAGGGCTGGCAGGCGGCGATGGCGGCATCGCGCAAGGCTGCCATCTGGCTGTAGCCCTGGAACAGCTCGGCGGCCGTCAGCTGGGCGCCACGGTCCACCCAGGATCGGATGTAGGGCAGCACGCGGGCGCGGCGCGGCTCGGGCAGGGCCGAGATGTCCAGCCAGGAGCGCATGCGCCAAAAGGCGTCCAGGCCGTCGATCATGGCCCGGGTGGAGCAGGGGCCGATGGGGGTCACGGCGCAGCCGGCCTCGCCCAGCCGGCGGGCGACTTCGTCCACGGTTGCCGCCACCTCGCCGTCCACGGTCAGGCCCCAGCCGGCGTCCCGCATCAGGCCGATGCGCAGGCCGCGCAGACCCGGCTGCAGGTCCAGCCAGGGGAATTCCTGATGGGGCAGGCTCATGCCGTCGCGCCAGTCGGGGCGGGACAGGGCGGCCATCAGCAGGGCGGCGTCCTCGACCCGCCGCGTGATGGGGCCGGCCACGCGGCCGGCATAGGGCGGCTTGATGGGGACGCGCCCCAGGCTGGGCTTGAGGCCGAACAGCCCGCACCAGCCGGCAGGCAGGCGGATGGAGCCGCCGATGTCCGTCCCCAGGTGCAGGGGGCCGTAGCCGGCCGCTGCGGCGGCTGCAGCCCCGGCGCTGGAGCCGCCGGGGTTCTTGCGCAGATCCCAGGGATTGCGGGTCAGCGGGTGGAAGCTGGACAGCCCGGAGCTCAGCATGCCGTAGTCCGGCATGGTGGTCTTGGCGAAGAGCAGGGCACCCAGCTCGCGGGCGCGGGCAGCAGGCGGTGCGTCCTCCGTGGCGGGCCGCAACTCGGTCGCGGCCGTGCCCAGGGGGATCGGCGTGCCGCGGGTGGCGATGTTCTCCTTGAGCGTCAGCGGCAGGCCGTCCAGGCTGATGCGCTGCCCGGCGACACGGATGGCCAGCGGCTGACCGCGCTGCCAGCGGGCCTCCGAGGCCCGGGCCTCGTCGCGCGCGGCATCGAAGTCTGCGGCGTACAGCGCCTGCAACTGCGGCTCCCAGCGCTCCACGTGCGCCGCAAGGCTGTCCAGCACCTCGACGGGGCTGAGTTCACGTGTCTCGTAGGCATGCAGCAGGCGCAGGGCGGGCCATTCGTGGAGTGCAGTCGGTGGGAGGGTCAGGTCTTGCATGCTGGATGTCACTCCCAGCGCAGTGAGGCCAGCTCGTTGACGAAGATGGGCATGTGGGTCCACAGGCCCTTGAGCCGGGCCTGGGCCACGGTGATCCACTGCGCCTGGTAGAGCCAGGCGGCGACGGCGTCCTCGGCGATGCGGCGCTGCATCTCGCCCAGCAGCCTCAGGCGCTCGGCCTCGCGGACGCTGGACAGGTAGCGCTGCCAGAGTTCGTTGAAGACCTTGCTCTCGTAGCCCCAGTAGTAGCCGGGCTTCGCGAAATTGCCCAGGTCATGAGGCTCGACGTGGGAAATCAGCGTCAGATCGAAGTTGTGCGCACCATAGACGGCCGACAGCCATTGCGCCCACTCGATGTTCTCCAGCTTCAGCTGCACGCCCACCTCGGCCAGCTGCGCCGCGACCAGCTCGCCGCCCTGGCGGGCATAGGGTGCGGGAGGCAGCTTGAGCGTCAGCTGCAAGCCATGGACGCCGGCTTCCTTCAGCAGGGCTCGCGCGCGTGCGGGGTCGTGGGCGTTGACGCCGGTGAGGTCCACATAGCCGGGCGCGCCGGGCACGTAATGGCTGCCGATGGGGACGCCATAGCCGTCCGCCGCCACCGTGATCAGCGCCTTGCGGTCCAGGGCCATCGCGATGGCGCGCCGCACCCGCACATCGTCCAGCGGCTTGCGCCGGTGGTTCATGGCCAGCAGGGTCTTGGCCCGCGATCCGGCGACGATGACCTGGAAGCGCTGCGGCTGGCGCCTGAACTGCTCCAGGCTGCGAGCCGCCGCGACGCGGGGGAAGGCATCGACATCACCCGAGAGCAGGGCTGCCACCTGTGCGGCGGGGTCGGCGATGAAGCGGAAGCTGGCGCGACGGATGGGCGGCAGCGGCAGGCCGCGCTGCGCGTAGCCCTCGAAGGCCTTGAGCTGCAGGCTGGCGCCGCGCATCCAGCCGGCCAGTTGGTAGGGGCCGGTGCCCACCGGCTGCTGGGCGTTGCCGGCGGCACTTTTGGGTTCGACGATGGCGGCCGTGGCCTGGCCAAGGAGGAAGAGGAAGTCCGGCTCGATCTGCTTCAGACCGATGACCAGCAGCTCGGGCTCGGGGCTGGCGATGAGCGCAATGTTGGCGAAGACGCGCTTGTCCTTATTGGTGCTTGAATCGCCGCCGGCGCGCTCGAAGCTGAACTTCACCGCGGCTGCGGTGAAGGGCTCGCCGTTGTGGAAGCGCACGCCGCGCCGCAGGCGGAAGGTGTAGGTGCGCAGATCGGGCGAGACCTCCCAGCTCTGGGCAAGACCTGGCCCCACCTGGCCATCAGGGCCGATGCGGGTGAGGGTCTCGAAGAGGTTGTAGTGCACCACCTCGGCAATGGCCGAGGCCGCGCCGGCCGTGGGATCCAGCCCGGGCGGCTCCAGGGTCATGCCGATCACGACGGCGTCCCGGCCGCGGCCTTGAGCCAGCGAGGGCAGGGCCAGGCTGGCTCCCAGGGCGTGCAGGGCTTGGAGGAGATGGCGGCGATGCATGGCCGCCATCATGGCACGGGCGGGCTGTTCAGCTGCGCGGGTCCAGCCAATCCCGCAGGCCGTCGGCGAGCAGCTGCAGGCCTAGCACGGACAGCATCAGGCACAGTCCCGGCAGCAGCGCGAGCCGGGGGGCAGCGAACAGCCAGGTCTGTGCCTCGGCCAGCATGCGGCCCCAGCTGGGGGCAGGCGCCTGCGTGCCCAGGCCCAGGTAGGCCAGCGAAGCCTCGGCGAGCAGGGCCAGGGCGAACTGGTTGCTGGCCAGCACCAGCAGGGGCGAGGCGATATTGGGCAGCACATGGGCGCGCGCGATCTGCCACTCGGGACGCCCGAAGGCCCGCGCCGCCCGCACATAGTCGCGCTGCCACTGCACCCGGGCTGCGGCGCGCACCAGGCGCAGGCAGGCCGGCACGCCATGCAGGCCGATGGCCAGCATGGCCACCTCCATGCCAGGCCCCAGGCTGGCCGCCATCAGGATGGCCAGCAGCAGGGCCGGAAAGGCCTGGCCCAGGTCGCTCAAGCGGCCGATCAGGCGGTCCAGCCAGCCGCCTTGCGCCGCCGCCAGCAGCCCCAGCGGCAGCCCCAGTCCCAGGGCGATGGCGACGGCGATCAGGCCCACCCCCAAGGCGTTGCGAGCGCCGCCCAGCAGCAGGGGGAGCAGGTCCCGGCCCAGCGCGTCGGTGCCCAGCCAGTGCTCGGGGCCGGGGCCCTGCAGGCGCCGGGCCAGGTCGGCAGGCAGCCGGCCGGCGTCGGGCAGGAGCAGGCTGCACGCTGCCGCCAGCAGCAGTGCCCCGCACAGCAGCAGTCCGGCCAGCAGGCGCGGGTGGCCGAGCAGCCGGGCTCTGCGCGAGATCAGCAAGACCTGACCCTCAAGCATGGACGGCCTCCGAACGGCGCAGGCGCGGGTCCAGCCAGCTGTTGAGCAGGTCCACCGCCCAGTTCAACATCAGCACCAGCGCCACCAGCAGCATCACCGCATTGCGCACCACGACCAGGTCTCGGTTGGCAATGGCCTGCGCGATCAGCTGGCCCAGCCCAGGCAGCTGGAACAGGGTCTCGATCAGCACGGCTCCCGCGAGCAGGCCGGCGAACTGCGTGCCCAGCTGTGTCAGCACCGGCACCAGGGCATTGCGCAGCACGTGGCGCAGCAGCACGCGGCGCTCGGAGAGCCCACGCGCGCGCGCGGCGCGGACGAAGTCTTCCTGCAGCACATCGAGCAGGCTTGCGCGCAGCAGCCGGGCCAGCAGCGCGGTCTGGGTCAGCGCCAGCGCGAGGGCGGGCATGAGCAGGGCCTGCAGGGCCGGCCACCAGCCGCCGCCCAGCTCGACATCCCAGCCCGGGAAGCCGCCGGCCGGCAGCCACTGCAGCTGCACCGCGAACAGCCACAGCAGGCCCATGCCGAACCAGAACGAGGGCAGCGCCAGACCCAGCTGGCTCAGCCCCAGCAGCAGCGTGTCCACCCAGCGCCCGCGGCGGGCCGCCGCCAGCACGCCCAGGGCCAGCGAGGCCAGCACGGTGAGCGCCAGGGCCAAGGCGCTCAGCGGCAGGCTCAGCTGCAGCCGCTCGGCCAGCATGGGGCCGACCGGTGTGCGGTAGGCGTAGGACTGGCCTGGATCGCCGTGGAGCAGGCCCTGGACCCAGGCCCAATAGCGCAGCCAGGCGGGCTGATCCAGCCCGAGCTCGCGACTCAGGGCCAGGACCGCGTCGGGTGCGGCATCGGGGCCCAGCATCAGCGCCGCGGCATGGCCTGGCAGCAATTCCAGGCTGGCAAAGATCAGCACCGAGGCCAGGGCCAGGCTCAGGATCAGCTGCAGGCTGGGCCGCAGCAGGGCCGGCAGGAGCGCCTGCATGGGCGACAGGGAGGGTGGAGGCATGGCCGGATTCTGCATGGTGCGCGGCGGCGACCCCGGGGTGGCGACGTGCGGATGGAGGGCGATGTCTGCTCTTGATCTCACCCAATAACTGGGTAGACTGCGCGGCGGGAGCGAGCCAGGCGCACAGCCTGGGAAGACAACGAAGAATGGGGGCGCCATGCGCGTTCAAGCACCAGCTCAATCAGACCTTTGCCACGCTGACAGGCCCGCAGGTCTGTCGCCGCGTCCGGCCCTGGCCCTCGTGGCCGGCGGGCTCCTGGCCGTCCTGGCCGTCCTGGGCGGCTGCGGCGGAAGTCCCCCGGGCTCGGAGCTGGCAGACGCCTATTCCTGTGGCCTCACCAACTGCAAGTCGTCCGCCGACGTCGTCGCCCAGGATCTGCGGCTGGGCGGCACCCTCACCCGCGAGGAAGGCCGCGTCAGCGCCGACTTCGGACTGAGCTATCGCGCCAATCTGCTCACCAACGTGCGCCTGGCCTCGCCGGATGCCCTGTGGCTGATGCCCGGCCAGGTACCGTTGACGTCCGGAGCCGGCCCGGACGGTGCGCTGCAGGCCCAGGTCAGCAGCAGCCTGGACCAATGGACCCTGCGCCTGTCGCACCGCGGGCAGATCTATGACAGCACGGTCGTGCTGCCCGCGGCGGTGCAGATCCGCGTGCCCGCTCCCTCGTCGCTGATTCGTTCGCAGGCCCAATTCAGCGTTGCCCTGTCCGCTCCGTCCGGCGCCCTGCCCGGGATCCGGTTGGCGGAGGGTGATTGTCAACTGGCGGACGGCCGCTCCGCCCGCTGGACAGGCTACAAGGCCGGCCCACCGGCGCGCCTGGCATCGACCAGCGCTGACCAGTCCCTGTTCAGCGTTCCCCTGGATGCCCTGCAGCAGAGCCTGGATGAGGCCGCCGCCTCCGCCCTCTCGGCAAGCTCCACGGCTGGCATCTCGGTGAAGCAGTGCCGCTTCGACCTGGTATGGGCCTACAGCGTCAAGGGCGCGATGGCGACCGGGCTGTCCACCTATGGTGTGATCTATGGCGTCAGCCAGTCTCGCCAGCCGGTGAGCTACACCAACGACCGCTGATCAGCTCAGGGCACGGGCGCCCCGCAGCCGGCGATGTGCCGCTCGCGCATGGGGCACCCAGTCCTGGCGCGCCCAGCGCCGCCACATCAGCAGGCCGCGCAGCCATTCGTCTGCGGCATAGGCGATCCAGACGCCCACCAGGCCCAGGCCCAGGTGCTGGCCGAGCAGCCAGCTGCCGCCGGCCAGCACCAGCAGCATGGAACCGCTGCCCACCATGACCGGGTAGCGGGCATCGCCCGCCGCGCGCAAGGCGTTGATCACCACCAGGTTGAAGGTGCGGCCCGGCTCCAGCAGCACGGTCAGCCAAAGCAGGGTGCAGCCGCTGGCGATGATGGCCGGGTCCTGCGTGAAGAAGCGCAACAGCCAGGGTCCGGCCAGGGCAAAGCCGCCGGCCACCAGGACCGACACCAGCAGGCCGCGGGCCATGGCACGGCGCACCAGGCGGTGAGCGGCGTGCAACTGCCCCGCGCCGATCAGGTGCCCCACGACGATCTCCGCCGCGAAGCCCGTGGCCAGGCCGAAGAGCAGGATGAAGTACATCAGCTGCGACACATAGGCGTGGGTGGCCAGGGCCTGCGCTCCCATATGGCCCACCACGGCCACGCTGACCATGAAAGCCAGCCGGTAGGCGATGTTCTCGCCGGCGCCGGGCAGGCCGATGTGCAAGACGGCGGCCAGCGCTTGGCGCGGCAGCCGCCACCAGTCGGCGGCTTGCAGGCGCAGGCCCAGGCGGGCCCGCCACAGCCAGAGGTGCAGGCCCAGGCCCAACAGGCGGCTGGCGATCAAGGCCAGGGCAAAGCCGCTGAGGCCCCAGTGCTGCATCAGCGGCACGGCCAGCGCCAGCTGCAGGGCCTGCATGGCCAGCAGCACGGCCAGGGTGTCGCGGGCGCGCAGATGGGCGCGCATGACGCTGGCCATCGCGGCGTTCCAGGCATCCAGCAGCATGGCCGGGCCCAGCAGCACCAGGAAGGGTGCGGCCAGCGGCAGCACCTCGGCGGGCGCACCCATCAAGCGCAGCAGCGGCTGGGCGCCCAGCATGGCGCCCAGCCCTGTCAGCAGGCCGATCCAGCTGCTGGCGCCCACGGCGGCGCGGGCCGTGGCGTCGGCGATGTCGCGCCGTCCGCTGCCCAGGGCCTGCGTCATCACCACGCTGATGCCGGCTCCGATGATGCGAAACAGGATGAACAGCGTGCCCGAGACATGGTTGGCCAGCGCGAAGGCGGCGCCGGCGCTGTCCGACAGTCTCGCGGCCAGCAAGGTGCCCAGCAGGCTGATGGCAATGCCCAGACCCATCTCCAACAGCAAGGGCCAGGCGAGAGAGAACAGCCGGGGCGCGGGCGAGTGCCCCTCTTTTGGGGGTGTCGGAAAATTTGTCACTTATTTCAACAAATGGAAACGTGGCGGGTGTGGTGCGACCGACAGCCTCGATGCGATCGGTGGCGGCATGAATATTGCTTTGTAAATCGCTTTTTGTTACATCAGGGCGTCAAGCTCAATTGATCTGAGAGGTTCTCGCATGTTTTTCCGCAAGCTGGCTGTCGCCGCCGCGACCCTGGCAACCTGTTCCGCAGCGCTGGCCACCCCGGTGGTGAGTCAATCCTCCAACGCCCTGGCCCTGGCCACCGCCATTGGCGGTTCCGGCATCACCATCAGCAATGCCGTTTTCAGCTCGGACTCCACCGAAGGCTCGGCTGGCACCTTCATCGGTGGCGCCGGCAGCGTCGGCTTTGACAAGGGCGTCGTGCTGACCACCGGCACCACGACCTGCGTGGCGGGCCCGAACAACAAGGGCAATTGCACCGGCACGGGGACCTATTCTTCGCTGAAGTTCGATTTCAGCTCAGCCACGGGCGCTGTGTTCTTCCGCTATGTGTTCGGATCCGAGGAATACAACGAGTACGTCGGCTCGCGCTACAACGACCGTTTCGAGCTGCTGCTCAACGGCGTGAACATCGCCAAGCTGCCGGGCAGCGGCACCGAGGTGTCGATCAACAATGTCAACTGCGGCATCAACGGCACCTTCTATCGCAACAACAGCGCCATCGCCGGCTGCCCCAGCACCAACCTGGACATCCAGTACGACGGCCTGACCACGGTGCTGACCGCTTCCGCCACGCTGCTGGCCGGCTCGGTCAATACCTTCGAGTTCCGTGTGCTGGACGTGGGCGATGCCCGCTATGACTCGGGCGTGTTCATCGAGGCTGGTTCCTTCTCGGGCACCAGCACCGTGCCGGAACCCGGCACGCTGGCATTGGCCGGCCTGGCCCTGTCGGCCCTGGGCCTGCGCCGCCGCCGCGCCTGATCGGTTCGCCGCGCGTGAAAACCCCGCTGAGGCGGGGTTTTTCCTTTTCAACGCGGTTCGATGGCTGCGGACTCAGTCGCCGCCGCCGCCGCAGGCGCTGCCGCAGCTGCTCCCACCGTCCGCGCCGGATCCTCCGACGTCGACGCTGCCGCAACTGCTGCCCGAGCCCCCGGCGTCGTGGCCTTGACGGGCATTCGCCAGCGCCTCCTGGCGCAGCAAATGCTGGCTCCATGCCGCCTGCTCGCTGGCGCTGAGCAGGCCCAGTCCCAACAGGCTGGCGCCGTGGACGGCGTGGATCTGTTGCCGGCCGCGACGGTCACCATCGGCGTCCAGCAGTTGATGGCTGAGGCAGTGCAGGCGCTTGTGCCATGCGTAATGCCAGCCGCCGGGCATGCGCAGGCGCCCGTCCAGCTCAAAGACCAGAGGCAGGCGTCCGTCCAGCGGATTGAGCTGCTCCTGCCGGCAGCAGGCGGCATAGCAGCGGCTCAAGGCATGGTCCAGCGGGCCGGGAAGCCGGGGCTCCTCCAGATGCGGAACCTCGCGCCCCAGCCATTCGCGCTGAAATGCAGCGAGCGCGCTGGCATCCCAGCGCGGCCAGGCATGCCAGACGGTGTCGGCGGCTCGGCTGGGCAGGGCGCACGGGCCGTCAACGCGGGCCGCGGCCAGAAAGAACTGCATCAGGCCGGTGGAGGCCAGCACCCAGTCGCGCTCGCTCTGAGGCAGGCTGGGACATTCATCGGCAGCGTAGGACAGCCAAACCTGCCGCAGGCCCGCGGGCAGACGCTCCTGCAAGTCGAGCGCCTTGGCACAGCGGCGTCGGAGCCCGGCCCGCGCGCGCGTGGCGGCGCGCGCTTCGCGCCAGGTTTTCCAGCGCTGGAGCAGGGAGGGGCGTGCATCGTGGGCGCTCTTGGGCATGGCAGCGGCTGACGGTTCAGCTGCGCGCATGATGACGTGTAGGGCCCACAGTCAGCCCCGTGTTTTCCCTGGGTCGGCAGCTTGCCGCCCCCATGGCTTCCGGCCGCCCTCGGGGGGACTTCCACAATGCCGCCATCTCATCCCTCTTCGCGTCAACGCCATGCGCCTGCCTGCCCTTCCTTGCCGCCCCACCCGACTGGCCCTGCTCACCGGCCTTCTGCTCAGCCCTGTGCTCGCCACGGCCGCCGAGGGCATGTGGACCCTGGACAACCCGCCCACCGCGCGCATGCGCCAGGAGCTGGGCTTTACGCCGGACGCCGCCTGGCTGGCCAAGGCCATGCGCGGCTCGGCCCGGCTGGCCGGCGGCTGCTCGGGCAGCTTTGTGTCTGCCGAAGGCCTGGTGCTGACCAATCACCACTGTGTGGCCGAGTGCGTGGAGCAGCTCTCCAGCGCCGGCAAGGACTTCATGAAGAACGGCTTCCTGGCCCAGACCCGCGCCGAGGAACAGACCTGCCCGGCGATGGAGGTCAATCGCCTGGAAGCCATCACCGACGTCACCGACAAGGTCAAGGCCGCCACCCGGGGCCGCGAGGGTGAAGCCTTCACCAAGGCCTTCAACGCCATCAAGGCCACGCTGACGGCCGACTGCGTGGGCAGCGACAGCAAGACCCAGCGCTGCGATCTGGTCGACCTCTACCACGGTGGCCAGTACAAGCTCTACCGCTACCACCGCTTCCAGGACGTGCGCCTGGCCTTCGCGCCGGAGCAGTCGATCGCCTTCTTCGGCGGCGACCCGGACAACTTCAACTTCCCGCGCTATGACCTGGACATGGGCCTGCTGCGCGTCTATGAGAACGGCCAGCCCGCCGCGGTCAAGGACTTCTTCCCGGTCTACACCCAGGGGCCGGCCGCCGGCGAGGCGGTGTTCGTGACAGGCCATCCGGGCTCGACCCAGCGCACTTTGACGGTGGCGCAGCTGGAGCAGCTGCGGGCCCGACGCCTGCCGGAAACCTTGCTGGACATGGCGGAATACCGGGGCCGCCTGGCCCAATACCGCAGCCAGGGCGAAGAGCAGGCGCGCACGGCGAACGCCGAGCTGTTCTATGTGGAGAACGGCTTCAAGGTGCTCAAGGGCCAGCTGGATGCCCTGAACGAGCCGGCCCTGCTGGCCGCCAAGCGGGCGGAAGAGGCCAAGCTGCGCGCCTTCGTGGCCGGCAAGCCTGCATTGAAGCAGGCCACCGGCGCATGGGATGCGATCGCCACCGCCCTGGCGAACTACCGCAGCTATCGGACGCTGAACAACCAGCTCGAAGGCGCCCACGCCTTCAACTCGCAGCTCTTCCACATCGCCCGCGCACTGGTGCGCGGGGCGGCCGAGCGCGTCAAGCCCAATGCCGAGCGCCTGCCCGAGTTTGCCGAGGCCGGCCTGCCCGCCGTCGAGGCCCAGCTCTTTTCCCCGGCGCCCATCTATCCGGCTTTCGAGAAGCTCAAACTGGCCTACTCGCTCGAGAAGATGCGCGAGCACCTGGGCGCCGATGCGCCGCTGGTCCACCAGGTGCTGGGCAAGGACTCGCCCGAGCAGGTGGCCAGCCGGCTGATCGACGGCAGCGGCCTGGCCGACGTCGCCCAGCGCAAGGCCTTGTGGGAGGGCGGCATGGAGGCCATCCGCCAGAGCCAGGACCCCTTCATCCGCCTGGCACTGGCGCTGGACCCGCAGGCCCGCGCCCTGCGCCAGCGCTACGAGCGCGAGGTGGAGTCGGTGGTGCAGAAGAACTCCGAGCTGATCGCCCAGGCCCGCTTTGCCATGACGGGACCCAAGGTCTATCCGGATGCCACCTTCACCCTGCGCCTGTCCTACGGCAAGGTCGAGGGCTGGAAGGAGGGCGATGCCCAGGTGCCTCCCTTCACCACGCTGGGCGGCACCTACCAGCGCGCCACCGGCGCCGAGCCCTTCGCGCTGCCGGCTTCCTGGCTCGCGGCCAAGGACAAGCTGGACCTCGCCAAGCCCTTCAACCTGGTCAGCACCAATGACATCATCGGCGGCAACAGCGGCAGCCCCATGCTGAACGCGCGCGGCGAACTGGTGGGCCTGGTCTTCGACGGCAATATCCATTCCATCGGCGGCGCCTACTGGTTCGAGGCCGAGCGCAACCGCACGGTGGCGGTCAATGCGGCCGCCATCGTCGAAGCGATGGACAAGGTCTACGGGGCCCGGTCCCTGCTGAAGGAACTCACGGGCCGTTGAGCGCCCCCGGCCCTGCCGCTTCATGGGCAGGGCCGTCGAAGGGCGGCGCCGCGGAGGGGGCGGGCGGCCGGACGCAAGCCCGTCTCGGGAGCCGCGGCGGTCGGGCCGCCTGCGCGGCGCGGGGCGGCACTTGGCTGGCGCTGGGCTATGCTTGGGGCTGGTCGTCCAGGTCTACCGCATGGTTTCGCGCCGCCAAGCCGCTCTGCTTCTCGCCTGCTGCAGCTCGACCCTGGCTCGCGCCGGGGAGCAGCCCATGCGCATCTCGACGCTGCTGGAGCAGGACCCCGCCACCCTGGTCGCCGAGCGCGTGATGCGCGAGGCCTACCGCCAGATCGGCCGCGAGCTGCAGGTGCAAAGCATGCCCGGCGAGCGCTCGCTGATCAGTGCCAACAATGGCGACACCGACGGCGAGCTCTACCGCCGTGCCGGCATCGACCGGCTCTATCCCAATCTGCTGATGGTGCCGGTGGCGCTGCTGCAGTACGAGATCGTGGTGTTCTCCCGGCGCTGGAACTTCAAGGTGCAAGGCTGGGAAAGCCTGCGCCCCTATCGGCTGGGCTTCGTCAAGGGCATCAAGATCATCGAGGAGAACACCCGCGGCATGCTGCTGGAGACGGTGGCCACGCTGCAGCAGGCCTTCGTCAAGCTGGAGCTGGACCGCACGGACCTGGTGCTGTCCAACCGCCTCTCCGGCCTGGCCAGCCTGCGCCAGCATGGTGTGCAGGGCGTGATGCAGCTGCAGCCGCCGCTGGCCGTCTTCCCGGTTTTTCACTACCTGCACAAGAAGCACGAGGCCCTGCTTGCGCCGCTGGGCGAGGCCTTGCGCGAGCTGGAGCGAAGCGGCTTCATCCGCCGTACCGGCGACGAGGTCGCGGCGCTGTACAAGGACCTCCGGGAAGGTTCCGCCCCCCAAAAGGAGTGAGGCCGCGCCACGACATCGCGACGCAGGGGCCCCGCACAATGCGCGGGCGCGGAATGTTCCGCCCAATTGTGGAGCCTTGCATGAACAAGAACCTGAGCCTGATCCTGATCGCCGGCCTGCTGGCCACCCCCGCCTTCGCGGCCGTCAAGCCCTGCGAAGAGCTGAAGACCGAGATCGCCGCCAAGCTGGACGAGAAGGGTGTCAAGCACTACACGCTGAACGTGGTCGAGGCCGACAAGGCCGGCGAGGCCAAGGTGATCGGCAGCTGCGAAGGCGGCAGCAAGAAGATCGTCTACGAGAAGAAGTGACGCGGACCGGCCGCGCGCGTGCAGGCGCGTGCCGCCGGCAGGCACAATGCCCCGGCTGAATTCCGTCCGGAGCAAGTGAGTGCCATGACCCTGCGCAAACGCGACTTCCTGCTGTCCCTGCTGGCCACCGGCCTGGGCTCCGCCCGTGCCCAGCGCATTGCCTTGCCTGTGTGGGGCGTGGCGGTGGTCAAGGCCTACCCGCACGACCCGGGCGCCTTCACCCAAGGGCTGGAGTGGCATGACGGCCATCTCTACGAGAGCACGGGCCTGGAAGGGCAGAGCACACTGCGCCGGGTGAATCTGGCGGACGGCAGGGTGCTGCAGAAGGTCGATGTGCCGGCCGAGCATTTCGGCGAGGGCATGACCATCGTCGGCGACGAGATCTTCAGCCTGACCTGGAAGTCCCAGCTCGGCTTCGTGTGGGACAAGAAGACCTTCAAGAAGAAGCGCGAGTTCCGCTACGCCGGCGAGGGCTGGGGCCTCACGCACAACGGCGAGCATCTCATCATGAGCGACGGCAGCGCGCAGCTGCGCTTCCTGGACCCCGCCACGATGAAGGAGGTGCGCCGCCTCGCCGTGAGCGCCCTGGGCCGCCCGCTGGAGCAGCTCAACGAGCTGGAGTGGGTGGACGGCCAGGTCTGGGCCAATGTCTGGCAGCAGGACGTGATCGCCCGCATCGACCCGCTCAGCGGCCAGGTGCGCGGCTGGATCGACCTGCGCGGCCTGCTGCCCCAGGCGCAGGCGCGCCAGGCCGACGTGCTCAACGGCATCGCCTACGACGCCGCCGCCAAGCGCATCTTCGTGACGGGCAAGCTCTGGCCCCAGCTCTTCGAGATCCGGCTGGTGCCCAGGGCCTGACGCCCCGGGGCGGGCCCGTGGCGCGTCAGCCGTTCTTCTTGGCCACCAGGGTCAGGATGTCATAGCTGGCGACCAGTTCGCCGCGCTGGTTCGTCACCTGCACGTCCCAGGCCACCACGCCCTGCGGCGGCTGGTCGGGGCGGTTGCCGCGGTCGATGCGGCGCTTGCAGGTGAGGCGGGCCTGGATGGTGTCGCCGATGGCCACGGGGTTCACGAAGCGCAGGGTGTCCAGGCCGTAGTTGGCCAGCACGGGGCCTGGCGCGGGCGACACGAACAGCCCGGCCGCCGCCGACAGCACGAAATAGCCGTGCGCGATGCGCTGGCCGAACTGCGTGTCCTTGGCGGCGACCTCGTCGAAGTGCATGTAGAAGTAGTCGCCCGAGACGCCGCCGAAGTTGACGATGTCCGCCTCGCTGACGGTGCGGCGGTGCGTGAGCAGCGAGTCGCCGACCTGGATCTCCTCGAAGTGCTTGCGGAAGGGGTGGATCACGTCTTCCTGCACCTTGCCGCCGCGCTGGTACTCGCCGGTGATGGCGGTCAGCATGGTGGGCGAGCCCTGCACGGCCACGCGCTGCAGGTAGTGCTTGACGGCGCGGATGCCGCCCAGCTCCTCGCCGCCGCCGGCGCGGCCCGGGCCGCCGTGCTTGAGCATGGGCAGGGGCGAGCCGTGGCCGGTGGATTCCTTGGCGGCGTCGCGGTCCAGCACGTGGATGCGGCCATGGAAGGCGCCGGCATGCATCACGGCCTGCGCGGCCAGGGCCGGCGTCTTGGTGATGACCGAGCCGACCAGGCTGCCGCGGCCCTTGGCGGCCAGGTGCAGGGCTTCGTCGAAGTCCTTGTAGGGCATCAGCGTGGACACGGGCCCGAAGGCTTCGACGCTGTGCACCGTCTCGTTAGCCAGCGGATGGCGGCACAGCAGCAGGGTGGGCGCGAAGAAGGCGCCTTCTGCCACGCCCTCGCCGACCGGGGCGAAGCCGTCACGGCTGCTCAGCAGCACCTCGTTGCCCTCGGACAGCAGGGCCACGCGCTCGGAAACGTCGCGCTGCTGGTCCAGCGAGGCCAGGGCGCCCATGCGCACGCCCTCGACGGCGGGGTCGCCCACCTTGATCTTGGCCAGTCGCTCGCGCAGCTTCTCGCCCACGGCATCCACCAGGTGGCGCGGCACGATGGCGCGGCGGATGGCCGTGCACTTCTGGCCGGCCTTGGCGCTCATCTCCTTGGCCACTTCCTTGACGAAGAGCTCGAACTCGGGATCGTCCGGCGTGACGTCCGGGGCCAGGATGGCGCAGTTGAGGCTGTCCGCCTCGGCGTTGAAGGGGATGGAGCGCGCGATCAGGTTCTTGTTCACGCGCAGCATGGCGGCCGTGTCCGCCGAGCCGGTGAAGGTGACCACGTCGGTCTCCTCCAGGCGGTCCAGCAGGTCGCCTGAGCCGCCGATGATCAGCTGCAGCGCGCCCTCGGGCAGCAGGCCCGACTCCTGGATCAGCCTTACGCAGGCCTCGGCCACGTAGCTCGTGGCGGTGGCCGGCTTGACGATGCTGGGCATGCCCGCGAGGAAGGTGGGGGCGAACTTCTCCAGCATGCCCCACATGGGGAAGTTGAAGGCGTTGATGTGCACGGCCACGCCGCGCTTGGGCACCAGCACATGGCTGCCCCAGAAGTGGCCTTCCTTGCCCAGCTGCTGGGCGGGGCCTTCATGCACCACATTGCTGGAGGGCAGCTCGCGCCGGCCCATGGAGGCGTAGGCGAAGAGGGTGCCGATGCCGCCCTCGATGTCGATCCAGTTGTCCGGGCGCGTGCCGCCGGTGTGCACGGAGATCGCGTAGAGCTGCTCCTTGCGTTCCATCAGGTAGTTGGCCAGGGCCTTGAGCGTGGCGGCGCGCTGCTGGCAGGTGGATTTCAGCAGCGCAGGCAAGGCCTGACCCCGTGCATAGGCCAGGCTCTCGCCGAAGTCCAGGCTCTCGGCGTGGGTCTGGGCGATGAGCCGGCCATTGAGCGCGCTGTGCAGGCCGCGTGCGGCCTGGCTGCCGACCCAGCGGCCGGCGATCAGGCTTTGAAGAACAGGGACATTGGCGCTCATGGCGGCTCCTTGTGAGATGTCTGGGTGAAAGAAAGGCCCCGCAGGGCGGGGCGCTTCAGTGCTTGTCAGGGGCGGCGCTCGCGGGCCGCCGCCATCAAAAGGGGGCTCAGGGCTGGTACTTCCAGGCGCCGTTCTCGATCTTGACCATCACGCGGGCACGCTGGTCCAGGCCCAGATGGTCCTTGTCGGACATGCTGAACACGCCGTGGGCGCCGGGCAGCTCCTTGATGGCCTCCAGCGCGTCGCGCAGTGCGGCGCGGAAGGCGGGCGTGCCGGGCTGGGCCTTCTTGACCGCGGCGGGAATGGCGGCCTGCAGCAGCTGGCCGGCGTCCCAGGCGTGGCCGCCAAAGGTCGAGACCGAGCCCTTGCCGAAGGCCGCCTCGTACTTGGCGACGTAGTCCAGCGCGCTCTTCTTGACCGGGTGGTCGCCAGGCAGCTGCGCGGCGACCAGCACCGGGCCGGAGGGCAGGAAGGTGCCTTCCACGTCCTTGCCGCCGACGCGCAGGAAGTCGTTGTTGGCCACGCCGTGCGTCTGGTAGAACTTGCCGCCGTAGCCGCGCTCCTTCAGCGACTTCTGCGGCAGCGCGGCGGGCGTGCCGCTGCCGGCCACCAGCACCGCGTCCGGCCTGGCGGCAAGGATCTTCAGCACCTGGCCGGTCACCGAGGTGTCGGTGCGGTTGTAGCGCTCGCTGGCGACGATGGTCAGGCCCTTGGTCGAGGCCACTTTGTTGAACTCGTTGTACCAGCCCTCGCCGTAGGCGTCGGCGAAGCCGATGAAGCCCACCGTCTTCACGCCCTGGCTGGCCATGTGCGAGGCGATGGCCAGGGCCATCATGATGTCGTTCTGCGGCGTCTTGAAGACCCAGCGCTTCTTGGCATCGACGGGGTCGACGATGCGGGCCGATGCGGCCATGGAGATCATGGGCGTCTGGCTCTCGGCGACGGCGTCGATCATGGCCAGGCTGTTGGGCGTCACGGTGGAGCCCACGACCACGTCGACCTTGTGCTCGGTGATGAGCTTGCGGGTGTTGGCGACGGCCGTCGTGGTGTCCGAGGCGTCGTCCAGCACGATGTAGTTGACCTTCTGCCCGGCGATGGTCGTCGGCAGCAGGGTGAAGGTGTTCTTCTCCGGGATGCCCAGCGAGGCGGCGGGGCCGGTGGCCGAGACGGTCACGCCCACGTTGATGTCGGCCAGGGCCGAGCCCACGGAACTCATCAGGGCGGCGGTGCCGGCCAGGGCCAGCAGGGTCTTCTTCATCAGCTTCACGGTGTCTCCTTGTGTTGGTCTTGCCAGTGTGTGCAGGATGCGGATCCTCGCGCGGCGATCGTCGGTGCTCAAGCCTTCACGAGACTTGCTTGACACCCACGGCGCCGAGGCCCCCGAAGAAGAGGTCGGCCACCATGGGCGCGACCGAGTCGTAGCTGAGTTCGCCGTCGGGCTTCAGCCAGGTGAAGGTCCAGTTGATCATGCCGAACAGCAGCATGGTCAGCGGTTTGTGCAGCTTGGCGGCCTGCAGCTCCGGGCGCACGGCGGCCACGGCCTCGGCGAAGGCGTTGACCACCTGGCGCTCGACGGCCAGCAGGCGCTCCTGGTCGGCGCCTTCGAGGAACTTGACGTCCTCGGTCAGCACCCGGTGTTCGTTCTGCGCCTCGCCATAGGCCTGCATGAAGCGGGCGATGAGGGCGCGCAGGTGCGGCTCGGGGGCCAGGTCTTGCGCCTGCACCTCGGTCACGAGCGCGGCCAGGCCCTGCACATGGGTCTCGCAGATCTGCACCAGCAGCTCGTGCTTGTCCCGCACATAGTGGTAGAGCGTGGGCTTGCTCACCGCGCAGGCCTCCGCCACCTGGTTCATGGAGGTGCCGGCATAACCTTGCGCGGCGAACAGCCGCGCCGCCTGCGCCAGGATCTGGTCGCGGCTGGCATCGAATCCGGGGGCTCTGCCTCTGGCCATCTTGTCAGTCTTGTCGTCGGGTTGGGAAGGCCGACATTCTCAACGTTCGTCGAAGGAGATCACGACTCTGGGGGTCAGCGCATGCGCCTGACAGCTGAGGATGAAGCCGGCCGCCACCTCGTGCTTCTCCAGCGCGAAGTTCTTGTCCATGCGCACCTCGCCCTCGATCAGCTTGCAGCGGCAGGTGGAGCACACGCCGCTCTTGCAGGAGAAGGGCACGTCCATGCCGGCGCGGGCGGCGGCGTCCAGGATGCTGGGGTCGCTCTTGCTGACGCTGATCTCGCGCGAGAGGCCGTCGCGGATCACCAGCACCGTGGCCAGCTCGGCGTCGCCCTCGCGCACCTCGTGCGGCGCGGGCTGGCCGGCCTGCATCTCGGGCGTGCCGAAGCGCTCGATGTGGATGGCTTCGGGCTTCACACCGGCTGCCAGCAGCGCGGCCTCGGCCTCGTCGTTCATCTGGTAGGGGCCGCAGATGAAGGCGTGGGCGATGCTGGCGGGCTCGATGAGAGCGCCCAGGAACTCGGCGATCTTCTCGCGGTTCATGATGCCGGCCATCAGGGGCGAGTCCACGACCTCGTCACTGAACACATGGTGCAGGGAGACGCGGGTGAGGTACTGGTTCTTGAGGTCCTCGATCTCCTCCTTGAACATGGTGGAGGCCTGGCGGCGGTTGCCGTAGATGAGGGTGAAGCGGCTGCCCGGCTCCTTCGCCAGCACCGTCTTCATGATGGACAGGATGGGCGTGATGCCCGAACCACCGGCGACGCCCAGGTAGTGGCGCTGGCTCTGCGGCTCCACCGGCACGAAGAAGCGGCCCTGGGGCGGGAAGACCTGGATCACGTCGCCCGCCTTGAGCTCGCGGTTGACCCAGTTGGAGAAGCGGCCGCCCTGCACCTTGCGCACGCCCACGCGCAGCTCGCCGTCGTCCACGCCGGCGCAGATGGAGTAGGAGCGGCGCAAGTCCTCGCCGCCGATGTCGGCGCGCAGGGTCAGGTATTGCCCCTGGGTGAACTTGAACAGCTCGCGCGACTCCTCCGGCACGTCAAAGCTGACGATCACGGCTTCTTCGGTGTCCGGGCGGACTTCGCGGACGCGCAGGGGGTGGAAGTTGAGGCTCATATCAGTGATCCATCGTTGAATGCGGCAGATCCGCCGCAGGAACGGCATGCATTCCCGAGCGAGGTCCGGGGATCCGGCTTTGCCGGGCCCTCGGAGCTGCCCCCTCGAAGGGGGCTGGCGAAGCCAGCAGGGGGTGGGCCGTCATATGGGTTTGAAGTGTTCGAAGGGCTCGCGGCAGCTGAGGCAGCGATACAGGGCCTTGCAGGCCGTGGAGCCAAAGGCGGACAGCCGCTCCGTCTGCTCCGACCCGCAACGCGGGCACGCGAGCTTCGTCAGCGAGGCGCGGTGCACCAGCCGGATCGGCTGCTCGGCGCCCGGGTGGGCCGGACCCGGCGGCGCGACGCCATAGGCCTTGAGCTTGGCCCGGCCTTCCTCGGTGATCCAGTCGGTGGTCCAGGCGGGCGAGCGCTGCATCGTGATCGTGACCTCGCCGAAGCGGGCCAAGGCCTCGCGCACGTTGTCCTGGATGAGCTCGGTGGCGGGGCAGCCCGAGTAGGTGGGCGTCAGCACCACCTCCAGGCCGCCAGCCGTCTCCTTGAGGTCGCGCACGATGCCCAGCTCGCACAGGCTCACCGCCGGCACCTCGGGGTCCGGGATCTGGCGCAGCACTTCCCAGGCGGCACCCAAGCGTCCACAGGCTTGGTCGGACCCACCCAGCGGAGCTCGAGTATCCGGCGCTGCCGGTCCTGCGGGCTCGCCCCCTCGAGGGGGCACGCCAAGCGTGTAGGGGGTGGTCATTCCGTTCACCACACGCCGCCGGGGTAGGCGCGCTGCAGGTACTGCATTTCCGACAGCATGTGCCCCATGTGCTCGCTGTGGATGCCCACGCGGCCGCTGGGGACGTAGCGGCTGTCGGCCGGGGCCTGCAGCGTGGCCTCGGCCAGCACTTCGTCCATGGCCGCGCGCCAGTCGGCGCGCAGGGTGTCCCAGGCGGGGCCCAGGCCGCTGGCGGCGGCGTGCGCATCGACGTCGTCGCTGGCGAAGAGCTCGTTGGTGTAGGGCCACAAGGTCTTCAGCGCCTCTTCCATGCGGCGGCGCGATTCTTCGGTGCCGTCGCCCAGGCGCGCGGTCCAGTCGGCCGCGTGCTGCTGGTGGTAGCTGGCCTCCTTGAAGGCCTTGGCGGCGATGGCGGCGACCTCGGCATCGCAGGAGTCCTGCAGGTGTGCCCACAGCAGGCGCAGCCAGGTGGCGGCGGCCAGGTTGCGCGCCGTGGTGAACGCGAAGTCGCCCGGTTTCCCAGGTCCGTTCGGCAGCTCCATCAGCACCGGGTTGTAGTACTGGCGCTCGTCGCGCAGAAAAGCCAGCTGGTCTTCGTCGAAGCCCTGGCCGTCGAGTTCGCCGGCACGGGTCAGCAGGCCGCGGGCCTGACCGATGAGGTCCAGCGCCATGTTCGTCAGCGCCAGGTCCTCCTCCAGGATGGGGCCGTGGCCGCACCATTCGGACAGACGCTGCGAGAGCACCAGGCAGCTGTCGGCGATGCGCAGCAGGTAGCGCACCTCGGGCTTGTCACCCACCTTGATCGATTGTTGGCTCATCATTTTCTCCCGCCACACCCGCCGGTATTCCCCAGCGGAGCCCGGAGTTCCGGCTTCGCCGGGCTCACGGGCTCGCCCCCTGGGGGGCGCGCGCAGCGCGTAGGGGGTTACATATGGTTCACAGAGTCCGGCAGCTCGTAGAAGGTCGGATGGCGATAGACCTTGTCCTCCATCGGATCGAAGTACATGCCCTTCTCACCCGGGTCCGAGGCCACGATCTGGCTGGACAGCACCACCCAGATGCTCACGCCTTCCTGGCGGCGGGTGTAGACCTCGCGGGCCATCTGCAGGGCCAGCTTGGCGTCCGGCGCATGCAGGCTGCCGCAGTGCTTGTGATCCAGGCCGGCCTTGCTGCGCACAAAGACTTCCCACAGGGGCCATTCGTTCTTGGGGGCTTGCTGATTGCTCATGATGGGGGTCCTCGTGTTCAGGCTGCTGCTGCTTTGGTTGCTTGCTTGCGGGCATGGGCCAGCGCGGCTTCACGCACCCACGCGCCCTCGTCCCAGGCCTTGACGCGGGTGGCCAGGCGTTCGCGGTTGCAGGGGCCGTCGCCGCCCACCACGCGCCAGAACTCGTCCCAGTCGATGGCGCCGAAGTCGTAGTGCTCGCGCTCGGCGTTCCACTTCAGGTCGGGGTCCGGCACGGTCACGCCCAGCACCTCGGCCTGCGGGATGGTGGCGTCCACGAACTTCTGGCGCAGGTCGTCGTTGGAGATGCGCTTGATGCCCCAGCGCATGGACTGCTCGGAGTTGGGCGAGTCCTTGTCATGCGGGCCGAACATCATCAGCGAGGGCCACCACCAGCGGTTGACCGCGTCCTGCACCATGGCCTTCTGCTCGGGCGTGCCCTTTTGCATCATCACCAGCAGGCTCTCGTAGCCTTGGCGCTGGTGGAAGCTCTCCTCGCGGCAGATGCGGATCATGGCGCGCGCATAGGGCGCGTAGGAGCAGCGGCACAGCGGCACCTGGTTCATGATGGCCGCGCCGTCGACCAGCCAGCCGATCACGCCGATGTCGGCCCAGCTCAGCGTGGGGTAGTTGAAGATGGAGCTGTACTTGGCCTTGCCCGCGTGCAGGGCATCGAGCATCTGGTCGCGGCTGGTGCCCAGCGTCTCGGCGGCAGAGTAGAGGTAGAGGCCGTGGCCGCCCTCGTCCTGCACCTTGGCCAGCAGGATGGCCTTGCGCTTGAGCGTGGGCGCGCGGGTGATCCAGTTGCCCTCGGGCAGCATGCCGACGATCTCGGAGTGCGCATGCTGGCTGATCTGGCGCACCAGGGTCTTGCGGTAGTGCTCGGGCATCCAGTCCTTGGCCTCGACGAACTCGCCCTCGCCGACCCGCGCCTCGAAGGCCTCCAGCCGCTTGGCATCCTCCGCGCTCTGCACCTTGGCCGCCTGGTCCTGCGGCCCGACGCTCATCGCTTGTGTGTACATCAGACACTCCTGTCTGTTTGAGGTTGGTATTCCCGGGTGAGTGCCGCCGATCCGGCTTTGCCGGGCGGTCGGCGCTGCCCCCTGGCGGGGGCTGAGGCTTGACACAAACGGCGAGCCGTTTGCGCTTGCCGAAGGGCCGGGCCTATGGCCTGGCGCGGCCGGCAGGGCAGCGCAGCGCGTAGGGGGTGGTTCATTTCGGGCGCTTGTCGATCACGCGCCGTGCCTTGCCGACGAGCGTGCGCTCGATGCTGTCCGGCGCACCGATGTCGATCTTGGTGGAGACGCCGATCAGCGTCTTGATGCGGTGCTGCAGATGGCGGGCGATGCCGTCCTTGCCCGCCATGTCGGCGCCGGGCTGCAGCTCGCAGCGCACCAGCACCTCGTCCAGCGGGCCCTCGCGGGTGACGACGATCTGGTACTGGCCCGAGAGTTGCGGCTCCTGCAGCACCAGCTCCTCGATCTGCGTGGGGAACATGTTGACGCCGCGGATGATCAGCATGTCATCGGAGCGGCCGACGATCTTGCCCATGCGGCGCATGCTGCGCGAGGTCGGCGGCAGCAGCCGCGTGAGGTCGCGGGTGCGGTAGCGGATCACCGGCAGCGCCTGCTTGGTCAGCGAGGTGAACACCAGCTCGCCCTCGGCACCGTCGGGCAGCACCTCGCCGGTCTCGGGGTCGATGATCTCGGGGTAGAAGTGGTCTTCCCAGATCACCGGGCCGTCCTTGGACTCGATGCATTCGTTGGCAACACCCGGCCCCATCACCTCGGACAGGCCGTAGATGTCCACCGCGTCGATGCCGGCCCGGGTCTCGATCTCGCGACGCATGGCCTCGGTCCAGGGCTCGGCGCCGAAGATGCCCACCTTCAGCGAACTCGCGCGCGCATCCAGCCCCTGGCGCGCGAACTCCTCGATGATCACCTGCATGTAGCTGGGCGTGACCATGATGGCGTCGGGCTTGAAGTCCTGGATCAGCTGGACCTGCTTTTCCGTTTGCCCGCCGGACATGGGGATCACGGTGCAGCCCAAGGCTTCCGCGCCGTAGTGCGCGCCCAGTCCACCGGTGAAGAGGCCGTAGCCGTAGGCGATGTGGACGATGTCGCCGCGGCGCACGCCCGAGGCGCGCAGCGAGCGCGCCACCAGCTGCGACCAGGTGTCGATGTCCGCCTGCGTGTAGCCCACCACGGTGGGCTTGCCGGTGGTGCCGGAGGAGGCGTGGATGCGCACGACCTGCTCGCGCGGCACGGCAAACAGCCCGAAGGGGTAGTGCTCGCGCAGCTCCTTCTTGGTCATGAACGGGAACTTGGCGAGGTCGGACAGGGTCTTCAGGTCCGAGGGGTGCACGCCCTTTTCGTCGAAGGCGGCCTTGTAGTGCGGCACCTTGTCGTAGGCGTGCTGCAGCGTCCACTGCAGGCGCTGCAGCTGCAGGGCCTGGAGCTCGTCGCGGCTGGCGGTTTCGATGGGCTCCAGATCGCCCGGAGCGGGGTGCTTCACGGTCATGGGGTTCACTCCTGCGCAACACCAGCCGCCAGGCCGGCGACCACGGGCTTGCCCTTGATGCGATAGGACTTGCCGCGGAACACGGCCACCAGCTCGTCCCGCTGGTTGCGCACATTCACGTCATAGACGCCGGTCCGGCCGGCGAGCGAAACCTCGTGGGCGACGGCGGTCAGCACGTCGCCCTGCCGTGCGGGCGCCACGATGTCGATCGTGATGCCCGAAGCCACCGTCAACTCGTTGTACGCGTTGCAGGCGAAGGCAAAGGCCGAATCGGCCAGGGTGGTGATCAGGCCGCCATGGCAGATGGCGAAGCCGTTGAGCATGTCCTGCCGCACCGTCATGCGGACCGTGGCGCTGCCGGGGCCCACGGCCAGGATGTCCATGCCCAGTCCCTTGGACGCGTGGTCCTCGCGGAACATCGCATCGCGGACGGCTTCGGCCAGGGCCTGGGGGCTCAGGGGCGTGGACATGCGGAACTTCCTTGGCGGCGGCGGGACTTTCGCGACAAACGGCGCTCAGCGGTCCTTGAAGGCCGGGCTGCGTTTTTCCAGGAAGGCGGCGGCGCCCTCCAGGTAGTCGTGGGCGAAGCCGAGCTGGCTCTGCATCACGCCTTCCAGCTTCAAGGCGTCTTCGTAGTTGAGGCTCAGGGCTTCGTCGAAGGCCTGGCGGGTTTCGACCAGGGCGCGGGTGGGCATGCCGGCCAGGCGCGTGGCCAGGGCCTGGGCCGTGACGGCCAGTTCCTCGTTGGGCACGACGCGCGCGATCAGGCCCAGGCGGGCGGCCTCGGCGGCGGGCAGCTTGTCGCCCAGCAGCGCCAGTTCCAGCGCCTTGGCGCGGCCCACCAGACGGGTCAGCAACCAGGTGCCGCCGCAGTCGGGAATCAGGCCGATCTTGGAGAAGGCCTGGATGAAGCTGGCCGACTCGGCGGCGATCACCAGGTCGCAGCCCAGCGCCAGATTGGCGCCGGCGCCGGCCGCCACGCCGTTGACGGCAGCGATCACCGGCACGGGCATGGAGCGCACGCGCAGGGCCAGCGGGATGTAGTAGTTGTCCAGCAGGTGGCCGATGTCCTTGGGGCGGGCGTCGGCACCGAATTCGGGCTTGATCAGCGGGTCGGAGAGATCCTGGCCGGCGCTGAAGGCGCGCCCCATGCCGGTGATCACCACGGCCCGCACGCTGGCGTCCTCGGCCGCCTCGTCCAGGGCCGCGCGCGTCTGGGCCAGCAGCTGGGCGGTGAAGGCGTTCAGCGCCGCAGGGCGGTTGAAGCTGAGCGTGCGCACGGCGCCTTCCTGGCTGATCAGCAGGGCGGCGTCGGTTTCGGGGGCGGCGGGGGGCAGGGACATGGCGGGCCTCGTCTGGCAATGCGGCAGATCAACAGTTCATTACTCTTGACCGACCGGTCGGTAGATCGTAAGGTGCTGCTTGATCTGGCACAAGCCGGGGCGGATTGGCGTATACCCTGATGCCCGCCCATTTCCTCATCCCACGCGGAGTTCCGCGAGGAGCAGTCATGCCTTGCTACGCCATTGACGGGGTGATCCCCGTTGTCCATCCCAGCAGCCATGTGCACCCAACGGCGGTGCTGATCGGTGACGTCCATGTGGGACCGGGCTGTTACGTCGGCCCCAATGCCAGCCTGCGCGGCGATTTCGGCCGCATCGTGCTGCACGAGGGGGCCAATGTGCAGGACTGCTGCGTCATCCATGGCTTCCCGGACTCCGAAACCGTGGTCGAACGCAACGGCCATGTCGGTCACGGGGCGGTGCTGCACGGCTGCGTGATCCGCCATGACGCGCTGGTCGGCATGAAGGCGGTGGTGATGGATGGCGCCGTGCTGGGTGCCTACAGCATTCTTGCGGCCTGTGCCTTCGTGAAGGCCGGGGCGCAGTTGCCGGAGAAGTCGCTCATCGCCGGCCTGCCCGCCAAGGTGCTGCGCGCGCTCGGCGAGGACGAGATCCGCTGGAAACTGCAAGGCACCCGTACCTACCAGGCGCTGACCGCGCGTTGCCTGGACAGCCTGGTGGAGGTGCAAGCCCTGACGGCGCCAGAGCCGCAGCGGCCAGCCCTGGCCGTCAGTGCTCATCAGCCTTTGCGTGCGGCGAAGCGCGAATGAAAACCGCGCGAAGCCAGCACTTCTGCACGGCCCGGTGAGCTTCCCCGGGGCGTGAGGATCGTGCGCACGGCACCCAGGCCTTAGTCTGCACGGCAGGGTCGGGGCCCTGTCTTTGCCGCCGGCCGGGACACCGCGCATGGAACCTTTGCTGATACCCGCTTCCCAGGCCTGCGAGCAGTGGCTGGACCGCGCCCGCCAGGCCTTGGCTGAGCAGCGCATGCGCGAGACGCTTGCGCTGCTGGCGTCTGCCCAGGCCGTCTGCCAGGCGGAGAGCATGGCGCCGGCTTTGCGCTGCGAGATCGGCCAGATGCAGGCCCGTGCGGGCTGGGCGCTGTACGACGTTCCTCAGGCCTATGCCGGCGCCAGCCTGGCGCTGAGCCTGCTGGCGCCCGAGGCGCGCGCCGAGCGCGTGGAGATGCAGGACATCGCGGTCCTGTGCCTCAGCGGGGCGGGCCTGCTCGAGGAGGCCCTGGAGATGGCGCGTGAGGCAGTGGAACTGGCCGCGAGGCCGCCGCAGCTGCACGCCATGCTGCCGCGCGCCCTGGGTTCGCTGGCCCATGTCTGCGCCCACCTGGGCCAGTACGACGAGGCCGAAATGCTGCACATGCAGGCCTTGTCCAGGGCCAGGGAAAGCCGAGAGCCCCACGCCATGACCCGCGCCTATACCAATGCCTTGCTGGCCGGGGCCTTGGCCGTAGACGAACTGCGCCGCCGCGGCGAGCACCTGCATGCCGACGCCATGGCCCAGCGCCAGCTGCGCCTGGCCTTTCAGGCGAGGTCGCAGCTTCATGCGCCCGAAATGAACCCGCGGCAGCGCTCCACCCTGCATCTCAATATCGGCATCGCGATGATGCATGGCGGGCGCCTGGACCTGGCCGGGCCCATGTTCGAGGCCGGCCTGGCCTTGATCCGGCAGGACGAGCTGCCCCACGCATGGGCCTCGCTCCAGCATGCGCAGGGCGAATGCGCGCTGCTGGCGGGCGATCTGGAGCGGGCGCGCATCCTGCTGGAGCCGCTGCTGCAGCCAGCGGCGCTGGCGGCCTATCCCTTCATG
Source organism: Burkholderiaceae bacterium (assembly GCA_041905785.1). Taxonomy (GTDB): domain Bacteria; phylum Pseudomonadota; class Gammaproteobacteria; order Burkholderiales; family Burkholderiaceae_C; genus Roseateles_B. The sequence continues at coordinate 125,842 of JAYRKJ010000004.1, forward strand.
CGGGCGCCGCTGCTGCGCAATGCCTTGCGCCTGTTCGAGGCGGAGGGCGACATGCCGCGGGCTGCGCAGATGGCTCAGCGTTTGCAAGCTCTTCAGGACGATCAGCAAAGGCAGCGCCAGCAGGCCGGCGAGGCCCTGCGCGCGCTGCGCCGGCAGACCCCGCAATGGCTGTCGCCCGGTCCCGGTGATCCCATGCGTTAGTTGGTTTTCTTCTGTGCCTCCTGGCGTCGAACACTGCAGTAGGCTGGCGGGGTCTTGACCCAGCCTTCTGCGAGATCTGCACGCATGGACAGCCCTGAAATCATTGCCGATTCGCAGCCGCCGGCACGGTCGCTGGCCGCCGAGCTGCCACTGCGCTCCGAGGCGGGCCGCGTCCTCTTGCGCCGCATGCGCCGCGCTGACCTGGCCCGCTTCCACGCCTACCGCAGCGACCCTGACACGGCGCGCTTCCAGGGCTGGGAGCCGGCGCAGGACAGGGCGCAGTCCGAGTCCTTTGTGCGCGAGATGAGCATGGCGCCGATCGGGGTGCCGGATCAATGGGTGCAACTGGCCATCGCCGATGCCGGGGACCGGCAGCTGATCGGCGACATCGGCCTGTGCCTGCGCGCGTCCGCATCCGGCGAGGGGCCCGGGGAGACTCCGCGTGTGTTGACCGCCTGGATGGGCATCACTCTGCATCCGGACGCCCGTGGGCGAGGACTGGGGCGCGAAGCGTTCGGCACCTTGCAGGACTGGCTGCTGGATGCCGGCGGCCTGCAGGAGATCGAGTGCTGGGTGGATGCCCGCAACCTGCCCTCCATCCGCTTGCTGGAAGCCTGCGGCATGCGCCGCTTCTGCACCGAGCTGCGCGAGTTCCGTGGCGTCTTGTGCGAGGAGCACGGCTACAGGCGCCGGCGCGGACTCCAGGGGGCTTGACTGGCCCGGACACGCCTGCTTACAAAAACAGGGCACTTGACCCGCCCATTCGAGCGGGCCGCCCTGTGCAATCCCCAGTTCGGCGCAGCGGCGGCGGTGGTAGATTCCTGCGGCATCCGCCCAGCCCTGCCGGCAGCGCCGCCGGCGTGGAGACATTCCCCATGCCTTTTCAGTTGCCTGACCTCCTGGGTCCCTACCTGCTGCCTCTGCTGATCGCGGTCCCGCTGGCCATCGTCGTGATCCTGATCAGCATCCGCAAGGAGGATGAAGAGGTCCGCCAGTTCCAGGAGTCGCAACTGCCGGGGAACCTCAGCGGCCCGGGTGCGGCCACCCGCTTCCAGCCCAGCGTGCAGCCGGCCGAGGGGCCGGTGCCGGTGCTGGTGGTGGATGACTCGGCGGTGGTGCGGGCCAAGCTGGGCAAGCTGCTGGAGGGGGCGGGCTACCTGGTGCTGCTGGCCCGCGATGGGGTCGAAGCCCTGGAGGTGCTGGCCCGCCATCCGGTGCAGGTGATGATCACCGACCTGGAGATGCCCAACAAGAACGGCTTCGAACTGATCGCCGACGTGCAGGGCGCGCTGGACACCGAGGACTTGCCCATCATCGCCATCACCGGCCACGAGGAGCTGCAAGGCCGGGTGCATCAGATCCAGGGCCTGTACGGCATCTTCAAGAAGCCCTGGAGCGATCGCGAGTTGCTCAAGCGCATCGAGGCACTCACCCATCTGCGTCAGCGTGGTCCGCGCGCGACGGTCTGAGCGCTTGCTCGCCTTTGGCCAGCCGGGGAGAGCGATGTCGCAACCTCACCGCCCATGCTGCCTGCCCGCCTTGCGCTGGCGCAATGGATTCGCGATTTGCGCCCCAGTTCACGGATTACTGCGCGGCTGGGGTTTTCCTTGATGGGGGCACTCCCATATCCGCTGACATAGCGCAATTTTCCTGCGCCGGAAGGGAGCTTGCCGCCATGAAACGCAAGCCTTTTGTGCGCAAATGGTCCTACAGTTCACCCTACGAAAACGAGGGGTGGCCCACACGATGGGCCGGAGGGGCGGATGAGGAGGCTGAGCACACTCATCCGCATTGAGCAGGCAGCCGAGGGTGGCTGGCTTGCTGCCGCGGCAATACGCGGATGACAGGGGCTGATGGATCTGTGAGCCATCAGCCCTTTTCATTGCGCGGCACTCCCCAGTTTGACAGACGCCGCCCGCGCCAATCCCGATGCGCGAGCCCTTGCCCTGTGCTGCAATGCAGGCCCGTCTTGGAGTCCAGCGTATGGCTGCTCGCGTTCTTCGTCTTCGTTCCTTGCTCTGGCTGCTGCTGGGCCTGCTGATGCTGGCCCTGCTGGCGGCCAGCCTGCACTGGCGGGCCAAGCTGCCCAAGCGCGAGGGGGCTTTGCAGCTGCTGGGCCTGAGCCAGCCCGTCCAGGTGCATTTCGATGCCTGGGGCGTTCCGCATATCGAGGCCGCGAACGAGCCGGATCTTTACCGCGCGCTGGGCTATCTGCATGCCCAGGACCGGCTGTTCCAGATGGAGATGGCGCGGCGCCTGGCGCGCGGCGAGTTGTCCGAGGTGCTGGGTGACAAGCTGCTGCCCACCGACCGGCTCTTTCGCAGCCTGCGCCTGGTCGATTTCGCCGAGGCGCGCATGAAGGCCGAAGCGGCCCAGCCGGCTGGGCCGGCCCTGCAGGCCTTGCAGGCCTATCTGGATGGGGTCAACCAGTACCAGGCCACGCGCCCCGCCCCCCTGGAATTCGAGCTGCTGGGCATTCCCAAGCGCGATTTCACCGCGGCGGATACCTATGCGGTCGCCGGCTATCTGGCCTACAGCTTCGCCCTGGCTTTCCGCACGGAGCCTGCGCTCACTTATGTACGAGACCAGCTGGGGCCGGAGTACCTGAAGATCTTCGACTTGGACTGGAAACCTGAAGGCGCCCTGGCGGCCCGGGCACGCACGGTGGGCCCTGCCGCTTCGGTGGCCTCGGCCGGCGTTCGCCTGCAGCCGGCGGACTGGCAGGCCCTGGCGCGGGTCGGCCAGCTCAGCGACAGCCTGGGCACCGGTCTGGCCCAGATGGAGGGCAGCAACGCCTGGGTGATCGCCGGCGCGCGCACCCGCAGCGGCAAACCCCTGCTGGCCGGCGATCCTCATATCGGGTTCTCGACGCCCGCCGTCTGGTGGGAGGCGCACCTGAAGGCGCCGGGCTTCGAGCTCTACGGCCATCTGCAGGTGCTCAATCCCTTTGCCCTGATCGGTCACAACCAGCGCTTCGGCTGGAGCCTGACCATGTTCCAGAACGACGACATCGATCTGATCGCCGAGAAGACCGACCCCAGCCACCCCGGCCAGGTGCTGGTCAAGGGGGCCTGGCTGCCGCTGGAGTCCAAGGAGGCGCGCATCAAGGTCAAGGGGCGGGCCGACGAGCTCATCCAGCTGCGGCGTTCGCCGCATGGGCCCATCGTCAACGACGTCGTGGCCGGCGATCCCGGCCAGACGCCCATTGCCATGTGGTGGACCTTTCTGGAGAGCGACAACCCCATCCTGGACGCCTTCTACCAACTCAACCGGGCCGACACCCTGGGCGCCGCGCGCAAGGCGGTGCAGGGCATCCACTCGCCGGGCCTCAACGTGGTCTGGGCCAACGCGGCGGGCGACATCGCCTGGTGGGCCTCGGCCCGCCTGGTGCAGCGGCCCGCCGGCGTGAACCCCAGCTTCATCCTGGACGGCAGCACGGCCGAGGCGGACAAGCCCGGCTTCCTGCCCTTCTCGGCCAACCCGCAGGAGGAGAACCCGGTGCGGGGCTACATCGTCTCGGCCAACCACCAGCCCGCGTCCGCCGAACCGGTGCCGGGCTACTACAACCTGCCGGACCGGGGCTGGCGCCTGGAAGAGGGCCTGCAAGCCAGTGCCAGCGGATGGGACCCGGCCCGTGCCCAGGCCCTGCAACTGGCCGACGACACGGGCTACGGCCCGCGCGTGCTGGCACCCCTGCTGCCCATCCTGCGGCAGCAGAAAGACGGGGCGGACCTGGTGGCCCTGCTGGCGGCTTGGAAGGGCAGTCATCGCCTGGACGATCGGGCGCCGGTGCTGTTCCACCAGCTGGAGCACCAACTGATCCATGCCGTGCTGGCCGACAAGATGGACGAGGCCATGATCGGCAACCTCCGCCGTTCCCGCGCGCTGGACCATGCGCTGCCGCGCCTGAGCGCCGACCCGGATTCGCCCTGGTGGGACCGCAGGAGCACGCCCCAGCGCGAGACGCGCGAGCAGATCGTGGCCGAGGCCTGGAGCGCCACGCTGGAGCATCTGCGCCGAACCTTTGGCGACGACCCGACCCGCTGGACCTGGGGCCGGGCGCACCAGGTCACCCACAAGCATCCCCTGGGCGAAGTGAAGTGGCTGGCGCCGTTCTTCAACGTCGGCCCCTTCCCGGCGCCCGGTGCGCATGAGGTGCCCAACAACCTCGCCCAGCGCAGCGGCGACGCGCCCTGGAGCGTGGTCTACGGCCCTTCGACCCGCCGCGTGATCGACTTCGCCGCGCCGGCGCAAAGCCAGGGCATCAATCCGGTCGGCCAAAGCGGCGTGCTGGGCGACCGCCACTACAGCGACCAGGCGCACGACTACCTGGCCGGCCGCTCCCGGGCCCAATGGCTGGATGCGGCCGATGTGCAGGCGCAGGCCCGCAGCACGCTGACCCTCAAGCCCTGAACGCATCGATCATGAACGAGACCTTTTCAAGCGTCGCCGCGCGTGCCGTGCCCGGCCTTCTTTGCGCAGCGCTCGCGGCCCTGGCCATCGCGCAGCCGGCCAAGCCCGGGGTGGCGCCGGTGAGACTCCCGGACCCAGCCCTGGCCGTCCGCGAAGGTCCGGCGCCCGGCCAGGTGACCGTGCTGGAGCCGCATCTCTCGCGTCCCGGGCAGCCGGTGCAGGTGGACTATCGCGGCTGGCCGGCCAGGGTGCTGCTGGACAGGTGGCTGGGCAAGGGCTGGGAGCTGGGGGATGCCGAGCTGGAGTTCCGGGCGTTGGATGGCTTCGTGGCGCGCATCCCGGTGGAGCGCTTTCGCCGGCACAGCGCGTGGATCGTCACGGCCCGCGCCGACGGCCAGGCCTTTCAGGTGGACAACCATGCCCAGGGCGAAAAGCAGGTGCCGCTGGGGCCCTACTACCTGGTCTGGGACAACCTCAAGGAGCCCGCGCTGCAGGCGGAAGGCGGGGCCGTCTGGCCCTACCAGGTGGCCAGCATCCGCCGCACGCCTTCCAGCCGTGCCGCCTTGCTGCCGGGTGCCATGGCCGGGCGCTACGGCGCCCAGGCGCAGGCCCTGCAGACCCATTGCCTCAGCTGCCACCAGGTGAACGGCTACGGCGGCGACAAAATGCCCATCAACCTGGCGCGCCGGGCCCGCGAGATCAGCGCCGAGCGCTGGCGCCAGTGGCTGCTGCAGCCCGCCCAGCTCAAGCCCGGCACCACCATGCCGCCGCTGGCTGAGGGTTTGCCCCAGGCCGAACGCGAAGCCCTGGCACGCCAGCTGCACGACTACCTCAAGCACCTGCCCCTGCAACCCTGACTAATTTCGCGTTCGACGCGGCTGAGGCGCAAGCAGTTGTTACATCTTGCGGAGAAGCGACGCCTGCCATGCATCTGATCCGCTACGCTTCGGCCCTCGCACGCCGCATCCTGCCCGTCCCCGCCTGAACTCCGCACCCGCGTTACCGCCCGGTCATGATGTCCGACGCCAGCCCCGATCGACGCGCCGCCGCTACTTCGGCCGCGCCCAACGCCTTGCCTGCCGGTACTCGGTTTGGCGAGCTTGAAATCCTCAGCACCCTGGCCGTCGGCGGCTTCGGCATCATTTACGTGGCCCAGGACCATGCCCTGCAGCGCCAGGTGGCCATCAAGGAGTACATGCCCTCCATGCTGGCCCAGCGCAACGCCAAGTCCAAGGTCTCGGTGCGCTCGGGTTCGCAGCAGGAAACCTTTGACGCCGGGCTGCGCTCCTTTGTCAACGAGTCCCGCCTGCTGGCGCGTTTCGACCATCCCTCGCTGCTGAAGGTCTATCGCTTCTGGGAGGCCAACGGCACGGCCTATATGGCCATGCCTTATCTGCAGGGCCAGACCCTGCGCCAGGCCCGCCGCGCGATGAGCCAGCAGCCCGACGAAGCCTGGTTGCGCCGCCTGCTGACGGCTCTGCTGGAGGCGCTGGAGCTGCTGCATACGGAGTCGATCTGGCACCGTGACATCGCGCCGGACAACGTTTTCCTGCCCTACGGCGGGGCGGCGCCGGTGCTGCTGGATTTTGGCGCAGCGCGCCAGGTCATCAGCGACCGCGCCGAGGGCCTCACGGCCATCCTCAAGCCCAGCTATGCGCCCATCGAGCAATACGCCGAGTCGCGCCAACTGCGCCAGGGCCCCTGGACTGATCTTTACGCGCTGGGCGCGATGGTCCATGAGCTGATCCTCGGGCGCACGCCGCCGGCTGCCACCGCGCGCAGCCTGGGCGACGAGTACCAAAGCCTGGTGACGCTGGCGCCGCCAGGTTACAGCCCCGAGCTGCTGGCCTGCGTGGACTGGATGCTGCGCGTGCATCCGCAGGACCGGCCGCAGTCGGTGGCCCATCTGCGCGCTGCGCTGGAAGGGCGGCTGGCGCCGCCCGAGCCGCGCCTGACCGAGACGGCGACCGTGCCGCCGCCGCAGGGTTTCGAGGACACCCGGCTGGCCAACGATTCCGAGTTCGCCGAAACGCGACAACTGGGCGACAGCGATTTCCTGCCCACACGGGCCCTGGAGGTGCCGGACCTGCTGCTGGAGGACGCCCGCGCGGCCTCGGCACCCGTGCCTCTGCCCGAGCCGGCTGCCGAAGTCCCGTGGCCGCCCGCATTCCGCCGCAAGACGTCCGCCACGGTGCGGCGCTGGCCCTGGACGCTGGGTCTGCTGGCGGCAGGCACGGGGACGGCCTTGCTGGTGGCCATGGTGCAGTTGCTCGTGCATCGCCCTTCGTCGTCGCAGGCGGAGCTGGCCATGGCGTCCGAGGTGCCGGCGTCTGCGGCCAGCAAGGAGCAGGTCGAGGTGGCAGATCCCGTGCTGGCCCTCGTGCAATCCCAGCAGGCGGCGCTGCGCTCGCAGCCGGCTTCGGTGCCGGGTGCGTCGTCGGCGCCGGGTGCCCTGCTGCCCCAGGTCGAGAAATCCACCGACAAGCGTGTCGGCATGGAGCCGCCACGCAAGCGCAAGGAGGCCTCACCGAGCGCCGCGCCCGCCTCCGGCGTCTCACCACCGGCGCCCGCCCCGGTGGAACGTGCGCCCGCCGTGGCCGTGCAGTCAGGCCCGGCCAGTGCGGTCGCTGGGCAGGAGCAGGAGCTGCCCGCCAGTCCGTCGGAGGCCTGCGGCAAGCGCGTGTTCCTGGCGCGCGCGCTGTGCCTGGACGAGCAATGTGCCAAGCCCCGCTTCCATGGGCATGCCGAATGCGTGGCCCTGCGCGAAGCTCGGGAGCAGCGCCAGCGCAACAGGAATTGAGGCGGTGGCCTCGCGGGCTCAGGGGAAGGGGCCGCAGCGCCGGCCTGGCGCTGGATCAGTAGTAGTTGATCACGCCGCCATCCTGCGCCCGCACGCTCGCAATGCGCGCGGCCATGCGAGCCTGCACGGCCACGGGCAGGGGCGCGAAGCCGGTGTCCGCCAGCAGGCGGTCGCCCGATTGCAGGGTCCAGTTGATGAAATGCAGGGCCTCGCTGGCGGCCGCTGCCGACTTCGGGCGGGCGTCGACCAGGATGTAGGAGGTGACGGTGATGGGCCAGGCCCCCTTGCCTGGGCGCTGCAGCAGGCTGGCGAATTCGTCGCCGGCGCGGCCCATGGAGGAGTTGCGCACCGCCTCGCGGAAGCCGGCTTCGCCGGCGGTCACGAAATCGGTGCCGTCGGCGTTGCGCAGCAGCACGCCGCTGAGCTGCGACTTCTGCAGCCGGTCGTAGGAAACGTAGCTGATGCTGCCGGGCGTGCTCTTGAGCGTTTGTGCGATGCCGTCGTTGCCCTCGGCGGCAATGGCGCCTTCGGGCCACTTGGGCAGCATGCCGGGCCCGATCTGCTCACGGAAGGCGGGTGAGACCAGGCTCAGGTAGCGGCTGAAGGCGTCGGTGCTGCCCGACTTGTCCTTGCGCACCACGCGGGTGATCGGCAGCGCGGGCAGGGCCGCGCCGGGATTGAGTGCAGCGATGCGCGCATGGTTCCATTGCCGAATTTCGCCGCGGAAGATGTCGGCCAGGGTCGATCCGTCCAGGCGCAGATGGGTCACGCCCTTGAGGTTCACGGCCGGCACGATGCCGCCTACCAGCATGGGCAACTGCACCAACTGCTTGCTGGCCAGCTCGGCGTCGCTGAAGGGCACGTCGCTGCCGGCGAAGTCCACGGCCCGGGCCAGGATCTGCTTCTGGCCGTCACCCGATCCGGTGGGCTTGTAGCTGACCTTGCGGCCATGGGCGCGGGCGTATTGCTGGGTCCAGGCCTGATAGACCACCGAGGGGAAACTGGCGCCCACGCCCTGCACGTCGGCCAGCGCATGGCTGGGGCTCAGCGCCGGCAGCAGAAGGCCCAGGACGGCCAGGCGCAAGGCATGGCGACGCAGGGAACGGGGGGCTTGGGGGAGGGGCAGTGCGCGTGACATGCCCGGGATTGTGAAGACTGTTTATGACAGTTCTGTTCCAAATCGGGCCAGGATCCTCTTCTTAGCGGACGGCGGTCACCTCGATTTCCACCAGCCAGCCCGGCACCACCAGGCCGGCAACCTGCATCACCGAACGCGCAGGCAGCTTGGGCTGGGCGGGTGTGCCGAAATGCTCGGTGTAGGCCGACATGAAACCGTCAAAGTCCATGCGCCCGCCCTTGGCCGGATCACCTACGAGGAAGACCTGCATCTTCACCACCTGGCCCATGGAGAGGCCCAGCGCCTTGAGCTGGCGTTCGATAGTGGCCAGCACGCTGAGGGTTTGGGTGCGCGTGTCGCCATAGGCGGCGAGGCTGCCGCGCTCTGCCTTGGGGTCGGCCACGGCCGGCACGGCGCCGCTGAGAAAGATCAGGGTCTTGCCGGCCGGCACCTCCACGGCGCTGGCGATGGGGAAGTTGGAGCCTGGCGTGCGATGGCGGATCACGTCCGGGCTGCTGTCGCCCGAGGCGGGGGGCGTCTGCGCCTGCGCGGCAAGTGCGAGGGGCAGGAGGCAGGCGAGGGCAAGTCGTTTCATGCGGGCTCCAGGTCGGGCGTTTTCAGCAAGAGGCAGGCGAAAGCCAGCGCTGCGCTGGCGGGTCAATGCGCGGCGGATGGGCTCGCCTGCTGTGCGCGGCGCTGCGCGGCGGACTCGGCGGGCGTGACGCGGGCGGCGTCGGCAGCGAGGCCGCCAAAACGTTCGCGGACATGGCTCAGCACCACGGCGACCTGTTCGTCGCTCAGCTGACGGCCAAAGCCGGGCATGGCGCGGTGGCCGTTCAGCACCATGTGCAGCGCATAGGGCGTGGCGGCCAGGCGGGGATTGCCTTGCAACGCGGGATAAGCCCCGGCGCCCTGGGCCCCCCGGCCGTCGGGCATGTGGCAGGCAGCGCACAGGGCGGCGTAGAGCGCCGGGCCGCTGCGCTGCTCGAACCGCCAGCCGCTGGAAAAGCGCGGCTCGGCACCGGCCGCGGGCTCGTCGGCCAGGGCCAAGGCCGGCAGCAGGGCCAGCAGGAGCGTCAGGGCTGTCTTCATGCGGCGCGGGCCTTCTCGTGCAGCTGGGTGATGGCATGGCGGGCGGAGAGCACCGCGCCTTCCTGCCAGGCCGGCAGCAAGGAGGCATGTTCGCCGGCCAGGATCAGCCGCCCATCCATTTTCAGCAGAGTGGGGTAGTGGCGCTCGCGGGCCACGCCGCTCCAGTCGCCGAAACAGCCCAGGGTGGCCGGATGGCGGTGCCAGCCTACGCTCATGCCGCATTCATACTCGGCGGCAGCCTGCGGATGGATCTGGCTGTCCATGCGCAGCACCTCGCGCAGGCGCTCGGCAGGTTCGAGCGCGGTGAATTCCAGGGCCTGCGTGGCAAAGGCGTAAGCGCCCAGCAGCACGCCCTTGCGGCCTTGCAGATCGTGATTGGGATAGCCGATCAGCCGGATGGGCAGCTCGGTGCTGCTCATGCCGCCAAAGATGGCCTCGTCTTCCTCCCAGAAGCGGCGCTTGAACTGCAGGCCCGCCTTGAAGGCGGAGAAATAGGGCACGGCATCGATGGCCTCGCGCAGGGCCGGGCTGCATTGCAGCTCCAGCTGGGAGAGCACGGACAGAGGCAGGGTGCAGACGCACCAGTCGGCCTGCAGGGTCTGCGCCGCCTGGCCGGGCCGGCTGAGGTCCTGCACCTGGACGCGGACGCCGCGGGCGTCCTGCTGAATGGCGCTGACCCGCCGCTGCAGGTGGATGCGCTGCAGCCCGACGGCACGGGCGAGGGCCTGGGCGATGTGGTCCATGCCGCCTACCGGCTGGAACAGCGGGGTCTGGTACTCGAAGCTGGCGCCCTGGCCCAGCTGGCCCCACAGGCCTGAGCGCAGCAGGGCCTGCAAGCCTTGCGGGGCCGCCTCGGGCGGATGGGCAGACACGCCCATGCCCGGGAAGGGATCGAAGCCGCGCCGGTCGGCAGCCGCTTCACCGGCGCGGTAGCGCCCCTCGCGATCCAGTCCGCCGAACTGTTGCAGCGCCTGGAGCAGGCGCTCGCGGTCCTCGGCGCTCAGCGCCTCGTCCAGCGGCTGCTGGCGCACCAGCTTGGCCAGCAGCTCGGCGACGTCGCCGTTGAAGTCGGCCTGCACCTCGCGCAGGCGCAGCGGCCGGCCGCCGGCTGCGCGGGGGCTGTGCACATAGGCGTTGTGATTGAGCTGGACGAAAGGTTCCAGCTTCACGCCCAGTTGGCGGCAGTAGTCCAGCACGCCGTGATGGTGGTAAGGGATGCGCCAGGGGCCGGGGTTGAAGTATTCGCCCGGGTCGAACTGGCAATGCTGGCTGGTGCCGCCCAGCTCCGTGTAGCGGTCACCGCCGCGCAGCGTCCAGCAGCGACCGCCGATGCGGTCCTGGTATTCCAGGATCTCGACCTCGTAGCCCGCACGCAGCAGTTCCAGTGCCGAGACCAGCCCGGCGACGCCGGCGCCCAGGATCAGCACCCGCTTGCCGCGTGCCGGTGCAGGGCCGAGGCGAAAACCTGACCGGGCAGGGGACGCCTCGGCCAGACCCCATGCGCTCAGTGCGGCGTAGACGGCGCCGCTTCCTGCCAGGGCGCCCAGGCGCTGCAGCCAGGCGCGCCGGCTCACGCGGCGGGCGGGGAAGGGGTAGGTTGGCATGGCCAGACCATAGCAAGCCGCGGCCGGGGCTCACAGAGGGTCTCTGCCGGGTGTCTTTGGTGATGGTGGCGCTGTTGGGCCCGATGCGCCGGTGCCCGAGCCTGCCTCAGCCCAGCGGCTGCAGGTGTTGGTCCTCGGCCCAGGACAGCAGCTGCAGGCCGTCGGGCGTCCAGCGCAGCCGGTTGATGCCGGCGTTGGGAATGGCACAGGTCCGCGGGCCGTGCAGGGGCAGGCCCTGGGCTGCACGCCAGAGCATGTCCAGGGCGCCGCCGTGGGTGAGCACCAGGACTCGCGCCCCGCGGTGATGCGCGGCCAGATGGTGGGCTGCGGTCAGGATGCGGGCCGAGAACTCGCGGCGGCTCTCCGCGCCGCCTGGCAGGGCGTAGTCCGGATCATGGCGCTGCCATTGGGCGTGCAGCTCGGGGTGCTCGCTGCGCAGCGCATCCACGCTCTGGCCTTCCAGCACGCCGAAGGCCTGCTCGCGCCAGGCGGCATCGCTTCGCAGCGTCAGGCCCAGGAGCCGGCAGGCCGGCTCCGCAGTCTGGCGTGCGCGGTTCAGGTCGCTGCTGACGACGGCATCGAAGCGCAGGCCCTCGGAGTGCAGCTGGCGTGCCAGGCGCCGAGCCTGATCCAGACCGCGCTCGTTCAGGGGCACGTCGATCTGGCCCTGGAAGCATTTGCGCAGGTTCCAGTCGGTCTCGCCGTGGCGGACCAGGATGATCTCGGTCGCGTGCACCGTTGTGGGCTCAGACATAGGGGGCCTGCAATCCTTCCGCAGCCCACAGGGCTTGCACTGAGGGCCGGGCCAGCATGCGCTGGACATAGGGGCCAAGATGCGGCAATGCGCGCGCCGGGCGCTGCATGCCGCGGGTCCAGCGGCACATCATGAAGGCCAGCGGGTCGACGGCGCTGAACTGTGCGCCCAGCATCCAGGGGCCGCCGTGGCGGGCGAATTCGGCGTCCAGGATGTCCAGCAGCTCGCCGGCGCGTTGCTCGGCCAGAGTCTTGAGCGCGGCGATTGCCGCCGGAAACTGCGCCGGCAGGTGGCGCTCCGGATAGAAATAACGCCCCATCGTGGGCTGCAAGCCGGTATTGAGCCAGCACAGCCATTTGTAGGCCTGCGCCCGCTCCGGGCTGCCCAGCGGCGGCAGCAGCGCGGCTTCCGGATGGCGGTCCGCGAGGTGCAGCAGGATGGCGACGGTCTCGTACAGCACCAGTTCGCCGTCTGCCAGCACGGGGATCAGGCCGTTGGGATTGAGGCGCAGGTAATCGGGACTGCGCTGCGCGCCCTGGTCGCGATCGACCAGGATCAGCTCAAAAGGCTGGCCCAGCTCGCGCAGCAGCAGGTGCGGCGCCAGGCTTGCATTGCCCGGGGCGTAATAAAGGCGAAGCATGCGGGTTGTCCTCAGGCAGGCAGTGTCGGTGAAACCCCGCGGGAGCATCGGCAGATTGGCAACGGATCTTTACAATCCACGGGTCTCCTTTGGCCAAAGGGCGGCGGCAGACCGACTGTAGCGGTCCGGGCGCCGGTGGACGGGAAAGCGTACAAGTCGGTGAAAGCCGGCACAAGCTGATGGGTGAGGGTGGAGGAGGTGTGGTCATGTCGATTTCTCTGAAAGCAGCCCTGGCGCATCCAGGCTTGTGCCGCAAGGACAGGCTCAAGCTGCGTGTGGGAGCATTGCTGTATCCGGGCGCCACGCGCCGCTGGCTGCAGTACATCCATGGCCAGCCCATGCTGGCCCAGGCCTGCTGCGCCAAGCTGCTGACCAAGGCCTTTCGACCCTATCTGCGCAACAGCATGCGCTGCGCCGAACGGGTCGACACCCTGATCAATCACTACGACACCCTGGGCGCACTGGGCCTGCTGCCCCTGGCCTCGGCGGCTGCGTTGCAGCCCCAGACCCTCTACACCGGGCTCAGCAAGTCGGGCCTGCCCTACAGCCTGGAACTCAATGCCATCCACGACGGGCACCGGGAAGGCGAGCTGTGTCTGCGCCTGCGTCTGGACGGCGTTTCCTTGTTTGGCCTCAGCTTCGTGCTGCAGCAGCGAGCCGGCCAGTTGCAGATGCTGGTGGGGCGCCTGCAGGGAGAGTCCGGCGAGGCCGCGCGCGAGCAGGTCCGACTGGCGACCAAGGAATTCCACGCCTGCCGTCCCGCTACGCTGCTGGTGACGGCGGCCAGGCAGCTGGCGCAGGTGCTGGGCTGCGACAGCGTGCGTCTGGTGTGCAACAAGGAGCGGATCGCCATCAACCTCTGGCGCCGCTGGCGCATCCGTGCCGACTATGACCAGAGCTGGCAGGAGCTGGGCGCGCAACGCGGTGCGGACGGCTTCTTTGAGCTCGCGCCCATGGCCTTGCAGCAGCTGGATTACGAGCAGATCCCGTCCAAGAAGCGCTCGGAGGCCCGCAAGCGTGCGGCCCTGCTGGATGCCATCCACGAAGGCCTGAGGAACCGGCTGGGCAGGCCGCAAGCCAGCATGACCGCGGCGCAGTAAGGCGCTCGACCCCGGGGGGGCAGCATGAGGCCGTCCTGAGACCCACCGCAGCCCGTCCGCAGCTGTTAGGCTTGCGCGCCATGAAAAACCTGAGCCTGCACCGACCCCAGCGGACGGACCTGGATGAATTGCTGGACTTCGAGCGCCGCGAACGTGCCCACTTCGAGGCCTGGGTCCATGCCCGGCCGGCGTCCTTTTACAGCGCCGAGGGCGTGGCCGCGCATCTGGAGCAAATGCAGGATGCGGCGGCAGCCGACCGGGCCCACGCCTTCCTGATCCGCGTCGAAGGCCGGCTGGTCGGGCGCATCAACCTGCACCACGTGGAGCGCGAACACCACAACCGGGCCACACTGGGCTACCGGCTGGGCGCGGATGCGCAGGGCAGGGGCTGGGCCAGCGCCGCCGTGGGGCTGCTGCTGCCCATCGCCTTCGAGGAGCTGGGCCTGTGGCGCCTGGAGGCCGTGGTGCGCCCCGGCAACCCGGCTTCAGTGCGCGTGCTGGAGAAGAACGGCTTCCACTGCTGGGGCCGCAGCCGTCAGAGCGTGCAACTGCACGGCCAATGGCACGACCTCCTGCATTTCGAGCGCCTGAGTCCGGCAGCGCAAGCGCTCGCCGGGCGGGGTTGAGCGCGCAGGGGCGCCTGCCGGGCCGGCTGCGAAAGGCCAAGGCCGGGCGTCATGGCCGTGGCCAGCCGGGGGGCGTCTCTGTCACGCGTGCTCACCGATGCTCACCAGCTGATGCTGCCGTCCGCTGCAGTCCGGGGCCATCCCGACTAAAATCGCGCGCTTTGCCGCCCGGCATGTGTCGGGGCGCCGGGAAGGCCGGTGCCGGACGAGGGTGTGGAGCATGGGTGTCACGCGAGGGTGCAGGGTTGCCAGGATGGCGCCGCACCGCCTGCAGCCGCTCTTCGAATCGTCCTTGGAACCTCCGCTGCCGGACCTGCCCCTGACCGGGAACGGCTCCTGCTGGGGTTGCCGGCAATCCTTTTCATCAACGACGAACAAGACGCTGGAAGCCTTCGGCTGCCGGCCTGCTGTACCCATGTCTGCTGCCAAGACCCGTTTGCTGCATATCGATGTGCTGAAAGCCCTCGCGGCCCAGCTGATCGTGCTGCATCACCTGTCGGTCTACGGCCCCCTGGCCGACGCGCTGCACAAGGCCTGGCCGGTGGTAGGCGGCTGGCTGTTCCATTACGGCCGCATGGCGGTGCAGGTCTTCCTGGTGGTGGGCGGCTACCTCAGCGCCCGCGCGCTGTCGCCGCAGGGCGGACTGCTGAAGGCGGCGCCGCTGGAGTCCTTGTGGCGGCGCTACCTGCGCCTGGCCCTGCCCTTCATGGCGGCGGTGGGCCTGACCCTGGCCTGCGCCTGGCTGGTGCAGCCCTGGCTGCCGGAGTTCCTCCCCCAGCAGCTCAGCCTGGCGACCTTGTTGAGCCATGCCACCCTGACCCATGGCCTGCTGGGGCACGAGTCCATCACCGTCGGGGCCTGGTACGTGGCCATCGACCTGCAGCTCTACGCAGTGATGCTGGGCCTGCTGTGGCTGGCGCGGCGCAGCCGCATGCTGCCCCATGGCTGGCGCATGGTGCTGGGGCCGGCACTGGTGCTGGCGCTGTGCGGCCTGTCCCTGCTGACCTTCAACCGCATGCCTGAGCTGGACAGCTGGGCCCTGTATTTCTTTGGCGCCTACGGGCTGGGTGCGCTGGTCCACTGGTTCTCGCTGAGCCGCTGGCCGCGCCTGGGCCTGCTGCTGCTGCTGTGGCTGACGGGCCTGGCCTTGTGGCTGGAGTTCCGCGAGCGCTTGCTGCTGGCACTGGCCACCGCCCTGGTGCTGGGCCTGTGGCAGTGGCGGGTCGGCCCGCTGGCGGGCCGGCTGTGGCAGCGCGTGGCCGACCTGGTGGCCCATCTGGGCACCCATTCCTATTCGCTGTTCCTCGTGCACTTCCCCGTGCTGGTGCTGCTCAACGCCTGGTATGACCAGCAAAGCGAGCAGCCCTTGCTGCTGACTTTGGCCCTGGTGCTCTCGGCCTGGGGTTTCGCCAATCTGGCGGCCCTGCCTTTTCACCGCTGGGTGGAGGCGCCCAGCAGCCGCCTGCGCTTCAACCCGCTGCGCTGGCTGGTCCCGCAGGGCAGCTTCGGCCGCTGAGCGCTGCCGTCCTGCTGCAGACGGCGTCTAGGTCCAGCCCTCGGCACGCTGCATGTCGGCCAGGGTCTTGCCGGGCTCGTCACGGAAGCGCTCCTCCAGCACCTCCAGCTGCTGGATGCGGTCGACACGGAAATTGCGGAAGTTCTCGCGCAGCTCGCACCAGGCGGCAAAGGTCCAGACCGGTCCCCAGAAGAAGCAGCCCAACGGCCTCAGCACGCGCTCGCTGGCCGTGCCGCTGAGGTCCAGGTAAAGCACGCGCAGCTTCTGGCGCTGCTCGGTGGCCAGGCGCAGCTGCTGCAGACGCTCGCGCGTCGCTTCATCCAGGCCACCCAGCGGGGCCCACAGCGCCAGGCTCTCGGCGGCGGCCCTGGCCGTGCCGGGCAGCACGGCCAGAATCTTGTAGATGGCCTCTTCGCCATGCCGGGCGAGCGCGCTGTCCATCTGTGGTTGGGCCATGCGCAGTGCGGCGACCAGGGCCTGCGCTTCTTCCTTGCTGAACATCAGCGGCGGCAGGTCAAAGCCTGCCTTCATGCGGTAGCCCACGCCCGCTTCGCCGTCGATGGGGACGCCCTGCTGCTGCAGGGCCGCAACGTCGCGGTAGATGGTGCGGGGCGAGACTTCCAGACGCTGAGCCAGGTAGTCGGCGGTGGAAAGTCGGCGTCCACGGATCAGCTGGACGATCTGGAACAGGCGGTCGGCACGGCGCATCCGGGCATTGTCGGGCATAGGCCAGAATGCGACGGCACAAGACGAAGAGGAGCGCGGCATGAGCCTGGAACAACTGAGTCCCGAGTGGCAGGCCTGGGTGCGGGAGAACGTGGCACGCGGCTGCTCGGCCGAGTCGATGCTGCCCATGATGGTGCAGGGCGGCCTGCCGCGCGCCCTGTCCGAGCGGGTCCTGCAGCAGGCCCATGGCGCGGTCCCGGCCGTCAGGACCGCGGGGGCATCTGCACAGGCGTCTATCCTGGCCGAGCATGCACAGTTGGCGGCGGGGACGTTGGCGGCGATGGCGGCAGAGGGTCAGGTCTTGCGCCAACGGCCCAGCCCGCACCTGCAGGGCAACCGCCTGTGTCTGAGCGACGGCTGCGAGCTGCGCATCCTGGTCCAGCTTGACCACCCGCAGGTGCTGCTGTACGAGGGCCTGCTGAGCGCTGCCGAATGCGAGGAGATGATCGCGCTGGCCGAGACGCGCCTGACGCGCTCCACCGTGGTCGATGAACAGCTGGGCGAGGCGCGGCCCCACGAACATCGCACCAGCGCCGGTGGCTTCTTCCAGCGCGGCGAGCATCCGCTGGTGGCGCGCATCGAGGCGCGTCTGTCCGAACTGCTGGACTGGCCCGTGGAGAACGGCGAAGGCCTGCAGGTGCTGCGCTATGGCGTCGGCGGCGAATACCGTGCGCACTTTGACTGGTTCAATCCCGACCATCCCGGCAGCGACCGGCATCTGCGCACCGGCGGCCAGCGGGTCGGCACCTGCATTCTGTACCTGTCGGAGGTGGAAGACGGCGGCGGCACGCGCTTCCCCAACCTGGGCCTGGAGGTGCGCCCGCGGCCCGGCGCGGTGCTGTACTTCGCCGACGTGGATCCGCGCGGCGTCGAGGATCCCAGCACCCTGCATGCCGGCGTGCCGGTGCTGGCCGGTGTCAAATACATCGCCACCAAATGGCTGCGGGAGCGACGCTACGGGTGACATCGCGCCGAACCCGTTCAGCGTGGGGCCAGGCCCATGTCGTCCAGGCGCAGCAGGATGTCCGTGCGGCGCTCCCGTGCCACCTCGCGCCAGTCCAGATCTTCCTGGGCGCCGATCAGGGCGTAGAGCAGGTTGAGGCTGGCGCCAGGCCAGCGTGCCTTGAGGCGGGCGTACAGGGCAAAGGCGTCCTGGGCCCGGAGATCCTTGGCGCTGTTGATGCCCAGCGCGGCGAGCTGCTCGAGGCTGCGCGGGCCGAGGCCCCGCATCGGAGATGCCTTGCCCATGGGACGGCTCCCGCTCAGCCGCCCATGGGCGTGCACAGCTCGACCAGGCAGCCGTCCGGGCAGCGCACATAGGCGACGACCTGGCCCCAGGGCTTGGTGCTTGGCGCCTTGAGGCCGACGCCACCGGCGGCGAGGGCGCGGGCATAGGCGGCGCCGACGTCGGCACAGCTCAGGCCCACTTCCATGCCCAGCGGCCGGTCGCTGCGGGCGGCCTCGATGAAGTCGCCCCCCAGGCTGTCGCGGGCGACATCCAGCTGGGCGAAGGCGAGGGCCGTGGCGCCAGTCTCCAGCTCGCCATAGGCTTTCGATTCATGCAGGAAGCGCGTCTGGAGACCGAAGGCGTCCTCGAAAAAGCGCAGGGATGCCGGCACGTCGGCGACGTAGAGGATGGTGTAGGCGTAGTTCATGGCGCAATCTTCGGCGCGGGCTGCTGCCAGCGTCATGGCAGGAACCCGCGTGCAAGGCCCTACAATCCGCAGCGTCATTGGGGAGTAGCCGCCGCGGTCTGACCCGCGGGCCTGCGTCAACACACTTGCCTGGACCTCGTCCCGGCATGGCGCAGGCAGTTCCCGCCCCTGCCGTCCTGGCGGGGCCCTGACCTGGCAAGACCTTTGACCGCTCGTTCTCGGCATCCGGCCGGAGAGGGGCGGTCATGGGTGTCTGCATCCGGCCGGGGAGTCTCTCATGGAAGCTTTTCTCGTCTCCACCGGCCTGGTGGCCCTTGCCGAAATCGGCGACAAAACCCAGCTGCTGGCCTTTGTGCTGGCCGCGCGCTTTCGCAAACCCCTGCCCATCATCGCGGGCATTCTGATCGCCACCTTGCTCAACCATGCCGCGGCGGGGGCGCTGGGGGCCTGGATCATGTCCCATGTGGCGCCCGGCATCATGCGCTGGGTGCTGGGGCTGGGCTTTGTGGCGATGGGGATCTGGACTTTGGTGCCGGATCGCATCGACGACGAGGATGCCGGCGGACGCGGTCTGCGCCTGGGCGTGCTGGGCACGACCCTGGTGGCTTTCTTTTTGGCCGAGATGGGCGACAAAACCCAGATCGCAACGGTCGCACTTGCGGCTCAGTTCCAGAGCCTGCCGGCCGTGGTGGCGGGGACGACGCTGGGGATGATGGTGGCCAATGTGCCGGCCGTGCTGCTCGGGGACCGTCTGGCCCATCGGATACCGGTCCGTCTGGTTCATGGACTGGCGGCCTTGATATTCATCATGTTGGGCGCTCTGGTGCTGGGCGGGTTTGCGCAAAGGCTGAGCCCGTGAAGAACGTCATCACACTCACGGGTGTGTGGACTTGCCCGCCCCGGATGCTTGGCTTACGCTGAGGGTTCGGGCCGGGTTTTCCCTGCTGTCATCAGGGCCCCCTGAGTCCATTTAGGAAAAAAGTGAGGCGCAGCCGCTGCTGCGCCGTCCTGACCGAGGGATGTACATCGAGATCGACCCGGCCATAGGGAGTGACGAGATGGATGAACGGTCAACACAGCAGCGGGGCGCTGGGGCGCCCCGCCAGGTGCCTTCCGGCATTGATGCCCGAGGGACGTCGGTATCCGGGAGCTGAAGCGCGCTGCTTCGTCGCTGACGGCTGCCATGGAAAAGCCTCAAGGTCCGGACGTCCGGGCGGTCGAAGCCGCCCTGGATGCGGCCGATCGCCAGCAGGGCATCGAGGCCTTCCGTGCCGCGATGGACCGGCGCGTCGCGCGCGGCGCGGCGGTGCTGCTGGTGCTGGTCATGCTGGGAGCCCTTTTCCAATTGGCCGCGACTGCGCTGGAGGCGGGCTACAGCTGGCCGCAGCGCCTGGGGCGCATGGCCACCGGAACGGGCGTGCTGCTGGTGGCCGCCACCGCCTGCCTGCTGGCCTGGCGAGGGCATGTGCGCAGGGCGGCGGCCTTCTTTGCCATCACCACCATGCTGACCCTGATGGGCATGGCGGCCTTGCATGGCAACGGCATCATGTCCTCGGGCCTTGGCGCCCTGACAGCGCTGATCGTGATCCTGGGCTTCATGGTGGGGCCGCAGGCGGCCAAGTGGGGGGCTTTGGGCGGTCTGGGCGGGCTGTCGCTGCTGTTCACGGCCGAGGGCCTGGGGTGGATTACCGGCCTCAATGCCAGCAACACGCCGCCGCATGCCAGCTACCTGGTCGTGCAGCTCTTCAGCTGCGGCCTGGCCGGATGGCTGATGCTGCGCTACGGCACGCTCTACTGGGACCTGACCCGCTCGCTGGACAGCTCGCGCCAGCTGCTGGCCAACACGCTGCGCGCCCAGCAGCAGAGCGCCCAGGATCTGCTGAGCAGCGAACGTCGCTTGCGCCAGCTGCTCGAGGCCTCGCACATGTCCGTGCAGATCTTCGACGGCGTGACCGGCGCGCTGCGCTATGCCAACACGCACTGCCTGCAGCGCTTCGGCGTTGCCACGAGGGAGGCGCTGCGGCCCGAGCTGAACTTTCCTGGCGGGGAATTCAGCCCGGCGCGAGCGACGGCGCTGGTCCAGCGCACGCTCACCGAAGGCAGCCAGACACTGGAGTGGCAGTCCCGGCACGTCGACGGCAGTCCCATCTGGTGGGACGTCAAGTTGGACCGCTTCGAGATGGACGGCGCGGTTTGCGTGGTGGCCTTTGCGCATGACATCACGGACCGTGTGCAGGCCGAGCAGTCGCTGGAGCAGCACCGCCAGCATCTGGAGGATCTGGTGCGCGAGCGCACGGCCGAGTTGCACAAGCAGCAGCAGCAGGTGCAGGAGATCCTAGAGGCCCTGCCCATCCTGCTGAGCATCCGCGATGGCGACGGTCGCTATTTGCAGGTCAACCGCGGCTTCGAGCAGGCCTGCGGCCGCTCCCGCGATCAGCTCATCGGGCAGACGGTGCACACGCTGTTCGGGCCGGAGCTGGCGGCCGAGCTGCGCGCGAGCGATGCCATCGTCCTGCAGCGCGGCCTGCGGCTGGATCACGACCGTCAGATGCAACTGGCCGACGGCCAGCACGACTTTCTCGTGACCTCCGTGCCGCTGCGTGACGGTCAAGGCCAGCCCTATGCCGTGCTCAACCTGAGCACCGACATCACCTCCTTCAAGCAGCTGCATCGTGAGCTGGCCACCGCACGTGATGAGGCGGAACGCCTGGCGCGGGCCAAGAGCCAGTTCCTGACCAATATGAGCCATGAAATCCGCACGCCGCTCAATGCGGTCCTGGGTCTGGCCCAGCTGGGCGAGCAGCGGGCCGCGGATCCGCGGGCCGCTGCCGACGGCTTCCGCCGCATCGTGCGCGCGGGGCGGCACCTGCTGGGCGTGATCAACGATGTGCTGGACTATGCCAAGCTGGACAGCGGCAAGCTGGAGCTGGAATCGCGGCCTTGCGACCTGGCTCAGTTGGTCAATGACGCGGTCGAGATGGTCGGCGAGCGCGCCCGTGCCAAGGGTCTGCGACTGAGCTGCCGCGTCGAAGGCGTACCGCCGTGGGTGGTGATCGATGCCCTGCGCCTGACCCAGGTGCTGGTGAACCTGCTGGCCAATGCCGTCAAGTTCACCAAGGAGGGCGGCGTGAGCCTGCATGTGCACGCCGCCAATGTGGGGCGCTGCCTCGTCTTCGAGGTCGAGGACAGCGGCATCGGCATCGCCGCGGACAAGCTGGACAGCATCTTCACGCCCTTCGAACAGGCCGACAGCTCGGTGACCCGGCTTTATGGGGGGACCGGCCTCGGACTCAGCATCAGCCGGCGGTTGGCGCGGCTGATGGGGGGCGACATCCAGGTGCGCAGCAGGCCTGGACAAGGCTCCTGCTTCATGCTGGAGCTGCCGCTGCTCGAGGCCGAAGCGCCGTTGGCTGAAGCACCCGGTGCCGCGCAGCGGTCCGAGCTCGACCCGCGCAGCCTGGCAGGTCTGCGCGTGCTGATCACCGACGATGTGGACATCAACCGAGAGATCCTGCAAGACATGCTCAGCGGCGCCGGCGCTCAGGTGATGTCCACGGACAGCGGCGAGCAGGCCGTGGCGCGTGTGCAGGAACAGGGCGTGGGCGCCTATGACGTGGTGCTGATGGATGTGCAGATGCCCGGCATGGACGGCTACGAGGCGACGCGCCAGCTGCACCAGGTCGACCCGGCCCTGCCGGTGCTGGCGCTGACGGCCCACGCGCTCAGCGAGGAGCGCCAGCGCAGCCTGGATGCCGGCATGAGCGGCCACATCTGCAAGCCCATTGACCAGGGCGAGCTGTTGCGCACCCTCGCGCCCTTCCCGCGGCGCCAGCGCGCCGAGGCCGGTATGCCGTTCGTGGCGCCGCTGGCCGGCAAGGCGGCCAGTCGCCCCTCCGCCGATGCCGCTTCCGCCTGGCCCCTGGTGCCGGAAGCCAGCTTCGAGAGCGCCGTGCTGCGCTGCGCGGGGCGGACCGAGCTGCTGATCAAGCTGCTCGGCAGCTTCGCCCGGCAGTACGAGCAGCATCTGAGCGCGCTGGAAGAGGCGCGCGCCGCCGGCCCGTTGTCCGTGCGCGCATATGCGCACCGCCTGCGCGGCGTGGCGTCAAACCTGGGACTGGACGGCCTGGCGGCCACGGCCAGCGCGCTGGAACAACAGGCGCTCTCGGCGGCGGCGACGGAGCTCTCCATGCTGATCATGGCGACCAACCGCGCCCTGGCGGCCCACCTGCAGGCGATCACGGCCTGGGAGCTTTCGCGGCTGTCGCAGGCGGCGTGATGCCGGCCCCCGGCGGGCCGCGCGCCGGCACCTAGCTGGCGGTGGTCTGGCGGACGGCGTGTTCCCAGTCGGCCATGCGCTCGAGGGCACGCTCGCGTGGCAGGGTGGGGTGGAAGATGCGTTCTGCCTGCCATTGCTCGCCCAGCGCCGCCAGGTCGCTGTAGAGCCCGGCGCTCAGGCCGGCGAGATAGGCGGCGCCCAGGGCCGTGGTCTCGATCACCTTGGGCCGCAGCACCGGGATGCCCAGCAGGTCGGCCTGGAACTGCATCAGCAGGTTGTTGACGCAGGCCCCGCCGTCCACCCGCAGCTCGCTGACCGGTGCCGAGCCGGCGGCCACCGCGTCGCGGCTCATGGCCTGCAGCAGGGCGGCGCTCTGGAAGGCAATGGATTCCAGGGCCGCGCGGGCAATGTGGGCCATGGTGCTGCCCCGGCTCAGCCCCACGATGGCGCCGCGCGCGTCCGGCTGCCAGTAGGGGGCGCCCAGGCCGGTGAAGGCGGGCACGAACATCACGCCGCCGGCGTCGGGCACGCTCGCGGCCAGGCTTTCGACATCAGCGCTGCTGGGAAAGGCATGCAGGCCGTCGCGCAGCCACTGCACGACCGCGCCGCCGATGAACACGCTGCCCTCCAGCGCGAACTCCGGGCGTGCGCCCGTCTGGGCCGCGCTGGTGGTGATCAGCCCGTTGGCCGAGGTCTGGAAATGCTCGCCCAGGTGCATCAGCGTGAAGCAGCCGGTGCCATAGGTGTTCTTGGCCATGCCGGCCTTGAAGCAGCCCTGGCCGAAGAGGGCGGCCTGCTGGTCGCCCGCCACGCCGCCGATGGGCAGGGCGGCGCCCAGCCATTGCGGATCCAGCGGCCCGAAGTCGTGCGCGCTGGGGTGAACCTGCGGCAGCACTTCGCGTGGGATGTCCAGCGCGGTCAGGATCTCATCGTCCCAGTCATTGGCATGCACGTTGAAAAGCAGGGTGCGCGAGGCGTTGCTGACATCGGTGGCATGAATGCGCCCGCTGCTGAGGCGCCACATCAGCCAGCTGTCCACGGTGCCGAAGGCCAGCTCCCCGCGCTGGGCCTGCTCGCGGGCGCCGGGGATGTGGTCCAGCAGCCAGCGCAGCTTGGTGGCCGAGAAGTAGGCGTCGATCACCAGACCCGTGCGCTCGCGGATCAATGGGGTCAGGCCTTGCTCGCGCAGCCTGGCGCACAGCGGCTCGGTGCGGCGGTCCTGCCAGACGATGGCATGGTGCAGGGGGGCGCCCGTGCCGCGGTGCCACAGCACGGTGGTTTCGCGCTGGTTGGTGATGCCCACGCTGGCGATCTGCTCAGGCCGCAGGCCAGACAGCCGCAAGGCCTCGCGGGCCGTGGCCAGCTGGCTGGTCCAGATGTCCTGCGGGTCGTGTTCGACCCATCCGGGCTGCGGATAGATCTGGCGGAATTCCTGCTGGGCCTTGGCCAACTGGCGGCCTTCGCGGTCGAAGACGATGGCGCGCGAGCTGGAGGTGCCCTGGTCCAATGCGAGAAGGTAGCTCATGAGGAGTCCGGCAGGTTAGAGTGCCTCGCGAGGAGCGTGGCGATGGCTGATTTTGACGTACTGGTGGTGGGGGGTGGCATCAATGGCGTGGGCATCGCCCGGGATCTGGCCGGGCGCGGCTGGCGGGTGCTGCTGGCCGAGCGGGATGACCTGGCCTCGCACACCTCCTCGGCGTCCACCAAGCTGATCCACGGCGGCCTGCGCTACCTGGAATACCGAGAGTTCGGCCTCGTGCGCAAGGCGTTGCAGGAGCGCGAGCGGCTGCTGCGCATGGCGCCCCACCTGATCCATCCGCTGCGCTTCGTGATGCCGCACCATCCGCAGATGCGGCCGGCCTGGCTGCTGCGGCTGGGCCTCTTTTTCTATGACCACCTCGCGGCACGCGAGCTGCTGCCGGCGTCCTCGGGCCTGGACCTGCGTGCGCATGCGCTGGGCGAGCCGCTGCAGCCCCGGTTCCGGCGCGGCTTCCTGTATTCGGACGCCTGGGTCGATGATGCCCGGCTGGTGGTCGCCAACGCCATCGATGCACGCGAGCGCGGGGCCGAGATCCTGACGCGCAGCCCCTGCACCGAGGCCCGGGTGGAGTCCGGCCAGTGGCGGGCGCGTCTGCGCACGGCCGACGGCGAGCGGCGGGTCAGCGCGCGCATGCTGGTCAATGCCACCGGGCCGTGGGCGCAGCGCTTCGTCGAGCAGTCGCTGCGCGGTGCGGGCGGGCAGGTGCCGCCTGCCCGCCGCCTGCGCCTGGTCAAGGGCAGCCACATCGTGGTGCCACGGCTTTTCGGCCACGACCACGCCTACTTGCTGCAGGGGGCGGACGGACGCATCGTCTTCGCCATCCCCTACCAGCAGGACTTCACCCTGATAGGTACCACCGACGTGGAGCTGGCCGCGCGGGACATCGAGGACGGCCATGCGCCGGGCATCAGCGAAGCGGAAACCGCCTATCTTTGCGAGCAGATCGGGCGCTACTTCCGGCAGCCGGTTCATCCGGCGGATGTGCGCTGGAGCTATGCCGGTGTCCGGCCTCTGCTGGACGATGACGCCGGAACGGCCGCGGCGGTGACGCGCGACTACGCGCTGGACGAGGACGGCAGCGCCGGCGCGCCACTGCTGCATGTCTGGGGCGGCAAGCTGACCACCTTTCGCCGCTTGGCCGAGGAGGCCGCCGACCGCATCGATGCCACGCTGGGGGGGCGCCACGGGGCCTGGACGGCGGGGGCGCCGCTGCCAGGGGCGGATGTGTCGGCCTGGGCTCCGGGCGCCGGCGCGGGTCCTGCGGCGCTGGAGGGTCTGCTGCGCGCCGTGCAGTCACGCCATGCCCGGCTGCCTGCACCTTTGTTGCGGCGGCTGTGCCTGGCCTATGGTGGTCGCGTCGATCGCGTGCTGGGCGCGGGCGAGCTGGGCGAGGAAATCGCGCCGGGCCTGTTCGAGGCCGAGTTGCGCCATCTGCAGCGCGAGGAATGGGCGACTCGCGCCGAGGACGTGCTGTGGCGGCGCAGCAAGCTGGGCCTGCACTGCTCGGCGCAGGACACGCAGCGCGTGGAGCGTTGGCTGCAGCAGGCGGACTGAACGGCGCGCCGATCACGTCTCTTGCCCAAAGGGGTCAGGTCTTGCCGTGACCCTGCGCATAGGCCTTTGGCAAGCAAGCGAGCGTGCCTGTGACGCACGGCATGTGCGGGCCGTCATGGCCCGATTCCATCGGCATTTGCGGGCCATCTGCGGCCTGCGCAACTCGTCCATTCCGGAGGCAGTTCAGACCCTGGAAGCCGCGTTCGATCGAAGAGCGGGAGCAATCCCGCGCGGGATCTCCCAAACTGGACTCGTCCCTTCCCTCGGTCCTTCCATCGACACCCAGCCGCCTGGCGCGGCACCTGCCTCCAAGGAGTCCACCATGAACAAGTCTTTGCACCTCGCACTTGCCTGCGCCGCCCTGGGTCTCGGCACACTGAGCAGCCTGGCGCACGCTGCGGAACCTACGGTCCTTGAGCCGGTCAAGCTGCAGAAGCAGCTGTCGGCGCCCCTCGTGGGTGGCGGCATGAACCTGCTGAGCGGTGACTACCTGCTGGAGGACGGTCGCGGTCTTCGCGTGGACGGTCATGGGCTGCGCCTGCGCATCAGCCTGGGCGATGACGCCGTCATGACGATGACGCCCTCCGCCAACGGGGTATGGCACAGCAGCGACGGCGACTTGCGCATGAGCTTCCACGGCGACATGTGGGGCAGGCCGGACATCGTCGTGCTGACCATGCCCCGCAAGAACTGGCGCATGGGCGCGGTGAGTCTGCGCTGAATGTCCCGCATGGCCCGGCTGTGCCATCATGGCCGGGCCATGCCGCCAGACGCCCTCATCCGCTTTGAAAGCCCCGAGGACCGCGCCCTCTACCGACGACCGGCCGACCGGCCCGGCGTCGAGTTCTACAGGGCGCGCATCCGCGAGCACCGTTTCGAGGCCCACAGCCACGAGGCCTACGGCCTGGGCGTGATCACCCAGGGCCTGGGCCGCTTCCGCTGGCGCGGCGGCGAACACCTGGCGCCGCGGGCCAGCCTGATGCTGATGAACCCCGAAGACCTGCATACGGGCCAGTCGGCCGATGCGGGTTGCTGGGCGTATCAGATGGTGTATCTGGACGAAGACTTGCTGCCAGCCTACGGAGGCGACCGCAGCTGGCGCTTCGACGCGGCCATCAGCGGCAGCCCAGTCCAGGCCCAGGCCGTGGCGCACTGCATGGCCGCACTGTGGGAGACGCGCGAGCCGCTGGCGGTGGACAGCCTGCTTCTGCAGTTGGTGGAGCTGATCCGTCCCCAGGCGCGGGTGCAGCCTCGTGCCGGCAGTGCCGCGGGCCGCTTCGGGCCGGTGCTGGACTTCATGCGCGGCCACCTCGATCAGCCGCTGAGCCTGGAGCAACTGGCTGCCGTGGCGGGCCTGAGTCCTTTTCACTTCCTGCGCAGCTTCCGGGACCGGCACCATGCCACGCCGCAGCAGGTGCTGATGGCGCTGCGCAGCTTCGAGGCCAAGCGCCTGCTGGGACAGGGGCTGGCGCCCGCCGAAGTGGCCGCAGCCACCGGCTTCAGCGACCAGGCTCATCTGACGCGCAGCCTGCTGCGCCGCTACGGCATCACGCCGGGGGCCTATCAACGCCAGCTGGGCCTGGCGCGACCGCGCTGAGATCAGCGCAGGCCCTGCCGCGCGGCGGCCAGCACGGCCCGCGTGACGGGCTCCAGCAGCGGCCAGGCCTGGGCCGCCGCCTGCCAGAACAGCGGCACCTCCAGGGGCTCGGGGCCCAGCGGCTGCAGCCGCCCGGCGTCCAGGTCCTGCTGCACCAGATGCTGCGGACACATGCCCCAGCCCATGCCGCTGCGGCAGGCGGCCAGGTAGACGTCATTGGAAGGCAGCCAATGGCTGGGCAGCGGCGGGCTTTCTCCCAGCACCTGCTGGACCCAGCGCGACTGAAGTTGGTCGCGCCGGTTGTAGCTGAGGCAGGGCGCCTGCATCAGGGCCGGGACTTGCAAGCCCTGGGGAAACTGGATGCGGATGAAGTCCGGCGTCGCCACGGCCAGGTAGTCCATGCGGCCCAGGGCCAGGCTGCGGCAGCCGGGCAGGGGATCGACCAGGGCGGTGACGGCCGCCAGCACATCACCTTCGCGCAGGCGTTCGGCCGTGTGGTCCTGGTCGTCCAGGCTCAGGTCCAGCAGCCACTGCTGCCGGGACAGTTCGACGGCGGCCGGCATGAACCAAGTGCTGAGGCTGTCGGCATTGACTGCCAGGCGCAGGCTGCCCAGCCGGCCTTGCCCGGTCTGCGGCGGCAGATTGGCCAGCAGCTCGCGCTCCAGCAGGCTCACCTGCTCGGCATGGCGGCACAGCTGCAGCCCGGCGTGCGTCGCCCGGCAAGGGGTGTCGCGGACCACCAGCACCTGGCCCAGGCGCTGCTCCAGCAGCTTGACCCGCTGCGACACGGCCGAGGGGCTCAGGTGCAGGCTGCGGGCGGCCTTCTCGAAGCTGCCCTCGCGGACGACGGCGGCCAGCGCGGCGATCAGGGGGTAGTCGAGCATGGGAAAGCGGTGGATTCAGCGGCGCTGAAGGCGCTTCAGCAAGTCTAACTGGCCCCGACCGGGGGGCCCCGGCATGCTGCGCGGCATGAACTCTCCTGCTGCATTTCTTCAAGGTCTGGTGCTGGTGGCCGGCCTGATCGTCGCCATCGGTGCCCAGAACGCCTTCGTGTTGCGCCAGGGCTTGTTGCGTCAGCACGTGGGCCTGGTCGTGCTGTTCTGTGCCCTGGTCGACACCCTGCTGATGGCCCTGGGCATTTGGGGGCTGGGCCACATCGACGCCCGGCTGCCCGGCTTGACCGCGTGGCTGCGCTGGGCCGGCATGGCCTTCTTGCTGCTCTATGGCTTGAAGGCGCTGATGCGGGCGCGTCGGCCCGGCGGGCTGCAGGCGGGGCCCGGCGGGCCCGGCTCCGCCGGGCGCGTGCTGGCTCAGGCGGCGGCCTTCACCCTGCTCAATCCCCATGTCTACCTGGATACGGTCCTGTTGGTGGGCGCCATCGGTACGGCACATGCGCCCGCCCAGCGTGCGCCGTTCTTCCTGGGCGCCATCAGCTGCAGCCTGCTGTGGTTCACGGGCCTGGGCTACGGGGCCCGGCTGCTGGCGCCGCTTTTCGCGCGTCCGCTGGCCTGGCGCGTGCTGGACTTGCTGCTGGGCCTGATGATGCTGGCCCTGGCGTGGGGCTTGTTCAGCGCGTCGGTCTGAGCCTGCGGCGGAGCAATCCTGTACAAGCCAGGGACGCTGGGGCGCCGCATCATGGCGGCATGTGGACAGGTGTTTTCTTTGCCTTGGCGGCCGGCCTCATGTGGGGACTGGTCTTTGTGGCGCCCCAGATGCTGCCGGAATACCCCGCCGCGCAGCTGATGGCGGGCCGCTACCTGGCCTTCGGGCTGATCGCGCTGCCGATGGCATGGCTGGACCGGCGCGCATTGCGCGAGCTGACGGCGCGCGACTGGCGGGCGGCGCTGCGGCTCAGTACCGTCGGCAATTTCCTCTATTACCTGTGCCTGGCGGCGGCCATCCAGCGAGCGGGCGGGCCGCTGCCGACGCTGATCATCGGGACTTTGCCGGTGCTGATCGCCCTGGTGTCCAACCACCGCAATCGCGACCGCGACGGGCGCCTGCCCTGGACGCGGCTGCTCCTGCCGCTGGGCCTGATCGGCGCGGGCCTGGCCTGCGTCAACCAGGCCGAGCTGCAGGCCCTGGCCGGCCAGCCGGCGCAGCGGCTGTCAGCCTATGTGCAAGGCGGCCTGCTGGCCTTGGGCGCCCTGGCCTGCTGGACCTGGTATCCCATCCGCAATGCCGACTGGCTGCGTGCGCACGCCGACCGCAGCCCGCGCGCCTGGGCCACGGCGCAGGGCCTGGTGACCTTGCCGCTGGCCTTGCTGGCGCTGCTGGGCCTGGCTCTGCTGCAGCGGGCCGGGCAGATCGAGGTCGACCTGCCCCTGGGGCCCCGGCCCTGGTCCTACGTGGGCCTGATGCTGGCCATCGGCCTGCTGGCCTCCTGGGCCGGCACCCTGTGCTGGAACGAAGCCAGCCAGCGCTTGCCCACGACGCTGGTCGGACAACTGATCGTCTTCGAGACCCTGGCTGCCCTGGCTTACGCCTACGCCTGGCACCGGCAATGGCCGGCGGCACTCACGCTGGGGGGCATCGTCCTGCTGGTGGCAGGCGTGCTGGGGGCGCTGCGCGTGCGGCCTCAGCGGGCGCCGCGGGCGGCAGCCGAGGCGGCCTGAGCGGCCGGCGGCGCGCTTCATTTCAAGGCGGTGCCGCCCGGCACGACTGGGGCGCCGCGGTTGGCGCCTCAGAGCTTGGGAATGCGGATGCGGCTCACCATCAAGGAGCCCGAGACGGCGAACAGCAGCACCAGGGGATGGAAGTTGAAGCCCGCCAGCTGCAGCCGGCCGCCCCACATCTGGTCACCCAAAGCGCCTTGGGCGGCCGCCACCCACAACAGGATCACCAGCACCAGCGAGGTGGGGATGGGCGTGCCCTCGAAGTACTTGACCTTGTCGCTGCCTTCGGAGAGCTTTTCCGCGGTGATGTTGAAGCGCGCCAGGCGCGAGACGCCGCAGGCCACGAAGAAGACCAGGATGATGCGATCATAGAGACCTTGCATCCCGCAGCCGTAGGCGATAGCTGCGGGCGCGACGCCAAAGGAAATGACGTCCGCCAGCGAATCGAGCTCGCGCCCCATGGCCGAGCTTTTCTGGCGCCAGCGGGCGATGCGGCCGTCGAGGATGTCGAACACCAGGGCTGCCGGGATCAGCCCGCAGGCATAGAACAGGTGCAGCACCTCGCGGGTCTGCAGATAGGTCATCACCGAGAACAGGGCGCCCATGCCGCAGAAGGCGTTGGCCAGGGTGAACCAGTCCGCCAGGTGGAACTCGCGGATCATGGAAAAAGGTTTGGGTCGGTTCATGGGCGGCAAGAATACAGGAGCGCGACGCTGCTGCCGCGACGCCGGCCAGCCCGGCGCGGCCCGAACAGCGTCCCCCGTTTGAGCGGCGCGGGGCGGCGCTTCGGCCCCCCCTGGATGCGCGGGTGAGGCGTCCAGGGCGCTTGCGATAGTGTCAAATACGGGGCGACTGGCAGGCTGGCCGGGCATGCCGCCTGCCCAGACGCGGTGCGACGGCGCCGTGTGGCCGCCTGTCAAGGCGGGGGCCCACAGGCCCGCGCCGTCTCCGTTTTCTCAATGAGCTCTCAGGACTGTAGAGGTTCGATATGGACAAGCAGCGTTCGACCGTGGATCAGCCGGCAGCGCGGGACCCCCTGGTGGCGGCCCGCGGGCTGTCTGCCGAGGCGCTGGCGCGTCGTCGCATGCTGCTCAAGTCGGCCGGAACCGGCGGGGCGGCGACCTTGGCGGCCCTGAGTCCCATGCGCGCCATGGCCGGCGGTGTCACGCTGGCGGTCTGCAACAGCGCCACGACGGGGAAAAAGGTCATCTGCACGATTTCGGGCGTGCAGTCGGCAGCGCATTCCTTTCATGGCGAAACCTATCCCAATGCCTGGGGCTACAGCCCGGGTTGGTGGGGGCAGTCGACGACCGGTGCGGACGGCAAACCGATGCCCAGGCGCGTCTGGCCCTGCGACTGGCGAGTCACGGTGGGCTCCATCCTGATCCGCGCCAGTTCCTCGACGCGCAACCTCAGCTTGTTCGCCTTGATGAGCAGCACGACTTTTCGCAGCTCGGCCGAATGGCATTGGCTTGGGGCCTACCTCAACGCCCTGGCCTACGAGACCAACACCGGCTGGGCCGTCGGCCGCACGGGCTATGCCTTCCCCTACAGCTCGACCGACGTCATCAATTTCTATCTGAACAACAACACGGCGGCCTACAACTTCTTCGTCACCTACCTCGAGAAGTGAGCCAGCGCCCCCCGCGTGGCTGATCCCGCCGTCGCTCTCCTGCCGGACGCGCCGTCCCTGCGCCGCGGGCGCTGGTCGCTGCCGCCGCTGGCCGAATTTCACTGGCGCTGCTGGGGTGAGGACTGGGTGCTGTTCGACAACGGCAGCGGCCAGACCGTGCAGATCGACGCCCTGCTGGCCGCGGCTCTGACCGAGCTGGAGCAGTCCCCCGCTTCCTTGGCCGAGCTGCAGCAGCGCCTGCCCCTGCTGCTGGAGCGCGCCTTGCCCGAAGAAGCCTGGCCCGGCCTGGTCCAGGGCCTGGATTTTCTCGTCGAGCAGGGCTTGCTGCGACACTCCCTGCATGAAGATTGAGCAGTTGCCGCCGGTCGAGCTGCACACGCGCCTGCAGCGGGGCGACCTGGTCTTGCAGGCGGGCGTGTTTCGCTACCGCCTGCAAAGCCCGCTGGCCTTGATTGAGCAGGGACTGCGCCAGCTTTATGGCGGCTACCCCTGCCTGCCGCCCGAGTGCTATGCCGACTTTGCCCTGCGGCTGGACCCGGGCCAGGGCCTGCATCGCTGGTGGCGCCCGCAGGTGCGCTTCAGCTCCGATGGCGAGCGCCCCTTCGAACCGCTGCCGCAGTCCCATGCCTTCGCCCAGATGGAATGGGCCATGAACTGGTGCGTCAGCACGCGCGCCCACCACTACCTGATGCTGCACGCGGCCGTGCTGGAGCGCGGCGGGCGGGCGCTGCTAATGCCGGCCCCCCCCGGCTCGGGCAAGAGCACGCTGTGTGCGGCGCTGGTGCACAGCGGCTGGCGGCTGCTCTCCGACGAGCTGTGCCTGCTGGGCCTGGACGACCAGCGCCTGCATCCGGCCGTGCGGCCGGTGAGCCTCAAGAACAATTCGCTGGACGTGATCCGCCGCTATGCGCCGCAGGCCGAGTTCGGCGCGGTGACGCGCGGCACCACCAAGGGCGACGTGGTGCACATGAAGGTGCCGCAGGCACAGGTCGATCGCATGGGCGAGTGCGCCCGGGCGCGCCTGGTCGTCTTCCCGCGCTACGTGGCTGGTGAAGCGACCCACATCCAGCCCCTGCCCAAGGCGCCGGCCATGATCGAGCTGGGAAAGAACTCCTTCAACTACCTGATCCTGGGCCTGCAGGGCTTCGAGGCCCTGGGCGCCTTGCTGGAAGGCTGCGACTGCTATGAGTTGCGCTACTCCGACCTGCGCGACGCCATTCCCCGCCTGGCCGCTCTGATGGACGGACTGCCCAGTCCGGAGACCGCCGCATGAGGACCTTGCTGCGCCTGCTGCTGCGCGACGAGCTGCCCCAGGGCTTGCAGGGACGGGACTGGGAGCGGCTGCTGGGCCAGGCCCGTCAGGCGCGTCTGCTGGGCCGCCTGGCCTGCCGCATGCAGGACCAGGGCCTGATGCCGCAGCTGCCGGACGCCGTCCAGCAAGCGCTGCGGGCCAGCCTGCGGGTGCTGGAGCGCCATCGCCACGAGGTGCGCCACGAGCTGCTGGCGGTGCGCGAGGCGCTGCAGTCACTGGGCCAGCCGGTGTTGCTGCTCAAAGGGGCGGCCTACCTGCTCGCCGAGCTGCCGCCGTCCCGCGGACGCATCTTCTCGGACATCGACCTGCTGGTGCCCGAACCGCAGCTGGCGGCGGTGGAGTCGGCGCTCATGGCGCACGGCTGGATCAGCGAGGAGCGCCAGGCCTACAACCAGCGCTATTACCGCCAATGGATGCACGAGATTCCCCCGCTGCGCCATGTGCAGCGGGGTTCGGTGCTGGACGTACACCATGCGCTGGCGCCGCGCAGCTCGCGCTTGCACACGCCCGGCGCGGCGCTGATCGCTCGGTCCCAGCCCATTGGCGCCAGCGGCTTGCGCATGCTCCAGCCCACGGACTTGGTCCTGCACACGGCCCTGCACCTGTGCCTGGATGGCGAGATGGACCATGCCTGGCGCGATCTGCTGGACCTGCAGGATCTGCTGGGCCTGCTGCCAGCGGCCGATGGCACGACGGCTCTGCTGGAGCGGGCCGGCCAGCTGCGGCTGCTGCCGGTGCTGGGCCAGACCCTGGCGCCGCTGCTGTGCGTCCTGCCCGAGCAGCCGCGGCTGCAGGCGCTGGCCGAGGGCCTGGACCGCGCCACACCGGGTTGGCGGCGCGAGCCGCAGGCCGTCTGGATGTGCACGGCTCTGGGCCTGGACGCCCGTGACACGCCGGCGCGCCGCCAACGAGCCTGCACGCGCCTGTACTGGCGCGCCCATCTGCTGCGCATGCCGCCGCGCTTGCTGCTGCCGCATCTGCTGCGCAAGTCCTGGATGGCGCTGCGCGAGCGGCTCCGGCCGGCCTCTACCCCCTGAGGACGTCTTTGACCGCACCCCTTGGCGAATCTTTGGGCGAACTCCGTAGCGACCCGGCTTGGCGGCCTTGTCCGCATGCCGCATGATGCGCCGCAATTCCGATACTGCAAAAGGCAGCGCACGCATGAGCATCTCTCTTCGCCCTTCCTCGTCCCTGGTGGCCCTGGCTGTCCTGACCGCCGCCGCGTGGATGAGCCCGGTCGCCTGGGCTGCCGACCCCGTGACCACGGCCAGCGGCCTGGTTTACGAAGAGCTGGTGGCGGGCAGCGGCGAACAGCCCACGGCTGCCGACCGCGTGCGGGTGCACTATGTCGGCACCTTTGCCGACGGCAGCGAGTTCGACAGCTCGGTTCGCCGCGGCCAGCCCGCCGAGTTCCCGCTGGGCCGGGTGATCAAGTGCTGGACCGAAGGGGTGCAGCGCATGAAGGTGGGCGGCAAGGCGCGCCTGAGCTGTCCGCCGGCCATTGCCTACGGGGACAAGGGCGCGGGCGGCGTCATTCCGCCCGGGGCCACGATTTACTTCGAAGTCGAGCTGCTGGGCGTCAGCAAGCCCTGATGTCCGCAGCCCGCCTGACGCCAAGGCGCCGGGTCACAAGGAGCACGAGGAATGCATGAGCTGGAGGGCCGCGCCGGCCGGGCGCTGGGGAAAATGCGCGCCTTGCGCCTGCTGTGGCAGCTGCGCGCGGCGCTGTGGTCTGCGCTCATCCTGATGGGCCCGGCCTTCGGGCTGCTGTACCTGGCCGACGAGGCGTGGCCTGGGCGCCGGCTGCTCGGGGCTGTGCTGGTGGCCAGCCTGCTGAGCCTGCTGTGGGGTCTTCTTTATGGCAGCTGGCGCTACCTGGCCTATGGCGCTGCGCTGCATGCCGGTGAAGGACTGGTGCTGCGCAGCGGCGTCTGGTGGCGCACGGAAAGCTGGGTGCCCATCGCCCGGCTGCAGCACCTGGACTTGCAGCAGTCGCCGCTGGAGCGGCTGTGGGGCATGGCGCGGCTGGTGCTGCACACCGCCGGGCAGCATGACCACAAGACCACGGTGCAAGGCCTGCCGCTGGCCGAAGCCCACGCACTGCGCGAGTCCTTGATGCCGCGGGTGCAGGGTCGCCATGAGTGAGCCGGACGCGACGGCGCTGAGCCAGGGTGGCTGGCAGCGCCTGCACCCAGTGTCGGCCCTGTTCGTGGCGGCGCATCTGCTGCGGCATGTGGCGCTGCCGGTGCTGGCGGCACTGGTCTTCGGGCGAGGGGCAGGCTGGGAGCATTGGGCCGTCTTGCCCCTGGGGCTGGCTGCCATCTGGGCGGTGCTGGAGGCCAGCCGATACCGCTATGCCCTGCAGGGCGCGGAACTGGTGATCCATGAAGGCGTGCTGGGGCGCCGGGTGCGTCATGTGCCCCTGGCGCGGATTCACAACAGCAGCCGCGTGCGCAAGCTGCCGCATCGCCTGCTGGGCGTCGTGGAGCTGCGCCTGGAGTCCGCCGCCGGCGGCAAGCCGGAGGCGGTGATGAAGGTGCTGAGCCTGCCCGCCGCCCTGGCGCTGGAAGAGGTCTTGCGCGGCGTGTCCGGCGGCGCGCCGATGGCGGCAGCCATGGCGGCAGGGGCGCCGACCCAGCCGCCTGCGTCCCTGCCTGCGGCGCCTGCCTCGACGCGGCTGCTGCATCGCCTGGGGCCAGGGGACATCTTCAAGCTGGGCCTCATCTCCAACCGCGGCATGGTGATCGTGGGCGCAGTCTTCGCGGCGGTGGCGCAGAAGCCGGAGCTGCACCGCCGCTTCTTTGGCTGGCTCAGCATGCCTACCGCTTGGGTGCGCGATGTGTTCGTGCGCCTGATCGAGTCCGGGCACTGGCTGTGGCTGGCGTTGGAAATCCTGCTGCTGGTGCTGACCTTTCTGGTGTTCGTGCGCGGGCTGTCGGTCGTGCTGGCTTTCTTTCGCTACCAGGGCTTTCGCCTGGAGCAAGAGGGCGAGAAGCTCGTCGTGCATCGCGGCCTCAGCACCCAGGTCAGCGCCACGGCGCGCCTGCCGCGCCTGCAGCGTTGGGAGCTGGTAGAGAGCTGGCTGCATCGCCGCTTCGGCCGCTGCCGGCTGGCGGTCAGCGTGGCGGGGCACGAGGAGCACGACCATGACCATGGGCTGGACCCCGGCGCCCGTTTCGATGAGCTGGCCCCCATCGCGACACCGGAACAGGCGCAGGCCCTGCTGACGCACTGCCTGCCGGCGCTGGACTGGCAGCGCCTGCATTGGCAAGCGCTGCCAGCCAATGCCTTCTGGCGCCAGCTGTGGGGCACGGGCCGCTTCGTGCTCATTGCCCTGCTGGCCCTGCTGGGCCTGGATGCAGCCTCGCACTGGCTGCTGCCGCCGATGGTGCTGCTGGCCGCCGTGGGCCTCATGGGTCTGGGGCTGACGGCCTATTGCCGGGCCTGGGTGCGTTTTGCCGCCTATGCCGAATGCGGTGAGCTGCTGCTGTACCGCCATGGCGTGCTGACACGGCGCTGGGTGCTGGTCGCCGGCCCGCGCCTGCAGCAGCTGAGCCTCTACAGCTCCGCGCTGGACCGCAGCCTGGGCCTGTGCCATCTGCGCGCCGACAGCCAGGGCGGCGCCAAGACCAGCCGCGCCCTGGACATCCCCTGCCTGCCGCTGGCCGAGGCGCAGCGCCTGCGGGCTCGGCTCTGGCAGCAGGTCCTGCAGCCCTACTGAATGCCGACGCCAGCGGCCATGCCGGCTTTGGATCGACAATGCCGGCCTTTGCGCCTCCAAGACCCTTCATGCAAGCCTTGCTCGATGCCATCGCCACGCTGGCCCTGCCCACCGAAGCCCAGCGCGTGTTCCATGGCCGCGGCGGCCTGCATCCCGGCTGCGAGCCGTGGGCGCTGGACTGGTTCGAGCCCGTCTGGGTGCTGACCGGCTTCCAGACCATGGCTGAGGAGGATCTCGCGCGCGTGGGGCAGGCGCTGGCGGAGCGCTGGGCCGCGATCGCACCGGGCCAGCCGCTGAACTGGGTGTTTCAGTGCCGCCAGGAGCATGCGGTCGAGACCCGGCTGATGGCCGGCAGCGTGCCCGATCCGCACGTGGTGACGGAGCAGGGCGCCCGCTACGCCGTGCATGTGCTCAAGGGCCAGAACCACGGCCTCTTCCTCGACATGGCCGCGGGCCGGCGCTGGGTGCGCGAGCGTGCGGTGGCGCAGCCGGGCCTGCGCGTGCTCAACCTCTTCGCCTACACCTGCGCCTTCTCGGTGGCGGCCCTGCAGGGCGGGGCCGCCGAGGTCATCAACGTGGACATGGCTTCGGGTGCCCTGTCCATCGGCCGGCGCAACCACGAGCTCAACGGTCTCGAGAAGGGCCGCGCCAGCTACCTGGCGCACGACATCTTCAACTCCTGGGCCAAACTCAGGCGCGGCGGACCCTACGGCCTGGTCATCCTGGACCCGCCCAGCTTCCAGAAGGGCAGCTTCGTGGCCACCAAGGACTACGCCCGCCTGATGCGCCGCCTGCCCGAGCTGCTGGCGCCGGGCGGCGAAGCTCTGTTGTGCCTGAACACGCCCAAGCTGGGCACGGCCTTTTTGCGCGACCAGATGGCCGAGCTGGCGCCTGCCTTGCAGTTCGTCGAGCGACTGGCCAACCCGCCGGCCTTTGCCGATGCGGACCCGGAGCGCGCGCTCAAGGTGCTGGTCTACCGCGCGCCAGCAGCCTGAACGGGCTCAGGCCAGGTCGCGCTCGACCTGCGCGGCGATCTGCGCCCATTCCTCGTCGCTGAACAGCCGCGAGCGGGTGTGAAAGGCCAGGCCGGTCGCGCCTTCGAGCGAGAACGTGCCGCCATGGCCCTCGATGACGTCCAGGATCAGCTGCGTGTGCTTCCAGTACTCGTATTGCAGCTTGCCGATGTAGAAGGGCACGCCGCCGACCTCGCCCAGGCGCACGTCCTGGGCGCCGATGGTGAGGTCGGTCGGGAGGTAGCAGTTGGCCGCGCTGTTGTCGCAGCAGCCGCCGCTCTGGTGGAACATCAGCGCCGGGCCATGCTCGGCCTGCAGGCGGCGGATGAGCGCGAGCGCGGCGTCCGTGGCCACGACGCGAGGGACGAGGGTGTCAGCCATGGCGGGCTCCTGGTCTTCAGCAAGGACAAAGGGAGCGGATCGCTCCGCTCCCTGGCTCATGCGGTGAGCGCGCGCTGCCTCGGGCTCAGAAGAAGCCCAGCTTGTTCTCGCTGTAGCTGACCAGCAGGTTCTTGGTCTGCTGGTAGTGGTCCAGCATGGCCTTGTGCGTCTCGCGGCCGATGCCCGATTCCTTGTAGCCGCCGAAGGCCGCATGGGCCGGATAGGCGTGGTAGCAATTGGTCCAGACGCGGCCGGCCTTGATGGCGCGGCCCATGCGGTAGGCCACGTTGCCGTTGCGGCTCCACACACCGGCGCCCAGGCCGTAGAGCGTGTCGTTGGCCAGGGCCAGGGCCTCGGCCTCGGTCTTGAAGGTGGTCACGGCCAGCACCGGGCCGAAGATCTCCTCCTGGAAGATGCGCATCTTGTTGTGGCCCTTGAAGACCGTGGGCTGGATGTAGTAGCCGCCGGCCAGCTCGCCCGCCATTTGCGCGGGGGCCCCCCCGATCAGCAGCTCCGCGCCCTCCTGGCGGCCCAGGTCCAGGTAGGAGCTGATCTTGCTCATCTGCTCCTTGGAGGCCTGCGCGCCGAGCATGGTGTCGGTGTCCAGCGGGTTGCCCTGCCTGATGGCGGCGATGCGCTCCAGGCAGCGGCCCATGAACTTGTCGTAGATGGACTCGTGGATCAGCGCCCGCGAGGGGCAGGTGCAGACCTCGCCCTGGTTGAAGGCGAAGAGCACCAGGCCCTCGATGGCCTTGTCGAAGAAGGCGTCGTCCGCATCGGCCACGTCGGGGAAGAAGACGTTGGGCGACTTGCCGCCCAGCTCCAGCGTGGCCGGGATCAGGTTGTTGGCCGCGGCCTGCGCGATCACGCGGCCGGTGGAGGTGGAGCCGGTGAAGGCGATCTTGGCGATGCGCTTGCTGGTGGCCAGGGGCATGCCGGCCTCGCGGCCGAAGCCGTTGACCACGTTGAGCACGCCCGGCGGCAGCAGGTCGGCGATCAGCTCGACCAGCACCAGGATGCTGGTGGGCGTGGACTCCGCCGGCTTGAGCACCACGCAGTTGCCGGCGCCCAGCGCGGGGGCCAGCTTCCAGGCCGCCATCAGGATGGGGAAGTTCCAGGGAATGATCTGGCCGACCACGCCCAGGGGCTCGTGGAAGTGGTAGGCCACGGTGTGCTCGTCCAGGTCGGACAACGCGCCTTCCTGGGCCCGCACGCAGCCGGCGAAATAACGGAAATGGTCGGCGGCCAGGGGGATGTCGGCGTTGAGCGTCTCGCGGATGGGCTTGCCGTTGTCCACGGTCTCGGCGTAGGCCAGCAGCTCCAGGTTGGCGTCGATGCGTTCGGCGATCTTCAGCAGGACGTTGGCGCGCTCGGCCGGGGCGGTCTTGCCCCAGGCATCGGCCGCGGCATGCGCGGCGTCCAGGGCCAGCTCGATGTCCTCGGCGGTGGAGCGCGCGGCCTGGGTGTAGACCTGGCCCGTGATGGGCGTGACCACGTCGAAGTACTGGCCCTTGACGGGCTCGCGCCACTGGCCGCCGATGAAGTTCTGGTAGCGGCTCTTGTACTGGAGCTTGGCGCCGGGTGCGCCGGGTGCTGCGTAAATCATGGGGTGTCTCCTGCTGGGTCAGCTTGTGAAGGTGAGGGTGCGCGGCCAGGCCGGCTCCGACACTCGCACTGCAAAGCTGATGCCAGCGACCACGCCCGCCTGAGGAGCGCCGGGCGGCAGCCGCAAGCGCTTGAATCCACGACTGTTTTTCGATCGCTCAGGGTCTACCCGGGGGGGGTGTGACGGCCCTGTCCGCTGTCACCCTTGTCCGGCCTGTGTCAGCGACAGCTGTCACTAATTGCGACAGTTGCGCAGGCCGGCCCGCCATCCGGCCCGCAGCACGGCGCCAGGCCCCCTAGACTTGGCGCCACAGACCGCGGGCCCACCCGCGCACGGAGACAAGCATGCGTTCCCACCCCCTCGTGCCGGCGCAGCAATTGCGGCTCGCCCGGCAGCGCTTGACTGAGCAGGGCTTCACCCAGAGCCCAGGCGTCGACGCGCTGCTGGCGCGCTCCTGGCAGCGCAGCCTGACGGCCGGGCTCTCGCCCATCGGTCGCATCCATTGCCAGGACAACCTGGCGGGGCCGGAGCTGCAGCGCAGCCGCGCCCTCCACCATGAGCTGATCAGCCATTGCGAGCCGGTGATGGAGCATCTCTTCGAGCAGGTGCGCCACAGCCACAGCATGGTGATCCTGGCCGATCCCCAGGGGGTGCTGATGCACACCCGTGGCGACCTCGACTTCCTCAGCAAGGCCGAGCGCGTGGCCCTGACCTGCGGCGCCAACTGGGCGGAGTCGCAGCGCGGCACCAATGCCATCGGTACGGCGCTGGCCGAGGCGCAGGAGGTGGAAATCCACGGCGCCGAGCACTACCTGGAGCGCAACGGCTTCCTGACCTGCGCGGCGGCGCCCATCTTCTCGGCCCAGGGCCAGCTGATGGGCATCCTGGACATCTCCGGCGAGCAGCGCAGCCGCCACCCGCACACCCTGGGCCTGGTGGGCACGGCCGCGCGCATGATCGAGAACAGCCTGGTGATGGCCAGCTGCCGCCACCAGTTGGTGCTGCAGTTCCATGCGCGGGCCGAGGGCATCGGCTCGGTGGCCCAGGGCCTGCTGGCCTTCTCGGAGGACGGCTGGCTGGTGGGCGCCAACCGCAAGGGCCTGGCCCTGCTGGGCCTGGGCGCGGCGGACTTGCAGCGTGCGGCCTGGTCCCAGCTCTTCGAGCGCGACCCGCAGGCCTGGCTGGGCAGCCTGCGCCAGTCGGGCGGGCGGCCCCTGCTGCTGCGCACGCAGCGGGGAGAGCTTTTTTACGCGCAGTCACACGGCCGCAGTCCGGCGGTGCTGAACCTGGCGGCCCGGCCGGGCCGTGCAGCGGCGGCGCCCGGGACGCAGTCCGAAGCGCCTGCCGAAGTTCCGCCCGGAAAGCCGCGCGAAATGCCGCCTGAAGACGCCCTGCAGCGCCTGGACAGCGGCGACGTTCGCTGGCGCGCAGCCGCCGACAAGGCCCGCCGCGTGCTGGGCAAGGGCATCCCGCTGCTGATCCTGGGCGAGTCCGGCGTGGGCAAGGAGCTCTTCGCCAAGGCCCTCCACGAGGTCAGCGCAAGGCGCGGCAAGCCCTTTGTCGCGCTCAACTGCGCGGCGCTGCCGGAGTCCCTGATCGAGTCTGAGCTCTTCGGCTACACGCCCGGCGCCTTCACCGGCGCGCGCAGCCAGGGCTCGCCCGGGCGCCTGCGCGAGGCCCAGGGCGGCACGCTGTTCCTTGACGAGGTCGGCGACATGCCCCTGGCCCTGCAGACCCGCCTGCTGCGCGTGCTGCAGGAGCGCGAGGTCCAGCCCCTGGGCGGCGGCGCGCCGGTGGCCCTGGATGTGCAGCTGCTGTGCGCCACCCACCAGTCGCTGGCTCAGGCCGTGAGCGAGGGCCGCTTCCGGGCGGATCTCTACTACCGCGTCAACGGCCTGGCCTTGGAGCTGCCGCCGCTGCGCGAGCGGACCGATCTGGACGCCCTCATCGACCGCCTGCTGGAATCCCTGGCGCCGGACCAGAGCCTGGCGCTGGAGCCCACGCTGCGCGAGGCCTGGCGCGGCTACCCGTGGCCCGGCAATCTGCGCCAGCTGCACCAGGTGCTGCGCACCGCGGTGGCCCTGCTGGCACCGCAGGAAAGCCGCATAGGCTGGGCGCATCTGCCGGATGACTTGCTCAGCGAGCTGCAGCAGCGGCAGCGCATGCCGGCCGGCCACCGGCCGGCCCAGAACCTGCGCGAACTCTCGCAGCAGGCCATCGCCCAGGCCTTGGAAAACACGCGCGGCAACGTCTCGGCCGCGGCCCGCCAACTGGGCATCGCGCGGCAGACGCTGTATCGCAAACTGCAGGCAGGCCCTCGCTGAGCCTGCGCTTGAGGTGGCGCTGAGGTAGAACTTGAGGCCGCACCGCAGCTGGCGCATGACCGTTGTGCAAGCGGTGAGCGGCCGGCCTCTTCCGACCTCAGCCTCCTGCCTTCAGCCCCCGGCCTGCTGCAGCGGACGGGCCTCATCCGCCGGCGTACCAGGACGCGGTGCCACCATGAAGCGGTTGCGCCCGGCATTCTTGGCTTCATACAGCGCGGTATCGGCGCGACGCACCACGTCCTCATACAAGGCGTCGCCGGCATCGACCTCGGCCACGCCGATGCTCACCGTCACATAGCCCGCCCCCTTGAAGCGCCGCTCGCGGGTCATCTGGCAGAGCTTGGCGGCCAGGGCGGCGGCGCCGTCCTGCGTGGTGCCGGGCAGCAGGGCCAGGAATTCCTCGCCACCAAAGCGGCCGACGAAGTCGCTCGCCCGCAGCGAGGCCTTGATCAAGGCGGCGAACTCCATCAGCACGGCGTCGCCGACGGCATGGCCGTAGGAGTCGTTGATCAGCTTGAAGTGGTCGATGTCCATCAGCAGCACGCCATAGGGCTGCCGGTGGCGCTGGTAGCGGGTGAATTCCTCGCGCAGCCGGGCGTTGAGATGGCCGCGGTTGTGCAGGCCCGTCAAGGCGTCGGTCTGGGCCACGCGCGCCAGTTCGGTGTTGGCGCGCAGCAGCTCGGCGGTGCGCTGCGCGACCCGCGCCTCCAGCTCTTGCGCATTGCGCTCCAGCTGCTGGCGTTGGTCGGCCAGGCTCTTGTCGCGCCAGTGCAGGGCTTCCAGCAGCTCGTCCATCTCCCGCGTGGAGCCCAGATCCTCGCGATCCGGCGCAGCCACGGCCTGGCGGCCGCGCAGCAGCATCGCCAGGCGCTCGACGGGCCGGCTCAACCCTACCGCCACCAGATAGGCCAGCGCCATGGTCGCGACGGCGCCCGCGCCCCACAGCAGCCACAGGCCCTGCGCCAGTTGCTGCGACGTGGCGAGCAGCTGGGCCGTGGGCTGGCGCACCAGCACGGTCCAGCCCAGATCCTGGCCATGCTCGGCGGGCGGTACGGCGGCACCGACGAGGAAGTAGTGCTGGTCGTGCATGAACTCGTCCACCACGGCTTCGCGTTCCAGCCGCTGCAGGATCTCGTGCACGGAGTCGTCGAACTCCGCCTCGGGGTAGATCAGCAGGCCGTCGCGGCGGGCGATCAGCACCTCCAAGCCGGGCGGGATCAGGCCTGCACCGTCCATCTGCTTCAGTCGCTGCGTGAACCAATGCCAGAGCACCTGGGCACCGACCACGCCGTGCTGCTGCCCATGGGCGTCGCGCAGCGGGGCGGCCAAGTCCAACAGCCGAAGAGCGTCCCCGGTCTCGGGCGGGCCCTGCGCGAGCAGCGGCCCGGCGTCATGCAGCTCACCCAGATAGGCGCCGGTGCGGGCGCCTTCGAACCAGGGCTGCCGGGAGACGTCCGCGCCTTCCAAAAGCCCGTCGCTGGCGACGCGCACGCGGCCCTGGGCATCGGCAAAACCTATCCAGGCGACGTCGTCAAGAAATCCGGTCTTGAGCTGGCTGAGCAGCGCGCGCAGTGGACGGCTGTCGCTGCTGGCCTTCAGCGTGGCCGGCAAGGTGGCGATGAAGTCCAGCTCGCGCTGGCGCTGCCGCAGGTGCGCCGACAGCTGGGCCGCCACGGCGCGGGCGCTGCTGTGCAGGCTGCTGGTGCGCTCCTGCATCACATGCCGCGCGAAGACGATGCCGATGTACGACTGCATGCTCAGCGCGACGATCACGGCCAGCAGGCCGAAGGTCAGCGCCATGCGGAACCGCAGGCTGCGCCAAGCATGGAAGAGCCACATGGCCTCAGTGTCCTTGTTTGATCCTCATCCCCTTGCCGCCGCGTCTTTTGTTTCCTTTGCGGGCCGCTCGCGCAGGCGGGCAAGGCCCGGCCTGCAGGGCTGGCCCGTCCGTTGGCATCGAGACCCCCCGATCTTGCCGGACGCGGGGCAGGTCAAGGCTTGACCGAGGTCAAGATCGCGGTCTTCTGGCAGCTGGCCGGCGCGCGGCGCCCGACGCCCGACGCCGACGCCCGACGCCGACGTCGACCCGACCCGACCCGACCCGACCCGACCCGACCCGGCTCAGGGCTTCATGCCCGGCACCGGCAAGACCTGACCCTGCGACTGGCGCGGCGCGGGCAGGCCGAGCATGCGTGCCAGCGTGGGCGCGATGTCCGCCACGGCCACGGGCTGCTTGACTTCGCCCTGGCCCCACCAGGCCGGGCCCCAGGCCAGGATGGGCACCTGGGTGTCGTAGCGGTACGGCGATCCGTGCGTGGTGCCGGTGTTCCGGCTGCTGACCATCCAGCCGGGCTTGACCACGATTTGCAGCGGCGCGGCCACCCCGGGGTACCAGGACAGGCGCATGCGCTGCAGCGTCTGTGACCCGGGCTCGCTGCCCGCCAGCTGAGCGCGTGTGTAGGCCGCGGCCACGCCGGGCTGCTGCTCGGCCAGTCTGGCCGCTGCCGCGTAGACCAGGTCGGCATCCAGGCCCCGCGCGCGGATGCGCGCCTCGTCGAAGACCAGGCCCGTGGCGGACCAGGCGCTGACCCATGGCCCCTCGCCGAACTGCTGGGCCAGGCCCTCGTTGAGCGCGGCCAGCACTTCCTTGGGGCGGATGCGGCCGGCATCGCGGCCCTGGCTCTGCGCCCATTCGGGGGTGTCCATGAAGCCGTGGTCGGCCGTCAGCACCACCATGTAGCGATCACGGCCGACGCGCTCGTCCAGCGTCTTGAAGAAGGCCTGCAGGTAGCGGTCCAGGTGCAGGAAGTGGT
The DNA here is from genome assembly GCA_041905785.1 of Burkholderiaceae bacterium. Taxonomy (GTDB): domain Bacteria; phylum Pseudomonadota; class Gammaproteobacteria; order Burkholderiales; family Burkholderiaceae_C; genus Roseateles_B. The sequence continues at coordinate 170,471 of JAYRKJ010000004.1, forward strand.
CATGCGAGAGCCGCGACTCCGGCCCGAAGGCGTGGTTGACGTAGTCGTGGCTGGACAGGCTGATGCTCAGCAGGTCCGGGATGGAATCCTCGCCCAGGTGCTCGCCACTGAGGGCCGCGCGGGCGAAATCCAGGGTCAGTTCGTCGGCAAAGGGCGAAGGCAGCAGATTGGCCCAGAAGGCTGGGCCCGGCGCCGTCATGCCGGCGCCCACGACGGCAGGCAGGCGATTGCCGTTGCCGCCGGTGGGCTGCCAGGGCTGGCCGTCGGGCACCGAGCGGTCGTAGGCCCGCGGGTCCTGCAGCAGCGGCTCCCAGGCGCGGCCGAAATAGCGATCCGCCGGGCGGGCGCCATTGAAGGCCTTGACCCAGTCCGGCAGTTCCTTCATGTAGTAGGTGCTGGTGGAGAAACCGCCGCTGCTCTGCATGTAGATGTAGGCCGTGCCCTTGTGTCCGCTGGGCAGGATGGCGCCGCGGTCCTTGCCCGAGATGCCGATCATGTGCGCCTCGGGATATGCGGTGCGCAGCACGTCGCCCACCGTCTCGACGCGGTAATTGCGTGGGCTGGTGCCGGCCAGGGGCGGCGTCGGATGGTCCAGGTAGTGGTGCGCGGGGTCGTCGGTGTTGTAGCGTTCCTCGCCGGTCTGCGGGTCCAGCCATTCATTGCCGATGATGCTGCTGCGCTGCGGGTAGGCGCCGCTGAGCATCACCGAATGCCCGGCGGCCGTCACCGTGTAGCCATGCCCATGGTGGGCGTCCGAGAACCAGCGGCCCTGGTCCAGGAAGCGCCGGAAGCCGTCCGGCGCCAGTTGGTCGCGATAGGCCAGGACCTGGCGCATGGGCAGGCCGTCCACCGCCATGAAGACCACCAGGCGCGGGGGCGCCGCAGGGGCCGGGTCTTGCAGCGTGGAGCAGGCCTGGAGCAGGGTGAGGGGCAGGAGGACGGCGAGCGGGCGCAGGCGGGCGGCGAGGAGCATGTCGGCGAGTCGGAGGCGGATGCAAAGGCTGGCAGTATGCGCCAGCAGCCTCGAGCCGGGAATCCGGCGCCGGGGACGCCGCCCCCGCTCGCATCGCCCGTCCTGCTTTGGATCAGTAGTCCGGATAGCACTGCCGGCTGGGGTTCTGCCAGCTGCACACCCAGTTCCACTTCACCTGCGCCTGCTCGACCAGGCCGACGCCAAACGAAAAGGCCGGCGAGCTCAGGCTGAGGTCCAGCACATGGCCGGTTTCGGTGCTGGTGCCCGGCTCGCCGCCGAACCTGGGCCTGGTCTGCACACCTTGGCCCAGCTTCAAGGTCAGCTGGCTGTTGCCGATCAGATAAGCCAGGTTGTTCTGGAGGTACTGCCCCAGTGCAAAACTACTGCCGTTGGGCAGGGGGATGACCTTGTCGGCAGGGACTAGCTTGTTCAGGCCGCTGATGAAGTTGGCGCCACGGTCGAACAGCAGCTTGTCCTTCACCTGGCCCAGGGACGTCTGGATGCCGGAAACGATGCGCGAGTCCATGCGTGAGGTGATCTGCCCGACGATGAAGTCTCCGACGAAAGGCAGGATCCAGCTGAGGTTGGAGTCGCATTCGGTGTTGGATGACACGTCCGCCGTGGCGCCGACCTTGTCCGCGATCATCTGGCCGTTTTGCGAGCCGTACTGGCCCGTCACGCTGAAATTGCGCAGACTCAGGGTGTTGACACACTCATAGCTGATGATGCCCCACTTCTTGCCGGTGAAGCGCGTGCTGGCCGTATAGCTCCAGCCACCCAGGCTGATCAGCGTGGCCCCGTTGCTCTGCGGTGCGATGGTGACGGTGGGGTCGCCGGAGAGGCTGCCCCGCAGGAAGGTCGCGCCCGCGCTGTTGGCTCTTTCGGTCAGCGCAGTGTTCAAGGCGCCCTGGACGGCCAGCGGCACCTGCTTCATGGCGTTGGCCACGTCAGCCAACGGGCCGTTGCCGTAGCGATCCTCAGCGTAGCTGATGCTGGCTCCGTTGTACCTGGCCGTCGCGACGTACTGGCTGCTCAACACAGTGGGCACGATGTCGGCGTGTGCGAACGCCATGCTCAGAGCAAGCGCAGAGAACAAGATCGTGTTTTTCATGGCAGATGGAAGTGATGGGTTGAAGGGGCCGGACTGCATGGAATGCCTCAATGACCTGCTGGTGCCTATCCCCATGGAGGGCGGTCGATCAGCTGTGGTGGCGGCATCGGGAGTCTAGATGACGAGTTATGTCAGCGTCCCGACACCTGTCAACTCCTACAGTGTGTCGACGTGCCGCATTGAAAACCCTGGCAGCCGCTGCCCTTCGCGGCATCCATTCTTCCGCCTGGCGGCCGGCGCGTGTGCGTTTGCCGCGCCGGCCTGCGATGCCGCGGTCCGGCGATCGCCGAGCTTCGCTCAGGGCTGGCGCGCTGCCAGCAGCAGCCCGACGGACAGCGAGGAGGTCGTCGCGGTGACGGGGCTGATGCTGACAAAGCACCGGCCGCCATCCACCGACCAGTCCGCGCGGGCCGCCAGGCCGGCGAAGCCGGTGTCCCGGCTCTTCAGCGAGCTGCTGGCCTCAGCGCCGTACCGGCCGCGGATCAAGGCGGTCAGCCGCGCATAGGCCGGCAGATTCACTTCATTGCCGCTCACCTGCAGCTCGCCGCTGCCGCGTTCGCCCAGCCGGTCCGCCGTCACGGAAACCAACTGCCGGGCCTGGTCGAAATGGTAGGTGGCGACGAAGGGCATGCCGGCCAGGGTCAGGTCCCGCTTGCGCAGCAGCGGCACGGTGCTGCCGGCGGATTCATCTTCGGCGTCGGTGAGGCGCCTGACCTGCTCCGGCGTCATCCCGCGCCGCAGTCCATCCCAGGGCAGGCCGCCCTCGCGCGCCCGGACCTGCGTGGGCGATGCACTGCTGCCGGCCTCGCAGGGCGAGCTCTGATAGGCCGTCTGTCCGGCCTTGACGCATTTGTAGACCTGCTGGGCCCATGCCGCCGGGGCGGCTGCGCTGGCGCAGGCCAACAGGAGGGCCCGGGTGATCGAATTCAGTGTTTGCATGCGAAGTCAAGCTCTCGAGGCGGTGCCGGTTGCACGATGCCGCCTCCGCTTCCCCCAAAGGCCCTGCACTCAAGGGGTGTTGTGAAGGATCCCGAACTGTACCTGCAGTCCTGGGCCGCCATCGCCCAGCGCAAACCCGCGAGCAGGGCCTGCAAAGCCGCGCACCGGAGGTTTGCGACTGAGGCGGTGCATCCTCAGGCAGCGCCGGCCCTTGCCCGCGCCTTCCAGGTGCCAGGAGCTGATCCTCGATCAGGGGCCCGCACTCGAAACGGAGCCGAATGCGTCAATCACCAATATGTGTGATGTCAACATCACAAATACTAGCAATATACGGAAAATCGCCATGCCACCGGGAAGCCTTGTCGAGACGCATGGGAAGGGGCTCCGCGTGTCGCCGTCCGTGCGGCATTCATTGACAGTCGCTTCCGATAGTTGGACATCCCCGGTCATGGAGCCGGGTGGGCGAAGGGAAACGTTTGACTTCATGCGCCCATCTGTTCTTGAACCAAGACCTACCTAAGACTGAAATGGACGATCTATCATTGCCCGACTGGGAGTACGTATCGGGAGGGGAAGTGGGCGCCACGAAAATGGGCGACAACTACTCCTACACCGGCTATGCAGGCAGCGTCGTCAGCTACGCCACCAACGACTGTGCAACCTGGTCCTTCGGCGGAGGTTTCCTGAGCGTGAGCGGCCAGACCTGCTCGAACTCCGACGGCACCACATCGAGTCAGACCTGCCTCAATGGCGGCTTTCAGGTGCCCCTGATTAGCCTGACGCTTAACAAGTGCAGTACCGTGACCGTGACTCCGGCTCCCCGGGGCGACGGTGGGCCCTGATGCTGCAGGGTCCGGAGGGGCCGCGGCCCCATTTGCAGCTCGCGGCCACCTCCATGCAGCCCCGGGGGGCGGTGGAGGCCGGCGTTCATGCCCTGCTCCTCGGCCTGTATCCCTCACCCTGACGCTTCGTGAACCCTTGCTGACCATGAACAAACTGAGGCAGCCCTGGACCAGCCGCTGGTGCTGGGGGGCTTTGGCCCTGCTGCTGTTCGCCGCTGCGTTCGCGTCCTGCGGCGAGGGCGCCGCGCCATCGCGTCCGGACCTGGGCGGCGCGCTTTGGCCTACCCGGGATGTGCAGCGCACGCCACTGGATTCCAGTCTATGCGCCAGTGAGGCCCTGATCGACCCGGACGAGGCTTCCAGGCGCGCGGCCCCGGCGGATGCCGTGGATGCCTGGCTGGCTCGGTACTCGCCGCGAACCGGCACCCGCTTGCGTCTCTACATGCCGGGCGAATTCAACTGGTGGAGCCACCGCCTGACCCAAAGCGGCATGCCTGCTGCCTACGCTCTGGCGCAGTCCATCCACGAAACCCTGCACCACGCCGGCCGTGCGCTGAACTTGTGCGATGGCGCTCGCTGGCACTATGTCCGCGATGGCCACATCACCACGTTGGCGCCAGGCGTGCACGGCCAGTCCCCCTATGCCCAGGCTGCTTCCTTCGTCCATAACGAGGCGTTGCGACAGGGGCTGCGCTATCAGCGCTACATGGCCAACGGCGGACTGAGCGAGCACAACAACTTCTACGTCCTGCTGGACGAACTCAATGCCTACATTGCCGAGGCCGATTTCCTCTTGTCGGTTCTGGAAGACCCCGAGCAGGCGTTAGCTCTGCAGCGTAAGGGCCTCAGGACAGATGCAGGCTTCGGTGGCGCCGTGGAGTTCCAGCTCTTTGCCTTGGCCTACCTAGCAATGCAGTGCAGCGACCCGAGTGCTGGCAGCTGCAAGGCGCTTGAGCAGGACGAGCCGCTGCTGGCCTTCATGCGCACAAGCGTGGCGCAGGTGGAGGCCTTGATCCAGCGACGGGAGCGCCTACCGCCGCAGTGCCGCGCCCTGATGCTGATGCCGCCTGGCGTCGAGCAGGAGCGTCAGCGCCCGATCTGGGGGCAACTGAAGCGCCGCTTCGGTCTCTAATGCCCGAACCCAGAAGTGCGTTTCGCTGCTCCTTCGTCCTCGCGCAGGATTGAATCGTCTGTTGCCGTCCATTTGAGCGGCGCAGTGTCGACGTTGTACATGCCGATTCTCAAGGGCAAGCTTCAACAGGCGTCAGGCAACTTGCCGGCTGTGCTGCGGAGGCCGTCCAGGAGCCTCCGGCCCCGCGTCATTCGGGGAACGTTCGGGCCAGGTTGAGGAAACAGGCGGTCCAGGTCTTCCTCCTGTCAGAGCTCTCCCTGGCGCCTGCCGCCCGGAGGGCTTCCGTGAGCAGCGCCAGATGCGCCTCGGCGTTGCCGTGCGGGTGCTTGCGGTGGTGTCGATGAGGGGCCAGAAGTCCGTGATCAGCATGCGTGCCTGTCGGGTGGTTGGCTCTTCAATCTCGGAAGCCGGGCGATGACGGCCCGGTGTCGCCGGAGCCGCGATCTTGCCGTGGCTTGTGTGCGCATGGCCGCCATCGCAGATGCGTAGCTAGGGCGGGCGCCTCCTCGGCCGGCCAGAATGCGGCTTCACCCAGACACGGCGCCAAGCGCCAAAGAAATCATGTTCAAGCCCGACACCTGCTGCTCGCTTGCGCCTCGCTTCGAGGTTCAAGAGGGGCAGCTTCCAGCCTTCAAGGCCCTGGCCCGCCAACTGGTGGAGCTCGCATGCACCGAGAGCGGCTGCCTGCATTACGCCTTCTCCTTCAACGGCAACATCGCCCATTGCCGCGAGGGCTATGCGAATGCCGAGGCGGTGCTGGCGCATCTGCGCAATGTCGGCGAGCTGGTTGGAAAGCTGCTCCAGACGGCCAGGCTCACGCACATCGACGTCCATGCACCGGCCGAGGAACTGGAGAAGCTGCGCGAGCCGATGGCTGCGCTGGGGGCGCAGTTCTTCGTGCTGGAGCCGGGGATTCGGCGGGTGGAGGCGGTGCCGGTGGCGGCTTGAGTCCAGTGCCCAGTAGTTGATGCCGCCTGGCGTCGAGCAGGCGCGACAACGCCCAAGGCAAGACCTGACCCTCCGCCCTCATCCAGCGCCCCGCGGAACGGGCGGTCCGACCGAGGCGTGCCGACAGCTTGCCGGCTCGTCCGAATTGGCAAATACTTTGCCTGACCGGGTCGAGACACGGCGCAGTGCAAGGCCCGGCCTTGCCGCCACTAGCGCCAGGAAGGGGTCGCCATGAAGTTCCGTGCCCTGTTTTGTGCCCTGTGTTCGGTCGCGGCTTTGCAGGTGGGGGCAGCGCCGCCATTGCCCCCTCCATTGACGCTCAACACCGAAGACTCTCCGCCCTACAACATGCTGGTCGACGGCAATGTGGTGGGCATTGGGGCCGACAAGGTGCTGCTGATGATGCAGCGCATCAAGCAACCCTACGCCGTGCATTTGCTGCCCTGGCGGCGGGCGTATGAAGACGCCTTGAAGAACGCCAATGCCTGCGTGTTCTCAACCACTCGGACGCCTGCGCGGGAAGCGCTGTTCAAGTGGGTGGGGCCCATCGCCTACAACGAATGGGTGCTGTTCGGCCGTGCGGAGAGCCATCCCGACCTCAAGGTGCTGGAGGACGCCCGGCCCTATCTGATCGGCGCCTACAACGGCGATGTGCGTGAGCAATACCTGCGCAGCCAGGGCTTTCGCGTCGACACGGTGGTCGCTGACTCGTTGAATCCCAAGCGCCTGGTGATGGGGCGCATCGATCTCTGGGCCTCGGGCCGCTACGACGGCCCCATCCTGATCGAGGAGGGCGGCCAGCAGGGTCGCATCGTGCCGCTGCTGACCTTCTTCCGTTCGGAGCTCTACCTGGCCTGCAATCTGCAGGTGCCTGACGCGCTGATCGACAAGCTCAACGTGATGCTGGGGGTGATGAGCCGCGACGGCAGCGCGACCGCGATTGATGCGCGGTATGCGAGTTGGCCGCATTGATGCGGCTGGCGGGGCTGGGGCGAGAAGCGTAGTGCCGTCAATGGCCGCGCGCGTCCATGGGTTGGTGTGAGGCCGCAGAAGGGGAATTGAAAAGAGGGGACCTGAGGCCCGTGGCTCTGAACCTCGTGTCTGCTGCTCAGGCCTCCTCATAATCCCTGCAAATTGGCATCAAGTGTCGTCATCCGACCGCGCGAGCACACCGGAAGGCGAGTGGTAGGTTAGAACCAACCGAACCGCCGGATGCGACGTCGGTTGCAGGCGCAGTTCAGACCGGATGGCGGTACGCAATTCCTGCATCAAAGCATGTACATCGATGCTGCCTGAGTGATTTCCCTGCAGTGATTGCGCGACCTTCTGTGCAGCTGCAACTTGCATTGGATCGCCAAATAGCTGGAGATCCGAAACGGCCTCGCAAATTTCATCGACCGCTTCCTGAGAGTTGATCGGCGTGCCGAATCGCTTATCGAGCTTCCGATAGACATCGATGAGGTGCTTCAGTCGAAGATCCGATCGCTTGTTCTTTGCGTCACGTGTTGCGTTCAGGTGATGCACAGCCACCCATCCGGCGGCGGCCACCAAGACAGTTACCGCAAGCTGCGCAAATAGCTTCCAGTCCATATGCCTCCTTTGCTTTCAACCGACAGCCAGTCGACGCAGCACCGCAGAGCATGGGCCGCGTTGCCTGCAAAGACTTTCACAGGACATGGATCCATTCCCGGCATTCGTAGCGCTCACCAACCGGTGCTGAGTCGAAGGATATCCGCCGAAAATGCACGGCGCGCAATGTCGCGGAGTGGATGCTTTGGGGTTAGGCAATTGGTGGCGGACCCACCCCCAGCGCCTCATCCACCACCTCCACCCAATGCCGCACCGCCTGCTGCGTCCCCGACTGCAGATGCTGGATGCAGCCGATGTTCCCCGACACCATGCAATCCGCCTGCAGCGGCGCCAGCGCCGCGAGCTTGCGGTCGCGCAGCTGGTGGGAGAGCTGGGGCTGCAGCAGGGAATAGGTGCCGGCCGAGCCGCAGCAGAGGTGGCTTTCGGTGCGGGAGACCTGGATGTCGAAGCCCAGGCGGCGCATCAGGGCCTCGACGCCGCCCTTGAGTTGTTGGCCGTGCTGCAGGGTGCAGGGCGGGTGGTAGGCCAGGCGTGGGCGCTGGGGTGAGGCTTCCTGGACGCGGGCGAGGACGCGTTCAAGGGCGCTGACTTCCGCGCCCAGCAGTTCGCTGATGTCCCGGGTGAGGGCGCTGATGCGAGCCGCGCGCTCGGCATAGGCTGGGTCGTGCGCCAGCAAGCGGCCGTAGTCCTTGACCATCACGCCGCAGCCGGAGGCGTTCATCACCAGGGCCTCGACCTGTCCCGCCTCGGTAAGCCCCTCGACGAGCGGCCACCAGGCATCGACGTTGCGGCGCATGTCGTCCAGGCCGCCGGCCTCGTCGTGCAGATGCGCGCGGATGGCACCGCAGCAGCCGGCTTCGTCCGCCACCAGCGTCTGGATGCCGATGGCGTCCAGCACGCGGGCGGTGGCGGCGTTGATATTGGGCATCAGCGCCGGCTGCACGCAGCCCAGCAGCATCAGCACCTTGCGCGGATGCGTGCGCGTCGGCCACTGCTGGGCACGCGGGCCGGGCTTGGGGGGCAGCTTCTCGCGCAGGGCCGCGGGCACCAGGGGCCGCAGCGCCTGGCCGAGCTTGGCCATGGGCTCGAAGACGGGGGAGGTCAGCCCCTCGCGCAGCAGCCAGTGCACGGCGCGCTCGCTGCGCGGGCGGGGCACCTTGCGTTCCACGATCTCGCGGCCGATCTCCAGCAGCTGCCCGTACTGCACGCCCGAGGGACAGGTGCTTTCGCAATTGCGGCAGGTCAGGCAGCGGTCCAGGTGCTGCTGCGTCGCGCGCGTGGGTTCGGTGCCTTCCAGCACCTGCTTGATCAGGTAGATGCGTCCCCGCGGTCCGTCCAGCTCATCGCCCAGCAGCTGGTAGGTGGGGCAGGTGGCGGTGCAGAAGCCGCAATGCACGCAGCGCCGCAGGATGGCTTCGGCCGCCTCGCCGGCGGCGGTGTTCAGGAACTCGGGGGCGAGGCGGGTCTGCATGGCGGGTCGTGGCGTGTGGACGCTCAGAAATCGGGGTAGAGCCGGCCGCGGTTGAAGACGCCGGCCGGATCGAAGGCAGTCTTGAGATCGCGATGGATGCGCGCCAGCGGCGCGCTCAGCGGGCTGAACACGCCCACGGACTTGTCCAGCGACCGGAACAAGGTGGCATGGCCGCCGGCCTGCGCGGCCATCTCACGCAGCTGCGCCGCCGGCAGGGGTGTGGTGACCCAGCGCTGGGCACCGCCCCACTCGATCATCTGCTCGCCGGGGATGCGCAGGCTGGGCGCCGTCTGCGGCAGCGAAAGCCGCCAGAGTTTGGCGCCGCCCTGCACGGCCTTGGCCGCGCCGACGAAGAACTCGTCGCTGTGGTCCCGCAGGCCGCGCCAGAAGCCGCCCGCCAGATCCTCGGGGATCAGCTCGCCGCCCAGCTCACGGCGGGCGGCCGCCACGGCCCGCTCGGCGCCGGCCAGTTCCAGCACCAGGGCGCCATCCCAGGCGGCGCTGGCGCGCAGCGGCAGCGGGCGGCCGGACCAGCGGTTCATCTGCTGCAGGGCCTCGGCCTCGGGCATGTCGAAGCGCAGCGTGCAGCGCGCCACGGGCAGGGGCAGCACCTTCAGCGAAACCTCCACGATCACGCCCAGCACGCCAAGGCCGCCGCACATGAGGCGAGGCAGGTCGTAGCCGGCGACGTTCTTCATCACCGTGCCGCCGAAGCTCAGCAGCTCGCCGCGTCCGTTGATCATCGTGAGGCCCAGCACATGGTCGCGCAGCGAGCCCTGCGTGGCACGCGAAGGGCCCGAGAGGCCGGCCGCCACCATGCCGCCCACGGTGCCGCGGCCGTCGAAGCGCGGCGGCTCGAAAGCCAGGTGCTGGCCCTGGCCGGCGAGCAGCGCCTCCAGCTCAGCCAGCGGCGTTGCGGCCTTGGCCGTCACCACCAGCTCGCTGGGCTCGTAGGCGCTGATGCCGTTCAGTCCAGGCAGCAGGCTGAGGTCCAGCAGCTCGCCTGCTGGCGTGCCACCGTAGAAGCGCTTGCTGCCCTGGCCCTGGATCTGCAAGACCTGACCCCGCGCGGCGGCCTCGCAGATGCGGGTCTGCAGCGCGCCCAGGTCGTCCGGCGCGGTGCGTGGGGAGGGCATGGCTTGTGCGGTCATTCAGAACCTCGGCAGATCGGGGAAGGCCAGCAGGCCTTTACGGACGTGCATCTTGCCGTATTCCGCGCAGCGGGCATGGCTGGGAATGAGCTTGCCGGGGTTGAGCAGCTCACGCGGGTCGAAGGCGGCCTTGAAGTCGCGCATCTGCTGCAGCTCCTCGGGGCTGAACTGCACGCACATCGAGGCGAGCTTCTCGATGCCCACGCCGTGCTCGCCGGTGATGGTGCCGCCCAGGGCCACGCTGGTCTCCAGGATCTCCGCGCCGAAGCGCTCGCAGCGGTCCAGCTGGTCCGGGTCGTTGGCATCGAAGAGGATGAGCGGATGCAGGTTGCCGTCCCCCGCATGGAAGACGTTGGCGCAGCGCAGGCCGTACTTCTTCTCCATCTCGGCGATGGCCAGGAGGATGTCCGCCAGGCGCTTGCGCGGGATGGTGGAGTCCATGCACATGTAGTCCGGGCTCAGGCGGCCCGAGGCCGGGAAGGCGTTCTTGCGCCCGCTCCAGAAGCGCAGGCGCTGGGCCTCGTCGGCGCTCACCGAAATCTGCGTGGCGCCGCTGGCGCGCAGCACGGCGCTCATGCGCTCGATCTCCTCCTCGACCTCATCGGGCGTGCCGTCGCTCTCGCACAGCAGGATGGCCTCGGCCGTGAGGTCGTAGCCGGCGTGGACGAAGTCCTCCACGGCTGCGGTCATGGGCTTGTCCATCATCTCCAGGCCTGCGGGGATGATGCCGGCGGCAATGATGTCCGCCACCGCCTGGCCGGCCTTGCGAACGTCGTCGAAGCTGGCCATGATGCAGCGCGCCAGCACCGGACGCGGCAGCAGGCGCACCGTCACCTCGGTCACCACGGCCAGCATGCCTTCGCTGCCGACCACGGCGGCCAGCAGGTCAAGACCTGGCACGTCCAGGGCCTCGGATCCGAACTCGACGGACTCGCCGCGCACCGTGTAGCCCTTCACCCGCAGCACGTTGTGCAGGGTCAGGCCGTACTTGAGGCAGTGCACGCCGCCGGAGTTCTCGGCGATGTTGCCGCCGATGGTGCAGGCAATCTGGCTGCTGGGGTCGGGCGCGTAGTAGAGGCCCAGGGGCGCTGCCGCCTCGGAGATGGCCAAGTTGCGCACGCCGCACTGCACGCGGGCGGTGCGGGCCAGGGGGTCGATGTCCAGAATCTCGTTGAGCCGGGCCAGCGAGAGCACCAGCCCGTCCGGATGCGGCAGCGCCCCGCCCGAGAGCCCGGTGCCCGCGCCGCGCGCCACCACCGGGAACTCCAGCTCGTGGCAGCAGCGCAGCACGGCTGCGACCTGCGCCTCGGTCTCGGGCAGGGCCACGGCCAGCGGGCGGGCGCGGTAGGCCGAGAGGCCGTCGCACTCGTAGGGCGTGGTGTCCTCGGACTGCCACAGCAGGGCATGGGCGGGCAGCAGGCCGCGCAGGGCCTGTACCAGGCGGTGCTGGCGCTGGCTGCGCTCGGCCGGGGTGAGCTTGGCGGCGTCGTTGACGTTCATGGCGGCGGCGTTCATGCAAGGGCGGGGCTCAGTGCTTCACTGTAGCCCCGCCGCGGGGCAGCGCGTGGCTGGGCGGCGGCTTATCTCACCAGCCAGGTGAAGGGAGGGACGTAGGCCTGCAGGGTCACGAAGACGCCCACCAGGCAGGCCAGGGCGATGCTGTGGAAGAAGACGTAGCGCAGGATGTCGCCCTCGCGGTTGAACCAGCGGGTGGCGGTGGAGGCCACGACGATGGACTGCGCGTCGATCATCTTGCCCATCACGCCGCCGGAGCTGTTGGCCGCGCCCATCAGGTTGGGATTGAGGCCCAGCTGCTCGGCCGCCACCTTCTGCATGCCGCCGAAGAGCACGTTGGAGGCCGTGTCTGAGCCGGTGAGCGCCACGCCCAGCCAGCCCATCAGCGTGCCGAAGAAGGGGTAGAGCACGCCGGTGCCGGCGAAGGCCAGGCCCAGGGTGGTGTCCAGGCCGCTGTAGCGCGTCAGCGTGCCCAGGGCCAGCATCAGCACGATGGTCAGCAGCGAGGCGCGCACCAGCCACAGGGTCTTGAAGAAGGTGCGCACCAGGGCCGGGATGCCGTAGCCCATCAGCAGGCCGCCAAGGACGGCGGCGAGCAGGATGCCGGTGCCGGTGGCCGAGAGCAGGTTGAACACATACTCGGCGGCTTCGCTGTGCGGCGTGGGCACGACGGGGGCGACCTTCTGCACCATCTTGTGCAGGCCCTCGATGACGAACTTGGGCGCGAAGATGCCGTTGAGCCAGGTCTTGGTGACCGGCAGGCCCCAGGCGAAGACGAAGACGGTCAGGATCACCCAGGGTGTCCAGGCCTTGACCACGGCGCCGCGCGGATGCACCTGCGGCTTCTGTGGCGGCAGGGCGGTGCCGCCGTCCTTCTCATGGCCCTTCAGCGAGACCGAGGTCCAGACGTTCTTGGGCCGCCAGACGCGCAGGAAGCCCACCAGGCAGCTCATGGAGACCATGGCGGCGATCACGTCCACCAGCTCGGGGCCGATGAAGTTGCTCACCAGGTACTGCGGGATGGCGAAGGACAGGCCGGTGACCAGAATGGCCGGCCAGATCTCCATCATCGCCTTGCGCCCGGCGAAGGCCCAGATCAGCCAGAAGGGCACCAGCAGCGAGAAGAAGGGCAGCTGGCGGCCGATCATGCCGGAGACGGCCATCAGGTCGTAGCCGTGCACCTTGGCCAGCGTGATCACCGGCGTGCCGAGCGCCCCGTAGGCCACGGGCGCGGTGTTGGCGATCAGCGAAAGGCCCGAGGCGGCCAGGGGTGAGAACCCGAGGCCGATCAGGATGGCCGCCGTCACCGCCACCGGCGTGCCGAAGCCGGCCGCGCCCTCGAAGAAGGCGCCGAAGGCGAAGGCGATCAGCAGCAGCTGCAGGCGGCGGTCCTGCGTGATGCCGGCGATGGAGTCCTGCAGCACCTTGAAGCTGCCGTTCTGCTCGGTCAGCTGGTGCAGGAAGATGATGTTCAGCACGATCCAGCCGATGGGCAGCAGGCCGGTGAGCCCGCCCAGCAGCGCGGCCCGTGTGGCCATGCCCGCCGGCATGCCGAAGGCCACGATGGCGATCAGCAGCGCGCTGGCCAGGCCGGCCGCCGCGGCCACATGGGCCTTGAGGTGGAACACGCCCAGACCCAGCAGCATGACCACCACCGGAATGGCGGCCACCAGCGTGCTGAGCAGCATGTTGTCAAAGGGGTTGTAGACCTGTTGCCAGACCATCGTTGTCTCCTGTCGATCTTGTGATCAGCCCATGGGTGGGCCGCTGGGAGCGATGGTGCGGGGCTGGCGGTCTGCTCAGCGTGAATCCTGGCGGGTGGGGGGTTGAGGAAATTTCAAAGGGGCGGCGGACACAGGGTAGATCCGGAGGCGGCTCCCCTTGCGGTGTCAGCGTGCTGTCAAGCAGGCCCGCTCCTGATCCTGACGGGAGCCCCGCCGTCGCCGTGGGGTCAGGTCTTGCGTCCGACCGCGGGACGCGCCCGACGGCCCCGGGCATGGCGCTCTCGCCAGGTGACGAACTCCAGGGGCCGCAGGCCGAAGCGGATGGCGTTGCCCGGATGCAGGGACTCGAACTCGGTCAGGACCAGCCTGATGAAGGCGGCCCTGTCGGACACCGCCACGGAGCGGGGCACGCGGGCCTTCACCTGCGCGGCCGTGGCGGCCACGTCGTCGTGCACGAGGGCGGCAATGGTCTCGCCCAGGGCCTGGCGGTGGCGCAGCCGGAAGAGGTCCGGAGGCACCAGGTCGCGCCGGACCGCCACGTACTGCTGGCAAGAGCGCTCATAGGCCCAGAAGAAGACGTCGCGCAGCAGCTCGATGCGCTTGAGCTCGTAGACGCCGATCAGGGCGTCCACATAGGCCTGTGGCGGCACGTCGATGAAGGACAGCGGGCACAGGTTGGCGCGCATCAGCGGGACATTGGCGGCCAGGCGGGACACGTGCTTGTTCACGTCCTCGAAGGGCTGCAGATAGGGCAGGTGCACCATCAGGAAGAAGGCCTGCTCGAAGGGGTCGCGGATGGATGCGGCGGTCTGGATGACGAGGCCGAACAGCTCCTGCAGCTGCTGCGGCAGCGACAGCGGCAGGTACACGCTGCCGCCGATCGCCACCGGCCGGCGGCGCAGGCGACCCACGGCGTCCGGATCCTCCATCAGGCCATCTGAAAGCAGGGCGTGCAGGGCCACGACGAGCTCCGGCGTCAGCGGCGCCTGGGCTGAACCGATGACGAGGTAATCGATGGCCTGCTTGTGGTTCAGGATCATCTGGGTTTCGAGGGCGTCCTTGCCCTCGGCGGCCTGGCCCAGCTCGCTCAGGCGCTCGGTGTTCAGCCGGCTGTAGGTATTGCCTTCCAGGCGGGACGAGGCCCAGGACAGGTCGATCAGCAGGCGCTTGAAGATGTCCTGCGCAAAGGTGCCCGCCGGCGCCAGGGCGGCCGGCGAGCGGCCCATGGCATGGAGCTGCTCCCGCAGGCCCGGCGGCAGGTAGGCGCTGTGATTGGGGTGGTACTGCGCCAGGAAGTCGAGCTGGTAGCCCACCGGCTTGCGCAGCGCCCGCGGCTGGCGCACATGGGCCTTGATCTCCGCCCCTTCCGGCGAGGTGCGGATGTAGACCTCGCGCTCCGTGCTCGCCGCTTCCTCACGGAGCAGCTGTCCCGCACCGACTGGCAGCAGGCGGACATAGCGCACTGCCCTGGCCTCGCCCCGCCGGCTGATCCGGCCCTGCGCCACCAGCAGGGCCAGGCGGCGCTGCAGTGTGCGGCGCGGCAGGGGCTCGTGCAGGCGCCGGGCGATGGCTTCGATGCCCAGCCCCGTCTGATCAGCGGGGATCAGGGCCAGCAGCCGCTCGAGTTCGGAGGAGGGGAAGGAGGCGGGGCATGGCCGGGCTTTGTAGCGCGATAAAGCCGAGTATTACGCCACTTCAGGGGGACGAAGCAAGCCATATCGCGCCACTTTATTTGGCGCAATTGAGCACGCGTTTGCGCCAGCGCCCCTGAGCGACGCCCCTGAGGCCCACGCGCGGCAAGAGCCGTTGGAGTCCAGGTCTCAGCGCGAGTCGTCCGGCTTTCGCCAGTCGGAGAACTTGTGCTCCAGCGACAGGGTGGGCTCCGAATCGTCCTTGGACTCGGCACTCAGGGTGCTGATGTCCGTGGCCCACTGCTGGGGGCACTCCGTGGTCAGGTTGTACCTGCTGAACGTGGCGTCGCAGGTGCCGAGCGTCAGCGCTGCGAAGCGCTTCCCGGCCCGATGCGAGATGCTGATCACAGGCACTTCGTAGAGGCCTTCCGCGCCGTCCGGGTTGGCGTTGAGGTAGCCACCGCGGACGGTGATGGTGAACGCGCCGCATACCCGGCTCAGGGATGAGGTCCCCGTTCGCAAGCGGTTGCCATAGGCCGTGGTGACGTCCGAGCGCTTGATGAGTGGGCCGATGTTGATGACCTCAGCGACCCAGCCCGAGGCCTGCGCCTGACGAAGCCGCAGCCGGGACTCGGCAGTCATCACGCTCAGCCGGGCGTAGGACTGCTCCGGATGGCAGGTGTAGGCAAATTCGGAGGCGAACTCCTCTGACCAGGCGACGACGGGCACGAGGGCCAGCAAGGCGGCGAGGGCGTGACGGAGGGGCATAGTCTGATACATGGGCTCAGCCCAGCGCCTTGAACAACCAGTCCGCAAACGCCGCGCACTCCCAGCGCTCCATCGCCCCCGGCTTCCAGCACAGGTAGTGGTGGAAGGGCGAGGGCACGGTGCGGGGGGAGAGGCGCAGCAGCCGGCCGCTGTCCAGCCAGGTCAGGCCCAGCTTCATGCGCATGAGTGCCACGCCGAAGCCTGCCGCGGCGGCGTCCAGCACCAGGCCGACGTCGTTGAACTGTGCGCCGGTGCGGGGCTCGTCCAGGTGGATGCCGTGGGCCTCGAACCAGGTGCTCCAGGGGTCCAGCGGGCTGCGGATCAGGCGGGCGCGGCGGATGTCGGCGGCGGTGTCGAAGCCGTCGAAGGGGCCGAATTCATGCAGGTACTCGGGGCTGCAGACGGGGGTCAGCTCGTCGCTGAGGATGCGGCGGAATTCCAGGCCGGGGTAGTCGCCGGTGCCGTAGCGGACTTCGAGGTCGGCGTCCTCGGCCTTGGTGTTGGCCAGGGGGATGGCCACCTGCATCACCAGCTCGATCTCGGGATAGGAATGGCGGAACAGGGCCAGGCGCGGCAGCAGGATCTGGCGCGAGAAGGTGGGCGTCACGGCCAGGCGCAGCCGGGCGGACTGCAGCCCGGCGCCGTCCGGCCTGGGGATTTGCTGTAGAGCCTTGAGCCCCTGGCGCACCGAGGGCAGGTAGCGCTGGCCTTCATCGGAGGGCGCGAAGTCCCGGCCGAAGAGCTTGAAGCCCAGCTGGGTCTCCAACTGGCGGATGCGATGGCTGACGGCGCTGGGCGTCACGCTCAGCTCTTCAGCCGCCAGGCTCACGCTGCGCAGCCGGGCCACGGCCTCGAAGGCCAGCAGGCACTGGATGGGCGGGATGCGGGGAGCGGCCATGCGCGGCAGGCAGGATCAGTCAGGCGCGCAGGGCTCATCCGGTTTGCCGGCTGCCGCGCTTGCGGGCTGGGGCTGGCGTTCTGGCCGCCGGCTTCGAGGCCGCCCTGGCGGCTCCCTTGGCAGCCGGCTTGACGGCGGCACCGGCTGCCGCGGCGGCGCTCTTGGCCACGCTGAGCGGCACGGAGGCGGCCTTCTTGAGCGTCTCGCCGGCGGCGTCGAAGCTTTGCTTGACCATGGCGCCGGCCAGGTTCTTGGCGGCGTCGGTGGCCCCGTCCTTCATGGCCTGGGTGGCCAGCTGGGTGAACTGGCTGCTCAGGGCGGACCACCACTGCATGGGATCCACCGCGCCCAGCGCCGATGCGGCCGGGGCCTCGGCCGCCTTGCCGGCCACCTTGTCAGCCGCCTTGTCAGCCACCTTCACGGCTGGCTTGCGCGGCTTGTCCGCGCCGGTCGGCATGCCTGGCATGTCCGGCATGCCCGGCAGCTTGTAGTCCGGCATGGGCGGCACCTTGAGCGTCTCGCTCAGCTCGTGCAGCGGCACGTTCATGGACTTCAGCGTGGACAGCGTCATGCGCTGCACCTCCAGCGCCTGGATGGTCGCGCCCAGCATGCGGGCGTTCTGCTCCAGCCAGAACTGCACGGTACGCAGCTCTTCGATGCGCTTGGCAAGTTCCTCCGGGTTCAGCGTGGGGGCCACCCACTGGCCGATGCCGGGCAGGGCCGCACCGGCGTTCTTGACCAGCCCCTGGAGGAACTCGAAACCGGGCACGAACTTGCTGAAGCTGTTGCTGTCTGCCATGGGGCCTCCTGGGATGATGGGGCGATGGTAGCGCCAAGGGCAGGGCGCGGGCCCTTCAACGCGGCTCAGGCCAGCGCTGCGTGACCGTGAAGCCACGCGCCTGCAGGGCCTTCAGCAAGCTGCCGGGCCCCGTCATGTGCAGGGCGCCCACGGCCACCAGCAGGCGCCGGCCTTCGCCATGCAGGCGGCTGATGGCGGCGGCCATGGCGGGGTTGCGGTCGGCGATGGTGCGCCTCAGGGCCTCGCGATCCGCGGCAGTATGGACGCAGTCGCACCAGTCCTCGTAGTGCTCCAGCGTGGCCAGATCGCCCCGCTCCCACGCCTGGGCCAGGCGGCGCGTCTGCTCGCGCGCTTCGGCCGACTCCAGCTGGCGCAGCCCTTCGCGGAGCTCTTCGAGGGCGTCCTTGCGCCGCGGCGGGATCAGGGCCTGCAGCTGCAGGGTGGGCGTTTCCAGGCCGGCCAGCTTCAGCCCGCGCAGCTGGGCCTGGACCATCAGACCCAGCTCCTGGCCGTACTCGGCGCCCAGACCCTCCCAGCGGGCGCTCTGGGCCACCAGCTGGGCCAGCTGCAGCACCGGATGCAGGCGCGCGAAGGGGGCGAGGTCGGTGCAATGGCGCTGGGCCAATGCCTCCATGCGGGTTTGCAGCTCGCGTGGCAGGCTCAGTCCGGGTCGCCCGGCCACGGGCGCGCTGAGCGTGCGCAGAACGGCGGGATCGCTGAGGTCCAGCTCCAGGGCCAGGGTGTCGCTGTCGGCCAGGGCCTGCTGCAGGCGCGCGCCGGGCACCAGCCAGTCCGGCCGCCCGATGTGGATGCTGGCGTAGAGCCAGGCGCTGCGGCCGTTCTTGTGCAGCTGCCACAACAGGCCGCGGTCGGGTGCATGGGCGGGGGGGCGGGCCAGCAGCGCGGGGTCCGGGGGCGGCAGCGGCGGCGGGCAGTCCTGGGCCCGCGCGGCCGAGGCGACCGCCAGCAGCGCCAGGGCAGCAGCGCGGCGCAGCCAGAGAGACCGGGTCATGGTTGAAGCTCCACGGTGAATTCGCCATCGCGCTGGCTGAATTTCAGGCGCCCCAGCACGTCCATGCCCAGCAGCGGATCCTCCAGCTTGGGCAGCACCGCCACACGCAGGCGCTGAACATGCAGACCGCCCAGCAGCTGCAGGTCCACTTCCGAGGCGTAGCCCTCGACCACGCCCCCGGCGGTGCTGCTGCGCAATGGGGCCAGCCGACGCAGGCCCAGCTGCTCTGCCAGCGCCTGCGGCAGCGCGGTGGTGGTCGCGCCGGTGTCGACCAGGAACACCGCTTCGCGCCCGTCAAGCCGGCCAGGCCAGTGGAAATGGCCCTGCGGCCCGCGCTGCAGGCGCAGCTCGCGTTCGTTGAGCGTGAAGCGCGGCCGCTCGCGCTGGTGCTGCCAGGCCTGAACCGCCAGGAAGACGGCCGTGAAGACCAGCAGCCATACGATCAGCAACTTGAAAGTGGAGGGCAGTTCCTTGCTCATGCGCACACGATGCCACAGCTTTCAGGGACAACCCGACGTCGCAGACACGCAAGTGAGCCGTCTGGAAGGCTCGCCAGCCTGCCAGGGCTTGGCTATTCTGATTCCCCCGCGCAACAAGATGTTGCATGCACTGTGTCATCCGGTGTCTAGAACTCTCAGGAGATTCAAGGATGCTCGCTTCCGATGCCACCCCTCTTGGGCCCCATCCGATCGAATGGGCGATTCGCGTGCACGACCTGTCCCAGGCCCGCGCCTTCTATGGCGGACTGCTGGGCTGCCGTGAGGCACAGGCCGCGAAACAGGCGGACCGAGCCGCGTCCTTCGAGTTCTTCGGCGCTCGCCTGGCCGTGCTGCTGGCCGACACCGAGCCCCCGGGCAGCGCCGTCCTGCGCCAGCCTGTGCTCGACGTGTGCCTGGCGCTTCCTCAGTGGCGCAACCTGGCCCAGCGTCTGATGGCGGCGGGCACCCGCTTCGAGGTGCCGCCCCATTGCCATCATGAGGGTCGCGTGGACGAGCGCTGGACCATGGATTTCCGCGACCCCAGCGGCAATGCGCTGAGCTTCCGGGCGCATGATGCCGCGAGCAGGCGCTGCCACTGAGCGGGCGCTCAGGGGCACCAGTCCAGCTGCTCGCAGATCCAGCGCGCGGCGCCTTCGCGCAGCAGCCAGGACCCGAGCAGCGGATGTGGCCCGGGAAGGGTCGCTGCGAGCAAGGGTTCGACCAGGCGCAGCCCCTGCTCGTCATTGCTGAACATCACCAGGCCGCGGCCGTCGGGGGCCAGCATGACAAAAGCGCGATAGCCGGGGTTGCTGCCCCATTGCCAGAGGGACTGCCCATCGGCAACAGGCTCCAGGCCCCAGCCCAGACCCCAGCTCAAGCCGCGTCGCGCATCCACCGGCATGGGCTGCTGCTGGATCCAGGCGAGCGCGGGGGCGTCGGCCCATAACGCTGAAAGGAAGCGTGCATAGTCCCGGGCACTGGTGTAGAGCGACATCGGCGCGAAGGCGCGGGGAAAGTCCACATGCCGCGGCATGCCGGGCGCGCGCAGCGACGCCCAGGCCGGCTGCCAGACAAAGCTGCTGTGCTGCATGCCCAGGGGCTGGAACAGCTGCTGCTGCATCCAGGTTTCGAGGTCATGGGCGGTGATGGTCTCGACCACCTTTTGCAGCAGCAGATAGGCCTCGCCGGAGTATTGCCAGCGGCTGCCGGGCTCGAACTCGGGCTGCAGGGCGCTGCTGGTCCAGTTGGGCAGGCCCGTGCTGTGGTTCAGCACGCGGCGGGCGGTCAGCTGCTGCAGCACCGCGGCCGACACCGAGTCGGTGGCCGGCGGGCCGCTGCGGCGCATGGGGTTCTGCACATGTTCGTAGCCCTGCGGAAGGTAGTCCGACAGGGGGCGGTCCAGTTCGATCCGGCCCTCCCGGGCCAGCAGCAGCACGGCGTAGGCGAAGACGGGTTTGCTCAGCGACGCGGCCTGAAAGACCGTGTCCTCCGTGACCGCGGGCGGTGCCGCCGAAGGGCCGCTGCAGCCGCTGGCGCCGCCCTGGGCGTCCGCTTGGCCGGCCTTGAGCGTTGCATAGGCCACGGCGCAGAGTTGCCGCGCCTGCGCTTCGCGTGCCACGAGGGCCTGCAGGGCTTGCGGGCTCGCTGCGGCCTGGGCCCGGGCCTGGGGCAGCAGGAGCGTCAGCAGCACGGCGGCCAGGCCGGCCCGCCAGGGGATGTCAGCCCGGATCATGGTGCCGAGCGCTGCGTTTGAAGGGCCTGCTCGCGCCGGGCCAGATACAGCGGGAAGGCGATGGCCAGGCCCGCACAAAAGCACAGCAGTACGTAGAGCCAGGGTCGGCGCACGCCGTTGCGGCGGGCGTCGGCGAAGGCGAACACCGAAAAGACCAGGGCTGCGATGTAGATGTCCAGCGTGATGGCCGTGGTCAGCACATTGGCAAAGGCGGTACCGAAGAAGGCCTGCGGCATCAGGCTGCCGCCTTGCAGCAGGTACTGCAGGTTGAAAGGCCAGGTGGCGAGCAGACCCAGGAGGGCCAGGAGGTCATAGGCCAGGGCGAGGCGTGGGTAGCGTGTGGTTCGCATGGGGGTCAGGTCTTGACTGGGCAGACGGGGGACTCGGCCATGACTGCCAGCACGTCAGGCGGCCTCGGGTTCGTGAGTATGCTGGCCAGACCGCTCAACCCGCTCCTCACCATGACTGCAAAGAAAGCCTTTTGTGCGCTGTGTGTGCTTGCTCTCGCCGCCTGTTCCAGCCTGCCCGGCCCGAGCGCAGCGTCCGAGCATGCGCTGATGGCCTTGGGCAAGGACTATGTCGGGGCCCAGTTCTCCTTCGACCAGGCGGCACTGGCCCGCATGACGGCGCCGAAGTTCGTCGAGGTCTCACCCAAGGGCGAGGTGGACGAGCGCGAGGCCTTCATTGGCTTCTATGCGGCCGACAAGAAAGGCGCGGCCCCGCCGTACCGGGTGCTGGACCAGCGAGTGCGGGTCACCGGATCGACGGCCGTCGTCACGCAGACGCTGGAGATGGGCAGCAGCCCGCGGCTGATGCGCATGACGCAGGCCCTGTCGGCCGCCTACGTCGACGGGCGCTGGGTGCTGACCTCGTCGCAGACCACGCCGCTGCCGCCCGCGAAGGCACCCTGAGCCGACCCAGGCTCTGCTCTGCTGCGCTCAGTGCCCGCCGGCTGCTTGCCAGAGCAGCGCCGCGATGGCCAGAAAGGCCAGCCAGGACAGGTGCCGGCCGCGCGTGAAGACCAGCGGGAACAGGGCCGAGAACGCCGCAATGCCGCTGAACACCTGCAGCACCTGCCGGGTGTCCAGCGGCTGCCCGGCGGCGACGATCAGGAGGCCCGCCACGCCCCACCAGACCACGGTGAGCAGGTGCCAGACGAAGCGCAGCGTGCCCGTGGTGAAGGCTGTGCTGCCGAGCACCGCGGGCAGGTTGTCGCGCTTGAACAGCCGCCGCAGCAGGTAGCGCTCGCCGAGGTAGGAATGGGCCAGGCCGGTGAGGAAGATCAGCAGGGCGGCGATGATCAGCAGCATGGGCTTACTTCCATAGAACGAGAAAGGCCAGCAACTCCAGCCATGCAAGCCCGGCCGGGGTCTTGGATCTGGCAGGGCAGGCCATGGCGGTCACGGCGACCGGGCGGACGTGCCGCCACAGCAAGACATAAGCGGCGGCCGCGGCCACGCCGCTGAGCGCGAGCACGGCGAAGGCCTGCAGCGCCGCCGCCAGCGCTGCTCCCGACACGACGACGCACACGGCCAGCAGCAAGGGAACGCCGGACGCGGAGCTCTGCACATAGCAGGTCGCGCCGCAGGCAGCGCAGCGGGCGGGTCGGGTGACGCTCGAACGCCAGGCGCTCCCGAGGGGGACGGACCGGCGTGCGCAGCAGGGACACAGGAGCATGCGGCGAGTCTACCCCCGCGATGGGGCGCCCCTGGCGAGGCGCCCCATCCGCGCCGTCAGCGGCGCTCGTGACGCTGCGACAGCGCGTTAGAAGAACCGGTACTCGGCCCCCAGGCGCAGCGTGCGGCCCGTCACATCCTGCCGGTCGAAGGGGTAGGCGCCGCCGCGCGCCTGGTCGGCCGCGCGGAAGTCCGTCGGCGGACGCCTGTTGAGCAGGTTCTGCACGTTCAGCGTGAGCTTCAGGTTCTTGATGCCTGCGTAGGCCAGGAAGTAGTCCACGCGGTAGCTCGCGGCCACCTGGCATTGCGCTTCGGTCCAAGCGCGATTGCGGCAGTCCTCGGCCCCGTAGCGCGGGTCGTCGTCATTGCCCTGCAGCGAGGTGCTGCCCGCATAGCTCAGGCTCAGCGCGTGGTTGAAGTCGCCGCGCTGCAGGCTCAGCGTGTTGCGCATCTTCAGCCGTGGGAAGCTGTAGCGGCCGGCCATGTTCACGCTCCAGTCGTCCTTGCTGGCCAGCCATTGCTGGAAGTTGAGCAGGTAGCTGGCGTCCACTGTCCAGCCCAGCTTGCCCCAGGCGGTGGGCTGTGAGGCGTTGAGGCTGAAGTCCAGGCCCGAGGTGCGGGTCTTGAACTGGTTCTCGAAACGGTTGGTGATGAGGAGGACCCCGCCTGCATAGGGGCGCGTGGCATTGAAGTACTTGGCGCGTTCCGCCGGCGTGATGAAGGTGCGGTCGCGGTTGGGATCGGCCTCGCGCTGGATCACGCCCGCAGGCTGCGCCCCTTCCGTGGCCAGCAGAGAGACCGGGTCGCGCAGGCTGATCTCGTCCTTGCGCTGGATGTTGTAGTAGTCCAGGCCGATGTTCCAGCCCTTGGCGGGCTCGATCACCGTGCCCAGGCTCAGCGAGCGCGAGGTCTCGGGCTTCAATGCCGGGTTGTTGAGCGAGACCAGGTTCATGAAGCCGCCGCACTCGATGAAGCCCACGTAGCCCGCGCGGCCCAGCAGGGCGCCGCGCATGGGATGCCCCGGTGGCAGCGCGTCGGCCTGGGCGCGCAGGTCCGCCGCCAGGGCCTGAGATGCGTCGCAGCGGCGCGGGTCCTGCGTGGGGCCGGTGAAGGAGGACTTGGTCGAGGTGGCGCTCTCGGTCAGATTGGGTGCGCGGAAGCCCGTCTCCAGCGCGCCGCGCAGCAGCCATTGCGGGGAGGCCTGGTAGCGCAGGGCCAGCTTGGGCGAGCCGTGGGCGCCAAAGCCGTCGTACTTGTCCACGCGGGCCGCCAGCTCGGCCGTCAGCTGCCGGGTCAAGGGCAGACTCAGCTCCGAATACAGCGCGGCGATGTTGCGCTTGCCGTCCGACTGCGAGCTGCCCAGCCCGATGATGTCGCCGTCACGGATGTTCTGCGTGGGCAGGATGGTCATGCGGTCCTGGCGGAAATCAAAGCCAGCGGCCAGGCCCACGGCACCGGTGCTCCATTGGGCGATCTCGCCGCTGACCTTGCCGTCCACGAAAAGCTGACGGTTGTCGCCGTCCCAGCCCAGATCGGGGAAGAGGCGGCTGATCACCTCGGGGCTGTTGTTGCCGCCAAGCTTGTAGCCATTGGGCTTGTTGAAGAAGTCCGGCGGCAAGGGGAAGGCGCGGTAGTCGCCAACCAGCTCCTTGAAGCCGCTGTCGCTGGCGAACTGGCCGCGCACATTGAGCTTGGTGCGGCCACCGGTCACGCCGGCGGCCAATTCCCAGTCCAGCGCGTCCCAGCTGCCCAGCAGGCCCGTGACCAGGCGGTACTGGCTGCTGCGCAGCTCGTTGCTGGGCTGGGCGTCGCCGAAGCGGTAGTGGAACTCGGCATCCATGGGGCTGGGGTTCAGCGGATGCCCGGCCGGCAGACCCCGGCGCGGAACGAAGCTCAGCGGCTGCCCGGTGCGCGGGTTCAGCCATTGGTAGGGCCACTGGTTGCTGAAGGCGCTGGCACCGTAGCTGTTGCTGGTGCGGGACCACAGCAGCTCGGTGAAGCCTTCGAGCTTGTCGCTGGGCCGATAGCGGGCCCGCAGCAGCAGATTGCTGCGCTGCGAGGCCGGGCTGACCTTGGCCTCGGCCAGGGTGTCATGGAGGCACAGGCCGTTGACCAGCGGCGCGGCACAGCCGGGCAAGGCCTTGGGCGGGGCGCCGGCCGGGAACAGGTTGCCGGTGGGGCTGAAGTCTGAGTACGTGTCCGGGCCGCCCAGGCCGGGGAAGGCGGTCTTGTAGTCCGGGTTCACGTCCGGCATCAGCTCGCGCCAGGAGCCTTGCTCGCCGCGCTTGAACACCTCCAGGTGCGCGAAGAGGTTGTAGCCGTTCTTCCCCAGATCGCCATGGCCGGCCGTGAGGCTGGCCCGGTCCTCAGGGAACTTGCCGATCCCCAGGGCTTGCTGGTGGGAGGCCGAGACCTGCAGGCCCTGGTAGTCCTGGCGGGTGATGATGTTGATCACGCCAGCCACCGCGTCGGAGCCATAGATGGCCGCGCCGCCTGCCTTGAGGATCTCGATGCGCTCCACCGCCTCCGCGGGCAAGGCATCGAGATTGGTGAAGACTTCACTGAAGTCGGCCAACGGGTAGGGCGCGACGCGGCGGAAGTTCAGCAGCACCAGCGTGGACTGCTTGCCCAGATTGCGCTGCGAGGTGCCGCTTGAGCCGGCCGCAAAGGAGTTGGCGCCGTCCAGGTCGGACAGCCCGCCGCTGTTGCTGGAGATGGCCGACAGCAGCTGCTGTACGGTGTTGGCGCCCAGACGCTGCAGTTCCTCGCGGCGCAGCACCTGCACGGGGCTGCTGCCCTCATCGGTGGCTCGCTTGATGTGGCTGCCCGTGACCTCGACGCGCTCGAGGTTCTGCGGCTCGGTGGGGGTCTGAGCGCGCAGGCCCGAGGACAGCAGCCCCAGGCAGGCCAGCGCCAGCAGATGGGGCTTGGGGGGCTTGGATGGAAGTCTTTGCATGGCGGTCTCCAACGCGTGCCGAGTGCCGCGGCGGGCGCCGGGGCGATGGGGCGGCGAGATGGACGCGCAAAGCAGCGGCCTGCTGCCGCTCACTTGGAGAGGCAGGGCATGGGCGTGCGTCTGCCTCAGGCGCGCGCCGGATCAGTGCTTGGCGAAGATGCCTCCAGGGAGGCGTCCCTCACTCCTCATCGCCCAGGCGCAAGCCCAGGCCCTCGATTCAGCGTCCGGTTGTTGATGGATGGACGTCTGCGGGCCGGTCGATGCCGTGCCCTTTTTTTGCTCGGCGCGCAGGGCCCATCGCGGCTTCGTGAACCGCGGTGATGAACGGCCTACCCTGACAGGGGCACGGCTTCGTCGAGCCCGTGCCTCTGAGGCTGAGTGCCGCGGACTATGCCACCGCGGCTTCGTCCCTCACATCCGGGACAAGTGCTTAGGTAAAGCTACGCAATGACGCAGGTCACTGCAGGCTGGGTCTGCGGACCGGTGCGGCGCGCGTGCCGCTGCTGTGCCGCTGCTGTGCCGCCTCAGTGCCGGAAGCCGATGCTCCGGCGCTGCCGCACTTCCGGCTTGACCCGGTGCTCCGCCTCCAGCTGCACGAGGAACTCCTCGGCGGTGGGCGTATCGCCGAGGATCTCGCCTTGCTGGCGCACGGCGGCGAAGTCGCCGGGGGTGAGGCTGTCCAGGCGCTGCAGCCGCTCGCGCTGCTCGGCCGTGGGGGCGGTGCCCGCCTCGCGCTCGAACATGAGCCAGCGCTGCTCGGCGCGCAGGGGCTTGAAGTGGATCTTGAAGGCGAAGCGGCGCAGGGCGGCTTCGTCCAGGTCTTCGAAGAGGTTGGTGGTACAGATGAAGATGCCCGGGAAGCGCTCCATGCCGGCCAGCATCTCGTTGACTTCGCTGACCTCGTAGTGGCGCTCGGCCATGCGGCGGCTGCGCAGGAAGCTGTCGGCCTCGTCCAGCAGCAGCACGGCGCCTTCCTGGGCGGCGGACTCGAACATGCGCGCCATGTTCTGCTCGGTCTCGCCGACGAACTTGCTGGAGAGATCACTGGCCTGGCGCACCATGAGCGGTCGGCCCAGCTGCTCGGCGATGTGCTCGGCCAATGCCGTCTTGCCGGTGCCCGGCGGGCCGTAGAAGCAGAGGTTGCCGTGGCCGCGCTTGCGCAGCGCCTGGACGATGCGCGCGACCTCGTAGCGGGATTCGCAGTTCAGCAGGTCCAGCTCGTACTGGGTGACACGGCGCCGTTCTTCGCGGTCCTGGGCGTGATGGCCCAGGGCGCGGTCGGCATTGTGCAGCTGGCGGTCGATCAGGCGCTCGAAGCTGGCGGCCGTCCTGTCCTCGCAGGTCAGCTGCGCAAAGCGCACGGCGGTGCGGATCTGGGCCGGCGTGAGCCCGCGCCGCGCGGCGAGGTGCTCGCGGAATTCGGCACTCACGGGCACGTCGGCCAGCGCGCGCTGCACCAGGCTCAAGCGGGCACCGGGCGGCGGAGACTTGAGCTCCAGATGGTATTGAAAGCGGCGGCGGAAGGCGGGGTCGATCTGCTCGATGCGGTTGGTGACCCAGATCACCGGCACCGGGTTGCTCTCCAGGATCTGGTTGACCCAGGCCTTGCCGCTCACGGAATTGCCGCTGGGCATGTCCAGGGCGGAGTCCAGCCGGGCCATCAGCTGCACCGTGTCGCCCGACAGCGGCGGGAACACGTCTTCCACCTCGTCGAAGAGCAGGGCCACGTTGCTGCTGGCCTTGAGGAAGACCTGGCTGATCTGCAGCGAGCGGTAGCGGTCGCGGCCCGACAGGGAGTTGCCGTCGCGGTCGGCATACTCGACTTCATAGAGGTCCAGGCCGGCCGCCTGCGCGGCCACCTTGGCCAGCTCGGTCTTGCCGGTGCCGGGCGGACCGTACAGCAGCACGTTGACGCCCGCCTGGTGGCGCGCCACCGCATGGCGCAGCAGCTGACCCAGCAGGGCCAGATCCTCGGCAACGAACTGGAAGTCCTGCGGCCCAAGCTCGCTGCGCGTGGCCGGCCGGGTGAAGACGGCCATCAGGTCGTTGGGGTCGCGGTACTCGCGCATCAGCACCGGGGGCAGTTGGTCGCTGACTTTCATCAGATCGGCCAGGTCGGTGATGTTGTGCTCGGAGATCAGGTTCTCCACCATGCCGATGCGCTCCAGGCGCGAGCCCGCGCGCAGGGCCTCGGCCACCTCGCGCTCGTCCACGCCGGCCACAGCGGCGATGGCGGCAAAGGCCTCCTGCGCGTTGTTGACCTTGAACTCCACCAGCGCGCCGCGCAGCTCGCGCTGGTAGCGGGCCAGGGTGCCGTAAAGCAGGATGGCGCGCTCCGCCGGGTTGAGCTGCAGCAGATGGCCCAGTGAGGCGATGTTCTTCTCGACCAGGGTGGATTCGCGCTTGAGCTGGCGGTCCAGGTGCTCGCAGGTGCTGGCCAGCAGGGCCATCATGTCCTTGGGCGAGTCCTTGATGTATTCGTCCAGGTAGAAGAAGAGCGTGGCTTCGGCGAAAGGGCCGTTCCAGACGCCATGGCGTTCCAGGAAACGGGCGTCGTCCAACTCGGTGTGGCCGGCCCAGAGCTCGTTGTGGGCGCAGCGCTGGGCCAGGTAGGCGCGCAGACGCGTGAGCACACGCTGCGGCCAGACCAGATGGCGGCCGGTGAAGGAGAGCAGGCCGTTGAAGTCGCGGCGCAGGTTGAAGCGGTTGGCATGCTTGACCGTCAATGTGAGCACGAAGTGCGAGCACATGCGGTCCATCACGGGCGCATCCTTGAGTCCCGGCGACGCCAGGACGCGCGAGTCAGCCAGACGCTTCACCATGGGCCTCTCCTCACAGAGGGTGAATGGAACGCCGGGCTGGGAGGCCCGGCGTCCGGCCCATCTTGGCGCAGTGAAGGCGGAAGAACAAGTCCTGTGCAGGGGCCGGTTTCGTGAACTCTCTCGCGAAAGGCTGAGGGGAACAGGTTGCTGCGAGGGGGCGAGGGTTCAGTGCATCACGACGGGCTGCTGGCCCATGTTGGCATAGCGCTCGATGAAGTCGTCCAGCTCTTCCTCACTGGGCTCCTGCTCGATCAGGGCCTCGACGCCCTCCTGGAACTGCTGGGCCAGGGCGCCTTCGATGAAGATCTCCTTGCGGGAGAACTTGTCGACGATCTCGAAGCCGCCGCGTTGCAGGGCGGGCAGATCACGGCCGTCATGGCGGAGCTGCTCGACGGGCACGTCGAACTGGACCACGATGAAACTGGGGGAGTTGTAGAGCATGTGCATGATGGACTCCTGTGACCAGCAACTGCGGCCGGCAGGACCGGTTTCAAGTGGAACCCGGCTGCAAACGGCCTCGACCGCGATCAAATAGTGGCAGAAAGCCTGGCTGATCGGCGCTTCCCTCGTGTTTTATTCGTGGCAGTCGCGTCACAAATCACGCGGGTGCAGGGGCTGCCGGGCCGGACAGTGCGTCCTCCAGCTCCATCTCCCAGCCTTCTTCCTCGCCGATCTGCTGGTGCAGGCGCACCGGCAGGTACTGGCGGGCCGGGTCCAGCCAGACGTCCAGCCGAGTGTCATGAGGGCCCAGGCCGCCGCGCTGCAGGTGCCACAGACCCTCTTCCTGACCGAGCACGCGAAAGGTCCAGCGACGCAGCCCGCCCCGGATCAGAGCGACGGGGATCTCGAAGCGCTGGTCCGGCAGCGGGGCACCATGCTGGGCCTGCCAGGCCTGCAGCAGGGCCGGCAGCTGCAGCCACCAGGACAGCCGGTCCTGCGTTGCGGGCGGCAGCGGCTGAAGCTCGCTGCTGGCCGAGTAGCTGATCAGGCCCTGTTCGCGGCGGAAGTTGAGCGCCAGCATCTCGCGCTGGCCGCGCAGCACGGCAAAGCGCAGCGGTGCCAGGCCCAGGGCGTCGCGTCGACCCTCGCTGCGCCAGCCGGGCAAGGCGCGGCTGGGCAGCCGGCGCTGCAGCTGCAGCTCATAGCCATCCGCCTGCGAGCGCCAATGCAGCCAGGCCTGGCCGTCCTCGCCCGCCTGGCGCAAGCGGTAGCGCCAGACGCCCTCGCCCTCGGGCGGCAGCACGGCCAGGTCCTGGGCGGCCAGCAGGGGCAGGGCGTCGGTCCCGGCGGGTTCAGCGGGGGCCGATGCCTCCAGGGCGGGCGGCGGCGGCTCGACGGACGCTTCGGTGCCAGCGCTGGCCGCGCCGCCCTTGCGTGGGCGATCTGCGCGCGTCGCGTTCTGCGCCATCGGCTGGAATTGAGATCGGGATTGGGGGGCTTCCCGCAGGCTCAGCAGCAGTGGGGCGCTGCGCAGCGGCGCTTGCTCGTGCTCGGCCCCGGCGCTCAGCAGCCAGGCATGGGCCAGCAGGGCCAGGCCGATGGCGGGCAGCAGCCCGCGGGCAGGCCGGCGGACGAGGGGGGGCGGTGCAGAGGCTCGGCTCATTGGACAATGTGGCGAATGCAGGAGTGTCACCGACGATGAAACTAGCCACCTATCGAGACGGCTCCCGCGATGGCCAGTTGGTGGTCGTTTCGCGGGATCTGAGCCAGGCGCACTACGCCAATGGCATCGCCTCGCGTCTGCAGCAGGTGCTGGACGACTGGAATTTTCTCGCGCCGCAGCTTGAGGACCTGTCCCTCAGCCTGAACCATGGCAAGGCCCGCCATGCCTTTGCCTTCGAGCCGACGCGCTGCATGGCGCCGCTGCCGCGTCCGCGCGCGCTGCTGCAAGGCAATGCCTATGCGGCGTTGCAAGCGCTGCTGCTGGGCATGCCGGAGGGCGAGGTGGCTGCCGAGCCCGTTCTGACGCGCGGTCCCGGCGAGGCGCTGCAGGGGCCCAGCGAAGCCGTGCGGCTGCCCAACGAGGCCTTGGGCCTGGACTTCCAGCCCACGCTGATCGCCGTCTGCGCCGACCTTGCGCAGGGGGCGGCCTCCGAGCAGGCGCTCGAGGCCGTGCGCCTCCTGGGCCTGGGCTGCGACTGGAGCCTGCGGCAGCTGGCGCAGCGCGAACGTGAGGCCGGTCAGGCGCCGCAGCTGAGCCAACTGGCCTGCAGCCTGGCGCCGGTGCTGGTGACGCCCGAGGAGCTGGGCGATATGTGGCTGGGCGGGCGACCCAGGGGCAGCCTGCAGATTCTGTTGAACGGCCGCAAGTTCGGCCCGGTCGACCTGGGTGCAGGGCTGCGCTTCGGCCTGGGCGAGTTGATCGCGCAGGCCGCGCGCCTCAAGCCTTTGCGCGGCAGCGTGCTTGTCGCCGCGGGCCCGCTGGGACCGGCCGAACCGGCGCCGCGCCAGGGCTGGGCCTGCCTCGCGCACCGCCGGGCCCTGGAAGCCGCCGACAAGGACGGCGTGCAGACGGGCTTCATGAAGTGGGGTGACAGCCTGCGTGTGGACCTCAAGGGAAGCGATGGCCAAAGCCTGTTCGGTGCCATCGACCTGGACGTGCTGAACCTCAGCGACCCGGACCCGCAGGACGCCGTGCCGGCGGCGCAGGCGGCGGCGGGTGGCGATGCGCCGACGGTGGAAGGCCTGCCGATCGCGGAGGGCCTGTCGGCCGAGGAGCCCCAGGAGGCCGCCGAGTCGGCGGAGCCGACCGAGGGGGCGCAGGCATGAGCGGGCAGCTGGACGGTTTCGGAAAGGCCATGAATCGCCAAGCCATCCTGATCGACACCGATCCGGGCCAGGACGATGCCATTGCCATCCTGCTGGCTCTGGCCAGCCCGGAGCTGGAGGTGCTGGGCCTCAGCGCCGTGGCCGGCAATGTGCCCCTGGCCCTGACCAGCCGCAATGCCCGCATGGTCTGCGAGCTGGCCGGGCGGCCGGACCTGCCCGTGCATGCCGGGGCCGACCGACCGCTGCTGCGCGCCCTGGTCACCGCCGAGCACGTGCATGGCAAGACGGGGCTGGACGGCTACGAGCTGCCCGAGCCCGCCATGCCGCTGCAAGCCGAGCACGGCGTGGACTTCATCATCCGCAGCGTGATGGCGCGGCCCGCCGGCAGCGTGACCTTGTGCCCGCTGGGGCCGATGACCAACATCGCCCTGGCCCTGCAGAAGGAGCCGGCGCTGGCGCAGCGCATCGGCCGCATCGTGTTGATGGGCGGCGGCTGCTTTGAGGGCGGCAATATCACGCCGGCGGCGGAGTTCAACTGCTACGTGGACCCGCATGCGGCGGCGCAAGTCTTCGCCAGCGGCGTGCCCATCACCATGGTGCCGCTGGACTGCACCCATCAGGCGCTGACCAGCCCGGCGCGCATCGGGGCCATCCGTGCCCTGGGCGGTCGCATCGGGCCGGCGGTGGCAGGCTGGCTGGCCTTTGCCGAGCGCTTTGACGAGCAGAAATACGGCCAGCAGGGCGGCCCGCTGCACGACCCCTGCGTGATCGCCTGGCTGCTCAAGCCCGAGCTGTTCCGCGGCCGGACCTGCAATGTGGAGATCGAGACGCAGAGTTCGCTAACGCTGGGCATGAGCGTCATTGACTGGTGGGGCGTGACCGACCGCCCGCGCAACGCCCTGGTGCTGGGCGAGGTCGATGCTGACGGCTTCTTCACCCTGATCACTGAACGACTGGGCCGCCTGGCCCGACAACTGGAGACCGCATGAACAGCGCGCCGACACCCTGGCAGGACGAGGCCCACGATGTGAGGGAGCTGCAGGCCCTGCGGGCGCTGTACGACCGGCCGGCGTCGCCGGCGGCGCTCTTCAAGGAATGCCGGGAGATCCATCCGCTCTATCAGCGCTATATCGAGGCATCGCCCTTCGTGGTGCTGGCCACCCGCGGGCCGCGGGGGCTGGACACCTCGCCGCGCGGCGATGCGCCCGGCTTCGTGCAGGTGGCCGACGCCAAGACCCTGCTGTTGCCCGACCGCCGCGGCAACGACCGCATCGACAGCCTGCGCAACATCCTTCATGACCCGCAGGTGGCGCTGCAGTTCCTGATCCCCGGCGTGCCCGAGGTGCTGCGGGTCAATGGCCAGGCGCGCATCAGCGCCTCACCGGCGTTGTGCGAGCGCTTCGTCGTCGACGGCAAGCGGCCGGCCTCGGTGCTGGTGATCACGGTGAACCTGGTGTTCTTCCAGTGTGCCCGCGCCATCAAGCGCTCACGGCTGTGGGACCCGGCGGTGCAGCGGGACCGCAGCGAGCTGCCCTCGCCGGGGCAGATCCTGCAGGCGATGGAGGCCAGCTTTGACGGCCCCGCCTATGACGCGGCGCTGCAGGAGCGGCAGGCGGCCACGCTGTATTGAGCCGGGCTGGGCGAATCGCGAAGGCCCTGCGCTGGCCGCGAACGGGGGCGCTTTCTACAATGCAAGGATGAACGCTTCTTCCGCCCCCCGCTATACCCGTGGCAGCGCCTTGCCTGCGCTGCTGAAGCAACGCATCGTGATCCTGGACGGGGCGATGGGCACCATGATCCAGCGCTACAAGCTCACCGAGGCCGATTTCCGCGGGGCGCGCTTCGCCGACCATCCCAAGGATCTCAAGGGCAACAACGACCTGCTGGTGCTGACCCGGCCGGACGTGATCAGCGAGATCCACGAGAAGTACCTCGCCGCCGGCTCGGACATCATCGAGACCAACACCTTCGGCACCACCTCGGTGGCCCAGGAAGACTACGGCCTGCAGGAATTCGCCTACGAGATGAACGTGGCCGCCGCCCGCCTGGCACGCGCCGCCTGCGACAAGTACAGCACGCCCGACAAGCCCCGCTTCGCCGCCGGCGCCCTGGGCCCCACACCGCGCACCGCCTCCATCAGCCCGGACGTCAACGATCCCGGTGCCCGCAACGTCGATTTCGACACCCTGCGCGCCGCCTACTACGAGCAGGCCCGGGGCCTGCTGGAGGGCGGGGTGGACCTGTTCCTGGTCGAGACCATCTTCGATACCCTGAACGCCAAGGCCGCGCTGTTCGCGCTGGACGAGCTGATGGAAGCCACGGGCGAGCGCCTGCCGGTGATCATCTCCGGCACCGTGACCGACGCCTCCGGCCGCATCCTCTC
The DNA here is from genome assembly GCA_041905785.1 of Burkholderiaceae bacterium. Lineage (GTDB taxonomy): Bacteria > Pseudomonadota > Gammaproteobacteria > Burkholderiales > Burkholderiaceae_C > Roseateles_B. The sequence goes on from JAYRKJ010000004.1 coordinate 203,792, forward strand.
CGGCCAGACCGTGACCGCCTTCTGGCATTCGGTGCGTCATGCCAAGCCCCTGGCCATCGGCCTCAACTGCGCGCTGGGCGCCACGCTGATGCGGCCCTACATCGAGGAGCTGGCCAAGGCCGCGCCGGACACCGCCATCAGCTGCTATCCCAACGCCGGCCTGCCCAACCCGATGAGCGACACCGGCTTCGACGAGACGCCGGACGTCACCGGCCGGCTGATGGCCGAGTTCGCGCAGGCGGGCTTCCTCAACATCGCCGGCGGCTGCTGCGGCACCACGCCGGAACACATCGCGGCCATCGCGTCCAAGGTCTCGGCCTACCAGCCGCGGGCCTGCGGGCACAAGCTGTTCAGCGAGCTGGTCGGGGCCTGACGGCCCGGGCACCTGCTCGTTTGCGACCGGCGAGCGGGCTGGAGCCGGCTCAGCCCGCCGTCTTCAGCAGTTTTTCCATGTTGATGAAGAGCTTGAGTTCATGCGGCGCCAGGCTGGCCGCCACGGCCTGCGTCTGAAGCCGCGTGTCGCGCGGGACGGGGTTGCTCAGGGGCGCGCCGCTCTTGCCGATCAAGGCGGCCACCAGGGGCTCGGTGGCGCTGTGGCCGCGCCGTACGACGATGCCGAGCTCGCCATTGGCCAGGCGCACCAGACTGCCGGGGGGGTAGAGGCCCACGGCCTTGATCACGGCAGCGCCGGCCTCGTCGGGCTGCTGCTGCTCATCCAGGTAGATGGCCCGCACGGCCGCGGCCCCTGACAGCGCCTTGCGGTTGCGCCGCGGGCTCAGCCGGGCGCCGAAGATGTCGATGCGGCGCAGCACGCGGGCGATCTGCTCGACCGCCGAGCGGCCTGCCAGCGGCCCGGGGCCGGCCTCGTGGTGCAGGCGGACAGCCCCCAGCCAGAGCTCGTCGTGCACGCCCAGGCCCTTGAGCTGCTGCGCGCTGCGGTCTCCGTGGCCCAGCAGCTCATGGGCCTGGCGCTCGCTGGGCCGGCCTTCCAGCGCGGCCAGGCGGTCCTGCTGGGGTGAGATGCTCAGGTTCATGGTCAGCGCGGCATGGAGCAGAGCTCGCGTGCCGTCCTCGGCCCAGCCCAGCTGCCGCGCCACCAGTTCAGCGATCAGCAGGCACAGCAGGGCGTGGCGGGCGCTGTAGCGCTGGAAATCCTGGGAGGCGTCGTGGATCAGCAGGGTCAGCACGGCGTCCGGCCGCTGGCGGAAGCGCTGCAGGGCCTGCTCGCGCAGCGTTTCCAATCGGCCAAGGAAGTCTTCGCGCGGATCCTTGAGCAGGCTGTGCGCATGCAGCTGGAGGTCGGTCCAGAAGGCCGGCTCGCTGAGCTCCACGGCACCGCGCGCGCCGCGGTCGGCACGGAAATCGGCCTCGACCTTGACGATGTCGGCCAGCGAGGCGCCCTGCATCATCAGGGTGTCCATCTTGTGGACCAGGGCCTTCTGGTATTCCTTGGTTTCATGGGCCAGCACGAAGGCGCCGCGCTGGATCAGGGCCTGGACCTGGGGCGTGTTCTGCAGGGTCTGGCCAGCGGCAAACAGCAGCTTGCCCTCGGCGTCTCGCACCGAGAAGGTCAGCCTTTGGCCAACGCGCAGGCTATGGGGGGGCAGGGGGACGAGTTCCACAATCGAGAATTATTCCGGCGCGGCGGAGTATGGGCTTGAGCCAGGCCGGGAAAGCCGCGCGTAAACCCTGCGAGTGCGTAAAATCCGGCACGTTCGAGGAGCGTTGCGACGCATGGCCGGCAGTCCGCCGGCAGGCGCCAGGCTCGAACCCGGCTGCTCTGCCCGATCGAGCGGCCTTGCCAACGACGCTCACCGAGTCCCCAATCCCTGGTGGCCGAGGTGAGTCCGCCCCGGCTTCCCTGCTGCATGGCCTGCAGCATTCGCATCGCCGAGGTCCCCATGTCCACATCCGCCAGCACCATCGTCCAGCCCATGAAGCTCTCGGGCCTGGAGCCCGTGGAGATCGGCCAGGGCACGCTGTTCGTCAACGTGGGCGAGCGCACCAATGTGACCGGCTCCAAGGCCTTCGCCCGCATGGTCCTGGAGGGGCGCTACGAGGACGCGCTCTCGGTGGCCCGCCAGCAGGTGGAGAACGGCGCGCAGATCATCGACATCAACATGGACGAAGCCATGCTGGACAGCAAGGCCGCCATGGTGCGCTTCCTCAACCTGATTGCCTCCGAGCCCGAGATCGCGCGGGTGCCCATCATGATCGACTCCTCCAAGTGGGAGGTGATCGAGGCCGGGCTCAAGTGCATCCAGGGCAAGGGCATCGTCAACTCCATCTCGCTGAAGGAAGGCGAGGCCGAGTTCAAGCGCCAGGCCACGCTGGTGCGCCGCTACGGAGCCGCGGCCGTGGTGATGGCCTTCGACGAAAAAGGCCAGGCCGACACCTTCCAGCGCAAGATCGAGATCTGCCAGCGTGCCTACCGCATCCTGGTCGAGGAGGTGGGCTTCGCGCCCGAGGACATCATCTTCGACCCCAACATCTTCGCCATCGCCACCGGCATCGAGGAGCACGACAACTACGCCGTCGACTTCATCGAGGCCACGCGCTGGATCAAGCAGAACCTGCCGGGGGCCAAGGTCTCGGGCGGGGTGTCCAACGTGTCTTTCAGCTTCCGCGGCAACGACCCGGTGCGCGAGGCCATCCACACCGTGTTCCTGTACCACGCCATCCAGGCGGGCATGGACATGGGCATCGTCAACGCCGGCATGGTGGGCGTCTACGACGATCTGGAGCCCGTGCTGCGCGAGCGGGTCGAGGACGTGGTGCTGAACCGCCGCCCGGACGCGGGCGAGCGCCTGATCGAGGTCGCCGACGCTGCCCGAGGTCGCGCCAAGGACGACAGCGCACGCCTGGCCTGGCGCGCCGGCAACGTCAACGAACGGCTTTCCCATGCCCTGGTGCACGGCATCACCGACTTCATCACCGAGGACACCGAGGAATGCTGGCAGGCCATTCGCGCCAGCGGCGGCCGGCCGCTGCACGTGATCGAGGGCCCGCTGATGGCCGGCATGAACATCGTGGGCGACCTCTTCGGCCAGGGCAAGATGTTCCTGCCCCAGGTGGTCAAGAGCGCCCGCGTGATGAAGCAGGCCGTGGCCCATCTGGTGCCCTATATCGAGGAAGAGAAGCGCCAGCTGGCCGCCTCCGGGGGGGACGTCAAGCCCAAGGGCAAGATCGTCATCGCCACCGTGAAAGGCGACGTGCATGACATCGGCAAGAACATCGTCACCGTGGTCCTGCAGTGCAACAACTTCGAGGTGGTGAACATGGGCGTGATGGTGCCCTGCCAGGACATCCTCGCCCGCGCCAAGGTTGAAGGGGCGGACATCATCGGCCTCTCCGGCCTGATCACGCCGAGCCTCGAGGAGATGCAGCACGTCGCCGCCGAGATGCAGCGCGACGACTACTTCCGCATGAAGAAGATCCCGCTGCTGATCGGCGGCGCGACCTGCAGCCGCGTGCACACGGCCGTGAAGATCTCGCCGCACTACGAGGGCCCGGTGGTCTATGTGCCGGACGCCTCGCGCTCCGTGGGCGTGTGCTCGGACCTGCTTTCCGACGAGCGCGCCACGCGCTTCATCGACGAGCTCAAGGCCGACTACGACAAGGTCCGCGATCTGCATGCCAACAAGAAGCAGACGCCGCTGGTGAGCCTGGCCCAGGCTCGCGCCAACAAGCAGCGCCTGGACTTCGATGCCTACACCCCGCCCGTGCCCAAGTTCCTGGGCCGCCGCGAGCTGCGCAATGTCGACCTCGCCGAGCTGGCCGGCTGCATCGACTGGGGCCCCTTCTTCCAGACCTGGGACCTGGCCGGCGCCTTCCCGGCCATCCTCAAGGACGAGGTCGTGGGCACCGAGGCCCAGCGCGTGTTCAGCGATGGCAAGCGCATGCTGCAGCGCCTCATTGAGGGCCGCTGGCTGACGGCCAACGCGGTGTTCGGCCTCTACCCGGCCGCGCAGGTGAATGACGACGACATCGAGATCTACCGCGACGAGTCCCGCAGCGAGGTGCTGATGACCTGGCGCGGCCTGCGCATGCAGTCGGAGCGTCCGGTGGTCGACGGCGTGATGCGGCCCAACCGCTGCCTCGCCGACTTCATCGCGCCCAAGGGAAGCGTGCCGGACTACATCGGCCTTTTCGCCGTCACCGCCGGCATCGGCTGCGACAAGAAGGAAGCGCAGTTCCTGGCCGACCACGACGACTATTCCGCCATCATGCTCAAGGCCCTGGCCGACCGTCTGGCCGAGGCCCTGGCCGAGCGCCTGCATCAGCGCGTGCGCACCGAGTTCTGGGGCTATGCGGGCGAGGAGCAGCTGGACAACGAGGCCCTGATCGCCGAGCAGTACCGCGGCATCCGCCCGGCGCCCGGCTATCCGGCCTGCCCGGACCACCTGGTCAAGCGCGATCTGTTCCGGGTGCTGGACCCGGCGTCCATCGGCATGGGCCTGACCGAATCCATGGCCATGACGCCAGCGGCCAGCGTCAGCGGCTTCTACTTCGCCCACCCTGAGGCGCGCTACTTCAACGTCGGCCGCATCGGCGAGGATCAGCTGAAGGACTGGGCCGCCCGCTGCGCCCTGGACGAGGCCAGCGCCCAGCGCGCGCTGGCGCCCCTGCTGGGCTGATGCCCGAGCCTGCCCAACGCTCGCTTACAAATGTGACCGGTTCGGCTGTCGGCCCAATGGGGTGGCGTGGCATTCTTGGCATGCAGCCCGTCCTTTATGTGACGCGGCTTGCGGAGTCCTCATGAAAACACCTTTCTCCTCCAGTCAAATCATTGCCGGCGTGCTGGGTGCCGGCGTCCTCCTGGGCGGTGCCTTTGCGGTCGGCCGTGCGTCCTCGCCGGCGGCTGTGCCGGCGCCTGTGACCGCGCAGGCCACGGCACCCGGCAGCGGCGCGGGCGCCAACCCCGAGGCGCCGGTCAGGCAGAGCGCGGCCGAGCCACGCAGCCGGGACGCGGGCAATCGGGATGCGGGCAATCGGGATACGGGCAACACCGGCGCGAATCCGGAATCGGGCAGGCATGCGGCTTCGGCCGCCAGCAGCCCGGCCCTGTGCAGCGAATGCGCCCGCGTCGTCGAGGTGCATGAGGAAACCCGCCAGGGCAAGGCCAGCGGGCTGGGGGCCGTGGGCGGCGCCCTGGTCGGCGGTCTGCTGGGCAATCAAGTGGGCGGCGGCACGGGCAAGAAGATCGCCACCATCGGCGGTGCCGTGGCCGGGGGCTATGCCGGCAACGAGATCGAGAAGCGCCAGAAGTCGCACCGCGTCTGGGTCGTGCGCCTGAGCCACGCCGACGGCAGCACCCAGCGCCTGGAACAGAGCCAGGATCCCGGCCTGCGCGCAGGGGACGTGGTGGTGGTGCGGGACGGCCGCATCGAGCGTCGCGAACGCTGACTCCACGCGCTCCCATGAACGGCAAAGGCGGCCTGCGGGCCGCCTTTGTCTTGCCGTCTTGCCCGGCGGGATTGGCTGAGCGCTTGGCTGAGCGCTTGGTGGGCGTGTTGGCGCAGGGGCGGGCCCTGCGGCTGAGCCCGTCAGCGCCTCAGCGGCTGTTGGCGTTGACGATGCCCTTGAAGTCATAGGGCACGACGATGGTGTTCACCTTGCCCGCCGCGATGCCTTCCGCGATCTTCAGCTGGGCCTGGGCGTTCATGTACTCGATGGCCTTGCTGTTGGCATTGAGCGCGGCAATGCGCTCGGCTTCCTTCTTGGCTGTCTCCACCTCGATCTCCTTGGCGCGCAAGGCGTTCTGAGCGGTGACCACGGCGTTGGCCGAGGCGATGATGTCGTCCGCCGGCATCACGTTGCGCACCTGTACCAAGCTGACGGTCAGGGCCTGGTCCAGCTTCTCCGAGGCCAGGGTCTCGGTGACGATGCGCTTGATCTCCTGCTCGATCTTCTGGCGGTTGTCCGCCACCGAGAGGGCCTTGTACTCGCGCACGGCCTTGTAGGCGGCGTTGTTGGCGACGGTCGTCATGTAGCTGTGCATGAGAATCCAGTCGCGCTCGTCCTTGTTGAAGGTGTGGAAGCTGCGGCTCTTGGTGCTCCACAGGTCGGACACGCTGCTGGGGCTGATGGAGTAGACCAGGGTCAGGTCGAAGTCCTTGAGCGTGCTGTTGTCTGAGGTGAGCGGATTCTTGTTGTCCAGCACGACGGCGATGTCTCGCACCGGGAAGGTCAGCACGTCGCCGAACAGGGTCTGGTTGAAGCTGCCGGGCATCAGCTCGGCACCGCTGATCTGCTTGTCGATGCCCACGCGCAGGCCCACCTCACCAGTCTCGATGCGGGTGCAGGCACTCAGGGCCAGGGCCGCCGTCAGCAGGCCTAGCGTGGTGGGGCGGATCTTGATCGTTTCGGTACTCATGGGGCCCTCTCAGAAGAAATGAATCATCGCGGCAGCCAGCAGGCCGGCCAGCACAGCGCCGATACCCGCCCAGCGCAACCACTGCAGCCAGGCAATGGCCTGGCGGCGGCTCAGCGAGCGCAGCCAGATCAGCAGGCCCAGGCAGGCCAGCCAGAGCATCAGCAGAACCAGCCATGCACGCAGCAAGCTCATGGAAAATTCCTTGCCGTTCTTGTGCGCGCATCATTCCACAAGATGTGGACCCTTCCGGTGTACACCCGAGGTTCAGCCTTTGCGCCCCAGCAGCGCCCGGCGCAGCTGTATGGCCTCCGCCACATGATCCCGGGCGATGGCCGCCTGCCCGGCCAGGTCGGCAATGCTGCGCGCCACCCGCAGCAGGCGGTGCTGGGCGCGCGCGGACCAGCCCAGCGCACTGATGCTGCGCTCCAGCAGGGATTGGGCCTCGGCCTGCGTCCCGGCGTGGAGGTCCAGCTGCGGCGGGCTCAGCTGCGCATTGACACAGCCCTGACGCTCCAGCTGATGCTCCCGGGCGCGCAAGACCCGGGCGGCCACCGTGGCGGTGTCATCACCCTGCGGTGCCGCAGCCAGCAGCTCGGGCGGCAGGCTGGGCACCTCCACCATCATGTCGATGCGGTCCAGCAAGGGGCCGCTGAGGCGCCCCTGGTAGCGGGCGACCTGCTCCGGCGTGCAGCGGCATTGGCGCACGCCAGTCTGCCCATGAAAGCCGCAGGCACAGGGGTTCATGGCCGCCACCAAGTGGAAGCGCGCCGGGAACTCCGCCTGACGGGCGGCCCTGGCGATCAGGATGCGACCGGTCTCCAGCGGTTCGCGCAAGGCCTCCAGGGCGCTGCGCTGGAACTCGGGCAGCTCGTCAAGGAACAGCACCCCATGATGGGCCAGGGAGATTTCGCCGGGGCGCGGCGGCGAACCGCCACCGACCAGGGCCACCGCAGAGGCGCTGTGATGCGGGCATCTCATTGGGCGCCTTCCCCACGCGGCTGGGCGGAACTGGCCGGCCAGGCTCAGGGTGGCGGCGCTTTCCAGCGCTTCTTCCTCGTCCAGCGCCGGCAACAGGCCCGGCAGGCGCTGGGCCAGCATGGACTTGCCCGAGCCGGGCGGCCCCACCAGAAGCAGGCTGTGACCGCCGGCTGCGGCGATCTCCAGCGCACGCTTGGGCGCCGCCTGCCCTTTGATGTCGCGCAGATCCAGGCCAGGCTGCGCGGGGCCGTTGACAGCGGGGTCGGGGGCCTGCGGTGCGCGCACAAGCGGGGCAGTGGACGGCGGCAGCAGGGCGCGCACCACCTCCAGCAAATGGCTGGCCTGCCTCACGTCCACGCCGCGCACCAGGGCCGCCTCGGCCGCGCTGGCCGGCGGCAGCAGCAACTGGCGCGGGGCGGCCTGCTGCCGCAGCGCCAGGGCCATGGCGAGCGCCCCGCGCACCGGGCGCAGTTCCCCGGCCAGGGACAGTTCGCCCGCGCATTCCAGGCCCGCCAGCGGCCCCGCCTCGATCTGCCCGCTGGCGGCGAGCAGGCCCAGCGCGATGGGCAGGTCGAAGCGGGCGCCTTCCTTGGGCAGGTCCGCCGGCGCCAGGTTCACGGTGATGCGCTTGTTGGCCGGGAACTCCAGCCCGCTGCTGAGCAGGGCAGCCCGGACTCTTTCTCGCGCTTCTTTCACCTCGGTATCGGCCAGGCCGACCAGGGTGAAGCTGGGCAGGCCGTTGGCCAGGTGGACTTCAACGGTCACCGCTACGGCACGCAAACCGTCCAGGGCGCGGCTGTGGATCAGGGCCAGGGTCATGGGTTTCTCCTGGCGCCGGATTCTGGGTGGTTTGCCCTCGCCGGCGGCGATCCAGCTCCGCAAGCCGCAGGATAGTGCGCTTCACCAAGTTGGTGCAAGCAGGGGTGCGGGCGGCATATTTCGGTGCACGACGGACCTGTCTGTGGGCTGCGCCGGCACGAAATCGGGAGCCTGCCGCCCCGGGCGTGGGCGAATCAGCCCAAGCCCGGACGGGGCAGAGCTGGCACGGAAGCTGCAACAGGGACTGTCGAAAGTCATTCCACCCCTTTTCTTTGCAGGAGTCCCGCGATGAAGTCCTTTTTTGCGCTGCTGGCCCTCGCCGTCGCTGCCACCGCCATGCCCGCCCGGGCTGAGGAGCCGGCCAGCCCGCTGAGCTTCAATGCCAGCGTGACCACCGATTACCGCTACCGCGGCTACTCGCAGACGCGCCTGAAGCCCGCCTTGCAGGGCGGCGCCGACTACGACTTCGGCAACGGCTTCTACGTGGGCACCTGGGCCTCCACCATCAAGTGGGTCAAGGACTCCGGCGGCAATGCCAATGTGGAGATCGACGTCTATGGCGGCTACAAGACCGAAGTCGCCAAGGGCCTGACCCTGGATGTCGGTCTGCTGCAGTACATCTACCCCAGCAACCAGCTCGACCCCAGCACCAACACCCTGGAGGTCTACGGCGCGCTCAGCTATGGCGTGTTCACCGCCAAGTACTCGCACAGCCTCAGCAACCTCTTCGGCTTTGCCGACTCCAAGGGCTCGGGCTACCTGGACCTGAGCGCCGCGCTGGACCTGGGCCAGGGCTTCACGCTGACGCCGCACGTGGGCCACCAGCGCGTCAAGAACCTCGGCAGCGCGTCCTACACCGATTACGCCCTGACCCTCGCCAAGGACTACGCCGGCTTCACCTGGAGCGGCGCCGTGGTCCGCGCCGTCACCGACGCCTATGTCGGGCCCGGCGACAAGAACCTGGCCAAGAGTGCGCTGGTGCTCTCGGTCAAGAAGGTCTTCTGAGCGCTCCCCAACCCGTCACTTCGCGTCAGTCCCCCGAGGGCTCAGGAAACCTCGGGGCGGGCCGGCGCTTTCTCGAGATCCCGTCCGCCAGGAAGAAACCATGAAACTGATCACCGCCGTCATCAAGCCCTTCAAGCTGGACGAGGTCCGCGAGGCGCTCAGCGCCATCGGAGTGCAGGGCCTCACCGTCACCGAGGTCAAGGGCTTCGGCCGCCAGAAGGGCCACACCGAGCTGTACCGCGGCGCCGAGTACGTCGTCGACTTCCTGCCCAAGGTCAAGATCGAGGCAGCCGTGGACGACGCGGTCGTGGACCAGGTCATCGAGGCCATCGAGACCTCGGCCCGCACCGGCAAGATCGGGGACGGAAAGATCTTCGTTTCCCCGCTGGACCAGGTCGTTCGCATCCGCACGGGTGAGACCGGCAAGGACGCCCTCTGACCCACCCCCTACCGGCTTGGCCGACCCCATCAGAAGGGCGTGCCTGCGGGCCCGGCGAGCCGGATCCGCGGGTCCCGCTCGGCTTGAATGGCTGACTGCGACGCGTATCGCGCAGCGGCACCGAAACAGAACCGTTGGAGATTTGACGATGAAAAAACTACTTGCCGGCCTGGCCCTCGCCGCGGCGGTCTTCGTGCCCGGCGCCTGGGCCCAGGACGCCGCCTCGGCGCCGGCCGCTTCCGTCGCCGTGGCCGCTGCCCCTGCCCCTGCCCCTGACATCGCCGCCTCGGCCGCCCCCACCTCCGCTGCCGCTGCGTCCGCACCCGCCGAGGCGGCATCGGCACCGGCCCCCACGCCCAACAAGGGGGACACCACCTGGATGATGCTGTCCACCCTGCTGGTCATCATGATGACGGTGCCAGGTCTTGCTCTGTTCTACGGCGGCCTGGTCCGCAGCAAGAACATGCTGTCGGTGCTGATGCAGGTGATGGTCACCTTCTCGCTGATCGTGGTGCTGTGGGTGCTGTACGGCTACAGCTTCGCCTTCACGGAGGGCAATGCCTTCATCGGGGGCACCGACCGGCTCTTCATGAAGGGCATCTGGGACAACGTCGCCGGCACCTTCTCCAACGCCGCCACTTTCAGCAAGGGCGTGGTGATCCCCGAGATCGTGTTCGCCGCCTTCCAGGCCACCTTCGCCGGCATCACGGCCTGCCTGATCGTCGGCGCCTTCGCCGAGCGCATCAAGTTCTCCGCCGTGCTGCTGTTCATGGTCCTCTGGTTCACCTTCAGCTACTTGCCCATTGCGCATATGGTCTGGTTCTGGGCCGGTCCTGACGCCTACACCAGTGCCGCAGTCGTCGACAAGGTCAAGGGCACCGCCGGTCTGATCTGGCAGTGGGGCGCGCTGGACTTCGCCGGCGGCACCGTGGTGCACATCAACGCCGCCGTCGCCGGCCTGGTGGGCGCCTTCATGGTGGGCAAGCGCATCGGCTACGGCCGCGAGGCCTTCACCCCGCACAGCCTGACCCTGACCATGGTGGGCGCTTCGCTGCTGTGGGTGGGCTGGTTCGGCTTCAACGCCGGTTCCGCGCTGGAAGCCAACGGCTTTGCCGCGCTGGCCTTCATCAACACCTTCGTGGCCACGGCCGCCGCCGTGCTGGCCTGGAGCGTGGGTGAAGCACTGCACAAGGGCAAGGCCTCGATGCTGGGTGCCGCCTCGGGTGCGGTCGCCGGCCTGGTGGCCATCACGCCGGCCGCGGGCAATGTGGGCGTCGGTGGTGCCCTGGTGATCGGCGTGGTCGCCGGCTTCGCCTGCCTATGGGGCGTGTCCGGCCTGAAGAAGATGCTGGGCGCCGACGACTCGCTGGACGTGTTCGGCGTGCACGGCGTGGGCGGCATCGTCGGCGCGCTGCTGACGGGCGTGTTCAACTCGCCGGCCCTGGGCGGCCCCAGCGCCGTGGGCGACTGGGTCACCGCCTCGATGATCACGCCGGACGCCTACAGCATCGCCGGCCAGGTCTGGACACAGGCCAAGGCCGTGGGCGTGACCATCGTCTGGTCGGCCGTGGTGTCTGTGATCGCCTACAAGATCGTCGACCTGACCCTCGGCCTGCGCGTGTCCGAAGAGGAAGAGCGCGAGGGCCTGGACATCAGCTCGCACGGCGAGACGGCCTATCACAAGTGATCGCTGCCTGAGCCTTGACCGCCGGCCTCCGGGCCGGCGGGCCGCAAGCAAATAGCCGCCGAGGGCGGCTTTCTTCATGGGCGAGGCCAGGCGATCAGAGCGGCTTGCGCTCCAGGGTCCATTCCTTGGCGCCCGCCGACCGGCCGTAGATCAGGCCCTCGGGGTTCATGAAGAGCAGGGTGTCGTTGTACTCGCTGGCGAAGAGAGCGGAGGCCGGGGTGGGGGTTTCGGCGCTGATCGTGGTCCAGCGTCCGCCTTCGCCTCCGCGCTGCATGATGGCCGTGGAGAACACGAAGGCGCCCTGACCGCAGACGTTGTAGGCCTGGCCCTGGTAGCCGTAGGCCACGGTGATCATCTTCATGCAGCCCTGCTCGTCCTTGGTCCAGGTGGCGCCCTGGTCGCGGCTGAGGTAAACCTTGTTGCGGCTGTAGGCGAACAGCGTGCCGTCGCGCAGGGCCGTGGCCTGGCGGGGTTCCTCGAAGGCGGTCTTGCTGCGGGTCCAGCTGCCGTCCTTCAGGTCCATGCTGTTCACGAAGCCGTTGGCCGTGACCATCACGTAGCGGTCGCCCACAATCCAGCCGCTGGCCGCCATGGAGGCGCTGCGGATCCAGCCCATGGCCTCGGGTTTGTCCGAGCGGCTGCCGGCCTCGCGGCGCAGTTCCTGCCAGGGGCCGGCCTTGAGGTCGTCGGTGGCGTAGAGCACGGCGTCCAGCCCTTCGACAGCCAGCAGGTACAGGCGCTGGCCCTGGCGCGCCAGGTTGACGACCAGGCCGTGCGTGGGTGCGCCGAGCGTCTGCCAGGTCTTGCCGGCGTCGCTCGTCTGCATCAGCAGGCCTTCTTCGCCGCCGACCATGAAACGCTGGCGGTCGGCAGCCAGCAGGGCCGTGATCTCGCGGGTGTCGCCGGTGTCCAGGCGTTCCCAGCGGCCTTCGGAGTCGCGGGCCAGGACCTGGCCCAGGTTGCTGCCGGCCAGCACGTCACCGCTCTCCAGCATGCGCGCCGCGTTGAAGGCGTAGGTGCTGCTGCGGGCCATGGCCAGGCGCTTCTGCGGATCCTGTTCATCCTTCCAGGCCTGGATGGACTCGGTGGTCGAGGCCTTCTGGATCAGCGACTGGATCAGGCCCACGGTGAGCGTGCCCACTACCGCCGTCATGCCGGAGTTGCTCATCACCAGGGTACGGCCCTGCTGGGCCTGGCTGCTGCGCGCGGCCACCTCGTTGCTGAGGCAGGGGCGCACCGGCGCATGCTCGGGCATGGCCTGGTGCAGCGCGGGGTAGTGCAGGCGGACGCGCTCGATCTGCGGGGCGTCGAAGCCATCGCAGAGTATGGTGTAGCCCTGGCTGCCCGTGGGCTGGTAGATCAGGGTGCCCAGGCTGGTGACCGTCTGGGGCTTGACCTCGAACTCGCCGATGACGCCCTTGAGGTCCCCCGTCACGCGGCCGGCCAGCTTTGGGGAGAGCATCTGCACCAGCTGATAGCGCCCGGCGGGCAGGACGGCCTCGAAGACCTGGCTGCTGTTGTTGCCGCTGCTCTTTTCGGCCTTGATCTCGACCTCGCGTCTGTCCTGATTGACCAGGGTCAGCGTGTCCCACTGGTTGAAGTAGAGGAAGCTGCCGCGATTGGTGCTGGACGCGTTGGTCAGGATGCGGGTGGTGAACAGGCCCGAGTCGGCCGGCACCTCGCTGGCGGCCAGGCAGCCCAGTGGGGTCAAGGACAGGGCGGCCAAGCCCAGGAGGCGCGCGGGAACGCGCCGAGCGGTCGAATGCATGCGAGGAGGTCCGTGGAGAGTCGCCCTGGGCGACGGTGGCGGCATTCTAGAAACTTCGGCCAGAGGTGGGGCCTGCCCTGCGCGGGGGATGGGCGCTCAGCGAGAAAGGCTTGCAATCGGGAAATGCGCCCTCAGTTGCGCCCTCCTAGAATCTCCCTGCCCCTTTCCAGGATTGCTCACCATGGTTCCACATCTCGTCACCGCACTGAACGGCCCCATCAAGGAACTGGAGCAGCGCATCCTGGAGTCGCTGCCGGCCATCGAGCGCTGGTTCCGCCTGGAGTGGATGGAGCACACGCCGCCCTTCTACAGCTCGGTGGATGTTCGCAATGCCGGCTTCAAGCTGGTGCCGGTGGACACCAACCTCTTTCCCGGCGGCTTCAACAACCTCGATCCGAACCTGCTGCCGCTGTCGGTGCAAGCCGCCATGGCGGCCATCGAGAAGATCTGCCCCGAGGCCAAGAACCTGCTGCTGATCCCGGAAAAGCACACCCGCAACAGCTTCTACTTGCAGCATCTGCAGACCCTGGTGCGCATCTTCACCCAGGCCGGGCTGAATGTGCGCCTGGGCAGCCTGGACGAGACCCTCACCGAGCCCGCCAGCCTGGCCTTGCCTGAGGGCGGCAACCTGACGGTGGAGCCCCTGGTGCGCAAGCGCGGGCGCCTGGGGCTGAAGGACTTCGACCCTTGCACCATCCTGCTCAACAACGATCTGTCCGCGGGCATCCCCGGCGTGCTCGAAGGGCTGCATGAGCAGTACCTGCTGCCGCCCCTGCACGCGGGCTGGGCGCTGCGGCGCAAGTCGCGGCACTTCCAGGCCTACGAGGAGGTGGCCAAGAAGTTCGCCAAGCTGCTGGGCATGGATCCCTGGCTGATCAACCCGCTGACGGTGGGCGTGCAGGGGCTGGACTTCGCCGAAGGCCAGGGCCTGGAGGCCTTGCAGGACCAGGTGGATCAGGTGATCACCAAAACCCGGCGCAAGTACAAGGAGTACGGCATCCAGGAGAAGCCCTTTGCCATCGTCAAGCCCGACGCCGGCACCTACGGCATGGGCATCACGACCGTGCGCGACGCCAAGGAGCTGGACGAGCTCAACCGCCGCTGCAAGAACAAGATGAGCGTGATCAAGGACGGGCAGCCGGTGCACGAGGTCATCGTGCAGGAAGGCGTGGTGACGCATGAGCGCGTCAACGAGGCGGTTGCCGAGCCGGTGGTCTGCATGATGGACCGCTATGTGGTGGGCGGCTTCTACCGGGTCCACGCCGACCGCGCGGCCGACGAGAACCTCAACGCACCCGGGGCCAGCTATGTGCCCCTGGCCTTTGCCCAGGCCACGCAGCTGCCGCGCCCCGGCGAGGCGCCCGGGGCCAGCGCACCCAACCGCTTCTACATGTACGGCGTGATTGCCCGCCTGGGCATGCTGGCGGCCAGCTACGAGCTGGAGGCCACGGACCCCGAGGCGGAAATCTACGCCTGATCACCCGGGAGGGTGGCGGACTTGAGCAGGTGCATGAAGTGCTGCACCTGCTCGCTTTGCGGCTCCGGAAGATGCCAGACGGTGAGGTCCGCCAGGCCCAGATCGGCGTCCAGGGGCAGGATCAGGCCAATGCCATGCTGAGTCGCCAGGCGCGCCGCATGCAGCGGCATGATGGTGAGGCAGGGCATGCGCCGCATCAGGCTCAGCGAGAGCATCAGGTCGCCGGTCTCGATCACATTGCGCGGCAAGGGAATGCCGCGCTGCGCCCACAGACGGTCCTGCAGTGCGCGTGAGCGCGTGCCGGGCAGGGGCCAGATCCAGGTCTGCTCGCTGAGCGTTTCCCAGCCCACGCGCCGCGCGCGCGCCAGCGGGTGGTGCGTGCTGATCACCAGGGCTTCGCGCTGCTGGATCAGACAGTGGGACTCCAGATCGGCCGGCGGGTCGTCCTGGGTCACGCGGGCGACCACCAGGTCCAGGCGCCCCTGCCGAAGCTCCTGGAACAGATCGCGCAGGGCGTGGGTGCGCACGCTGAGCGTGATGTGGGGATAGCTGGCCTTCATCTGCGCCATGGCCTCGGGCAGCACGTGCGCCAGGGCGGCATTGGTCGCGCCGATCAGCAGCTCGCCGGCCGCTCCGCGCACCATGGCCGCCAGGTCTTCGCCGCCACGCTGCAGGTCGGCCTCCAGCTTGCGGGCCAGTTGCACCATGCGCTCGCCCAGCGCTGTGGCGCGCAGGCCGCGTCCGTGACGGATGAACAGGGTTTGTCCCAGCCCCTGCTCGATCTCGGCCAGGGTCTTGCTGACCGCCGGCTGGGTGACATGCAGCAGCTCGGCTGCCGCGCTCAGGCTGGCAGCCTCCCTCAGCGCGATCAGCGTGCGCAGATGGCGCAGGCTCATGCGCCGCCGCACGAATTGCTCCGCGGCCTCCGGCCCGCCCTCCACGCGCGTGTTCATAACCATTCACAAAACTTTACCAAACCAGAAGTCATGACCCGCGGACGGCGGCTCTTTAGCTTTCGGCCTTCGGTCTTCGGTGCGAGGCGGCGCTGAAGTCCATAGCCACAGCCAAGCGAGGAGATGTCCATGAAATTCCACAAAACCCTGATGGGTCTGGCCGCACTGGCCGCCTGCGCCGCGCAGGCCCAGACGGAGCCGCAGAAGAAGCTCGAGCGCGTCGAGGTCACCGGTTCCATGATCAAGCGCACGGACCGCGAGACGCCGTCGGTGGTGCAGGTCATCACGGCCGAGCAGATCCGCAAGTCGGGCTTTGCCACCGTCGAGGAGGTGCTGCGCTCCTCCAGCGCCGTGGACGTCAGCGGCTCGGTGGGCGACGGCGTGGGCAGCGGCTTCGTGTCGGGCGTCAATGCGGTGTCCATGCGCGGCATGGGTGCGCAGGGCACCCTGGTGCTGATCAATGGCCGCCGCCTGGCGCCGGTCGGCGCAGTGGACATCAATTTCGGGCGCGGGAACCTGGTCAGCACCAACACCATTCCCAAGGACGCCATCGAGCGCATCGAGATCCTGAAGGACGGCGCCTCCGCCATCTACGGCTCGGACGCCATGGCCGGCGTGATCAACTACGTGCTGAAGAAGGAGTACCGGGGGGGCGAGTTGGCGGCATCGGCCGGCGCCAACAGCCATGGCGATGGGCGCAAGCGCAGCGCCTCGGGCAGCTTCGGCTTCGGCAACCTGGCCACCCAGCGCTTCAACGTGTTTGGCGGCGTGGAAATCTCGCGGCGTGACCCGGTCAGCTACTTCGAGGCCAGCAAGGTGGGCCGCCAGGCCGACCGCGATGCCTGGCTGGTGGCCAATTCCGCCGGCAGTACGCAGCGTCTGCAGGACTTTGCCCACAGCAGCATCGGCAGCCTCTGGGGCAACTACTACAGCGTGCCGGCCGCCACGCCCTTGTCCTCAACGGCGCCGAACGATCCCAAGCTCTACCTGGGAACCCTGCCGGGCTGTCCTGATGCACGCACCGTGGGCAAGGGGGTGCCGCAGAAGCAGCCGGGCCAGCTGGACAGCTCGCCGCTGGGGCAGTGCCGCTATAACCCGGACATGGATACCGAGTTCCTGGCCCAGCAGGACCGCTTCAGCGGCTCCGTGCGCGGCAACCTGGCCATCAACGAGGACACCACGGCCTTTGTCGACCTGATGTACTCGCGGACCAATACGGTGAACCAACTGACCTCACAGTCGTTCACGACCATCGTCGGTTCCAACAACACCCGCGTGCTCAACTGGGCCCTGCCCAATGGCCAGATCCTGAGCCAGCATGCCATCATCCTGGCGCCCGACCACCCGGACAACCCGACGCGCGGCACGGCCAAGCCCCAGGCGGTGCAGCTGGCCTACCGCTTCGAGGACCTGGACCAGCGCGACATCTCCGACCTGCGCTCCACGCGCCTGAGCGCCGGCATCGAGGGTGTCTATGCCGGCTGGGACTACGACGCCGCCCTGGTCTACAGCAAGATGGACAACAAGGGCGTGCGCACCCAGCGCCTGCTGTCCAGCCGCCTGAACGAGCTGATCGCCAAGGGCGGGCCCTACCACTTCGGCAAGGCGAATGACACCGCGGCCATCGACTGGCTGACCGACGACGCCACCAACACCGGCAATTCCGCCGTCACCGCCGCTGATGTGCGAGCCAGCCGCGAATGGTTCGAGATGGCCGGCGGGCGTGCGGCCGTGGCCGTGGGGGTCGAGGCTCGGCACGAGAGCCTGTCCGCCACACCCGACGACGCCTTCCGCACGGGCGACTACGTGGGTCTGGTGGCCAACGGCACCTCGGGCTCGCGCCATGTCTTGGGCGGCTTCGGCGAGCTGCGCCTGCCGGTGCGCAAGGACCTGGAGCTGCAGGCCGCGCTGCGTGCCGAGCACTACAGCGACTTCGGCAACTCCACCACCGGCAAGCTGGGCTACAAGTGGACGGTGCTGCCGCAGCGCCTGATGTTGCGCGGCACCGCAGCCACGGGCTACCGGGCGCCGTCCATCTCGCAGATCTCCAACGAGGGCTTCTTCGTCAGCTTCCACAGCTACGGCACCGAGCGCATC
Source organism: Burkholderiaceae bacterium (assembly GCA_041905785.1). GTDB lineage: Bacteria > Pseudomonadota > Gammaproteobacteria > Burkholderiales > Burkholderiaceae_C > Roseateles_B. The sequence continues at coordinate 221,391 of JAYRKJ010000004.1, forward strand.
TACGACCCGCTGCGCTGCAACTGGAATGCCAGCGACAACAGCAAGTCCACCAGCAAGTCCACGCAGCCCAACCAGTGGCGCGACTGCAATCTGCTGAACTACACGTCCGGGATTCCAGCAGCCCAGCAGCCCGGCTCGCTGGCCACGGCGGTGACGCCCAATCCCAACGTCAAGCCGGAGAAGTCACGTTCGGCCACGCTGGGCTTCATCTTCTCGCCGACGGACTACCTGGATGTGTCGCTGGACGCCTGGTATTTCAAGCGCAACAGCGAGATCCGGGTGCAGCGCGGCTTCGACATCATGACGGCCTACATCGCCAACCCGAGCGCCAACGAGCAGTTCCTGATCCGCGACAGCAACCAGGGCACCTGGCTGCGCGATGCCTCGGGTGCGCTGATTCCCAACAGCGGCCCCATCCTGGCCCTGCTGCGCAAGTACGGCAACTTCAACTACACGGTCACCTCGGGCGTGGACTACGAGGCCAACCTGCGCCTGCCCAGCAACCCGCTGGGGCAGTTCAAGTTCAAGCTCGAGGGCAGCTTCACCGCCCGCTATGACCAGCAGATCCTCAGCGGCGGCACGGTGGAGCGCATCGACGGCACCACCACCTCGGGCGTGCCCAAGACCAAGGCCTCGCTGCGCATGGACTGGAGCAAGAACGACTACAGCGCCTGGCTGCGCCTCAACCACAGCGATCCGCTGTGGAGCACGACCAGCTCCGCGCAGTGTCTGAGCAAGCCGACGGCCCTGCAGAGCTATCCCAGCAGCCAGGGCTGGTGCACGGCTGCGCTGCAGACCACGCTGGACATGGGCCTGGCCTACACGGGCTTCAAGAACCTGGTGCTGAGCGGCTCCATTCTCAATCTCACCAATGAGTTCATCAGCCGTGGCGCGGCCACGGTGCCGGCCCAGTTCGGCCATTGGGACAGCGGCAACCGCAGTGATGCGGACCTGGGGCGGCGCTTCAATGTGAGCCTCAGCTATCGCTGGGAGTGATGCCGGCCGACGGCCACCCGGGCGGGTGGCTGTCGGATCGGTCGCCCTGCAGCGCACAATACGCACTTTTGACTCCACGGCCTGGCTATTGCGTCAGGCCGTCGCGCCTGTGAGCACCAGCCACGAACAACAACACCGCAGCCCCGGCGTCCTTGCCGCCCTGACCCTGGGCGCCCTGGGCGTGGTCTATGGCGACATCGGCACCAGCCCGCTCTATGCCCTCAAGGAAGTCTTCCATGGCGGCCATGTCCCGCTGACGTCGCAGAACATCCTGGGCGTGCTGTCCCTGCTGTTCTGGACCATGACCATCGTGGTCTCGCTCAAGTACGTGCTGCTGATCCTGCGCGCGGACAACAACGGCGAAGGCGGTCTGATCGCGATGCTGGCGCTGGCCACCCAGGCCGTACGGGAGAAGCCGGCCCTGCGCAACGTGCTGATGATGGTGGGCCTGTTCGGCACGGCCATCTTCTTTGGCGACGCCGTGATCACGCCCGCGATGACGGTGCTGGGCGCCGTCGAGGGCATCAATGTCTACGCGCCGCAATACGAGCAGCTGATCGTGCCGATCACGCTGCTCGTGCTGGCTGGACTGTTTGCCGTCCAGCGTTTCGGCACCGGCGGCGTGGGCAAGGCCTTCGGTCCGGTGATGCTGGTGTGGTTCGCCAGCCTGACCCTGCTGGGGCTGCCCCAGATCCTCGAGAACCCCGGGGTGCTGGCGGCGGTGAACCCGGCCTATGCGGTCGAGTTCTGCGCCCATTACGGCTGGGTTGCCTTCGTGGCCCTGGGGGCGGTGGTGCTGGTGGTGACCGGCGGTGAGGCGCTGTATGCCGACCTGGGCCACTTCGGCAAGAAGCCCATCCGCATTGCCTGGTACGGCATCGTCATGCCGGCCCTGGTGGTCAACTACTTCGGCCAGGGGGCCCTGCTGCTGGAGGATCCTGCGGCCATCAAGAACCCCTTCTTCCTGATCGCGCCGTCCTGGGCCGAGCTGCCCCTGTTCGGCCTGGCCACGCTGGCCGCCATCGTGGCCTCGCAGGCGCTGATCACGGCGGCCTTCTCGGTCACCAAGCAGGCCATCCAGCTGGGCATCCTGCCGCGCATGCGCATCGTCCACACCTCGGTGCGCGACATCGGCCAGATCTACGTGCCCTTCATCAACTGGATGCTGTTCGGCTTCGTGGTCGTCGCGGTGGTGATGTTCGGCTCCTCCAGCAAGCTGGCCGGCGCCTATGGCGTGGCCGTGACCATCGACATGACCATCACCACGGTCATGACCTTCTTCGTGATCCGCTACGGCTGGAAGTACCCGCTGGCCCTGTGCGTGGTGGCCACGGGCTTCTTCTTCCTGATTGACGTCACCTTCCTGGCCTCCAATCTGCTCAAGGTCGCGGCCGGCGGCTGGTTCCCGCTCACGATAGGCATCTGGATGTTCACGCTGATGCTGACCTGGAAGGAGGGCCGCCAGCTGCTGTCCGACAAGCTGCGCGAGGACGCCATCGAACTGCAGGGCTTCCTCGAAGCCGTGTTCCTGAGCCCGCCGCTGCGCGTGCCGGGCTCGGCGGTCTTCCTGTCGGCGGAGCAGGGCGTCACGCCCAATGCCCTGCTGCACAACCTCAAGCACAACAAGGTGCTGCACGAGCAGAACCTCTTCGTGACCGTCAAGCACCACGAGAAGCCCTGGATCGGTTTTGACAAGCGGGTGGAGCTGGACAGCCTGGGCAACGACTGCTGGCAGGTGACGGTGCACTTCGGCTTCAAGAACGAGCCCGATGTGCCCGAGGCGCTGAAGCTGCTGGAGGCGCGCGGCGTGCACCTGGACGACATGGAGACGAGCTACTTCCTCTCGCGCGACATCGTCATCCCCACCATCGGCTCGGGCATGGCCCTGTGGCGCGAGAAGCTCTTCGCCAGCATGCACCGCAACGCGGCGGCTGCGGCGGACTTCCTGCACCTGCCCACCAACCGCATCGTGGAACTGGGCTCGAAGGTCGAGATCTGAACCCGGCGGGGGCCCGGAGCGCGGCCGGTCCGGCGCGGCGGGGCGCGTCGCGCCCGCGGGCTTGACCCCGGGCCGGCAGGGTCACGGCGGGCCGGCTATGCTGGCCCCCATGCGCCGTTTCCTGCAAGACCTGTCCCTGCCGTCCATCGTCGCCGGTTTCGTGGCCGTGCTGGTGGGTTTCACCAGCTCGGTGGTCATCGTCTTTCAGGGGGCGCAGGCGCTGGGCGCCACGCCCGGCCAGCTGACGTCCTGGATGTGGGCGCTGGGCCTGGGCATGGGCCTGACCAGCCTGGGCCTGTCGCTGTGGACCCGCCAGCCGGTGCTGACCGCGTGGTCCACGCCGGGCGCGGCCTTGCTGACCAGCGCGGTGGGGGTGTCCATGCCGGAGGCTGTCGGCGCCTTCATCGTCTGCGCGCTGATGATCACCGTGGCCGGGTTCAGCGGCCTCTTCGAACGCGTGATGGACCGCATTCCCATGGCCATCGCGGCGGCCCTGCTGGCCGGCGTCCTGGCGCGCTTCGGCCTGGACGCGATGCTGGCCACACAGACCGCGCCGGTCCTGGTGCTGAGCATGGCCGCGGCCTTCCTGCTGGGGCGGCGCTTCTGGCCGCGCTATGCCGTGCCGGTGGTCCTGCTGGTCGGCGTGGCCGTGGCGGGGCTGCAGGGCCGACTGCACCTGGACGCCGTGCAATGGGCCTGGGCCCGGCCCGAGTGGGTCAGCCCCCGCTTCAGCGTGGCCGCCCTCGTCGGCGTGGCCTTGCCGCTGTTCCTGGTGACCATGGCTTCGCAAAACCTGCCCGGCGTGGCAGCGCAGCGAGCCTCGGGCTACCAGACGCCCATCTCGGCCAGCGTTGGCGTGACCGGCCTGGCTTCGCTCATCCTCGCGCCCTTCGGCGGCTATGCCTTGAATCTCGCCGCGATCACCGCGGCGATCTGCATGGGGCGCGAGGCGCATGAGGACCCGGCCCGGCGCTATACCGCCGCGGTGATGGCCGGCGTGTTCTACGTCGCCCTGGGGCTCGCCGGCGGCGCCGTCGTTGGCCTGCTGGCGGCCTTCCCGCGCGAGCTGGTGGCGACCATCGCCGGCCTGGCTTTGCTGGGCACCATCGCCGGCGGCCTGAGCGCGGCGTTGAAGGACGAGCAGCATCGCGATGCCGCCATCCTCACCTTCCTCGTGACCCTCTCCGGCCTCAAGCTGGCGGGCATAGGCTCGGCCTTCTGGGGCGTGGTGGCGGGCTCGCTGGCCTTGCTGGTGCAGCGCCTGCGGCGCGCCTGACCCGACGCATCCTCGACTACCCTTTTCCGGACTCCCGCCATGAAACTGCTTTTCGTCGTCGACCCGCTTTCCGGCTTCAGGACCTACAAGGATTCGACCTTCGCGATGATGCGCGAGGCCGCGCGGCGCGGCCATGAACTCTGGGCCTGCGAGCCGGCTGAGCTGGTCTGGCAGCGCGGCGGCCTGGTGACGGCCCGCGGAGCGCGGCAGCTGAAGCTCTCGGCGACTGCGCTGGCCAGCAGCGACGGCACGGACACGCCGGACTGGTACGTCGTCGCCGCCACGCAAGACCTGGCCCTCGCCGGGGTCGATGCGGTGCTGATGCGCAAGGACCCCCCCTTCGACAGCGAGTTCTTCTACACCACGCAGCTGCTCAGTCAGGCCGAACGCGAGGGCGCGCGCGTCTTCAACAAGCCCTCGGCCCTGCGCGAGCACCCCGAGAAGCTGGCCATCCTGGAGTTCCCTCAGCACATCACGCCCACCCTGGTGACGCGCTCGGCCACGGCCATCCGCGCCTTCCACGCCGAGCACCGCGACATCATCCTCAAGCCCCTGGACGGGATGGGCGGCATGGGCATCTTCCGGGTGGGGCCGGATGGGCTCAACCTGGGCGCCATCATCGAAACCCTCAACAAGGACGGTGCGCAGACGGTGATGGTGCAGCGCTACCTGCCCGAGATTGCCCAAGGCGACAAGCGCGTGCTGCTGATCGGCGGCGAGGTCGTTCCCTATGCCCTGGCCCGCATCCCGCAGGGCGGTGAGGTGCGCGGCAATCTGGCCGCAGGCGGCAAGGGCGTGGCCATGCCCCTGACCGAGCGCGAACGCGAGATCGCCGAGCATCTGGCACCGGTCCTGGCCGCACGCGGCCTGCTGCTGGTGGGGCTGGACGTCATCGGCCCCTGCCTCACCGAGATCAACGTCACCAGTCCTACCTGCTTCCAGGAAATCGGGGCGCAAACGGGTTTCGACGTCGCCGCCCTGTTCGTGTCCGCCCTGGAGCGGGCGGTGGGCGCGGCCCAGGGTTGATCCGCATACCGCACGGCTGCTGCGGGTATTCAAATACCAACGCAAGTCCAAAAGAATACCAATATCGCTCAGCCCTGACCGGTCGGGCGCTGCACTCGTCGGGGCTTGCACGGTTTGCCCTGGGCGGGCCGGGACAAGGCGGGTGAGCGGGGAGGGGTCGTCAGCCAATGGTCCGGCATGGTGCTGCCTGCGGTGCCGGGTTCGGACTGCTGTCCCGCCTAGCACCGATTCCCTGGAGGTTTGCATGACCCCGTCCGCCCCCACCCTCCGTCCTCACGCCCTGGTCCTGGCCTTGCTGGGTGCCGGCCTGCAGCTGCCGTCTTCGGCGCTGGCCGCGCCCTGTTCGGCAGCCTGGGTCGAGGGCAAGACCTACGCCGTCAACACGCCGGCCAGCTATCAAGGCAAGGACTACAGCGCCCTGGTGACGCACACCGCCTACGTGGGCGCCAACTGGACCCCGCCGTCCACGCCCTCGCTGTGGCGCTATGTGGCTGACTGCACGGCCAGCCCCACGCCCACGCCCACGCCCACGCCCACGCCCACGCCCACGCCCACGCCAACGCCAACGCCAACGCCGACGCCGACGCCGACGCCGACGCCGTCCCCCGGTCTGCCCAAGCATGCGCTGATCGGCTACTGGCACAACTTCGCCAATGGAGCCGGCGCGCCCATCCGCGTGAAGGACGTGTCCGACGATTGGGACGTGATCATGATCTCCTTCGCCAGCGATGCCGGCGATGGCGGCGTGGCCTTCCAGCTGGACCCGGGTGCGGGTTCCGAGGCCGAGTTCATCGCCGACATTGCCGCCAAGCGTGCCAAGGGCAAGAAGGTGGTGCTGTCCCTGGGCGGGCAGGACGGGCGCATGACGCTCAACACCAGCGCGCAGGTGACGAACTTCGTCAACACCCTGGCCGCGCTGATCGCCAAGTACGGCTTCGACGGCATCGACCTGGACCTGGAAAGCGGCGCCGGTGTCTCGCTGGGCGCACCCATCATCAACAACCTGATCACGGCCGTGAAGCAGCTCAAGGCCAAAGTGGGGCCGGGCTTCTACCTCTCGATGGCCCCGGAGCATCCCTACGTGCAGGGCGGCTACGTGGCCTTTGGCAGCATCTGGGGCGCCTACCTGCCCATCATCGACGGCCTGCGGGACGAGCTGACGATGATCCACGTGCAGTACTACAACAACGGCGGCTTCACCTACTCCGACGGGCGCCAGCTCAGCGAGGGCACGGTGGACGGTCTGGTGGGCGGCAGCCTAATGCTGATCGAAGGCTTCAAGGTCAGCCAGGGCACGGGCTGGGAGTTCAAAGGGCTGCGCCCGGATCAGGTGGCCTTTGGCGTGCCCTCGGGCACGCGCTCGGCCGGGCGAGGCTATGCGCCGCCCAGCGTCATCAACCAGGCACTGAGCTGCCTCACGCTGCTGCAGCACTGCGGCGCGCTGAAGCCCAGGCAGGCGTATCCGAGCTTGCGCGGGGCCATGAGCTGGTCCATCAACTGGGACCGGGCCGACGGCTACAACTTCTCGGTGCCGGTGAAGGCGCAGCTGAAGACGCTGCCCTGATCCGCTGGCCCATGGCAAGACCTGACCCCGACCGCGTGCAGGCCGGGGTCAGCGCTCAGCGCCGTCTCAGGCCCAGGTGCAGCGGCACGTCCGGGCGCAGGGTGATGTCCAGGCGTGGTCGCGGCGCGGGCTGGCCGGGCAGGGCCTGCAGCTCGTAGCGCTGGAGCAGCAGGGCGGCGACCAGGCTCATCTCGGTCAGCGCGAAGTGGCTGCCCAGGCACACCCGCGGGCCGGCGCCGAAGGGCAGCCAGGCCCCTCGCGGGATCTCGGGATGGCCCGCCGCAGGGTCGAAGCGCTCGGGACGGAAGGCGTCCGGATCCATGAACCAGCGCGGGTCGCGGTGGGTGAGGGCGGGTGTGATGCGCACCATGCTGCCCACCGGCAGCGCATAGCCGGCCACCGCCAGCGGCGCGGTGGTGCGGCGCGAGAGCAGGCCGGCGGCAGGCGGGTACAGGCGCAGGCTTTCCTTGAAGCTCAGCGCCAGGCGTGGCAGACGGGGCAGGTCCGCGGCGGTGGGTAGGCGATCGCCCAGCACCGCGCAGACCTCGTCGGCCACGCGGCGCTGCTCGGCCGGATGTGCGGCCATGCACCAGCCCCACCACGTCAATCCCGCCGCGGTGGTTTCATGGCCGGCCAGGAAGGTGGTCATGCACTCGTCGCGCAGGCCGGTGGCATCGAAGCCCTGGCCCTGGGGATCGCGCGCTGCCAGCATCATGCCCAGCAGGTCCTCGCGCGGCGCTGGATCGGCCAGGCGCTGACGGATCTCGCCGTCGATCAGGCCCTTGAGCTGGCGCAGCGCGCGACGCTTGCGCGCCTTCCATGGGGCCCACAGCGGGGCACTGACGGGCCAGTAGAACTCCTTCATGGCCTCCACGCTGAGGTCGTGCACCGCGGCGGCGGTGCTGCGCCCCTGGGCCTCGTCGCTGCGGGAGAAGAGGCTGCGCAGAATCACTTCCATGGTGATCTGCGTCATCTCGGCCTCGAAGTTGACCACCGGCAGGGCCTGCCAGCGTGCCAGCCCCTGGGCGGCGGCCTGCGCCATCAGCGGCACGAAGCTCTCGACCCGCTTGGGGGCGAAGCCGGGCTGCAGCATCTGGCGCTGCCGCTTCCAGGGCGCGCCCTCAGAGACCAGCACGCTGCGGCCATGCGCGCTGGCGAAGATCTCGATGCCGCGCTCCCAACGGATCAACTGATCGTGCGAGGCGACCAGCAGCTCGCGAATGTGATCCGGGTGCACGAAGCTGTAGTCCACCAGGTTCACGAAGCGCTGGCGCACGACGTCGCCGTGCTGCGCGTGCCACTGGCGCAGCGAACCGAGGTAGTCGCGGCTGAGGGCGCGCAGCCGATCGAAACCCAGGCCGGCGGGGCCGGGCGGCGGGGCGGTCTTGGTGGGGGCGAGGGTCTGGGTATTCATGGGCCCGCATGGTGGCAAGGCGCCGGCGGTGGGTCTTGAACGAAATCGACATCGGGGCACTGTGCGCACGGCTGCGGCGCCAGCAGCCCGGCCTGACTACACTGGCGCCATGGACAGCGACCGCCACCCCGATGCCGTCGCCCGGCTGATTGCGCCCAGCCTGGCCCTGAGCGGCTGCGTCTACGCCTCTCTCTGGCGCGACACCAGCGCTGCCGCCTCGCTGACGCCGGCCCAGCGAAGCAGCCACTTCCCCGCCACGCCCTACTGCGGCATGACCTGGACCCTGTCCGGCGACGGCTGCGAGATCCTGGACGACGGCAGTGAACGCCGCCTGCCAGGGGCCTGCCTGGTCGGCGGGCCGCGCAGCCGCCCGGTGCAGTTCCGTTCCGACGCCGGCATCCGCTGCTTCATGGTGGCCTTCCTGCCCGATGCGCTGCATGCGCTGACGGGGCTGGACCTGGCCGCCCATGTGGACCGCTACGTGCCCATGGACGAGGTGCTGGGGCCCCAGTGGCAGGGCCTGAACGAGGCCATGCTGGCGGCCGGCGACGAGCAGTCCTGCCAGGCGATCCTTGAGGCCTTCTTGCTGCCGCGCTGGCGTGCCTGCGCGCATAGTCCGGCGGCACCGCCGCGCCGCTACCGCGACTGGATGCAGAACCTGGCACTGAAGGCGGTGGCCGGCGGGCACGGCGACAGCCTGCGCCAGGTCGAGCGCCGCATCAAGCGCTGGAGCGGGCAGAGCCTGCAGGCCCTGCGCCGCGTCAGCCGGGCGGAGTCCACCTTCCATCGCGTGCGTCGCGAGATGGAGGCCGGCGAGGTGCTGTGGAGCGCGCTGGCCCAGGACGCCGGCTATGCGGACCAGGCCCACCTGTGCCGCGAAACCCGCCGCGTCACCGGCTTCAGCCCCGAGGAACTGCGCCGGCGCATCGAGGCCGATGAGGCCTTCTGGGCCTACCGGGTCTGGGTCTGAGTCCGGCGGTCGCCGTTTGCCCTTGCCGCGCGCCAGCCGGGCTTGCTCGCCTCGCTGCATGCGTGCCGCGCGAGCCAGGTGTTGACGAGGGCATCACGGCAGCCAGGGCAGGGCGGTCCTACACTGCCGGGCTATGAGCGGCAATTTGCATCCTGATACCGTGGCCCAGCTGCTGGTGCCGGGGCTGTCATTGGCGGGCTGCCTGCAGGCCCATATCTGGCGCGACACCACGCGGGCTGCTGTGCTGAGCGAGGAGCAGCGCAGCAGCAACTTTCCCGCCACGACGTTCGCGGGCCTCAGCTGGTCTCTGGAGGGCGAGGGCTGGGAGGTGCGGGAGGACGGCAGCCTGTGGCCGCTGCCCGCCCGCGCCCTGCTGGTCGGCCCGCGCACGAAGCCGGTGCGATACCGCTCGAAAGCGGGGACGCGGACCTTTCTGACGGCCCTGAGCCCCGACGCCTTTCATGCGCTGACAGGCCTGGACCTGAGCGCCATGCTGGATCGCGTCGAGCCCATTGATGCCATGCTGGGGCCGGACTGGCAGGCGCTGAACGCGGCCATGCTGGCTGCGCCGGACGCGGCATGCTGCCAGCGTCTGCTGGAGGACTTTCTGCGCCCGCGTTGGCGGGCCCATTGCGCGGGCCAGGGCCTGAGCTTCCCCTATCGGGACTGGGCGCAGAACCTGGCGCTGCGCTTGGTGGCATCCGGCCGGGGGCACAGCCTGCGGCAGCTGGAGCGCCGCATCAAGCAGTGGAGCGGGCAGAGCCAGCGCAGCCTGCGCCAGATGAAGCGCGGCGAGCAGGCCTTCTTCGCGGTGCGGCGTGCGCTGGAGGCTGGGGAGGTGGTATGGAGCACCCTGGCGCTGGAAACCGGCTACGCGGACCAGGCGCATTTCTGCCGGGAAACACGCCGCCTCACCGGGTGCTCACCGGCGGAACTTCGCGAGCGCATCCTGCACGACGAGGCCTTCTGGCTGTACCGGATCTGGGCCTGAGCCACGCCAAGGCCTTGCCCCGAGTCTGGGACAATCCGCCGCATGGCTGTCCTCTCCCTGACCAATGCCCATCTCGCCTACGGCCATGTGCCGCTGCTGGATGGTGCCAATTTCGCGCTGGAAACCGGTGAACGCGTGGGCCTGATCGGCCGCAACGGCACCGGCAAGTCCTCCCTGCTCAAGATCCTGGCCGGTATCGACAAGCTCGATGACGGCCTGCTGCAGCTGCAGCTGGGCCTGCGCAGCGTCTATGTGCCGCAGGAGCCCGAGCTGCGGCCCGAGACCAGCATCTTCGAGGCGGTCAGCGAGGGCGTGGCCGAGGCCCGCGCGCTGCGTGAGCGTTTCGAGGCCCATGCGCCCGGCGAAGACCTGGACGCCCTGCAGACGCGGCTGGAGCAACTGGGCGGCTGGACCTGGGAACAGCGCGTCGAAGAGACCCTGCAGCGCCTGGGTCTCGATGGCAGCCGGCAGGTCGGCGCGCTGTCCGGCGGGCTGAAGAAGCGCGTGGCCCTGGCCCGCGCCCTCGTGGCCCAGCCCGATGTGCTGCTGCTGGATGAGCCCACCAACCACCTGGATCTGGACGCCATCGCCTGGCTCGAGGGCCTGCTCAACACCTTCAAGGGCAGCCTGCTGCTCATCACCCACGACCGCGCTTTCCTGGACAACGTCTGCAACCGCATCGTTGAGCTGGATCGCGGCCAGCTGCGCGGCTATCCCGGCAACTTCGCCGCCTTCCAGGCCGCCAAGCAGTACGAGCTGGAGAACGAGGCCCTGGCCAACGCCCGCTTCGACAAGCTGCTTGCGCAGGAGGAGGTCTGGATCCGCAAGGGCGTCGAGGCACGCCGCACCCGCAGCGTGGCGCGCGTGGCACGCCTGGTGCAGATGCGCGAATCGCACGCTGCGCGGCGCGATGTGCAGGGCCGTGTGCGGCTGGACGTCGCCACCGGTGATGCCAGCGGCAAGATCGTCGCGGAGCTGGACAAGGTCGGCAAGCGCTTTGGCGAACGTACCGTGGTGCGCGACTTCAGCACCACCATCCTGCGCGGCGACAAGATCGGCCTGATCGGCCCCAACGGCGCAGGCAAGACCACGCTGCTCAAGCTCATCCTCGGCGAGCTGGCGCCGGACAGCGGCAGCGTGCGCCAGGGTTCGCGCCTGACCGTGGCCTATTTCGACCAGATGCGCGAGGGGCTCAACCTGGAGGCCACCTTGGCCGACACCATCAGCCCGGGCAGCGAATGGATCGAGATCGGCAACCAGCGCAAGCATGTGATGAGCTACCTGGGCGATTTCCTCTTCGCGCCGCAGCGCGCCAATTCACCGGTCAACAGCCTGTCCGGCGGCGAGCGCAACCGCCTGCTGCTGGCCCGGCTGTTCGCCCGCCCGGCCAATGTGCTGGTGCTGGACGAACCCACCAACGATCTGGACATCGACACCCTGGAGCTGCTGGAAGAGCTGCTCCAGGACTATGACGGCACGGTCTTTCTCGTCAGCCATGACCGCCGCTTCCTGGACAACGTGGTCAGCTCGACCCTGGTGGCCGAGGGCGACGGCGTCTGGCGCGAGTACGAGGGGGGCGTGCAGGACTGGCTGACGCAATCGCAGCGATCCAGGGCCATCGCCGCTGCGGCGGCGCCCAAGGCCAGCGTGGCGGCCCCGGCAACGGCACCGTCCGCATCGGCGGCGCCCAAGCGCAAGCTCAGCTACAAGGAACAGCGCGAGCTGGACGAGTTGCCCGGCCGCATCGAGGCCCTGGAGGCCGAACAGGCCGAGCTGAACGCGTTGATCGGTGGCACCGAGCTCTACACGCAGGGCGCCGGCCGCATCCAGGAGGTGACCAACCGGGCCGCCGCCATCGAGGACGAGCTGATGGTGCTGCTGGAGCGCTGGGAGCTGCTCGGCGCGCGCTGAGGCCGGCTCAGGCGCGCTGCAGCTTGTCGGCCGGGAACAGCCCGGCCTTGTTCTTCAGCTGCACCACCAGTTCGCCGTGGCGGATGACCACGGTGTCCACCACCTCGGTGCTGTTGCCGAGCCTGACCTTGTCGCCCGGCTTGAGCGGCGGCACGGCGGGCATGGCGGGGATGGGCGGCATGGGCGGCATGGGCTGGCGAGCCGAGGCCCGCCGGTCCTCCGGCGGCTCGCCCATGATCTGTTGCATGCGCTGGTGCAGGTCGGGCCGCTCTTGAGCCAGTTTCTTGAGCGCCTGGCGCAGCGTGCTCCGGAGTTCCTGCGCGGTGAAGGGTTTCTTCAGCAGGAAGCGCGCGCCGGCAGCCTGCGCCTGTGCCTGCTGCTGCGGCCCCGTCTCGAAGCTCAGCAGTGACAGGCGGCAGTCCGGCACCTGCTGGCAGATCTGCTGATGCAGGGCGATGCCGCTGATCGGCTCCTTGGCGAACCAGTCGCAGATCAGGAACTGGGGCCGAAAGTCCGGCAGCAGGGCCAGGGCCTCCTCGGGCTTGCTGCAGCAGCGGATGCTGTCGGCCGCGAAGCCGTAGCCCTCCAGGAGCTGCCGCGCGAAGGTCTGCACGCCAAGCAGCGGATCGACGATGAGGAAATTGAGGGGGGCGGGGTCGCTCATATCGGCATGGCCGGGCGGGGCGGGGGAGATTGCGACTGATCTTAGCGAGCCGGGGCGGTGCTGCGACCGAGGCCCGGCGCTCAAAACGGCCCCGCGTGAAAAATGAGCGTGACCGCATCGCGACGTGGGCCGCCATGGGGCTGCCTGCCGACAGGGTTTGGCCCTAGTATGGGTCGCTCGGGCTTGCAGCGAAACGGCGGGTGCATGGGTCTCAGGCGCCAGATGATCGGCTATGTGATCGCCCTCTCGGCGGGATGCATCCTGCTGGGGCTGTGGGCCATCCAGCGCGGTCTGGACCAGGCCTACCAGGACCTGGAGCTGGAAGAGGCCCGGGACGACTTCCAGCATCTGCTGGCGGTGCTCGACGGCGAGATCCAGCACCGGGAGTTCAGCCTGCGCGAATGGCGCTTGTGGCCGGATCTGCGCCGGCATCTGCAGCGGCCCGATCCGGACTTCGTGCAGCGCAACTTCAATCCGCAGTACTTGAGCCAGCTCGGACTGGACGGCCTGCTGCTGCTGGACGAGCAGGGGCGCGTCGCCCTGCAGGCCTGGGCGGCCGTGGACGGCCAGAGCTGGCTGATGGCCCAGCCCGAAGGCACGCGACGCTGGCTGGCCGCCACGTCCGACGGTCCGGCCTGCGGCCTGGCCGGCAACCCCGATTACCTGATGCTGCTGTGCCGTCGGCGCCTGGAGGAGCCGGGCTTGCAGGACGGTGTGCGGGGTGTGCTGGTGATGGCAGAGCGGCTGGACAGCCACTTCCTGCGCCAGCTCGAACGCCGGGTCGGCCTGCCTGTGCGGCTGGTGCCGGCCGCCCTGGCCCAGCCCTTGGCGGGCGATCTGGTGCGGCAGCTGGGCAGCGCCGAGCTGCCCGGTGCGGGGCCCTGGAGCTTGCGCCGGCTGGAGCACCATCTGCTGATGTACTGGCCGCTGCCCATGGCTGGCGAGTCGGTCCAGCGCGTGGCACTGGAGGTGCAGCATGGGCGCAGCATCGTCCAGCGCGGCAAGCGCGAGGCGCGGGAGCGCCGCATCTCGATGCTGGCCCTGGCCGTGCTGCTCAGCGTGGCCATGGCATGGCTGCTGGACCGCCGCGTGATCGCGCGTGTGGTGCGCATGCGGCGCGAGCTGGCGGCGATCCGTGAGCAGCGGCAATGGCATGCCGCCGTGACGCTGCAGGGCGCGGACGAGATCAATGAGCTGGGCGCCGGGATCAACCACCTGCTGTCGGTGATTGACCGCCAGGTGTTCGAGCTGGAGAAGCTGTCGCAGACCGATGCCCTGACCGGGCTGCCCAATCGCCGCTGCTTCACGCAGCGCTTGGCCCTGGCCTTGCGCCAGCAGCACCGGCGGGGGGCATCGCTGTGCCTGATCCTGGTCGATGTGGACCATTTCAAGCTCTACAACGACCACTACGGCCACGCGGCCGGGGATCAGGCGCTGCAGGAGGTCGCGCGCTGCCTGCAGCAGGTGGCGCGCCGGCCCACGGATTTGCCGGCGCGGCTGGGCGGCGAGGAATTCGCGCTGCTGCTGCAGGACACCGACGTGCCTGGTGCGCTGCACCAGGCCGAGGAGTTCCGCGCGCTGCTGGCGCGCGCCGCCATCGCGCACGAGGCACGGCCCGGCCACTCGGCCGAGACGCCGGGCCGCCTCACGGCCAGCATCGGGCTGGCGATGTTCGCCATGGCGGACAGCTCCGACACCTTGTACCAGCGGGCCGATGCGGCCTTGTACCGCGCCAAGGCGGCCGGGCGCGACCGCGTCGAGTGTGCCTGAGGCCGCCGGGCCGTGCGGTGCCAGCCAGTCAGCGCTGGCGCTCCTCGCGCATGGCCTGCAGGCGCCGCCAGAAGCGGGCGTCCTGCGAAGTGGCGAAGTTGATGCGCATGAGGCTGCCGGCCTGGCGCGTGGCGCTGAACAGCACGCCCGGCGCGATCAGCCAGCCTTCGTCCAGCATGCGCTGGGCCAGGCGCTCGGTGTCCATGCCCACCTCCAGCCAGCCGAACAGTCCGGCCGGCGGTGTGACGAAGCGGCAGCCCGCGGCCTCGGCCAGGGGCACGACGCGCTGGCGGGCGGCGTCCAGGCGGGCGATCACGCGTTCGGCGTGGCGGCGCAGCGTGCCCTGCTCCAGGCAGACGGCCACGGCGCGGTCCATCAGCGGACTGGTGGTCAGCGTGGTCAGCAGCTTTTGCTCGGTCAGCTGGGCCACGACCTCGGGCGCCGCGGCGACGAAGCCCACGCGCCAGGCCGGCGTGAGGATCTTGGAAAAGCCCGAGACATAGAGCGTGCGCCGCAGCCCGTCCAGCGCGCAGAGCCGGGGCGCGTGGTTGGGTGCCATGGAGGCGTAGGTGTCGTCCTCGACGATCTGGAAGTCCTGCGCCTCGGCCAGCTTCAGGATCTGGTGCGCCCGCGACAGCGACAGCGTCCCGCCCGTGGGGTTGTGCAGCACCGAAACCGTCACGTACATGCGGGGCCGGTGCTCCTGGGCGAGCTGGGTCATGACGGCCATGTCCGGCCCGTCCGCGCCGCGGGGCACGGGCAGCAGGCGCATGCCGGCCTGCGAGAGTCGGGCGTATTCGATGGACCAGCCGGGGTCGTCCACCAGCACGGCGTCGCCGGGCTGCAGCAGGCGGCGGGTGATCAGGTCCAGGGCGTGGGTGGCGCCCACAGTGCTGATGATCTGCTCGGCCGGGGCGCTGATGCCCAGGTCGTCCAGGCGCCGGGCCAGGGCCTGGCGCAGGCGCAAGTCGCCGCCGGGTTCGCCGTATTGCAGGGCCAGGGGATCGTCGCCGTCGGTCTGCGCCAGCACGCGGCGCATGGCGCTTTGCAGCAGGGGCAGGTCCAGCCAGTCGCCCGGCAGGGTGCCCAACCCGGGCGCATGGCGCGCATCGGCCTGGAACATGCCGCGGATCAGCGCGGTGGCGTCCAGCGGCACGCCCTGCGGGATGCCCACGGCCGGGCGCGGCGGCTCGCTGCGGCCGGGCGTCGACGGCTGCTGGCGCAGGTCGCGCACGAAGAAGCCGCGCTGCTTGCGCGCTTCCACCAGGCCGGCGGCCAGCAGCTGGTCGTAAGCCGCGACCACGGTGTATGGGCTGACGCTGTGGTGCCGCGCGCATTCCCGCACCGAGGGCAGCCGGCTGCCCGGCAGCAGCAGGCGCTGCTGGATGCGCTGCGAAAAGCGCTGGGCGAGTTGTTGGGCCAGGGTCTGGCCGGCGTCGCGCTGCAAGGCGGCTGTGTCGGTGTGCATACCAGTACAGTTTCTAGTGCTGTCTGGGTAAGTGTATTGGTTCTGTACTGGCTGTGGGCCGTAGACTGGGCCGATGCAGATGTCTTCGACCCGTGTTCTGGGCCTGCTCGGCGGCATGAGCTGGGAGTCCAGCGCGCAGCTGTACGCCCTGATCAACCGCGAGGTGGCCGCCCGGCAGGGTGGGCTGCACAGCGCGCGGCTGCTGCTGTGGAGCGTGGACTTCGACGAGATCGCCACCCTGCAGCGCGAAGACCGCTGGGACGAGGCCGGACGGCTGCTGGGCGAGGCCGCGGCCGGGCTAAGGCGGGCCGGTGCCGGCGCGTTGATGCTGGCGACCAACACCATGCATCGTGTCGCGCCGGCCATCGAGGCCGCCGGCGGCCTGCCCTTGCTGCATCTGGTGGACCTGACCGCGGCGGCCCTGAGGCGCCAGGGCGTGACCCGGGCGGCCCTGATGGGCACGCGCTACACCATGGCGCCCGGCTTCTACACCGAACGCATGCAGGCCCATGGCATCGCCCTGCTGAGCCCGCAGGGCGAGGCGGCCGAGGAGGTGCACCGCATCATCTTCGAGGAGCTGTGTCGCGGCGAGGTGCGCGACGGCTCGCGCCAGACCTTGCTGCGCCAGGCCGGCAAACTTGCCGCGCAGGGCGCACAAGCCTTGATCCTGGGCTGCACGGAATTGGGGCTGCTGCTGGATGATGGTGTCCGGCAGGCCTGCCCGCTGCCGCTTTTCGACAGCACCCATTTGCAGGCGCAGGCGGCTGCAGACTGGCTGCTGGCCCCATGAATGACCGGGGTCTTGACCGGCCCCGGACGCTTTTTCAGACGACTTGCTGGAGACAAGAAGATGATCACCACCCCCTGGACCCTGGCCCAACGTGCCGCGCGGATGAATCCGTCCATCATCCGCGAGATCCTCAAGGTCACCGAGAAGCCGGGCATCCTGTCCATGGCCGGTGGCCTGCCTTCGGCGGACACCTTCCCGGTCGAGGCCCTGAAGACCGCTTGCGACCGTGTGCTCTCGCTCAATGCCAAGGAGTCGCTGCAGTACGCTGCCAGCGAGGGCTTTGCCCCACTGCGCGAGTGGGTGGCCGCCCGCATGGCCAAGCTGGGGCTGGAGGTCACGCCGGACCAGGTGCTGATCACCAGCGGCTCCCAGCAGGGCCTGGACCTGGTCGGCAAGATCCTGTGCGATGCCGGCGCCCCCGTGGCCGTCGAAACGCCCACCTATCTGGGCGCACTCCAGGCCTTCACGCCCTACGAGCCCATCTTCACCAGCCTGGCCAGCGACGGCGAAGGCCCGCTGCCGGAGGCCTTCGGCCGCCTGGCCCATGATGCGCCCGGCACGCGCTTCGCCTACCTGCTGCCCAACTACCAGAACCCCACCGGCCGCGTGATGAGCCTGGAGCGCCGCCAGGCGGTGATGGCCGCCGCGCGCGCCGCCAACGTGCCGGTCGTGGAGGACAACCCCTACGGCGACCTCTGGTTCGACGAAGAGCCGCCGGCCTCGCTGTCCTCGATGTGGCCCGAGGGCTCCATCTACCTGGGCTCCTTCTCCAAGGTGCTGACCCCCGGCTTCCGCCTGGGCTACCTCGTGGCGCCCAAGGCCTTGTATCCCAAGCTGCTGCAGGCCAAGCAGGCGGCCGACCTGCACACGCCGGGCTTCAACCAGCGTGTGGTCTATGAGGTGATCAAGGAAGGGTTCCTGGACCAGCACATCCCCAGCATCCGCGCCCGCTACAAGGCCAATCGCGATGCCATGGCCGCGGCCCTGGAGAAATACCTGCCGGCCGGCTGCGAGTGGCAGAAGCCCAAGGGCGGCATGTTCTTCTGGATCCGCCTGCCCGAAGGCCTGGACGCCATGGCCCTGCTGCCCAAGGCCGTGGACGCCAACATCGCCTATGTGCCGGGCGCGGCCTTCTATGCCGCCAACCCCGATCCGCGCGCCCTGCGCCTGTCCTTCGTGACCCTGACCCCCGATCTGATCACCGAGGGCGTGGCCATCCTCGGCCGCGTGCTGGGCGAAGCGCTGGAAGCCGGCGCCCAGCCCACGCCCTGAGGCTGCCGCATGGACGACGGCAGCCTGCAGCGCCAACTGGGGGCGCGCCGCTACCGGCTAAGCTTTGCGCCGGCTGACGTTGACGCCGTGGCGGCCCACGCCTTCTTGTGTCGGGCCTACTGGTCCGAGGGCATCCCACTGAGCCTGGTCCAGCGCGCCATCGAGCATTCGCTGTGCATCGCGCTGCGGTGCCGGGAGGCGGGCCATGCCGAGTGCCAGGTGGGCTTTGCCCGCATGGTCACGGACCGCGCCACCTATGCCTACCTGTGCGATGTCTACGTGCTGGAGTCGCACCGCCGCCAGGGCCTGGCGGACTGGATGATGCAGGCCCTGCTGCAACATCCGGACCTGCAGGGCCTGCGTCGGCTGCAGCTGGTCACCCGGGACATGCAGGCGCTCTATGCGCGCCACGGCTTCCAGCCGCTGGGCCATCCGGAGCGGGGCATGGAGATCGCCCGGCCCGGGCTGTACCTGCGCGCTGGGGCCGGGTCGGCGGCGGATTGAACGCCTGCCGGCCCCAGATTCGTCACCATCCCCTGTTTCCCGTAGGAATCCTGATGAGCCAGCGTTTGCGCCCCTTTGCCCAGGTCGATGTCTTCACCGCCGTCCCTCTCAAGGGCAATGCACTCGCTGTGGTGGTGGAGGGCGCGGGTCTCGACGAGGTCCAGATGCAGGACTTCGCCCGCTGGACCAACCTCAGCGAAACCACCTTCCTGCTGCCCCCCACGCTGCCGGAGGCGGACTACCGGGTGCGCATCTTCACGCCTGGTGGCGAGCTGCCTTTCGCCGGGCATCCGACGCTGGGCTCGGCCCATGTGTGGCTGGCGCATGGCGGCGTGCCCAGGACGCCCGGCCGCGTGGTGCAGGAAAGCGCCATCGGCGCGGTGACCCTGCGGCTGGAAGGACAGCGCCTGGCCTTCGCCGCGCCCCCGCTGAAGCGCAGCGGCCCGGTGCCTGCCGAGCTGCGCGAGCGGGTGCTGCGTTCCCTTCGCATCGATGCGGCCGAGCTGCTGGACCTGGTCTGGGTGGATAACGGCGGCCCGGCCTGGATGGCGGCGCGGATGAGAAGCGCCGAGGCCGTCCTGGCGCTGCAGCCGGACTTCCTGGCCATGCAGGGCCTGGATCTCGGCGTGGTCGGCGCCTATCCGCCGGGCCATGCGCTGCAGTTCGAGGTGCGCGGGTTCGTGCCCGATCTGTCCGTGCCGGAAGACCCCGTGACAGGCAGTCTCAATGCCGGGCTCGCCCTGTGGCTGATCGACAGCGGACTGGCGCCGACGCGCTACATCGCCTCGCAGGGGACGGCCCTGCAGCGGGCCGGGCGCATCCACGTCAGCCGCGAGCAGGGGCAGACCTGGATCGGTGGCGACGTCTGCGTGCTGGTCCAGGGTCAGGTCTTGCTTTGAGCCAGGGTGCCGTGCCCACGAGTACACAAGACCTGTTCCGCGATGATGCGCGGCTGCGCGAATGCAGCGCGACGCTCGTGCGCGTGGAGGCGGATGCGGTCATCCTGGACCGCCCCGTGTTCTATCCCTTGGGCGCGGGCAGGCCGGAGATGCCGGCGAGCTTCGGCTGGCTGCTGGCCGCGTCCTGCGCGTGATCGACACGCGCATTGCCATGCCGCCACGCACCTGCTGTGCGCGCTGGCGGCCCATCCGGTGGATGACTGCTCGATCACGGCAGGCTATGCCCGGCTGGACCTTCACACCGCCGAGCCGCTGGACAAGGAGGCGCTGACGGCCGGCCTGGGGCGCCTGATGCGCCTGATGCGCCTGGTGGCCCAGGCTCATCCGGTGAGCCAGCGCTGGATCAGTGAGGACGAGCTCGGTGCCAACCCCAGCCTGCTGCGCAGCATGAGCGTGCAGCCGCCGCGCGGCCTCGGCCGGGTGCGGGTCATCGATGTGAGCGGCGTGGACCTGCAGCCTTGCGGCGGCACGCATGTGAGCAACACCGCCGAGATCGGCCCGGTTGTCGTGACGAAGATCGAGAAGACGTCCGCCAAGACCCGCCGGGTCGTGCCGGGCTGTGCCTGACGCCTCAGTGCCCCTTTTGCTTGAAGCTGTCGTGGCAGGCCTTGCAGCTCTGGCCCACGGCGCCCGCGGCCAGCTTCACGTCTTCCTGCTTGCCGGCCTTCACGGCAGCCTGCAGCTTGCCCAGTTCGGCCTGCAGCTTGTCCGCGGCTTCCTGGAACTTGGCGGGCTGGCTCCAGACTTCTGGCAAGGCCTCGGTGCCCTTGACCTTGTCGGTGCCCGGAACGAAGGCGGTGAAGGGGAGCTTGGAGACCGCGGCGATCACGGCCATGTTCTCTTCCACGCCTTTGGCGTCATAAGGCACCTTCCCCTGCGCCATGGCGTTGAGGCGCTTGAAATGGGTGGCCATGAGCACGAAGCCGGCCTGGCGGTATTCGACGGCGTCGCCGGGGCGTTGGAAAGGGCTCTGGGCCTGGGCGCTCAGGGCGCCGCACAGGCAGACCAGGGCCAATGCGCGGATGGAGGGCTTTGCAGGGATCGAACGCATGGGGTCTCCGTGAAAAGTTGAGGTCCGCCGCGCGCTGCGCGGGCGAGCCGGCGCAGTGTAGGGCCTGCGCGGCAAACCGTGCCCTGACGGCCGGCGTGCACCGCAATGCAACAGCGCCAGGGACTTTCGTCGGCCCGGCTTGGGTTCGTCGCAGCCCTCGGGTATCGTTACTTCATGAAGGAAGTTGACACGCATCGACCCCTGCGGGTCTGGGACCTTCCCACCCGTCTGTTCCACTGGGGACTGGTGCTCGGCGTGGGCGGGGCCGTGATCAGCGCCAAGCTGGGGGGGCAGGCCATGGTCTGGCATCTGCGCTGCGGCTACGTGGTGCTGGCCCTGCTGGTGTTCCGCCTGCTGTGGGGCTTGTTCGGCGGGCATTGGTCGCGCTGGCGGCAAATGCTGTACGGGCCGGCAGCGACCTGGCGCTACCTTCGGGGTCAGGCCTTGCCTGAGGACCATTTCGATGTCGGCCACAACCCGCTGGGCTCGCTCTCGGTGCTGGTCATGCTGGCCTGGCTTGGCCTGCAGGTGGGTTCGGGCCTGATCGCCGACGACGAGGTCTCCACCACCGGCCCGCTGGCCGCCTGGGTGAGCAGCGAGACCAGCCTGGCCTGGACCGATTACCACCAGCACCTGGGCCAGTGGGGGCTCTATCTGATGCTGGGGCTGCATGTGGGGGCCGTGCTGTTCCACCAGTGGTTCAAGCGGCGCCAGCTGATCGGCGCAATGCTGCGGGGCGACAAGCTGGCGCCCGCCCATCTGCCGGCCAGCCGTGATTCCGCCGCCACCCGCCTGTTCGCGCTGACCCTGCTGACGGCCTGCGCTGCGGCGGTCTATCTGCTGGTCAGCATGGCAGCACCCCTCTGAAGCATGGGCGGCGTGCTGGGCATTTCGCGGCGGCGGCACCGCGCCTTGCGCGCCTCGGGATCGGGGCGCGATGGAGGCGCTAGGGTCCGGTGCAGTCGCGCGCAGGCAACGCCGGCTGCGGCGGTCTGGGTACACTGAGTCGCCTATGGACGTATCGAACCAGATCGAACTGATCAGTCCCGATAGCCCGCAGATGTGGGAGGAAACCAGGCAGATCCTGCGCGAATACGCGCAAAGCCTGGCTGTGGACCTTTGCTTCCAGGGCTTTGATCAGGAGCTCTTGCAACTGCCCGGCGAGTACGCGCCGCCTTCCGGCCTGCTGCTGCTGGCGCTGGTGGACGGCCAGGTGGCGGGCTCGGGAGCTTTTCGCAACCTGCCCGACGTGGACTACGCCAATGCCTGCGAGATGAAGCGGCTGTACGTGCGCCCGGCATTTCGCCGCTTCGGCCTCGGGCGCATCCTGGCTCAGGCCCTGATCGACCGGGCCACCGAGGCGGGCTACTCGGCCATGCTGCTGGACACCCTGGACGACATGGAAGCCGCGCGTGGTCTCTACGGCAGCCTGGGCTTCGAGACCGTGCCGCCCTACTACTTCAATCCCATCCCGGGCGCACACTACCTCAAGGTCGACTTGAGCTGAGACCCTCCCGCGCGCTGGCGCGAAAAGTTTCGCCCGATTACGCCGCTAGCATGCAGGCATCGACCTCCCCGATGCGCTGCCATGACTGCCTCGCCTGACATCCGCCCCGCCCACCCGCATGCCGCCGGCCTGGGGGAGTCGCCTCTGTGGCACGCAAAGGAGCAGGCCCTGTACTGGGTGGACATCCCGGGCCGCGAGCTGCTGCGCCTGCGCGCGGACGGGCAGACCCTGGACCGCTGGGCGCTGCCGGCCGAGCCCGGCTGCATCGCGCGCCGAGCCGGGGGCGGCCTGCTGATGGCGCGTCGCGACGGCGTGCATGCCTTTGACCCGCAAACCGGCGGCTCCACCTTGCTGATCCCGCCGCCTTACGACCCCGGTCGTCAGCGCTTCAACGATGGCAAGGCCGACCCGCAGGGTCGCTGGTGGATCGGCGGCATCGACGATGCGCGCGCGCCCGAGGCCTTCTTTTATCGACTGGACGCCCAGGGTTGCCGGGCCATGATCCCCGCGGTGAGCACCGGCAATGGCCTGGCCTTCAGCCCGGACGGTCGACGTCTTTATTGCGCGGACACCAAGGCGCACACGGTTTTCGTGCGCGACTACGAAGCTGCCACCGGTGTGCCGGGCGAGGCGCGCGTGCTGGCTCGCTTTGCGCCGCGCGAGGCGTCGCAGCCGCTGTCGTCCTATGGCGGACGGCCGGACGGCGCCGCCGTGGATGCCGAAGGGGCCTATTGGGTGGCGATGTTCGAAGGTCAGCGCCTGCTGCGGCTCTCGCCCGAGGGCGTCGTGCTGGCCGAGCTGCCGCTGCCGGTGCGCTGTCCGACCATGCCGGCCTTCGGCGGGCCGGACCTCCGCACCCTCTTCATCACGACCGCTCGCCAGGGGCGGCCAGCCGAGGAGTTGGCCGAGCAACCCTGGGCGGGCTGCCTGCTGCAGCTGCGGGTCGAGGTGCCGGGGCTGGCGGTGCCGGCGGTGGCGCTGTAGGTCGACGCCCGCGCGATCGGGAGCTGCCTGAGGCGATGTCACCCTGCATGCTGCCCGAGCGGGGCGGAGAAACAGGGCTGCGCGCTGTGCGCCGTTCTGGGGCGCCGCAATGACAAACGGCACTTGTTGGGCCGTGTCAAGGGCAAGTCCTGATGCATTGTTGGGCGTCTGTTAACTGCCTGTAAGGGGAAACCACATATAATCTTTGGGTTTTGCCGATCGACCCCCAAGGATCCGTGAGTTCCGAACCGCGTGCCGCTGCCCCTGCGTCCCTTCCTGAGGCAGCCCATGCAGCGGCTGCTGCCTTCGCGCAGCCTGCGGTGAGGAGTTCACCAGCGCCCAGTGGCGCACACCCTGATCCCTGGGATGAGGCCGGCGACGAGGATTTCAAGGCCCGTGAGCCCCTGACGCCTGAAGAGGCGGCAGTCTGGCGGGCCCGGCATCGGGCGACGTCTCCCTGGCGTGTGGTGTTCTACCAGGGGGCGGCGGCGGTGCTGATGGTGGCGCTGTGGGCCCTGTTCGGGTCGGCGCGCCACGGGTACTCGGCGCTGTTCGGCGCCTTGGCCGTGGTCGGGCCCAATGCCTTGATGGCATGGGGGACGACACGGCGCCCGGCCGCCATGGCGGGAGCTGCATTGCTCTCCCTGATGGTCTGGGAGCTGATCAAGATTCTCTTGGTCGCCGTCATCCTGTTGGCGGTGATCAAAGGGGTGCCTGACCTGAGTTGGCCGGCTCTGCTGCTGACCATGGTCGTGTGCCTCAAGGTTTATTGGCTGGTCCTGCTTCGGTGGGGCCGAAACAAAAATTAGACGGAACCTGAACATGGCAGCAGAAGGACACGCGCCGACCGCGGGTGAGTACATCACTCACCATTTGCAGCACTGGCAGAAGAACTTTGCTCTGGTCGACCAGAAGCAGCAAGGCATCGTCGATTTCAGCGTCTTCAACCTGGACTCGCTGATCTACTCGGTCGTGCTGGGGTCGATCGCCCTGTTCTTCCTGTGGCGCGCCGCCCGCAAGGCCACCTCCGGCGTGCCAGGCCGCTTCCAGGCTGCCGTCGAGATGCTGGTCGAGCTCGTGGACAACCAGGCCAAGGGCGTGATCCACAACGAGAAGAGCCGCAAGCTCGTGGGCCCCGTCGCCCTGACCGTGTTCGTGTGGATCTTCTTCATGAACTTCATGGACATGCTGCCCGTGGACTGGCTGCCCAAGCTGTGGGGCAACTACGTCGAAGCCACCGGCCATGACCCGCACCACGCCTACATGCGTGTCGTGCCCACGGCCGACCTGTCGACCACGCTGAGCATGTCCACCTTCGTGCTGATGCTCTGCCTGTTCTACAACATCAAGATCAAGGGCCTGGGCGGCTGGGGTCACGAGCTGATCTCCGCCCCCTTCGGCGCGCACCCCGTGCTGTGGCCGTTCAACTTCGCCATGCAGATGATCGAATTCCTCGCCAAGACCGTGTCCCACGGCATGCGACTGTTCGGCAACATGTTCGCTGGCGAGCTCGTGTTCATGCTGATCGCCCTGATGGGTGGCGGCTGGGCGCTGACGGGCACGGGCATCGGTCTGGCCATCGGCCACATCATTGCCGGCTCCGTCTGGACCCTGTTCCACATCCTCGTGATCGTGCTGCAGGCCTTCATCTTCATGATGCTGACGCTGATCTACATCGGCCAGGCCCATGACGCGCACTGATTGAAGACCTTCAGTCGGGCACCTCTTTCGCTTTTCTTGTTTCTTTCCTTTCTTTTCTAACCTCTTCAGGAGCACAAAATGGAAAACATCCTCGGCCTCGTGGCACTGGCTTGCGGCATCATCGTTGGTCTGGGCGCTATCGGCGCTTCCATCGGCATCGCGCTGATGGGTGGCAAGTTCCTGGAGTCTTCCGCTCGCCAGCCCGAGCTGATGAACGAACTGCAAACCAAGATGTTCATTCTGGCCGGCCTGATCGACGCTGCCTTCCTGATCGGCGTCGCCATCGCTCTGCTGTTCGCCTTCGCCAACCCCTTCACCGCTGGCCTGGCTCACTAAGCGCCACGTCCCCTTTCACGACTGAAAGGATCGTGCCGTGAATATCAACGCAAGCCTTTTCATTCAGTGGATCCCGTTCGCAGTGCTCGTGTTCGTCACGATGCGCTTCATCTGGCCGCCGATCACCAAGGCCCTGGACGAGCGTGCAGGCAAGATCCGCGAGGGTCTGGCTGCCGCCGACAAGGCCAAGGCTGAGCTGGCCACCGCCAACAAGGCGGCAGATGAACAACGGGCCATTGCGCGCAACGAGACCACCAAGCTGCTGGCTGACGCTGAAAAGCGCGCCGCTGCCATCGTGGACGAGGCCAAGAAGCGTGCTGAAGAAGAAGGCGCCAAGATCGTGGCCGCTGCCAAGGCTGATGCCGAGCAGCAGGCCACCCGTGCCCGCGAGGCCCTGCGCGAGCAGGTTGCCGTGCTGGCCGTGAAGGGCGCCGAGCAAATTCTGCAGCGCGAGGTCAATGCCAGCGTGCACGCCGAATTGCTGGGCCGTCTGAAGACGGAGCTGTAATCATGGCTGAGCTCGCCACCATTGCACGCCCCTACGCCGAGGCGCTCTATCAGGTCGCGAAGAAGCACGATGTGAAGGCCTGGGGTCAGCAGCTTGATGCGCTGGCCCTGGTCGCACAGGATGCCGACCTGCGCTCGTTTGCCGACAACCCCAAGGTCACCGCGGAGCAGGTGTTTGCCGTCATGACGGCCGCTGCCAAGCAGACCCTGGCACCGGAGCTGCAGAACTTCCTGCGCACGGTGATCGACAACGGCCGTCTCGCGGCCCTGCCGGCGGTCGTGGGCCAGTTCCACGTGCTCGCCAATGCAGCCGCCGGCGTTGCCGATGCGCAGATCTTCAGTGCCTATCCGATCGAGCCGGCCCAGTTGGCGGACGTGGTCGCGACGCTGGAAAAGCGCTTCGGTCGCAAGCTCGAAGCCCATGTTCAGCTGGAGCCCGCACTCATCGGCGGTATCCGGGTGGTGGTCGGTGACGAGGTGCTCGACACCTCCGTCAAGGCCCGCCTGGACCGCATGAAAGTGGCGCTCACCGCTTAAGCACCAGCGCGAAGACACCTTATCCGATTCATCCCTGTGTCACCCGCGCTCTGGCAACAGACGCCCGACCAGATGGGAGCAAGCAATGCAACTGAATCCTGCTGAAATTTCCGAACTGATCAAGAGCCGCATCGAAGGGCTTGGTGCATCGACGGACGTCCGTAACCAGGGCACCGTGGTGTCCGTGTCCGACGGCATCGTGCGCATCCACGGCCTGTCCGACGTGATGCAAGGCGAAATGCTGGAGTTCCCGGCTGACGCCAGCGGCCAACCCTCCTTCGGCCTGGCCCTGAACCTCGAGCGCGACTCCGTCGGCGCCGTGATCCTGGGTGGCTACGAGCACATCTCCGAAGGCGACACCGTGAAGTGCACGGGCCGCATCCTGGAAGTGCCCGTCGGCCCCGAGCTGATCGGCCGCGTGGTGAACGCCCTGGGCCAGCCCATCGACGGCAAGGGCCCGATCAACGCCAAGATGACGGACGTGATCGAGAAGGTCGCTCCCGGCGTGATCGCCCGCAAGTCCGTGGACCAGCCGGTGCAGACCGGCCTGAAGTCCATCGACTCGATGGTGCCCGTCGGCCGTGGCCAGCGCGAGCTGATCATCGGCGACCGCCAGACCGGCAAGACCGCCGTGGCCATCGACGCGATCATCAACCAGAAGGGTCAGAACATGACCTGCGTCTACGTCGCGATCGGCCAGAAGGCTTCGTCGATCAAGAACGTGGTGCGCGCTCTGGAACAGGCTGGCGCGATGGAATACACCATCGTCGTGGCTGCCTCGGCGTCCGAATCTGCTGCCATGCAGTACGTGTCGGCCTACTCCGGCTGCACGATGGGCGAATACTTCCGTGACCGCGGCCAGGACGCCCTGATCGTTTATGACGATCTGTCCAAGCAGGCCGTGGCCTACCGCCAAGTGTCGCTGCTGCTGCGCCGCCCGCCCGGCCGCGAAGCCTTCCCCGGCGACGTGTTCTATCTCCACAGCCGTCTGCTGGAACGCGCTGCCCGCGTGAACGCCGACTACGTGGAAGCGTTCACCAAGGGTGAAGTGAAGGGCAAGACCGGTTCGCTGACCGCGCTGCCCATCATCGAAACCCAGGCCGGTGACGTGTCCGCCTTCGTTCCGACCAACGTGATCTCGATCACCGACGGTCAGATCTTCCTGGAAACCAACCTGTTCAACGCAGGTATCCGCCCCGCGATCAACGCCGGTATCTCGGTGTCGCGCGTGGGTGGTGCTGCCCAGACCAAGCTGATCAAGTCGCTGTCCGGCGGTATCCGTACCGACCTGGCCCAGTACCGTGAGCTGGCTGCCTTCGCGCAGTTCGCCTCCGACCTGGACGAAGCGACCCGCAAGCAGCTGGACCGCGGCGCCCGCGTGACCGAACTGCTGAAGCAGGCCCAGTACTCGCCGCTGAGCATCAGCCTGATGGCTGCCACGCTGTACGCGGTGAACAAGGGCTTCATGGACAGCCTGGAAGTGAAGAAGGTCCTGGCCTTCGAACACGGTCTGCACCAGTTCCTGAAGACCAGCCACGCCGCTCTGCTGGCCAAGCTGGAAGCCGACAAGGCCATGGACAAGGACGCAGAAGCCGAGCTGAACGCCGCCATCACGACGTTCAAGAAGTCCTTCGCCTAAGCAACCATGACCGGGTGCAAACCTCGGTGAGCACCCGGCCCTAACAGGAGAAATCATGGCAGCAGGCAAGGAAATTCGCGGCAAGATCAAGTCGGTCGAGAACACCAAGAAGATCACCAAGGCCATGGAAATGGTCGCGGCATCCAAGATGCGCAAGGCGCAGGACCGGATGCGTGCGGCCCGTCCCTACAGCGACAAGATCGGCAACATCGCTGCCAATCTGTCCAAGGCCAACCCCGAGTACCAGCACGCCTTCATGGTCAAGAATGACCAGGCGAAGTCGGCCGGTTTCGTGGTGGTCACGACGGACAAGGGTCTGTGCGGCGGCTTGAACACCAATCTGTTGCGCGCGGTCACCACCAAGCTCAAGGACCTGGAGTCCGCCGGTCAGAAGGCTGAGGTCGTTGCCATCGGCAACAAGGGCCTGGGCTTCATGAACCGCATCGGCGCCAAGGTCGTGGCCCACGCCACGCAGCTGGGCGACCAGCCGCACATCGAGAAGCTGATTGGCCCCGTCAAGGTGCTGCTGGACAAGTACGCCGCTGGCGAGCTGTCCGCCGTCTATCTGTGCTTCACCCGCTTCATCAACACGATGAAGCAGGAGCCCGTGGTGCAGCAGCTGCTGCCCCTGTCGGCTGACGACATGCAGACGGACAAGGCCTCGCACAGCTGGGACTACCTCTACGAGCCCGACGCCGCGACCGTCATCGACGAGCTGCTGGTGCGCTACACCGAGGCCCTGGTCTACCAGGCCGTCGCCGAGAACATGGCGTCCGAGCAATCGGCGCGCATGGTGGCCATGAAGGCCGCCACTGACAACGCAGGCACCCTGATCGGTGAGCTGAAGCTGGTCTACAACAAGACCCGCCAGGCCGCGATCACGAAGGAGCTGAGCGAGATCGTCAGCGGCGCCGCCGCCGTGGGCTGATCGCAGCAGACGCAGCAGCAAAAGTTTTGGAATTGAAGGAACGAAAAAATGGCTAACACTCAATCAGTGGGCAAGATCGTTCAGTGCATCGGCGCCGTGGTGGACGTGGAATTCCCGCGTGACCAGATGCCCAAGGTGTACGACGCCTTGAAGATGGAAGGTTCCGCCCTGACGCTGGAAGTTCAGCAGCAGCTGGGCGACGGCGTGGTGCGTACCATCGCCCTGGGTTCGTCCGACGGCCTGCGCCGCGGCACCGAGGTCTACAACACCGGCGACACCATCAAGGTGCCGGTGGGCAAGGCCACCCTGGGTCGCATCATGGACGTGCTGGGCAACCCCATCGACGAGCGTGGCGAAGTGTCCTCGGAGCTGACCGCTTCGATCCACCGTGCCGCTCCCTCGTACGACGAGCTGAGCCCCTCGCAGGACCTGCTGGAAACCGGCATCAAGGTGATCGACCTGATCTGCCCGTTCGCCAAGGGCGGCAAGGTGGGTCTGTTCGGTGGCGCCGGCGTGGGCAAGACCGTGAACATGATGGAACTCATCAACAACATCGCCAAGGCTCACTCGGGTCTGTCGGTGTTCGCTGGTGTGGGCGAGCGTACCCGTGAGGGCAACGACTTCTATCACGAGATGGCCGATTCCGGCGTCGTGAACCTGGAGAACCTGGGCGAGTCCAAGGTGTCCATGGTCTACGGCCAGATGAACGAGCCCCCGGGCAACCGTCTGCGCGTGGCCCTGACCGGCCTGACCATCGCTGAGTCCTTCCGTGACGAAGGCCGTGACGTGCTGTTCTTCGTGGACAACATCTACCGCTACACCCTGGCCGGTACCGAAGTGTCCGCACTGCTGGGCCGCATGCCTTCCGCCGTGGGCTACCAGCCGACGCTGGCCGAGGAAATGGGCCGTCTGCAAGAGCGCATCACCTCGACCAAGGTCGGTTCGATCACCTCCATCCAGGCCGTGTACGTGCCTGCCGATGACTTGACCGACCCGTCTCCCGCCACGACCTTCGCCCACTTGGACGCCACCGTCGTGCTGTCGCGTGACATCGCCGCCCTGGGTATCTACCCCGCCGTGGATCCGCTGGATTCCACCTCGCGCCAGGTGGACCCGAACGTGGTCGGCGAAGAGCACTACACGACCACCCGCGCCGTCCAGCAAGTGCTGCAGCGCTACAAGGAACTACGCGACATCATCGCGATTCTGGGCATGGACGAGCTGTCCCCCGAAGACAAGCTGGCCGTGGCCCGCGCTCGCAAGATCCAGCGTTTCCTGTCGCAGCCCTTCCACGTGGCCGAAGTGTTCACCGGCTCGCCCGGCAAGTACGTGCCCCTGAAGGAAACCATCCGCGGCTTCAAGATGATCGTCAACGGCGAGTGCGATCACCTGCCGGAGCAGGCGTTCTACATGGTCGGCACCATCGACGAAGCCTTCGAAAAAGCGAAGAAGCTGCAGTAAGCGGCGCATTCGGGCCTCAGGCGTCGTTGCCGTGCTCGCCGGACAGGAAGTCCGGCTGTGCGCGGCGCCTAGCCTGAGACCCGACTGCTTGCTTCCTGCACCTTCTTCCTCGCTTGGGGCGAGGGTTGGGAAGCAGACGACTTACTTCAACTTCAACGCTAGAAAGATTGAACATGGCAACCATTCATGTTGACGTGGTGTCCGCCGAGGAGAGCATCTTCTCGGGCGAGGCCAAGTTCGTCGCGTTGCCGGGTGAGGGTGGCGAGCTGGGCATCCTGCCGCAGCACACGCCGCTGATCACCCGCATCAAGCCGGGCGCGGTGCGCATCGAGCGCGCCGACAACGGCCAGGAAGAGTTCGTGTTCGTGGCCGGCGGCATTCTGGAAGTGCAGCCGGACTGCGTGACCGTGCTGGCCGACACCGCCATCCGCGGCAAGGACCTGGACGAGGCCAAGGCCCTGGAGGCCAAGAAGCTGGCCGAGGAAGCGATGAAGAACGCCAAGAGCGACATCGATTTCGCCAAGGCCCAAGGCGAGTTCGCCGTCATGGCCGCACAGATCGCCGCCCTGCGCAAGTTCCGCAAGAAGTGAGGCCTGTCGCCTTCAGCCAGCCCGCGGGCCGCTGAGCGATGGCCAATACCTGGCGCCCGCCGACGCAAGTCCGGCGGGCGTTGTCTTTTCCCTTTCCTGATTTCTGTCGGTTTCAGCCATGCCCACGCCCATCGCCCTGACCCGCCACCACGGCCTCGAAGCCCTGGAACTTGTCGCGCCCGATGGGGCACGCGCCGTGCTGCTGCTGCATGGCGCGCACCTGACCTCCTGGGTGCCAGCAGGCGGCGAGGAACAGCTCTACCTCTCGCCGCGCAGCGCCTTCGCCACGGGCCAGGCCATCCGCGGCGGCGTGCCGCTGATCTTTCCGCAGTTCAGCGCGCGCGGCCCGCTGACGCGGCATGGCTTTGCGCGCACCAAGCCCTGGCAGCTGCTGCAGGCCGAGCAGGGTGAGGACGACGCCCTGGCCGTCCTGCAACTGCGCGACGATGCCGCCACGCGCATGGTCTGGCCGCATGCCTTCTCGGCCGAGCTCTCCGTGCGCGTCAGCGGCCAGAGCCTGGACATCGAGCTGGCCGTGGAAAACACCGGCGACAGCGCCTTCGACTTCACCGCCGCCCTGCACACCTATCTGCGCACCGGCGCGCTGGATGCCACCAGCCTGCGCGGTCTGGCCGGCCTGCATTACTGGGACCAGGTGCAAGGCCGCGAGCAGCTGCAGCGCAGCGACCTCGTCCTGCCAGGCAGCCCCGGCTGTGAGGACCTGGATCGCATCTATTACCAGCTGAAGACCCCTTTGCAGATGACCGACGAGTCCGGCGCTCAGCGCCGCGCCCTGGACATCCTGCAGCAGGGCTTCGAAGACACCGTGGTGTGGAACCCTGGTGCCGCCAAGTGTGCGCAACTGGCCGACATGCCGGCCGAGGGCTACCAGCAGTTCCTGTGCGTGGAGGCGGCGGCCATCGAGCGCCCGGTGGTCCTACAGCCCGGTGAGGTGTGGAGCGGTCTGCAGAGCCTGCGGCTGGCCTGAGCCTGTTGCCGGGGCCATTCTTCTTGATCCAGCCCCGGCATGACCTGGCTCAAGCCGCCGATAATGCCGGCCCATGAGCGCCCCCCTGCAAAACGACACCTTTCTGCGCGCCTGCCTGCGCCAGCCCACCGACTACACCCCCGTCTGGCTGATGCGCCAGGCTGGCCGCTACCTGCCCGAGTACCGCGACACGCGGGCGCAGGCCGGCAGCTTCATGGGCCTGGCCACCAACACCGACTACGCCACCGAGGTGACGCTGCAGCCGCTCGAGCGCTATCCGCTGGACGCGGCCATCCTCTTCAGCGACATCCTCACCGTGCCCGACGCCATGGGCCTGGGTCTGTCCTTCCAGCAGGGCGAGGGTCCCAAGTTCGCCAAGGTCGTGCGTGACGAGGCCGCGGTGGCCGAACTGGCCGTGCCGGACATGGCCAAGCTGCGCTATGTCTTCGATGCCGTCAGCTCGATCCGCCGGGCGCTGAACGGCCGCGTGCCCCTGATCGGCTTCTCGGGCAGCCCCTGGACCCTGGCTTGCTACATGGTCGAGGGCGGCGGTTCGGACGACTATCGCCAGGTCAAGGCCCTGATGTACAGCCGCCCCGACCTGATGCACCGCATCCTGCAGATCAACGCCGACGCGGTGGCGCTGTACCTCAACACCCAGATCGAAGCCGGTGCTCAGGCGGTGATGGTCTTTGACTCCTGGGGCGGCGTGCTGGCGGACGGCATGTTCCAGGAATTCAGCCTGGCCTACTCGCGCCGCGTGCTGGCGCAGCTGAAGAGCGAGCATGAGGGTCAGCGCATCCCGCGCATCCTCTTCACCAAGGGTGGGGCGCTGTGGCTGGACGAGATCGCCGCAGCCGGTGCGGACGTCGTCGGCCTGGACTGGACGGCCAATCTGGGCAAGGCCCGGGCCCAAGTGCAGGACCGTGTGGCCCTGCAAGGCAATCTGGACCCCAATGTCCTGTTCGCGCCGCCCGAGGCCATCCGCGCCCAGGTTCGCGCCGTGCTGGACAGCTTCGGCCGGCCGCAGCGTGCCGACGGCGGCTGGGGTGGCCATGTCTTCAACCTGGGTCACGGCATCAGCCAGTTCACGCCGCCGGAGCATGTGCTGCACCTGGTCGATGAGGTGCACCAGCATTCACGGCGCTTGCGCCAGCCCTGAGCGGGGCCGGGCTGCTCGCGAGCTGCATGCGCGTGCCCGTGACGAAGCCTGGCATGCGCCGGGCATGCCGCCAGCAAGGGCCGAGAAATGATCGTGGCTCGGCATGGAAAGCGCTGTGAACTCTGCACAGTGAGCAGACACTTATCCCCAAAAAGAGGGCGAGCGTTTCAGCTTGTGGCACTTGCTGCAGCGCATCTGGGGGTTTCCACGATGGTCGGCTAAGTGATTGATTTGCAAAGGATCGTGCAGTTCGTCAATCGAATCGGGGCGCAGCGCCTTCGGGGCGGAGCGGCGGCACTTCTCTCGCTTGCTCCGCTTTTTTGCACAAAGTTATCCACAGCCCTTGAGGCGCACACCGCAAGACCCGGGACGAATCAAGCAGTTAGCGGAGATTTCTAGGCAGGACATGCAGAAACGATGGCAAGTGAACCCTGACGTACCGGAGGTTTTCCAAGGTCCGGGACTGCCGTTGGCTCTGCGATGGGATGTCAGCCATGGACATGCCTGAGCAAGCTGGCGGGGCCTCGACAGCGGCCATGCACCGACTGCGGGTGGCCGTCGACGCGCCCCAGCACAGCGGCCTCAGCGAGCCGCTGAGCTACCGCAGTGTGCGGCCCTGGCCGCCCGGCACCTTGCTGCAGGTGCCGCTGGGCAGGCGCGAATTGCTGGGCCTGGTCTGGGACGAGCCGGCGGAGCAAGACCTGTCCCCAGGGGGGCAGGCCTTGCCTGACGCGGAGCTGCGCGAGGTCGGCGAGGTGCTGGACGCGCTGCCGCCCTTGTCGGCCAGCTGGCGTCGCCTGCTCGAATTCGCGGCGCAGTACTACCAGCGCGCCATCGGTGAGCTGGCCTTGTCGGTGCTGCCGCCCCAGCTGCGCGAGGTCACGGCCCAGCAGCTGCAGGCCAAGCTCAAGAAGCTGGCCAAGCTCCCGCAGCCGGCCCGCCCTGAGGCCGCACCGGCCATGCCCGTGCTCAGCGAAGCCCAGCAGGCCGCGCTCGTGCAGTTGGATCGCATGCTGCAGGCGCCCCCCGAGGCCGCCGCACCGGCCCCCGTGCTGCTGTACGGCGTCACCGGCAGCGGCAAGACCGAGGTCTACCTGCGCGCTGCCGAGCAGGCCCTGGCCCAGGGGCGCCAGGTGCTGGTGCTGGTGCCGGAGATCAACCTGACGCCGCAGCTGGAGGCCCGTTTCGCCGAGCGCTTCGCGGGCCGCCGCATCGTGTCCCTGCACAGCGGTCTGACGCCTGCGCAGCGCCTGCAGAACTGGCTGGCAGCGCATCTGGGGCAGGCGGAGCTGATCCTGGGCACGCGGCTGGCGGTCTTCGCCTCGCTGCCGCGCCTGGGCCTGATCGCCGTCGACGAGGAACACGACCCCAGCTACAAGCAGCAGGACGGGGCGCGCTACTCGGCGCGCGACCTGGCCGTCTACCGAGCACGGCTGGAGAAGGTGCCGGTGATCCTGGGCTCTGCCACACCTTCACTGGAGAGCTGGCAGCATGCCAACACGGGGCGCTACCAGCGCCTGGTGATGCCGCAGCGCATCGGCGGCGGTGCGATGCCGCGGGTGCGCATCTTCGACATGAACAGCCTGCCGCGCAGCAAGGGTGTGACGACGGCACTGACCGCACCGCTGCTGGAGGCCCTGCGCCAGCGCCTGGCGCGCGGCGAGCAGAGCCTGGTGTTCCTGAACCGGCGCGGCTACGCCCCGGTGCTGCATTGCGCCGAGTGCAACTGGAAGAGCGACTGCCCGCACTGCAGCGCCTGGCGCGTCTTTCACAAGGGCGACCGCAGCCTGCGTTGCCACCATTGCGGCTTTGCCGAGCGTGTGCCTCTGGCCTGCCCCACCTGCGGCAACCTGGACATCGCGCCGCTGGGCCGCGGCACCGAGCGCCTGGAGGAGCAGCTGGCGGACGCCCTGCCCGGGGCGCGTGTGGCCCGCATCGACGCCGACTCGACCAAGCACAAGGGGCAGCTCGAGGCCCAGCTCGGCGCCGTGCATGCCGGCGAGGTGGACATCCTCGTGGGCACGCAGATGATCACCAAGGGCCATGACTTCCGCCGCATCACCCTGGTGGCCGCGGTCAATCCGGACGGCGCGCTCTTCTCCAGCGACTTCCGCGCGCCCGAGCGGCTCTTCGCCCTGCTGATGCAGGCTGCGGGCCGTGCGGGCCGGGACGCCGAGGTGGCGGCACGCAGCGAGATGTGGGTGCAGACCTGGCACCCGCAGCATGCGCTCTACCAGGCGCTGCAGCGGCACGACTACGAATTCTTCGCGGCCAGCCAGTTGGCCGAGCGCGAGTCGGCGGCGCTGCCGCCTTTCTCGCACCTGGCGCTCATGCGGGCCGAGGCGCGCACGGCCGAAGCGGCCCAGGCCTTTCTTGAGGCCGCAGCAAAGCTGGCGCAGCAGCTGCCCGACGCCCAGCAGGCCCTGGTCTATCCGCCGGTGCCCATGAGCGTGGCGCGCGTGGCCAATGTGGAGCGCTTCCAGATGCTCATCGAATGCGGCCAGCGCTCGGCGCTGCAGCGCCTGCTGTGGCACTGGCTGCCCCTGCTGCAGGCGCTCAAGCGCGAGCACCGCGGGCTGTTGCGCTGGGCCATCGACGTGGATCCGCTGGCGATCTGAGCCCCGGCACGCCGGCGCGGCCCCGGCGCGCTCAGCGTGGGGCGGAGGCCTTGCCTTCGCGCACTTCCTTCGCTTCGCGCGGATCCCCCAGCCAGCTCTTGAGCCATTGGCTCATCTCCCACTGCACATGGCCGGCGGACTCGCGGGCGCTGTAGCCATGGGACTCCAGCGGCAGCAGGGTCAGCCGCACCGTGCCGCCCAGCCCGGACAGCGCGTGAAAGAGCCGCTCGCTCTGCAGCGGCGGCGTGCCCGCGTTGCCGTCCTGCTCGCCGTGCAGCAGCAGCAGGGGCTCCTTGATCTGCGGGGCGTAGAGCAGGGGCGAAAGATGCAGGTAGACGTCCTTTGCGTCCCACAGCGAACGGCGCTCGCTCTGGAAGCCAAAGGGCGTCAGCGTGCGGTTGTAGGCCCCGCTGCGCGCGATGCCGGCCTTGAACAGATCGGTATGCGCCAGCAGGTTGACCGCCATGAAGGCACCGTAGCTGTGGCCGCCCACGGCCATGCGCTTGGGGTCGGATACGCCCAGCTCCTCGGCCTTGTCGATGATGGCGCGGGCGTTCATGCTGATCTGCTCGATGAAGCCGTCGTTGACCGTCTTCAGGTCGCCCACGATGGGCATGTGGGCGTCGTAAAGCACCACGAAGCCCTCCAGCAGCAGGGCCAGCGGGCTGATGCCGTTGAAGCTGAGGAAGCGGTTGCTGGCGCCGCTGACCTGGCTGGCGATGGCCGCATCGCTGTACTCCATGGGATAGGCCCAGACCAGGGTAGGGCGGCGCTCGCCTTCCTTGTAGTCAGGGGGCAGGTACAGCCAGAAGGACATGTCGACGCCGTCGGCGCGCTTGAAGCTGACGAACTCGCGGCGGATCTTGCGCAGCTGCGGGGTGTTGTCCTTCAGCCGGGTCAGGGCCTGATAGCTGGTGCCATTGCCATTGCCATTGCCGTTGCCGTTGCTGGCTGTCAGCTCGCGCAGGGCCAGGTTGGGCGGCTCGCTGGCGCTTTCGCGGCTCAGCAGCAGCTGTCTGCCGTCCAGCAGAGCCAGCGGCGTTTCATGGCTGCCCTCGGGGGACTGGAACAAGCGCTGCACGCTCAGGTCCCGCAGTGAGAAGCGGTCCAGGAAGGGGCGATCGCCCTTGGGGCTGGCGCCTGGTCCCGTCAGCAGCAGGTCGCCGTTGAGCGTCTGCACCACAGCGTGGCCGTTGGGCAGCATGCGCATCAGCGGGCTGCCGGGGTGGCGGAAGCGCTCGCGCTGGCTGAATTCGAACAGGGGCTTGCTCTGCGTGCCCTTGAGCGGCAGCAGGTAGCTGCGCTGCCAGGCGCGCTGGCGGTCGACCTCGGTGAGCAGGGCGTTCTGGCCGTCGTCCAGGAACTGCAGGCGCGAGAAGCGGTACGGCATGCGCTGCACCTCCATGGGCTCGCCGGTGTAGGGCGGGTCCAGGCGCATGACGCGGTCGCGGAAGGCCACACGGCTGGCCGGGTTGCCGCCGTCCAGGGCCTCGACCCAGTAGATGGCCGCATCCTTGGTGGGCGAGGCGTAGAACACCCGCGGGCCGGGCAGCACGCCGTCGATGGCCACGCCACTCTTGAGCGGCAGGCGCGCCAGCTCGCGGATCAGCTTGCCATCGCGCTGGCGCACCTCGACGAGGGTGGGGAAGTCGTCCCAGGGCAGGCGGTAGCTGAAGGGGCGGGTGATGCGTTCGGTCAGCAGGTACTGCCCGTCGCCCACGCTGCTGACGCTGCTGTAGAGCTGCGGGCGACCCAGCTCCCGGCTGATTGCGCTGACGAGGTCCACCGCGATCAGCACGGAGCGGGCGTGGTACTCGAACAAGGCCTCGTCCTGCGGGCTGTGCAGCAGGTCCGGATGGGTGCGCTCGGGCGAGGCCTGGCCGCGGCTGTCCTCGCTGATGGGCTGGGGCGGCAGACGCGGGGGCGCGCCGCGGTGCTCGGGCACGCCCAGCACCACCAGCTCGCGCGGGCTGAGCCAGGCTTTCTCGCCCTGGGCCAGCACCTCGTTGAGCCGCAGGCCCTGGATGGGACGCAGCGTGGCACTGGCCGTGTCGCCCACCCACAGCTCGTTGGCGCGCTCCATGCGGCGCTCGATCAGGAAGCGCTGGCCGTCGGGCGCCCAGGCGAAGTCGTGCCACAGCCCGCCGGCGGGCAGCTCGACCACGCGCTCCGGGGCATCGGGCTGCAGCAGCGGGCGCAGTCGCAGCCGCAGGATGGCCGTGACGCCAGGCGAAACGCTGCTGCCCGCATCGAAGCGGGTGCCGGCCAGGTGCAGGGTGGGGCGCTGCAGATCCTCGATGGTCGAGAAGCGGCGCGTCTCGATCAGGGCCAGCTGCAGCCGGTCCGGCGAGGGCAGCAGGCGCGGCAGCGGCGCAGTGTCCAGCAGCTCGCGCACGGCGGCCGAGGGCTGCTGGTAGCCGGCCGCCTTCGCGGCGCTGCAGCCGGCAGGCAACAGGGCACAGGCAAGGAACAGGCTGGACAGGACGGGGAGGACGGCGAAGAGGGGACGCATGGAGACGGGGCCTGGAAACCGGCGCGGCATCAGATGCCGCGCACGATAGCGCATGCGGCTGACGAGCGCCTCATTGCCGCGGCACCAGCCAGGTGGCCAGGCCGCTGAAGCTGAAGAAGGCGATCACGGTGGACGCCATGATGATGCGGGCGATGCGCCCGTTGTCGGCCCCGTAGCGCTCCGCCAGCAGCGAGACGTTGCTCGCGCTGGGCAGGGCCGCCGCGAGCACCAGGACATGGAGCTGGAAAGAGCTCAGCGCCAGCCCCATCTTGATGGCCGTGGCGCCCAGCAGCAGCACGAGCGTGGGGTGCCCGAACAGCTTGATCAGTGCCACGGGGAGGTAGCGCTCCGGCGGCGTCCGCGTATGCGCATGCCGGCCGGCGCGCCACAGCACCGCCCCGATGGTGAACAGCGCCACCGGCGAGGCGGCGTCGCCCAGCATCTTCACCACGGTCATCAGCATGGGCGGCAATGCAAGGCCGCTCACCGAGCTCAGCGCGCCCAGGGCGATGGCCCAGGGCAGCGGGTTGGACAGCGCACCCTTGAGCGCCTGCCCCAAGGCCACGCGCCAGGCGCTGCCGTCGGCGTCATGGGCGCGAGCCAGGGCGATGCACAGCGAGCTGGTGACGACGAGGTCGGCCAGGATGGTGCAGATGACCGGGGCTGCCGCCGACGGCCCCATCAGCGCGACCAGCAGCGGCACGCCCATGAAGCCGGTGTTGGGAAAGGCAGCCACCAGCGCGCCGAACGAGGCGTCCTTGAGGTGGGTGACGTCGTCCAGTGTCAGGAACAGGGTCACGCCCACGATCAGCAGGGCCGACGCCAGGTAGACCGCCAGCACGGCCGGGCTCAGCAGCTCCAGCAGCGGCGTGCCTGCCCCAAACCGGAACAGCAGGCAGGGCAGGGCAAAGAACAGGACGAAGGTGTTGAGCCCCGGAATGGCACTTTCCGCCAGCAGGCCCTGGCGCGCGGCCAGGTAGCCGCAGAGCACCAGGGCGAAGAAGGGCACGGTGACGGCGATGACGGCTTGCATGGCGCCGCAGTATCGCAATACGGGCTTGTATCCAGCTGAAAACGGGGGGCACGCGACGAAGGGCTCGCGCTTACATTTACGCCTGTACTCCCCATGAACGCTCCTTTGCCCGAAGGGCCGGCCACGGCTCCCCCCGCACTTGTCTCGCCCCTGCACGTGCTGCCGGTCGGCGAGCGCCTGGGCGTGTGGCGCATCGTCGAGGACATCCAGGTCTGCGCCTCAGGCCACTGGTACCGCGGCGAGCATTCGATGGCGCCCGAGCAGCAGGTGGCGGTGCTGGTCTACGAACAGGCCGCCGACGCCGCCCTGGTGCTGCTGCGTTTTGCCGAGGAGCAGCCGGGCCTGCACAGCCTGCAGCATCCCGACATTGCCTTGCCGCAGGACAGCGGACTCACTGCCGATGGTTTGCCCTATGTGGTGCTGCGCTGGATGGAGGGGCAGCCCCTGCTGCCCGCGGCCACGGAGCTGCCGCTGCGCAAGCGCCTGGAGCTGGTCTGCGACCTTTGCGATCTGCTGGAAGTGCTGCATGAGCATGGCCAGGTCCTGCGCGAGCTGGACCCGGGCACGCTGTGGCTGTCACCGCAGCAGCGCCTGCGCCTGATGGGCCAAGGGCTGGCGCCCATGATGGCCAGCGA
Source organism: Burkholderiaceae bacterium (assembly GCA_041905785.1). Classification (GTDB taxonomy): domain Bacteria; phylum Pseudomonadota; class Gammaproteobacteria; order Burkholderiales; family Burkholderiaceae_C; genus Roseateles_B. The sequence continues at coordinate 261,154 of JAYRKJ010000004.1, forward strand.
AGGCCCGGGCGACTTCGGCTACAGCTCGGCGGCGCTCCCCTTGCTGGCGCCGGAGCAGCTGGACGGCCAAGCCCCGCACCTGGCCAGCGAAGCCTATGCCGTGGGCATGCTGATGTGTCTGCTGGTCAACGGCCGCCTGCCGGGCAGCGACAGCCTCATCGTCGGCCATCTGGGGGCTCCCGTTCATTCGCTGGCGGCCTGGGTCAGCCTGAGCCTGGGCGAGCGCCAGGCGCTGGATGCCATGCTCAGCAAGTCCACCGCCGCTTCCATGATGGAGCGCTACACCACGGCCAAGGCCTTGGCCGACGACATCCGCGCCTGGCTGGCCGGTGAGGTGCCCTCGCCGCTGCCTCCCACGCCCACGCTGGCCATGCCGCGCATCAAGCACGGCCGCCGGCAGGCCCGGCCGCCCAAGCCGGCCTGGCGGCAGTGGCTGCTGCCCGGCATCGTGCTGGGGGCGCTGGGCGTGCTGGGCCTGGCCTTGTGGGTGGCGAGCCAGCTGCACAGCTGAAGCGGCGGCGCCGTCGTCGCTTCGCCCTCAGGGCTTGAGGGAGCGGGCGGGCGAACGCCACCAGGCATTGCCCATGCCCTCCGGCTCGGGCAGGCCCACGCCCCATTTCTGGTTGAGCCTGGGCCATTCGCCGCTGCGGCGCAGTTGCTGCAGGGTCTGCTCGAGGGCCTCGCACAAGGCCGGGCCGGGAGGCTGGCGCGGACAGGCGAAATGCCCGCGCAGCTGGCCGATGGGCGGTCCTTCCACCGGTGCCAACTGCTGCAGCAAGCCCAAGTTGGCCAGCACCGGCTGGGTGTTGCGTTCATTCGTCGCCAGCAGCGCCACCCGACCGGTGCGCAGCATGCGCAGGCCGGTCTCCACGTCGCGTACGGTGGTCAGGCGCAGCAGCGGTCGGGCCTGCTCGAAGGCCTCGCCATAGGCCCAGCCGGCCACCTGGGCGATCTCCAGGCCCGCCAGCGCGCGATAGTCGCCCTGCCAGAGCGGACGCGGCGCCGGGCCGCCATAAAACACCAGACGGTCCTCGTAGAAGGCCGAGGCGGTGAAGCTGAAGCGCAGCTCACGCTCGGGCGTGCGATAGGGTCCGATGAGGATCTGCGCCTGCCCATGCTCCACCATGGCCTGTGCGCGCGGCCAGGGATAGAGCTCAAAGCGCAGCTGCCAGCCGCGCTGCCGGGCGACCGCCTGCAGCAAGTCCACGCCCAGTCCTTCCACCGTGCCGCCCGCGGCGGGCACGAAAAGCCGGGGAAAGCTGGTGCCCACGGCCAGGAGTTCCTGTGCGTTGGCCCCCATCGCAGCCCATGCCGCGCACAGGGCGGCAGCGCTCAGCAGCCAGCGTCCCTTCATGCGGATCCTTGCCAGTCCAGGTGGACTCATCATAGGGAGGGCGAGGCCCGCTGTCAGCCGAGGAACGCACGGGCGGCGCCTTGTCAGGGCCGGCTTGTATGATGCGCGGCCCGGTGCCGAGGGCGCCGGACTGCCTCCTGCTGCCATGTCCGTCGATCCCACCTCCACCCTGAATCCCGCCCAGCTCGAAGCCGTGCATCACCTGCATGGGCCCTGCCTGGTCGTGGCGGGCGCAGGCTCGGGGAAGACCCGCGTGATCACCACCAAGATCGCCCGCCTGCTGCAGGCCGGCTACCAGGCCAAGAACATCGCCGCCATCACCTTCACCAACAAGGCCGCCCAGGAAATGCGCGAGCGTGCCAAGGGCCTGGTGGGTGCGCGGGCGGCCAAGGATCTGGCCATCTCCACCTTCCACTCGCTGGGGGTGCGGCTGTTGCGCGAGGAAGGCACGCGCGTGGGCCTGAAGGAGCAGTTCTCCATCCTGGACAGCGACGACGTCCTGGGCGTGCTGCGCGATGCCGGCGGCACCACCGACGCCAACATGGCCAAGCAGTGGCAGTGGACCATCTCGCTGTGGAAGAACCAGGGACTCAACGCCGAGATGGCGCTCAAGGCCGCCAAGGACGAGCAGGAACGCGTGGCCGCCGTCGTGATGGGCCGCTACCAGGAGCGCCTGGCGGCCTACCAGGCGGTGGACTTCGACGACCTCATCAGCCTGCCCCTGAAGCTGCTGACCGAGGACGCCGAGGCCCGCGGCAAGTGGCAGGACACCCTGCGCTACGTGCTGGTGGACGAATACCAGGACACCAACTCCGTGCAGTACGAGCTGCTCAAGGCCATCGTGGGTGAGCGCGGCATGTTCACCGCCGTGGGCGACGACGACCAGAGCATCTACGGCTGGCGCGGCGCCACCATCGAGAACCTCAAGCGCCTGCCGGTCGACTACCCGAACCTCAAGATCATTCCGCTGGAGCAGAACTACCGCTCCACCGGCGCCATCCTGCGCGCGGCCAACAACGTCATCGAGACCAACCCCAAGCTCTTCCAGAAGAAGCTGTGGAGCGAGTACGGCGACGGCGAGCCCATCGCCCTGGTCGAGGCCGACGGCGAGGAGCATGAGGCCGAGCGCGCGGTGGCGCGCATCCAGGCCCTCCGTGCCAGCCTCGGGGCCAAGGTCAAGTTCGCGGACTTCGCCATCCTCTATCGCGCCAACCACCAGGCGCGCATCTTCGAGCAGGCCCTGCGTCGCGCGGAGATTCCCTACAAGGTCAGCGGCGGCCAGAGCTTCTTCGACAAGAGCGAGATCAAGGACCTCTGCGCCTGGCTGCGCCTGCTGGTCAACCAGGACGACGACCCCGCCTTCCTGCGCGCCGTCACCACACCCAAGCGCGGCATCGGCCACACCACGCTGGGCGCGCTGAGCCAGTTCGCAGGCAAGTGGAAGATCAGCATGTACGAGGCCCTGTTCTCGGACTCGCTGTCCACCGTGCTCAACAAGAAGGCCATCGGCTCCCTGCACGAGTTCGGCCGCTACCTCAATGACCTGGAGTACCGCGCACGCCATACCGAGGGCGCCGAGGATGCCAAGACGCTGATGCTGGAGTGGCTCAAGGACATCGGCTACGAGCAGCACCTCTACGACAATGACGAGAACGAGAAGGCTGCCGCTGCGCGCTGGAGCAATGTGCTCGATTTCGTCGACTGGGTGGCCAAGCGTTGCGGCGGGCAACTGGCCCAGGACGGCGGCGCCACTTTCGAGGAACCCAAGCAGACCGTGCTGCAGGTCGCGCAGACCATCAGCGTGATCCTCTCGCTGTCCGAGCGCGGCGAGGAGCAGGACCAGGTCGTGCTGACCACCCTGCATGCCTCCAAGGGCCTGGAATGGCCGCATGTCTTCCTGGCCGGCGTCAACGAGGGCCTGCTGCCCTTCAAGGCCGACGACGAGGAGATGACCGCCCAGCGCCTGGAGGAGGAACGCCGCCTCATGTACGTGGGCATCACCCGCGCCCGCACCACGCTGGCCGTGAGCACCCTGCGCCGCCGCAAGAAGGCCCGCGAGATGGTGATGGGCATCCCCAGCCGCTTCATCGCCGAGATGCGACTGCACGAGTCCGGCATCAAGGAAGACCCGCGCGAGAAGCTCAAGCGCATGCGCGAGGAACTGGCGGCGAAGGCGGCCGCTGCTGCGGCGGCGGCGAAGCAGAATGAGCGTTGAGGGGCCTGGGCACGCTGCGGGCAAGCTGTTGGTCCCGATGAACGAGGCGCGCCGCAGCGGGGATGCCCTGTGGCATCAAGTTCTTGACGCGCCATGACGTGCTGCCAGGCCTCCAGCTGCGCGGGGTCAGGTCTTGCGCTGACGCCCGCACACGCTGGCGTTTCGCCATGAAAAAGGGCTGCCCGCAGGCAGCCCTTCCCATGAGGCGTCCGATGCAGCTCAGCTCACCGTCAGCGTCGCGCTGCCGCTGGGCACGCGCACCGTCTTGATGCTGGCGATGGCGTCCGCGGGCGCTGCGCCACCGCTCAGCGGCTTGACCTTCTTGAACTGGCAGACCAGCTCGGTCTTGCTCAGGCTCACCACGGCATAACCCTGGGCATTGCTGTCCACATGCTTGATCCAGGGGTTGTTGACGGCCGGGGCGGCGCCGGTGGTGGCATTGGCCAGCGGGTTCAGACGCTTGACGATTTCGCTCGAGGGCACGCCGGCCGGCGGGATGCCCAGCGCCGCCGCCAGCTTCTGCTGGATCAGGCCGTACAGCGTCATCGCCGCGGCCGAGCGGCTGGCAGCGGCCAGCGTGGCGATGGTGTTGGCGATCACGCCGCCCATGCCGCCCATCAGCGTCTCGTCGAAGGTGTTGATGGGGGCGGGGGACAGGCCCGGCGTCGGCTGCACGGCCGCTGCCGGAATCTTGCCGGCACCGATGGCACCCATCACCGCGGCCTGGATGGCGGCTGCGTTGCTGAGGTCGGTCACGCCGGCCGCCTGCGCGATGGCCACGGACAGCATCTTGATCGCAATGCCTTCGGCCTCGGCCTCGCTGGTGGCCACCAGGGGCTTGAGGTCGCTGAAGCCGGGCTGGCTGGCAGCGCCCAGGAAGTAGCTGAAGAAGCTGTTGGAGGACATGCCGGCCGTGACCAGGTCCACCATGGCGGGCACGGGCGTCGCGGCCTTGTAGTCGACCATCACCTGGCCGGCGAAGAAGGCGTGGATGTCACCGGTGACGGCCACCACGTTGCTGATCTTGTTGTCCACGATGTGCTGCATCAGCGCCTGGCGTTCGGCGTTGTAGCCGTCCCACTGGTCGGCGTTGAGGAGGATGCGCTGCTTGAAGGCGGCCGGCGCGGTTGGCAGTGCGGCGCCGTCCACGGACATCTTCAGCAGCGAGGTCTCGTTGCCCCAGATCTTCCATTGCGCGGTGGAGCCCGCCAGGGTTTGCATGAACCACTGGCGCTGGGCGGCGCCCAGCACGCTGACCAGGCCCAGCGGGTCGGGCAGCTGCTTGCCTGCGGCCAGCTTGGCTTGCTCGACGGCGTTGAGCGAGGCCTCCGGCACCATGTAGCGGGCGCCGATCTGGCCCAGCTGCTGGCCGGTCAGCGGGTTGGGTGCCGCTTCGGGGATCAGGTGGTCGGCGCGGTAGAGGCGCTGGTCCGTCATCACCAGGTGCATCAGCTTGCCGAACTTCAGCTCGCGATAGATGCGGATGTTGCTGATGCCGTAGCCCGGGTCCAGCGTGAAGCTGACGTCGGCCGGCATGAACTCGAACCAGGCCTGGCTGGCCGAGCGGCGGCGCGAGGTCTGGGCGGTGTTGTCGCCGACCTGCGTGGCGGCGTTGAACGTGCCGTTGTCGTAGGTCTCGCGGTCCTGCCAGCAGTCGTCGGAGAACTCGTGGTCATCCCAGATCGCGACAAAGGCGAAGCGCTCGTGCACGGCCTGCAGGCGGGCGTCGCTGCGGTAGCGCTTGTAGAGGTAGCGGTAGTCGGCCAGGCTGGTGGCGTACTTGCCCTTGCCGGGCAGGTCGGTGCCATTGGGCAGCAGCAAGGCCGTATGGGCAGGTTCGGCGCCGCCGGCCTGGTAGTCCGCGCCCACGGCTTCGTAGATGTAGTCGCCCAGGTGCACGACGAAGTCCACCGGCTCCTTGGCCAGCTCGACCATGCCGGCCCAGTGGTTGACGCTCCAGTCCTGGCAGGTGGTGAAGGCGAACTTCAGGCTGTCGATGTCGGCGTCGCTCGCGGGGGCGGTCTTGAAGCGGCCCACCTTGGAGCGGCTGTCGCCGGCCTGGAATTGGTAGAAATAGGTGGTCGCAGGCTTCAGGCCGCTGATGCGGTGGCGCAGGGTGTTGTCGTAGAAGGCATAGACCGGCACTTCCAGGTCGGCGTCAAAGCTGCCGGCCAGGGCGGTGTTGCTGCCCAGCAGGGCGCTGTTGTCGGCCGTGGTGATGCGCAGGCGGACCTTGAAGTTGGCATCGACGCTGCTGGGCGTGATGTCATCGGCGCCGGCCGGCACCACGCGGGTCCACAGCAGCACGCCGTCGCTGCGCGGATCGCCCGAGGCCACGCTCTGGGGGAACTTGAAGGCGCCGCTGGCGGACGGCGTGTCCGGCAGCGGCGTGCTGCTGCCGGGGAAGGTGGGAGGCAGGGGCAGCACGGTGCTGCCGTTGTCGCCACCACCCATGCAGCCGGCGAGGCCGCCCAGGGCGGAGGATGCGGTGATCAGGGCGCCGGTCTGCACGATCGAGCGGCGCAGGAAATTGCGACGGTCCATGAGGGACTCCATTCAGTGTGAGGGCGGGAGCCGCAGGGCTCCCGCGGGGTCAGGTCTTGTCTTGTCGGCAGCGCGGCCGGGGCTCAGAAGCTGTGGTTCAGCTGCAGGCCCAGGCTGGTGGCCTTGCTCTGGTAGTTGCCGCGCACGGTGGCGTTGCTGCAGTTGCAGGGCTTCTCGCCTTCGGCGTCGTCGGTGATGGACATGGGCGCGTCCTTCAGCTTGACGTGGCCCAGGGCCAGGTCGACGCTGGTCTGCGCGCTGAGCTTCCAGTTCAGACCGAAGGCCAGCCAGTCGCGGTCGGAATCCGGCAGGGCGGCGCCGCGGTACTGGCCCGTCACCGGAGACTTGTCGCGGGCGACACCGGCACGCAGGGTCAGCTGGTCATTGACCTGGTACTGGGCGCCGATGGAGGCGCGCCAGACGTTCTTCCAGTGTTCGGGCGTGATGGAGGGCGGGGTCGTGCTGTCGAACTTGATGCGCAGCTCCTCCAGCGCCGATTGGCGGTGCCAGCTGGCATCGGCCATCAGCGCCCAGCGCTTGTTGAGCTGGTGGAAGATCTGGAAGGACAGCGAGTCCGGCGTCTTCACCGCCAGGCTGGCGCCGGAGTCGTTGTGGTCCAGCTTGCCCTTGCCGTCGTAGGGGCTGCCGGTCGCGGCGGCCAGCACATTGGCGGGCAGGGTGGCCGGCTGGGTCCAGTCGGCGCTGCCCTTGAGCTTGTGACGGATGCCCGAGCGCCATGCCAGGCCCACGCGGGTCTGCTCGTCCAGGTCCCACAACAGGGCCAGGTTCAGCCCCAAGCCCCAGTCGGCACCCTTGACGTGCACGCCGCCGTCGAACATCGGGTTGGCATAGACCAGGGCCGCCTGCTGCTGCAGCTGCACGGCGATGCCGGAGGCGCCGGCGGCGGCGGCCTGCTGGGCGGCGGCCAGCAGGCCGGCTGCATAGGCATTGCCATAGGGCACGGCGCGCTTGATGTCGCCGTGCATGTACTCGGCCGTCAGGCCGGCGGACAGCGAGAGCTGCTTGGCCGGCTTCCAGGCCACGTTGGGATTGAAGGCCAGGGACTTCAGCTCCACGAAGTTGACGTTGTAGCGGCCGCCCCAGTCCGGGCGGTAGTCCAGCTTGGCGCCGGAGGGCACGAAGATGCCCAGACCGTAGGCCAGGGTATCCGAGGCCTTGTAGGCGCCATAGAGGTGCGGCACCCAGGTGGCCTTGGTGGGTGCGACCTCATCACCGGCCACCGATGTGGCCTTGGGCTGGAAACCCGAGCCGGGCAGGCTGATGTAGGAGCCGGCGTCGGTGAACTTCACCTTGGGATCCACATAGTCCAGCACGCCGCTGACGTGCCAGCCCTTGCTCAGGCGCGTCAGGCCGGCCGGGTTGGCGAAGATGGTGCTGGCATCAGCGGCTTCGGCGCCGTTGGAATTGGCCGTGCCTTCGGCGGCGGCGCTCTGGGTGCCGAACCGATAGCCGGAGGCCAGGGCCTGGCCGGCGCACAGGGCCAGGCCTGCCAGCGCCAGCAGGCGCAGACGGGGGGCATGGCGTTGGGGGCGTTTGGCGTCTGCGTGCGAGCCGGCCTGCGGGAAGCGGTGCATGGAAGTCTCCTCTTGTCGTCGTGTGGGCAAGCGCCTGGCTTCACCCTGGAATCACTTGGGAGACCGATTCTGCGAAGGCTTCGTGGCAACAGAGCGAGGGAAAATGCCCGGACTGTCGCCCGCCGCCGACGAATCGGCACGGATTAGAGACTTGTCTCCAGAACGACATTTGTGATGGAGGCAGCGCTAGGCGCTCGATGGCGCAGGCCGGGGCCGGATTTGCGGGCTAACCCCGGCCTCTGGCGCTGCCATGCGCGGCCAGAATGCCGAGCCATGCGATCTCCCCTCCTGCTGCCCCTGCTTATCCTCGTGTCCGCCTGCATTGCCATCGCCTCGCTGGGCGGGCTGGGCCTGAACGAGGAACTGGGCTTTGCGGCCAAGCCGCTCACCACCCTCCTGATCATGCTGTGGGCCTGGCCCCGCGGCGCGGACAGCCCCAAGGCGGCACGCTGGCTGCGCTGGGGGCTGCTGTTCTCGCTGGGCGGCGACATCGCCCTGCTCTGGCCCGAGGCCGGCTTCCTGCCGGGCCTGGTGAGCTTTCTGATCGCGCACCTGTGCTACATCCTGGGCTATTGCCAGCGATCGCGCTTTGGCCGGCCCTGGTGGCCCTTCCTGCTCTATGCGCTGGTGGCCGCGGCGGTGCTGCACCGGCTGTGGCCCGGCATTCCGGGCGATCTGCGCGTTCCGGTGCTGGTCTACGTGGGCTGCCTGGCCAGCATGGCCTCCCAGGCCTGGGCCTGGTGGCGCACCAGCATGGGCGGGCCGGACGAGGCCCTGGCGCGCCGCGCAGCCTGGGGCGGCACGCTGTTCCTGTTCTCGGACGCGATGATCGCAATCAACAAGTTCGCCTTCGCCGGCCAACTGCCCCACGCCACGCTGCTGATCCTCAGCGCCTACTGGCTGGCGCAATGCTGCTTCGTGGCCAGCCTGCGACCGGCCACCGCTGCCCCTGGCGAGGCAGCGGGTGCCTGATCACATGCCCTTGAACAGGTGGGTGTAGCTGCGGCTCACCTCGAGCTTTTCGTTGAGGCCCTTGATGCCCACCAGCTGACGGCCGCGGAAGTCCCGGCTGATGCCGGCGATGGCCTTGACGCTGACCAGCGTGGAACGGTGGATCTGCCAGAACAGCTGCGGGTCCAGCTCGTCGACGAGCTCCTTGATGGGCTTGCGGATCAAGGCCTCCAGCGCCGCGGTCTGGACCCGCGTGTACTTCTCGTCGGAGATGAAGAAGAGCACGTCCTCGACCGGGATCATCTGGATGGTCTGGCCGACGGTCGCCTGGATCCACTGCAGGTACTTGGGAGCTGCGCCGGGATTCAGCTGGGCTGACAGCTTGTGCAGCAGCAGCTGCATGGGCTGGGCGGCGCGGGTCTCGGGGCCATCGGCATCGCTGTCGCGGCGCAGCGCCAGGCGCTTCTTGACGCGGGCCACGGTGATGGCCAGGCGCTCGCGCTCGGCGGGCTTGAGCACGTAGTCGGCCACGCCCTGCTCGAAGGCCTCGACCGCGTACTGGTCATAGGCGGTGATGAAGACGATCTCGGGCACCAGCCAGCTGTCGTCGTCGGGCAGTTGCACGATCTGCCGGGCGGCATCGACGCCGGTGAGGCCCGGCATGCGGATGTCCAGGAAGACCAGGTCCGGGCGGTGCTCGCGGCACAGCTCCACGGCCTCCAAGCCATTCTTGGCCTCGGCCACGATGTCCAGCTCCGGCCAGACCTCCTGCAGCCGGCTGCGCAGCTGCTCGCGCATCAGGCGTTCATCGTCGGCCAGCACGGCGCGGATGCGGCCGGTGGTGCTTTCTTGGTGGATGTCGTTCATGGGCGCGATGCTAAGGGCGCAGGGGGGCCGCGGGGCCTACGGGTTGACCCGGAGGCGGCCCTTCATGGGGTCAAAGCCGGGGTTCCGGGCGGGGCGCCGGCGCCGCCGCATCCCGGTTCTTGGGCCGCCGCAGCAGCAGCCACAGCACCAGGACCAGCAAGAAGGCCGGCGAAAACACCACCGCACCCACGCCGCAGAACACCAGCACCAGCAGTCCGACGACGCCGCCCACGATGAGCAGCGGCAGCCCGACCGCGAAAAGCAGCACCAGTGGCAGCACGATGAAGAGCACCAGCCCTGCAACGCCCAGCCCGAACATGGCGCCGATGAAGTCGCCGACGTCCGGGTCGCTCCATTCGTCGCCGTTGATGGTGATGTGCACGCCGGGCTCGCTGAACACATGGTGCAGCAGACTGCAGCCGCCGACCACGCTCAGCAGCACCACGCCCAGGGCGAGGATCAGGAAGGCCTTGAAGAGGGTTTTCATGCCGGGGCTCCTTGTTCATCAGTGCGGCTGCGGTAGGGCACGGTGAGGGTCACCACGGTGCCCGAGGGTTGGTTGGCGGCGATGGTCACGCTGGCTTTGCCGCCATAGAGCAGGGACAGGCGTTCGCGGATATTGGCCAGGCCCACACCGGTACCCGCTGTGGCGGCGCGTCCGAACCCCAGGCCGGTGTCGGCCACGGTGACGGCCAGCTTGCCGTGCAGCACCTCGGCCCGGACCTTGAGGCTGCCGCCCTCGGCCTTGGGCTCCAGTCCATGCTTGATGGCGTTCTCGACCAGGCTCTGGATCATCATGGGCGGGAATTCGGCGGAGAGCAGGCCGTCGGGCACGTCGATCTCGGTCTGCAGCCGGTCCTCCATGCGCACCTTGAGGATTTCCAGGTAGGGCCGGATCACCGCCAGCTCGCGGCCCAGGTCGCGCACGCCGGCGGCATTGGCCTCGCGCATGGTGGGCATGGAGGCACGCAGCAGGGCGATCAGGTTGCGCTGCATCTGCGAGGCGCGCGGTGGGTCGGTCTCGATCAGGTGGTCGATGGAGGCCAGGGTGTTGAACAGGAAGTGCGGTTCCACCTGGGCCTGCATCGCGGCCATGCGGGCCTCGACGACCTGCCGCTTGAGCGACTCGGCCTCGGCGGTCTCGGCAGCCTGGGCAGCCTTGACCTCGGCCTGGATGCGGCCCTTGTAGGTCGCCTTGATCAGGGCCGAGGCCAGCACGAAGAGCACGGAGAAGTCGATCAGGAACTCGCCCCAGTGGATCACCCGCACACGGGAGTGCCAGCCGGCGCTGGCCTCTTCCTGCGCCTTCTCCAGCTCGGTCTGGACCTTGTCCAGTTCCTCCTGGAGCTGGCGGCGGGCGTCCTCGGCCTCGTCACGGGCGGCGCGGGCTTCGTCCAGCTGTTGCCTGGACTGCTCCTGGGCCCGCTTCAGCGCCTCTTCGACCTGGTTGCGCAAGGCCTCTTCGCTCACCTCGAGCTTGTCCGCCCTCGCCGCCTTTTCCGCCTTATCGGCTTTTTCCGCCTTGTCTGCCGGCAGGCTCAGCACCAGGCTGGGCAGCTTGATGTGAACCCCTTCCTCCATGGCCTTCTCTGCCGAGGCCGGGGCGCTGGCGGCCTTGGGGCGCTGCTCGATGCGGATGCCGTGCTTGTCGATGGCCACGTCCAGATGCACGCCGTCCTCACCCTTGCCCAGCTTCTCGGCGATCTTGCGGGCCGATTCCTCCAGCGTTTCTTCGTCCTTTCGCGTGATCTTGGGCGCAGGCGGCTTGGGCGTCGATTTGGCCTTGGGGCTGGGCCTGCTCGGCGGCGTGCCTTCGTACTGTTCGGTGATGCGCCAGGTGAAGGGCGGCATGTTGCTGAGGATGTTGGCACCGATGATCAGCAGGATGGACAGCAGGATGAACCGCCGCCAGCTGATGCTCACCAACCAGCTGGCGTAGACATGGAAGCCGCGCACACAGCTCGCGGCAAAGCGCTGCCAGCGGTCATACCAGGTGGGAGAGGGTTGGGCGTTCATGCGAGGACCTGCTTTTTGCTGTTGAAGCGGACTGTACGCAAGCCGAAAGAGGCCCCCCAGCGAGAGGCGACAGGCTGCACGGACCTGGGCCCCATCTGCATGGCACCCGGATGGGCGTTGCGGCCCCGGACCGGGCGGCCGTGGCGCCCGCCAGGCTGGTTCGTGAAGCAGGTCACGCGCCTGCGGGCTGGCGGAGCGGTCGTCATCGACCCATCACACGGCCTGCCTACCGTCCGGGGACGGACCGCTGCACGAGGGGTCCGCTTCGGATGGGATGGATGACATGAAGTACTGGCAAAGCCTGAGGACGCGCTTGGTGATGGCCGCCCTGCTGTGCTTGGTGATGGGCGCCTTGCCGCTGCTGCGGGCCGAGCGCGAGGCGGCCGATGCGGTGCAGCGGGCCGAGCGGCAGTCGCTGGCCTTGCGGCTCAACAAGGGCTGGTGGACGGTGATGGACTTGGTTCAGCATGCCCGACAGCAGGCTCTGCAGCCGGACGGCGCGTCCGCTCAGGCGCCGGACGCGGCCCCGGTGCAAGCCCTGCAGCGCCAGCAGGCCGCGTTGGCGGCGGCGCCCGGCTTTGCCGAGCTGGCGCCGGCGGCTGCAGCCCTGGTCCGGCAATGGGGCGAGGCCGGCCCTGCGGCGAATGCCGCCACGCCGCAGGCCCGCCTGCAGGCTTTTGACCAGTGGCTGCAGGTCCTACAGCGCGAGATCGACCGCCTCCATGTGCAGGCCGGGCTCTGGCAGGAGGCCGATGCCGCCGTGCATTTCGGGGCCCAGGCGGCCTTGCAGGAAGCGCCGCGCGCCGTCGAAGCGCTGAGCCAGTTGCGCGATCTCAGCCGCGCCGCGCTGGTCGACGACCTGGGCGCCATGGCCGCCGCACAGACCCGCTACACGGTGCATGGCGAGGCCATGGAGGCGCTGCTCCTGCGCCTGCCCCAGGGCGCCAGCCTGGCCCAGGCTCTGCGCCAGCAGCGTCAGGGGCTGCTGGCGACGCTTCAGCAGGCCGCTGCCGACCCTTCCTTCCCGCTGGATCAGCTGGTGAGCCAGTTGGAGGCCGCGCGGGCTCATCAGCTGAGCTTGAGCCAGCGCCTGCTGGATCAGGTGCAGGCCAGCCTGCAGCGCCAGGAGCTTCAGCGGCGCGAGGCGCGCTGGCAGCAGCTGGGCATGACCCTGACCCTGCTGGGTGCGGCCGTTGCCCTGATGGCCTGGACGCTGCGCAGCGTGCTGCGGGGCCTGGACGAGGCGGTGGGCGTGGCGCAGCGCATCGCCGAGGGCGACCTGTCGGTGCGGGTGCCGCTGGATCGGCCGCTGGAACTGGGCCGGCTGCTGGCCGGCATTGAGGCCATGCGCCAGCGCTTGCAGCAGATGGTGCAGGGCATGGGCCAGGCGGCGGCGCGCATCCAGGACGCGGCTGCCGAGATCGCCCAGGGCAACGAGGACCTGGGCCAGCGCACCGAGCAGGCCTCGTCCAGCCTTCAGCAGACCAGCGCCTCGATGGAGACCCTCTCGGCCGCCGTCAGCGGCACCGCCGGCCTGGCCGAGCAGGCCAACCAGATGGCGCACGCCGCCAGCGCCGTGGCCGCCAAGGGCGATGCCGCGGTGCAGGAGGTGATCGCCAACATGCAGGCGCTGCACCAGGTCTCGGGACAGATCGGCAGCATCAGCGAGCTGATCGGCGGCATCGCCTTTCAGACCAATCTGCTGGCCTTGAACGCCGCGGTGGAAGCGGCCCGTGCCGGCGAGCAGGGGCGCGGCTTCTCCGTCGTGGCGGCCGAGGTGCGCGCCCTGGCCCAGCGCTGCTCAGGTGCGGCGGCGGAGATCCAGGAGCTCACGCGCAGCTCGGTTGAGCGCATGGGCAACGGCGCGCAGCTGGCGCGCGGTGCCGGCGGCATGATGCAGCAAATGCTGGCCAGCGCCCGCGAGGTCTGTCGCGTGATCGCGCAGATCGAGGGCAAGTCCTCGCACCAGCGGCGCGACATCGGCGAGCTGACGCAGGCCGTGCAATGCGTGGACGCGCTGACCCAGCAGAACGCCGTGCTGGTGGACCAGTCCCGCGCCGCCGCGGCCGGCCTGCGCGCTGAGGCCGGCGCTTTGGCCGGGCAGATTGCGCGGTTCCGGCTGGGCTGAATGAGGCCCCTCGCCCAGGCGCGCCGCGCTGGACGCGGGCGTGCCTGGTCGGTCCCCCGAGGGGACGGTCCTGCCTGCGGCATCGAGCCGCCGGCAGGACCAGGTGGGCCGGCTTGGGGCGGCCCGGGGGCTGTTGGCCCCTCGCCCAGGCGCGCCACGCTGGACGCGGGCGTGTCTGGTCGGTCCCCCGAGGGGACGACATTGTTTGCGGCCTTGAGCCACAAACAATGCCAAGGGGGCCGGCTTGGGGCGGCCCGGCGCCGGCCCGGGGCTGTTGGCCCCTCGCCCAGGCGCGCCGCGCTGGACGCGGGCTTGCCTGGTCGGTC
>JAYRKJ010000025.1:0-68775 GCA_041905785.1 Burkholderiaceae bacterium
CCTCGACCGCGCCATTGCCAGGTACTTCGACACCGGCGAGACGACTGACGAGATCAACCCGCCGAACGACTGATCGAACAACGTCAAGATGGGGCGGCTGGACGTTCACGTTTGTCGTGCAGTCTGGCGCGGCGCAGATGCGCCTGGTCATGCCACTCGCCGACCCTTCCGTACAAGACTACTTGTCTGACTGCACGAACCGCGGTCGCCTCCGGCTGTGGCTGGACAACCAAGCTACGCAGGAGGTCGCCATCGTGGACCTGCCCGGCGGGGTGCGCGCCCCGAGCCTGCTAAGGCGGCTGATGGAGGAATCACGCGGAGTTCCGCGAGACCGCCGCGTGCTGCTTGAACTGGGCCGTGCGCTTTGCCCGCTCGACGGCGTACGGTCACTGATTTCCGGCATCAACGTCGAGCGCGCGGTGACAGTGCTAGTGTCGCAGGACCTCAAGAACGAAATCGAAGGAAAACAGCAGGCCGCTGTGACGGTTGTCAGGCGGCGATTGCACTGAGCGAGCGGCTCATTCGAACAGTAAGAGACCGAACTATTCAAGGGGGGCACGCTTCGGCGCGCCCCTTTTCTTCCACATGCCTTAGCCAAGAAACGCTGCCTGGCAAGCCGGCCAGCGCCCTGCCAAACGTCCGCTACGAGCCCGATGCTCGCTGGGTCAAGAGCGCCACCATCCAGGGCCAGGCAAAAGGGGTCAGGAAGAAGTAGACAACGTGAGAGAGGCATAGCCCAACGACCACGACGGCATCCATGGACAGCAGCACAACACGCTGTGCGCGAGTCCTTTTCTTGAGAAATGCGAAAGGCTCATCGAACGTCGACGCGATGCTCGGATAGTCCTTGACCAACACTCTCTGCTGACGAGCAATCTCATCCGAGATGACTTTCAACGTATGGGCCTGATTCCTGAGAAGGAGAATAGTGATAACAGCAAACACCCAGCAACCCAGCAAGACTGCCGTATTTACGAAGAACTCTGTCCCCACCCCGCCCGCGAACTTCATCTGTGTGGCCACGACGATAGTTGCGACGGGAATCCCAAGCAACTGATTCTGGATGTCAGAAAAGACCTTATGAATCTTTGCGACGTACTCAACACGCGCCGTCTCAACGGTGTCCTTCAACTTCTCGTATGAGAAGCCGGCGGCATACAGCTTGTAGCCCTGCTCGTAGGCGACGCGCAGTGTCTGCGCATTCTCTAGGAGGTACGAGAAGCGCGACTCGGGAGGCTGCGCACGGACTAACTCGACGATTGCAGTCGCTAGGATGCCACCGCACTGCTTCTTGTGAGTATCGCTGGGGACCAGCGTTGTCAGCGCCTCAACGGCATCAACGTCCAGATTCTTAAGGTCATGGAGCGTGTACCGAACAGGGATGTCGAAGCGACCGTCGCTAATAAACACTAGCGCTTGCTCGTCCTCATCGAGAAAGGCAGCGGCATCTCGGAGGCTCTTCACTAGCTTCAGAACGAGCATGTACCGGCGAACATGGTCGTGCTGGTTGGTGTCTGTGCTTGCGGACTGGACGTCCACCAGAAAGAACCGCTTCTTAGCCTTGATTCGGCATTGCGGCACCGTGAGGTACCCATCCATGTCCGCCGCAACGACGGCGAATCCGATGCGAGGCAAGAACGAAACGTCGACCACCTCGCCGACCGCATAGCCGACGGCATCCCTCGGTGGAGAGGCTTCAAGACCGGTATCGTGGAAATGGGTCAGGCAAGTGTTGATAGCCTCAACCTCCTCGGCGGAGGCGAGAGGGAATCGACCCTTCCAAGTCTCGCCCAGCTCCGCATTCTGCAGGCCACGGCAGATGCCCTGGAGAGCCTGCCAGGTGAGCTCAGTCGTCATCGCCTGCCACCTCTTGGTCTAGCTCTGCAACAAGATGGTCTGGCAGCTTCTTGAGGAGCAAGTGTTTCGGGCCTGGCAGGTACTCAGCTGCCTCATTTAGAAAGGCCGCGCGATGGAGGTCCAAGGTCCAGTATTGATTTTTCCCCTGGTACTTCAACAACGACTTCAGGACTCGAGAGTCGGGAACGAACCCGTCACTGAGGCCCAGATTTACCTGCGCCAACGCCATCTGGAGGATGTGAGGTTCCTGCGGCCAGGCTACGTTGGTCAGCTCCTCTAGGCTCAATGGCTGCTTATCCCGGCTTTGCCTGCGACAGTAGTCATGAGCCGCCTTTAGAAACTCCTCTTCCTGTTCCAGGGAGAGGCCCCTGTCTTTCGCGAACTCGCGCAGTGTCCCGACGAGCTTCCGCGTCTCTTCGACGTCCTTGACGATGACGTTGCATCCAAGGAAGAACTTGAAGTAGTCCGCGACTTCACCGCGGTGCTTCAGGAAGTTCACGTACCGAGCCTGCTCATCACCTCCAAACCAAGAGGTTAGGTTCACCCTACCCGCAACTCGAAGATTTTCCAAGTCGACGTGAACGGCGTCGACGATTTCGAGCGTTTCCTCATTCACCGCGCTGCTGGCCACATTGTTAATGATGGCGACGAGGAACCAGTGCATGCCGGAATCTGATTGGCCATGGGCCATGAGCACATAGCCGCCCTTCGCCAGCGATGCTTGGTTGGCCTTGCCTGCAAGAACGTCCATGAGCTGGCGCGAGCAGTCAATGAAGTCAATTTCGTGTGACTCGAAGGCCTGCCGAAGAACCGTTGAAGTCGGGTACGTCAGCAGGTCGTCCTCAAAGCGACCGTAGGCCTTGCTGGCCTTCTCGTTGTATAGGTCACTGATTCTTCCCACCAAGTGCTGCACCGGCTCGGTGAGCGGCAGCTCGGCACCGCGTGTCTGTACCGACGCCGGGCCGTGCTGTTCCTTGATGAGCTTATGAATTACGGCCGCATGAATAGCCAATTTTCTTCTCCCTGGTATAGGACGGCGAGTTTCACATCAACTGGCTATTCGGCGCCACAAGGGTTTCCAGGAAATTTCAACGCTGGACTGATGGCGCGACGACTGCACTTTCCCACGCGGGTGGCTCAAGGCATGAGCCATTAGCTCGCTTGCGAAGCCGTGGGACAGGACGCGCGCAGCCAAGACACTTGCACCGCCTGGCCGGGCTTTGTGCGCCGGTTCAGGACCTCAGTAAACTGGCGCCGGGAGGCAGTAAGGCCTACACCATCTATATCGCAGCAGCGATGACCGCGGAATTCGGCTTGGATGCCTGCAGCGGCAAGTCGTACCGGATGGGAAGATGGGGCCTCGCGGGTTCAAGTCCTGCTGCCGCCCACCTAGGCTCCCCACGTTCAATTTTTGTAGCCATGGGTGAGGGCTAGCTTGGACAATTCTGGGTCGCTTAGCCAGCGCTTCGGGCGGGCGAACGGGGTGCTGGCGGCCTCTTCAACCATGCGGCTGAAAGCGAACCACGACAACTGCCAGTCGCGCGCGGCTTCCGCGCTGAACATGCTCTTGAGTTTGGCCTTGTCGAAATTTCTGCCGACTCTGGCTGTCTGTTTGTAGGCTGCAATGTCGCCAGTGAGCTCACTCAGGAGCACCAGCAGGTTGGAGACCTTGGTGCTCAACGGCAGGATGTCTTCCGCCGGTTCTGGCATTTCTGGCGAAGACTCGTCCTTTGTGTAGGCGTCACCAAGCTCGGCAACGACTGCTGCTGCGAGTGCCGGGTCAGCTGACAGCTCAGCGATGAGCCGCTTGGTGCGCTTTTCCCGGAGCCGGGCGGCCTTGGTCGTGTCGAACGCTGCTTGGTGGGCATCGCTCTTCAGCTTTTTGTCTGGAAGCTTTGCCTCGACGTATGCGATTTCCTGGGCCGACAAACCTTGCTCCGCGAAGGCACGTCTGTCATCGGGCGTCAATCGTCCCATACCGGCCGGCAGCGTGTGGTCGAGATATACCGGCACTCGGACAGCCTTGACCGTCGAGCCCATCTCAACTTGCTTGAGCACCTTCTTGACCACATGAATGGGACCCGGTCCGACGCCCGGCTGGAGCCGCTGGAGCACCATGATGTGAAGCGGCTTGCCGGTCGTTGTCGAAGCGGCGGTTTGTGTTTTTGTGTGGTTCATGGATTCTCTCGGGTTGGTTGCAGTGACTTCGTATAGCGACTGCCGTTTTAGCCACCGTGTCGGTGCGACACGGGCGATGCTGCAACTCCGTTCCATGGCAGCGCGGTGCTGCGCGACGGCGGGCATGGTGGATGCGGTGGAGGTACTGCCCTTAAGGGCCATCGCCGGTCGTCGGCTGCTGGAGGAGATGGCGGTCTGGCGATGCCGAATCGGCGGACGCCGAGGTGGCTCTGTCGCCGCATGCGGTAGCCGGGGGGCGACCAGTTCGGCTCTGTTTGGAGCTCTGGCCCGAGCCCCGGAGGGGTGGTCGCGGATGCGAGCCAGACCGGCGGTGAGCCGGTCCGTCGGAGCGGGGCGGTAAGCCCGGCTCCATGGGGACGACCCGGCGGCAGTGCCGACCGCCGAGTCCCCTGGTAGGGGGATGAGGCGGTCGGGGCTGGGAGCGCGGCAGCGCTCATCCCCCGGCCGGGTCGTCCCCATGGCGTGCCGCGGGTCCCGGAGGGGCCAAGCACGCCTACGGCCATCGGAGGCGCACTCGTAGTGCCTATACGTCCGAAAGCGAGTGCGCTTTCGGAGCCTTCATGCCAAACAACACTTCAGAAATCATCCAGCCCCAAGAGGCTGTTTCCCCACACCCCGGGCCATCGGCCGCGGCAGCGGTCGTCGCCGCAAATTCGGTCGCATCGGCCGGCGCTACAACTGCGTCTGCAGCATCGAGCGACTGCAACTCATGCGATGACGCGAGCGACGCAAATTGCGCGGCGCGGTTGCACACTGCCACACCGCGCAAGCGCAAGAGGCCCTCGGCCAAGCCGCTCGAAAAATTCAGGGCTACTGGCGTTGCGACTTGGGACAAGGCTCAGCAGTACGAGTGGGATGCCATCTTCGCCGTCGCCCAATTTGGCCTCCTCAGTGTCAAGCAGCTGGGCGAGTGGGTCTTCAAGAACCTTTCCACTTCCGCGGCTCGGCACCGGCAGGCGCAAGCGCTGACGCTGCGGCTATGCCGCCAGGCACAGGCCACCAGCGTTGCGAGTCGCTTGGCCCGGGTCAATCGTCGTGAGCCGATTCGAGCGTTTGGCCGCAAGAAGGTCGGCGCCAGCTTCTACTACTTCCTGAATGCCGCCGGCCTGCGCTACATGCAGCAGAACTTTGACCTGGTTCTGCCGGACGCATCGAAGTCGCTGACCACAGCCAGCGACATGGCCAAGCGTGCGCTGGTGTTCGAGCACTGCCTTGCTATGCACCGCGCCGACCCGGACCTCACTTTCACGGGGCCTGCGGCGCTTGCCGCTGATGTCCACCGACAGCGAAACCTGCAGCCACTCGAGCGGGCCGTGCTGAGCTGTCTGGCCAATCTCAGGTGTGCGGTCCGTGCTTCGGGCCGTGTGACCTACACCTACGTCGCCGACCGGGCAGGGTCTTCAGACGCGGCCAGCGTTGCCTATTACTGTGAACTCGCCCGGGTTGCCTCGGCGGTGCTGGGTCGAGCCATCAGCATCGAGGTCATCGGCCGACGAATGCCGGCAGAAGTGGGCGTGGCTTTGAAGGACACGCAGCTCGCGCGGGCGCTCGTCAAGGCGTCTCTGAAAGAAGTCTTCTGGACCGAGGGAGGCCGGTACCGTGCCGACAAGCTGGTCGCCTTCTTCACGTCACTCCGCCCCCATGTTGCGAGCATTCGCTCCGTGATGGAGCGACATCGTGCTTGAACACATGCTGTCGCCGCTGATGCCGAACTCCCGTGAGCTGCTTGAGCGCGTGCAGCCCTGGCTGTTCGACGACGATTGCGCGGCAGACCTCGCGCTCCTGCATGCCATTGGGGTACTGGGCTCGATGCGTGAAGCAGAGCTGGCGCTCTTCTACCGCGGTCGCCTGGCGCCCGTGGCCGGCATGCAGGGCTATGTCGACGAGTACGCCGTGGTCTATCCAGCCAGCAACGGACCTGGCTTCGTGACGAGCGAGAGTGCAGTCCATGCCACCCGGCGCCGCCTGCTGAAGCTGGTTGAGGAGAAGCTCCTGAATGTGGCCACTGTCGCGCGCACGACCGCCGACCATCTGGCGGGCCGCTACTACTGGCTCACGCGACGCGGTGCACAACGCGTTCTTGACGCCGGCTACCGCGTCCGCAGCCGTCAGAACATCGACAACATGAGCCATGTCGGTTCGGTGCAGGACCAGCACCGACTGCTGGAGCAGCAGTACATCATCGCCCGCCGGCTCATCCAGCCTTCTCTGAGGGTTTGGGGTGAATACGCCATCCGTTCTGGCCTGGCGCGACAGCCCAGGCCCGCAGAACCTGGCACCAAGCTGCCCACCATCAAGGAACAGCTGGCCGCGATGTCTGGCGAGTTGTTCCTGTCGCCTGCAGAGCTCGGCCATGCTGGCAAGGCCAACACCGAGGCCAACCGTCGCTACTTCACGCGCAGGCCGGATGTGCTGTTGCTTGACGAGCATCCAGAACTCGAGCGCTACATGGATTCGACGGGCCGCAACCCGCAGTCACGCCCGCCGCATGTGTTTGGCGACGTCGATTGGGTTGAAATCGAGGCGAGCAAGAAGGACACGGTCACCCAAGCCAAGTCGTTCAACGGCATCTTCTATCTCGGCCGGATGCTCGACGTGAGCCTGGAGCGTGGCCTGGTCACGAAGTTCACCCTTGTCACCCGCAATCACCCGCACACCAACCTGCGCGCGAAGCTGCTCGATGCCTACGAGCGCTGGGCGGCGCGGGCTGACATCCAAGCCATGCTGCGGAAGAACGCCAGGCTGAACGCAGGCTTCGACCCCAAGCAGCTGAGTGAACGGGTGTGGCTCGCCGAGCTGACGCAGGACGCAGAGCATCGGCTGACCGGCGTACGTATCGAGTCCATTGCATCCATCTCGCTGCGCGAGCGGCGTGGCAATTCTTGACCTGAAGCTGCCGCCAGCGCGGTCACCGTCCCGGCTGATGCCAACGGTGTTGCCTATACGCGTTACCGCAGGGATGCCCTGCGGCTTGAGGAAACTATTACAGACAAGGAGAAATCATGGCAATCGGACCCGACGGACGCTTTTTGCCGAACGCGACCAAAGCGGCGCTTGAGGTGTTCTCTGCAACTGACATCTCGCGCGTGCTGCACAAGCTGGACTGCGGGCTCACGCGTGACCAGGTAGCGCTGATTGCATCAGCGTACGAGAAGCTCTTTACGCCCGCCACCGTTCGGCTCCGGCGCAATGGCCTCGTCCATGAGCGGCTGATGAAAAAGGTGCAGGAGGTCTTCCAGACTGTGAGGCAAGTACAGCCTGTCGCGGAGGCCTGTGAACAGCTTCATCGCGAAGTGCTTGAAGTCCGAGACGGCGACTGGGCGGGGCTTTACGTCCGACTGGCGATAGCCGCCGGCATGGACCCTGGCGCGGCGGAGTGTGCTCGCGCCGTTATTCAGCTTCGGCGGGAACAGGGCAGGAGTGGTGAGGACGCCAGATTTGCAGCAGAGCAGTTCGCAGACATGTGGTCGAAGTCGGACTGCGCGGCGCTGGAGGACGCCCGAGCCCTTGAAGGCATCCTTCGGGACGTCACGAAGACCTGCATGGCTGTTGCCCAAAAAGGCGCGCTGGAGGCCTTCAAGGCCGCGGACGAGATGCCGCGGCGACAAGGTGCTAAAGCCGGCGACCGCACTTGGTCCTCGCGGACGCAGAGTCGACGTCAGGCGGCATTCGCATAGCGCTCATTCAAAGCCCCCGAGCAGGGGGCTTTCCATTTCGCCTCCGGTGATACTGGTATCCCGTCCTGCTGCTCAGGGCCTCAGACGGTCTTTCTGGAAGCGTCTCCGGGAAGCCGTGCAGGCAAATGCGTGAGCACCATTGCTAGTTTTAGAGCGCGAAGGTCGCGTTCAAAATGGGTAACTCAAACTGGGGCAACTTCAATGACGTATAGCGAGGGAACACCGGGAGCCGCGCAGGTTCCCCTGGGAAGTATCGAGCCACATGCTGCCATGCTGACGGCGCCGCCCAAGGACCAATTGCTGTACAAGCTAGTGAAAATTGAGCACTTGCTGGCTTCTCTAGACAGCAGCTATCTTCATTTCAATCGCGTAGACCGGTACGCAGACTTCCCAGGCGCGGACCCTAACGATGGGGCTCAACTATTGCAGGATAGACTTGGCAACAAGTCATCCCGTTTCGTAAGGTCGCCGAGCTATTCTGCGGCGGACTACTACGACCAGGCGCGCAGTCGCACATACGCTTGCTGCTTCTCACTTATGAACTCGGCGCACATATGGTCGGAGTACGCCAATGGTGGCAAGCACGGCAAGGTATGCCTCGTGTTCCATTTCGGTCGGTTGCGTGCACGCCTCAATCAGACTCTCGACCCTGCAACGGCGGCGCTCGAGTATGGAGGCATTCGTTACAGGCAGTTCTTCTCGGTCAACTACGGCATCGTGAGCTATGTGGACTGGGCCAAACACCAGGCAAATGGTGAACGCCTCCAGAACCCGGTCTCGTACACATATCTGAAGGACACCAGGTACAGCGCAGAGCGCGAGTTTCGAGTCTCGCTCGCTGCAATCGGCATCGGGCAGCTAGTCATCGGCGGGGCCGAATTCATCTTCCCTGAAAGCTTACCTGTCGCCTTTGACTTTCGGGAGGCCTTGGCCGACGGAACACTTGAGCGGCTGGAGATTGCACCTGATGGTGACCGGGCATTTCTGGAAGCCGAGCTGAATCGGCGCGGCATCGCCAAAGTGGTCGATAAGCCAAGCGTCTCAGAATCAACTGGACGACCTGATTTTCTGGCATGACGCCAACCGGGGTCTGGAATCGGTCCGGAATCTGCAGATGGAGCGAGGCCCCCTCACAAACACGGTTGTCCAGAAGAGAATCCTCGCGCAGAATGATTCACGATGCTTGCGCCAGACGCGGCACGAAAGACGTGGCAGGGAGGCCGCAGATGAACACGAGGATGTCGGAGCAGCGACAGGCGGATAGCCGGAACATTGAAGCTACCCATGGGCCGTATGCCCGTAGCCTCTAACCAACCGCAGAGCTCTCTGCTTTCCCGCGTCAACTGGCGCGGCCTCGGGCGTCGAGCTGCGAAGGAGCTGAGTAACCGAGAGGTGCATTCGCCGGTGGTCTCGTCCTATCGGTGGTGGGCACGTCGACCTCACAGCGTTATGGGTGCCCTGCTGGACGCAGCAGTCGCCAAATACGGAAAAACCCTCGTTGTGGCTGACCCTTTTAGTGGCGGCGGCACGGTGACATTCGAGGCAGCACGCCGCGGGCTGAAAGCGTACGCGCAAGACCTTTACCCGTGGCCAGCCCGTGGCTTAGCGTCAGCCCTGTCCGCGTGTAAGGCCGACGTATTGGAGCTCGCCTCGCAACAGGCGCTGCAAGCGCTAGAACCGCTTCGCAACCAGTATCGAACCGCATCCGGAGCCGAGCTAAGTCACGTCTTGAGGGTACGCACGGCGGACTGCGCAAGCTGCCGGAAGCTCGTCTATGAGTTTCCACACGCGCTGGTATCCCTGACCAGTAGACGCGTCGGAGACCAAAACGCATTCTTCGGCTGCCGGCTATGCGGCGACGTGACCCGTCGCAACCGGAGGGTGTCTACCTTTACTTGTAGCGGATGCAAGGCTCGGCAGACCGTGGCAGATTCGACTGGCTGCCCGCACTGTGGGCATGACGTGCAGATTCCGAAAGGATGGGCTCCTGTACTCGTCCAGGAGCTTGTAAAAGACGGGCGGAAGCTCAAAGCCGTACTGAGAAAAATTGAGGACGGCGACCCCGTCGACTTCGAATCGGCGGGCCTCGTTTCCCCTGGGTTATCCCTCGAGATTCAACCGGGCAAGGAAACGAAGCGGCTTCTAGACAATGGCTTTGCCTGCTGGGGCGACTTGTATACGCGGCGCCAAGCGGAGGCACTCGAGAAGGCCCTGACCACAGTGCGCTCGTTGAAAGTCGATGCCGCCACGCGCGACCGCCTCGCCTTTAGCATCCTCGGGGCCGCGGAAATGCCGGCCTTCCTCAGTCGTTGGGACCGCTTCAACCTCAAGCCATTTGAGGGCATGGCGAACCACCGCTACACCCAGTCAACGCTTACCGTCGAATCGAACTTGCTGTCCCCCGTCGGACGGGGAACATTGCCCCGTCGGCTTGAATCTGCGGCACAAGCGCTCCACTGGCTCATCGAAGCCCAGAGCACGCTCCCGCGCGTGGTAACTACTCAAACCGGCCGTAAGGGCCGTAAGCGCACCGAGTGGGACGTTATGGTTACGACAGGGAGTAGCGTTCGGCAAGAACTATGTGACCGGTCCGTTAGCGTCGTCATCACCGACCCGCCCTACTTCGACGATGTGCAGTACGGCGAACTGGCGCGCCTCTTCCACACTTGGCTTCGTATCTATGACCCTACCGTCGTTATAGACGAATCACAGGAAGCGGTGCCGAACTCGAGCCGAGGCGTCTCTGCCGCCGACTATGAGCAGACGATTGCGGCGTGCCTCGCCGAGAGCCGCAGGACGCTGAAGGCGGACGGCCGCCTCATCTTGACGTTCCACAACAAGAAGCTGCCGGCTTGGCGTGCCCTTGCAGGAGCAATTGGTAAAGCAGGCTTTGCAGTCAGCTCGCTTGCCGCTGTTCTGGCGGAAAACCGCGCAGACCATTGCAAGAGAAACGTGAATGCAATGCTCCATGACCTGGTCATCGAGTGCGTCGCGGTAGGCCCAGATGCCCCTAGCAAGCCCCAACTTGTGTTTCGACCTACCTCTGTTGCAGAGAAGAATCTGGCGGCCATAGGCCTGGCACTCGCTCATTGCGCCGCTGGCCACTGCCCTGACAAATTGCAAGGGTCGTACCTCGAGCATCTCGAGGCTCTTGGCACCAAGACTCGTCTCATAGGGGCGTGAATGTGGGACAGCGCACTTCAAGTCTCTACGCAACCCGTCACTGACGCGCTGCTTCATCGGTCCGTCCTTCCCAACAGCGCGCTCGCTTTTGAGAAGGTCAGTGGGGTCATTGCCGTACGCACGGCGCTGCGCACCCGGGTCGCTGAACAGACTCTGCTGTTTGTGGTTCCAGAAGCCACGGCGGCTACCGCTCGACACGTCGCGGCGGCGCTGCTTATCGGCGACCACGCCCATACGCATGCACACATTGAGGGACGACTTCCCACCGAGGAAGCGAGACCCCTATTTAAGGGTGACATGCTGCTCATCACCCAGGCGGTATCCGAGTCCAAATTGTCGCTCGAGGACCTTCCAATTGGACGCGGCCAGCGGCTCTCGGACATATGGGAGGTCACACCTCTATCCAAGTACACCGCGGCCAAGTCGGACAAGCCCCGTATGTTCGTGGCGAACCCCGGCTGGCTCGCAAAAAGTGCGTCTGGTCGTCGATTCGGCGCAGTCATCATTGATGCCTCGCACCCACGCACGCTTGTCCAGCTCGCCGAGCTCGTCAAACTCGCCAACGGCTGCACCAGTTTGCGATTTGCAGTGTGCCCCCCACCTGGCGATGCAGTACTTGCAGCGTGTGGCTACCCGAGAAAGGCAAGCGTCTGGGCCTGGGACCCTCAGGCGCAGTTAGATGCGCAGACCGCCGTTGAGGCCGAGGACCCTGTCCCTCACAAGGTTGCCGACCGCTTTCTGTGGGTCTGTGACTCGGACACTGAAGCCAGCAACGCATTGGCCGAACTGCATCGCCGTCTCATGGCGGCAGCAAAGGCCGCTGCGGGCCGTCCATACCCAGGCTTGAAGCAGTGCTGGTCCATCTACAACCGGCTCCGACAGGTGGTCGTGCCGCTGTCTCAGCTTGAACAAGCTGCGGCAACATCCTGGGCCGGAAGCCTGCGGATTCGAATCGACGAGCTCGACTCTGTCAGCGGGCATGGCGATGTCTGCTGGGACACCACATGGCCTGGCTTGGTAAAGGCCACCAAGGAGGCCTATGAACTCATGCTCAAGCGGAAGGAAACCGCCAAGTTCTGGGCCGTTGCATCAAATATCGAGGCGTTCCTGACCTCAACTGCGCCGCTGCTTCGGGTAGTCGTGGGGTCTGAGCCCGAGCTTCAAATACTGGTCTCAGAGCTGGAGAGGTCGGTCGGTGGCTTTGCCACGGCTCTCGCCTGTGGTCGGATTGAATTCGTCACTGCGGGCCGAGAAGCCAGACTGGTGGCTGAAGGTCAACTCGCACCGACCATCCTGTTGTGCCCCCGCACCAACGGGCATCGGTACCTCGACGTCTTTCCATCTCACCGTGTCGATGAGTTCCTCTACCCGCATGAGGTTGAGTTCGAGCGCGCGTCGCAAAGCAGACTCTACGGCGCCTGGACTCGAGCTTTAGACGATGCGGAGCGAATACGTCTGCTTGAGCCGCTTGGCTTCCGTGCGCCAAAGTCAATCGCATCCCGTGCCGCGCCACTGCGCCCAAGTCTGACGATTCGTGGAACAAGCGGGCACTCAGTCCAACTCGTGACCGACGCGCCGGTCGAGGCTGAACTCGACTTCGATAGCCTCACCAGCGGCCACCACGCCAGCGACTTGTTCGGAGAGCAAGGCCCGGCAAACTATGGCGGAGGCTCCTACATTGGCACTGCAGTCGAAGTTCGCTTTATGCGTGGCGATTCGCATGTCTACTACCCGGGGCAGCGAGTCGATGTTTTCTTCTCGGAGTCGGAGTCGATTCAACGATTCCATCCGAGCGACCTTCGTCCTGGCTGGCAGGTCGTCTCGTTCGTTGATGGGCACTACGACGGACTCTTCCAGCGGCTCGGCGAGGTAGTCACCGCCCGCATGAAAGCGGATGAACGAGTGGCTCTTGAGCTGTGGCGCAAGACGAAGGAAAGCATCATCTCGCGGTATTCGAGCAAGAAGACCCTGTTCGAACATCTTGTCGCCAACGGCCTGACGTCTAGCTACGGAACCTTCCTCACTTGGTTCCGGGATGGGGATGAAGAAACGATTGCCCCTCAGCAGTACGACGAATTCAAGGTGTTGGCCAGGGAGGCAGACATCTACCGCGCCCAAGTTTTCCTCGATGCCACTTTCAAGGCCGTCCAGCACGAGCGCGGGCGCAATCGGGCAGCAGGTCGAAAGCTCAAGAACTTTCTGCGCGCAGTCATTTCGGGCGACGGTTATGAGGAGGCGCTGACCAGCGCTCGAAAGCTCGATGCCGCGCTGCATGACGTACTCGCGGCTGTGGAGGTGCTTGAGGTTGCCTCGGTCCATCAAATTCAGAGGAGCACCGATGTCTAGCGCCGTGTACGCACCTACCTATCGTGACGAGCTCGCGCTCTCGCATCACTTCATCAGAGTACTCGAACAGCGGCTTGCTGGCCGCGACTCCACACGTCGAACCAACGTGCACCCCCTCGACTGGTGCCACCTTGGGGTAATAGGGCCGACGAAGCAGCAACATGCTCCTGTAGACCTCGACGCTTCAGCTTTGGAGGCTGAGCCGGCACCTGAGGGCGCTGACGCAGGAGTGCAAGCGTCGTCTTCGGCCCAAGGGAAGCCGGCCTTGCGGCCGGCGAGCCAGCCAACTGCTGATAAGGGCGCACGCGCACAGGCCGAAGTTGACGAAGTAGACGAGCCGAGAGTTTCCGTCGACAAGAGGGACGACAAGGAAAGCATGCGCCGGCCGCCGTCGGCCATAGGGTTTGAGGTCCTTGTCCAGCCCAACGAAAAGGGAGAAATCGGCTTGACGTTGGACGCGAGCTTTTGCGTCTTCACCAAGCATCTTCCAACCTGGAGCGAGCAGACTGGAGTGCTGGAAACCGCCTCCGCGGGAGCGCCCCTCGCTGACGTCGTTCAACGCTGGCCGCTTTCCGTCAAGAACATTCGCATTCGAGTTCCAAAGTCGGGCGGTGTCTTCCACGACGAGGGCGTTGTCCAAGCCGTTCTGGCTAAGGCCCTCCGTGACGCATTCGACAGCGCTGACGTCGAGCGGCTGTGGCCGGGAACCCGCCCCAAGGTCAGCGAGCCCGACCTCAAGACCAAGGAAGCCTTCGATGCCTTCATGGCCAGCCGGGTCAGTGGCCTTGCCTCCGACGAGTGGCAGATGCAGGCCTCTTTGGAGGTGCGGGCGACCGTTCGGCCTGATGGGAAAGTTCGAATCGGGTGCTACTTCAAGAACGACACGCCCGAGACGCCGCCGTTGACAAAAGGTAAGGGCCTCAAAGATGCCTTCAAGGTTATCAGCGACGTTCGAATCGAAGCCTCCTTCGAAGCTGGGGAACTCGTGCCCATCGAAATCCTGCCTGTGCCGCAGGACTACCAGTACGACCGACGCGTCTGGGCGGTGGGCCACAACACGAGCGTCCGCGCCGACCTTGATGCCGGTACCGTGCAGACGGCAGCGCTTGCCGTCTACGAGCAGCCGCGCATCATGACGCGCGACGCTGTGAAGGCGCGGTTCGCGGCCCTGTCAACCGAGCCGTTCCAGACGCTTGACGCCATCTATGTGGCGATGCTCGAGTACCAGCGGGACTGGAAAGAGCGCGTGCTCGACGGAAATGACCTGGGTCTGGATGCGTCGGCGCTCGCCGAGTGCACGCATGACTACAACGGTTTCGTCGACGAGATTCGGCGGTTCGCGTGCGGGGTCGCTGCGCTCAAGGCCGACGAACGGCTCCTGCGTGCGTTCCGGGCCGCGAACCGAGTGTTCGGCAGGCTCGCCAACGGGTATGACTCCTGGCGGTTGTTCCAGCTGGTCTACATCGTTACGCAGCTCCCGGCATTGGCAATCCGCGAGAACTTCGTCGAAGGTCAGTACCCCGCGGGTGAGAAGCGCAGCTGGAAGGACGTGCTCGATTGGGGCGACGTCCTTTGGTTTCGCACCGGCGGCGGCAAGACGGAGGCGTACCTGGGTCTCGCCTGCTGCGCAATGCTCTACGACCGGCTACGCGGGAAGTCCTTCGGCATGACGGCGTGGCTGCGATTTCCGCTGCGCATGCTCAGCATCCAGCAGCTGCAACGGGCAATGCGCGTCATCTGGGAGACTGAGCAGGAGCGGTTGCAGGTGCTCGGTGAAGCGGCGAATCAGTCCGCGCCCATCCGCTTGGGCTACTTCGTCGGAAGTACCACCACTCCAAACAGCCTCTCCCCGGAGTACCTGAGCAACCTGACCACGGACGACAAGCTCGAATGGGTTCGCGCTGTCCCTGACTGTCCTGCGTGCTTGGGCCGCGGCACCGTCAAGGTGAAGGCGGACATCCAGGGGGTTCGATTTCGGCACGTCTGCTCCGCGTGCAACGTGGAGCTGCCGCTCGATGTCTCAGACGATGAGGTTTACCGACACCTGCCCGCCCTGGTCGTCGGAACCATCGACAAGATGGCGACCGTGGGCCAGCAGTCGAAGTTCGGGCTGCTTTGGGGTGGCGCAAAGTGGAAGTGTCCCGAGCACGGCTACGCGTTCGGCGAGTACTGTTCGGCTTTTGGCTGCAAAGTCGACAAGAAGCAGCGCAGGACTGTCAAGCCGCGTGATGCGGCACCTGCCCTGCACATCCAGGATGAGCTTCATCTCTTGCAGGAGGAGCTCGGCGCATTCGCGGGACACTACGAAACGCTGATTCGGCACTGCGAGGCGGAAGTTGGCGGCAAGCCCTCCAAGGTGATTGCGGCTACCGCGACCATCGAAGGCTTCGAGAACCAGGTGCGTCACCTCTATGGCGTCAAGGACGCACGACGCTTCCCTGGACGTGGCTATGACCGCATGAAGAGCTTCTACGCAGAGCCCGACAAGGACGAGCACCAGACCCCGAAGACGGCGCGCATCTTCGTCGCCTTCAAGAGCCCTTCGCTCTCGCCGGCAGACGCATCGGCCTACTGCACGGAAATCCTGCACACCGAAATTGGCAGCCTGTTCAGCAACCCGTCGGTTGCCCTGGCCTTCCTGCAGGACGCAAGAACAGACGCAGACGTCGCCGCACTATTGAGGCATTACACGACGACGCTGAACTACGTCGGAAGTCTGCCCAAGGGCTCCCGTGTCCGTCAGGCGCTCGAAGAGGTGGCGGCGAAGGTTCGGCCTGGGGCTCGTGAGCTGAACGTTGAGTTCCACTCGAGCCGTTCGAGCAGCGCGGAGGTGGCGGACGTGGTGCACCGCGTCGAAGCCCCTCCACAGTGGAACGACGAAAGCTTCTTGGATGCGCTCGTTGCAACCAGCATGATTAGTCACGGGGTTGACCTGGAACGGGTGAACCTCATGACGATGGACGGCGTGCCGGAGGAGACCGCGGAATACATCCAGGCTTCAAGCCGCAGCGGCCGTCGTCACGTCGGCATCGTCGTGGTTGTCTTGGCCAGCTTCTCCCTGCGGGCATCGAGCATCTATCACCGGTTCCTCGAGTACCACCAGCACTTGGACCGCATGGTTTCGCCCGTCCCGGTAAACCGCTTCGCAAAATACGCCGCTCAGCGCACGCTGCCAGGCATCGTCCTCGGGCTGGTCTACGGTAAGCACGTGGCGCAGACGGGCAACTCTGGCCTGAACATGCGAAGCAACGCAAACCAGCTCATGAGCGACATGGGACCTGACTTCCTGGACGAGCTCAAGGCTGCCTACTCGCTGGGCGACAACGTGTACGACTCGCGGCTTGAGCAGGCACTCGGAAGCGTGCTGGAGGCCCAGCTTGACGTCGTCCAGATGTCTATCCGCAACAGCAACGAGAAGAAGGTCAAGGACGCTGTTCGACCCGCCCCGATGACGAGCTTGCGCGATGTGGAGGCCGGGGTGCCGTTCTGGCCTGACCAGTGCGACTCGCGACTGCTGACCTTCGTGCAGCGCAGCAAGGACTGAGAAATGGCAAACAAGGGATTCTCTCGCGGGCAGACCCAGGTGCTCTTCCGGCACCTGCCCGAGGCCGTCTTCGAGCACGATGACTACGGCCTGTGCAAGGTCACGCAAGTCGCGCTCGGCGACGCCGAGGTGAACCGCGAAGCGCTGTTCGACGCCATCGCTGATGCATTGGCGATGTGGCCTGCGGACTTCGTGAAGAAGTACCCCGACCCGCGGGATACCAACAAGCGCTCTGTCTACGCGGTGGGCTCGCCTCGCGAGGTGAGGTTCACGCCGTATCCGCAAGTCTTCAAGTGCCGCACCTGCTCGCGTACTGGTAAGTTCACCGACCTGCTCAAGAGGGGCGCCACGTCGAATGGTCGCTGCTCGTGCGGCGGCTATCTGAACCAGATGCGCTACGTTCAGGCTCACAACTGCGGGCGACTGGAGGAAATTTTCGTACCCCAGATGCGCTGCCCAAACGGCCACGGGCCTGCGGACTTGGCCTTCTATGACCCGGGTCGCGTCAAGCAGGCTCGCTGGTACTGTGCCCAGTGCAAGGCGGACGTGCAGGCGCTCCGCATGACGCCCTGCAAATGCGCCTACAACGACTCATTGCCCAAGGGTCCGCGGGCCGAGAAATACCTGAGGGTTGTCCCAACGGGTGACCCGTCCCTCTACATCCCGCACACCGTCGCGTTCATCAACTTCCCTGAGGATGTCCAAGGGCGCTTGCGGGGCTCTCAGGACTCCCTGGCGCTGATGCTGGCCCGCACCTGGGGATTGCTCCCCGAAACCGTCGGCGGAACCATCCACGACCGGTCGAACGCTGGCAGCGCGGAAGACAACCAGATGCTGGCCGCGATGGTCGAGGAGTTGCGCAAGAAGGACCCTACCAACGCGATGGTGCTGCAGTACGACGCGCGCAAACGGACGCCTAAGGGTCAGGACGCCATCGACGCGGTGACGAAGCTGCTGGCAGACCAAGGCGCCAGTGCTAACGGGGCGCCGCGTCGGTGGCTTGTCGAGCACACGACGCTCCTCGACCAAACCGACATCAGCACGATTGACGATGTCGCCAGCATGCTTCGCCGGGCGGGAGATGAGGCGGGCGCTCAGGACATCGAAGACGGCAAGCGCAAGGCTGCCGAACTGCTTGGCATCGAGCACATCCGTGTTGTCAACGACTTCCCGCTAGCGCTCTGCGCTTATGGCTACACCCGTACCGCTCGAGACCCTTCGCGGACGGTCATTACGCCCTTCCCTGTCGATGACCGAGGCCGCATCCCGGTGTACGCCATCGCCTCCGAGACCGAGGCATTGTGGTTCCAACTCGACCCCCTGCGTGTCTACGGATGGCTGCTGGAAAACGGCCTGGTCGCGGGCCTCATGCCGGCATCTCAACAAGAAGCTTGGGCTCGGTTGTACGCTGAGATTCCAGGCCTACGGGAAGCGCCGCATGAGCCTTACTACAACCAGCGCGAGGCCGGCGCGGTGCGAACGTTGCTCCATACGATGAGCCATCTATTCCTGAGTCGCATCGAATGGAGCGGTTTCGCGCCTTCGAGCGTCGGCGAATACCTTATCCCTGGCTCGCTCTCCTTCATGCTGTACGCGAACCGGCACGCAGAGACCAAGATTGGTGGCCTGACCACCTTGTTCGAACAGCGCCTGAACACTTGGCTGTGGGACGCGGCGCAATCGGGACGCGAATGCGTCTATGACCCTATTTGTTCCGACGATGGCGGAAGTTGCGCAGGCTGCACGCATCGCGAGCACAACTGCGTTGCCTTCAATCGCGAACTGTCACGGGCAGCGGTTTACGGGGGGCCGACCCCGCAGGCGAGCGTGTTCGAAGGCCTGCGAATCCAACATGGCTTCTGGAAGAACGCCTGGCAAGCCATGCCCACGCTGTGATGTCCGCGGCAGCCGACCTCAGATTGCGTTTGGCCCGACCGGACGGCGTCCGCCGAATCGCACAGGCGCTCTGGATGATGGTCGGTGAGCCGATGCACGTCTCAAAGTTGCTTTGGGCACGTGGGCAGCTTGGAGCCCAAGGGGATGCGCTCTTGTGGCGGGCGCTAGTCGAGAGCCGTTGCCTCGAAGGCGAGCACTCGCGCCTCGAGCCGCAGGCCCTATCGAAACTCCTGTGCGACCTATGGCTGGACGATGGCGTCAGTCAACCTTCGGACCGCCTTGTATGGACATTGCCGGATGTTCTCCGTGTGGAGGGTGTAGCGGCCGATGGATACGTGCGGGAGGCACTGCGGCTGGTATCGAATGCGAAGCGATGCCTACTCATAGTGTCCCCATACCTAGAACCACGCGGACTAGGAATGCTTCAAGCTCCGCTGCTGGACGCATTGCACCGAGGTACGAACGTGACGCTGGTCACCCAAGATGCACATGATTTGGCTTCGGTGGCTGCCACCGCCCTCGAGCCACTTCGCCGTGAAAGTCGCGATTCAACTGGAGAGTTCAAGGTGTACAGCGCATCAACAGCGACTGAGATACTGCTTCACTTGAAGGTCGTAGTCGCGGATGGGTCCGAGGCCGTCGTTGGCTCGGCCAACATCACAGGTAAGGGGTTTGGCAAAAATCTCGAAGCCGGTGCTCTCTTGGGCACAGGCGCCGCGACCGAGATTGAAGACGTAGTACACGCCACCATTGCCCAGGGATTGGCGGTCCCCATCTTTGGGGCTAGATGAAAGCATCGCCCCTAGAAACACGCCAGGGATGCGCGCCAGACGTTGATTTCACGTCACGCCCCAGCCGAGAACACGCAAGAGCGTCTACGTTGAGTGGTAGGCCAGGTTGGAGTCGAACCAACTACCAACGGATTCCCCGTTATGCCGCTTTCACGGCGCGGTGGACTATGCCTTCACCATGGGCTGCGAGCCTGTAGGTGGGCGCCGTCTAGTCTCTACACCTTCCCCGTTTGCACGGGGCTTGGCTCGGCGTTGCCATGGGCCGTTGGGCCTGTAGGTTTCGCCGAATTTGACGCCATTCACACCGGACGTTTCCGACCCGGGTGCACAATTTTTATGAGTCCGCTGCTCTAACCAAGCGTGAGCTACTGGCCCACTCAAATGTCATTGTAACCATCAAGCGAAGGCGCCTTTGACACCGAGATTTCTTTTATACGAACAATATTTAGGTGTCAAATCCGTGTCAAACAAGAACGAATGTCTTTATACGGATGCTTCGTAAGCTATTGTTTTTATTGTATTTCTTCAATAAATTGCTGGTTGACACATTGCATTATGAGTCCTCTGCTCTAACCAACTGAGCTAACGGCCCCCGTGATGCAGACGCCGGGGAGGCGTCGCCAATGACGACAAGTCGACCCGGCGGGGAGCCGGGAGCGGGGATTGTACGGGGTCCGACCGCTGCCCTCGGCCTACTTCTGCGACAGCGCGTTGGACACCATGCGCGAGGTGATGTCCACGATCTGGATCATGCGGTCGTAGGCCATGCGCGTCGGGCCGATCACGCCCAGCGTGCCGACCACCTGCCCGTCCACCTCGTAGGGCGCCGAGACGATGGAGAGCTCTTCGTAAGGCACGATCTGGCTCTCCCCGCCGATGAAGATGCGCACGCCCTCGGCCCGGCTGGAAACGTCCAGCAGGCGCATCAGCTGGGTCTTTTGCTCGAAGAGGTCGAAGAGGCGGCGCAGGCTGTTCATGTCCTGGCTGAAGTCCTGCACGGTGAGCAGGTTGCGTTCGCCGGAGATGATGACCTGCTCTTCCTGCGCCATGGCCTCGGCCCCCGCCTGCACCGCGGCAGTCATCAGCAGCGCGATCTCGCCGCGCAGTGCGTCGACCTCGTTCCTGAGCTTTTCCCGCACCGCCTCCAGGCTCAGGCCGGCGTACTGGGCGTTGAGGCGGTTGCTGGCTTCGGCCAGCTCGGACTGGCTGTGGTCCTGCGCCGTGAAGATGACGCGGTTCTGCACGTCACCATCCGGCGAGACCATGATCACCAGCACGCGCCGCTCGCCCAGGCGCAGGAACTCGATGTGGTGAAAGACGCTGGGCTTGCGCGGCGCCGTCACCACGCCCACGAAGCTGGACAGATTGGACAGCAGCTGCGCCGCACTCGTGATGACCCGCTGCGGCTGGTCAGGCTGCAGATGGGCATCCAGGGTGATGGGCTCGGCTCCCAGCAGGCCCGGGTTGGCCGTCAGCATGGTGTCCACGAAAAGACGGTAGCCGCGTGGGGTGGGAATGCGCCCGGCGCTGGTGTGCGGGCTGGCAATCAGGCCCAGGTCCTCCAGGTCCGCCATCACGTTGCGGATGGTGGCCGGAGACAGCTCCAGCCCCGACGCCTTGGACAGCGTGCGGGAACCCACGGGCTGGCCGTCCGCGATATAGCGTTCGACCAGGGTTTTCAGCAGGGATTTGGATCGCTCGTCGAGCATGGTTTTCATTGTACGGACATGGGCGAGATCCGCCGCTGGGCCCGGGATCGCTGTGGTGTAATTCTGCGCATGGCCAAACGATTCCAACATGTGGCGATTGTGGGCAAGCACCAGGCGCGTGGCATCCGTCCTGTCCTGGAAGAGATTGCCGAATTCTTGGCCCATCAAGGCCTGGAGGTTTCCCTGGAGCGCGACACCGCGCTGAACACGGGGATCACCGCCTATGACGCGCTGGACAACACCGAGCTGGGCCAGCGCTGCGACCTGGCCATCGTGGTCGGCGGCGACGGCACCATGCTGGGCTTCGCCCGTGAAATGGCCCGCCACGGCACCCCGCTGGTAGGCATCAACCAGGGCCGCCTGGGCTTCATCACCGACATCTCCATCGAACGCTTCCGCGAGGCGCTGGCGCCCATCCTGGCCGGTGACTACGACGCCGAGCAGCGGGCCATGCTGGAAGGCGAGGTCTGGCGGGACAACGCCATCATCTTCGAGGGCGTGGCACTCAATGACGTGGTGGTGAGCCGCGGCGCCACCGCCTCCATGGTCGAGCTGCGGGTGGACGTGGGCGATGAGTTCGTCGCCAATATGCGGGCAGACGGCGTCATCGTGGCCTCGCCCACCGGGTCCACCGCCTATTCGCTGTCGGCGGGCGGGCCCATCCTGCACCCCAGCATTGCCGGCTGGGTGCTGGTGCCCATCGCCTCGCACGCGCTGTCCAACCGGCCCATCGTGCTGCCGGACCGCGGCGAGGTGAGTCTGGAGATCGTGGCCGGACGCGATGCCAGCGTGAACTTCGACATGCAAAGCCTGGCCAGCCTGCTGCACGGCGACCGCATCACCGTGCGGCGCTCGGCCCACACCGTTTCCTTCCTCCACCCCAAGGGCTGGAGCTACTACGCCACCCTGCGCCGCAAACTGCGCTGGTATGAAGGCGTGAGCTGATCCCCGTCCACCTCAAACCCTGCCCGATGCTGCGCCGCCTCAGCCTTCGTGACTTCGTGATCGTGCCCGCGCTGGAACTGGACTTCGGCGCCGGCTTTGCCGCGCTGACCGGCGAGACCGGCGCCGGCAAGTCCATCCTGATCGACGCCTTGCAGCTGGCGCTGGGCCAGCGCGGCGATGCGGGCGTGGTGCGTGAAGGCGCGGCACGCGCCGAGATCAGCGCCGAGTTCGACTGCCCCGCCTCGCTGGGGGGCTGGCTGGAGGAAGGCGGCTTCGAGTGCGATTCTGAGTGCGCGTCCGACACCCTGCTGCTGCGTCGCGTGATCGACGCCCAAGGCAAGAGCCGCGCCTGGATCAACGGCAGCAGCGCCACCGTGGCCCAGTTGCGCGAGCTGGCCGACCACCTGCTGGACATCCACGGCCAGCATGCCTGGCAAGGCCTGACGCGCGGGCCTTCCGTGCGCGAGCTGCTGGACGGCTATGCCCAGGTCGACGCCCGCGCCGTGGCCCAGGCCTACGGCACCTGGCGCCAGGCCCGCGAGACCCTGGAGCAGGCCCGCGGCCAGCAGGCCCTGCTCTCCAGCGAGCATGAGCGCCTGAGCTGGCAGCTGGGCGAGATCGAACGGCTGGCGCCCGGCGAGGACGAGTGGGACGGCCTCAACAGCGAGCACCAGCGCCTGGCGCACTCGCAGTCGCTGATGGACGCTGCCCGCCAGGCCCTGGATGCGCTCAGCGAGGCCGAGCTCAACGCCGAGTCGCTGACGCAGCAGGCGCTGGACGGCCTGCAGGACGTGCTCGGCTATGACGCCAGCCTGGCGCCGGCAGTCGAGGCGCTGCTGGGTGCCCAGGCCCAGCTCCAGGATGCCGCGCACACGCTCAGCGCCTATCTGCACGGCGCCGAGCTGGACCCGGAGCGCCTGCAGCAGTTGGACGAGCGCCTCTCGGCCTGGATGCAGCTGGCGCGCCGCTACCGCCGCCAGCCCGCCGACCTGCCCGCGCTGCACCAGGAATGGAAGGCCGAGCTGGCCCGCCTGGATGCTGCCACCGACCTGGACGCGCTGGAGCGCCAACTGGCATCGGCGCGCAAGGACTTCGACACCCAGGCCGCCGCCCTCAGCAAGGCCCGCAAGGCCGCAGCGCCGCGGCTGGCGGCTGCCGTCACGCAGGCGATGCAGCAGCTGGGCATGGCCGGCGGCGTCTTCGAGATCGCGCTGCTGCCGCAGGACGAGCCGCAGAGCTTCGGCCTGGAGTCCGCGGAATTCCTCGTCGCCGGTCATGCCGGCAGCACGCCGCGGCCGCTGGCCAAGGTGGCCTCCGGGGGAGAGCTCTCGCGCATCGCCCTGGCGATTGCCGTCACCACCTGCCAGCACAGCGGCGGCGCCGGCACCCTGATCTTCGACGAGATCGACGCCGGCGTCGGCGGCGCCGTGGCCGAGACGGTGGGCCGCCTGATGAAGCAGCTGGGCCGGGACCGCCAGGTGCTGGCCGTCACGCACCTTCCCCAGGTGGCCGCCTGCGCTGACCAGCATTTCGTGGTGGCCAAGGCGCTGAAGGATGGCGCCACCTGCTCCGAGGTCCGCGTCGTGGCCGGCGAGCAGCGCGTGGCCGAGATCGCCCGCATGCTGGGCGGCGAGCGCCTGTCCTCCACCAGCCTGGCCCATGCGCAGGAGATGCTGGACCTGTCGGCCCGGGTGGCTGCCCGTGGCGCCGAGACCGCCCGCCCGCGAAAGGCCAAGCCATGAAGAAAGCCAAGCCCGAAGCGCGCGAGCAGAGCGACGTGGTGCTGGTCACCGGCGTGTCCGGCGGCGGCAAGTCCATCGCCATGCATGCGCTGGAGGACGCCGGCTTCTTCTGCGTGGACAACCTGCCGCCGGAGCTGCTGCTGGACTTCCTGAAGCTGGAGCAGCAGCGCGGCAAGCGCCGCGTGGCCATTGCCGTGGACGTGCGCAGCGCCGGCTCGCTGCCGCACCTGCTGCCCCTGGTCAAGCAGTTGCGCAGCGAGGGCGTGGCCCTGCGCTCCATCTTTCTGGACGCCAACACCGAAACCCTGATGCGGCGCTTCTCCGAGACGCGCCGCCCGCATCCCCTGCGCCAGCACCCCATCACGGCCGGGCCGGGCAAGGAGAACGGCGAGGACGAGCACCGCGCGCTGCTGGACGCCATCCAGCTGGAGCGCGAGTTGCTGGCCGCCTTGCGGGTGGAGTCCACCGTGATCGACACCAGCCAGCTGCGCCCCGCCCAGCTGCGGGCCTGGGTGCGGGACCTGGTGGTGGTCTCCGGCGAGTCGCTGACGCTGGTGTTCGAGTCCTTCGCCTTCAAGCACGGCGTGCCCAGCGACGCCGACTTCGTCTTCGACGTGCGCGTGCTGCCCAACCCCTATTACGACCGCGAACTGCGCCCCCTCACCGGCCGCGATGAACCGGTGGCCAAGTTCCTGGGGGCGCAGCCCGAAGTGCGGCTGATGCTGAGCCAGATCAGCGCCTTCATCGCCCAGTGGCTGCCGAACTTCTCGGCCGACCAGCGCAGCTACCTGACGGTGGCCATCGGCTGCACGGGCGGCCAGCATCGCTCGGTCTATCTGGTGGAAACGCTGTGCCGGCAGTTCGCCTACCACGGGCAGGTGCTGAAGAGGCACCGCGAGCTGGACGCCAAGTGACTCGAAAGACGCGAGGGCGGGCATGGCCTGGCTGATCACCAAGTACCTGATCACCGCCGGGCTGGTGGTGGGCATCTCGGAGCTGGCCAAGCGCAGCGAGCGCCTGGGCGGCCTGGTGGCGGCCCTGCCGCTGGTCACGCTGCTGACGCTGATCTGGCTCTATGTGGAGCGCCAGCCCAGCCAGCGCATCGCCAACCATGCCTGGTACACCTTCTGGTACGTGCTGCCCACCCTGCCCATGTTCCTGGCCTTTCCGTGGATGCTGTCGCGCTGGGGCTTCTGGGGCGCGCTCGCCGGCTCGGCGGGCCTCACCCTGTTGTGCTTCGTGCTGACGGCCTGGGCCGTCAGGCCGCTGGGCGTGATCCTGCTGGACTGAGCACCCTTCGGCGATCCGGCCGCGCAACCACCGGCATCAGCCCGCCTGCGGGGGCTCCCGGCCCTGGCCGGCTGGGTTCTTGTCCGGCAAACCGCTGCTGAGCAGCACCATGGCCACCACCGACGCGCCCGGCACCAGCGCCATGACCGCAACCCAGGGCCATACCGAACGGCCGGCGCGGTGCAGGGCCACGCCCACATAGGCCACGTGGGCGATGATGCTCACCGCCACGCCCAAGCCGCCGAAGATGGCCCGCACCGCGCTGTCGCTTTCCTCGCTGGACACCACCAGCCACAGGCAGACCGCAAAGGCCAGCGCTGCCAGCATGGCGGACTCAAGAGCGTTCTTGACCTGGTCATTCATGTCAGCGCGTGGGAAATGGGGTGGAGGGGTGGGGGGATGGCGGGGAATCGGGAACGGGCGGGGCGCAAGCATACGCGCAATCCCGCCCTTGGATCAAAGGTTTGACACCCGGGAAAGCGCGGAGGCGCCCGGCCGCAGTCGCGCAGGGCGTCCAGCAGGGCCGTGGCCGCTCAGCCCAGCAGCTTCTTCAATGGAGCGGGCAGCGCATAGCGCCCCAGCTCCTCGCGCGCCACCCAGGCCCCATCGCCGGGCTTCACGGACTGATCCAGCAGCAGGCGGCGCGGATGCAGCACCCAGTCGAAATGCGTCAGCGCGTGCTCGATCCGCGGCAGCGGCTGCGGCGCGGCGGTGGACAGCTGACGCGCCCGCGCCTCCAGCTGCGTCTCATCCTCGTACAGCGGCAGGCTCCACAGGCCGGCCCAGACGCCCGGCGCAGGCCGCTGCTCCAGCCAGATCCGCCCCTCATGCTCCAGCCACAGCCACCAATGCTCGCGACGGCTGCGCTTGAGCTTGCGCGTCTTGACGGGGAACAGCGCTGCCTTGCCCAGGCGCTGCGCCTCGCAAAGGCCCTGGACCGGGCACAGCAGGCATTGCGGCGAGCGGGTGCTGCACAGGCTGGCCCCCAGGTCCATCAGACCCTGGGTGTAGGCCGACATGTCCGCGGCCCGCTCGGGCAGCAGCGCCTGCGCATGGCGCCAGAGCCGCTTTTCCTGGGCGCTGGAGGCCAGGTCGCCATCGAAGGCCAGCAGCCGCCCCAGCACGCGCTTCACATTGCCGTCGAGGATGGCCACGCGCTCGTCGAAGCAGAAGGAGGCGATGGCTGCCGCCGTCGAGCGGCCGATGCCGGGCAGCTCGGCCAAGCCATCGGCACTGCGCGGAAAGGCACCGCCATGCTGTTCGCGCACGGCCTGGGCGCAGCGGTGCAGATTGCGGGCCCGGCTGTAGTAGCCCAGGCCCTGCCACATGGCCAGCACCTCGTCCAGGTGCGCCTCGGCCAGGGCCTGCACCGTGGGGAAGCGCTCCAGAAAGCGCTGGTAGTAGCCCAGCACGGTGCTCACCTGGGTCTGCTGCAGCATGATTTCAGAGAGCCACACGCGGTAGGGATCGCGCGTCTGCTGCCAGGGCAGGGCATGGCGGCCATGCTGGCGCTGCCAGGCCACCAGGCGCGGCGCGAAGTCGGGCGCCAGTGCAGCCACGATGGGCTCGAAGGGATCGGGGGAGGCACTCAAGATCGGCTCAGGAACGGGTTTGGCAACGAGGACAGAAAAAGGTCGAGCGCTGGCCCTGCAACATGCGCCGCACCGGCGTGCCGCAGACCCGGCAGTTCTGGCCTTCCCGGCCATAGACCTGGGCCTGCATCTGGAAGCTGCCGGCCACGCCGTGGGCGTCCCTGAAGTCGCGCAGGGTCGTGCCGCCGGCCTCCAGGGCCTGGGCCAGCACCTGGCGCACGCTGGCGGCCAGGCGCTCGGCGCGCGCTCGGCTGAGGCGCCCCGCCGGGCTGGCGGGATGAATGCCGGCCAGGAACAAGGCCTCGCAAGCGTAGATATTGCCCGCACCGACCACGATGTCGCCCGCCAGCAGGGCCTGCTTGATGGCCACGCGCCGGCCCTTCAGGCGCTCGTGCAGATAGGCACCGGTAAAGCGCTCGTCAAAAGGCTCCAGCCCGAGGCCGGCCAGCAGCCGGGACACGGGCGGCTCATCCAGCCCCGGTGACCAGACCACGGCTCCGAAGCGGCGCGGGTCATGCAGACGCAGCAAGCCGCGGTCGGTCTGCAGATCGAAATGGTCATGAGGGCCCGCCGGCCCGAGATCGCGCCCGAAGGCCAGCGATCCGGACATGCCCAGATGCAGCAGCAGGCCCTCCTCTCCCACGGGCAGCCAGAGGTACTTGCCGCGGCGCTGGGCCAGTCCGGCCCGCTGCCCCAGCAGCCGCTCAGGCGCGCAGCCCAGCGGCCAGCGCAGCGGCTTGCCCAGGCGCAGGGACTGCACCGTCGCGCCCAGGATGGCGTCGGCAAAACTGCGGCGGGTGACTTCGACTTCGGGCAGCTCGGGCATGGGCGGCATGATACGCAGGCGCGATTCGACATGGCCTGGGCGCGCTGCTCAGGGTGTCCTAAGGGAGGGCGGGCCCGTCATGCCTAGAATGGGTCGGCAGGCCGCGATGCGGCCGGCGTCCTCTGGAGATTTCATGCCGCGTTCCCCGTTCCTGCAGCTGTCCCCCTCACAGCTGGCCCTGGCCTGCGCCCTGGCGCTGGGCACCCTTGCCCTGTCTGCCCGCGCCGACGATGCGGATGCCGGGGACAAGCCCGCCACACCGCCCGCGCTGCCCATCCAGAACTCCAATATGGACGCCCCCATGTTCTACCAGCTGCTGGTGGGCGAGATGGAGCTGCGCTCGGGCGAGGTCGGCGTGGCCTACCAGGTGCTGCTGGACGCGGCCCGGCGCACGCAGGACGAGGCGCTGTACAAGCGCGTCGTGCAGATCGCGCTGCAAGGCCGTGCCGGCGAGCAGGCGCTGGTCGCCGCCAAGGCCTGGCGGGACGGCGTTCCCAGTTCGATCGAGGCCCACCAGACCACGCTGCAGCTGCTGGCCCTGCTGAACAAGCCGCAGGAGACGGCCGCGCCGCTGCAAAGCCTGCTGAAGCTGGGCACCGAGCAGCAGTCGCAGGCCCTGCTGCACTCCCTGCCGGGCCTGTTCACCCGCGCACCCGAGCCGCAAGCCGTGTTGACCGCACTGCAGCCCGCACTGCAGGCCGCGGCCATGAAACCCGCCCTGCGCCAGAGCGCCCTGCTGTGCGAAGCCCGTCTGCAGTTGGCTGCCGGCCACGCGGCGCCTGCCTGGACGCTCGCCGAGGAGGTGCTGAAGCAGGACCCGGGCCAGGAAGAAGCCCTGGGGCTGGCCCTGGACCTCATGAACCGAGAGCCGGCGGCCGAAGCGCCCGTGCGCGCCATGCTGGACGCCCACCCCGGCAACCACGGCCTGCGCATGGCCTACGCCCGTGCACTGGCCCGCTCGCAGCGGCTGATCGAAGCGGCCGGCGAGTTCCGCCGCCTGACGGTCGAACAGCCCGATCAACCCACGCCCTGGTACGCACTGGGCTCCATTGAACTGGAACTGCGCCACCCCGAGCGCGCCGAGCCGGCTCTGCAGGCCTTCCTGAAGAGGCTGGAGGACTCGACCGCCGGCGCCGAACTCAGCGACGCCGGCCGCGACGCCCGCCAGCAAGCCTGGCTGCTGCTCTCGCGCGTGGCCGAGCAGCGCAAGGATTGGAAGACGGCGCAGGCCTGGCTGGACAAGATCGACGCCGCCGCGCCGCGCGCCGACCTCAGCTATCGCAAGGCCCTGCTGCTGGCCCGCCAAGGTCATCTGGAGCAGGCGCGCCAGCTCATCCAGGCGCTGCCGGGCGAGACCGACGAGCAGGTCCGCAGCCGCTTCATGGCCGAGTCCCAGCTGCTGCGCGACATGCAGCAGTGGGCCGCCGCCTACGAGCTGCTGGGGCAGGCCACCGCCCGCCTGCCGGCCGACGCCGACCTGCTGTACGAGCAGGCCATGATGGCCGAGAAGCTCAACCGTCTGGACGAAATGGAGCAGCAGCTGCGCCGCACCATCGCGATCAGCCCCAGGCACTACCACGCCTACAACGCCCTGGGCTACTCGCTGGCCGATCGCAAGCTGCGGCTGGACGAGGCCCGCGAGCTCATCGTCAAGGCCCTGAGCCTGGCCCCCAAGGAGCCCGCCATCGTCGACAGCATGGGCTGGGTGGAGTACCGCCTGGGCCGTCTGCAGGAGGCCGAGCGCTGGCTCGTCCAGGCCTATGCCGCCCGGCCCGACGGTGACGTCGCCGCGCACCTGGGCGAGGTGCTGTGGCAGTCCGGCCAGAAGGACAAGGCGCGCCAGATCTGGACCGAAGGGCTGCAGCACGAGCCCGGCAACGAGGCCATCCTGGAAACCCGCCAACGCCTGCAGGCCGCCCCTTGATCCCGCGTCAGCGCCCCCGTGCCCGGCGCCTGGCCCTGGCGCTGCTGTGCGCAGCCCTGGCCGCCTGCGCGCATGCGCCGCTGGGCGCCGACGCGCGCGCCCTGCCCGCCGCAAGCGTGCCGGGCGCGCCAATAGCACCCATATTCAGCGGCAAGCTGAGCGTGCAGATCCCACCTCAACCCGGTCGGCGCGTCGCCCAGGGCGGCAGCGGCAGCTTTGAGCTGCTGGGCGACGCCAGCCAGGGCCAGCTGGAGCTGTCCTCGCCCACCGGTTCCCTGCTCGCCCGTGTGCGCTGGACCCCCACCAGCGTCAGCCTTGAGCGCCCCCAGGAACAGCGCAGTTACGACAGCCTGGACGCCCTGACCCTGGAGCTGCTGGGGGAGTCGGTGCCCGTCGCCGCCCTTTTCGACTGGCTGCGCGGCCAGCCCTGGGCAGGCGCGCCCGCCGCGCCGCTGCAAGGGCCTTCGGTCGGCTTCGAGCAACTGGGCTGGCGGGTCGAAACCGATCGCCTGACGGAGGGCGTGCTCCTCGCCACCCAGCTCGCTGCCCCCGCCGCCGTCCTGCGCGTGCGCCTCGCCCGCGAGGACTGAGCCCGCGCCAGGCATACTGCGCCCAGCCCGCCCCCATCGCCCCCAGACATGCAAGCGCTCTACGACGTCCCGGCTCCGGCCAAACTCAACCTCTTCCTGCACGTGGTGGGCAAGCGCCCGGATGGCTACCACCTGCTGGAGTCGGTCTTCGTGCTGGTCGACTGGGCTGACACCCTGCATTTCGAGCGTCGCGGCGACAGCCTGCTGCAGCGCCATGACCGCGGCGAGGCCCTGCCCGCCGACGATCTCTGCCTGCGCGCCGCACGCCTGCTGCAAGCCGAAAGCGGCTGCGCAGCCGGTGCGGACATCCACATCGAAAAGCGCCTGCCCAGCGGCGCCGGCATGGGCGGCGGATCCTCTGATGCCGCCTCGACCCTGCTGGCGCTGAACCGCCTGTGGGGCCTGAACTGGCCGCTGTCGCGCCTGTTGCCCCTGGGCCTGAAGCTGGGCGCCGACGTGCCCTTCTTCCTCGGCGGCCGCAATGCCTTCGTGCAGGGCATCGGTGAAGACCTGACCCCCATCGGGCTGGCCGAGCGCACCTACGCCATCGTCAAACCCGACGTCAGCATCCCGACCAAGGAAATTTTTTGCAGCCCCCTCTTGCAGCGCTCAGAATCTCTGGCTATAGTTGCGGTCTTTCCTGAGCACGGCAGCAAAAAAAGCAGCAAGCAAGGC
This sequence comes from Burkholderiaceae bacterium, assembly GCA_041905785.1. Lineage (GTDB taxonomy): Bacteria > Pseudomonadota > Gammaproteobacteria > Burkholderiales > Burkholderiaceae_C > Roseateles_B. Next base: position 30,787 of record JAYRKJ010000025.1, read on the forward strand.
GGGGACGACAGCAAGAATGTTGCCCAAGCACTGCAAGATGCAAAAAAATCTGCGCCGCGAGTGGAACTGAACGCTGAAAGTTGTGCTAGAATCGCAGGCTTTCTGGAAATCGAAAGTAAGTCAGCGCTGATTGATTTACGAAACGATCTGCAGAAACCCGCTGAGCAGTACAGCAGTCAAGTGACGCAGGCCCTCGCCCTGCTCGAATCGAGATTCGGCAACAGCCGGATGACAGGTTCAGGCAGCGCAGTGTTCGCTACTGTTCAAGGGAAAGATGGCATGTCGAACCAGCCCATGGCGACATTACCGGAGCTGCCTCCGGGATGGGTTGGCAAGGTTTGCCGCAGTCTGGTCCAGCACCCGCTGCGCGGATGGGCTGAAGACTGAAGAGTACAAGGGTGCTGCAGCTCTGCAGTGTCCTGTGTAGGGGAGTCGCCAAGTTGGTTAAGGCATCGGATTTTGATTCCGACATGCGAGGGTTCGAGTCCTTCCTCCCCTGCCAAATTTCATTGCTTACCTCCCGGACCCGCTGGGTAGGCCACGGGGCCACTGACTCAAAGGATGGCCTGTGCTGCTGAATACCGTCCTCTTCACCGGCAACGCAAACCCGGTGCTCTCCCAAGAAATCGCCACCCATCTGGGTCTGGAACTCGGCAAGGCTTCGGTCGGCCGTTTCTCTGATGGCGAAGTCGCGGTCGAGATCCAGCAAAACGTCCGCGCCCGCGACGTCTTCGTGATCCAGCCCACCTGCGCGCCCACGAACGACAACCTGATGGAACTGCTGGTGATGGTCGACGCGCTCAAGCGCGCCAGCGCCCGCCGCATCACCGCCGTCATCCCCTACTTCGGTTATGCCCGGCAGGACCGCCGCCCGCGCTCCACCCGCGTGCCCATCTCGGCCAAGGTCGTCGCCAATCTGCTGGAGACCGTGGGCGTCGAGCGCGTGCTGACCATGGACCTGCACGCCGACCAGATCCAGGGCTTCTTCGACATCCCCGTCGACAACATCTACGCCAGCCCCGTGCTGCTGTCGGACCTCAAGGCCCGCAATTACAGCAACCTGGTGGTGGTGAGCCCCGACGTCGGCGGCGTGGTCCGCGCCCGCGCCCTGGCCAAGCAGCTGGGCTGCGACCTGGCCATCATCGACAAGCGCCGTCCTGCCGCCAACGTCTCCGAGGTGATGCACGTCATCGGTGACATCGACGGCCGCAACTGCGTGATCATGGACGACATGATCGACACCGCCGGCACCCTGGTGAAGGCCGCCGAGGTGCTGAAGGACCGCGGCGCCAAGCGCGTGTTTGCCTACTGCACCCACCCCATCCTGTCCGGCCCGGCCATCGACCGCATCACGAGCTCGGCCCTGGACGAAGTCATCATCACCAACACCATTCCGCTGTCGGATGCCGCCAAGGCTTGCGGCAAGATCCGTCAGCTGTCGGTCGCCTTCCTGTTCGCCGAGACCATCCGCCGCATCTCCGACGGTGAGTCGGTGACCTCGCTGTTCTCCGAGCAGAACAACAATTTCTGAACCCGATTGGCGGGCGCCCCGCGAGGGAGCGCCCGCTTTCTTGTGACCGGTCCGCTGGGCCGGTTTTTGTCGGCGGTCATCCGACCGCATCACCGGGTGCCTGGTCGCGGGCATCCATCCATTTCTGGAGAAACCTATGAAATTCGTCGCTTTTGAGCGCAAGCTGCAGGGGACCGGAGCGAGCCGCCGCCTGCGCGTCGCTGGCAAGGTGCCCGGCATCGTTTACGGCGCTGGTGAACCCGCCACCATCGAGCTGGACCACAACGCCCTGTACCACGCCCTGAAGAAGGAAGCCTTCCACAGCTCCATCCTCGAGATGGAACTGAACGGCGCCGTGACCAAGGTGCTGCTGCGTGACTTCCAGATGCACCCCTACAAGCCGCAAGTCCAGCACATCGACTTCCAGCGCGTGGATGCCACCACCAAGATCACCAAGAAGGTGCCCCTGCACTTCGTGGGCGAAGCCGAATCCCCGGCCGTCAAGACCGACAAGTGCACGGTCAACCACGTGATCACCCAGCTGGAAATCACCTGCCTGGCCGAGCAGCTGCCCGAGTTCATCGAAGTGGACCTGAGCAAGCTGACCATGGGCCACTCGGTGCACGTGAAGGACCTGGTCGTGGCCGACCACGTCAAGATCGTGACCCACGGCAAGCCCAACCCCGTGATCGCCACGGCCGTGCCGCCGGTGGTGGAAGAGATCGTCGTGGCTGCGGCTCCCGCTGCCGACGACAAGAAGGGCAAGAAGGGCAAGAAGTAATCCTTCGCCCCTTGCACAAGAGCCCCGCCCCGGCGGGGCTTTTTTTCGTCCATGCAGGCTGCGGGCGTGACGGTCCTGCGCAGTCGTGAGGATGCTGACGCCCCGCCGTGGCGGGGATAATCCTGCCCATGATTCGACTCTTTGTAGGCCTGGGCAACCCAGGCCCTGAATACGAGGACACCCGCCACAACGCCGGCTTCTGGTGGATAGACCAGCTCGCGCGGCGCCTGGGCGGCAGCCTGCAGCTCGACAAGAGCTATTACGGCATGGTGGCCCGCATCAACAATGCCCCTGGCGCAAACGGCCCCATCTGGCTGCTGCAGCCGCTGACCTATATGAACCTGTCGGGCAAGTCGGTGGCGGCGCTGGCGCGCTTCTTCAAGATCGCCCCCGAGGAAATCCTTGCCATCCATGACGAGCTGGACCTCCCGCCCGGAGACATGAAGCTCAAGCAGGGCGGCGGCAACGGCGGCCATAACGGCCTCAAGGACATGCAGGCCCAGCTGGGCTCGGCCAATTTCTGGCGCCTGCGCTTGGGCATCGGCCATCCGGGCCACAAGGGCGAAGTGGCCGCCTATGTGCTGCGCAGACCGCCGGTCGACGAGCGCATCGCGGTCGAGCAGTGCATTGCCAAGAGCCTGGACGCCGTGGAGCTGATGCTCAAGGGCGACATGGCCAAGGCCCTGGCCAAGGTGCACGCCAAGCCACCCCGCCCCAAGCCTCCCAAGCCACCCAGCCCTGCCAGCCCCCCCCAAGCCAGCGCGGCCGATGCGCCCCCGGCCCACGCCTCCTCGGCAGCGCCGCGGGCGCCAGCCCTGGACGAAAGCAAGACCTGACCCTTTGCGGGCTCACCCCCCCTGTGGATGCACACGATGCACACGATGCGCGCGACGCCACCCCAGCCCAGCGGGCGCCAGCAGGCCCGCAGCGGCAGCCCAGCATTTGCAGGCCTGTGTGCAGGCACGGGCGGCCCCCATCAGCTGCGCCCACTCCCGGCCATGCCCTTGCGTCCAGGAGCATCCACATCGCGGTGGTCCTGCCTGACTGCGGCACAGGTGCTGCGATCCAGACCATGGTGGCCCTGTCTGACTGCAGCACAGGTGCTGCGGTCCACCCTGCGGTGGCCCAGCCTGACTGTGGCACTGGCGCTGCGATCCACACCGCGGTGGTCCTGCCTGACTGCGGCACCGGTGCTGCTGATGTGGGGGCCGGCCCCGGCGGCCGCGGACAGCCCGCCCGCCCAAACCGGCGCCGAGCTGGTCCTTTACCGCTGCGGCGCGCAGGGCCGCGAGCTGCGCAACACGCCCTGTCCTGCCGAAACGGGCGCCAGCCAGGTTCTGCATTTCGACCCTGACGATGCCGATGCCGCCCGGCAGGCCCGTGAGCGCGTGCACCAGGAGAGCCTGCAGCTTGATCGCACGCGCCGCGAACGCGAGGCCCAGGCAAGGGCGGAACAGCGGGCCCCCAGAGGCGCTCTCATCAACGCCAGGCCGCCGCCACCCACGGCCTCTGCCGCAGCGCCTGTGGCAGGCCCCTCGCATCGCACGGCCAGATCGCGCCCCGGCAAGCAGCACCAGGCGCCCTCACACCACGCCCAGCAGCAAGACAAAGGGCGCCGTGATGCCACGCCACCAGCGCCCGGGACCAAGGCGGACGAGCGCTGACGGGGCAAGCAGGACGGACAGGCCGAGCGACCAGCGACCAGCGACCAGCGACCAGCGACCAACGCCCCTCGCGCTCGCAGGGGCGGCACGGGTGGCACGGGTTGCACGGGTTGCACACGAGGTCACAACCGGCACTGCGCCGCATTGACGGCGCCGGCCCGCTGCCCTGGACCGGCTTGAGGCTCGTCAGGTGCAGAGCCCTGCCGCCATGCGCCGCAAGCTGCACTAGAATGCGCGCTGTTGGTGCTCGCCCGGACCTGTCGGTCAGGGCAGTTAAACGGGAATCAGAAGGGAAGGCTTCCACGAGGCTGACCTAAGCTGAGCTGTCCCCGCAACGGTAAGCGGACAAGGTCGCAAGGCCTTCAGTTGCTGCACAGGAGTCCACTGGCGCCCCAAGGCGCTGGGAAGGACGCAGGAACGCGATCCGCCAGCCCGGATACCGGCCAACGGGTGAGGCGTCTGTGCAAGCAGCGCCTCGTTTTCACAGGAGCCTGCGGGGAAGCTGGCACCTGGATCGTCTCGTTGTCCCGCTTTCTCTCATGTCCGCTTCGATTCTGCGTGCTGCACGCCTGCCTTCGGCTGCGCGCCTGCCGGCCTCCGTCCGTCCCACCCTCCCCCTGAAGGCCCTGAGCGTTCTTTCGCTGAGCCTGCTGGCCGCCACGGCGCAGGCCCAGGAACCGTCCAACAAGCTGGGCCAGGTCCTGGTGACCGCCACCCGCTCCAAGCTCGACCTGAGCCAGGTGTTGGCCGACGTCACCGTGCTGACCCGCGCCGACATCGAACGCCAGGGCTTCGGCAACCTGGTGGACCTGCTGGGCCGCCAGTCCTGCGTCGAGCTCGTGCGCAACGGCAACATCGGCAGCAATACCAGCCTCTTCCTGCGCGGCGCCAACACCCAGCACACCCTGCTGCTGGTGGACGGCGTGCGCATGGACACCCAGTCCGGCTCCGGCGGCGCGGCCTGGGAAGCCATTCCCCTGGCCCAGATCGAGCGCGTCGAGATCGTGCGCGGGGCGGCCAGCAGCGTCTATGGCTCGGATGCCGTCTCCGGCGTGATCCAGGTCTTCACCCGCAAGGGCAAGAGCAAGCCCAGCATCGAGATCGGCGCGGGCGTGGGCAGCCTGGGCCTGGTCAAGGGTGACCTCAGCATCAGCGGCACCGCCGGCGCCCTTGACTACGCCCTGAGTCTGGCCCAGGAAGCGGCTGACGGCTTCAATATCCGCAAGGTCGCCTTGGACCCCAAGGACCCCGGCTATGTGCCGGACGTCGACGGCTGGCGCAGCCACAGCGCCAACGCCCGCCTGGGCTACCAGCTGGACAAGGGCCAGCGCCTGGAGCTGGTCAACACTTACAGCTCGGTGGACAGCGCCTACGATGCTTCGGCGAAGCCCAAGCCCGGCGTCGACGACCGCAACCTGCACAGCACCCGCGCCACCCGCGCCCTGTGGAGCGGCCAATGGAGTCCGGACTGGCAGACCGAAGCCAGCGTCGGCGACTCGCGCGAGCGCTATGAAACCCAGAGCAACAAGGCATCGACCTACCTGACCGAAACCCAGATCAGGCAGTACACCCTGGGCAGCAGCATCAAGCTGGCCGTGGGCCAGCTCAACGCCGTGCTGGAGCGCCGCGAGGACAAGCTGCTCAACTCCGGCCTGATGCCAGCCACCGGTGGCCAGGCCAGCCGCCACCAGAACGCCGTCGCCGCCAGCTATCTCTTCAGCGACAAGCAGTTCGACGCCCAGTTCCACCTGCGCCATGACCAGGACAGCGAGTTCGGCGGCATCAACACCGGAACCCTGGCGGCAGGCTGGCGCTTCCTGCCCGGTTTGCGCGCCTGGGCCAGCGCCGGCACCGCCTTCCGCGCGCCCACCCTCTACCAAAGCTACAGCGAATACGGCCCCAAGCCCGGCGTCGCGGCCCTCAGCCCCGAGCGTGGCCGCAACACCGAGGTGGGCCTCAACTGGAGCCAGGGTGACAGCGAGCTGGGCCTCACCGTCTACCGCAATCGCATCCGCGACCTGATCACCTGGGACAGCGGATTTGCCGCCAACTGCGTCTCGCAATGGGGTGGCTGCTACGGCAATCTGGCCAAGGTGCGCCTGCAGGGCGTGAGCCTGCAGGGCGAGACCCAGATCGCCGGCCTGCGCGTGCAGGGCTCGCTGGACTGGCAGGATCCGCGCGACCTCGGCACCGACAAGGTGCTGGGCCGCCGCGCCAAGAAGCACGGCAGCCTGCGCGTGGAAAAGACGCTGAACCAGTGGTCCGGCGGCATCCAGCTCCAGGCCCATGGCCGCCGCTTCGACGACCATGCCAACACCAAGCCCCTGGGCGGCTACAGCCTGGTCAACCTGGACCTCAGCTACCGCGTGAACTCGCAGCTGCGCCTGCAGGCCAATCTCGACAATGCCTTCAACAAGGACTACGAGACGGCCAAGGGCTATGCGCAGGCACCGCGCACGCTGTTCATCGGCGTGCGCTTCACCCCCTCGCTGTGATCCAGTGCCCCTTTGCGGGCTCCACGCCCGCGCATAGGGGCACGCAAAAGTGCACGCAAGAGGGCACGAAAAAAGGGCACGCAAGGCGCGCGCCCGTAGACCCGGCAAAGCCGGATCCTCGGGCGTCGCCGGGTCCATGCAGACTGGCGCGGAAAGGTCCAAGAGTATGGCGAGTCAGGCACACACGCTCATCGTCGGCGGCCAGCGCAGCGGCAAGTCGCGCCAGGCCGAGCAACTGGCCCTGGCCTGGGCGCGCGAGCCCGGGCACGGCGTCTGCGTGATCGCCACGGCCGAGGCCCATGACGAGGAGATGCGCCAGCGCATCGCCCGCCACCGGGCCGAGCGCCCGGCCGGCTTTGCCACCGTCGAGGCTCCGCTGCACCTGGCTCAGGCCCTGCAGTCGGCGGCAGCGCCGGGACGCTTGCTGATCGTGGACTGCCTGACCCTGTGGCTCACCAACTGGCTGATGCCCATGGACGGGCAGCCCAGGCGCGAGGCCTGGGAGCTGGCCTCGCAGGCCCTGCTGGCGGCGCTGCCCGAGTTGGCGTCGCCCGTGGTTTTCGTCTCCAACGAGGTGGGCTGGGGCGTGATGCCCCTGGGCCGGGAGGTGCGCGAGTATGCCGATGAACTGGGCCGACTGAACCAGGCAGTGGCGCGCCGCTGCGCGCAGCTGACCTTGATGGTGGCCGGCCAGGCCTGGACCCGGCCTGTCGATTGATGTGGGCGCGCCCGGCTCGACATGCGGGGCATGCACGGCAAGGGCGCGAAGCAACAAGGACGACTGAGATGAACAAGCTGATGGGCCATCTGATGGGCAAGACCCGACCCCTCGGGCAATTTCTGCCCGCGGCCCTGCTGTGCCTGGCGACGGCGCTGTCCGGCCCCGCCGCGCAGGCCGCTGCCGTCCAGCTCAAGGACGATCGCGGCGTGAGTGTCTCGCTGCCGGAGCTGCCACGCCGCATCGTCAGCCTGCTGCCCTCGCTGACCGAATCCGTCTGCGCACTGGGCGAATGCGCGCGCCTGGTCGGCGTGGACCGCTATTCCAACTTTCCGGCCTCCGTCCAGCCCCTGCCCAAGCTGGGCAGCCTGGAGGACACCAGCATCGAGAGCATCGTGGCGCTCAAGCCCGACCTGGTGCTGGTGGCCATCTCCTCGCGCCTGACCGACCGCCTGGAGGCCCTGGGGCTCAAGGTCGTGGCCCTGGAGCCCAAGACCCACGCCGATGTGCAGCGCGTGCTCGGCAAGGTCGCGCTGCTGCTGGGCAAGCCGCAGGCTGGCGCCCAGGTCTGGCAAAAGATTGACGACGCCATCCACGAGGCCGCCGCCAGCCTGCCGCCCGCGGCCCGGCAGATGAGCGTCTATTACGAGGTGGACAGCGCCCCCTACGCCGCCGGCACCAGCTCCTTCATCGGTGAGACGCTCACCCGGCTGGGCGCCCGCAACATCGTTCCCGCCGAGCTGGGCCCCTTTCCCAAGTTGAATCCTGAGTTCGTGGTGCGCGCCAATCCGCAGCTCATCATGGTGGGCCAGCGCAGCGCGCCGGGCCTGCCGCAGCGGCCGGGCTGGAACGGCATTCAGGCCGTGCGCAACCAGCGCATCTGCGTCTGGCTGCCGGACGAGTCCGACGTGCTGGTGCGCCCCGGCCCTCGCATGGCCGAGGCCGCCGCACTGATGGCGCGCTGCATGCGCCAGGCCGCAGCCGGGCCCGTCCCGCTGCCGACCACGCCCTTCACCGCCCCTGCGGGCGGCATGCGGTAAAGGGGGGGCTCAGCCATGAAACCCTGGACCCTGCTGCTGTTGCTGCTGCTGATCGCCACCGGGCTGTGCCTGGCCGGCGTGGCCGTGGGCAGCACCGGCTTTTCCATCGACATCCTCAGCGCCCAGGACGCCTTGCAGGAGCAGATCCTGTGGCAGATCCGCTTCCCGCGCTCGGTCGGCTCCTTGCTGGCCGGCGCGCTGCTGGGTCTGGGCGGCGCCATCGCGCAAGGCCTGTTCCGCAATCCGCTGGCCGACCCCTACCTGCTGGGCGCCTCGGCCGGCGCCTCGCTGGGCGTGGCCATCCTGCTGGTGGCGATCGGGGTCAGCCCGGGTGCGGTGGCCGTGCTGCTGCGCATCGGCCTCACCGGCACGGCCTTCATCGGCGCACTGGCCGGTGTAAGCCTGACTCTGCTGCTGGCGCGCGGCGTCGAGCAGTCCATACGCCTGCTGCTGGCCGGGGTGATCGTGGGCGTGGTGCTGTTCGCACTGACCTCGCTGCTGACCCTGATGACGCCGGACATCATGCGTCCCATGCAGGCCTTCATGCTGGGCACCAGCGGCTTCCTGACCTGGACCTCGGTCTGGGTGCTGGCACCCGCGCTGCTGCTGTGCCTGCTGGGCGGCATCGGAGCCAGCCGTGCGCTGGACGCGCTGACCCTGGGCGAGGCCACGGCCCGCTCGCTGGGCCTGCACCTGTCCATGATCCGCCTCTTCCTGATCGCCGTGCTGGCCCTGGCCACGGGCGCTGCGGTGGCCCAGGCCGGGCTGATCGCCTTCGTGGGCCTGGTGGCACCTCACCTCGTGCGCAGCCGCGTGCTCTGCACCCATGGCTGGCTGCTGCTGCTTTCCGCCCTGACCGGCGGCTGCCTGCTGCTCTCGGCCGACATCGTCGCCCGCTGGGTGATCGCCCCGCAGGAGCTGCCGGTGGGCGTGGTGACCTCGCTGCTGGGCGGCGCCTACCTGCTGCTGCTGATGCATCGCGGGCCTCTGTCGGAGAAGCGGGCATGAACCTCGGACTCCAGCTCCCCAGCGCCTTTGAAGTGGACCTGATGGGACTGCAGCTGCAGGGCCATCCGGTGCTCAAGAGCCTGTACAGCGCCATCCCCCGCGCGCGCTGGACGGCCATCGTCGGCCCCAACGGCGCCGGCAAGTCCACGCTGCTGCGCGCCATGGCTGCTCTGCTGCCCGCGCAGGGCCGCATCGACTTCCTGGGCAAGCCGCTGGGCGACTGGGTGCCCAAGGCGCGAGCCCGGGCGCTGTCCTGGCTGGGCCAGAACGAAAGCGGCGGCGACGACCTCAGCGCCTATGAAGTCGTGATGCTGGGCCGCCTGCCGCACCAGGCCTGGCTGGCGCCGCCCAGCGCCGAGGACCACGAAGCCGTGGCCCAGGCCATGCGCCAGACCCAGTGCTGGGACTGGCGCGAGCGCCGCCTGCAGCGGCTCTCCGGCGGCGAGCGCCAGCGCGTGCTGCTGGCCCGGGCCCTGGCCGTGCGCGCCGAAGTGCTGCTGATGGACGAGCCGCTGGCGCATCTGGACCCGCCGCACCAGGCCGACTGGCTGGACTGCGTGCGCAGCCTCACGGCACAAGGCCGCACGGTGATCAGCGTGCTGCATGAGCTCAACATCGCGCTGCAGGCCGACGAGCTGGTGGTGATGGCAGCCGGCCAGGTCCGGCACCAGGGCGCCCCGGCCGACCCCGCCACGCACCGGGCTCTGCAGGCCGTCTTCGACGATCGCCTGCAGATCCTGCAGGTGCAGGGCCAGTGGCTGGCCCTGCCCTTCAGCCCGGCGCGCGCAAATCCTGCCCCCGCAGGCGCCGAACTCGCCGCCGTGCTGCCGCTGCGTCGCCCCAACTGACCCCCATCCTGTCCAGACCATGCCTCGCTGCCACGCCCTGATGGTCAGCGCCCCGGCCTCCGGCCAGGGCAAGACCAGCCTCACCGCCGCCATCGCCGCCCAGGCCCGCCGCCAGGGCCGCAGGGTGCGCGTCTTCAAGACCGGCCCGGACTACCTGGACCCGATGATCCTGGAGCGCGCCAGCGGTGCGCCGGTCTACCAGCTGGACCTCTTCATGGGCGGCCTGCCCCACTGCCAGGCCCTGCTCGCAAAGGCGGCCGGGGAAGCCGAGCTGATCCTGGTCGAAGGCGTGATGGGCCTGTTCGACGGCGATCCCAGCAGCGCCGACCTGGCCGCAGCCTTCGGCTTGCCGGTGCTGGCCGTGCTGGACGCCTCGGCCATGGCGCAGACCTTTGCCGCGCTGGCCACGGGCCTGGCGCGCTACCGCAGCGACATCCGCGTGGCCGGCGTCGTGGCCAACCGCGTGGGCAGCGACGCGCATGCCCGCATGGTGGCGCAAGGCCTGCCGCAAGACCTGCCCCTGGTGGCTGCCCTGCGCCGCCAGAGCGAGCTCAGCCTGCCCGAGCGTCATCTGGGCCTGGTGCAGGCGCTCGAACTGCCGGGACTCGAAAGCCAGCTGCAGGCCTGGGCCAATGCCTGGGAGGCCGGCTGCGGCCTGGGCCAGGGTCTGGAGGCCGCACTCGCCCCCATCGATTTCCAGGCCCCCGTCCAGCCCGACCCTGGACGCCCCCTGTCCGGCCGCCGCATCGCCATCGCCCGCGATGCCTGCTTCAGCTTCATCTATCCCGCCAATGTGGACTGCCTGATCGAGCTGGGCGCGGAACTGCGCTTCTTCTCGCCCCTGGCCGGCGAGGTCATGCCGGACTGCGATGCGCTCTGGCTGCCCGGAGGCTACCCGGAGCTGCATGCCGAGGCGCTTGCCGCGCATCCCAGCTTCTTTGCCGAGCTGCGCCGCCATGCGGCTGTCGGCAAGCCGCTGCTGGCCGAATGCGGCGGCCTGCTGGTGCTGCTGGAACAGCTGGTCGACGCCGAGGGCAAGACCTGGCCCCTGGCCGGCCTGCTGCCCGGCACCGGCCATATGCAGCCGCGCCTCTCGGCCCTGGGGCTGCAGTCCATCGCCTGGCCGGAGGGCCTGCTGCGCGGCCACAGCTTTCACTACTCGACGCTGGAAACACCGCTGCAGCCCCTGGCGCAGGCCAGCAACCCCAATGGCGGCAAGACGCGGGAGGCGCTCTACCAGCGCGAATCGCTGAGAGCCAGCTACATCCACCACTACTTCCCCTCCAACGCTTCGGCCGTGGCGCAGTTCTTCCGCGCCTGAGCTCCTGCCCTGACCACCATGCTGCTCGAAACCGGATTCGCCCAGATCACCCAGGCCCTGCTGTGGCCCGTGCTGATCCTCGTCGCCCTGGGCTTTGCCTACGCCCTGTGGACGGCGGGCACCACCCTGATGGATGCCGTGCTGCGCCGCCGCGGCCACCGCCTGCTTAAAGCCGAGCCCGAATGCCGGCTGGAGCAGTTGGAGCTGCAGGTGCTGCGCCAACTGGAGCCCGCCCGCCTGCTCGGCCGCGTCAGCCCGCTGCTGGGCCTGATCGCCACCATGGTGCCCCTGGGCCCGGCCCTGCAGCAGGTCGCCGCGGGCCAGGGTCACCAGGCCCTGGCCGTGTTCGGCTCGGCCTTCTCGGGCGTGGTGCTGGCCATGACGGCCGCGGCCATCGCGCTGGTCGTCTACTCGGTGCGCCGCCGCTGGCTGCTGGCCGAGCTGCTGGACATCAAGCAGGAGAGGGGTTGGGCATGAGCTCCGCACGGCCGCCCGAAGGGGCTCATTCCCGCCCGGCGGGACAGCACGCAGTGCGAAGGGTGCCCCAGGCACACGCCGCACGGCCGCCCGAAGGGGCTCATTCCCGCCTGGCGGGACAGCACGCCCTGCGAAAGGTGCCCCAATGAGTGATCATCGCCTGCGCATCCTCGCCGAGGAGGACGACGATCCCATGCTCTCGGCCGTCAACCTCGTGGACGTGTTCCTGGTCCTGGTCGTCGCCTTGCTAACCGCCGTGGCCCTGCAGCAGCAGTCCCAGGCGGACGAGACCGTGATCCGCCGCGCCGGCGAGCCGGACATGGAGATCGTGGTGCGCAAGAACGGCCAGGAGATCAAGTACCGCGGCAACGGCGGCAGCAGCGAAGGCCAGGGCGTGAAGGCCGGCGTGGCCTACAAGCTCAAGGACGGCAGCGTCATCTATGTGCCGGAATGAGTCCTCCCCCTGCCGGTTTCGCCAGCCCGCCCGGGGGGGCACGCCCGCAGGCCCGGCGAAGCCGGATCCTCGGGCGTCACTCGGCTTCTGGTCCTGGTCATGCGCCGCATACCGCCTGCTGGTCCTGGCGATGCTGGCCTGCACCTGCCGCCTGGCCCAGGCCCAGCTGCTGTGGATTTCCACGGACGTGACGCCCGCGGCCCGCGAGGCACTGCTCGCGCGCGAGGCCCAGGCGGCCGGCATCACGCTGCAGCGTTGGCAGGTGCCGCTGCAGGCCGAGGCCCTGGCCGACACGGAACGGCAGACCCGCCAGCGTCAGCTGCAGAGCCTGGTGCAGGCCGCGCGCTGGGTGTGGATCGACGCGCCCCACGCCGTGGCCGAGACGCGCCTGCGCGGCCTGCTGGCCGAACTGCCGGGGCTGTCTTCGCGCCAGCCACTGTGGATCCCCGGCGGCGAGCCGCCCGCCGCCGAGCGCAGTCTGCGCGCCCTACTGCAGGCCGGTGGCGCGGCCAACACCCAGGCCGCCTTCCAGATCCTGAAAGCCCAGTCCGAAGGGCGCAGCGTCGAGATGCCTGCGGCGCAGCGCCTGCCCCTGCGCGGCTTCTATCACCCGGACGCCGCAGCCCTGCTGCCAGACGCCGACGCCGCCCGCCGCTGGGTCGAGCAGAAGGCCCGCGGCGGGCCGGCGCGGCTGGTCGTGGTCCTGCTGCACCGCTACCACTTCGTCCAGGGCCAGACCGCCTGGCTGGATGCCTGGCTGCGCCACTTCGAGGCTCAGGGTCTGCAAGCCCTGGCGGCCTTCGCCAGCCCTCTGGACGAGACGCAGCTGCAGGCCCTGCTCGCGCCCCAGGGCCAGCCCGTCCACCGACTGCTGGTCACGCACACGCTGATGCCCAAAGCCGGCTCGCTGCAGGCCCTGTTCGAGCGCTGGGGCCGGCCGGTGCTGGCCACCCTGCCCCATCGCCAGGGCGACATCGCGCAATGGGAGGCCGGCAGCACGGGGCTCGCGCAAAGCGACATCCCCTTCTATCTCGCCCAGCCCGAGAGCGCTGGACTGATCGACCCGATGCTGGTCGTGGCCCATCCCGCCGGCGGCGCCGAGCCGCAGCTGATCCCGCGCCAGGCCGAGGCCGTGGCGGCCAAGGCCCGCCGCCTGATCGCGCTGCAGGAGAAGCCGGCGGCGGACAAGCGCCTGAGCCTCTTCGTCTACAACTACCCCGCCGGGGCCAGCAATTTCGGCGCCAGCTTTCTCAACGTGCCGCGCAGCCTGGCGCAGCTGAGCCTGGGCCTGCAGGCCGCGGGCTTTGCCCTCGAGCCGCGTGACGAGGCCCAGTGGCTGCAGGGCCTGCAGCCGCTGCTGGCCGCCTACTACCCCGGCGCCGACCTCGACGCCCTGCTGCGCAGCGGCCAGGCCGCCGCCCTGCCCCTGGCGGACTACCAACGCTGGTTCGACACCCTGCCCGCCGCCGTGCGCCAGCCCATCCTGCAGCGCTGGGGTCCGCCCGCGCAGAGCCGCTATGTGCGCCAGCAGCAGGGCAAGCCCGTCTTCGTGATCCCGCGCCTGCAGCTGGACCATCTGGCCGTGCTGCCCCAGCCTCCGCGTGAGGAAGACCAGCACCTGGGCCGCGATGCCATGCAGCACCGCAGCAAGACGCCGCTGTCCCACCATTACCTCGCGGTCTACCTCTGGGCCCGGCAGGCTGATGCGCTGATCCACTTCGGCACCCACGGCACCCAGGAATGGGCCGCCGGCAAGCTGCGCGGCCTGGACGTGCAGGACGACGCCCTGCTCCCCCTGGGCGAGGTGCCGGTGATCTACCCCTACATCGTCGACAACCTTGGCGAAGCCCTGACCGCCAAGCGCCGCGGCCGCGCGCTGATGGTCAGCCACCGCACGCCCAGCTTCGCACCGGCCGGCTTCAACGCCCGCATGGCTCGCATGCACGAGCTGATGCACGAATGGGAGACCGTGGACCCCGGCCCCACCCGCCAGGGCCTGGAGCGGCAGATGGTGGAGCAGTTCGTCGAGCACCAGCTGCACAGGGACCTGGGCTGGACAGCCGAGCAGATTGCCGCCAACTTCTCCGGCTTCCTGGAGCTGCTGCACCCGTACCTGGACCGCCTGGCGCAAAGCTCGCAACCCCAGGGCCTGGCCGTCTTCGGCCGCGTGCCGGACGAGGCCGCACGCCGCGGCACCCTGCTGCAGATGCTGCGCGTGCCTCTGATCGAGGCCCTGGGCGAGGACATCGACGAGGCCTTCCTGATCGACCACACCCGCGTGGCCGGCGCCCGCCCGGCACGCTGGCTGGACCTGGCGCTGAAGGACGCGAAGGCCGCCAGCGAGCTGGACCTGCGCCCAGACCAGCCCGACGGCCCGGTGCCCAACCATGCGGCCCGCAAGCCCATCGACAGCGCCGCGCTCTACCAGCTGGCCCTGCGCGCCCAGGAAATGGAGCGGCGGCTCAGCCACGAGGGCGAGCTGCCGGGCCTGCTGGCCGCGCTGGAAGGCCGCTTCGTGCCCGCGGCCTATGGCGGTGACCCGCTGCGCAACCCCGACAGCCTGCCCACCGGCCGCAATCTCAGCGGCCTGGACCCGGCCCGCCTGCCCACGCCACAGGCCTACGAGGCCGCCCAAGGCCTCTTCAAGCGATGGTGGACCGAGCAGGCGAAAGGCCCGCGGCCGCCGCAGCGCCTGGCCCTGTCGCTGTGGGCCGGGGAGACCCTGCGCCATCAGGGGCTGATGGAAGCGCAGGCCCTGGCCGCCCTGGGCGTCGAGCCCGTATGGGACGAAAACGGCCGGCCGACGAAGCTGCGCCTCCTTCCGCTGGCGCAGTTGGGCCACGCCCGCATCGACGTGCTGCTGTCCATCACCGGCTCCTACCGCGACCAGTTCCCCGGCCTGATGAAGCTGCTGGACGAGGCCGTGGCCCTGGCCGCCAGCGCAGCCCAGCAAGAAGGCGACAACGCCATCACGCGCCACAGTCGCGAGGTCGAGCAGGCGCTGCGCCGCCAAGGCTTGAAGCCGGCACAGGCGCGGCAGCTCGCCCAGGTCCGCATGTTCGGCAACAGCGTCGGCGCCTACGGCACCGGCGTGGCCGAGGCCATGCAGGCCGACGCCTTGAAGCGCGAAGACCCGCGGCTGGGCCAACTCTTTCTGCAGAGCATGAGCCAGCCCTATGCGCAGGGTGAACCGCTCGCTGTGGACGAGCGCACGGCGCGCAGCGCCTTCGCGGCCCAGATCAAGCGCGCGGATGCGGCGCTGATGTCGCGCAGCTCGCACCTCTACGCCATGCTCAGCTCGGACGACCCCTTCCAGTACCTGGGCGGCCTGGCCGCAGCCGCCAAGGCCGCCGGCCGCAAGGAGGCCCTGCAGCTGCACGTCAGCCAGCTGCAGGACGCCACCGAGCAGCAGACCGAAAGCGCCGGCCGCGCCATCGCACTGGAGATGCAAAGCCGCTACCTGCACCCCGGCTGGCTCAAGGCCCAGCGCGACGAGGGCTATGCAGGTGCGCTGCAGGTGCTCAAGACCGTGCAGTTCACCCTGGGCTGGCAAAACATGGCCCCCGAAACCGTGCGCCCCGACCACTGGCAAAGCCTCTTCGACGTGCTGGTGCGCGACAAGCATCAGCTCCAGCTGCCGCAATGGCTGGCCCAGCACAAGGAGAGTTATGCCCAGACCCTGGCCGGCCTGATCCGCGCCGCGGCCCAGGGGCACTGGCAGCCCGATGCCGCCACGCGCCGCGAACTCGCCCAGCGCTATGCCGAGCTGCGCAGCACCCGCAGCCGCCCGGACGAACTGGCCGGCGTGCAGCGCTGGGTGCAGGGCCAGTTGCCCAAGCCGCTCGCGCCTGCGCCGCGCCCTGCCGCGCCCAAGCCCCAGCCGCCGAGCGACCTCGCCCAGCCTCCCCTGGTGCGCGGCCTGCAGCTGCAGCCCGTGCCCCCGGCCCAGCCGCCGCGCTTCGCCGGCCACTCGCCGCTGTCCACCGCCCTGGCCTGGGTGCTGATGGGCCTGCTGATGGCCTGCGGCGCCAGTTGGCGCTGGTTCCGGGCAGGCACCTCTCTTTCTTCCACAGGCGCAGCCGCGCTCCCTTTTGTCCGCCCCGCATGAAACTGAAGCAAGCCCCGTCCTGCAGTCCCTTCCGCCCGCTGCCTTTGCTGCTGGCGATCTGCGCGCCCCTGGCGCTGCCCCTGCATGCGGAAGAACTGGAGAAGGTCGAAGTGCAGGGCCGGGCGGTGCTGGGCAGTGCGGAGAGCGCCTCGCAGGGCGAGGTCGGCGCCGAGCGCCTGGCCTACAAGCCCCTGCTGCGCCCGGCCGAGCTGCTGGAGGCCATGCCCGGCATGATCGTCACCCAGCACAGCGGGGACGGCAAGGCCAACCAGTACTTCCTGCGCGGCTTCAACCTGGACCACGGCAGCGACTTCGCCACGCTGCTCGCGGGCATGCCCGTCAACATGGCCAGCCACGCACACGGCCAGGGCTATATGGACCTGAACTTCCTGATGCCCGAGCTGGTGGACAGCCTGCGCTACCGCAAGGGCGCCTTCGCCGCCGAGGACGGCGACTTCGCCACCACCGGCGCCTCGCGCATCGCCTATGTGCGCGAGCTGGCCCAGCCCTTTGCCGAGCTGAGCGTGGGCCCGCACGCCTACCGCCGCGCCCTGCTGGCCGGCAGCCGGCGCCTGGGCAGCGGACAAGCCCTGGCCGCCGTGGAAGCCAGCCACAACGACGGCCCCTGGGACCAGCCCGAAGGCCTGCAACGGCGCAATGCCCTGCTGCGATGGTCCCGAGGTGACGAGACCGACGGCCTGGCGCTGAGCCTGATGGGCTACACCGCGCATTGGAAGGCCAGCGAGCATGTGCCCCTGCGCGCCATCGAGTCCGGCGAGATCGGCCGCTACGGCACGCTCTCGCCGAATGACGGCGGCATCACCCACCGCCACAGCCTCAGCCTGGACTGGGCCGCCCGCCGCGGCGCCTGGCAGCAGCAGCTCACGGCCTACCTGATCGACTACGGCCTGCAGCTGTACTCCGCGCCCTCCGGCTTCATCCAGGGCCCCGATGGCGACCAGCACGAGCAGCTGGATCGCCGCAAGGTGCTGGGCCTGAGCTGGCTGGCCCAGCGCTCGCAGTGGGCGCTGTGGCAAGACCTGCCCCCCGCCCAGTTCAGCTGGGGCCTGCAATGGCGACAGGACCGCATCGCCACCCTGGGCCTCTACGACACCGTGGACCGCAGGCGCCAGCGCACGGTGCGCGAGGACAGCGTGCGCCAGGACGCCCTGGGCGTGTTCGCCGAGCTTCAGCAGGCCCTGGCGCCGGACTGGCGCGCCGTGCTGGGCGCGCGCTGGGACCGGGTGCAGGCCAGGGTCCAGGCCCTGGGCGGCGAGTTCAATGCCGGCAACGGCGGCCGGGCCGGCGACAGCCGCCTCAGCCCTCGCCTGGGCCTGGTGCACCGCTGGAATGCCGACACCGAGCTCTACGCCCACTGGGGCCGCGGCTTCCGCTCCAACGATGCGCGCGGCGCCACCAGCCGCTTCAATCCGCAGGACGGCAGCGCCCAGGAGCCGCTGCCCCTGCTGGCCGGTACGCGCAGTCAGGAGCTGGGCCTGCGCCACCGTTTCGGACCAGGCTGGCAGGCCAGCTGGAGCCTGTGGCGGGCTGACCTGGACTCGGAGCTGGTCTTCGTCGGTGACGAGGGCGTCACCGAGGCCCGGGGCGCCTCGCGCCGCATCGGCCTGGAGTGGTCCAACGACATCCGCCTGGGCCGGGACTGGCTGGTCGACGCCGACATCGCCTGGTCGCGCGCCCGCTTCGTGCAGACCGAGAACGGCGGCCGCCAAGTGCCCAACGCCATCCCCTTGAGCGCCTCGGTCAGCGCCAGCCATGACGCGGGCGGCGCCTGGAGCGCCGGCCTGCGCCTGCGCTACATCGGTCGCTATGCGCTGGAGGAAAGCGGCGCCGAGCGCTCCGCCGGCGCCTTCACCCTCAACGCCAAGCTGGCCTGGCGCCCGGCGCCGGGCTGGGAGCTGGGGCTGGACCTGCTCAACGCACTGAACACCCGCGCCCATGACATCGAATACTGGGGCAATGCCTGCACGCGCCGCGAGGGTGGCGGCTGTGGTGGCGGCGAAGGCCTGCCGGGCCGTCTGGTCCACCCCATGGAGCCGCGCAGCCTGCGCCTGAGCGTGCGGGTCAGGCTTTGAGGTGACCCCGGCCATGCATGCATGCTTCACCCCAACCGAGGCCGAGATCGTGCGCCGGGCCATCGCCCTGCGCCGCGACTGCCGGCATTTCGTGCCCGGCCCGCTGCTGCCCGACGAACAGCTCAAGCGCCTGCTGCAGGCCGCGCACCAGGCACCCTCGGTGGGCCTGATGCAGCCCTGGCGCTTCATGCGCCTGTCCGCGCCGCAGTGGCGCGCGCGCCTGGCGCCGCTGGTGGAGGCCGAGCGTCAGGCCACCGCGGCGGCGCTGGGGCCGCGCGCGGACGAGTTCCTGCGGCTCAAGGTCGAAGGCCTGCGCGATTGCGCCGAGCTGCTGGCCGTCATCCTGCCGCCGGACGACGGCACCGTCTTCGGACGCCGCACCCTGCCGCTGGAAATGGCGCTGTGCTCGGCCGGCGCGGCGGTGCAGAACCTCTGGCTCGCCGCCCGCGCGGAGAATCTCGGCCTGGGCTGGGTCTCCATGTTCGACCCGCAGGCCCTGGCACAGCGGCTCGAACTGCCGGCGGGCGCCCTGCCCCTGGGCCTGTTGTGCCTGGGGCCGGTCCCCGCCTTTGACGAACGTCCGATGCTGGAGGCCCAAGGCTGGCGCCAGCGCCGCCCCCTGCAGGACTTGTTGATGAAAGCTCCCGACCATGGAAATTGAGAACCCGCCCGTCGACCGCGAACGCGTCATTCCCACGGCCGAACGCCGCGGCCTGATCCTTGTCCACACAGGCGACGGCAAAGGCAAGAGCACGGCCGCCTTCGGCCTGGCCCTGCGCGCGCATGGCCGCGGCAAGGCGGTCAAGATCTACCAGTTCATGAAGGTGCCCTCGGCCCGCTTCGGCGAGCACCGCGTCTTCGAGCAGCTGGGCGTGCCGATCGAGGGCCTGGGCGACGGCTTTTCCTGGAAGAGCAAGGATCTGGACCACTCGGCCGAACTGGCCCGCGAAGGCTGGGCCCGCGCCGAGGCCACCCTCCGGGCCGGCGAGCATTTCCTCGTCGTGCTGGACGAGATCATGTACCCGCTGCTCTACGGCTGGCTGCCCCTGGAGTCCGTGCTGCAAGCCCTGCGCGAGCGCCCCGCTCATGTGCACGTGGTGCTGACGGGGCGGCGTGCGCCGCAGGAGCTGATCGAGCTGGCGGACACCGTCACCGAGATGACCCTGGTCAAGCACCATTTCAAGGCCGGTGTGCCCGCGCAGCGCGGCATCGAGGACTGATGCGCGCGTGATGGACACCGTCTGGCTCTTCCCCGCGGCGATGGCCCTGGCGCTGCTGATCGATCGCCTCTTGGGCGAGCCGCCGGCCTCGGCACACCCGGTCGTGGCCATGGGCCGCTACCTCGGGGCGTTCAAGCACTGGCTGCCCGGTCTGGGCGCCGCGCCGGCCTTCGCCTGCGGCACGCTGTTGTGGCTGCTGGGCGCTTGCATGAGCGTCCTGCTGGCGTTGGCCGCCGAGCAGCTTGTGTGGCTCGGTGTCCGGCCCTGGCAGAGCCCGCTCCGATGGGGGATGGCCCTGGTTTTCATGGGATTGATCTTGAAGCCGCTGCTGGCCTGGCGCATGCTGCGCGAGGAGGTGATGGCCGTGGAGCAAGCACTGCAGACATCGCTGGAGGATGGCCGGGCCCGGCTGTCCCGTCTCGTCAGCCGGGACACGCGCTCGCTGAGCGAGGCGCAGGTGCGGGAGGCCGGCATCGAGACCTTGGCCGAGAACCTCAATGACTCGGTCGTCGCCCCGCTGTTCTGGTTCGCCATCGCGGGCCTTCCCGGCGCCGCGCTGTACCGCTTTGCCAACACCGCAGACGCCATGTGGGGTTATCGGGACCGCTGGGAATGGGCGGGCAAGTGCGCAGCCCGCATGGATGACCTGCTGTCCTGGATCCCTGCCCGACTCACCGGCCTGCTGATGGCGCCCCCCGCCTGCTGGGCCGCGCTGCGGCGCCAGGCCGGCCTCACGCCCTCACCCAATGGCGGCTGGCCCATGGGCGCCATGGCCCTGCGCCTGGACCTTCGCCTGGGCAAGCCGGGGGTGTACCTGCTGAACGAGCGGGGACGCGCCCCTGCGGCGGGAGACATCGCCGTGGCCGTGGCGGTGGCCGGCCGCGCCCTGGGTCTGGCCGCCCTGCTGCTGATGCTCCTGGCGCTGCTCCTGCGAGGAGGTCTGGCATGACGAGCTCACCCCTGCTGGAACACGGCGGCACCGACGGCGGGCCGCCCGTGCGCCACGACTTCTCCAGCAATGCCAGCCCCCTGCCCACGCCGGAGCCCGTGCTGACGGCCGTGCAGGCGGCCGATCGACGCCGCTATCCCGATCCGGCCTACGGGCAGCTGCGCGAAACGCTGGCCGGACTGCTGCTGCACCCTGCCGAGCTGATCCTGCCCAGCGCCGGCGGCGCCGAGGCCATACGCCGCCTCACGCTGTGGGCCGCGCTGGAGGGCCTGCGCCATGTCTGGGTGCCGCAGCCGGGCTTTGGCGACTACGCCGCTGCGGCCCAGGCCCTGGGCCTGCAGGTCCATGCCTATGCGGACGTCCATGCGCTGTCGCAGGATCTGTGCGCGCAGGAAGACGGCCTGCCCATGAAGAGCCCGGCCCTGGTCTGGATCTGCGATCCCTGCAATCCCACTGGCGCCAGCCCTTCGCCGTCGGCCTGGCAAAGCCTGGCCGATGCCTTGCTCAACAGCGGCTCGCAGCTGGCCATCGACCTGGCCTACGAGGCCTTGCGCCTGGATGGTGCCAGCCACCTGCCGCCGGAGCTGGCCGAGCAGGCCTGGCGCCTGCACTGCCCCAACAAGGCCCTGGGCCTGACCGGCGTGCGTGCCGGGCTGGTGCAGGCCCCGCTGCAGGCCGCGCCGGCCGCCGAACGCCTGCTGCAGCTGGCCCCGAGCTGGGTGCTGTCCGCCGAAGGCGTGGCCCTGCTGGACCAGGCCTGGCGCCCCGAGACCCTGCAGGCCCTGCAGCAGCAGCGCGAACGCCTGCGGCCCTGGCGCCTGGCCCAGCACAGCGCCCTGCATCTGCACGGCTGGGCGGCGCGGCCCAGCGTCTGCAACTTCAACCTGTGGCGCCCGTCCTCGGGCACCCACATCCCCACCCTTCTGCAGGCCCTGCGCCAGCGCGGCATCAAGCTGCGCAATGCCGCCTCGATGGGCGCACCGGGCTGGCTGCGCCTCTCGGTTCAAAGCCCCGACAGCCAGGATGTGCTGCTGCAAGCCCTGATGGAACTCGAATGCATCTGAGCCCAAAAAACGACAGACGGGGGCGCGCGCGCGCCGTGATGGTGCTGGGCACGACCAGCGGCGCCGGCAAGAGCTTCCTGGCCACGGCCCTGTGCCGCTGGTATGCGCGGCAAGGCTTCAAGGTCGCGCCCTTCAAGGCGCAGAACATGAGCAACAACGCGCGCGTGGTTCCTGTGAGCCCCTCGACTGCGGGTACGCAGTCGGCCCCCCGAGGGGGCGCAGCCGGGCTTGAGAGCGGCCCGGCGCCCGGCTGGCCTGGCCGGGCTGGAAGGATGGGCGAGATCGGCTCCGCCCAGTACTTCCAGGCCCTGGCTGCGCGCTGCCAGCCCGAGGTCCGCATGAACCCCGTGCTGCTCAAGCCCGAGGCGGACACGGCCTCGCAGGTGGTGGTGCTGGGCGAGGTCGACGAAGCCCTGAGCCGCGCGCCCTGGCGCGAGCGCAGCGAGCTGCTGTGGCCCCACGCCCGCACGGCGCTGCACCAGCTGATGGACGAGAACGAGGTGGTGGTGATCGAGGGCGCGGGCTCGCCGGCCGAGATCAATCTGCACGCCAGCGACTACGTCAACATGCGCACCGCCCGCGAGGTCGGCGCGGCCTGCCTGCTGGCCACCGACATCGACCGCGGCGGCGCCTTCGCCCATCTCTACGGCACCCACCAGCTGCTGCCGCCCGAGGAACGGGCCTTGATACGCGGCTACGTGCTGAACCGTTTCCGCGGCGACGCCCGCCTGCTGGCGCCGGGCCCCGAGATGCTGCAGCAGATGACCGGCGTGCCAACGCTGGCCGTGCTGCCCCTGTGGCGCCAGCACGGCCTGCCCGAGGAGGACGGCGTCTTCGACGAACAGACCAGCGGCCAGGGCCTGCGCATTGCGGTCGTGGCCTACCCGCGGCTGTCCAACCTCGACGAGTTCCAGCCCCTGCGCCAGGTGCCCGGCGTGCAGCTGAGCTGGGCCCGCGACGCGCGCACGCTGCAGGGCGCCGACTGGATCATCCTGCCCGGCTCCAAGGCCGTGGCCGCGGACCTGGCCTGGCTGCGCGAGCAGCGCCTGGATGCCGCCATCGCCGGCCATGCCGCAGCGGGCAAGCCGCTGCTGGGCATCTGCGGCGGCCTGCAGATGCTGGGCGAGACCCTGGTCGACCCGCACGGCATCGACGGCAATGCGCCGGGCCTGGGCCTGCTGCCGCTGGTGACCCGCTTCGAGCGGGAGAAGCTCTTGAGGCCCGCGAGATTGTCCTTTGCCAAGGCGATGCAGTCACCCTGGTCGGCCTTACAGGGACTTGCTTTGGAAGGTTATGAGATTCACCATGGCCGCACCGTCCAGCATCCGTCGCTGGGCGCAGCCACCGAGATCCTGCACGAGCAGGACGGCAGTGTGGTGGGCTGGCAGCAATCGAACGTGTTGGGGGTCTATGCCCATGGACTGTTCGAACAGCCGGCCCTGCTGCGTGCATTGTTTGGCCTTGAAGGAGGAGGGTTGGAGCCGGTGTTCGAAGGCCTGGCCGACTTTGTCGACCGCCACTTCGCGCCGGGTGCCCTGATGCAATTGCTGGAACCCAACGCATGACACTCCTTGCCCAACGCGCCCTGACCCCGTCCATTCCCCTGAGTCCGCAACGCATCGCCTGCCTCTCCACCGAAGCGGTGGAGGTGCTCTATCGCCTGGGCGCCCAGCACCGCGTGGCCGGCATCTCCGGCTACAGCGTGCATCCGCCCGAGGCGCGCACCGAGAAGCCCAAGATCAGCGGCTTTTCCAGCATGAAGCTGGAGCGCATCCTGGCCGTCGAGCCGGATCTGGTGATCGGCTTCTCCGACCTGCAAAAACCCCTGCTGGCCGAGTGTGAGGCCGCCGGCCTGCCCACGCTGTGGTTCGACCAGCGCGACATCGCCGGCATCCACGCCATGGTGCGCCGGCTCGCGGCCCTGGTGCAGAAGGAGGAGGAAGGCGAACGGCTCTGCGCCAGCCTGCTCGCCCAGCAGCAGCGCCTGGCCGAGCAGGCGGCTGCCTTGTCCTGGCGGCCCCGGGTTTTCTTCGAGGAATGGGACGAGCCCCTGATCTGCGGCATCGGCTGGGTCAGCGAGATCATCCAGCTCTGCGGCGGCCAGGACGTGTTCAGCGACCGCGCCCGCGCAGGCTTTGCCAAGCAGCGCATCGTCAGCCATGAAGACGTGCTGGCGCGCGAACCGCAGCTGATTCTCGGCTCCTGGTGCGGCAAGAAATTCGTGCCTGAGAAGGTGCTGGCCCGGCCCGGCTTTGCCGACCTGGGTGCCCAGCTGGTGGAGATCAAGTCCGCCGACATCCTCGCGCCCGGCCTGGCGGCCCTGGAGCGCGGGGCCCCCCAGGTCCTGGCCGCCATCCAATCCATCGTGCAGCAGTGACCATGAGCGACCTCATCCCCCACATCCCCAGCCTCGAAGACAGCACCCTGGCCCAGCGCCTGCAGGCCCGCATCGACAGCAAGACCAAGCCCCTGGGCTCCCTGGGCCAGCTGGAGGCGCTGATGCTGCGCCTGGGCCTGATCCTGGGCAGCGAGACGCCCTGCCTCGAAGCGCCCCAGCTGATGGTCTTTGCCGGCGACCACGGGCTGGCCGCGCGCGGCGTCTCGGCCTACCCGTCCGACGTCACCTGGCAGATGGTGGAGAACTTCCTGGCCGGCGGCGCCGCGGTCAGCGTGCTGGCCCGCCAGCACGGCCTGGCGCTGAGCGTGGTCGACGCCGGCGTGCGCCATGACTTCGCGCCCCGCCCCGGCCTGATCCAGGCCAAGGTGGCGCCGGGCACCGCCGACGCCCTGGAGCAGCCGGCCATGAGCGCGGACCAGTGCGCCACCGCCCTCAGCGCGGGCCGCGAGCTGCTGGCCCGCCAGCCCGGCAATGTGCTGATCCTGGGCGAGATGGGCATAGGCAACACCTCGGCCGCGGCGCTGCTGCTGGCACGCCTGGCCGATCTGCCCATCGCCGACTGCGTGGGCCGGGGGACAGGTCTTGACGATGCCCAGCTGGCCCGCAAGACCGAGATCCTGGGCCAGGTGCTGGCCCGCCATCCGCAGGCCCGCTCGCCGATGGACGCGCTGCAGGCCTTCGGCGGCTTCGAGATCGCGATGATGGCGGGGGCCGTGCTGCAGGCCGCGCTGGAGCGCCGGGTGATCCTCGTGGACGGCTTCATCACCAGCAGCGCCGTGCTGGTGGCCGCCCGGCTGCAGCCGGCGGTGCTGCAGCGCTGCGTCTTTGCCCACCGGTCCGAGGAGCAGGCTCATCGCCTGATGCTGGACCAGCTGCAGGCCCGCCCCCTGCTGGATCTGGGCCTGCGCCTGGGCGAGGGCTCGGGCGCCGCCCTGGCCTGGCCGCTGCTGGTCTCGGCCTGCCGCATCCTGGCCGAGATGGCCAGCTTCGCCTCCGCCGGGGTCAGCGAGCGACAGAACTGACACCCCTGCGGCTTGTGGCACATACCTGCCACAAGCCGCCCCGGGGGACGCCCCACAAGGGCAAGACTTGCCACCATAATGGGCCCAGCCTCAGCACATGGGAGCAAGCAATGTCCGACTTGGTGTTTGCTGACGAACTTCCTGAGCAACTCCCTCAGGGACGCACCAAGGCCATCGACCCCTGGGTGGTGATGATCGTCGACGACGATCCCGCCGTTCACCAGGTGACGCAGCTGGTCATGGCGGACTTCGAGTTCGCCGGCCGTCGCCTGCAGTTCCTGGACGCCTACAGCGCCACCGAGGCGCGCGAGCTGCTGCAGGCCCGCCAGGACATCGCCCTGGTGCTGCTGGACGTGGTGATGGAGTCCGAGCATGCCGGCCTGGACCTCGCCCGCCATATCCGCGAGGAGCTGGAGAACCACCATGTGCGCATCGTGCTGCGCACCGGGCAGCCGGGCCAGGCGCCCGAAGAGCATGTCATCAAGACCTATGACATCAACGACTACAAGGAGAAGACCGAGCTCACCAAGCGCAAGCTGATCACGGTCTTCTACTCGGCGCTGCGCTCCTACCGCGACATCATGATCATCGATCAGTCGCGCCAGGCCCTGCGCCGCTCCATCGACGCCATCACCCGCATCTACGACAGCCAGAACCTGCGCCGTTTCGCGTCCGCCGTGCTGGAGCAGGTGGCCCATCTGCTGGGCTACGAGGCCCAGGGCCTCTGCGCCAGCCGCATCTCGGCCTACGCGGCCTCGCATATCGAGGGCAAGCTCAAGGTGCTGGCCGCAACCTCGGAGTATTCGAAGCTGCTGGTCGACGAGGAGGTCGACAGCCTGCCGCAGGAAGTCAAGGCCTCGCTGGACCGGGCCCTGCGGGACCAGCAGAGCCATTTCGAAGACCTCTGCTTCGTCGGCTACTACCGCACCAGCAGCGGCAACGAAAGCCTGCTGTACATGGTCTTCTCCGAACCGGTCGATGCCCAGGCCCGCGAGCTGCTGGAAATCTTTTGCGCCAACGTGGCCATCACCTACGAAAGCCTGCTGCTGCGCGAGGAGATCGCCGACACCCAGCGGTCCACGGTCTACATCATCGGCGAGGCCGTCGAGAAGCGCTCCAAGGAGACCGGCGCGCACGTGCGCCGCGTCGGCGAGCTGGCCGCGCTGCTGGCCGAGCTGGTGGGCATGCGTGCGGCCGATGTGGAGTTCATGCGCCAGGCCGCGCCGCTGCATGACGTGGGCAAGATCGGCATCCCCGACCGTGTGCTGAACAAGCCGGGCAAGCTGGACGCTGAAGAATGGGAAGTCATGCAGACCCACGCCCGCATCGGCTACGAACTGCTCAGCAAGTCCGACAAGCGCATCCTGCAGCTGGGCGCCATCATCGCGCACGAGCACCATGAGCGTTGGGACGGCCAGGGCTACCCGCGCGGCCTGGCCGGCGAGCAGATCCACGTGGCCGGCCGCATCGTGGCCCTGGTCGACGTCTTCGATGCCCTGCTCAGCGACCGCTGCTACAAGAAGGCCTGGACCTTCGACGAGACCTTGGCCTATGTGAAGGAACAGGCGGGCAGCCAGTTCGATCCCAAGCTGGTGGCACTGCTGCTGGATCATCTCGACGAAGTCCGCGACATCTACCAGCGACTGCCGGACAAGGCGGCCTGAATCCATGGACAAAGGAACGAGCGGCGGCCCGGGCGAGGTGGCTGGCGAGCACATGCCGGCCGGCTCCGGCACGGCGTCGGCCATCCTGGCCTTGCTGCGCGCCAGCAAGGATTTGCACGGTATCGCCTACTTCAGGGCCATCACGGCGGCCCTGGCTGTCCAGTTGGGTGCCAGCCATGTGATCCTGGGGCGGCTGGACCTGAACGGCGAACGCCGCCAGGTCGTGCTGCTGGCCTACCGGCGAGAGGACGACTGGGGCCCCGAGCTGGCCTATGAGCTGCCCGGCACGCCCAGCGAGCAGATCGCCGAAGGGCGCCTCTGCTACCACGCCAATGCGGTGCAACAGGCCTATCCGGCCGACATCCTGCTGGCCGAGCTGGGGGTGCAGAGCTACCTGGGTCTGCCGCTCCTGGACGATGAGGGCCGCGTCATCGGCCTGCTTTGCGTGCTGGACCGGCTGCCCATGAGCTGGGAGCGGCGGCTGTTCTCGCTGGAGCTGCTGCAGGCCGTCGCCGGACGCTGCAGCGCCGAGCTCCAGCCGCTGATCGCCAGGCTGCAAGAGCAGCAACTGCTGCGCGAGCACGGCGAGCGCGAGCTGCGCGCGACCGCGCGCATGATCGAGCAGGAGCGCATGGCCGCGCTGGGCAGCCTGGTGCCAGGCATGACGCATGACATCGCCTCGCCCATCGGCGTGGCCGTCACGGCCTGCTCCGGGCTGGATGAATTCGCCCAGCGGCTGCTGAAAAACCTGCAGGCCGGCAAGCTCAGCGCGAGCGAGGCCGCCGAGTTGGCCCAGCGCATCGCCGATGCCAGCCAGCTGGCCGGCGCCCATCTGCGCCGGGCCTCGGACCTGCTGTCCGGGTTCAAGACCTATGCCACCGATCAGGCACAGCAGAAGGTCGGCGCCTTCGACCTCGGCGACTACCTGCGCAACATCCTGCGCGTGCATGGCGCCCTGCTCAAGGGCGCCCGAGCCCGGCTGGAGCTGGACCTGCCCGAAGCCGCGCCGGTGGTGATGTGCGGCGGCCAGCTCTCGCAGTTGCTGGCCAAGCTGCTGCGCAACAGTTGCGCCCATGCCTTTGAAGGCATCGGCGACCGCCGCATCCAGCTCCGCGTGAAGCTGGAGGGCGAGTGGGTCCACCTGCACTACCGGGACAATGGCCGCGGTCTGCCCCCTGCGCTGCGCGAGCAGTTGCTGCAGGGCTGGGGCACCGTGCAGGACCAGGGCCTGGGCCTGCATCTGGTGGCCCAGCTGTGCCAGATGATGAAGGGACGCATCCGGCTGGACCCGGACCCGCGGCCCGGCACGGGCTATATCATCGAGCTCCCCTTGAACACGCCCGGGCAGGATTGAGCGCGCTGCGGTGACCGCCGCGCCATGACCTGCGACGCGCCACGCCTGACGCATGCGCCGCCTGCTGCACGAAATCCGCCTCTTCTTCATCGCCCTGCAGTTCTTCACCCGGCTGCCGATTCCGGCCTGGGTGGGCTTCGAGCCGGCCTGGCTGCAGCAGTGCGCGCGCTACTTCCCGGCCGTCGGCGCGCTGGTGGGCCTGTTCAGCGCTGCGGCTTTCGGCCTCGCGATGGCCTTCTGGCCGCCCTGGGTCGCGGCCTTGCTGGCCATCGCGGCCAGCGTCTGGCTCACCGGCGGTTTTCATGAGGACGGCTGGGCCGACACCTGCGACGGACTGGGCGGCGCCGTGAGCCGCGAGAAGGCCTTGCTGATCATGAAAGACTCGCGCCTGGGCAGCTATGGTGCCCTGGGCCTGATTTTGATGCTGGGCCTCAAGGCCGGCGCCCTGGCCGCCCTGGCCGAACGATCACCGCTGCTGGCCGCAGCCCTGCTCGCCTGGGGCCATGCGGCCTCGCGCCTGGCGCCGCTGGTGCTGATGCGCAGCCTGCCCTATGCCGGCGATGCCGAGCATGCCAAGGCCAAGCCGCTGGCCACGCAGATCGGGCTCGGTCCGCTGGCCGCGGCGCTGCTGATGACGCTGCTGTGCTGCCTGCTGCTGGTCGTCCTGCCGCTGTTCTGCCTGCCGCGGTCGGGTGGGCCCGGGCCGCTGTCGGGCCTGGTCGTCCTGATCGGCCTGCAATGCGGGGCTGGCGCGCTGGGTCTGCTGTGGATGCAGCGCTGGCTCCGGCACCGGCTCGGTGGCTACACGGGCGACAACCTGGGCGCCAGCCAGCAGCTCAGCGAACTGCTGCTGCTGCTGGCCGCGCTGGCCGTGCTGCCCCATCTGGGCCTGTCCGGGCGCTGAGCGCATGCCCATTGGCTGCACCGTCTGGCGCCACCCTCGCCCCGAGGGGGTGAAGGGCCGCTGCATCGGCGCGCGCAGCGACGTGCCCGTGCACTGGCGCCGCGCCAAACGCCTGGCCCGTCGCATTCAGGCCCATGCACGGCGGCATCGGCTGCCGCATGAGGTCTGGACCTCGCCGCTGCGGCGCTGTGCGGACGTGGGACGCTGGCTGGCTCGCTGGGGCTGGCGGCATCGGCTGTGCGAGGACCTGAGGGAAATGGACTTCGGCGCCTGGGACGGCCGGCGCTGGTCCGACATTCCCAAGGAAGACATCGACGCCTGGGTGGCGGACTTCCTCGGCTTTGCGCCCAAAGGCGGCGAGTCATTGGCAGCGCTGCTGGAGCGCGTCGCAGCCTGCGCGCTGCCCGCGAATGCGCTTGTCGTCAGCCACGGGGGATGGATGCTGGCGCGCCGGTGGCACCAGGCGCATCCCCAGCAGCCACCGTCAGCGGCCTGCTGGCCGCAGCCGCCCCGCTATGCCGAGGCCTGGCGGCTGGCCTGAGCGCGCCGGCCGATCAAGCCGCCTGCGTCAGCCGCAGGAACTTCTGCATCAGCGTCTCGCGGCTTTCGACATGCGCCGGATTGACCGGGATGCAGGCCACCGGGCACAGCTGCACGCACTGGGGCTCGTCGAAATGCCCCACGCATTCGGTGCACTTGGCCGGGTCGATCTGGTAGAACTCCTCGCCCATGGAGATGGCCTCGTTGGGGCATTCGGGCTCGCAGACGTCGCAGTTGATGCATTCGTCGGTGATCATCAGTGCCATATCAAAACTCCCAGCACCCGACGAATACGGCAGGCGCCTGCATGCGCCTGCCGCGCTCAGCGGGGCAAGGCACGCCTTGCCTGCATCCGCCTCGCGTGTCGGTGATCATCAGTGCCATGGCGCCACTCCTCAAGCCAGCTTGGACACCCGGTCTGCCAGGCGCGCACTGACCGAGGGGGAGACGAACTGCGAGACATCCCCGCCCAGCTTGGCGATCTCGCGCACAAAGGTGCCGGAGACGAACTGGTACTGGTCCGACGGGGTCAGGAACACCGTCTCGACGTCCGGCATCAGCTTGCGGTTCATGCCGGCCATCTGGAACTCGTAGTCGAAGTCGCTGACCGCGCGCAGGCCGCGCACCACCACCTTGCCGCCATGCTGCAGCACGAAGTCGCGCAGCAGGCCGCGGAAGGCGATGACCTCCACATTCGGGTAGCGGGCCGCCACCTCGCGGGCGATCTCCAGGCGCTCGTCCGGTGAGAACAGCGTGTTCTTGTGATGGCCCGCGGCCACGGCCACGATCAGGCGTTCGAAAAGATGGCTGGCGCGGCGCATCAGGTCCTCATGGCCCAGGGTCATGGGATCGAAGGTGCCGGGATAGACGGCGGTCAGCACGGTGGCAGAGGTCAATACAGGCTCCTGGCCGTCACGAAAGATTCGGGAGTACTGCGACAGGTGAAGGGTGGCAACGGCCTTCGGATTATCCCTCGGGCGGGGCCCGGCGCCGGCGGCAGGGTTTCACGCGCCGCGTGGCCTCGTGTCCGCGCAGGCTTGCCGACGCTGAGCTTTCACGCCGCGACAGCGCGTCGGAACAGCGCATAGTGCACCGCACCGGCCTTGCCGCTGCGATGTGCTTGCAAGCCCAGCTCCGGCGTCGGCACCAGGGCTTCGGGCGACTCCACGTAGAGGTAGCCGCCCGGCACCACCAGGGGGGCGGCGGCGCGCAAGGCCGGCTCGAAGAGGCCGGCATCGAAGGGTGGATCCAGCATCACCAGCTCGAAGCGACCCGGCGCACTGCGGGCCATCCAGGCCAGGGCATCCACAGCCTCGACTCGCAGGGTCTCGGCCTTCAGCCGCGCCTTGGAAGCATGGAGGCTGCGCGCCAGCTCGCCATCGCGCTCCAGCAGCAGCACCTCATCCGCGCCGCGCGAAGCAGCCTCGAAGCCCAGGGCGCCGCTGCCGGCAAACGCGTCGAGCACACGCCAGCCGCTCAAGTCCTGGCCCAGCCAGTTGAACAGAGTCTCGCGCACCCGATCCGGCGTCGGGCGCAGGCCCGGCTTGTGCGCCACCGGCAGCTTGGAGCGTTTCCACTGGCCGCCGATGATGCGGACCTCGGCCGGCGCCATGCGCGGCGCGCCTTGCGGCTTGACGCGCGACGCCTGCGCGGGTGCCGGGTTCGCGCGCGGCTTCACAGGCGCACCTCGATGCCGCGCGACGCCATCAGCGCCTTCGCCTCGCCCACCGTGTGCTGGCCGTAGTGGAAGATGCTGGCCGCCAGCACCGCATCGGCGCCGCCGATCTGGATGCCCTCGACCAGGTGTTCGAGCGTGCCCACGCCGCCCGAGGCGATCACGGGAACGGGGACGGCATCGCTGACGGCACGCGTGAGCGGCAGGTCGAAGCCGATCTTGGTGCCGTCGCGGTCCATGCTGGTCAGGAGGATTTCGCCAGCGCCGAACTCGGCCATCTGGCGCGCCCACTGCAGGGCGTCCAGGCCCGTGTTCTTGCGACCGCCATGGGTGTAGACGTCCCAGCCCTCGCCGCGCGCGGCCAGCTCCTCGCCCTGGCGGCGCTTGGCATCGATGGCCACGACGATGCACTGGGCGCCGTACTTCTGCGAAGCCTCGCGGATCAGCTCTGGACGGGCCACCGCGGCCGAGTTGAAGCTGACCTTGTCCGCCCCCGCGTTGAGCAGGCGCCGCACATCGGCCACCGCGCGCACGCCGCCGCCCACCGTCAGCGGGATGAACACCTGCGAGGCCACCGCCTCTATGATGTGCAGGATCAGGTCGCGGCCGTCGCTGGTGGCGGTGATGTCCAGGAAGGTGAGCTCGTCGGCGCCCTGCTCGTTGTACCGGGCGGCGATTTCCACCGGGTCGCCGGCATCGCGCAAGGCCTCGAAATTGACACCCTTCACCACGCGACCACCGGTCACGTCCAGGCAGGGAATGATGCGTTTGGCCAGCATGGTTTGGGTCTTTCAAGAACAAGGGCCGCTGCGCGAGCGGCCCTGTGAGGGAAGCAGTTAGGGGGCTGAGCGTGCGTCCGCGGCGGCTCAGGCCTGGGATTCGGAGAGCTCGTCGGCGCGCTTCTGTGCCGCGGCCAGGTCCAGGTCACCGGTGTAGATGGCCCGGCCGCAGATCACGCCTTCCACGCCTTCGCTCTCGACGGCGCACAGGGCCTCGATGTCCCGCATATTGGAAAGGCCGCCGGACGCGATCACCGGAATGCTCAGCGCTTGCGCCAGCCTGACCGTGGCTTCGATGTTCACGCCGCTGAGCATGCCGTCGCGGCCGATGTCGGTGTAGATCACGCCTTCGACGCCGTAGTCCTCGAACTTGCGGGCCAGGTCGATCACCTCGTGGCCGGTGAGCTTGCTCCAGCCATCCGTGGCGACCTTGCCGTCCTTGGCGTCCAGGCCCACGATGATGTGGCCGCCGAAGGCCGAGCAGGCGTCCTTCAGGAAGCCGGGGCTCTTCACGGCGGCCGTGCCGATGATCACGTAGGACAGGCCGTCGTCCAGGTAGCGCTCGATGGTGTCGAGGTCCCGGATGCCGCCGCCCAGCTGGATGGGGATCTCGTCGCCCACCTCGCGGATGATGGCCTTGATCGCCGTCTCGTTGACGGGTTTGCCGGCGAAGGCGCCGTTGAGGTCCACCAGGTGCAGGCGTCTGGCGCCTGCATCGACCCAGCGCCGGGCCATGGCCGCAGGGTCGTCACCGAAGGTGGTGGAGGCGTTCATGTCGCCTTGTTGCAGGCGAACGCATTTGCCGTCTTTCAGGTCAATGGCGGGGATCAGCAGCATGGCCGAAGTGCAGGTGGTGGCGGAAGGGTTGAAGAGAAATTCAGGGGACGGAGAAAAGCGGCATTCATGCGGGGGTGCGGGAGTCGGAGGACGTCCTCATGGCTGCCAGTGCAGGAAATTGCGATACAGGGCCAGGCCCAGCGCGGCGCTTTTCTCGGGATGGAATTGGGTGGCAAAAATGTTATCCCGGGCCACGGCGCAGGTAAAGCGGTCGCCGTATTCAGTTTCGGCGGCACTGTGGCCCGGCTCCGACGGAACGGCGTAGTAGCTGTGCACGAAGTAGTACCAGGCTCCGTCCGGCACGCCGGCAAAGACCGGGTGCGGCCGGGTCTGGAACACGCGGTTCCAGCCCATCTGCGGCACCTTGAAGCGGCTGCCGTCCGGCTGCAGACGGCCTTCCAGCTGGAAACGCTGCACGCGCCCGGGAATCAGGCCCAGGCCCGGCGTGTCCTGCTCCTCGCTGTGATCCAGCAGCATCTGCATGCCCACGCAGACGCCCATCATCGGCTTGCGCGCCGCGGCATCCAGCACCGCCTCCTGCAGGCCGGAGTCGCGCAGCTCGCGCATGCAATCCCGCATGGCGCCCTGCCCTGGCAGCACGACGCGCTCGGCGGCGTACACGTCCTCGGGCTTCGAGGTGATCAGCACCGTCACACCCTGCCCTTCGGCGGCGTGGATCACCGCCTGCGAGACCGAGCGGAGGTTGCCCATGCCGTAATCGACAACAGCGACCGTTCTGGCCCCTCGCCTGGCCAGTGCCTGCGTCGATCCACCGTGGGGAAGCGGGCCGCCCTGGGGCAGCCCGGCGAGCGCTCCGACTGCGTCGCTCATCACAGGGTCCCCTTGGTCGACGGAATGACGCCCGCCGAGCGCGGGTCCAGCGTCATCGCCATGCGCAGCGCGCGGCCAAAGGCCTTGAACATCGTCTCGCACTGATGGTGGGCGTTGTGGCCCTTGAGGTTGTCCACGTGCAGGCTCACCAGGGCATGGTTGACGAAGCCCTGGAAAAACTCGTAGGTCAGCTGAGTGTCGAAGGCACCGATGCTGCCGGCGCTGAACTTGACGTCCATCTCCAGGCCCGGGCGGCCGGAGAAATCCACCACCACGCGGGACAGGGCCTCGTCCAGCGGCACATAGCTGTGGCCGTAGCGGGTGATGCCCTTCTTGTCGCCCATGGCCTGGGCCACCGCCTGGCCGAGGGTGATGCCCACGTCCTCGACCGTGTGGTGGCCGTCGATGTGCAGGTCGCCCCGGGCCTCGATCTCGAGGTCGATCAGGCCATGGCGGGCGATCTGGTCCAGCATGTGGTCGAAGAAGCCGATGCCGGTGGACAGCTTGGCCTCTCCGGTGCCGTCGAGGTTGACGCGGACGCGGATCTGCGTCTCCTTGGTGTCGCGGCGGACTTCGGCAATGCGCGGGGCGGTGCTCATGATCAGGACTTCGGCAGGTTCAGGGCAGGTTCAGGGCTTGGAGCGTGGCTTGCAGGGCGCTCAGCAGGGCCTGGTTCTCCACCGGCGTGCCGATGGTGATGCGCAGGCAGTGCTGCAGCAGCGCGTGCAGGCCGGAAACATTCTTGACCAGGACGCCGCGAGCCTTCAGCCCGGCGAATACGGCCGCGGCATCCGGCACACGCACGAGCAGCATATTGCCCTGGCTGGGGAAAGCCTGCACGCCGCGCAGCTGCTGCAGGGCGGCGTAGACGCGTTCGCGCTCGGCGCGCAAGGCAGCGGCCTGCTCGGCATAGACGGCCTCATGCTCCAGCGCGAAAAGCGCAGCCTCGGCGTTGAGCACGCTGACGTTGAAGGGCGGGCGCAGCTTCTCGATCTGGTCCACCAGCTCGCGCCGGCCCATCAGATAGCCGATGCGCACGCCGGCCAGGCCGAACTTGCTCAGGGTGCGCATCACCAGCACCTTGGGATGGCGCTGCATCAGGGCCAGGCCGTCGCGCTCGGCGAAGGGCTGGTAGGCCTCGTCCAGCACCACCAGGCCGGGCGCGGCCTCGATCAGGCGCTGGATGACGGCCTCGTCCCACAGATTGCCGGTCGGGTTGTTGGGATGCGAGAGGTACAGCAGGGCCGGCTGCTCGGTGGCGATGGCGTCCAGCATGGCCGCCTCGTCCAGCTCGAAGTCCGGGCGCAGCGGCACGCCCACGAAGCGCAGGTGCTGGTACTGGGCCGAGATGCCGTACATCACGAAGCTCGGCAGGGGCGACATGATCACCGCGCCGGGCCGGGCCACCGCCAGGCTCAGCAGGGAGATCAGCTCGTCGGAGCCGTTGCCCAGGGTCAGTGCGTAGCCTTCACCCGGCAAATGCGCATGGCGGGCCAGGGCGGCGGCCAGTTGCTGCGTGCCCTCCGCCGGGTAGCGGTTCAGGGCCACGCGGCCCAGGCGCTCGCCAAGCAGGCGCTGCAGCGCCTCGGGCAGGCGGTAGGGGTTCTCCATCACGTCCAGCTTGACCAGGCCGGCGCCGGACTGCACCGGATAGGCCTGAGTCTGGCGCACGTCCTCGCGGATGCGGGACAGGGCTTGGCTCAACTCGTCCATGAAGGCTCCGGGGTCAGGTCTTGCCTGCGCCGAACAAGGCCTCGGGCGCGGCTTGCAGAGGATTGAGGATCTGCACGCTGTCCAGCTGCAGGCCATGGGCGAGCTCCAGGCTGAGCAGCCCGTCGCAGCCCTGGGCCTTGGCGGCGGCCACGACCAGCGCGTCCATATAGGCCAGACCGAAGCGGCTCTCGATGGACCAGGCGCTCTCCACGGTCGCGTGGTCGATGGCCCAGGGTTGCCAGCGCTGGTAGCGGCGCACCTCGGCGCGGGCGTCGCCATTGGGCATGGCGGGCTGCAGCCGGGTGGTGACGAGGCGGTAGAAGTCGTTGAGCACCTGGGTGGAGACGCGGCCGGCGCGGCGCTGCCAGAGTTCGCGCAGCCAGGCCAGGGCCTGGGCTTGCTCCCCCGGCCGCGCGCCGTCCTCGCTGAGGATCAGCACCGAGGTGTCGACGAAGACCAGCGGGGCGGCACTCACAGCGCGCCCCGCGGCGGATAGGCCTGCCCGTCGCTGGCCCAGCTGCGCTCGCGGTGCAGCCAGTCCTGCATGGCGCGCTCATAGGCGTCGTCGTGGCGCATCTTCTCGGCCAGCAATTCACCGACCAGGCGCGAGACGCTGGTGTTGCGCCGCGCCGCCTCCAGCCGGGCCCATTCGGCCACGCTGTCTTCCATGGTCACGGTGACGTTCTTCATGAGGCCAAGATTAGCACGAAGTTCGTGCAACACGAACTTCGTGTTATCAAGTCGGCATTCGCTGCCGAAGAAGCCGCTGCGCCCCGCTTCAGGCTGTCTTGAAGCCCGCCACCGCGGCGCTCAGATTGCCGGCCTGGTCGCGCAAGGACTCTGCCGCGGCACTGGACTCCTCGACCAGGGCCGCGTTCTGCTGCGTCACCTCGTCCAGGCGTGTCACGGCCTGACCGACCTCGGAGATGCTGGTGCTCTGCTCCTGGGTGGCGCGGCTGATGTCCTCGATGATGTGGCTGACCCGCTGCACCGCCTGGACCAGTTCCTGCATGGTCTGCCCGGCTTCGGCCACCAGACGCGTGCCGACATCGACCTTGTCCACCGAGCTGCCGATCAGGGCCTTGATCTCGCGGGCGGCCCCGGCGCTGCGCTGGGCCAGCGAGCGCACCTCGCTGGCCACCACCGCGAAGCCGCGCCCCTGCTCGCCCGCGCGCGCGGCCTCGACCGCCGCATTCAGGGCAA
Organism: Burkholderiaceae bacterium; assembly: GCA_041905785.1. Taxonomy (GTDB): domain Bacteria; phylum Pseudomonadota; class Gammaproteobacteria; order Burkholderiales; family Burkholderiaceae_C; genus Roseateles_B. The sequence goes on from JAYRKJ010000025.1 coordinate 67,457, forward strand.
GGATGTTGGTCTGGAAGGCGATGCCGTCGATCACGCTGATGATGTCGCTGATCTTGCGCGAGCTGGTGTTGATCTCCTCCATGGTGCCCACCACGCGCCCCACGACCTCGCCGCCCTGCTCCGCGATCTGGCTGGCGTTGCGGGCCAGGCTGCTGGCCTGGCGGGTGGCATCGGCGTTCTGGCGCACGGTCTCGTTGAGTGTCTGCATGGTGGCCGAGGTCTCCTCGAGGCTGGAGGCCATCTGCTCGGTGCGCGCCGACAGGTCGCTGGAGCCCGCCGCCACCTCGCTGCTGGACATGGCGATGCTTTCCGCACTGGTGCGCACGGCCCCGATGGAGCGGTTCAGGGCCTGGCGCATGTCCTCCAGGGCACCGGCCAGGCTGCCGAACTCGTCGCGCCGCGAGGTATCCACCGCCACGGCCAGGTCGCCGCCGGCCACGCGCTCGGCCACGCTGACCATGCGTTGCAGCGGGTCCACGGTGTTGCGCGTCAGGAAGGCGCCGATCACAACCCCCGCCGCCAACTGCAGGACCAGCAGCACGACCAGGGTGATGCGCACGGATGAATACGTGGACTTGGCCTCGGCATAGCTGGCCGCCGCGCCGTCCTCGTTGATCTTGATCACCTTGGCCAGCGCCGCGCTGCTCTCGCCCATGGCCCGGAAGGAATCGCCCGTCGCAATGCCCTGGTACTCGGCCCGGTTGCCGGCCTTGCGCTGCTCGACCAGGCGGTCCTGCACCGCCAGGTATGCATCGATGCGGCCCTTGGCGGCATTCCACGCCGCCTCTTCCTCGGGGCTGGCGATCAGGGGCAGGTAGACCTTGATGCGCTCGGGCAGCCGCTTGTCGCGCAGTTCCTTCATCGACTCCATCGCAGCCTGTACCTCGGCCACGCTTTCCAGGATGCAGATGCGCAACTCGAGGCGCCGCAGCTGCTGCAGCTCGCCATCGATCTCCGAGATGGCCTTGATGCTGGGCATCCAGTTGGTGGCCAGGTCGCCCGCACTGGCCTGGATCAGGCCCAGGCGCGAGATCGAAAGAAGGCCCAGCAGGCCCGACATCAGCAGCACGGCCGCGAAAGCCAGGCCGATGCGCATTCCCACCTTCATGTCCGACAGTCTCATCACGGGCCCCAGCAAATTGGCGATAGGCCATCCTAGGCGAGCGCTCAGTCCTTTGCGACCCCCGCATTCATGAAGAAAGCCCGGACCAGCCGCAATGCCAGTCAGTTAAGCCCAAAGGCCAGCTGATCAGGTAGAAGGGGAATGTGTACAACACGTTCCCCTTTTTGCTTGATGAGCCTGCTTGAGAGTGCCCTGC
>JAYRKJ010000026.1:0-63725 GCA_041905785.1 Burkholderiaceae bacterium
CCGCCTTACTCAAACGCCTCGACCGCGCCATTGCCAGGTACTTCGACACCGGCGAGACGACTGACGAGATCAACCCGCCGAACGACTGATCGAACAACGTCAAGATGGGGCGGCTGGACGTTCACCCCACGCCGACCGACAAGCCAGACTTGTGGTCAGGCAGACCGTTCGTCAGTAGGCTGACGCGCTGCGTCAGTGGGTCCGACTGCAGCGTCAGCGTGTTCCCGAGAGGTCAGCAACCGCGCAGGCCGTTGATACAGCCGCAAGCGCTAGCTGGCGCTGCGACATGCTTTCACAATACGTGAACCGCATGCGAGATCGCGCGCTGGTTACCTGAATTGAGGTGCCCTGATGCCAAAGCCGAGCCACCGCCACTGGAACTACCGTGCGATCCGCTTCGAGCACGGGGATGACGCTCACATTGCCATCCACGAGGTCCACTACCAAGACGGCATGCCGGTGGCCTACTCTGAAACCCCGGCCGTTGTGCTCTGGTCAGTTGAAGAGCCCGGCGGGACAGGCCTGGCGATCCTGGACCGTATGCGAGAGGCCCTCGTGAAGCCGGTCCTGCTGGAGTCAGAGTTTCAGGCTTCCCGCCGCGAGCTCGGATTTCTGCCAGGTCTCCAGGTGCCGGAGAACTTTGACGATCCGCTGCCGGAGGAAGTTGTCCAGACATTCGAAGGCCACCGCGTGGAACTGCGGGTGCGGCGCACTTCCATGGGTACCGAATACGTTGCTCTCGCAGATGTTCCTTCTGAGTATCGCGATGAGTTCCGGGAGTACCTCGGGTCGGTGCGCGGCCGCTTGCTAGTCGAGGGTGTCTGTGAGGCTGGCCTTCTTTCCGACTGGCTCGCTTGGAAAGCGGCCCGGCATGCATGCAGATTCCGGTCGACTTGACTACCTGTGCCGGTTCAAGTTGGCCGCTTCAGGACCAGCCGGATTAGGCTGAAAGCCGACGTTCTCCCGCATCAGCTTTGCAGCTCTTGAGGTCTAAGTATGCGGCCAATGATTGGCGCACTGTGCCACCACTCATCCCGAGCACATGGATGCAGATCACGGTGGTCACCGCATCTACTTGCACCAGCAGTTGTCGCTGACAAAGACTCTCCTGAAGGGGCAGCTCTTAAGGAAACTCAGTTGCAGTGAATGCAAGACGCCAGTGTTTACGCGAATGACTCGACCAATCGAGCGGTCGTACATTGATATAGAACTGTACCCACGGGAGCGGTCTTATGAAGGATGGCGTGGTTGCCAATGCGTCAGCGGGCGAAAGCCTCGTCGAAATCAATGTGGACCGGAAGAAGCCAATTGAGCTTTTCTTTGGCCTGGTTGGACCAACTGGGGTCGATCTGTCAAAGATCTGCGCTTCCCTTCAATCTCAATTGAAAGCCGTTGGATATGAGAGCCGAATTGTTCGCCTTAGTGACTTGATACATCCTTTTGTTGGCAAGAGCCAGAGTTGGAAGAATGAGTTCGAGCGGATCGAATCGCTCATGACGGAAGGGACCGAGCTTCGGCAGAACACGGGCCAGCCAGACATTGTTGGCCGCCTGGGCATTGCGGAGATTCGCGAAATCAGGAAGGAATTAACTGGTGATGAAAACATTACACCCAAGAAGGGTGTGGCGTACATTATTCGCTCCTTTAAACGACCTGAGGAGGTCGCCATTTATCGCGAGGCCTATGGAAAAGCATTCACGCTAATTTCCGTATATGCGCCTAGGGCCACCAGGATTCAGCACCTGTCCCGCACACTTCGCGGAAGCATTTCAATTAATGGGCAGGATGCCGAAGAGCTCGCAATTCGATTGATTACAAGGGATTACGAAGAAGAAGTCAAATATGGCCAGCGCCTCGGCAGGACATTTCCTTTGGCTGACTATTTTGTCAGTAGTGCATCTCGGTCCCAATTGGATGCCCAATTTCGGCGTCTGGTGCGATTGACCTTCGGCGATCCTTATATCTCGCCTACTCAAGACGAAGAAGGGATGTTCTTTGCTCAAGCGTCCGCCTACCGCTCATTAGACCTCTCAAGACAGGTTGGTGCATCTGTGCTATCGCCGGAAGGTGACATCATTGCCACCGGATGTAATGAGGTTCCCAAATTTGGCGGGGGACTCTATTGGGCACAGGACGAAGGAGTCGCTCGCGACTACGAGCTTGGGCACGACTCCAACGTAGCCATCAAAACCGAGCTAATTGAAGACGCTGTACGGAGAATGCGGAAGAAGGGGTGGTTAACTTCAGGACTCCTAAGGCAGTCCGACGGCGATTTAGCCAGAGCTTCGTTATATGGTGATGATCCTTTTTTCAGGGACTCAAGACTATTTGATGTGATTGAATTTGGACGCGCTGTCCACGCAGAGATGGCCGCGATAACTCAGGCAGCAAAGATGGGTACATCTCTGCTGGGGACTAGACTTTTTTGCACCACTTTTCCGTGTCATATATGTGCTCGACACATTGTCGCCAGTGGGATTAAGGAAGTTATCTTTATTGAGCCGTACGAGAAAAGCCGGACCGATCAGCTATTCGCTGACTCCATAAGTGTTGAACCCCATGAACCATCGCCAAAACGAGCAAACTTTCGATCATTTGTCGGTGCGGCGCCTAGGAGATATGCGGACTATTTTTCGATGACAACTGATCGAAAAAGCAAAGACGGGAAAATCTTGGATGACGATGCCATCGCTGCCAGCCCTAAGCTCAAGAGAATATCGTTGACTTATCTTCATATCGAAGATATCATTGTCAAAGAGGCGATTCAGCCTCAGTTACAGCCTGAATTGAAATCGGAGGATTTATGAAGCAGGAATTGAAGCAAGGCTTCCTGGAACAGTTCTCGAATTCAAAAAGGGCGGTATCTAATTGGCCCGCCTGGATGCAGGAATCCGCTGCGGTGTCAGTAGCAGCGTTGCCTCGTGCCGGGGGCAATAATCAACGCGCGAATACCGATTTAAAGAAATCAACGGAAACGCGTATCAAGCAGCGTTGATGCTCATCATTTCTACGCGCACTTGTTAGATGACCGTCGGGCTTTGCGGCGGGCACAAAGTGGAGGCCACAAAATCGATGGTGGCGGAGTACATGGTCCGACCACTTTCGCTGCACAGCCGTCTCCGTCGCTTCTACCCGCGTTGCCGAACACTGTGCACATCCCCGCCAAAATATGCAGCCAGGCTCGCGAACACCAATCCAAGCTTGGGACACTGCGCGCAGCTCCCTTGCTTGGCTTGACGCGATCCTGAATCCGCAGCGCCGGCGCAAGCACCTTGCCCGCTATTGCCAGGCTCCCCTAAATCCCCGCGAAGTCCGCGAGATCCCAATGTCACGCGCTACCGCCCGCTGCGATGACCACTCCTCCACAGCCTGGATCATCTCCAGCACGCGCTCGCCTTCCCGCTCGCGCTCCTGCTTGATGCGCATCTGATACCGCTCACTCAACACAGCCGCGCACTCAGGCCGCTGCGTCATCAGATGCCTCGGATCGATCTGCAGCCGCTTCGCGACCTGCGCCACTGGCAGAGCCGCTTCCGACGCCATCTCCAGCTCCAACACCCGCTGCGATGCCGCCCAATCGATCCTCGGCCTGCCCCGTGCAGGCCAGACGACTGGACAGTGCCGAGCCGACCGCTTCAGCCACTCCCCGTCGCCGCGGCGCTTCAACAGCAGGTCGGGCAACTGGACTGCATACGCTGTGCTCAGCCGCAGCAGCAAATCGATGCCAGGCTGCGTGTGGCCACTCATCAGAGTGCTGACCGTCCCCTTCGAGACCCCCATGCGCCGGGCCATCTCGCAAGCTTTGACGTGATGCCCTCGCCGGTGCAGCGTGGTGACGATGTCACCGAAGCTGGGGGACTCGCTGCCGACGGCCCGGCTGGCGACGACCGAGACCAGCATGCCCATCTGCTCCAGCACAGCCGCCTCCACCTCTGACATCGGTTCTGCAGCTTCAACGTCAACGGCCGCCAGCGTGCCGCCACACGAAGCGCAGCTGGCCCCGTCGACAGCCCCAACCCGCCGTATGGAGCCATTGGCACCGCAAGCGGGGCAAGCTGTCCTCAGCCGCACGCCATGGCGTGCACAGTGGCTGACGCTGGCCAGAACCCAGATCAGCGGCGTATGCAGGGCTTCTCCGGTCTGCATCGCCGCGAGGCATGCTGGGCACCAGGCGCGGTCCGGACGGAACACGTGCTGGGCCCGCACCCGATCGGCCAACCAGCTGAGCCCCAGCGTTTCGACCTCAGGGTGGCCCACCAGTTCAGCCACGCGACGCATGTACGCAGCCGCTTGATGCGATGGCACGTCGAGCCTGGGCGGTTGCCCCCGCAGATTGAGGTAAATCGCCGGCCCTTGGCTGTTGATGAACTTGTGCAGCGTCTGCCGGGCCACACCATGTACACGGACCAGGCGCCCGAGGTAGCTGTCCGCCGATTCAACGGTCGGCGTACCAATCCCGATGGGCGGCAATGACCACAACACAGGACGACGGAAGCTCCCAGTCATGACTTGTCCGCCGCCGCGGTCAATGCCGCTGCTGCTCCCGCGCCCAGCGGGTGACTGCGTCCTCGGCCGCCTGCCGCACCTGCCTCGCGCTGGTCAGCGGTCCTTGCAAGTCCAGCTCCTGCAGCTCGGGCAGCACCGCCCGGTCGATACCCCAGCGATTCGCCATGTCCTTGATGACGTTTCGGGCGAGCACGCCCAGATCCTCTACCCTGGGCTGCTGCACCATCAGCACCCGGAAGCGCGTCAGCAGCGCCGGTGCAATGCTGCGCAGGCTGTTGGCGGTCGCCAGCCAAAGCACCCCCGTGAAGTCGCATTCGGTTTTCAGGAAGACATCTCGGTGCCGCGCTGCCGTCTCCGGCTCTACCAGGCCGAGCAGGTAGGACTGGATACCGACATCATTGCGCTGAAGGTCGTGTGCCTTGTCGAGTTCGTCCAGGATGACGATGGCCGATGCCGACTGGTGGGTGGCCAGCAGGGTCGCCAGATCGCCAGGCTTGCTGGAACCCCAGCCACGGCTAGTTCCGCTCAGCATCTTGCTGTCGGAGCTGCCGCCCAGGCACAGATCTAGGCGAGGCAGTCCGAGCTCTTCCGCCAGGCGGCGTACCAGACGTGATTTGCCGCTGCCTGGGTGGCCGACCAGCAAGGTCGGCGGCATGGCCAGCACGGCGGCCCCGACGGCCGCACGGCCGAGCAGGTCGCCAAACACGACTTCCAGCACGTCTCTAGCCCAAGGGAATTCAGACTGCAGCCGGCGATGGAAGTCCTCGATCTCCGAGCGCCGCGGCATGGCGGCGAGCGGCAGCGGGCATTCCAGGATGCGATGCCGCTCGACTTCCTCCTTGTCGTGCCGGTCTGAGCTCGGGGAAATGGGGCGACCGCAGACGACCCGGGTCGGGCCCTCCTGCCGGAACTGAGTTGCGGAGCCTCCTGGTTGGATCTCGGTTTGAGTTCCGGATCTGGCTGCACTGATCGCCAGGAACACCGCCGCCTGGGTTCGCTGATGCCAGGCGTCGTTCCGGCAGGGGGCACAGCCCGGCTTCGCCGCCAAGCGGATGGCGGCCTGGCGCAGGGCTTCCCACAGCGGCAGCCCCACCGCTCGAAAGTCCTCCTGCCGCTGCGAGACCGTTGCGGTCTCCCCGCAGAGCGTCGTCTCGGCGTTGGCGTAGTGATGGCGCAATGCAAAGAGCGCGGCGTCAATGCCGAGCGTCGACCACTCGGCATAAGGCCGGCGCGCACCGACCTCCTGCAGCGCGGCCGTGCACAAGGCCTGGATCTGGGCGACGGCCAGTTCCTTGAATCCCGCCACTGCCAGCCCAGATGGCTTGAGAAGCAGCGCCACCCGAGGGATCGCTGTATCGACGGCAGACGGCTCCAGGCCCATGGCCCGCTCGCAGCACTGGATGAGCTCCAGGCGCGCTTCAGGCCGGGCGTCCAGGGTCACAGCGTGCGCGCGCAGGATCAGCGCGGCTGCCTGGGCCCAGGAGTCGCGGCTGGCCCCTCGCGCGAGCAAGGTGGCTGCCCGTCGGAATTGATCGGCGCGGTGCCTGGCAGTCAGCCGCGGCGCCAGCGCCATCATCAAGGCGTCGCGAGAGTGATTGAGCGGCACCGGTGGGCGGCTGTGCGTCGCTACAAGTTCAAGGAACGCGAGGCCGGCTGCTGCCGATTCGAAGCCCCAGTGGCGACCGCGAAGCTCCTTGAGCAGCTTCTCCAGGCGGCCACGGCCCGTTCTTCCCATTGAACTAAGGGGAGGCCGTGAGGACCTCACCGCCGGCGCAGCCTCGCCCAAGACTTCCGTACCCATGCCTGCCCTTTCCGATGGCTCTCGTGCCGGTCAGCGCTGGATCCGCCATCAGCAGCGGGCAGTGACCGGAAGGTCAGGATAGGAAGCAGGAAGTTGCCGCGTCAACGCGCTCGCTGGGCAGCGATTTGAGGGGTGTTTTGGTGCCAAGTCAGCTGCCGATTTTGGGGAACTCTCGGCCAAGCTTTGGGGGTCATCCAAGAGGTGCCGCAGCAAGTCCTTGATGGGCTTGATGAACTCCCGGCCACAGTTAAGGCGCATTGCCGACTCTCGGCCAAACATCGGAGATCGCCTGTCTCGCGACAGCTCAGCCGTTCCCAGTGCAGCAAAAATTCTGACCCGTTGCGCCCATGCCGAAATCGGCCAAGCTATGGGTTACACCCTTGGCCAACTTATGGGTTAAGGAACAGTTGTGACTTAGCCCATAAGTTGGCCGGGATGGCCAAGGTTAAGTTAATTCCACTCTGGGCCAAGGTTTGCTTCACTGCTGAGGCGTGGTGCGTAAGCCCGGAATGCTGCCGGCGGCGATGCGCCGAGCCATGGCTTCCTTAGTCCGAAGGACTGCTGGCGATTCAGCCCAGCCACGCCCGTGGCGCAGCGAGCTCAACCAAGGCAATATCAACCATTTCGCGCAGGGACACCAAAGCGAAGCTTGGCTCCATCTCTAGCAAGCGCTGGAACTCCGGCGCCCTCAGCTTTTCTTTGAAGCGAGCGCGCGTCTGCGCATGCTCCAGCCATGTCTGGAGCTGGCTCAGGAATTCCGAATCGTCTTCCACGAAGGGATTGACTGCCGCATCGGGGCCCCACCATTGAAAGTAACCCAACTCGACGAAATGCTGGCAGGCCTTGGGGTCGTCCGTCTGTGCCCACCATGCCAGCAGTGGCAGCAGGCTCAAGCCAGCAAGATGGGCCATGGCAAGCACGCAAATCGGATCATCATGCTGGAAAGCCCATGGTCTGGGCCAGTGATTCGGCCCCAACAGATTTTTGAAGAAGGCCAGGACAAATCGATTCAAGACGTCAGCAGCAGGGGTGCTGAAGGCGGTATTCGGACATTGCTTCAAGTTGGCAAGTACGAGTTCAAGCGCGAAGTGGACCACGTCACCTTGCGCCAGCAAGTCCAGGATTCGCGGTAGGAAGTACAGAAACTCTGCGCTGGAGTGCCGATCCGATGTCGGCTCATTGAAGTAGGCATAGAACAACTTCGCGCTCACGCTGCGCAACGGTACCTTGCACATCGCAGCCTCAAGCTCGCAGTCCCGGTATGGCCCTCCGTGGTTAATCAGCCTGTCTGGTGTAGGGTAGCCCGCGAAGACTGCGTAGGCCTGTTCCACGATTTGTGCCAGTTCGAGACTGTGCTCATTCAGCGATTTGGTTTCAGGGCAAGAGGGCATTTGCGAAGTAGAACAGCAAGCGAGCAAGCCATGCCCAAGGGGGGGTTGCCCGAATTTCTGTGTTCGAAGCTCTGTGTAGGGGCTGCCGATTCAGGCGAGCCCAAGCCGCACCTGACGCGGCAGGTCGTGTGAAGTGCTCGCCGCAGGCGATGGCGAACTGATGCAGGGCGTCCGTCCCTTCCTTGACCGCGCGGTCCCAAGCGGCCGCCATATTGCGCGGCGCCAGTCACAGCAGCTTGGTGGCGGCATCGTCGCTCAGGAAGTGCCCACGCGTCTTGATGGTCTCGCGCCGCCGGCTGTGGATGCTCGCGATGGCCTTGGTCGTGTAGATCACGTGGCGCACTGTTGGACCAAAGCCCAGCAGCCCCCTCCCCCAGCCTCACACCCCCCGCAGCGGCGCCTTCGCCACTACTTCCAGCAAGGCATCCGCGTCGACCGGCTTGACGAAGTGCAGGTCGCAACCGGCGCTGAGGGCGCGCGCCACGTCTTCCTTCTGGCCGTAGCCGGTCAGCGCCACGATGACGACACCGGTCATGGCCGAGCGTCCGCGCAGGGTGCGCGCCACCTGGTAGCCGTCGATGCCCGGCAGCCCAATGTCCAGGATGACGATATCAAGCGCCTGCTCCTCCGCCAGGGCCAGCGCACGCGTGCCGTCGTAGGCCAGCCATACCGTATGGCCACTGAGTTTCAGGGTGGCGGCCAGCATCTGCGCAGCGTCGACGTTATCGTCCACGACCAGCACCCGCCGGGCATGGGCATCCGCGACTGGCACCAGCGGGGGCGCAGGCCGCGGCTGGGCAATGCGTGCCGGTGACGGCAGCAGCGGCAGGCGCACGCTGAAGCTGCTGCCCTGCCCCAGACCGGCACTGGCAGCCCACACCGCGCCCTGATGCAGCTCGACGAGCTGCCGCACCAGGGTCAGGCCCAGACCCAGTCCGCCCTTGGCGCGGTCCAGCGTCCGGTCCGCCTGGCTGAACAGCTCGAACACGCGCGGCAGCATGTCCGGCGCGATGCCCACGCCGTTGTCGCTGACCTGCACGGTGACCTGCTTGTCGTCGGCCTGGGCGTTGATGCGGATCGCGCCGCCTTCATCGGTGTACTTCGACGCGTTGTTCAGCAGGTTGGCGAACACCTGTGTCAGGCGCACCAGGTCACCATTGATCAGCAGCGGCTCCTCGGGCATGTCCACACTGAGCGTTTGGCCGCGCGACTCGATCAACGCCTGGCTGACCTCCAGCGAGCGATCGATCACCACGCGCAGCTCGACGGGCGCCAGCTCCAGCTCGGTCTTGCCGCGCGCGATGCGCGCCACGTCGAGCAGGCTGTCCAGCAGGCGGCTCATGGCCTGCGTCTGTCGCTCGATCACACCCACGGCCCAGGCGGCCGTTGCCGCCGGGGTCTCGTGCCGGGACAGCAGCTGCGCCGCGTTGCGGATCGGGGCCAGCGGGTTGCGCAACTCATGGGCCAGCATCGCCAGGAATTCATCCTTGCGGCGGTGGGCGTCGAGCAGTTCGGCCTCGGCGAGCTTGCGGTCGTCGATGTCGAGCATCAGCGCGACGTAGCCCGCGAAGTCGCCATCGCCGTTGTCGTGGGGCACGCTGATGGAGCGCGTCCAGCGCGGTGCTCCGTCATGCCGGTTCAGGCGAATGTCGATGTCCAGACGGGATCGGGACGCATAGGCCTTCGCCTGCTCACTCAGGTAGCGCTGCCGGTCCTGCGGATGGACGAACTCCAGCCAGCCGCGCCCCAGCAGGGCCTCGCGGGACGCGCCGGTGAATTCGGTGCATGCGCGATTGACGAACAGGGACAGCCCCTGTTTGTCCTCCACCCGCAGCAGCGCGGGGATGTCGTCGGCCAGGTGGCGGAACCGCACCTCGCTCTCGATGCGCCGACGCTCGGTGACGTCGCGTTCGGTGGACAGCAGCGCCGTGGGCAGGCCTTGCTCGCCGCGCAGCGCGGACATCACGACCGACACGCTGACAAGTCGGCCATCGCCCGCGCGCCGCAGCGCGTCCGTGGGCCCGGCGGTGCCCTTTTGCCAGGCCAGCTCCATCAGCCGGCGGGTTTCGTCATGGTGCTCGGCGGGCACGAGCTCGAAGATCGACAAGTCCCTGGCCCGCGTCGAGGAATGCCCATAGCAGCGCTCGGCGCCCTTGTTCCAGCTCAGGATGCGCCCTTGCTGGTCCAGCGTGATGACGGCGTCGTTGGAGTTGTCCAGCACCGAGGTCAGGTGGCGCAGCTGCTGAGCCACGTCGCGCATCACGCTGATGTCGATGAAGGTGGCGACGACGCCGTCGACCTCCGCGGCGCGCGTCAGGAAGGGCTGCAGGCGGCGCAGATACAGGCGCCCTTCGGGGCCGTTCACCTCCGCGTCCTGGCTTTGCCTCTCATCGAGCGCGCGGCGCGCGGCCTCCCAGAAGTCCGGGTCCTCCAGCTGGCTCGCGATGTCGCTGAGCAGCCGCCCCTCGTCGCCGGCGCGCAGGCCGAACAGCTTCATCGCGGCAGGCGTGAAGCGCCGAATGCGCATCTCGCCGTCCAGCAGGATGGCCGCCAGCGCCGTGCTCTCCAGCAGATTGCTCAGATCGTCGGCCTGGCGCGCCACCTCGGCCATCTTTTCCTCAAGCTGCGCATTGACGGTGGCCAGCTCCTCGTTCAGCGACTGCAGCTCTTCCTTGGAGCTTTCCAGTTCCTCGCTGGAGGACTGCAGCTCCTCGTTCAGCGAGGAGGCCTCCTCGCTGGCAAGGCGCAGCTCGCCATTGCTGCGCTCGGCGTCTTCCAGCGCCAGCGCCAGCTCGCGGCGGCTTTCCTCGAGTTCGCTGGCAACGTGCGGCACCGGACTGTCCGCCGCTGCCAACGCGGCAGCCCCGCGGCGCACGGCCGTGAAGGTCACCACGAATGTGGCGCGGCTCGCGCGGCCCTGCACGGCTTCGGCCTGGATCACCACCTGCTGCAGCGCCGGGCCGTCCTGCAGCGCGATCTGGCGCGATGTCGCCATGCCGTCGGCAAAGGCCTGCCGCAACAGCATGCGCATTGCCGGCCTCAGCTCCGGGCGCACGGTGCGCAGCAGCTCCTGGGTCGCTTCACCTTGCGGCGCCAGGAAGCGCCCGGTGTCTCCCTGGTAGAACAGGGCGCGCCCGTCCTGGTCGACGAGCACTGCGGCGCTGACCTGGCGGTCGGCCAGGAACAGGCGCAGGGTGTCCGAGGCGGCCAGCATCCGCTCCGAGTCCCGGCGGCCGGATTCCGGCAAGGCATTGCACGGCGTCAGGAAGCCGCGCGGCAGATGGCCACGCCCCTCCAGGCGACGGTAGAGCCGCGCCGGGCGGGCGACCGGTTCGAACATGCTGGCGTGGCCCGACAAGGACTCGGCCTTGCCCAGCCACAGCAGCCCGCCGGGCTTGAGCGCGAAGTGGAACAACTGCACGATGCGGTCCTGCAGCGACTGCTCCAGGTACATCAGCACATTGCGGCACAGCAGCAGGTCCAGCCGCGAGAAGGGCGTGTCGCGCGCCAGGTTCTGCGGCGCGAACATCACGCACTCGCGCAGGGATTTGCGCACGACGTAGTCGCCACCCCGGCGCTCGAAGAATCGCGCCAGGCGCGCGGGCGACAGCGCCGTGCTGATTGACGCCGGATAGACGCCGCGCCGGGCCACGGTGATGGCCTCCAGGTCGATGTCGGTCGCGAACACCTGCACGGCCGGCGGCAGGCCGCGCCGCTCAAGCGCCTCGACCAGCAGCATGGCGATGGAGTAGCTCTCCTCGCCGGAAGAGCAGCCCGGCGTCCAGACGCGAAGCGGGGGGGCCTCGGGGTGCCGGTCCGCCAGCAGCTGGGGCAGGGCCAGCTCGGCCAGCGCCTCCCAGGCGTCGGCGTCTCGGAAGAACTCCGTCACGCCGATGAGGAACTCGCCGGACAGCGCCTCGCTCTCCTCGGGGGACTCCTGCAGCAGGCGCAGGTAATCGTCCACGTGCCCGCACCGGCACTGGACCATGCGCTGGCGCAGGCGCCGGCGCAGCATGCCCGGCCGGTACAGGCGGAAGTCGTGGCCGGTGCGCTCCAGCACCCTGGACAGGACGGCATTGAGCCGTTCGTCGTCCACCTCGCCTTCGGCCCGCTCATCGTCCAGGGGCGGCTGAAGCAGGCCGCGGGCCGGCTGCTGCAGGCGCTCCGAGAGTGCCGCCGCCATGGCGCGCGGGGCCATCACGGCGTCGGCGGCGCCGGCGGTGATCGCGCTTTGCGGCATGCTCGCGCATTCGGCCGTCGCGGGCGTCTGCGCCATCGTCCAGCCCCCGGCGGACTGGATGGCCTTCAGGCCGGCCGTGCCGTCCTGCCCCGCGCCACTGAGCACGATGCCGACGGCACGCGCACCGGCGTCCTCGGCAAGCGAGACCATGAAGTGATCGATCGGCCGAAGACCGGCGCTCTTGCCAAGCGGTGCCGGATCAGCCAGGGACAGCACATCGCCATGCACGCTCATCCAGCCGCCTGCCGGCATCACGTGCACCCATCCGCCATGCAGCACGTCGCCCGCCTGCGCTTCGCGAGCCGGCAACGCGCCGGCTCGCTGCAGCAGCTGCGGAAGATGGCTGTCATGCTCGGCAGGCAGATGGGTCAGGACAACGAAGGCCAGCCTGTCGTCGGGCGCCATGGCCTTGAACAGCTCGCACAGCGCCTCCAGCCCGCCGGCCGAAGCGCCGACCGCGACGATCACTGGATGACCCGGCCGCGTCAAGGCAAGGGGGTGGGGCTGGGTTTCGAATTGCTCGTTCACAAGGTTCCTGACAGGAGCGGCGACAGCATAACCCTTGCCCCACGTCGAATTCGTTCAATACCCCTGGCTCTTAGACTGGAACACTGCCACGGCCATCACCATTCAAAGCCATGTCAGTCATGTCTCCCGTCCTTCTCAAGCAGGTCCAGAAGACCTATCGGATGGATGCCGTCAGCGTTCCGGCGCTGCGCGACATCAGCCTGGAACTCGCGCCCGGGCGCTTCAGCGTGATCGCCGGTGCCTCGGGCAGCGGCAAGACCACCCTGCTCAACATCATCGGCTGCCTGGACCAGGCGGATGCCGGCGAGGTGCAGGTGCTGGGCGAGCCGGTGCGCCGTCTCAGCGACAACCAGCTGTCCGATCTGCGGGCCCGTCGCATGGGCTTCGTGTTCCAGAACTTCAACCTGCTGCCGGTGCTCAACGCCTACGAAAACGTCGAATACCCGACGCTGCGCCTGGGCCTGTCGACCGCGCAGCGCCGCGAGCGGGTCCTTGGCCTGCTGGAGGCCGTGGGTCTGGGTGAATTCGCGCGGCATCGCCCGGGCCAGTTGTCCGGCGGGCAGCGCCAGCGCGTGGCCATCGCCCGCGCCCTGGCCAACCAGCCCGAGCTGGTGCTGGCCGACGAACCCACGGCCAACCTGGACAGCGCCACCGGCGCCACCATCATCGCCCTGATGCGCCGGCTGCAGCGCGAGCGCGGCGTGAGCTTCGTGTTTTCCTCGCATGACCAGCAGCTGCTGGCCGAAGCCGACGAAGTCTTCCATCTCCGCGACGGCGTCATTGCACGCATCGAGAACCGCGCGCATGCACCGGGCCACGCCAGCGCTTGCGCCGCCACCACGGCCGGTCAGGAGGTGTGCGCATGAACGGCACGACCCCGAAACTTGCGCTGCGCAACCTGCTGCGCAACCGCCGCCGCTCGCTGACCACGCTGCTGGCCATGGTGGTGGGCCTGGGCGCCATCCTGACGTTCGGCGGCTACAGCCGCAGCGCCGTCCTGGGCATGGAAACCGGCTTCATCCAGCTCCACGGCCATCTGCAGGTGCAGCGCCAGGGCTACTTCCTGTACGGCAGCGGCAACCCGGCCAGCTATGGCATCAAGAACTACCGGGAGCTGATGCAGCAGATCAAGGCCGACCCCGTACTGGGCCCGCTGGTGAGCGTGGTGACGCCCAAGCTCGAACTGGGCGGTCTGGCCGGCCACTTCGCGGCCAACCAGTCCACGCCGGTCGCCGTCGCCGGTATCGAGCCCGAGGGCCAGGCCGCGCTGCGCCGCTGGGACGAGTACGGCGCCGCCATGTACTCCGCCCCGCGCGACCTCAGCGGCAGCCCGCCCAACGCCGTGATCATCGGCATGGGCGTGGCCCGCAAGCTGCAGCTGTGCAAGGAGCTGCAGGTGGCAGACTGCCCGCCGCCACCGCAGGCCGAGCAGGCCGACGGCAGCAGCGCCTCCCAGGACGGCCTCCCCGCGGACATCGCAGCGCTGTCGGCCGAGCAGGCCCAGTCCCGCACGAACAGCGCGCAGGACCCGGTCCAGATCGAGATGTTGGCCGCCAGCCTGCGCGGCGCGCCCAATGTGCTGGGCCTGCAGGTGTTGCGCGCCGAGAACTTCGGCCTGAAGGAGTTCGACGACCGTGCGGCCGTGATGCACCTGGCGCAGGCGCAGAAGCTGGTCTATGGCGGCACGCAGCCCCAGGTCACGGCCCTCCAGATCCAGCTGCACCACACCGCCCAGCTCCCGGCCGCGCATGCCCGGCTCAATGCCCTGCTGAAGGAACAGCGGCTCAGCGCGCAGAGCCTGGAGGCACTGGACTTCATGACCCTGGCGCCGATGTACCGCCAGAGCCTGGAATTCTTCGACTCCATGTTCGGCTTCATCGCCGTGCTGATCGGCGTCATCGTGCTGTTCACCGTGGGCAACACCATGAGCACTGCAGTCATGGAGCGCACCACCGAGATCGGCACGCTGCGCGCCATCGGGGACCGCCGCAGCGGCATCCGCCGCCTGTTCCTGGGCGAGGGGCTGATGCTGGGGCTGATCGGCGTGGTGCTGGGCCTGCTGGCCGCGCTGCTGGTGGCCGCGCTGATCAACCGTGCCGGTCTGAGCTGGACGCCGCCGGGCTATGTCTATGCCTATCCGATCCGCGTGCGGCTGCTGGGCGACTGGGGCCTGCTGTTCGGCAGCTCGGTGGGCCTGCTGAGCGTGGCCCTGCTGTCGGCCTGGTGGCCGGCGCAGCGTGCGGCCCGGCTGCAGATCGTGGAGGCGCTGCGTCATGTGTGAGGAGTGGATCGTGCCGTCTCTTTCGACCCGCCGTCGCAGCCTGGCCCTGCTGGCCCTGCTGCCCGCCCTGGGGCTGGGCGCACCGGCCCTCGCGGCCACCGACCCGCAGGCCCTGCTGGCCGCCAGCGACGCCGTGCGCAATCCCGACCATGGCTTTGGCCTGAGCAACACGCTGCTGGAGTACCGCCAGGGCAAGCAGACCGACAGCAGCGTGCTGGCGGTCTACTCCAAGGCCGATGCCAGCGGCCAGTTCCGCAGCCTGGTGCGCTTCGTCGCCCCGGCGCGCGATGCCGGCAAGCTGATGCTCTACAGCGGCAAGGACCTCTGGTTCTACGACCCGGCCAACCGCGCCAGCATCCGCCTCTCGCCCCAGCAGCGCCTGCTGGGACAGGCCTCCAACGGCGACGTGGTCACCGTCAACCTGGCGCGCGACTACCAGGCCACCGAGGCCATCGAGGAGGAGGTCAGCGACGGCGACCGCCAAAAGCGGCGCAGCTACCGCCTCAGCCTGGCCGCGCGCAATGCGGATGCCAGCTACCACCGCATCCTGCTGTGGATCAGCGTCGAGGGCATGCGGCCCATCAAGGCGCAGTTCATGGCCGAGAGCGGCGCGCTGCTGAAGACGGCCTTCTACCGCCGCTACCAGAAGCAGCTGGGCGCGGAGCGGCCGACCGAGACCGTCATCATCGACGGGCTGGACCCGAGCTGGGTCACCATCATGCGCCTGAGCGACTGGACACGCCGCGAGGTGCCCGAGGCCTGGCTGCAGCGCGACTACCTGCCGCGCTTCCAGCCCGAATGAAGCGGCCGTCGATGGGCCGCGCCCGGCCTCATGCCGCGGGCCTTTGCGTCCTGCTGGTGCTGTCCATTGCGGCGCAGGCGCAAGCCACGCCGCCGGGCCCCTCGCAAAGCCCGCCGCAGCAGACTTCGCCGAAGGACGAAGACCAGGCCCTGAACCTGGCCGACTTGGCGCCCGAGCCCGCGCCGATGCAGCCGGGCAAGACCTGGCACGGCCACGCGGAGCTGGCCTGGGGCCGGACCGCGCAGCGCAGCCTCACGGCCGGTCCCGCCTGGGAGGCGCAGCAGCGGCAGTCCCTGGTGCTTCAGGCCGAGTTCCAGACCAGCGCGGCCTGGCGCTGGGTAGGCGCCGCGCGCCTGGATCACAGCGACCCCGCACAGCAGCCCTATCCGCAGACCCTGCTGAGTCTGCAGGAGGCCTACGCGTCCTGGCGGCTCGACGACGGCCTGCTGCTGGACGCAGGACGCATCAACGCCCGCCAGGGCCTGGGCACGGGCTACAACCCCAGCGATTTCCTGCGCGCCGGGGCCCTGCGCTCGCAGGTCTCGGTTGAGCCGGCCAGTCTCAAGACCAACCGGCTCGGCACGGCAATGCTGCGGGTGCAGCGCCTGTGGGACGGCGGCGCGCTGACGGCCCTGCTGGCGCCCAAGCTGGCCGCATCACCCAGCCAGCGGGGTCTCAGCGCCGACCTGGGTGCGACCAACGACCGCAGCCGCTGGATGCTGACGTGGAGCCAGCGCTGGAGCGAAAACCTGCAGCCGCAGTGCTCGCTGTTCGGCGCGGACGGCCAGGAGCCCCAGCTGGGCTTCAACCTCAGCAGCCTGGCGGGGCAGGCCGGCGTCGTCTATCTGGAGTGGGCCGGCGGACAGGCTCTCGACCAGGTGGCGCAGGCACTGGGTGATCCCCGGGCCGCACGGCATTGGCAGCAGCGCCTCGCCGCCGGGCTGCGCTACACCGGCGCCAACAAGCTCTCGCTGACCCTGGAGTGGACCCATGACGGCGCCGCCCCGGACCGCGAGGCCTGGCAGCGCCTGCAGACGCAGCCCGGCGCCTACCTCGCCTATCGCCGCTGGGCGCACGCGGCCCAGGAGCTCAACACGCGCGGTCAATGGGGTGTCTACGCCAACTGGCCGGATCTGCTGGGCTGGCAGCACCTGGACTTCAACGGCCTGCTTCGCTACAACCCCGAGGACCACAGCCGCATGAGCTGGCTGGAGCTGCGCTACCGCTGGCCCGGCATCGACCTGGCCCTGCAATGGCAGTCCAACCAGGGGCGGCCCGGCAGCGAGTACGGCAGCCTGCCGCAGGCACGTGCCTGGCAGCTGAGCCTGCGCAGCTACTTCTGAGGATTGGCCTCAATAGCCCAGCGTGAAGCGCTGGCGCACGAACTGAGGCTGCTCGGCCTCGGCTACCAGGGCGGCGGCCAGGTCGGCCACGGTGACGCGGCTGTGGCCTTCGGCGTCGAAGACCGGTTCGTCGCGGCCCAGGCGGTAGACGCCCGTGCGTTCGCCCGGCTCCAGGTGCATGGCGGGGGACAGGAAAGTCCAGTCCAGGCCCGCGCCTTCCTCGCCCTGCAGACGGTTCAGCGCCTCGCGGGCGGCCAGCGCGCCGGCCTTCCATTCGGCCGGGAACGCCGGCGTGTCGACCAGCTGAACACCCGGTGCGATGTAGAGGCTGCCGGCCCCGCCCACCACCAGCAGGCGTTTGACGCCCGCCGCCTTGACGCCGGCGTTGATCGCGGACGAGCCGCGCAGGAACTCGTCGTGCAGGTCGGCATGGCCCCAGCCTGGGTTGTAGGCGCTGATCACGGCGTCCACGCTGCGCACGGCCTCGGCCACGGCGGCGGCGTCGGTGACGTCGGCCTTCACGGCCTCCAGGCCCGGCCGGGACGCCAGCTTGGCGGGGTCACGAAGCAGGGCGCGCACCTCATGGCCGCGGGCCAGCAGTTCCTTCAACACGGCGCTGCCCACGAAGCCGGTAGCGCCAATCAGAGCGATCTTCATACGAGGTCCTTTGGTCTTTGCAGCCGTCCCTCAAGCGGGTTTCAGCGGCTGCGGTGTTGCGATGGACTCAACTGTATGAACTTCACAGTCCAACGATAAGACGGCAGAATTCGCCAGCACTGTTTAGAAAAACTTCATTCCGGACCCCTTGGAACCCATGGGAAGACCCCATGCTTGAGCAGTTGAAACGCATGGCCGTGCTGGCCACGGTCGTCGAGCAGGGCAGCTTTGCCGGCGCTGCCCGGCAGCTGCGCACCAGCACCTCGGCCGTCAGCCAGCAGGTCCGGGCCCTGGAGCGGGACATGGGCGTGACCCTGCTGCACCGCTCCACCCGCAAGCTGAGCCTCACCCCCGCCGGCAGCCGCTTCCACGAAGGCTGCGCCGCCATGCTGGCCGCCGCGCGCGAGGCCCAGACCCAGCTCCACCAGCTGCGCGACGCCCCCGAGGGCGAGCTGCGCGTGGCCGCGCCGGTGGGCTTTGCCCGCCAACTGGGCCCGGCCCTGGCACCGCTGCTGGCCGCAAACCCGGACCTGCGGCTACACCTGGAGGTGGATGACGGCTTCACCGACCTCGTGGACAAGCGCATCGACCTCGCCATCCGCTTCGGCCGCCTGCCCGACAGCACCTGGGTGGGCACGCGCATCGGCGAGAAGCACATCTCGCTCTACGCCGCGCCGGCCTACCTCGCCCGCCACGGCGTGCCCACGCTGGAGACCCTGGCCGACCACGACTGGCTGCTGCTGCGCCCCGACGCCGGCAGCCGCCACCGCCTGCCCCTGCCGGGGCCGGGCAGCCGGGTGCTGGAGGTCCAGGCCCGTGCCACCAGCAACAACCAGCTGAGCCTGCAGCAGCTCTGCGAGGCCGGCCTGGGCCTGGCCCTGCTGAGCCCCGGTGACGTGGGCGAGGCTGCGCAGTCCGGCCGCCTGCTGGCCCTGCTGCCCGAGCTGTCCTGGCCCACCCTGCCCATCCACGCCCTGAGCCCGCAGCGCGACGCCCAGCCCGCCAAGGTGCGGCATGCCATCGCGGCGCTGCGCCAGTTCTTCCAACACACCGACATCCATGAGCAACGATTCGTCCCTGCATGACGGCCCCCTGGCCGGACTCAAGGTCCTGGAACTGGGCCAGCTCATCGCCGGCCCCTTTGCCGGCAAGACGCTGGCCGACTTCGGCGCCACCGTGGTCAAGGTGGAGCCTCCGGGCACCGGCGACCCGCTGCGGCAGTGGCGCATGCTGCACGAGGGCGAGAGCGTCTGGTGGCAGGTGCAGAGCCGCAACAAGCAGAGCGTCACGCTGGACCTGCGTGAGCCTGCGGACCGTGCCCTGGCCCGCCGCCTGGCGGCCGAATGCGACGTGCTGGTCGAGAACTTCCGCCCCGGGCTGATGGAGGAATGGGAGATGGGCTACGAGACGCTCGCGGCGGACAACCCCGGGCTCATCATGCTGCGCATCAGCGGCTTCGGGCAGACCGGCCCCTACCGCGACCTGCCCGGCTTCGCCGTGGTGGCCGAGGCCATGGGCGGACTGCGCCACCTGATGGGCGAGCCTGGCCGGCCGCCGGTGCGCGCCGGCGTCAGCCTGGGTGACACCCTGGCCGCGCTTCACGGCGTGATCGGCGTGCTGCTGGCCCTGCAGGCGCGCCAGCGCACGGGCCGCGGGCAGGTGGTGGACGTGGCGCTGTACGAGTCCGTCTTCAACTGCATGGAGTCGCTGCTGCCCGAGTACAGCGCCTTCGGGGCCGTGCGCGAGCCCGCCGGCTCGGCCCTGCCGGGCATCGCGCCCAGCAATGCCTACCGCTGCGCCGACGGCCAGGTGGTGATCGGCGGCAACGGTGATTCCATCTTCAAGCGCCTGATGAGCGCCATCGGCCGCGAGGACCTGGGCCAGGACCCGGGCCTGGCCGGCAATGCGGGCCGTGCCGCGCGGGTGGACGAGCTGGACGCCGCCATCACCGCCTGGACCGTGCAGCGCCCCGTGGACGAGGTCCTGCGCGTGCTTCAGGCCGTGCGCGTGCCGGTGGGGCGCATCTACACGGCGCGGGACATCGCCGAGGATCCGCACTACCGTGCCCGCGCCATGATCGAGTCCATCACCACGGCCCGCGGTCTGCGCCTGGAGGTGCCCGGCATCGTCCCCAAGCTCAGCGACACGCCGGGCCGCCTGCGCAGCCTCGCACCCGCGCTGGGTGAGCACAATGCCGCCGTGCTGGACGCCTTGAACAGGCCACCGGCTGAACCCGGCAAGACCTGACCCCATCAACACCGCCATGAACCTCAGCCCCGCGGCCTGGGCCCGCATCCTGCCCTTCCTGCTGTTCCTGGGCCTGCTGGCCCTGCGCGGCGTGATGGCCGACATCGGCTGGCTGGACGCCCGCTGGATCTACGCCCTGAACCTGTTGCTGGTCGGCGGCCTGCTGGCCTGGAGCTGGCGCGGCTACGGCGAGCTGCACCGCCAGAACCGGCCGCAGGGGCGCGAATGGCTGTGGAGCGTGGGCCTGGGACTGGCGGTCTTCGCGGCCTGGATCCAGCTGGATGCGCCCTGGATGCAGATCGGCGAGCCCAGCGCCCCCTTCGTGCCCACCCGGCCCGACGGCCGGCTGGACTGGCCCCTGATCGCCGTGCGCTGGCTGGGCGCCACGGCCCTGGTGCCGGTGATGGAAGAGCTGTTCTGGCGCAGCTTCCTGATTCGTTGGCTGGAGCACCCGCAGTTCGAGGCCGTGCCGCCGCAGCGCGTGACGATCAAGCCGGTGCTGTTGTCCACCTTCGCCTTCATGCTGGTGCACCCGCTGTGGCTGGCCGCCATCGTGGCCGGCCTGGCCTACGCCTGGATCTACGTCCACACCGGCCGGCTGTGGAACGCGGTGATCGCCCACGCCGTCACCAACGGTGCCCTGGGCCTGTGGGTGGTGGCGACGGGGAACTGGCAGTTCTGGTGAACGCCTGCGGGCACCGCGCCGCTCAGTGGACGCCGTCGTGCGGCCCCTGCAGGGCGCGCTCGATGCGGCGGTCCGGCACCAGCCACACGATGGCCACGGCCACGAAGGTCGCCTGTGCCAGCGCGGGCAGCACAAAGGCCAGCGGCAGCGCCACGGCATAGGCCGCGGCCGACAGCGTGCCCTTGCGATCGCGCCCCAGCGCCCGCGCCACCACCGAATCCGGCCCCTCGACGGCCAGGATGCAGTGCGCCAGCAGCCAGTAGGCGATGGCCGCCATCAGCAGCACGAAACCGTAGACCGCCGTGGGCAGCGCGCCGAAATGGTTCTCGCCCATCCAGCCGGTGACGAAGGGCAGCAGGGACAGCCAGAAGAGCAGGTGCAGATTGGCCCACAGCACACCGCCGCTGACCTTGCGCACCGCATGCAGCAGATGGTGGTGGTTGTTCCAGTAGATGCCCACGTAGACAAAGCTCAGCACATAACTCAGCAGCACGGGCAAGAGGGGCCACAGCGCCGCCAGGCTGTCGCCATGGGGCACTTTGAGCTCCAGGACCATGATGGTGGTGATGATGATGGCGATCACGCCATCGCTGAAGGCTTCGAGCCGGGACTTGTGCATGGGGCGTCTCAGGTCTGGATGGAGGGATGGCGCTGCAGATGGCGGAAGCGCTCGAACAGCCAGCCGCGCATGCCCATCAGCAGCGTGTACTGCCGCTTCTCGGCCTCCGGCAGCTTCTGGTCCAGCAAGTGCTGCCGGGCGAAATCCTCGGCCACGCGCTGCAGGCGTTCATTGAGCTCGCGGGCCTTGGCCGGCGCCAGCTGCCCGTGGACCAGCATCAGCAGCTCGCCCTCGCCGTCGAAGCCGCCGGCGTAGAAGTCCTGCATCACCTCCTCGCGGAAGTACTGCATCACCGGGCCCTGCGGGCGCCAGCGAAAGGTCTTGGCCACCTGCAGCTTGTAGCGGTTCAGCGGGCGCAGCTCGATGATGCCCAGGCGGTCCAGCTGCACGAGGTAGCGCGTAACCTCGGCCTCGCTGAGCACGTAGTGCGCGGTGATCTGCTCGGCCGTCCACTGGCTCAGGCAGCAGATGGCCATCAGCAGCAGCTTGGAGTCGGCCACCACGGCGCGTTCCTGCGCCAGCGTGAGTTCGCGGCGCAAGGGTTGGGCCTCGACCAGCCGGCGCGAGAGCTCGGCAAAGTCGCAGCGCAGCACGCGGCAGATCTCGTCGATGCGCGACAGCGGCATCTCGCCACCTGCGGCGAACATGCGCTTGACGCTGGACTCCGACAGCCCCAGCGCCTGCGCCAGCTGGCCGTAGCTGATGGACTGGGCCTTGAGTTCGGCCTTGATGAGGATGAGCAGGGCATGGGTGCTGGACATGGCGCTACGGTAGCAGCAGACGCTACCGCGGGTGCCAAGGGATGGCCCGAAGCCACCAATCCCGCGCGGGCGGCCACGCAGCCGGCCAGCATCGCGCCATGCATGCCCACCCGCCCCCCTTCCGTTCCGACCGCCGCCGCCTGCTGTGCTGTGGTGCTGCCGCTGCCGGCTTCTTCAGTGCCCTCGCGGCCGAGCCGGTCCAGGCCCGAGCGCCCTGGGCCGCGCCCTGCCCCCTCACCCCACCCGGACCGCCCCAGGACGCCCAGCTGCAGGCGCTGCTCGCGCGCTGCTGGGACGGACTGGACCCAGCGCAGCTCTGGGACGTCCACACCCACCTGCTGGGCAGCGGGGACCGCGGCAGCGGCTGCCGCCTGAACCCGGACATGGACCGCTGGTGGCACCCGGTGGAGCTGCTGCGCAAGCGCGTGATCATGGACGCGGCCTGCGCCCGCCCGGCCGCTGGAGCCAGCACCGACCAGGCCTACGTGCAGCGCCTGCGGCAGCTGGCCGACGGCTTCCCGCCCGGCGCCCGCTGGCTGCTCTACGCCTTCGACGAAGCCCTGGACGCCCAGGGCCGCGCCCGGCCCGACTGGACCACCTTCCACACGCCCGATGCCTACGCCCAGGCCACGGCGGCGGCCCATGCCGAGCGCTTCGGCTGGGTGGCCTCCATCCATCCCTACAGGCCGGATGCATGCGAGCGCCTGGCGCGGGCCCGAGCCGGCGGCGCGCTGGCGGTCAAATGGCTGCCCAGCAGCATGGCCATCGATCTGCGCGACGCCCGGCTGCGCCCCTTCTACGAGCAGCTCGCCGCTTCGGGGCTGCCCCTGATCGTGCACTGTGGCGAGGAGCATGCCGTGCCCGGCGCCGGCCGCGAGGACCTGGGCAACCCGCTGCTGCTGCGCGAGCCGCTGCGCCACGGCGTGCGGGTGATCGCCGCGCACTGCGCCTCCCTGGGCCGCGCCCTGGACCTGGACCGCCCCCGCCCGCGTCAGCGCCCCGCCTTCGAGCTCTTCGCCCGGCTGATGGACGAGCGCGACGGCCGGGCGCGCCTGCTGGGCGACATCTCCGCGGTGTTCCAGTTCAACCGGGAGCCCGCCGTGTGGCAAACGCTGCTGAAGCGCGAGGACTGGCACGAGCGTCTGCTGCAGGGCTCCGACTACCCGCTGCCGGCCGTGCGCCCCTTGCACCGGCTGGGCCGGCTGGCGGCTGCGGGGCTGCTGCAGCCGGCCGAAGTCCCGTGCCTTGAACGGCTGCGCGAGCACAACCCGCTGCTCTTCGACTTCGCGCTCAAACGCTGCGTGCGCTGGCAGGGACGGGCCTTCAGCCCGCGGGTTTTCGCCAGCGCCCGCCATTTCGGGAGCGCGGTGTCGTGAGGCGATACTTCGCCGGCCGGCTGGCGGCACTGTCTACATCAAGGAGGGCCGGCCTATCGCCAGCGGCAGATCATCGGGCCGAACACCTCCAGGAGGATCACATGCAACACACGACACCCCTCGTCCGCCGCGACACGCCGGCCTGGCGCCTGCAGGTCTGGATCTCCTTCGGTCTGAGCCTGAGCCTGTGCGGCATCGGCCTGGCCTGGCTGCCGGGCGAGGACCTGGACCGCGCCTTCATGGTGATGGGCTACCTCTTCTGCCTCTCCGCCGCCTTCGTGCTGGCCAAGTTCGTGCGCGACAACCAGGAAAAGCCGGTGGACACGCCCATGTGGAAGATGGTCGTCTGGAGCGCCTTCGCCCTGGCCATGGGCCTCACGGGCTGGGGCCTGTGGCGCATGGAGATACAGCCTGTCTGGAAGGCCTACCTGCTGGTGTGCTGGTTCTACCTGATCTCCAACGTCTTCACCCTGGCCAAGATGCTGCGCGACGCGCATGACGCCGACATCGCCGAGGCCCGCTATCACGGCCGCCGCCAGGCGCTGCGCGAAGACGCCACACCCGCCGCCTGACGGCCCGCTTCACTCCGAAAGGACGCCCCATGAAGCCGCTGCGCCCTCGCCTGACTGCCAGCGCCCTGCTGTGCGCCGCCCTGGCCCTGCCCCTGCGCAGCCAGGCCCACGACCCGTCGTCCGAGCTGAGCATGGTCTCCCTGCTGCCCGTGGCCGTTTCCGTGGCGGCGCCGGTGGCCGTGCTGTCGGCGGGCGCGATGCTCACCGTCGTGGCGGTGGAGGCCAGCGCCCAGGGCACGGTCTGGATTCTGGAGCGGGCCTCGGACGGCGCGCGCATCAGCATCCGCTTCACTGGCCAGGTGCTCAAGGGCGCCGCACGGGCGGCCGGCACGGCCGTGACCGCCTCGGTGATCGCCACGGGCACCGTGCTGTCCATCGCGGGCGAAGCCATCTGCTTCATCCCTAACGAGATCGGTGCCTCGCTGCTCTACAACGAGAAGGTCAGCAAATGAGGCGCCTGGCCGCCGCCCTGTGGCTGGCCGCGGCCCTGTCCCCGGCCCAGGCCGGCCGCCCCTGCGAGGACAAGCCGCTCACCCGCCAGCAGCTCGAGCAGGGCATGGACCTGGCCCAGCGCACCGCCCGGCAGCTGGAGGCCAGCGGCGCGCAGGTCGTGGTGCTGGCGCGGGCCGGCCAGGACCTCTCCAAGTACGGCCTGCAATGGTCGCACCTGGGCCTGGCCTACCGGACCGAGCAGGCCGGCCAGCCCGTGTGGCGCGTGCTGCACAAGCTCAACCACTGCGGCACGGCCGAGGCGGCCATCTACCGTCAGGGTCTGGGCGAGTTCTTCCTGGACCGTCCGCACCGCTACGAGGCGGCCTACGTGGTGCTCAGCCCGGCCCTGCAGCAGGCCTTGCTGCCCCAGCTGCAGCAGGCGCAGCGGCTGCTGGGCCTGCATCAGCCGCGCTATTCCATGGTCGCCTACCCCTGGGCCACGCGCTACCAGCAAAGCAACCAATGGGTGCTGGAATCCCTGGCCCTGGCGGCCGACCCCGCGCTGCAGGACCGCCCGCAGGCCCAGGCCTGGCTGCGCGCCCACGGCTACCAGCCCAGCGACCTGCGCCTGTCCACCCTGACCCGGCTGGGCGCCCGCGTCGGCATGGCCAATGTGGCTTTTGACGACCACCCCAGCAGCCGCCGCTTTGCCGGCCACATCGAGACCGTCACGGTCGACTCCATGTTCGCCTGGCTGCCGCAAGCCGGCCTGGGCGAACGCGCCGTCCTCATCCAGCCCTGAAGAAGTCCGCCATGCCTGACGCCCACGACGCCTCCGCATCCGCCGCCGCACCTGCGCACGGCAACCAGTTCAGCCTGCTCGCCCAGCGCCGCTTCGCGCCCTTCTTCTGGACGCAGTTCCTGGGCGCGGGCAATGACAACCTCTTCAAGTTCGCCTTCACGGTGCTGATCACCTACCAGCTGCAGCTGTCCTGGCTGCCGCCGGCGCAGGCCGGGCTGGCCATCGGCGCGCTGTTCATCCTGCCCTTCGTGCTCTTCTCGGCTACCAGCGGGCAGTTGGCGGACAAGCTCGAGAAGGCCGGCCTGATGCGCCGCATCAAGGAGCTGGAGATCGCCATCATGGCCCTGGCCGCCTGGGGCTTCTGGACCGTCAACGTGCCCGTGCTGCTGGCCTGCGTGCTGCTGATGGGCCTGCACTCCACGCTGTTCGGGCCGGTCAAGTTCGCCTACATGCCCCAGCACCTGGACGAGCGCGAGATCACCGGCGGCAACGGCATGGTGGAGATGGGCACCTTCGTGGCCATCCTGCTGGGCAATGTGGCGGGCGGACTGCTGATCGCCACGCCCGAGGTGGGCCGCCACCACGTGGCCATCGCGGCCCTGGGGCTGGCGGTGCTGGGCCGCTTGAGCGCACAGCTGATTCCCCACAGCCCGTCCACCGACCCGGGCCTGAAGATCAACTGGAACCCCGTCACCGAGACCTGGCGCAACCTGGTGCTGGCGCGCGAGCAGCTGGCGGTGTTCCGCTCGCTGCTGGGCATCTCCTGGATGTGGTTCTTCGGCGCCGTCTTCCTGGCCAACTTCCCGGCCTTCGCCAAGGAGGTGCTGCACGGCAACGAGCAGGTGGCCTCGCTGCTGCTGGTGGTGTTCTCGGTGGGCATCGGCACGGGCTCGCTGCTGTGCGAGATGCTCTCGCGCCGGCATGTGGAGATCGGCCTGGTGCCACTGGGCGCCATCGGCATGAGCGTCTTCGCGCTGGACCTGAGCGCGGCCTCGCAGGGCCTGCCGCCGGTCGCGCAAGCCCTGACCCTCACGGAGTTCCTGGGCCAGCACGCGCACTGGCGCATCCTCATCGACCTGTGCCTGCTGGCTCTCTTCGCCGGTCTGTACAGCGTGCCCATGTACGCCCTGATCCAGATGCGCTCGCAGCCCAGCCATCGGGCGCGCATCATCGCGGCCAACAACATCCTCAACGCGCTCTTCATGATCGCCAGCTCCCTGATCTGCGGCGTGCTGCTGGGCGCGGGCCTGAGCCTGCCCCAGCTCTTCGGCCTGCTGGGCCTGGCCAATGCGGTGGTGGCGCTGTACATCTTCCTGGTGGTGCCGGAGTACCTGCTGCGCTTCTTCGCCTTCTGCCTCTCGCGCCTGATCTACCGCTTCAAGCTCAAGGGCGACGAGCACATCCCGCTCAAGGGCGCGGCCGTGCTGGTGTGCAACCACGTCAGCTTCATCGACGCCGTGCTGGTGATGGCCGCCAGCCCGCGCCCCATCCGCTTCCTGATGGACCACCGCATCTTCCGCATGCCGGTGCTGGGCTGGCTGTTCCGCCTGGCCAAGTGCATTCCCGTCGCGCCGCAGAAGGAGCATCCGGCCATCTACGAGGCCGCCTTCAAGGAGGCGCAGGCGGTGCTGGCCGACGGCGAGCTGCTGGGCATCTTCCCCGAGGGCGGCATCACCCGCGACGGCCAGTTGCAGCCCTTCAAGGGCGGCATCATGAAGATCCTCGAAGCCCAGCCGGTGCCCGTGGTGCCGCTGGCGCTGCAGAACCTGTGGGGCTCCTTCTTCTCGCGCATCGAGCGGGGCCAGGCCATGGTGCGGCCCTTCCGCCGCGGCATGTTCAGCCGCGTGGGCCTGGTGGCCGGACCGGCGCTGGCGCCGCAGGGCGTGACGCCGGAGGGGCTGCAGCAGCAAGTGGAGCAGCTGCTGGCCAGCTGAGCGGGCCCTGCGCAATGGGCTGCCCCAGGCCTGCAAGCACTCGCCGGGCGGCGGCGAGGTGCAGGTGCGGCCCGATCGGACAAAGGGCGACGAGAGCGCCACGCCCGCGATCGCCGTGCAGAGCCACGGCATCGGCATGACGACCGAGACGCTCCGTCATGTCAGCGAGCGCCACTACCGTGTCGACCGGTCCGGCTCGTTCCCGGCACCGGCCTGAGCCTGCCCGGGCCAGCCGCCAGCGCCTGAGTCCCGCGCTGAGGCTCAGGACGATGCGCCCCCCTGCATCATGGCGCGCCACTGCTGGCGCCAGCGCTTGAAGAGCTGCTTCAGCTGGCGCTTGAGCGCGCGAGCCTGGCGCCACAGCAGCGTGGCATGCAGCCAGTCCAGCAGACGCTGCTTCCAGGCCACCCATCGGCCATAGAGCCGCGCAAACCAGGGCAGGGCCATCAGCGTGGGCTGGGTCAGCAGGAACAGGCGGGCCAGCAGGGCCGTGCCGCCGAACTTGACCGCGAGGATCAGCACCAGCCCCCACAGGGCGCGTCCCGACGCCATCAGCCAGACGGCCAGCAGCTTGACGGGAATGGCCAGCAGAAAAGGCAGGACCAGCACGAGCAGCGCCGGCCCTGGCGGCAGGGCCCGGATGCGGTCTTCCAGCCACTTCAGCGGCGGCCACTGGGCCAGCCAGGCCATCAGGCGCTGCAGCGGCACCCAGCCCCATTCCTCGAAGAGGATGAGCAGGGCCATCAGCAGGCGACCCAGCCAGCGCAGCGGTGCGATCAGCAGCTTCAGCATGGGCTCATGATGCGCCGCGGGGCGCCCGCTGCCAAAAGCCATGCGCGCGGCAAGGTGGCGGCGCCCGGGACGTCATGAGGGCAAGCCTCACACGCCCCGCGCCCGGTCCGCCGCGAAGCGCGTCCGGAAGCCTTCGAAGTCGCCGGCATCCAGGGCATCGCGCACGTCCTGCATCAGGTTCAGGTAGTAGTGCAGGTTGTGGATGCTGGTGAGCATGGGGCCCAGCATCTCGCCGCAGCGGTCCAGATGGTGCAGGTAGGCGCGGCTGAAGCCGCCGCTGACCGTGCCGTCGGCGTTCGTCACGCCCTTGCAGGTGTAGCAGCCGCAGGTTTCGTCCACCGGGCTCTCGTCGCTCTTGTAGCGGCTGTTGCGCAGGCGCAGGTCGCCGAAGCGGGTGAAGAGGTGGCCGTTGCGCGCATTGCGGGTAGGCATGACGCAGTCGAACATGTCGATGCCCTGGCGCACGCCTTCCACCAGGTCCTCCGGCGTGCCCACGCCCATCAGGTAGCGAGGTTTGTTCGCGGGCAGCTGGTGCGCCGTGTGGTCGAGGATGCGCAGCATGTCGGCCTTGGGCTCGCCGACCGACAGGCCGCCGATGGCATAGCCCGGCAGGTCCAGCTCGACGAGGCCGGCCAGCGAGTGGTCGCGCAGCGGCTCGTACATGCCGCCCTGCACGATGCCGAACAGCGCGTTGGGATTCTGCAGTCGGGCGAACTCGTCCTGGCAGCGCTTGGCCCAGCGCAGGCTCATTTCCATGGACTTGCGGGCCTCCAGTTCGGTGGTGATGTGGCCCTTGGTCTCATAGGGCGTGCACTCGTCGAACTGCATGACGATGTCGGAGTTGAGCACCGTCTGGATCTGCATCGAGATCTCCGGGGTCAGGAAGAGCTTGTCGCCATTGACCGGCGAGGCGAACTTGACGCCCTCCTCGCTGATCTTGCGCATCTCGCCCAGAGACCAGACCTGGAAGCCGCCGGAGTCCGTCAGGATGGGCTTGTCCCAGCGCTCGAAGCGGTGCAGCCCGCCGAACTGCTTCATGATGTCCAGGCCGGGACGCATCCAGAGATGGAAGGTGTTGCCCAGGATGATCTGGGCCCCCATCTCCTCCAGGGAGCGCGGCATCACGCCCTTGACGGTCCCATAAGTGCCTACCGGCATGAAGATGGGGGTCTGGACCACGCCATGGTTGAGCGTCATGCGGCCGCGGCGGGCGCGGCCCTCGGTCTTGAGGAGTTCGAACTTCAGCATGGGGCGATTGTCGCAGGCGTGATCCGGACAGGGCCAGCGGCGCCACACCCGCCCGACTCCCGCAGATGAACGACGGCGGCTTTGCACATCCGCCCGCGCCTCCTACACTGGCGCCAAAGGGAGTCATTGGCCAGCGGCCTCCACACTCCTGCGCGCTTATGCGTCTTTCGCCCCTACGGCCTCTGCTGCCCTTTCTGCTCGCCTGCCTGCTGAGCCTGCCGCCGTCGGCCCAGGCACTGACGGCCTGCGGCCCCTACACCCTGGCCTTCTACGAGCTGGGCCTGCTCTATCACCATGACGAGAACGGCGGCTTCTCCGGCATCGACAAGGATGTCGTGCAAGTCCTGCAGGCGCGCAGCCAGTGCGAGTTCAAGACCGTCCTGGAGTCGCGCGTGCGGATCTGGGACCGCATGGCCAGCGGCAGCCTGGACCTCAGCGTGTCCGGCATCCCTACGCCCGAGCGAGAGCGCTTTGCCGACTTCGTGCCCTACTTCCAGACCCGCAACTTCGCCCTGATGCGCAAGGAGCTGGCCCAGCGCCTGCCCACTCCGGAAGCCTTCCTGGCCGACACCAGCCGCAAGGCCGTGGTCGTCAAGGCCTTCCGCCATGGGCCGGGTTACGACGGCCTGATGCGCCAGCTGCGCGAGCAAGGGCGCGTCGTCGAGGCGGCGGACTTCGACACCGTGCTGCGCATCTTCCTGGCCGGACGAGCGGACCTGATGCTGGCGCTGCCCGTGTCGTGGAGCCCCATGATGCAAAAGCCCGAGCTGATGAACCAGCTGGCGTTGCTGGACTGGGCGCCGCAGGACCGCGTCATCCACGGCCTGATCATGTCGCGTGCCCGGCTGCCTGAGGCCGAGCGGCTGCGCCTGCGCCAGGCGCTGGAGTCCCTGATCGCCGACGGCAGCATCGAGGCCATCTTCCGCCGCCACTTGGGCGAGCGCCTGGCCCGCGAGATGCGGCTCGATGCGCCCGGCGCGGGGGCCAGCCAGCGGCGCGGCAAGGGCAGCGAGGGCGCAGGAGGGACAATGCCCTGATGCCCTACAGCCTGGCCTCCCCCGTCCACAGCGAACTGAACATCAAGAAGAGCCGCTTCATCGGCTGTGTCGAACCCTGTGCGGACCGCGGCCTGGCCCAGGCCCGGGTGGCCGAACTGAGGCAGCAGCACCCCGGCGCCGCGCACGTCTGCTGGGCTCTGCTGGCCGGGGGCCAGTCGGCCGCCAACGACGACGGAGAGCCCGGCGGCACGGCCGGCCGGCCCATGCTGGATGTGCTGCGCCACCAGGACCTGGACGGCGTGCTGGCCACCGTGGTGCGCTACTTCGGCGGCGTCAAGCTGGGAGCCGGCGGCCTGGTGCGGGCCTACACCGACAGCGTGGCCCAGGCCCTGCTGCAGGCGCAGAAAATCCCCCGCGTGCGCCAGGCCCGGCTGCGCTGCACCCTGCCCTACGCGCTGGAAGGCCTGCTGCGGCGCGAGATCGAGCTGGCGCAGGCGCAGCTGCTGGACGTGCAGCATGGCGCCATGGTCGAGATGAGCCTCAGCCTGCCTGAGCCGCAGGCCGGCGCCTTCCAGGCCCGGCTCAACGATGCCTGTCAGGGCCGCCTGGGCTGGCTGCAGCCGGACGAGGCGGCCTGACGCCCCGGCGGGCGCTCAGCCCGGTCGCCGCTCCAGCAGCATCGCATCGCCATAGCTGAAGAAGCGATAGCCCTGCGCGATGGCGTGGCGGTACAGCGCCATGACCTGCTCATAGCCCGCGAAGGCCGAGACCAGCATCATCAGCGTGCTCTTGGGCAGATGGAAGTTGGTGACCAGGCGGTCCACCACGCGGAACTCGAAGCCGGGGGTGATGAAGATGCGGGTCTCGCTGGCCCCGGCCTGCAGCGCGCCGCCGCGGGCCGCCGACTCCAGCGCGCGCAGCGTGGTCGTGCCCACCGCGACGACCTTGCCGCCGCGAGCGCGCGTCCTGGCGATGGCCGCGACCGTCGCCACCGGCACTTCGAAGCACTCGCTGTGCATCTGGTGCTCGGAGAGCTTCTCCACCCGCACCGGCTGGAAGGTACCCGCGCCCACGTGCAGCGTCACATGGGCCGTGTCGACGCCGCGCGCCGTCAGCGCCGCCAGCACGCCCTCGTCGAAATGCAGGGCCGCCGTCGGTGCCGCCACCGCGCCCGGCTGACGGGCGAAGACAGTCTGGTAGCGCCGCACGTCGTCCGCGCTGTCGTCATGGGTGATGTAGGGCGGCAGCGGCACATGGCCATGCCGCTCCAGCAGCTCGAAGGGATCGCCCGACAGACGCAGGTGGAAGAGCCCGTTGTCGGGCCCGCAGCGGCCCAGCACCTCGGCATCGAAGGCATCGGCAAAGCGCACCACGGCGCCGGGCTTGGGGCTCTTGCTGGCCCGCATATGGGCCCAGACCTCGCGGGTGCCAGGCAGCACCCGCTCGACCAGGGCCTCCACCGCGCCGCCGCTGGCCTTGGCGCCGTACAGCCGGGCCTTGATGACCTTGGTGTCATTGAAGACCAGCAGGTCGCCGGGGTTCAGCAGCCCCGGCAGCTCGCGGAACACGCGGTCCACGGGCGGGCTGCTGCGGCCGTCCAGCAGGCGCGAAGCGCTGCGCTCGGGCGCCGGATGCTGGGCGATCAGTTCGGGGGGGAGTTCGAAATCGAAGTCGCTGACGCTGAACTCACGCGTCGCGTCGGGGGCGGTGCTGCTCATGGATTTGAGGGCCGGACGGACCCGTGCCAAATGATCTGGTGAAAGATCACGGATTGTTCCATGGCTGGGTGGACTTGACGCGCATCAACCTCCGCGCGGCCGGCTGCTGCCACCATGAACTCAAGGAGCCTCGCATGAGCACATCCCTCACACCCGGCCAGAAAGGCCTCCTCGAGACCGCCCTGCTCGCACAGCGCAAGCGCCTGGAAGACGAACTGAAGCTGCAGCTCGACGGCCAGGACCGCGTCACGCACGCCCGCGAGCAGTTGCTGCAGGACGGCGATGGCGAGACGGCCCAGGAGACGGCCCACCAGGCCGACCGCGAGGTGGATCTGGCGCGCAGCGACGCCACGCTGCAGGCCCTGGGCGAGGTCGAGGCGGCCCTGCAGCGCCTGCATCAGCCGGACTACGGCTTGTGCGTCGACTGCGGCGCCGCCATCGCCTTCGACCGTCTGCGCCTGAGCCCTCAGGTCACGCGCTGCATCGAGTGCCAGTCCGCCGCCGAGACCCGCAGCGGCGGCGCCCGCCACGCCAGGCTTTGAGCCCGGCGGCCGCCCCATCTTTCATCCCAAGGAGCCCCGCATGAGCCTTTTCCACGCCGTCGTCTGGCTGGACCACCACAGCGCCAACATCCTGCAGTTCGACGCCGAGCATGTGCTGGCCGAGAAGGTCAAGGCGCACACCCACCACACCAAGCAGCATGGCAGCGCGGTGCGCAGCGAGCACGAGTTTTTTGCAGACGTGTGTGACGCGCTGGCTGGCATCCAGGAAGTGCTGGTCGTGGGTTCATCCACGGCGCAAAAGGACTTCCAGCACTATGTGGAGAAGCACCGCGCCACGCTGCTGCCGTCCATCGTGGGCTATGAATCGGTCGATCATCCCAGCGACAAGCAGCTGGTCGCCCTGGCCCGCCAGTACTTCCTGAAGCACGACCGCATGGCGGGCGTCCCCACGCCGACCTGAGCGGCACCTCGGCGGCACAGCCGGCCGCGGCAGCCCCTGGCATCAGGGCCGCGGGCCGGACAGCAGGTCCATCTGCTGACGCTGGCGCAGGCGCATCTGCTCGAAGTCCAGCTCGCGCAGCAAGGCACGCAGACGCTTGCGCTCTTCGTCGGTCTTGGCCTCGGCCAGATCGCGCTCCAGGCGCTGCATCTCGCGGTAGTTGCGATCGATGCGCTGCCCGGTGTCATAGACGCGCTTGCCGGCTTCGTAATAGCGCTCGAAGTCCTCGCCCTCGGCCTGGTCTGCGCAGACGCCGCGGTAGTACTCGCCCTTGAGTCCCAGCTGCCATCCGTTGGACGGGCGGCAGTAGCGGCGCAGACCCTCGGCCCAGCCGGCCTGCCAGCGGGTCTCGTCCGGGCTGATCCCCACCTTGGCGCAGGCCTTGGCATGGTCCTCCACGCGATCGCGGGTCTGGCCCTCGCGACCGTCCTGCACGCCCTTCTGGTACCAGTCGGCGTGCTGGCACTCGCTCTCGCTCATGCTGGCACAGCCGCTCAAGGCCACCAGCAGCGCGGCGCCCAGCCCCCATGTCGATCCGCCTTGCCTGAACATGCTCGTGCTCCCATCCTGATGCGAAGTTCTCCTGCAACGCATCTTCGCCGATTCCGGCCGACCGCGGACTGCGTTCCAGGGCGGCAACCCGCTTGCGACCCGTGCCGTGCATCCTTGGGCAGAATGCCGCCATGTCCGCCGTTCCCGAATCGCCAAGCCAGCCACCACAGCCGCAGCAAGCGGTTGTCAAATCCGGCCCGAAGAAGGCCATGGAGAAGCTCGGCCTCAAGCGCGACATCGACCTGGCCCTGCACCTGCCGCTGCGCTACGAGGACGAGACCCGCCTCACGCCCATCGCCGAGGCCCACGAGGGCCAGACGGTGCAGTGCGAGGGCGTGGTGCGGGAGTGCCGGATCGAGCTGCGCGGGCGCCGCCAGCTGATCGTGCGGCTGCAGGACGAGAGCCCGGACGCTTCGTTCCGCGGCCGTGGCGCCGAACTGACCCTGCGCTTCCTGCACTTCTACCCTTCGCATCAGAAAAGTCTGGCCGTGGGACAGCGCGTGCGCGTGCGTGGCGAGATCCGTGGCGGCTTCTTCGGTCGCGAGATGGTGCATCCCACGTTCAAGATCGTGGACGAGGACACCCCCCTGGCCACCGCACTGACGCCGGTCTATCCCACCAGCGCCGGCCTGCCGCAGGCCTATCTGCGCAAGGCCATCGCCGCGGCGATGAAGCGCGCGCCGCTGGACGAGGTGCTGCCCGCAGGCGCCGTGCCCAAGCCCCTGCCGGCGCTGCGCGAAGCCCTGAACTACCTCCACCATCCGCCGCCGCTGGCCCGCCTCAGCACCTTGGAGGACCACAGCCACCCGGCCTGGCAGCGCCTGAAGTTCGAGGAGCTGCTGGCTCAGCAGCTGAGCCAGATGAAGGCCCAGCGCGAACGCGCCCAGCTGCGCGCACCCATGCTGCCCACGCGCGCGGGCGGGCTGCAGGAGCGGCTGCTGGCAACCCTGCCCTTTGCGCTCACCGGCGCGCAGCGCCGCGTCTGCGAGGAGATCGCGCAAGACCTGGCACGCCCCCAGCCCATGCACCGCCTGCTGCAGGGCGACGTGGGTTCGGGCAAGACCGTGGTCGCGGCCATGTCCGCCGCCATCTGCATCGCCGCGGGCTGGCAGTGCGCACTGATGGCGCCCACCGAAATTCTGGCCGAGCAGCACTTCCGCAAGCTGATCGGCTGGCTGGAGCCGCTGGGCATCAAGGTCGCCTGGCTGACGGGCTCGGTCAAGGGCAAGACCCGCCAGAAGATGCTGGACGCGGTGGCGGACGGCAGCGCCCAACTCGTGGTGGGCACGCACGCGGTGATCGAAGACAAGGTGCAGTTCCGCTTCCTGGGCCTGGCCATCGTGGACGAGCAGCACCGCTTCGGCGTGGCCCAGCGCCTGGCCCTGCGCAAGAAGCTGGAGTCCAGCACCGGCGAGATGCCGCCGGGCTATGGCGACCACGTGCCGCACCTGCCCGCCCAACGCTCGGGCATCGAGCCGCACATGCTGATGATGAGCGCCACGCCCATCCCGCGCACCCTGGCCATGACCTACTTCGCCGACCTGGACGTCTCCACCATCGACGAGCTGCCGCCCGGGCGCAGCCCCATCGTGACCCGCGTGTTCGCCGACGGCCGCCGCGACGAAGTCGTCGCCAAGATCGCCGACGCGGTGGCCGAGGGTCGCCAGGTCTACTGGGTCTGCCCGCTGATCGAGGAGTCCGAAGCCCTGGACCTCAAGAACGCGACCGAGACCCACGCTGAGCTGAGCGCGGCCCTGCCCGGCCGCATGGTGGGCCTGCTGCACGGGCGCATGCCGCCGGCCGAGAAGGCGGCGGTGATGTCGCTGTTCGCTGGCGGGCAGATGCACGTGCTGGTGGCCACGACCGTGATCGAGGTGGGCGTGGATGTGCCCAATGCCAGCCTGATGGTGATCGAGCATGCCGAGCGCTTCGGGCTTTCGCAGCTGCACCAGCTGCGCGGGCGCGTGGGCCGCGGCTCGGTGGCCAGCGTCTGCGTGCTGATCTACACCGGGCCGCTGTCGCAGACCGGCAAGGAGCGGCTGCGCGCCATGGCCGAAACCACTGATGGCTTCGAGATCGCGCGGCGCGACCTGGACATCCGCGGCCCCGGCGAATTCATGGGATCGCGCCAGAGCGGCGCCGAGCTGCTGCGCTTCGCCGACCTGCAGGAAGACGCCCCGCTGCTGCAAGCCGCGCGGCGCCTGGCGCCACAGCTGCTGGATGCACATCCCGCGGCCGCCGAACGGCACGTGGACCGCTGGCTGGGGAGCAAGGCCGAGTTCCTCAAGGCATGAAGTGGTGGCCTAGAGCAAAGGCCTGAATCAACACGCCGGAAGCGAAGGACGGCCATCAAGACCTGACCCCCTGCGGCCGCTTCGCTGCACGGGCCTCAGCGGCAGCCCGCGCGCGGGGTGCTGCCGGCCTGGTGGCCGTCGCTGAGCGCCTCCAGGAAGCACTGCAGGTCCGCCAGGTCTTGGGCGCTCATGCGCGGCGTGCTGCTGCCGAATGGCGCCTGCCGTGTGACATTGCCGCGCAGGGCCTCGGGCAGGTCGTCAAAGCGCTGCAGCACGCCATTGACGGTGGGATACCAGCGGGCCGGGTCGCTGTCCCGCGTGTTGTAGAACTCCAGCACCTGCGTCAGCGAGTTGAAGCGGCCGTTGTGGAAGAAGACCGGGCGCTGCGCGACGTTGCGCAGATTGGGGGTGCGGAAGGCACCGCAGTAGGCCGGCAGGCCGAGGTCCTGACGCTGCGGGCCGCACAGGCCCAGGTCGAAGCGGCCCGGATCGCGGTTGGCAAGCAGCTCGGGATTGCGCGGCACGCCCAGGACCGCATAGCCGAAGTTGGTGAAGCGCGGCTGCTGGCTGGAGTTCGTCACGATCTCATGGCAGCTCATGCAATTGCCCTTGTCGGGATCGCGGAACAGCTGCAAGCCGCGCTGCTCGGGCGCACTCAGCCGCTCCTGTCCTTGCAGCACGCGGTCGTACTTGCTGTCGTAGGGGTGGAACTGGGCGCTGTCACGCTCGAAGGCTGCCAGCGCCTGCGTGGCCTGCGTCACCTTGAGCTCGTCGTCGCCCGTCTCGCCGAAGACCTGCACGAACAGCGGCGCATAGGCCGCTTTGCGCAGCTTGCCCGCCAGAATGGCGACGCTGCCGTTGTCCATCTCCAGCGGATTGAGAAAGGGCAGCCGGGCCTGCGCCTCCAGGCTGGCGGCGCGCCCGTCGCTCATCAGGCCGCCACGCAGATTGGCGAGGCTGCCATCGGCGCGGTCAAAGGCCGGCACGCTGTCCAGGTAACGCAGCGACGGTGCGGCGCGCTGGCCGAACTCGGTCTCGAACGCGCCCCCCACCTGCACGGCCAGGGCATTGGATGGTCCATGCCGGAATGCCGGGTCATGGCAGGTGGCGCAGGACATGCGACCCGAGCCGCTGAGGTTGCGGTCATTGAAGATGCGTTCGCCCAGCAGGAGCCGGGCGCTGGCCTGGGCGTCCGGCCCCGCCACCTGCGCGGAGCCACCGCCGCTGCCGCCACCGCAGGCCACCAGGCTCGTCAGGCAAAGGCCCGCAAGCAGACAGGCGGCGATTCGGCGGTCGATCATGGCTTTCATGGCGCGCATTGTGGTATGCAACTGGCACCCTAGCGATGGGGGATGGCCTAGGGAAAATACTCAGCGTCCCGCAAAGCGTCGGCCAGTCCAATGCGCGATGGTTTTCCACCCGAGCGAGGATCCCATGTCACAACAAGAACAGCGCCGCCGCCTGCTCCTGGGCGCCGGCGTGGCCGGCCTGCTGCAGGCCTGCGGCGGCGGAGGGTCCAGCAGCCCCACGCCCACGCCCACGCCCACGCCCACGCCTACGCCCACGCCGACAGCCGCTCAGCCCTGGTCCTTCTACGGCGGCAATGCCCAGCACACGGCACAGGCCAGCGTGGCTGCACAGCCGCTGCAGCGCGTGCTCTGGACCCTGCCCGTGGACCGTCAGCCGCCCTACCGCGCCGGCGGCTTTCTGCTGATCCACTACGGCACACCGGTCATCAGCAGCGCCAACACCGTGATCGTCCCTGTCAAGACCAGCAGCAGCGGCGACTTCATCGTCGATGCCCGCAAAGGCGGCGACGGCAGCAATCTGTGGACGCTGGCGACCGACTACATGCTGCCCACCAGCAGTTGGACGCCGGCCTTCAACATTGCCCTGGACGCCCAGGCGCGCGTCTACGTGCCCGCCAAGGGCGGTCGGCTGCTGCGCCGCGATCAGGTGGACCAGGCCACGGGCACCGTGCAAGCCATCGCCTTTTATGGCAACAGTGCCTATGACGGCGCCCCGGCCAGCTTCGACAGCACCGTGTTGATCAACACCCCGCTGACCGTTGGCGAGGATGGCGCGGTCTACTTCGGCTTCATCGCCCGCAGCGGCGCACCGCTGGGCTTGCGCGGCGGCATTGCGCGCATCGGCGCCGACGGCGTGGGCAGCTGGAAGGCCGTCGGCGACCTGGCGGCCGACCCCTCGATCGTTCAGCCCGCGATGAATGCGGCGCCGGCCTTGTCCCTGGACGGCAAGACGCTGTATGTGGCCGCCAACACCGATCCCTCGCTGGGCATGCAGACCGGCTACCTGCTGGCCCTGGACGCCGGCACGCTGGCGCTCAAGGCGCGCCAGCGCCTGATCAACCCGGCGAGCGGCCAGCCGGCGCGCGTCAGCGACAGCAGCACCGCCTCACCCACCATCGGCCCCGATGGCGACGTGTACTACGGCGTGCTGGAGAACACCCGCATGGATCACAACGGGCGCGGCTGGCTGCTGCATTTCGATGCCGCGCTCGGCCAGCTCAAGACGCCGGGCTCCTTTGGCTGGGATGACACGCCGTCCATCGTGCCGGCATCGGCCGTGCCGGGCTATGCCGGCGGCTCGCCCTATCTCCTGCTGGTCAAGTACAACAACTACTACGGCATCGGTTCCGGCGACGGCAGGAACCGCATGGCCTTGCTGGACCCGCGCGCCACGCAGGCCGACGCCATCACTGGGTCGGTGACGGTCATGAAGGAAGCGCTGAGCATTCTGGGCCCCACGCCGGACCCGCAAACGCCGGGCGGGGTGCGGGAATGGTGCGTCAACTCGGCCGCCGTCGACGTCGCCGGCCGGGCGGCGCTGGTCAACTGCGAGGACGGCTTCCTCTACCGCTGGGACTTCCGCAGCAACACCTTCAGCGAGGCGGTGCGGATGAACGCGGGCGTGGGCCAGGCCTACACGCCGACCTTGGTCGGCCCGGACGGCCGGGTCTATTCGATCAACAACGCGCAGCTGCACGCCGTCGGGGCCTGAGCCCCGGGGGCGTTGACGGCAAGCGCGCGGCAATCCCTCAGCGCAGGCGCTGCACCCAGTAGATCAGCACCTCCTGCTGCGGTTCGATGTCGGAGGCGCTGTAGTAGTAGGTCGGCTGGCCGTTGATCGCGTAGACCGTGCTCATGCCCGAGATCACGCGACCGAAGACCGTGTAGCCCGGCTTGCTGGCGCTTTCGTAGTCCAGGGTCTTGCTGTTGTCGACCACATTGATGAAGAACTGCGAGGTCGCGCTGTTGGGATCGCTGCGGCGCGCCATGGCGACGGTGCCCACCAGATTGCTCAGGCCATTGTTCGCTTCCGACACGATGGGGGCGTAGGTCGGCTGCTTGACGCGCATGCCGCTGGTGTAGCCGCCGCCCTGGATGACGAAGTCGCGGTCCACGTGGTGGAACA
Organism: Burkholderiaceae bacterium; assembly: GCA_041905785.1. Classification (GTDB taxonomy): domain Bacteria; phylum Pseudomonadota; class Gammaproteobacteria; order Burkholderiales; family Burkholderiaceae_C; genus Roseateles_B. Next base: position 39,017 of record JAYRKJ010000026.1, read on the forward strand.
GAGTGTTGCTGTAGAAGCCGTCCGACACGTAGCGCAGGAAGTTGTTGACCGTGATCGCCGCAAAGCCCGGGTAGAGCTCGATCACCATCTCGCCGCTGCTGGTGAGCATGCAGACCGTGGGATAGGGGCTCTGGGCCGCCGCGGCCAACCCTGTGCTGCTGCAGCTCATGGTGGGCGGATAGGGCTGGGGATTGGGCCGCGGATAGGCCGTGCCACCGCCGCCATCGCTGTGATACTCGGCGCCGCCGCCACAGGCGCTCAAGACCAGGGCGGTGGCGGCGGCCACCACGCTGCGCAGGACAAAGGTGCTCATCAGTTCTTCCTCCGGGTGTGCACGCCTCAACGCGGCAGCGCCCCCGGCCGATGACCGCCGCTGCTTGCTGCTCGCAAACTGCCAGCGCCGGCTGCAGCGCTTGCCAGCCGGCCCTGGCTGGCTACACTGCGCGGCGCGCCGGCCCGGTCGGCGGCGCTTTCTTTCAGTCCTGTGGCCGCACCTGTGGCGGCTGCGCCATCTAGCCTCCCTCCATGAACAAGTCCTCTTTGCGCCGAGCCCTGGCGATGGGCACCCTGGCGATCGCCGCCGGCCTCAGCGCCTGCGGCGGCGGCAGTGGTAACAGTGTCTTCAACGACACCTCCGGCTCCTCGTCCGTCACCAGCCTGCAGCTCACCGACACCGTGGTCGGCACCGGCCTGAGCGCCACTTCCGGCAAGAAGGTGACCGTGCATTACACCGGCTGGCTTTACGACGTCAAAGCCACTGGCTACAAGGGCAGCAAGTTCGACAGCTCCCTGGACCGCGGCCAGCCCTTCATCTTCCCGCTCGGCGCTGGCGAGGTCATCGCGGGCTGGGACCAGGGCGTGCCGGGCATGAAGGTCGGCGGCAAGCGCACGCTGATCATCCCCGCCAGCCTGGGCTACGGCAGCAGCGGCAGCAGGAACGGTGTGATCCCGCCGAATGCCGCCCTGGTCTTCGAGGTGGAGATGCTGGGCGTTCAGTGAGCCGCTGCCCGACATGGGCACGGATGCTGACCGCCGCCGGCCTGACGCCGGCCCCTGGGCAGCGTTCCAGGCGGGGGCTCAGGCCTCGATGTTGTCGATCAGCCGCGTGCTGCCCAACCGCGCCGCGGCCAGGGCGACCAGCGGCTGGCCCTCGGCGGGCGCGCCCAGGTCGTGCTGGCGGCGCAGCACCACGTAGTCCGGCTGCCAGCCGGCCTCCTGCAGCGAGCGCATGGCCGCCGCCTCCATGGCAGGCAGGTCGCGCTCGCCGGCCTGCCAGCGGGCGATCAGGGCTTTCAGGGTCAGTGACAGCAGCAGGGCGTCGGCCTTCTGCGCCTCGCTGAGGTAGCCATTGCGCGAGGACAGGGCCAGCCCGGCATCACTGCGGCAGGTCTCGCCACCCAGGATGCGGATGGGCAAAGCCATCTGCTGCACCATGCGGCGGATCACCATCAGCTGCTGGTAGTCCTTCTTGCCGAAGACGGCCACCTGGGGCTGCACGATGTTGAAGAGCTTGGCCACCACCGTGCAGACGCCGGTGAAGAAGCCGGGTCTGAAATGCCCCTCCAGGATGTCCGCCAGCTCCGCCGGCGGCTGGACCTTGTAGCCCTGGGGCTCGGGGTAGAGCTCCTGCTCCGAGGGCGCAAACACCAGGTCGCAGCCCACGCCGGCCAGCAGCTCGCAGTCACGTGCCAGGGTGCGGGGGTATTGATCGAAGTCTTCATGCGGCGCGAACTGCAGCCGGTTCACAAAGATGCTGGCCACCACCACGCCCTGCGCCCCCACGGCCTCGCGCGCCTGGCGCACCAGCGAGAGATGACCCTCGTGCAGATTGCCCATGGTGGGCACGAAGGCAACGGGCCCCTGGCCCTGCAGGGCGGCCCGCAGGCCGGTGATGTCGTGGTGGATCTGCATGATGGGATGCTCTCGGGTCGGGCAGCGGTTCAGAAGCCGTGCACGGCGTCTTCCGGGAAGGTCTGGGCCTTCACCTCGCTGACGTAGCGCTGCACGGCGTCCTGCACCGAGGCGGCGCCCTGCATGAAATTCTTGACGAAGCGGGGCTTGCGGCCCGGCGTGATGTGGAGCATGTCGTGCAGCACCAGCACCTGGCCCGAGCAGCCAACGCCGGCGCCAATGCCGATCACGGGGATGGGCAGGCTGCGAGTCAGCTCGGCGGCCAGGGCCGAGGGCACCATCTCCAGCACCAGCATCTGCGCGCCGGCCTCGACCAGCTCCTGCGCATGCTGGCGCAGCCGGGCGGCCGAAGCCTCGTCCCGGCCCTGCACCTTGAAGCCGCCCAAGGCGGTGACGGTCTGCGGCGTGAAGCCCAGGTGGGCGCAGACCGGGATGCCGCGCTCGACCAGGTAGCGCACCGCCGGTGCCGTCCAGCCGCCGCCTTCGAGCTTGACCATGTGGGCGCCCGCCTTCACCAGCGCTGCCGCGCTGTGCCAGGTCTCGGCCAGCGTGCCCTGGTAGCTGCCGAAAGGCAGGTCGCCGACGATCCAGGCGTTCTTGCGGCCCCGCGCCACGCAGCGCGTGTGGTAGACCATCTCTTCCAGCTCGACCGGCGCGGTGGTCGGCTGGCCCTGCAGCACATTGCCCAGGGAATCGCCCACCAGCATCACGTCCACGCCCGCCTCGTCCAGCAGGTGGGCGAAGGCCGCGTCATAGCAGGTCAGCATGGCGATCTTTTCGCCGCTGGCATGCATGTCCAGCAGGCGCTGCAGGCTGATGGGTTTGCGCTCGGTCGTCATGGCGTGAAGCCCTCACGGTTGGAAAAGCTGCGGCAGTGTAGCGGGGCGCTGCGGGTTTGCACCGAGCCCGGCAGAATGTAGGGCTCATACCCTAAGAGCTTCTGGAGATCGATAGCATGACCCTCACCGAGCTCCGCTACATCGTCGCCGTGGCCCGCGAGCGCCACTTCGGCCGCGCTGCAGAAGCCTGCTTCGTGTCGCAACCCACCCTCTCGGTGGCGATCAAGAAACTGGAGGAGGAGCTGGACGTCAAGATCTTCGAGCGTGGTGCCAGCGAAGTCAGCGTCACGCCGCTGGGCGAGGACATCGTCAGGCAGGCTCAGTCGGTGATCGAGCAGGCCAGCGCCATCAAGGAAATCGCCAAGCGCGGCAAGGACCCGCTGGCCGGCGCCCTGCGCCTGGGCCTGATCTACACCATCGGCCCCTACCTGCTGCCCGAGCTGGTGCGCCACACCATCGAGCACTACCCGCAGATGCCGCTGATGCTGCAGGAGAACTTCACCGTCAAGCTGCTGGAGATGCTGCGCACCGGCGAGCTGGACTGCGCCATCATGGCCGACCCCTTTCCCGACACCGGCCTGGCGCTGGCCCCGCTGTATGAGGAGCCCTTCGTCATCGCCGTGCCCGCAAGCCACCCGCTGGCCCAGCGCGACGCCATCAGCGCCGAGGAGCTGAAGGCCGAGACCATGCTGCTGCTGGGCACGGGCCATTGCTTCCGCGACCACGTGCTGGAGGTCTGCCCCGAGTTCGCGCGCTTCTCCAGCGACGCCGAGGGCATACGCAAGAGCTTCGAGGGCAGCTCGCTGGAGACCATCAAGCACATGGTCGCCTCGGGCATGGGCATCACCGTCGTGCCCCTGCTGAGCGTACCCAAGGAGCCCAGCCCGCATCTGCGCTACGTCCCCTTCAGCGCCCCGGTGCCCAGCCGGCGCGTGGTGCTGGCCTGGCGCCGCACCTTCACCCGCTACGAGGCCATTGCCGCGCTGCGCAATGCCGTCTATGCCTGCCCGCTGGAGGGCGTGACGCGCCTGTCCTGAAGCGGCGGCGCAGGCCGGCCGGGCGCCGTTGCCGCGACCGACCGTCGGCGCAAGAAGCGGGTCGCGCGGACTCGCCCGGCTGAGCAGAATGGTCCCATTGCCCCCTTCCGCAGAACGCCATGGACATGCCCACACTGACCGATCCTCGCCACCCGGGCGCCGATCTCGCCCTGGCTGCGACGGGCGCAGACCCCCAGCGCTACGCACGCATCCGCCAGGCCATCGAGACCATCGCCCGCAGCGCCCAGGCGCCCAGCCTGGAAGCCCTGGCCCAGACCGCGGGGCAGAGCCCCTTTCATTTCCAGCGCAGCTTCGTGCAGCTGGCCGGCATCAGCCCCAAGGAACTGGGCCAGGCCCTGAGCCTGGAGCGCGCCAAGCGTGCGCTGCAGCATGCCGCGCCGGTGCTGGACGCGGCGCTGGAGGCCGGCCTTTCCGGGCCCTCGCGCCTGCACGACCTGTTTCTGGGCCTGCAGGGGCTGACGCCCGGCGAGTTCAAGGCAGCAGGCGCCGGCCTGGCGGTGCAGTGGACTTGCTTTGACAGCCTGCTGGGCCCGATCTTCCTGGCCGCCACCGCGCGGGGCGTGCTGCGCATGGCCTTCCTGCAAGACCAGCCCCCCGAACTGGCGCTGGCCGCGGCGCAAGCCGAGCTGCCGGCAGCCCGCTGGCTGCGCGATGATGCCGGCCTGCACGACACGGCCGTCGAGATTCAGCAACGCCTTTGCGGCGCCGCTCCCCAGCGCAGGCTGGGCCTGCTGATGAGCGGCAGCCCCTTGCGCCTGCAGGTCTGGCGCGCCTTGCTGCAGGTGCCGGAGGGCCGGCTGCTCTCCTACGCCCAGCTCGCCCAGGCCGCCGGCGCGCCGCGGGCGGTGCGCGCGGTGGCCAGCTGCGTGGCGGCCAACACCATCGCCTACCTGATCCCCTGCCACCGCGTGATACGGGCCAACGCGCAGTTCGGTGAGTACCGCTGGGGACCGCAGACCAAGCGGGTGCTGCTGGGCCTGGAACTGGCACGGCACAGCGGCTGAGCCGCCCAGCCTCTGGCCGGTGCTTCGGCGACATGCGAGGGCTGCGCCCGGCTGAACTTCACGCCGTCAAAAGGCCTACCTGGGAGCGCGGAGCGCCACGGCGGCCCGAGTTCCAGCTCCTCCATGAGCGTGCACTCACATTCACGAAAATCGTTGCGAGACCGTGACTTGCAACAACCCGCGCTCAGAGCACATGAACCGATCCGGCGCGCACCCGGGCCTCGAACTGCACCTGCACCGCCTCCCATTCCTCATAGGTGGAATCCGAGACCTCCAGGCCGTCGATGCCCTGGCCCGTGCGCAGCAGCGGACGTGCCAGCAGCCCCAGGGCCCCGCGTCCCACGCGGGTCCAGCGCCAGGCCTCGCCAAAGGTGCCCTTGGCCGAAGGGGCTTGGAGTGAAACGCTGGCGTTGGCAGAAGCAGTGGCGTGGAACATGGCGAGCTCTCGTGATGCAGTGCACGCAGTGTCGAAGCCAAGGCCTGTCTTCCCCCATCCCACTGAAGAGGCCCCTGCTTACCCCCCTTTGGTGGGAGATGCGCGGGACTCATTCGCTTGTTGAACGAAAGCGCCCCCTGGCGCGGTGGGTGGGACGGACGCAAGCCGGAGGGGGGCGGCCATCCCAGCGAGCGCCTTGGCCCGGCGCAGTCGCCGCGGGCCAGCGCCCAAGCAACACTTGCAAGCGACACAAAATACTGTACATTCATACAGTACACAAAAAGTCTATGCAAGGAGTCGAGCCATGCATCTGGATCTCAACAATCCCCGCAGCATCGTCGCCTGGTGGCAGGTCTACCCGGAACGCCACGGGCCGCAGCTGAGCGCCATGGCCCGGCTGCAGCCCCAGTTTGCCGCCAGCATCCGTGAAGCCCGCCGACTGATCGACGACGATCCGCTGCTGGCCGAGCGTCATGCCGCAGCCCGGCGCCAGCAGAGGCCGGTGCAGGCTTGGGTGCCCAGCGCGGAGGACCGCGAGCTGGACCAACCGGCCGACCACCCTGGCGACGCGCCAGGAGCCCGCCCCGCAGCCGAGGCCGACGAGCCTGGTGCGCCCATGGCCTGGCACTGAACTCCGGCACTGAATTCCGGCACTGTATTCCGGCACTGAGCCCTGGCACTGAGCCTCAGCCGCTCAGGCCAGTTCGAAGCGGTCCAGGTGCATCACCTTGGACCAGGCGGCCCCGAAGTCCCGTACGAAGATGGCCTGCGCATCGCTGCTGGCATAGGCCTCAGCCAGGGCCCGCAGCTGGGCGTTGGAACCGAAGATCAGGTCGACGGCGGTGGCCGTCCAGCGGCGTTCGCCGCTCAGGCGGTCCCGGCCTTCCAGCACATGGGGATCGGCGGCGGAGCGGGCCCACTGCGTGCGCATGTCCAGCAGGTTCACGAAGAAGTCATTGCTGAGCACGCCAGGCCGCCGGGTCAGGACGCCGTGGGCGCTCTGGCCGTGGTTGGCGCCCAGCGCCCGCAGACCGCCCAGCAGCACGGTCATCTCCGGCGCCGTCAGCGTCAGCAGCTGGGCCTTGTCGATCAGCAGCGCCGCGGCGGCGGCCTCCAGGCCCGGCTTGACGTAGTTGCGCAAGCCATCGGCGCGCGGCTCCAGCACGGCGAAGGAGGCGGCATCGGTCTGCGCCTCGCTGGCATCGGTGCGGCCGGGGCGGAAGGGCAGGCTCAGCGCCTGGCCCGCCTCGGCGGCGGCCTTTTCCACGGCGGCGTCACCCGCCAGCACGATCAGGTCCGCCAGCGAAACCCGCTTGCCGGCCGTCTGCCGCGCGTTGAAGCGGTCCTGGAGGGCCCCCAGCACGGCCAGCACCCGGCCCAGCTGCTCGGGCTGGTTGACGGCCCAGTCCTTCTGCGGCGCGAGCCGGATGCGGGCGCCGTTGGCCCCGCCGCGCTTGTCGCTGCCGCGGAAGGTGGAGGCCGAGGCCCAGGCGGTGCCGACCAGCTCCGACGTGGTCAGGCCCGAAGCCAGCACCTCGGCCTTGAGCGCCGCCACGTCGCTTGCGTCGACGAGGGCATGGTCCACCGCCGGCACCGGGTCCTGCCAGATCAGCGCTTCCTTCGGCACCAGCTTGCCCAGGTAGCGGGCGCGCGGGCCCATGTCGCGGTGGGTCAGCTTGAACCAGGCGCGGGCGAAGGCGTCGGCGAAGGCCCGCGGGTCCTGGTGGAAGCGGCGGGCGATCTGCTCATAGGCCGGGTCGAAGCGCAGGGACAGATCCGCGGTGGTCATCATGGGCGGGTGCTTGCGGCTGGGGTCGTGGGCATCGGGGATCAGGTGCTCGGGCCGGACGTTCTGGGCCACCCACTGGTGTGCGCCGGCCGGGCTCTTGGTGAGCGCCCATTCGTAGCCGAAGAGCATGTCGAAATAGCCCATGTCCCAGGTGGTGGGCTTGGGCTTCCAGGCGCCCTCGATGCCGCTGGTGGTGGTGTGCACGCCCATGCCGGAGCCGAAGGCGTTCTTCCAGCCCAGGCCCATTTCCTCCAGGGCTGCGCCCTCGGGCTCCTTGCCGACCAGGGACGGATCGCCCGCGCCATGGGCCTTGCCAAAGGTGTGGCCGCCGGCGATCAGGGCCACGGTCTCCTCGTCGTTCATGGCCATGCGCGCAAAGGTCTCGCGCACATCGCGGCCGGAGGCCACCGGGTCGGGGTTGCCGTTGGGGCCTTCGGGATTCACGTAGATCAGACCCATCTGCACCGCGGCCAGGGGCTGGGCCAGCTCGCGGTCACCGCTGTAGCGTTGGTCACCCAGCCAGCTGGTCTCGGGGCCCCAGTCGATGTCCTGCTCGGGCTCCCAGATGTCGGCACGGCCACCGCCGAAGCCCAGGGTCTTGAAGCCCATGGACTCCAGGGCCACATTGCCGGTCAGCACCAGCAGGTCGGCCCAGGACAGCTTGCGGCCGTATTTCTGCTTGACGGGCCACAGCAGGCGCCGGGCCTTGTCCAGGTTGCCGTTGTCCGGCCAGCTGTTGAGCGGGGCGAAGCGCTGGGCACCGGTGCCCGCGCCACCGCGACCGTCGGCGATGCGGTAGGTGCCGGCTGCATGCCAGGCCATGCGGACGAACAAGGGGCCGTAGTGGCCCCAATCAGCGGGCCACCAGTCCTGGGAGTCGGTCATCAGGGCCTTGAGGTCCGCCACGACGGCGTCCAGGTCCAGGGTCTTGAATTCGGCGGCGTAGTCGAAGTCCTCCCCCATGGGGTTGGGCTTGGAGGAGTGCTGGTGCAGGATGCCCAGGTGCAGCTGGTTCGGCCACCACTCGCGGTTGCCCTTGGCTGCGGCCAGGGACTGGATGGCGCCGGCATTCGTGGCGGCATGGGCGGCAGCGGCCGCCGTTGCAGAAAACGGGCACTTCATTTCGGTGGGCATGCGCATCTCCTCGGTCGTTCAAGCGATGCTGGCAGTCTAGGAACGCTGCTTTCCCCTGGCCATTGAAGGATGCCAATGACGCTGATAGCGAGTTTCATGCGCACCCCGCCGGCCCTTCGGCTAGCGCAGGCCGGCAGCTCAATAACTGCGAGCGTCGATGACGTCCCGCACCCGCCGCAGAGCCTGTTGCAACTGCGGCAGGGACACGGAACCCAGCGCCAGGCGGATGGCGTGGGGCACGACGGGCCCGGTCGCGTAGGGCTCGGCCGTCGACACCGAGACGCCCTGGCGCAGCAGGTCCATGGCCACCTGGTCGGCACGCACCTCTTCGCCCAAGGGCAGCCAGACGAAGTAGGAGCTGGCATGGCCCCGGCGCTTCAGCGGCCCCAGCAGCTCGGCGGCCAGGGCCTGGCGCTGACAGGCATCCTCGCGCTTGCGGGCCTCCAGGCGCGACACGGTGCCGTCCTCCAGCCAGGCGCAGGCCAGGGCGCTGGTCAGGCCCGGCGTACTCCAGCTGCTGGCGCGCAGGGCCCGCTCCAGCCGTGGTGCCAGTGCGGCGGGCAGTGCCACGAAGCCACTGCGCAGCCCGGCGGCCACGCTCTTGGACAGGCCGGTGACATAGACCGTCAGCTCCGGCGCCAGCGCGGCCAGCGGGGGCGGGGCGTCTGCGGCGAGGTAGGCATAGGCGCCGTCCTCGATCAACAGCAGGCCTTCGCGCCGCGCCAGGGCGACCAGCTCGCGGCGCCGCGTCAGGCTCATCACCCAGCCCAGCGGGTTGTGCATCGTGGGCATGGTGTAGACGGCCCGCACGCGACGGCGCCGGCAGGCCGTGGCCAGGGCGTCCAGGTCCGGCCCCATGCCTGAGGCCGGAATCGGCAACAGCTCCAGACGCAGGGCCTCGGCGACCAGCTTGAAGCCCGGATAGCTGAGGCTGTCCACCGCCACGACCTCCCCCGGCTGCAGCAGGGCCAGGCTCGTGAGCATCAGCCCGTGCTGGGCGCCTTCCACCCACAGCACCTCGGCCCCCGAGACGCAGAGCCCGCGGTCGGCCAGGTGGCGGGCGGCGATCTCGCGCTCATGCGGGCGCCCGCCCAGGGGCTGGTAGCGCAGCAGGGCATCGAGGTCGCCGCCCTGGGCGAGCTGGCGCAGGGCGCCGCGCAGCAGCTCGGCCTGTCCCGGCAGCGAGGGGTAGTTGAAGCTGAGGTCGATCATGTCGGCCGCCGAGGCCAGCAGGTCCACGCCCTGACCCGGTGGCAGCGCCGTCTCCTTGACGAAGGTGCCTCGCCCCGTCTCGCCGCTGACCAGGCCCATGGCCTCCAGCTCCGCATAGACACGGCTGGCCGTCACCAGAGCCAGGCCTTCCCGGGCGGCCAACTGGCGGTGGGTGGGCAGGCGGCTGCCCGGCGGCAGGCGGCCCTCGCGGATGTCAGCAGCCAGCTGGTCCACCAACTGCTTGTAGCGGGCTCGGGGCATGAGGCGGTGTATCCATGACAATTTTTTGATTGTATTGATTGACCTGCCTAGCATGAGCCGCAGGCGTCGAGGCGGAGCCGCGGCGGATCTTCGGTACACAAGGCCACGCGGGGTGGCGGCAGGGAGTGATCAATGGCAGCACAGGCACAGCAGCCCGGGCGCGGCAGAGGATGGGTCCACGGCTTCATCGGCATGCTGATCTTCAGCGGCTCGATGCCTGCCACGCGCGTGGCCGTGGCGGACTTCGACCCCGTCTTTCTCACCGTGGCGCGCGCCAGCCTGGCCGGCGTACTGGCGCTGCTGGCACTGGCGGTCACGCGAACGCCCTGGCCCACACGCGTCCAGCTGCGCGCCTTGGGCGTGGTGGCCGGCGGCGTGGTGCTGGGCTTTCCTTTGCTGACGGCGCTGGCGCTGCAGCAGATCAGCTCGGCGCACGCCCTGCTTGTCCTGGGGCTGCTGCCGCTGTCCACCGCCGGCTTTGCCGTGCTGCGCGGCGGCGAGCGGCCTCGCGCCGCCTTCTGGCTTTGCGCCCTGTCGGGCAGCGGCCTGGTCGTGGCCTATGCCTTGAACCAAGGCCTGGGCCAGGGCCTGAGCCTGGCACCGGGGGCCTTGCTGCTGGGCGACGGGCTGATGCTGGCCGCCGTCGCGGTTTGCGGACTGGGCTATGCCGAGGGCGCGCGGCTGGCCCGGACTTTGGGCGGCTGGCAGGTGATCTGCTGGGCCCTGGTGTTGAGCCTTCCGCTGACCGCCCTGCTGGCCCTGCTGCAACTGCCCGCCAGCTTCAGCGGCATCCACGACAGCGCCTGGCTGGGCCTGGCCTATGTCAGCCTGTTCAGCATGCTGATCGGCTTTGTGTTCTGGTACCGCGGCCTGGCCCTGGGCGGCACCGCGGCGGTGGGGCAACTGCAGCTGCTGCAGCCGCTGTTCGGTCTCGCGCTGGCCGCCTGGCTTTTGCAGGAGCCGGTCAGCGCCGGCATGCTGGCAGTGACGGTCGGCGTGCTCGCCTGCGTCGCCGGAGCACGCAGGCTGGCCGCGTGAGGCCGGCCTGCGCCGTCACCACTTCAGCCGGGCTGCTTCACGATGCGCAGATAGGGCTTGGGCGCCTTCCAGCCGGCGGGGAAGAGGGTTCTGGCGTCTTCATCGGTGACCGAGCCGGCAATGATCACATCCTCGCCGGGCTTCCAGTTCACTGGCGTGGCCACCTTGTGCCGGGCCGTCAGCTGCAGGGAGTCCAGCACGCGCAGGATCTCGTCGAAGTTGCGCCCGGTGGTCATGGGATAGGTCAGCATCAGCTTGATCTTCTTGTCCGGGCCGATGACGAAGACCGAGCGCACTGTGGCGTTGGCGGCAGCCGTGCGGCCATCGCAGCTGTCCCCTTCGTCGGCCGGCAGCATGTTGTAGAGCTTGGCCACGGCCAGGTCATGGTCGCCGATCATGGGGTAGCGAACCTTGGCGCCCTGCGTGTCCTCGATGTCGGCCTCCCACTTGAGGTGGCTCTCCACCGGGTCCACCGAGAGCCCGATGAGCTTGGCGTTGCGGCGCGTGAACTCGGGCTCGATGCGGGCCATGTAGCCCAGTTCCGTGGTGCAGACCGGGGTGAAGTCCTTGGGGTGGGAGAACAGGATGGCCCAGCTGTCGCCAATCCAGGAATGGAAATCGATCTCGCCCTGCGTGGTCTGGGCACGGAAGTTCGGGGCGGTGTCATTGATGCGCAAAGACATGATGGCTCCTTGTCTGTGCAGGAGGAAACGGGCCGCGGCTGGCGGGCGTGCCGGCAGCCGCCCAGGGAGGTGCACACGGCATCTTAGGCATGCAACGGCGCCGGGCTGCCCAAGATCCCCTTTGGCCCCAGGGTGAAGGCGCGTGAGCAATGCTGGGGCCCGGGGTGATGTACAGCTTTTCGATCGGCGTGCGGTCAAGCAGCGGGGGTGCCGGCGTGTCATCCGTCAGGATCTTGACGACCCAGCTGCTCCCGCACGCCCTGCGTCTGCGCCTTCAGGCTTTCATCCAGTGCGCTGCCAAGCGCCCCATCGGCTTCGTCACCCACAAGGACCAGCGCAAGGACAAGACCTCGGACAAGAACAACAAGACCTGAGCCCGGGTATCCCGCCCCATCAGGCACGCCACCGCCGTCGCGGCTCCCCGCCCCACCTTCCCAACCCCTGCCCTGATCAGCTAAGAGGGGTGGAGCCGCTGCATCATCAATTTAAAGGCAAGACCAGTTCCTGCGGCGGGTGCTCGACCAGCTTCAGCACGATCCGCACCAACACCAGCTTGCGTTTTGACAGCGCGAAATCCCAGCCAAGCCGCCCACTGCGCCACCCCACCCACCACAGCGTCGCCAGCACCGCCACGGCCGGCACCAAAGTCCACGGCAGCGGCTTCACCGGGCCGTGCATCTGCAAGGCCAGCGCGTCAAGGCTACTGTGCGGGCCCCGCAGGGCCTGTTCAGCGGTTTGGGGGAACTGCTGCATGAGGGCTCGTTCTCGTTGTTGCAGGGGTGCTCCACGGCTGCGCCGGACGCCACCCTGGCCGGCCATCAAGCCCAAGTTCAGGCCTGCGGTCAAGCCGCGCCCGGGCCCGGGCCCGGGCCCGGTGCTAAGTGTTGGATTCCAGGTGCTCATGTTCCAAATCGCAGTTGGCCGCTGCTTCGAGCCCGCAGCATCATGCGCGGCGTGACGGACCCGAATTTCAACCTGGTTTTCCTGTGGCCCGCATCCATCCGCAAGCCCGCACGACGCCGCTGGTTCGTGCCGAGATCAAGGCTTCTCAAGAGTCCATCGCCGAGCTGGCTCGGCGCTACAACATCACCAAGGCCACCGTGCGCAAGTGGAAGGGCCGTGAAGCGCCTGCCGATCTGAGCCATCGACCGCACAAGTTCAGCACCACGCTGTCCGCAGGCGAGGAGGCCATCGTGGTCGCGCTGCGCCACATGCTGTTGCTGCCCCTGGATGACCTGCTCGTCATTACGCGCGAGTTCATCAATGCCGAGGCCTCCCGCTCGGCGCTGAATCGCTGCCTGGTGCGCCATGAGGTCGGCAAACTGCACGCGCTGCGTGCAGCGTTGAATCCGCCGAGCGAGGCTGCGGGCAAGCCCGCGAAAACCTTCAAGGACTACGAGCCGGGCTTCGTCCACATCGACATCGAGTACCTGCCACAGATGCCCGACGAGGCCCAGCGCCGCTACCTCTTTGTGGCGATCGATCGGGCCACACGCTGGGTGCACATCGGCCTGTACGACGATCAGAGCGAGGCCAGCGCCGCGCCAGGCTGCCCGAGTATCTGCGCCGCGTCGAGCACCACCACGAGCCCGCGAGCACGCGCTGCGCCTGCGGCCAGGCGATGCAGCGCATCGGCGAAGACGTGAGCGAGCGGCTGGACGTCGTGCCCGCGGAGTTCATCGTGCATCGGCATGTCTACGGGAAGTGGGCCTGCAAGTGCTGCCAGACCTTGCAGCAGGAGCCCGCCGAGCCGCAGATCATCGACAAGGGCATGCCCGACCCGGGCCTGCTCGCCCACACGCTGGTGGCGCGCTACGTCGATCACCTGCCCTACTACCGGCAGGAGCAGATCAACGCGCGCTCGGGCGTGCACACGCCGCGCTCGACGCTGGCGGCCTGGTCCGGCGCGGCCGCGGGCGGCTTGCAACCCTTGTACGAAGCGCACCGCGCCTTCGTGCTGAGCGCCGCCGTGCTGCACGCCGCCGTGCTGCACGCCGACGAGACGCCGGTGAAGATGCTGGACCCCGGTGCCGGCAAGCCGGCCCGCGCCTACGTCTGGGCCTATGCGCCGGGCGAGCACGACGACAGGGCGGGCGTCGTGTACGAGTTCTGCCGAGGGCGCGGGTCGAAGTACCCGGCCGCCTTCCTCGCCGAGTGGCGCGGCACGCTCAGCTGCGACGACTACGGCGGCTACGACATCGTGTTCAAGGGCCACGAGAGCCGCATCGAGGCGGGCTGCCTCGCGCATGCGGGCGCAAGTTCGATGAGCTGGCCAAGGCCAAGGCGAGCCCCGTGGCGGAGATCGCCATCGCACGCATCGCACGGCTGTATCGCATCGAGGCCGAGGCGCGCGAGATGGACGTCGCGCAGCGGCTGGCGCATCGGCGCCAGCATGCCGTGCCCTTGTGGGATGAGCTGCATGCGTGGATGCAGACCGAGCGCGCTCGCGTGCCCGACGGCGGCCCGATCGCGGCGGCCCTGGACTACAGCCTCAGACGCTGGGCGGCGCTGGGGCGCTTCCTGCATGACGGGGCCGTGAGCATCGACAACAACCACCTCGAGAACCTCATGCGTCCCTGGGCGATGGGGCGCAAGGCCTGGCTGTTCCCCGGCAGTGAGCTGGCCGGCCAGCGCGCCGCGATGGTGATGAGCCTGGTGCAGTCGGCCAGGCTGCATGGGCATGACCCCTGGGCCTACTTGAGCGACGTGCTGGCGCGGCTGCCCGGGCATCCCAATCGACGGATCGAGGAACTGCTGCCGCATCGCTGGATGGCGCCCGCCGAGGGCTGAGGCCGGCATACTGCGTGGCCATGAAGGCCGACAGCAGCCAGCTCGACGAGGCGCAGTTGCTGGCGCTCAACCAGCAGATCGTGGCGCGCCTGAAGTACCTGCAGGAAGCGCGCACGCATCAACAGATGATGAGCTTCAAGGTCGGCGACCGGGTGAGCTTCCACCCGCCAGGGCACGCCCCCAAGAGCGGGGTGATCGTCAAGTACAACCGCAAGACCGTCACCGTCGTGACCGGCAACCAGCATCAATGGAACCTTGCGCCGGTGTTCCTCAGCCGGGTGATCGATGCGGGCTCCGGAAAGTCCACCAGCCCTGCGAACGTGATGGCGCTGCCGAGCAAGCTGTAGGCTGTTCGGGAGGCGGGGGCGAGGTGGGGTGGCTGGCCGCTTACGGAGTTCCTGGCGGATATGGAGGCCTTGGTCGACGGTCAGCTCGACACCGACGAGGTGCGGCGGCGGATCATCGAGCGGGCGAGGCTGGCAGACCGCCTGGCGACAGCAGGTCATGCCAGGGGTCTCGGGGCGCAGCCCTGAGCATCTGCGACGGGCGCCCCAGCGACCCAGCAGACTAGGTCCAGGTGGGTGTCGAAGATACATACCTGGCATCCTGTCCTGAACGATCCCAGCACCCCTGCGATGAATCGGCAGCGAAGTTGCAGCCCCTCTGCGGCGTTTCCTGGACGGATGCGCGGGATCGGCACGGCACTGCGCCGGCACACGGCCAGCGGACTGGCCATGAGGCTGCGGGCGCTTGAAGACCGCTCGCCGACGAAGCTGCGGGCGCGGTCCGTCCGACCGCAGCATCAAGGGTCAGGTCTGAACTTCGCGTTTAAGGCCCGACCCTGGTGCCCTGACCCTGGTGCCCGAGCGCGCCACCGCGTCAAGGCCAAGCCCTCACGGGCGGCCGATGGCCGGCCTGGACTCAGAGGCGCTTGTAGAAGTTGAAGTGGTACGCGTCGTATTGCAGCTTGCCCCGCGCGTACAGGCCAATGAGCATGTGCTCCGGCGGCTCGTTCGGGGGCGCGAAGAACGCCTCGCCAGGGAACTTCAGCTCGCTCAACCGAGCGGCAATCTCGTCCTTCACCTGCTCGAACTCGGCTTGCCCCACGAACACCGAGACGGCCTTGTGGAAGGCCACCATGTAGCCGCCTTCTCTCAGAGGGACGGTCTTGAAGTCGATGATGAAGCGTGCCTCGTTCATCGCCTTCTTGGCGTCCTCGATGTCGTCGTCCCCTTGACTCAGTGCCAACAGGGTCGCATTGCCCAGCATGATGATTCCGCCCTGACCCTTGGTATAGGCCATCAAGCGCTGCTCGATATCCGCGAGCGGTGTCAGGTTCTCTGGCTCCCACGCCAGGCGCAGTTCTTTCATCGCGGCCCCACTGGAACTTGTTTGATGACGTATTTCGGGTCAATTTGGGTATGGAACAAGAACTCTCGCTCCGGTAGTCCGATGTACGGGTTTGGCTCCATGAAGGACATCGGGTTGTCCCAATTGGGAATGGCAAGCCGCTCAGCCTCACGTGCCTCCATGCGGAACGTCGTCACGAAGCCGTTCTGCGTCTGGGAAGGCCCGCGAGCGAAGTACTCGGCCACCAAAGCATTGTCAGACACCCCGATGGTCGGCAGCCCCTGGCTACCGATACCGTGCTGGGCATAAATGTTCGAGAGCGGTTCGGTTGCACGGCTGTTGAGGAATTCCGTGGTCGCCGGGACGCCGCGCTCCTGCGCCATCGACGACAGGAACTCCGTCCGAGCCGTTGCGTCCCCTCGGTAGAAGTACTTCCACTGCACCGGCCCGACGAAATCAGGCGAATACACGTCGCCGGTGTACGTGCTCAGCGTCCGGCCAGCGCTTCCGCTATTGCCAATCCCCGCCGAAGCAAACCCCTCCCCAATGGCTATTCTCTCCCCGACTGCGAAGCTGCTGCGCATCGAGAGCCCTTGGCGACCGCCCATGACTGACAGCGCCGCCATAGACGTGCTTTCCAGTAGCTGCGCCGTGCTGCGCCCTGCCGCCCCCATCTCTCCCTTGGACAGATTGACCGCCGTGCGCACCCCTGAGTCCACGATGGACCCACCAGTCATCCACGGAGCCAACGTCGCTTGAGCGCCGTAGTACACCAGCGTCTTCGCCAGGCCCATCTCATTCACGTTGCGATAAAAGCCGCTACGTGCGCCATGAATGCCCCGCCAGCCATCAAAGGTATCCAGCCCAAAGTTGCGGATTCCTGCCCACGCACCACTCACGGTGTCGCTCACTTGGGCCTTGAATCCCTCCCCGAAGCTGGTTTCAGCGACTGCACGTCGACCGAACAATTCGATGGGGTTCTGGGGGGCGAAGTGCCCTGAGCCATCCATGGCCAGGAACGTGAATGGCAGATTGCCTGACGACGCATTGACCAACGACTGCTGCGGAGCAGCCATGGCCGCCAGACTATCGCCCAGCAGCATGCGATCAAACGCCCGATCCTCAGCGCTGTAGCCCATACCGGCACCGGTCACCTTCGCGCCGTTGCTTGCGTACATGCCCCGAATGTCTCTGGGGTCCAGAGCAACTTCGCGTGCCGCTGCATCCTGCGAGAAGGTCCGGGCCTGTTGCCGCCGCAGCCGCGCCGACTCCGCCGCGCTCTCATCCGGCGCATTGCGCCAGTCCACGCCTGGGCTGCCCAGGCTCTCGCCAATCGCACTGCCAAACGCATCCGCCGCTACCCTCGCCACATCGATCTTCCCCGTGCCGAGGACGGCCATGCCGAGGGTCTGGGAGACCATGCCGGAGATGAAGCGGCTGGCGGTGCGCGTCGCCAGGCCATTCGGGCCGTCCAGCACCTGGCGGGCAAAGTCGGAGTTGGCAAAGGGAGCGCTGATGATCTGGGATACGCCGGCGGAGAGGCCCGCCATGGCCACAGCCTGCCAGCTGAAGTGGTCCTGCATGCCCGTGACAACGGCCACGCCCTGCGTCAGGGCGCTGCCCAGCATCGCGCGCGGGATGGCCATGCTGGCGGCCTTCAAGCTGTCGACACCGCTGAGGCCGCCCGATACCGCACCACCGAGGGTCCCAAGGGCCACCGCGCTCCAGTCGAAGTGGTCCTGGACGCCCAGGGCCATGCCAGTCACCTGGCTGGCGACGGCGCCCGCAGCGCCACCCACGGCGCCGGCGGTCACCGCGGCCTGCGTGGCCGACATGGCCAGTTCCTGCGTCAGCCAATGCGAGGTAGCGCCTTCGGTGATGACCGTCACCGCCACCGCCACCGCAATGACGATGAGCTGCGCCACGCCGCAGCCGTCGCCGCTGGGCGGCGGGGGCGGGCCGGGGTCGATGCCCTGCGGAGTCGTGGAGCCGATGATCTCGCTGGGCTGGTAGACGCGGAAGGTGCCGGCATTGCTGCTGGCACGCGCAACGTCCGGGATGCGCAGGCTCAGACCGGCCTGCAGCGCATTGCCGCTGGCGGTGTCGTCACCCAGGCCATTGGCCTGCGCGATGACGTACCAAAGGTTGGCATCGCCGTAGAAGGACTTGGCCAGGTCCCGCAGGGTGTCGTTGGGCCGGACCACGTAGACCTGACCGTTGCCGCCCTGCGCATCCGCCACGGCCTTGCCGAGCTCGTCGAAGGCCTTGAACACGGTGCTGCTTCGGGTGGTGACCACCGGTTCGCCACCGCCGCCGGGCAGCGCGAGGCTGACCATGCCGCCGCCCGCACGCGCGCCGCTGAGGGTCTCGCTGCGCATCGCGAAGTTGTCGTCATGGGTCCGGGTCACGGTCGTGGTGTTGGTGGTGGTGGCCGCGCCGACATGGTCGGCCAAGACGATGAAGTTGTGCACCACGACGCGGCTGCGCGAGCCGGCGTAGAAGGTGGCCTCCAGCGTTTCCGCAGGCGATGCCGGACGCGTGATGGCACCGGTGCTGAGGGCGGATGCAGTGTAGATGGGCGTGCGCAGGTCCTGGGATGACTTGTAGATCCTCCCCAGCCGCGCCGCATCCACCGCGCTGCCGGAGGCCGCATTGATGCTGTGCACGATCTGGCCGCCGCTGTCGGTCACGAAGTACTTGGCGTTGCTGCTGCCGCTGTCGGCGAACTGCAGCAGGTTGCCGTTGACGTCGTACTGCTGCGTGGTGATGGACGCGCTGACGTCCCAGCTGGTCGAGCCGCTGGTGTTCCTGCCGTAGTCCAGGACGGCCTGGTATTGCTTGTAGCCATCCATCAGCAGGTAGCTGTAGCTGTAGCTGCGCGTGGCCGAGCTGGAGGCGCTCGTGGATGCGCCGTCGTAGTTCCAGTTGCTGCTCTGGCTGAAGGCCAGGTTGCCGGCCAGGTCATAGGTGTTGATCTGCTCCAGCGTGTCGACCTTGCGGCTGCCGACGTACTGCTGCGCGCGCTGAAGTTTGACCAGCCGGTCGAACTTATCGTAGCTGCTGACAGCGCTCAGCACCACGCCGGCCCCCGCGCTGGTGAGCTTCATCGCATCCGGCGTCTCCGAGCTGCTGCTAGCGGTGTACTCGGTGACCGTGCCATTGCCCGCGTCGTACACAGTGCGTCTGAACTGCACGGTGACGTCCTGCACCTGGACCGGCCCCACCATCGGGTTGCCGGTGTAGGGCGTGTTATCGGAGTCCAGCAGCACGGACTGCGCGCTGACACGGTCCGCGAAGTCATATTGCAGGTACAGCGTGCGGGACAGCAGCCTGCCGGTGCCCGACAGACCCGTGGCTCGCGTGACGCTGGTACGGTGGCCCTCGAAGTCGTAGGCGAACTGATCGGTCGCCACGGCACCGGCGTCGTTGAGGATGTCCGCGTCCTGGCGCCTGACGACGCGGTTGGCCGCATCGAAGACATAGCGGCGCTCGATGCGGCCGCCTTCCGCCGTGCTGCCGTACTCGTGCAGCTTGTTGCCGTTGGCGTCGTACTCGGTTTGCAGCGTCAGGGCCGGGCTGGACGGCGAGCCGGCGTACAAGTCCGAGGCACTGACCTGGCGACCCAGTGCGTCGTACTGGACCTCCACGCTGCGGTAGACACGGCCGCCCTGCTGGAACCTGTCCAGGGTCCGGTGGCCTTCCTTGTCATAGGCGTAGTCCGTCTGGCTGTTGTTCCAGGTGTCGGTGATGCGCAGCACCCGTCCCAGCGCGTCGTAGCCATAGCTGAGGCTCTGGTTGCCGCGCAGGGGCGTGCTGCTGCTGACCAGGCGGCCGACCCTGTCGTAGCCGTAGTTCGTGGCGACGCCGCTCAGGTCAGTCTGGGACTTGAGCTGGCCGCCCGCCGCCAGGTCGTAGCTCCAGCGGCGCTCATTGCCGATGGCGTCGCGCTCCAGCACCTTGTGGCCGGCGGCGTCGTAGGCATAGTTGGTGGCCGCGGTCAGGCTGTAGCTGTACGCTGGAATCTGCTCATAGTGGCCGCCGTCGTTCATCGCCAGGGCCTCCACCCTGGGCCGCGCGGCACTGGCGGCGCTGAAGGTGCTCTTGGCCGTCATGCCGGACCCAGAGTCCACCCACACCCAGCGTGCCGGCACGAAGATGCTGACCGTCCGAGAGCTGCGCTGCAGGCGACCGAGACTGTCGTACCAGTAGCTCTGCACCTGCCCGGCGTTGTTGTCGTCGTCACCGGTGGTTTCGCTCACGCGGCGGCCCAGTTCGTCGTAGGCATAGCTGCCCGTGGTGCGGGTCGCCATCAGGAACGAAGTGCTGGCGAAGGGATCCGAGCCGCTGGGCGCCTGCATGGCCCGGCCCTCCACGCGCTCCGAGGTCTTCTGTCCCAGCTTGTTGTACCGGGTGAGGTAGTGGCGGCCGTCGGCGATGGAGGCACTCAGCGCCGACCCCAACCAGTTGCCATCCCAGCGCTCCACCTCCTGCCCGAAGGCGTCGTAGGCACGGCGCTGCTGGCCGCCATCCGCGCGGCTTTCCCAGAGCAGCTCGCCGGTACGCGACCAGCCCGCGGACGACTTGTTGCCGTTGGCGTCCACGACGCCGATGCTGTGCCCCCAGGCATCGTAGTAGCGCTGCGAGCTGGGGCTCGCGCTCGTGCTGGTGATCTGCATCGTCTGGGCATCGATGCGCCAAACGGTGGCCATCGGCTGCTTCTCGAATACCAGCTGGTTGAAAGCGTTGTAGCGGTACTGCGTGGTGTGCTGGCCCGCCGTGGTGTTGCTCAGTACATGGCCCCAGGCATCGTAGGTCTGGGAAACGGTCTCTCCCAGTCCGTTGGTCTGGGCCAGCAGCAGCCCGCGTTTGTCGAACCGGTTGCTGGAGGTGATGACGCGCGCGTCCGCCGGCACGGCCGAGGCCGAGGCCACCGTCGCCAGGTCGAAGCCGAGCTTGTCGTCGCCGCCCACGCCGCTGCTGGTGATGACTCGGGTGTTGCGGCCGGCCAGGTCGTACTGGTAGATCACGATCGCGCCATTGCTGCCCGAAGTCCCGCGCCACATGTGACCGGCTCCATCGTATTCGTACCAGCCGGTTTTCACCCCGTCCCGGTAGCTGGCCGTCACCTCGCCGAAGGCGTTGTAGTCGGTGGCCTCACGGGTATAGGCCAGCATCTGGTTGAGGCCCTCCACACGCCGGTCGGTCCATGCCAACTGCCCGGTGCCATCGTAGGCATTGAGCTGGACGCTGTAATAGGTCCTGGCATTGCCGTCGGCGTCCAGCCCCTGGTAAGCCTGCCATTCCTTGGCCACGCGGCCCAGGCTGTCGTACTGATAGAAGCGGTCCGCGTTGCGCAGACCGCCTGCGGGACTGTTCGCGCCATCGGCATTGAAGTTCAGCACACGGCTCTGGACCACGCGACCGAGGTTGTCGAAGACCTGTCGCGTGACACGGTCCGCCACGTCGTCGGCGGACACCGTGTAGGCGAAGCCGCCGCCCTGGGCGCCAATGCTGTTGACCTGGCCCAGCGTGGCCTCGGCCGCATACTGGCGGGTCTCAAGCGCCGCGCCCCAGCGGTCGCGCAGGAACACGGTCAGGCGACCCTTCTGCGTGGCATCACCGTCCGCGCTGGTCCGGGTGATGGTGGCCATCAGACGCCCGATGGCGTCGTAGGCGTTGTGGGTCCGCGCGCCGGAGGACACCACACCGCCCAAGGTATCGCTGCGGGTCTCCAGCACATTGCCGACCCCGTCATAGACCGTCGCATGGACCACATCGCCCAACGCGCGGCTGAGGCTGCGGTCCGCCGTGGCCTGGTCCAGCAGCACGCCCTTGGCCGTGCGCCGGATCTGCAGGCCGCGACGGTCGTAGTCGAAGACGGTGTTGCGGTCGTAGCCCGCCGCATCCGCCTCCGGATTGCCGAGGTTCGCGCTCGCGGCTGGGGCCAGCGCGGGCGCGGCGGTGATGTCCGCACTGGCGTCCGCCACCGCAATCGCGTACTCGGTGCTGGACTGCATCTCGCCAAAGGCGTTGTAGCCGTAGGCCTTCAGGAAGCCTGCAGCATCGCGCTCACGCACCAGCCGGCCGGCCAAGTCATAGCCCCGGCGGCTGCTGGCCTTGTCGCCGGCCCCGTTGATCCAGACATCCTGGCGTTCCAGCTCACCCCACGCGTTGTAGACGTAGTCGGTGCGGGCCTGGCCGAACTGGCCGGTCTGCGCGCTGCTGTCGTAAGTCCAGACCTGGGCGTTGCCACTGCGGGTGCTGACCTGGTGGCCCAGTTGGTCATAGGACATGATCAGGGAACGGTTCGCCTCGGGGCTGGCCAGCGCGGCGGCCTTCACCGCAGCGTCTACCACGGCCGCGCTCACCACCAGCCCATCGCCAAGGGCCACCTTGGCGGCCAGGCGCACCGTGCTGGTGTCGCCGCCAACACGTTCCGCGTACTGGTGCAGCGTGGCGTTCTTGTTGCCGTCGACCTCGCTCATCAGGCGGCCCAGCGCGTCGTAGGTCTTGTAGCTGTAGACCCCGGCGGCATCCACGTTGATGACGGCCTGGCCAAAGCTGTCATACAGCGTGCGCGTGGCCAGGGCTTGTGTGGTGCTCTTCGCCTGCATGGCAGCGCCGGCGCTGCCGTTGGCCAGGCTGTCGCTGGCGGCGTCATAGACCTGGGTCGGGTCCGTGGTGACACTGGTCTGGTGGCCCAACTGGTCGTAGGCGTAGCTCACACGCCGCTGGCTGATGCCGTCTTCCTCCGTGCGAGACAGCAGATTGCCAAAGCTGTTGTAGGCGTAGCGCACGACCGGCGCGACGCTGACGGTACTGGGGGTCAGGTCTGAACTGAGGCGCGTCACCTGGATGGGCGGCAGGGTTTCCGTCTGCAGACGCCCCACGGCGTCATAGGCGTAGGAGAACAGCGAGCCGTTCTTGTTGACGTACGCGATCTTCTGGCCAAATGCGTCGTAGCGCCAGAACTCGGCGAAGCCCTCGCCGTCCGTCTGCTGCAGCAGGCCGCCGCGGCTGTCGTAACGGTAGGTCGCCGAGCGGTCGCTGCTGGCGTTGACGACCACACTGTCGTTCAGCTGGGAAGAACGCAGCTCACCGGCGGCCGGCACGCTCAGCGCCACGACCTTTTCATAGCGGCGCATTTCCTGCAGCTGACCCAGCGCGTCGTAGAGGTTGCGGCTGATGGCAAACAGCTTCTGTCCGCCGGCATTCAGGCTCTGAGACACCGCCGTGAATTCCAGACGGCCCGCGGCGTCGTAGCAGTAGAGGCTTTCGCGCGCGTTGGCGGTGCTGGCCGGCAGCAAGGCGCGCAACTGGGCATCGGTGGTGCTGTCGGTCACCCGGCTGTAGTCCACGCGCTGGTCCCAGGCCAGCACGCGGACGACCTGGCCGTGAGCGTTGTAGACTTTCTCGACCACCCCCCCCAGGGCGTCAATGGAGAAGCGCTCGCGCCCCAGGGTGTCGCGCACCACGCGGGCCCTGCGGTCCTGGCCACTGACACGGTTGGATGCCTGGGCGTAGAACTCGTCCAGTGCCTGGGTCGTCACCGTTCCCGCATAGCGCACGGCATAGGACAGGCACTCGAGCAAACGCCCGGCCGTGTCATAGCGTTGGCGCGTCACGCCGCCCAGTGCGTCGACGGTGTAGGCGAGGCGGCCTGCCGCATCGTAGGCGTAGCGCGTCACGCGGTCATCGCGGCTGCGGAGCAACTGCTTCTTCAGCAGATCTGCTGTACTCAGCCCAGCACTGGAGGGCGCGCTGGCACCCTCCATGGGCAGGCCGCGGTAGGCCTCGACGTTGCGGAAGCAGCGCGCTCCGGTCTGCCCCCAGTTGCCTTCGAGCTGCACCATGACCTTGGCAAAGCGATAGCCGTCCGGCACGGTCAGCTGCCCGCCAAGCGCACCTACTTGACCAGTTAGAATCTGACTGGGAAGTCGGTAGAAGGCGTCGTAGCTCACGCCGTCGCGCGAATAGTAGAGGCCAATGCCGAAAGGGCTGCTGGTCCCCGTGACCTCCTTCAGGGCCTCTACGCTCAGCGTGATGCGTTCTCCCGGCGTGACACCGAACCAGTCGCCGATCATGCCGTCGCGGTCCGTGGCCTTGTAGGCCTCCTGGTCCGCCGGCAGGCCCGCCTGCTCCGCTGATACAGCTTGGATGCGACTGTCTGCCGTATAGGGCACGTTCACCAGGTTGCGGCCGACCGGCTTGGCAAACTGGCGCTGGGATATGAGATGTCCAATGGCGTCGTACTCGTACTGCGTCACCGAGCCCGCCGCATCCACGCTGTAGGTCTGGCGACCGGCTGCGTCGTAGGCGTAGCGTGTCACGCGGTCGGCTGCGCCAGGTTGCAGGCGCAGGCGGACGTCCTCGGCACTGAACGAGGCACCGCCGGCCGCAAAGGCCTTGAGTGAACCCGAGGTCTCCCAGGCCTGCGAGTCCCCCGCCATGGCTGCGTTGGCGTTGATGGCCTGGCCTGTCGCCATGTCGATCAATTCCAGCGAGTCGACCTCCACCAGGCGCCCCGGATCCGCCGATGCTCCACCGCCACTGTAGTTGTATAGCAGCAGCGGCGAAGCCGTCTTGGCTCCGGCGAAGAACTTGTTGTACGGCGCTCCAGCCGCAATCGCCGTTTCTCCGCTGATCGTCCCTTCGAACGTCACCCAGCCCATCTCCGGCGTGATGTCCACCCCCGGGACCGCGCAGTAGGAATAGCTCCCCTGGTAGGGGTTGCTCTGCGGCGCGCCGCTGCCGTCCTTGGTCGCAGCACCCACGTAGACCGTGCCCACACCACTGAGCTGCCGCAACCGGGCGCGCACCTTGTAGGTCTTGCTCGTGTCGATGGCCATGAAGGTCTTGTTGACCAAGCGCGCGTAGCTCCCGCTCAACACGGTCGTCGCCCCATCGGCGGAGCCGGCCTCCGGCAGCCCGATCGCGTTGGCGTACTCCTTCTTGGCCACCAGATGGCCTGCCGCGTCGTACTCGTACTGCGTCACCGAGCCCGCCGCATCCACGCTGTAGGTCTGGCGACCGGCTGCGTCGTAGGCGTAGCGCGTGATCTGATCCGCCACATCCGACTTGAGCATGCGGGCCATCTGCTCGCAGCTCGTCGCCGTGCCTGCGCTGTCCAGGGCCACGTCGCCGATGCGGCCGTTGCCTCGGATCAGGAACCCGTCCACCCCCAACAGCTGCACGCCCGGCATG
>JAYRKJ010000005.1:0-260600 GCA_041905785.1 Burkholderiaceae bacterium
CTTTGCATGGCTCGGGAATGGCACGCTTGAAAAGCAGAACCGACGGCCCGGCGGAGCCGGATCCGCAGGCGTCGCGCGGGGCGAAGCCAGCCGGGCTGCGCCGGCAGGCTTCTTTGCATGGCTCGGGCGTGGTGCGCTTGAAAAGCAGAACCGACGGCCCGGCGGAGCCGGATCCGCAGGCGTCGCGCGGGGCGAAGCCAGCCGGGCTGCGCCGGCAGGCTTCTTTGCATGGCTCGGGAATGGCACGCTTGAAAAGCAGAACCGACGGCCCGGCGGAGCCGGATCCGCAGGCGTCGCGCGGGGCGAAGCCAGCCGGGCTGCGCCGGCAGGCTTCTTTGCATGGCTCGGGACGGGCACGCTTGAAAAGCAGAACCGACGGCCCGGCGGAGCCGGATCCGCAGGCGTCGCGCGGGGCGAAGCCAGCCGGACTGCGCCGGCAGGCTTCTTTGCATGGCTCGGGCGTGGTGCGCCTGAAAAGCAAAACGGACCGCGAGGGTCCGTTCAGACAGGGCAGGTGGGCAGTGGAGCCCACCTTGGGGGAAAAGCCGCGATCAGGCAGCCAGCAGGGCGATGACGGAGCTCAGGCCGAAAAAGGCGAGCATCGCGACGATCATTGCTTCCTCGACCTTGCCGGCCGAGACGGGTTCGAAGGAGAGGTTGCCGCTGGCATCCAGGGCAGCCGGGTTGGCGGCGACGAAAGAGGTGGTCACCGGGGGCAGGAACTTCTTGAATGCAAACATGGAGCTTCTCATCGTGGTCGTTTGGACGTTGGGGTGAGAAGACCTCGTGAGTGGCCCTACTGCTGCCACTCTCACCACTCAGATGGGCACGTCCACATGCGACATCTGCCTGGCGTGTCGGCGTCGGGATCTGTCCGCCGCCTTAGGCCTTGTGATGCCCTCCAGGGCGCCACAAGAAGAAGTATCGCAGAGATCCGTGAAAACCCTATGACATATTTTCGGGTTAACCCGTATTTTTCTGCATGAATTGATGTCAGATGGTCAGAATCGTGACTATCTGAAACTAAAAAGTGCGATAGAAGAACATTTTCCCCTCAAGAGCGCTCGCGTCCCAGTGTGGCCAGCATGGGCAACATTTGCACGCCCAGCATGCTGACGAGGATCAGGGCGCAGCCTGCCAGGCCCGCCGCACTCAGACGGTCCCCCATCAGCACATAGCCGAAGGCAGCCGAAAACACGGTTTCCGAGGACAGGATGATGGCCGCGTCCGCCGCATGGGAGTAGCGCTGGGCCACGACTTGCGCCGTGAAGGCCACCCCCACCGACATGACGCCGGTGTACAGGATCGCGCCAGTCGCCTCGCGCAGCCCGGTCAGGGTCCAGGGCTCGAAGGCCAGGGCATAGGCCAGGGCCGCCAGGCCCACGCAAAAGAACTGGCCGCTGGCCACCGAGAAGGGCGCGTTCATGCGGTCGGCCACCCGGCCCACCAACAGCACATGCACCGCCCAGGGCAGGGCGGAAGCGATGACCCAGGTGTCGCCAAGGCCGATTCGCAACTCATGGGCGCCCGAGAGCAGGAAGGCGCCGACCAGGCAGGCCAGACCGCCCGGCCACACCGACCAATGCGGAATTTGGCGCAGCAGCAGCCAGCCCAGCACCGGCACCAGAGGCACGTAGAGAGCGGTCAGGAAGCCGGCATTGGTGACCGTGGTGCTGACGATGCCGATCTGCTGCATGGCCGCGCCCAGTAGCAGCAGGGACGCCAGCGCGACGATCTTGCCCCAGTCGCGCCCGCGCAGCGCGGCGTCCTGGGTCCGCAACTGGCCTTGCTCGCGCCAGGCCAGCGGCAGCACCACCAGGGCGCCGACGAGGAATCGCACGCCGGTGAACATCATGGGCCCGATATGGGCCATGCCCTGACTCTGGGCCACGAAGGCGGAACCCCAGATGAGGGCGATGACGGTCAGCAGCAGATTGGCTTGGATGCGGGTCACGGGCAGGGCGCTTCAGCAGTGGTCGGGCAAACCGCCCATCATAGCGAGCCGCCCGGCGTGACGCTCAGCCGCGCAGGTACGCCAGCTCCGCCTCGCTGAAGCCGGCTGCCGTGCGGGCCTCGAAATTGAAGGGCGGCCGCAGGCGGGGCGCCTCATAGCGCGCCACCAGCTCGGGATAGTGTGCGACGGGGTCCAGACCGCGTTCGCGGCACAAATGGCGGTACCAGCGGTTGCCGATTTCTACATGCCCGATCTCGTCGCGCAGGATGGTGTCCAGGATGGCCACGGCACGCTCGTCGCCAGCCTTGCGGAACTTGGCCTGCAGCGGCGGGGTGGCGTCCAGGCCGCGCGCCTCCAGCGTGCGAGGCACCAGGGCCATGCGGGCGAGCACATCGTCCCGGGTCCGCTCGGCCATGGTCCAGAGGCCATCGTGGGCGTCGAAGTCGCCATAGGCATGGCCGAGGGTCTGCAAATGCTCGTGCAGCAGCTGAAAGTGCAGGGCCTCCTCGGCGGCCACCTGCAGCCAGTCGGCGTAGAACTCGCGCGGCATGTCGGGAAAGCGCCAGACAGCGTCCAGCGCCAGGTTGATCGCATTGAACTCGATGTGGCAGATCGCGTGGATCAGTGCGGCCCGGCCTTGCACGGTGAAGGGCGAGCGGCTGGGCACCTGCAGCGCTTGCCTGAGCAGCGGGCGAGCGGGGCGGCCGGGCAGCGGGTTGCCGGGCAGCAGCCGGGCGGCGGTGTCCAGCGCCGCACTCGCGAGAAAGTCGGCGCGAAGCTGGGTGGCCTGTGAAGCCTTGCGGCCGGGATCGGGCTCGCTGAGCACAGCCAGCGCCCTCATGCGTGTTTCCATCCTTAAAATTATCACTTTACCGGCCGACCGGAGCCCAGGGTTCTGCAAGATCGCGGCGGCCGGCCGAATCGAACTGGACAAGGAGTGCCTCGATGGCGATCTATCAGCTGGGCGAGCATGTGCCCGAGGTGGCCGATTCGGCCTGGGTGGCCGACAGCGCCGAGGTCATCGGGCGCGTGAGCCTGGGTGAGGACGTGAGCATCTGGTTCCAGGCCGTGCTGCGCGGGGACAGCGACACCCTCACCATCGGCCGCGGCAGCAACATCCAGGACGGCTCGGTGCTGCATGCCGACACCGGCTTCCCCTTGGTGCTGGGCGAGAACGTCACCGTCGGTCATCAGGTCATGCTGCACGGCTGCACGGTGGGCGACAACTCGCTGATCGGCATCGGCGCCGTGGTGCTCAACGGCGCGCGCATCGGCAAGAACTGCCTGGTCGGCGCCGGCTCCCTGGTGACCGAAGGCAAGGAGTTCCCGGATGGCAGCCTGATCATGGGCCGGCCGGCCACGGTGGTGAAGGCGCTGAGCCCGGAGCAGATGGCCGGCCTGGCAGCCAGCGCCCGCCATTACGTCGGCAACGGCCAGCGTTACGCCAGCGGGCTGAGGCGCTTGCGCTGAGCGCGGTCGCCCCCATTTGGATCGATGCCACCGCGGGTGGCTGTCCCGGCGAGCATGCGCCGGGATTTTGTTTTTGAACTTCGCAAGGGAGTTCGCCGGCCGTTCGTGATGAGGCGGCCAGGCGGACCGAGACCATGAGTGAACTGCACAAATTCCTTTTTGAAGGCCTGCCGGTGCGCGGCATGCTGGTACGTCTGACCCACAGCTGGAAGGAGTTGCTGGCCCGCCGCCCCGGCGAGAAGGCCTATCCACCCGCTGTGCGCAGCCTGCTGGGGCAGATGTCCGCCGCCGGCGTGCTGATGCAGTCCAACATCAAGTTCAACGGCGCGCTGGTCCTGCAGGTGCTGGGCGACGGCCCCGTCAAGCTGGCCGTGGTGGAGGTGCAGCATGACCTCAGCTATCGCGCCACGGCCAAGGTCATCGGCGAAGTGGCCGACGACGCGCCGCTGGAGATGATGGTCAACGTGCTGGGCCAGGGCCGCTGCGCCATCACGCTGGACCCCAAGGACAAAATGCCCGGCATGCAGCCCTACCAGGGCGTGGTGCCCCTGCATGGCGACCAGCGCGAGCCGCTGCACAAGATCTCGGAGGCGCTGGAGCACTACATGCTGCAGTCCGAGCAGCTGGACACGCGCCTCATCCTGGCGGCCAACGACGAGATGGCCGCCGGCCTGCTGATCCAGCGCATGCCGGTCGAGGGCGAGGCCAATCTGGAGGGCCACCCGGGGCGCGGCGAGCGCATTGGCGACCACGAGGACTTCAACCGCATCGCCATGCTGGCCTCCACGCTGACCAGCGAAGAGCTGCTGAGCCTGGACGCCGACACCATCCTGCGCCGGCTCTTCTGGGAAGAGGACATGCGCCGCTTCGAGCCGCTGCGCCCGCGCTTTGCCTGCAGCTGCTCGCGCGCGCGCGTGGGCCAGATGCTGGCCGGCCTGGGCCGCGCAGAGGTGGAGGGCGTGATCGCCGAGCGCGGTGAGGTCGAGGTGGACTGCGAGTTCTGCGGTGCGCAGTACCGTTTCGACGCGGTGGATGTGGGCGGCCTGTTCGCCGCCGCCAGCCCGGGAGGCAGCCAGACGCTGCAGTGAGCGTCGAGCGCGCTCCAGCAACAAGGCCCGTCGCTTCATCAGCCGCGACGGGCCTTTTTTTTGGGGCCGAAGAAGCGCTCAGCGGGCCGGCACCACGCGATCCCGGGGGGCCGGCAGGAGGCCGGGATGGGCCTGCAAGTAGGCCACCAGGGCTTCGTGGTCGAGCACGCTGCGCTGCAGGATCTGGCCTTGTGCAAAGGCGGGGAAGCCGTCGCCACCGGATGCCAGGAACATGTTCAGCGTGACCCGGTAGCTGGCGTCCATGCGCAGCGGCTGACCCCGGAGCTGGAGGCTGCCGGGCAGCACGCGGTCGCCGATGGGGCGGCGGGTATCGAAGGCGTAGCGAAGGCCTTCGGACAGCTGCAGGGGACGGAACTTGGGCTGCCCTATCCACTGCTGTTCCAGGGCTTCTTTGATCTGCGCGCCGCTCAGGCGCAGCACCACCAGGTTGTTGTTGAAGGGCTGGGTGGTGTAGACCTGCCCGAAGCTGACCGTGCCATCGCCGCTGAACAGCAGGCTGGAGCGGACGCCGCCGATGTTGGTGATGGCGAAGTCGGCACCGCCATCCTCGGGAGCGCGGGTGGCGGCCCAATGGGCGTCAGCCACCAGTTGGCCCATGGTGGTCGCACCGGCTGCGTTTTCGTCGCGCGTGAAGCTTGCGCCGATTCGGCCCACCGGCCTGTCGATGATGGCGGCGGCCTTGGATTCGTAGGCGGCAATCAAAGCCGTCTGCGCGGCATCCTTGGCGTACTGGTCATGACGCACCAGGCGGTTTTCGGCTTGGGCGCTGCGCACGTCGCGCGTCGTGCGGTCCAGCGTCACGTCGATGGCGGTGACGATGGTGCCGTACTTGTCGCCGCTGGTGACCAGGCGGCCATCGATGCGGCAGTTGTAGGCTTTGTGCGTATGGCCGCTGACCACCAGGTCCACGGCCGGATCCAGCTGCTTGACGATGTTGACGATGGGGCCGGAGATGCCGGGGCACTCGTTGTAGTCGCCAGCCGGGAAGCCACCCTCATGGATCAGCACGACGATGGCTTCCACGCCCTGGGCCCGCAGCTGCGGCACCAGGGCGTTGATGGTCTCCACCTCGTCGTCGAAGCGCAGGCCCCTGACGCTGCTGGGCACCACGATGCCCGGCGTGCCCTTGAGCGTCAGGCCGATGAAGGCGACGGGAATGCCGTCGAACTTGCGGATGGCATAAGCCGGGAAGATGGTCTTGCCGGTGGCGGTCTCCACCGTGCTGGCCGCCAGGTACTGGAACGCCGCACCCTTGAATGGAGCCGGCCCCTGGCAGCCCTTTTCGGGATGGCAGCCTCCCTGCTGGCGGCGCCGCAGCTCGGCCAGTCCGGCGTCGAACTCGTGGTTGCCGACGCTGCTGATCGCCAGACCCATGGCGGAGAGGGACTCGATGGCCGGTTCGTCGTTGAACAATGCCGACAGCAGCGGCGAGCCGCCGACCAGGTCACCTGCTGCGACGAAGACGGTATTGCGCTGTCCTGCGCGGGCCTGCGCCAGCGCTGAGGCGAGGTACTCGGCGCCACCGGCGTCGATGTCCTGGTACTCGCCCGGCTGGCCTGGATGGCGGACGCGAATGCCTCCGGCGGGCGGTTTGAGATTGCCGTGAAAGTCATTGATGGCCAGGATGCGCAGGGGCACGGCGTCCGGCGCGGGGGCTGTGGCCGGCACGGCATTGGGTGCGCTGCTGCAGGCCGCCAGGCCCAAGGCAAGCAGCAGGCCGAGCAGCGGGAGGCGCCAGCGCGCGCCGACGAGACGGGATCCGGAGGAGAGGGCTGAGACGGTCATGAAGCTTCAGGGGCGGCGCAGTGAGGAGGGCTGCAGTGAACGATCGGTGGTCGGGACGATGGCAAACGTCTGCCAAGAAAAAGGCAATGGCCAAGCAGATGCGAAGCAGATGCCAAACGTTTGCCAATGTCGGCGGCCAGTGTGCAGGCGGCTGGCGCCGGCGTCAAGAAGCGTCGGGCGCACCGGCTGCGGGCGCGGTCTTCAGCGCATGCTCGCAGGCCGGGTCGTCGCAGAGCTCGCAAGTCCAGCGCGAGGAGCCGGGCAGGCGGGACTGGCGCTCCAGCAGGCGGCTGAACAGGCCGCTCGGGGCCTGCTCGGTGCTGGGGCCGGCCGGCAGGCGGGCAAGCAGGGGTGTCAGCGCATCCAGCGCTTGCGCCAGGCGCTGCGGGCCCTGGCCTTGGATCACCACGAAGGCATGGCCCTGCTCGCGCAGCCAGCGGCGCAGCTGGCGATCCACCGGCGCGCGCACCTGGGGGCCGTCGCGCTGCAGCCCATCCTCCACCCAGGGCAGATCCAATCCCATCAGCAGGCTGAGCCGGTACCGGCGATGCGCCTGGTGGGCCCAGGCGCTCAGACTGCTGTCCTGGAACAGATGCTCGCTGTAGAGCGCGGTCATCAAGGCGGTCGTGTCGGCCAGCAGCAGGTCATGGCCTGCTGCCAGGGCCTCGGCGCGGCGCTCCTGCTCCTGGGCGATGGCGGCCTGCTCGTCGCAGCGCGGGGTGCGGCCCTCGCGGATGCACCACTCGCGCAGGTATTCATCGACCCTGGCGACCCGCAAGCCGGTGAGCGCGGGGAGCGCCTCGCTCAGCTCGCGAGCGAGCGTGCTTTTGCCGGTGCTTTCCGCACCCAGCAGGGCGATGCGCAGTGCGGCCATGGTTCAGACGGCCGGCTGGGGCCGCAGCTCGCGCGACCAGGCACGCCAGCCCAGCACGGACATGGGGATGAAGCCCGCGTACAGCAGCACCGTCAGCCAATAGCCCTTGGTGGCGAACAGGGCCACCGACACGATGTTGACCAGCACCCAGACGCCCCAGTTCTCCTGGTACTTGCGGCCCAGCAGGTACTGCCCCAGCAAGCTGGCCACGGTGGGGAAGGCGTCCCAGTAGGGCAGGGGCGAATCGGTGTAGTGCGCCAGGTAGAGGCCCAGCAGCGGCCAGGCCAGCAGGGTCAGGCCTGCAGCCTGCAGCAGGTGGCGCGGGTCCAGGCGCCGCACGTAAAGCGTTTCGCCTTGCGCGGTTCGCCCACGCAACCACTGCAGCCAGCCCCACAAGGCCAGGGCCGCAAAGACCAGCTGCAGCGTGGCCTCGCCGTACAGCTTGCCGGACCAGAACAGCAGGAAATACAGCAGCGAGCTGAGCAGTGCCAGCGGCCAGCCCAGCACCTGCACGCGCATATTGCAGACCACCATCCAGACGGCCAGCACGAAGGCCAGCAGCTCCAGCCAGGTGACGGGGCTGCCGAAGGCCTCGAAGGCGGGCAGGAGCAGAGGGCTCAGCCAGGCGAGCAGGACATCCATGAGCGACGGGGATCAGATCAGCGATGGACCTGGACGTAGATCTCGTCCGGCCGGACCATGCTCAGTTCGAAGCGGGCCTTTTCCTCGACCATTTCCAGGCCTTCGCGCAGGTCGCGCAGCTCGGCCTGGATCAGCGCATTGCGCGCCTGGGCCTGCTCATTCGCTTGCTGCTGCTGGCGCAGCTCGGCGCGCAGCTGCACGCCGCGAGCCAGGCCGCCTTTGCCGAACCAGAGCTGGCCCTGGATCGCGATGAGGAAGGCGGCGAGGATGAGCGCGAGGATTTTCACGAGGGCCGAGTGTAAGGCAGTCGGCGCCCGGCCTCTTTGCGGGATTGCACGAAAAAAGCCCCGGCACACGGGGGTGCGGGGCCTTGGGGCAGTGGGCGTGCGGCCCGACCCGCGCGGATCAGCGCAGGTTGTAGAACGCAGCGCGGCCGGGGTAGACGGCGACGTCGCCCAGGTCTTCCTCGATGCGCAGCAGCTGGTTGTACTTGGCCATGCGATCCGAGCGCGACAGCGAGCCGGTCTTGATCTGGCCGGCGTTGAGGCCCACGGCGATGTCGGAGATGGTGGAGTCCTCCGTCTCGCCCGAGCGGTGCGAGATCACGGCGGTGTAGCCGGCGCGCTTGGCCATCTCGATGGCGGCGAAGGTCTCGGTCAGGGTGCCGATCTGGTTGATCTTGATCAGGATCGAGTTGGCGATGCCCTTGTCGATGCCTTCCTTCAGGATCTTGGTGTTGGTCACGAAGAGGTCGTCACCCACCAGCTGCACCTTGGCGCCCAGGCGCTCGGTGATGTGCTTCCAGCCGTCCCAGTCGCCCTCGGCCATGCCGTCCTCGATGGAGATGATGGGGTACTTGTCGACCCAGGTGGCCAGCATGTCGGTCCACTGCTCGGCGCTCAGCGAGATGCCGCCTTCGCCTTCCAGCACGTACTTGCCGTCCTTGTAGAACTCGCTGGCGGCGCAGTCCAGGCCCAGGGCGATCTGCTCGCCGGCGGTGTAGCCGGCCTTGTCGATGGCTTCCAGGATCAGCTGGATGGCAGCCTCGTGGTTCTCGACGCTGGGGGCGAAGCCTCCCTCGTCACCCACGGCGGTGGACATGCCCTTGGCGTCGATGATCTTCTTCAGCGCGTGGAAGACCTCGGCGCCCCAGCGCAGGGCCTCGCGGAAGCTCGGGGCGCCCACGGGGATGATCATCAGCTCTTGCAGGTCCAGCGAGTTGTTCGCGTGGGCGCCGCCGTTGATGACGTTCATCATGGGCACGGGCAGTTGCACGCCGCCCATGCCGCCGAAGTAGCGGTACAGGGGCAGGCCGCTCTCTTCAGCGGCGGCGCGGGCCACGGCCATCGAGACGGCCAGCATGGCGTTGGCGCCCAGGCGGCTCTTGTTCTCGGTGCCGTCCAGGTCGATCAGGGTCTTGTCCAGGAAGGCCTGCTCGGAGGCGTCCAGGCCCAGCACGGCTTCGCTGATCTCGGTGTTGATGTGCTCGACCGCCTTGAGCACGCCCTTGCCCAGGTAGCGGGCCTTGTCGCCGTCACGCAGTTCAATGGCTTCGCGCGAGCCGGTGGAGGCGCCGCTCGGCACAGCCGCACG
Source organism: Burkholderiaceae bacterium (assembly GCA_041905785.1). GTDB lineage: Bacteria > Pseudomonadota > Gammaproteobacteria > Burkholderiales > Burkholderiaceae_C > Roseateles_B. The sequence goes on from JAYRKJ010000005.1 coordinate 9,428, forward strand.
GCCCATCACGCCCGACTCCAGCAGCACGTCGCACTCCACGGTGGGGTTGCCGCGACTGTCCAGGATCTCGCGTCCGACGATGTCAACAATGGCGCTCATTGAGAAGGTCTCCGGTAGGAAGTTGGTAACTAAGTTACGTTCGACGCGCATGGTGCCAGCAAAAGGTTACGCGCGCTGAACAATCGCAGCTCAGGGTCTCACACCCCGTCCACGATCAGCATGCGCATCACACCGGCGTTTTCACGCAGCGTACGGGCATGCTGGTAGGTCTCTGAATCGTAGAAGGCACGGGCCGTCGCGTGGTCGGCAAAGCGCAGCAGCACCAGGCGGGTGGGCCGCCAGTCGCCTTCCAGCACCTCGACGGCACCGCCGCGCACGAGGATCTCGGCGCCATGCTCCTGCATGGCCTTGGTGCTCCATTCCCGGTACTTGGCCATCTGCTCGGCATCGGTCACGGTGACGTCGGCAATCACGAAGGCGGCGGGCATGGGCATCCTTGAAGAAAAAAGCGGCGCGGACTGTGCAGGCCGCGCCGGGGTTGATGGGCTCAGGCGGAGAAGTCGTTCTCCAGCAGGGGCTGGCTCTTGACCACGCGGTCCAGGGCCACGAGCTGCTCCAGCAGCGCCCGCATGCGGTTCAGGGGGACGGCGTTGGGGCCGTCGGAGAAGGCCTCGGCCGGACGCGGGTGGGTCTCCATGAAGAGCCCCGCCACGCCCACGCCAACGCCCGCACGGGCCAGCACCGGCACCATCTCGCGGGCACCGCCGCTGGTGGTGCCCTGGCCGCCGGGCTTCTGCACCGAGTGGGTCACGTCAAACACCACGGGGGCGCCGGACTTGCGCATCTCGGCCAGGCTGCACATGTCCGCCACGAGGTTGTTGTAGCCGAAGCTCACGCCGCGCTCGCAGGCCAGGAAGCTGTCTTCGGGCAGGCCGGCTTCGCGGGCAGCTTCGCGGGCCTTGTCGATGACGTTCTTCATGTCCCAGGGCGCGAGGAACTGGCCCTTCTTGATGTTCACCGGCTTGCCCGACTTGGCCACCGCGCGGATGAAGTCCGTCTGGCGGCAGAGGAAGGCCGGGGTCTGCAGCACGTCGACCACGGCGGACACGGGGGCCACCTGGGATTCGTCGTGCACATCGGTCAGGATGGGCAGCCCGAGCTGGCGTCGCACCTCGTCCAGGATCTTCAGGCCGGCGTCCATGCCGACACCGCGCTTGCTGGTGCCGGAGGAACGGTTGGCCTTGTCGAAGGAGCCCTTGTAGATGAGGGGGATGCCCAGGGCCGAACAGGCCTCCTTGAGCTGGCCGGCCACCTCGATGGAGAGCTCCAGGCTCTCGATCGAGCAGGTGCCGGCGATCAGGAAGAAAGGCTTGTCGATCCCGACATCAAAGCCGCACAGCTTCATGGACAGCGCTCCTTCAGGCCTTCTTGTGGCTCAGGGCCGCCTTGATGAAGGCGGTGAACAGCGGATGGCCGTCCCAGGGGGTGGACTTGAACTCGGGGTGGAACTGCACGCCCACGAACCAGGGGTGCACCTCGCGCGGCAGCTCGACGATCTCGGTCAGCTTCTCGCGCTGGGTGATGGCCGAGATCACCAGGCCGGCCGCCTGGAGCTTGTCGAGGTAGTGCTCGTTGGCTTCATAGCGGTGGCGGTGGCGCTCGGTCACGACCGGGCCGTAGATCTCGTGGGCCAGGGTGCCCGGCTTGACGTCCGAGCTCTGGGCGCCCAGGCGCATGGTGCCGCCGAGGTCGCTCTTCTCATCGCGCTTCTGGATGGTGCCGTCGGCGTCCTGCCATTCGTCGATCAGGGCGATGACCGGGTGCGGGGTCTCGGGGTCGAACTCGGTGGAGTTCGCGCCTTCCAGGCCGGCCATGTGGCGGGCGTACTCGATGGTCGCGACCTGCATGCCCAGGCAGATGCCCAGGTAGGGCACCTTGTGCTCGCGGGCGTACTGGGCCGCCAGGATCTTGCCCTCGACACCGCGCTTGCCGAAGCCGCCCGGCACCAGGATGGCGTCGTACTGGGCCAGCTGGGCGATGTTGTCCCTGCTCAGCTGCTCGGAATCGACGTACTCGATCCTGACGCCGGCATGGTTGTGGATGCCGGCGTGGCGCAGGGCCTCGTTCAGCGACTTGTACGAGTCCGACAGGTCGGTGTACTTGCCGCACATGGCGATGGTGACCTGCTGGGCCGGGTTCTCCACCTCATGCACCAGGGTGTCCCAGCGCTTCAGGTCGGCCGACTTGGTGTTGAGCTGCAACTTGGTGCAGATCAGCTGGTCCAGGCCCTGCTCATGCAGCACGCGCGGCACCTTGTAGATGGTGTTCACGTCCCACATGGAGATCACGCCGTACTCGGGCACGTTGGTGAACAGCGAGATCTTCTCGCGCTCGTCATCCGGGATGCGGCGGTCGGCGCGGCACAGCAGGGCGTCGGGCTGGATGCCGATCTCGCGCAGCTTCTGCACCGTGTGCTGCGTGGGCTTGGTCTTGAGCTCGCCGGCAGCGGCGATCCAGGGCACATAGGTCAGGTGGACGAAGGCAACGTTCGTCGGACCCATCTTCAGGCTCATCTGGCGGGCGGCTTCCAGGAAGGGCAGGGACTCGATGTCGCCCACCGTGCCGCCGATCTCGACAATGGCCACGTCGACCGCATCCGGCGTGCCGTGACCGGCGCCGCGACGGATGAACTCCTGCATTTCATTGGTGATGTGCGGAATCACCTGCACCGTCTTGCCGAGGTAGTCGCCACGGCGTTCCTTCTCCAGCACCGACATGTAGATCTGCCCGGTGGTGAAGTTGTTGGCCTTCTTCATCCGCGTGGTGATGAAGCGCTCGTAGTGGCCCAGGTCGAGGTCCGTCTCGGCACCGTCATCGGTGACGAAGACTTCGCCGTGCTGGAAGGGGGACATCGTGCCCGGATCCACGTTGATGTAGGGATCCAGCTTGATGAGGGTGACGGAGAGGCCGCGCGATTCGAGGATGGCAGCCAGAGAGGCCGATGCGATGCCCTTGCCGAGGGAGGACACCACACCGCCGGTGACGAAGACGTACTTGGTCATGTCTTGCAGCGTCCCGTGCAAGAACGCTGTGGTGGTAAAGCGCGATTATAGCGAGGTCGCGCCGGGAGCCGCGGCCTCGGCTTCCAGGTGGTCCAGCAATTGCAGCACGAGGGCGGCCGTGTCGTCGGGTCGTTCGAAGGGGTAGAGGTGGCTGCCTTCCATCCAGTGGAAGTTGCGCCCGGCCAGGCGCTTGCTGGCTTCCGCGCCCGCCTGGCGCAGTTCCTCGGACTGCGTGCCACCGACGAAAGCCACCGGAAAGCGCGGCGGATGGCGGTGCATGATGCGGTCGAAGGTGTGGGGCAGGGTGTTGTAGATGCGGGTCTCGACCTCGCGGCGGAAGCCCAGGTGGACCTCGCCCTCGATCTCATCGAAGCCGCTGGCGATGTAGTCGCGCAGCACGCGCTCGTCCCAGCGGGCGAACTTGTGCTTGCTGGCAAAGTGCTCGAACACCACCTCGCGCGAGGGCCAGCGATGGCGGCGCTGGCTGGATATCTTGCCGGGCGACACCCGCTCGATCAGCCCCGTCAGCTTGGCCACATGGATGCTGTGCGCCTTCCAGCCCGAGACCACGGGCGAGTCCAGCATCAGCAGGCCGCGCACCAGGTCCGGCCGCCGGCAGGCCGCGAGCAGGCTCACGCCGCCACCCAGCGAATGGCCAGCCAGCATCACCGGCCCAGGCGTCTTCATGCGCGGGTGCACCTGGCGCTCGATGAAATGGATCAGCTGGTCCCGCAGGTGCGGCCAGTTGCTGGTGACCGGGTACTGCGGGTCGTGGCCCAGGCGCGGGATGGCATGCACCGTCCAGCCGGCCCGCTCCCAGGTCTCGAACAGCACGCGGTAGCAGCCCGCGGGAAAGCCGTTGGCGTGGGAGAAGACGAGGTGGCGCTCGGCCGGATGAGTCTGGGACATGAGGTGTCGGTTGGCGGCTTCAGGCGCGGGCCAGCTGCTTCAGCTTGTAGAGCTGCTCCAGGGCCTCGCGCGGGCTCAGGGCGTCGGGGTCCAGATCATGCAGGGCGTCCAGCAGCGGATGGGTCGCCTCGGCGACAGCGGCCACCGGCTCGGGCGGCGCCGCGAACAGGTCGATCTGCGATTCGGCCTCGCCCGCCTTGGCTTCCAGGGCCTCCAGCGTGGCGCGCGCCTGGCGCACCAGGCTGCCGGGCATGCCGGCCAGGCGGGCCACCTGGACACCGTAGCTGCGGCTGGCAGGCCCGGGCTGGATCTCGTGCAGGAAGACGATGTCCTCGCCGCTCTCCGCCGCCGAGACGTGCATGTTCACCGCCTGCGGGTGTTTGGCCGGAAACTCCGTCAGCTCGAAGTAGTGGGTGGCGAAGAGCGTGAAGGCCCGGCACTTGTCGTGCAGGTGGCTGGCAATGGCGCCGGCCAGGGCCAGGCCGTCGAAGGTGGATGTTCCCCGCCCGATCTCGTCCATCAGCACCAGGGACTGGTCCGTGGCGCCGTGCAGGATGGCGGCGGCCTCGGTCATCTCCAGCATGAAGGTGGATTGCGCATTGGCCAGGTCATCCGCCGCGCCGATGCGGGTGTGGATGGCATCCATGGGCCCCAGGCGGCAGCTGCGGGCCGGCACATAGCTGCCCATGGCTGCCAGCAGGCAGATCAGCGCCACCTGACGCATGAAGGTGCTCTTGCCGCCCATGTTGGGGCCGGTGATGACCTGCATGCGGGTGCGGGCGTCGAGCCGGCAGTCGTTGGCCATGAACTCGCCGGCGCCGGTCTCGCGCAGGCGCATCTCGACGACGGGATGGCGGCCGCCTTGAATGTCGATGCAGGGCTGTGGCACGAAGTCCGGCCGGGCCCAGTTGAGGGTGGCGGCACGCTCGGCCAGGGCCGCGAGAGCGTCCAGGCTGGCCAGGGCGCGGCCCAGGCGGGCCAGGGCGGGCAGCTCGCTGATCAGCTCATCGATGACCAGCTCATACAGCGCCTTCTCGCGGGACAGGGCACGCTCCTGGGCCGAGAGCGCCTTGTCCTCGAAGCTCTTGAGTTCGGGCGTGATGAAGCGTTCGGCGTTCTTCAGCGTCTGGCGGCGCTGGAAGTCCATGGGGACCTTGTCCAGCTGGCCCGAGGTGACCTCGATGTAAAAGCCATGCACCTTGTTGTACTGAACGCGCAGATTGGCGATGCCGGTGCGGGCGCGCTCGCGGGCTTCCAGGTCCAACAGGTAGGCGTCGCAGTTCTGGCTGATGCCGCGCAGCTCATCCAGTTCCTCGTCGAAGCCGTGGGCGATGACACCGCCATCGCGGATCAGGACGGCCGGCTCCTCGGCGATGGCGCGGCTCAGCAGCTCGGCGAGGTGCGGCGAGGCCAGCAGGCCCTGGCCCAGCGACTGCAGCAGTGCGCTGCCCGCCTCGGGCACCTGGGCCTGCAGTGACGGCAGGTTCAAGAGCGTGGCACGCAGGCCGGCCAGCTCGCGCGGTCGCACCTGGCGCAGCGCCACGCGGGCCGCGATGCGTTCGACGTCCGACACCTGCCGCAGGGCCTCGCGAAGGCCTTCGAAGCCGCTGGACAGGAAGGTGGCGATGGCCTCGTGCCGCGCCAGGGCCTCGCTGCGCTCGCGCTTGGGATGCAGCAGCCATTGGCGCAAGGCGCGGCTGCCCATGCCCGTGCGGCAGCTGTCCAGCAGCGACAGCAGCGTGGGGCTGGTTTCGCCGCGCAGGGTTTGCGTCAGTTCCAGGTTGCGCTGCGTGGCGGGCGGCAGATCCAGCAGCTCGGAGGCGCGCTGCACCTGCAGGCTCGTCACGTGAGCCAGGGCGCGGCCCTGGGTGTGTTCCGCGTAGCTCAGCAGGGCGGCGGCGGCGGCCTGGGCGGCCGTCAGTTCCTGGGCATTGAAGCCCTGCAGGCTGGCCACGCCCAACTGCTCGCACAGCTTGCGCAGGCCCAGGGCGGTGTCGAACTGCCAGCTGGGGCGGTTGGTGACGGGCAGGCGCGCGGCCAGCACGCCGGCGGGCTGGCGTTCGCGGTCGACCAGCACCTCGGCCGGCGAAAGGCGGGCCAGCCAGGACGGCAGTTCCTCGGCACTGCATTCGGCCAGGCCCAACTGGCCTTGGGTGAGCGAGAGCCAGGCCAGGCCCAGCGTGGGCTTGGCGCGTGCGCCGGTGCTGGCCACGGCCAGGAGGATGCTGTCCTGCTTGTCGGCCAGCAGCTCGGTATCGGTGACGGTCCCGGGCGTCACCACGCGCACCACCTTGCGCTCCACCGGGCCCTTGCCTGCACCGACTTCGCCCACCTGCTCGGCAATCGCCACGGCCTCGCCCAGCTTGATCAGCTTGGCCAGATAGGACTCCAGCGCGTGGACCGGCACGCCGGCCATCACGACCGGCTCGCCCGCGCTCTGGCCGCGTACGGTCAGCGTGATGTCCAGCAGCGCATTGGCCTTGCGCGCGTCCTCGTAGAAGACCTCGTAGAAGTCACCCATGCGGTAGAAGACCAGGGTGTCCGGGAACTCGGCCTTGATGCGCAGGTACTGCTGCATCATGGGGGTGTGGGCGGAGAGGTCCTGGGCTGCAGGGTCTGCCTTGGCGGCGCTTGCGCTGCTGGATGCGTGGGCCATGTCGGCGTGCGGAAACTGGGAATGAAAGCGGGCCCGGCGATATGAATCGGCCAGTCCCGACGGGGCTGGCATCTTAGCGGCAGTGGACCAGCCAGCCAGGCGGCCTGACGCTTGGCCCTTCGCCTGCAAGGCATGCCCCGCCAAGATGCTTGCGTAGAAAGCACTTGAAGGCTGTATGTTTGTACAGTATTCTCGCGCCATCACTGAGTTCGGGCAGGTTCGCCAGCAAGCGCCACCTGCCGCCTGGTCAAGCAATACAGCGGGAGCAGCAGATGGCAGCGGTCAAGCGAATGGGCGTGAAGATGGGAGCGGCGCTAGCTGGGCCGGCAACAGGGGGCTTGGCGACCGGAAGTCGCGTTGGAGTTCGGGTTGGAAGCTTCGGGCTCCGCATGCAGGAGCCTGAGTCCTGGATCCTGGGCATCGGCGGCCTGACCTTGCTGGGTCTGGCGCTGGGCGTGTTGGGCTGAGGCCGGGGTCTTGGAGCGGAACCTCGCAGGTGACCACAAGTACCTCGGGGCAACTCATGGCCAGCTCTGGGGCTGCTCCCGTGCAACGCTGGGGCAGCTCATGGGCCCCTGGCGGGCAGGGGGATCAAGTCATCCTCCCCCGCCACGCTGGGGAAGCGGCCTTCTGCCCAGTCTCTGGCGGCCTGTTCGATGCGTTCCCGGCGGCTGGAGACAAAGTTCCACCATAAGTGGCGGGGCCCGTCCAGCCTGGCGCCTCCGATCAGCACCAACTCGGTCGGTTCGGTTCCCCAAGGCGCAGCGCTCAGTTCAAATCCAGGCGCTCCCGTTTGGCGATTGGCTGGTGTTGCGTCGCTCAACGCCCCGCTAGCAGCCCCGCTTGGTGCATTGCTTGGTGCATCGCTTGCTGCATCGCTTGCTGCATCGCTTGGTGCATCGCTTGGTGCATCGCCCGGGGATGCCCCAGCCTGGCTCGACCGCAGCACGGCCAGCTGCCGGGCGGACAGCGGTTCGCCGTTCAGCAGCAGGTCCTGACTGGGCGCGTAGACCGCCATTTCTTCCGGCAGCTCCGCGCCCCACTGGCCGAGGTCCAGGCTGGCGCCTGGGGGCAGGCTCAGGTGCAGGTACAGCGTCGAGTCCGTCGTTCTGACCGGTGAGCGGGCGCCGCCCAGGCTGCCCACCAGCACGCGGATCCGCGTCCCCGCGCGCTCCAGCACCGGCAGCGCCGAGGCCGGCACATGCTGGAAACTGGGTTCGCATTCTTCCTCGGCCCGGGGCAGGGCGCACCACAGTTGCAGACCATGCATGGGATAGCTCCCGCCACGCAGTTGTGGAGGCGCACGCTCGCTGTGCACGATGCCTTTGCCGGCGGTCATCCAGTTGATCTCGCCCGGCCGGATCTCCTGGCGGGCGCCGGTGCTGTCATGGTGGAGCAGGGCTCCCTCGAACAGGTAGCTGACCGTGCTCAGGCCGATGTGGGGATGGGGGCGCACGTCGTGGGCCGGGTCGCCGTGGCTGATCGTCGGGCCGAAGTGATCCATGAAGATGAAGGGGCCAATGCTGCGCTGGCCCATGGCCGGCAACAGGCGCGATACCTTGAAGCCTCCGCCCAGGTCTTTCTCGTGGCCATGGATGATGCGTGGTGCAGGCATGTCTGTCCTCTCGTCGCTGCTGTCGCTGCTTCTGTCGTCGCCGGGCTGCCCGTGCCCCAGGGTAGTTGAGCGGCCATTCGCCTGCACGTCCGAGGGGCCGTGCGACGGCTCGTGCGACCGGTCGGCCGTTCACGGGGGGATTCTGCATGCCCCAGGCACGCGATCCGGTCCCTGGCCTTCGCATTTGTACTCCCCTTGTAACCCGCTGCAGCGACTCTTCTTGTAATATGGTTACCAACTTAATAGGGGTCGAGTTACATTGGCCCGCGATAGAGACGCATGAACAAGACTCTGCAATCGGTGACCGCCCGCATCCGCGAGCGCAGCGCCCCGGCCCGTGAGCGCTATCTGGCCGAGGTCGAGCGCCTGGCGCGCCGCAAGAAGGGGCCGGAGCGCATGGGCTGCGCCAACGTGGCCCATGCCTTTGCTGCCATGCCTGCGAATGACAAGCTGCGCATCGTGGCCGAGCGCCCCACGCACCTGGGCATCGTCACCGCCTACAACGACGTGCTCTCGGCCCATCAGCCCTACGAGCACTATCCCGAGTTGATCCGTGAGGAGGCTCGCCGCCACGGCGCAACCGTGCAGGTGGCTGGCGGGGTGCCTGCCATGTGCGACGGTGTGACCCAGGGGCTGCCGGGCATGGAGCTGAGCCTCTTCTCTCGGGACACCATCGCGATGAGCACGGCCGTGGCCCTCAGCCACGACGTCTTCGACGCGGCCTTGCTGCTGGGCATCTGCGACAAGATCGTGCCGGGCTTGCTGATTGGCGCCTTGAGCTTCGGCCACCTGCCCTGCGTCTTCGTGCCTGCCGGCCCGATGAGCAGCGGCCTGTCCAACAGCGACAAGGCCAAGGTGCGCGAGCTCTATGCCCAAGGCAAGGTGGGGCGCGAGGAATTGCTCAAGGCCGAGTCGGCCGCCTACCATGGCGCAGGCACCTGCACCTTCTATGGCACGGCCAACAGCAACCAGATGCTGCTGGAGGCCATGGGCCTGCATGTGCCGGGAGCGGCCTTCGTGCACCCCCATGACGAGCTGCGCGGGCAGTTGAGCCGGGAGGCTGTGCGGCAGGCCCTGCGCATCGCGCCGGGGGGCGACTTCACGCCCATTGGCCATGTGGTCGACGAGCGCTGCATCGTCAACGCCATGGTGGCCCTGCTGGCCACCGGCGGGTCGACCAATCACCTGATCCACTGGGTTGCGGTGGCGCGGGCCGCGGGCATCAGCATCGACTGGACGGACTTCTCGGAGCTGTCCGCCGTGGTGCCGCTGCTGGCCCGGGTCTATCCCAACGGCAGCGCGGACGTGAACCAGTTCCAGGCGGCCGGCGGTCCCGGTTTCGTGATCCGCGAGCTGTTGGGGTCAGGTCTTATGCATGGTGATGTGCTGACCATCCAGGGCGCAGGTCTGGAAGCCTATGGGCGCGTGCCCCGTGCCGCAGCGGACGGCATCGAATGGGCGGACCTTCCCGCAGCCTCGGGCGACGAGAGCGTGGTCCGCACCGCGGCCTCGCCCTTCAGTGCGACCGGCGGACTGAAGCTGCTCACGGGCAACCTGGGTCGGGCCGTGATCAAGGTGTCGGCGGTACCCGAGGATCGGCATGTGATCGAGGCGCCTTGCCGCATTTTCAGCGACCAGGAGTCCATGCAGGCCGCCTTCAAGGCGGGTGAGCTGGACCGCGACGTGGTGGTGGTGGTGCGCTTCCAGGGGCCACAGGCCAACGGCATGCCGGAGTTGCACAAGCTGACCCCACCGCTGGCGGTGCTGCAGGGCAAGGGCTTCAAGGTGGCGCTGGTGACCGACGGTCGCATGAGCGGCGCCTCGGGCAAGGTGCCGGCGGCCATCCATGTGAGCCCCGAGGCGCTGGCCGGCGGACCTTTGGCGCGCTTGCGCGATGGCGATTTGGTGCGGCTGGACGCCGTGTCCGGCGAGCTCGCGGCCCTGGTGGCCGCCGAGGAATGGGCCGTCCGCGAGCTGGCCGCCATCGATCCGGCGCAGGCGGCTGACAACGCCGTCGGCCTGGGTCGCAATCTGTTCGGCGGATTCCGCCGCAACGTCCGCAGCGCCGAGGAAGGCGCCGTGACCTGGCTGTGAAGGCCATGTGCGCAGCACAGAGGAACGAGCATGAGCAATCAAACCCTGAGCCTGGCCGCACACGGCCCGGTGATCCCCGTCATCGTGATCCAGAAGCTGGAGCATGCCGTGCCGCTGGCGGAGGCCCTGGTGGCCGGCGGCGTACGCGTCCTGGAGGTGACGCTGCGCACGCCGGTCGCGCTGCAGGCCATGGAGGCCATCGCACGGGCGGTGCCGGAGGCCATCGTGGGCGCGGGGACGCTGCGCACGGCGGCTGATGTGGCCGCCGCCAAAAACGCCGGCTGCCGCTTTGGCGTCAGTCCCGGCTTCACCTCCGAGCTCGCCATCGCCGCGCAGGGGCAAGACCTGCCCCTGTTGCCGGGCGTCTCCACGGCCAGCGAAGTCATGCAGGCCAATGCCGCCGGCTATACCTTCCTGAAGCTGTTCCCGGCGGTGGCGGTGGGCGGCGTCAACCTGCTCAAGGCGCTGGCCGGACCGTTCCCGGACGTGGCCTTCTGCCCCACGGGTGGCATCACCCAGGATTCGGCGCCGCAGTTCCTGTCCTTGCCGAATGTGAAGGTCTGCGGCGGTTCCTGGCTGACACCGCAGGACGCCATGGACGCTGGCGACTGGGGCCGCATCACCGAGCTGGCACGGGCCACGCACGCCTTGCGCGGCTGAGGTCCCCCGCCGCGCGCGGCGGCCTCAGCCCTGCCGTTGCTCGAAGACCAGGCAGGTCGTGCTGGCATGCGCATAGAGCTTGCCGTCGTGACCTACCAGGCGGGCTTCGGCCGTGGCGACCTGGCGGCCCCGGTGCGTCACCTCGCCGATGGCGCGAACCAGCGGGACCTTGTCCGTCAAGGCGCGGACCAGGTTCACCTTGAACTCCAGCGTCGTGTAGCCGCTGCCGGGTTCCAGCGTCGTGTGCACCGCGCAGCCCAGAGCCGAATCCAGCAAGGTGGCGAACCAGCCGCCATGCACCGTGCCCAAGGGGTTGTAGTGCCTGAACAGGGGCTTGCCTTGGAACACGGCCCGGCCGCGGGCCACCTCGACCAGCAGGAAGTCCAGCGTCAGGGCGATGGGCGGGGGCGGCAGCTCGCCGTTCAGCAGGGCTTGCATCTGAGCCAGGCCGTCCAGGCCGGCCAGCTGATCCAGGCGAGCCAGCCCGGGCTCGGCCTGCAGGCGCTGGCGGACTTGTGCTTCGTCATCGCACCAGCGCTGCAGCTGGGCGTCGGCATGCGCCGAAGGCTCGGATCTGTTCATGAGTCCTCCAATAGGGCGGCAGGAGCAAGGTGGCAGGCCGCCCGGCCTGCACCTCAGCTCAAGGTGACAATGACGGGGGCGTGGTCGCTGGGGCGTTCGTTGCGCCGCGGCTGCTTGTCGATCTCGCAGGCCAGCGCGCGGGGCCGCAGGGCCTCGCTGAGCAGGATGTGGTCGATGCGAAGACCCTGGTTCTTGCGAAAGGCCAGGTTGCGGTAGTCCCACCAACTCCAGCTCTTGGGCGGCTGCTCGAAGAGCCGGAAGGCGTCGACCAGACCCAGGCCGAGGAAGTCCTGGAAATGCGCCCGCTCCTGCGGCGTGCAATGGATCTGGCCGGCCCAGGCGATGGGGTCGTACACGTCGCGGTCCTCGGGGGCGATATTGAAATCACCCATCAGCACCATTTGCTCGTGGGTCTGCAACTCGCAGCGCACCCACTCGCGCAGCGCCTCCATCCAGGCCATCTTGTAGACGAATTTCTCGCTGTCCGGCGCCTGGCCGTTGGGGAAATAGGCGCCGATCACGCGCACGCCTTCCACCGTGCCGGCGATCACGCGGGCCTGCTCATCGCCATAGCCGGGAATGTTCTTGACGACATCGACAGCGGGGTTGCGGCTCAGCAGGGCCACGCCGTTGTAGGTCTTCTGTCCGAACCACTGCACCTGGTAGCCGGCCGCGCCGATTTCCAGCGTGGGGAACTTGTCATCGGTGAGCTTGGTCTCCTGCAGCACCAAGGCATCGACCGGATTCGCTGCCAGCCAGTCCAGCAGCTGGGGCAGGCGCACGGCCAGGGAGTTGACGTTCCAGGTGGCAAGTTTCATGGGTAGCGGCAAATGGCGGAGAGAGGGGGCATTGTCGGCTAGAACCGCGGCGGCTTCACTCGGTGGACCTGCACAGGACGGCGGCGTCACTACCTTGAGTCTTTGGATGTTGCCACTGCAAGAAATGACAGGATCGCCATCAGGAAAGTATGAGGTGGGTGCGCGCTCTTTTGCGGTTAACGTCGGGCCCGCTTTGGTTTGAGTGCTGAGTCTGCACCCGCTGCTTGTTTGCGCCACTGGCGCGTTGCCGGTCCGCGCCGCAGGTTCTCATTCAAGCCCGAAGTGGCCACATGGGTGGTCAACTGCCGTGGTGCCGGGCCCCAGCCCATGCGCGGCTCATGACATACGGGGCAAAGGAATCATCCTCATGAAGATCGAAGACCTCAAGGGCCGAGTCGCCCAGCTCATCAGCGCCGACGTCGCTCCCAAGGCTGAAGTGACCGACATGCAGCAGCTGGACGACGCCATGCTGGACGCCGTCAGTGGTGGCCGTGACTGGTGGGTGCAGGCAAGCTGGACCATGCGCTTCTGAGTGCCGTAGTCCACTAGAAGGGCGGTGAGCAGGACGTCAGTCTGCTCGCCGCCTTCATCGTTCTTAGGCGGCATCTTTATGCAAACAATCGTCATCCCTGCATCGCAAATCCAGGTTAGGCGGCGGGCGACCGAGTCGCCGGTGCGCTCGCAGCCCCGGCAGTGGCAGACCATCGAGGTGATTCTGAAGATCACCGAGCGCTGCAACATCGCTTGCACCTACTGCTACTTCTTCAACATGGACGACAACGCGGCGGGCAATCCGGTCTACATGGACGGGGGAACGGCCCAGGACGTGGTGGCCTTTTTGGCACGTGTCGCGCAGGAAAGCGGTGCCACCGCCCTGCAGATAGACATCCATGGTGGCGAGCCGCTGCTGATGAAGAAGGCGCGCTTTGAGCAGTTGTGCCAGGAGCTGAGGCAGGGCTTGGCATTCCTGGGGCAGTTGCGCATTGCGCTGCAGACCAATGCGATGCTGGTCGACGACGAATGGATCGATCTGTTCGAGCGATTCAGTATCTCGGTGGCCGTCAGCCTGGACGGGCCGGCCGAGTATCACGACTTGTTTCGGCTGGACCACGCAGGGCAGGGAACGCATGCTCGGGTGGTTTCCGGGCTGCGCAAGCTTCAGGCTGCCGCTGCGGCCAAGCGCATTTACAGCATCGGCACGATCTGCGTTCCGCACTACAGCTTTGATGCGCGGCGGGTTCTGAGTCACTTCGTCGATGAGTTAGGCCTGCGCCATCTGCATGTCAGCCTGCCGGTCCCGGGCTCCAGTACGGATCATTTCGGCCCCGAAGCGACAGCCGGCTACACGCGGTTCATCGGCGACTTGTTCGTGGCCTGGGCAGAGCGCGAAGACCCGACCATCGAGATACGCCTGTTCCAGACACTTCTGGCCCGGCTGCTGGGAGGCAAGGACGGACTGGCCAAGGCCAAGGCGGGGCGCCGTGGCTACACCGCATTCACGATCCAGAGCGACGGGCAGGTGTGTGGTCCGGACGATGACCGGCTGGCCGACTATGCCTTCAACGCTGCCGTGTATGCGCGCCCCGAGGCCAGTCTGGATGACTTCTATGACACGCCTGAGATGCTTCGCTACATGCAGTCGCAGGGCGAGCGGTCGGCCGTCTGCGAGGGCTGCTGCTGGCGCGATGTCTGCGAGAGCGGTGACGTGCTGGGGGGCCGCGCATATCGCTTCGTGCCGGGTAAAGGGCACGCCAATCCCAGCGCCTACTGCGAGGGGCTGCAGGAGCTGCTGGTGCGCATGACCACTTGGGCGTTGGGGCGCGGCGTGCCGATGTCAAGAATCGAAGAGGTGCTTGTCAGTACCTGAACGTTGGCACCGGAAGCCGCTCCGTTCGGATCCGGCTTAGGCGCGCACCGCCCTACCTTGAGAATGATCGGCCAGCGGCGTTCCTGGGGGCGATCAGTAGTGCAGCCAGGCGGCAATGCCGACCAGGATGCCCACGCCCCCCACGCCCAGCGTGGCCCATTCCATCCAGCGTCGCTTGGTCAGCAGGGCGATGGCCGCCAGGGCGATGGAGACCTGCAGCGCCGTCGTGGCCTGGGCCCAGCGGTGGTGCTGGTGCAGTTGCTCCTCGCTCTTGTGATCGAAGTCGGCGGACTCCTTCTCCAGGGCCTCGGCTTCCTTCTTGATCTCGTTCTTCTCGGTTTCGTAGCGTTCGATCTTGGCCTTGTACTTGGCCTTCTGCTCTTCGCCGGGCGCCAGGTCCATCGCGATTTCGGCGAGGTTCTGCTTGCTGCTCTTGGCCTGGAAATAGGCCCAGCGGTTGGCCGCCTCGGTCTTCTTGATGGCAGCGTCGTTCTTGTAGAGGCCGGCATTGGCCTGGGTGGCGCCGCCCATGTAGGCAAAGAGGGCGCCCACGGTGGCCAGGATGGCCGTGATCACCGCCAACTGGCCGGCCATGCCCTTGGGTTCGTGTTGTGCCGCATGTTCCAGCTCATGGTCATGCGGGCCGTGGACGTGAAAACCGCCTCCAGACATGGTGTGTTCCTCCTGCAATTGAGTTGATGAAGCGCTCAGCGCTGGCGTTCCAGACGCACGAAGCTGTAGGCAAAGCCCTCGGGCTCGCCTGGGCGGTGTTGATGATGTTCGCGACGGACTTCGCGGAACTGCCCGGCATCCCAGACCGGAAAGAAGGCGTCGGCCGGCCGCTGCAGCTCGAATTCGGTCAGCTCGAGGGCTGTGGCATGGGCCAAGGCGAGCGCGTAAATCTCGGCGCCTCCCATCACGAAGACCTTTTCTTCGGCATCGCATGAGGCCAGGGCCGTCGACAGATCGGTAAACACTTCGGCGCCAGGCAGCGCCAGGTCCGGCCGGCGGCTCAGCACCAGATTGCGCCGGCCGGGCAGCGGCCTGAACTTGGGCGGAAGGGAGTCCCAGGTCTTGCGACCCATCAGCACGGTGTGCCCCAGGGTGAGCGCCTTGAAGTGCGCCATGTCCTCGGGGATGCGCACCAGCAGTTCGTTGCCCAGGCCGATGCCGCGGTCGCGACAAAGGCCTGCGATGAGGGTCAGGTCTTGCATGCCCGCTTCTCCCGACACGCTCAGACCGCCACCGGCGCCTTGATGGCCGGGTGATGCTGGTAGTCCAGGACTTCGAAGTCCTCGAGCTGGTAGTCGAACAGGCTGTCGGGCCTGCGCCGGATGCGAAGAGAGGGGTAGGGGAAGGGCTCGCGGGCGAGCTGCGTCTGCACCTGCTCGAAGTGGTTGCTGTAGATGTGGCAGTCGCCGCCGGTCCAGATGAAGTCGCCCACGTCCAGATCGCACTGCTGCGCCAGCATGTGCGTCAGCAGCGCATAGCTGGCGATATTGAAGGGCACCCCCAGGAAGATGTCGGCGCTGCGCTGGTACAGCTGGCAGGAGAGCCGGCCCCGGCCGCCGGGTTCGGTGGCCGGGGCCACGTAGAACTGGAAGAAGGCATGGCAGGGCATCAGGGCCATCTTGGAGAGATCGGCCACGTTCCAGGCGCTGACGATGATGCGGCGCGAATCCGGATTGCTGCGCAGCTGCTGCAGCACCTCGCTGATCTGGTCGATGTGCCCGCCTTCGGGCGTGGGCCATGAGCGCCATTGCACGCCGTAGACGGGGCCGAGCTCGCCGTCTTCGCGCGCCCATTCATCCCAGATGCTGCAGCCGCGCTCCTGCAGCCACTTCACGTTGGAGTCCCCGCGCAGGAACCACAAGAGCTCGAGAACGATGGACTTGAGGTGCACCTTCTTGGTCGTGACCAGCGGAAATCCCTCGCTGAGGTCAAAGCGCATCTGATGCCCGAACACCGAGCGGGTGCCGGTGCCCGTGCGGTCACCCTTGGCCACGCCGTGCTCATAGACATGGCGCATGAAGTCTTCGTACTGGCGGCGAACGGGGCGGGTGGTCACGGCAATGGATTCCAGTGGCTGTGGGCCTGGGCGGGCGAGGAGGCTGCGTAGTTTATGCGAGGCGTCGCGAGCGTTGCGGAAGGGCTTTGACGTGGTGCTGAAGGCGGGCGGGTCATGCTTGCTCGAACTGCAGGGCCGCCAGCCCTGCGTAGATGCCGCCGCGCTGGATCAGCTCGGCGTGGCTGCCCTGTTCGACGATGCGCCCATGGTCCAGCACCAGGATGCGGTCGGCCCGCTGCACCGTGGCCAGCCGGTGGGCGATGACCAGCGTGCTGCGCCGTCGCATGGCGGCTTCCAGTGCAGCCTGCACCACGCGTTCGCTTTCCGCGTCCAGCGCGCTGGTGGCCTCGTCCAGCAGCAGCAGCGGTGGATTCTTCAGGATGGCGCGCGCAATGCTGATGCGCTGGCGCTGCCCACCCGACAGCCGCACGCCGCGCTCGCCGAGAAAGGTCTGGTAGCCCTGGGGCAGGGCGCTGATGAAGTCGTGGGCAAAGGCCGCCTTGGCCGCAGCGTAGACCTCCTCGTCGCTGGCCTCGGGCCGACCGTAGCGTATGTTCTCCAGGGCATTGGTCGAGAAGATCACGCTGTCTTGCGGCACCAGGCCGATGCGCTGCCGCAGTGCCTGCAGCCGCAACTGGTCGATGGGCACGCCGTCGAGCTCGATGAGGCCCGACTGCACGTCGTAGAAGCGTTGCAGCAGCTGGAACACGGTGCTCTTGCCGGCACCGCTGGCGCCCACCAGCGCCACCGTCTCGCCCGGCGCCACCGTCAGGTCGAGCCCTTGAAGCGCGGGCTTGTCCGGCCGGGAGGGGTAGTGGAAATGAACATCCCGCAGCTTCAGCGTCGCGCCTTCGCCCGCCGCAGGCAACGCCACCGGTCGGGCCGGCTCCTGGATGGGGGACTGGGCGTGCAGCAGCTCGCCCAGGCGCTCCATGGCGCCGGCGGCGCGCAGCACATCGCCCCAGACTTCCGCCAGCACCGCCACGCTGGAGACCAGCAGGGTCACGTACACCAGGGTCTGACCCAGGTGCCCCGCGCTCATGCGGCCTTCGATGACGGCCTGTGTGCCCTGGTACAGGCCGTAGAGCATCGCACCGAAGGTGGCGGCGATCAGGAAGGCGACCATCATGGCCCGCGTGCGCATGCGCTTGCGTGCGGTGGCGAAGGCGGCTTCGCTGGCCGCGTCGAACCGGCGGGCCTCGCGGGCCTCCTGGGTGTAGCTCTGCACCACGGTGACGGCATTGATCACCTCGGCGGCGATGGCGCTGGTGTCTGCCACGCGGTCCTGGCTGGCCCGGCTGAGTTTGCGCACGCGCCGCCCCAGCAGCACCGCGGGCAGCACGACCAGGCCCAGCAGGCCCAACACGGGCAGCATCAGGCGCGGATTGCTCAGCACCAGCATCAGCAGTGCGCCGGTGCCCATCACGATATTGCGCAGACCCATGGAGAAGCTGGATCCCACCACGGTCTGGACCACGGTGGTGTCCGTGGTCAGCCGGCTCAGCACCTCGCCGGTCTGCGTGGTCTCGAAGAAGGCCGGGCTCTGGCGCAGTACATGGCGGTAGACCGCATTGCGCAGGTCGGCCGTGACACGCTCGCCCAGCCAGCTCACGCTGTAGAAGCGGGCCGCGGAGAACAGCGCCAGCGCCACGCTCACGCCGAAGAGCGCGCCGAAGTGGCCGCGCAGCGCCATGACGCGCTGGCCCGGTTCTGCCGCGACCAGCCCCTGGTCGATGAGGTCCTTCAGCGCAATGGGCAGGGCCAGGGTGCTGAGGGCCGCCAGCAGCAGGAAGACGCCCGCCAGCGCCACGCGCAGCCGATAGGGCCGCAGAAATGGCCACAGCGCGCGAAGCGCCTGGGGGCGTCCGCGCTTGTCGCGCTTCTCTTCGGCGGCGGTGCGGGAAGCGGTGCTGAGAGCGGCGGTGTCGGTCATGGTGAGGGCGGGTTCGATATGGGGGCCTGCGCGCAGCTGGGGCCGCGCCCGGCGAATGCAAGGCGGACTGTGCGCAAGGCGGCAGTGTCAGGCCGTCCGGCATGGCCACAGAGATGACAAGGATATTTGCCTTGGCAATAATTGCCTAGGCAACTGATATGAAAAAGACACCTCCCACCCTGACGCCGGCCGCTTTCTACAGCGCCGACACCTACCGCAGCCAGGACAGCATCGGCTGGCTGATGCATCGCATCAAGCAGTCCATCGTCCACCAGGCCGACAAGCGCCTGTGCCGGCACGGCCTGACCCATGCGCAGTGGGCGCCCATGCTGCGCCTGCGCCTGCATGGCCCCAGCTCCACCCTGCAGCTGGGCAAGGATTTGGACATGGACGCCGGTGCCCTGAGCCGCCTGCTGGATCGCCTGGAGGCCAAGGGCCTGGTGCTGCGCGAACGCTCCAGCACGGACCGTCGCGTGGTCCACGTCTCCCTGAGCGAAGACGGGCAGCGCATGACGGCCGAGCTGCCGGCCGTGCTGTCCGAGGTGTTCAACGCACATCTGTCCGGCTTCACCGAAGCCGAATGGCACACCCTGATCGAACTGCTGCAGCGCCTGGTCGCCAACGGCGATGCGCTGCGCGAGGCAAGCAAGGAATGAAACCGATGTCTCCACACTACCGTCCGGGCGCATGGCGCCTGTCCGCCTTGCCGGCGCTGCTGCTGGCTCTGGGCCTGATGGCGGCCTGTGCGCCGCTACCGCCGCAGCCTGCCGCGCCGCAGCGCCTGCAGGGCGAAACGCTGGGGCTTGCACCCGCGAGCGCCGCCGCGCAGCCCGGCAGCGCCTTTTGGCGCAGCTGGGGCGACGAGCGCCTCAATGCCCTGATGGACAAGGCCCTGCGCGACGCCCCCAGCCTGGCCCTGGCACGGGCCCGCATTGCCAAGTCTGCCGCTGCAGTGGACAACGCGGCGGCCGCCGACAAGCCCATCATCGGCGTGGGGCTGGACATCGAACGCCAGCGCTTCAGCGAGCACGGCATGTATCCGCCGCCGCTGGCCGGCAGCGTCCGAAACACGGCCACGCTGCAGGCAGGCGTCAGCTATGACTGGGACTTCTTTGGCCGGCACGAGGCGGCGCTGCAGGCCAGCCTGGGCCAGCAGCGTGCGCTGCAGGCTGAGGCCGAGGCGGCGCGCCTGAACATCGCCAGCGCGGTGCTGCGTGCCTGGCTGGGCCTGGCTCGCAGCGTGAGCCAGGAGCAGCTGCTGCAGCAACAGATCCAGCTGCGCGAGCAGGCGTTGGACCTGGTGCGACAGCGCCGCGCCGCCGGCCTGGACAC
The DNA here is from genome assembly GCA_041905785.1 of Burkholderiaceae bacterium. Lineage (GTDB taxonomy): Bacteria > Pseudomonadota > Gammaproteobacteria > Burkholderiales > Burkholderiaceae_C > Roseateles_B. Next base: position 29,024 of record JAYRKJ010000005.1, read on the forward strand.
CGACATTGAGCTGCGCAGTGCCGAGGCGCCGCTGGCCGATCTGCAGCGTCAGCGCCTGGCCCTGCAGCAGTTGGCGCAGGCCCATCGCGTGCAGCTGGCCGCCTTGAGCGTGCAGCCGGTGGAGGCGCTGGCGGGCTGGTCACCGCAGCTGCCGGCCGAGGTGGCGCCCGCTCAGGCCCCCAGCCTGGACCTGCTGGCCTCGCGGCCTGACGTGCGTGCGGCGCTGGCCCGCGTCGAGGCCGCCGGCTATGAAATCACCGCCGCGCGCGGCCGCTTCTATCCGGACCTCACGCTCAATGCCTTTGCCGGCTTCAGCAGCATCGGCCTGGACAAGCTGCTGGAGGGCGGCAGCCACCAGCTGGGCTTCGGCCCTTCGCTGCGTCTGCCCTTGTTTGACACGGGGCGCCTGCGTGCCGGCTTCAAGGCGGCCGTTGCCGAGCAGGACGCCGCCGTGGCGGCCTACAACGGCGCCGTGCTGGAGGGCGTCCGCGACGCCCGCGAGCAATGGGAAGCACTGCAGTCGCTGCAGGCCCAGCAAAGCCCGCAGCAAGCCGTGCTGCGCAGCAACGAGCAGCAGCTGCGCCTGGCCCAGGAGCGCCACGCCGCGGGCCTGGGCAACCGCCTGCCCGTGATCCAGGCCCAGCAGGCGCTGCTGCAGCAGCAGCGGCAATCGGTGGAGTTGCGCGCCCAGCAGCTGGAGGCGCGCGTGCAGCTGATGCGGGCCCTGGGCGGCGAAGCCCCCAAGCATGAATCCCGCGGCTGAGACGCCTCCCGCCAATGAACACCGGCAGCTCCGCCTGGAACCGCCCCAACGCCAAGACACGATCATCATGAGCCAAGACAACAACAGCAGCCCCGTCGCCAAGAGCAGCAACCCGCAGCGCAAGAAGGGGCTCACCACGGTCGCCATCGCCCTGGTCCTGGGCTTTGGCGCCTATGCCACCTACCAGTGGCTGGTGGGCCGCCATTTCGAGAAGACCGACAACGCCTATGTGCAGGCCAGGGTAGTACAGATCACGCCCCTGGTCGGCGGCACCGTGCGGGCCATCCACGTGGACGACACCGACGCCGTCAAGGCCGGTCAGAAGCTGGTGAGCCTGGACCCGGTGGACGCCCGCATGGCTCTTGAGCAGGCCCAGGCCCAGCTGGGGCAGACCGTGCGCGAGGTGCGTACCCTGTTCGCCAACAACGCCACCCTGCAGGCCCAGGCCCGCAGCCGTGAGGCCGAACTGCAGCGCGCCCGCAGCGAGGTGTCGCGCCTCAAGGATGACGTCAGCCGCCGCGAGCCCCTGGTGGCCGGCGGTGCCGTCGGCAAGGAAGAGCTGGAGCATGCCCGCGCCCAGCTCAAGACGGCGCAGGCCGCTGCCGCGGCTGCCGAGGCCGCCGTCGAGGCTGCCCGGGAGCAGCTGCTGTCCAGCCAGTCGCTGACCGACGGCACCAGCGTCGAGCAGCATCCCAATGTGCAGCGTGCGGCGGCCCGGGTGCGCGAGACCTTCCTGGCTGTGCAGCGCAATGAGTTGCTGGCGCCGGTGGACGGCTGGGTGGCGCGCCGCAATGTGCAGCTCGGTCAGCGCGTGGCAGCCGGCGCGCCGCTGATGAGCGTGGTGGGCCTGCAGCAGGCATGGGTCGACGCCAATTTCAAGGAAGGCCAGCTGTCCCGCCTGCGCATCGGCCAGCCGGTGAGCCTGGTGGCCGACGTCTACGGTGACAAGATCGAGTTCCACGGCAAGGTGGTGGGCCTGGGCGCCGGCACCGGTGCGGCCTTCGCGGTGCTGCCGGCGCAGAACGCCACCGGCAACTGGATCAAGGTGGTGCAGCGCGTGCCGGTGCGCATCGCCCTGGATGCCAAGGAACTGGCCGAGCATCCGCTGCGCGTGGGCCTGTCGATGAACGTCGCGGTGGACGTCCGCGACCAGTCGGGCAAGCCGCTTTCTGACAGCGTTCTTGCCAGCAGTGCAAGTACCACCAAGGTGTTCGAGGACCAGGACCGCGCGGCGGACGCCGAGGTGCAGCGCATCATCCAGGCCAATCTGGGCCGCGCCGGCAAGCCGGCCGGCAATGCGGAGCATGGCGGTGCCAAGGCCCACGCCAAGGCCGTCAAGGGTACGGACGCCGCCCACGGAAAGGCCTGAGCATGAGCGCCCCCGCTGCCGCCATGGCGCCACCGCCGCCGCTCAAGGGCACCGACCTGGTGGTGGGCACCATTGCCCTCTCGCTGGCGACCTTCATGAACGTGCTGGACTCGTCCATCGCCAACGTGTCGTTGCCGGCCATCGCCGGCGACCTGGGCGTGAGCCCGGTGCAGGGCACCTGGGTGATCACGAGCTTCGGCGTGGCCAACGCCATCTCCGTGCCGCTGACGGGCTGGCTGACCCAGCGCTTCGGCGCCGTGCGCCTGTTCACAGCGAGCGTGCTGCTCTTCGTGCTGGCCTCCTGGCTCTGCGGCTTTGCCCACTCGCTGGAGATGCTGGTGGCCTGCCGCGTGCTGCAGGGCCTGGTGGCGGGGCCCATGATTCCGCTGTCGCAAACCCTGCTGCTGTCCAGCTATCCGCCGGCCAAGGCCGGCACCGCCCTGGCCTTGTGGGGTGTGACGACGCTGGTTGCGCCGGTGGTCGGCCCCTTGCTCGGCGGCTGGATCACCGACAACGTCTCCTGGCCCTGGATCTTCTACATCAACGTCCCGGTGGGCCTGCTGGCCGCGGGCATGACCTGGAGCATCTACCGCCGGCGCGAAACGCTGGTCAAGAAGCTGCCCATCGACGGCGTGGGCCTGGCCCTGCTGGTGCTGTGGGTCGGCGCCTTGCAGATCATGCTGGACAAGGGCAAGGAGCTGGACTGGTTTGCCAGCCCGGAGATCCGCATCCTGGGCCTGACGGCGCTGATCGGCTTTGTCATCTTCCTGGTCTGGGAGCTGACGGACGAGCATCCGGTGGTGGACCTGCGGCTCTTCGCGGGGCGCAACTTCCTTTTCGGCGCGACGACGCTGTCCATCGCCTACGGCCTCTTCTTCGGCAACGTGGTGCTGCTGCCCCTGTGGCTGCAGCAATGGATGGGCTACACGGCCACCGACGCCGGCATGGCGCTGGCGCCGGTGGGTCTGCTGGCCATCCTGCTGTCGCCGCTGGTGGGCCGCAACGTGGGGCGGGTGGACCCGCGCTGGATGGCCAGCTTCGCCTTCGTGGTGTTTGCCATCGTGCTGAAGATGCGGGCCAACTTCACCACGCAGACGGACTTCGCGACCATCATGATCCCCACCATTTTGCAGGGTGCTGCGCTGGCCTTCTTCTTCATCCCGCTGACCACGCTGACGCTGTCGGGCATCACGCCGGACCGCATCGCGGCGGCGGCCGGCCTGTCGAACTTCGTGCGGATCACGGCGGGCGCCATGGGCACCTCGATCTCGACCACGCTGTGGGAGAACCGCGCGACCTTGCACCACCACCACCTGGCCGAGCGCCTGGCCCAGGGCGATGCGGTGACCGGTGAGGCCCTGCAGCAGCTGCAGGCCGGCGGCATGAGCCCGGAGCAGGCCCTGAGCTGGCTCAACCGCATGGTGGACCAGCAGGCCTTCACACGGGCGGCGGATGACATCTTCATCGCCTCGGCCGCCATCTTCCTGGTGCTGATCGCCTCGGTGTGGCTCACCAAGCGGCCACCGCGCCTGGCGGCACCGGTGGATGCAGGCGGTGCGCACTGACGCCGTCGGCATGAAGCCGGCATGAAGAAAGGGCGAGGCCTCAGCGGTCCTCGCCCTTTTCCATTTCAGCGCTTGCGTCGCCGCCCGGCCCCTTGGGCGGCCGCCCGCGCTTGGGCCCAGGCGCGGCGTCCAGGCGGATGCCGCGCCGCTGCAGGGCCTCGCGCAGCAGGTACTCGATCTGCGCATTGCTGGAGCGCAGCTCACGCGCGGCCAGGCGCTCGATCTCGTCCCACAACTCGGGTGGGAGGCGCAGCAGGAAGCTCTTCTTGCCCGGACTGCCCATGCGCGGCTCAGTTGTAGAGCGTGCCGGTGTTGACAATGGGCTGGGTGTCCTTGTCGGAGCACAGCACCACCAGCAGGTTGGACACCATGGCGGCCTTACGCTCGTCGTCCAGCACCACGATCTCGCGCTCGGACAGGCCCTTCAGCGCCGACTCCACCATGCTCACCGCGCCGTGCACGATGCGCTGGCGGGCACTGATGATGGCCTCGGCCTGCTGGCGGCGCAGCATCACCTGCGCGATCTCGGGAGCGTAGGCCAGGTGGGTCAGCTTGGCGTCCAGCACCTCCACGCCGGCCGCCGCGAAGCGCTCCTGCAGTTCGGCCTTCATGGCCGCGGCGACTTCGTCCTGGCCGGCGCGCAGGGTGGTCTCACCGGCCTCCAGATCCTCGCCGTCGTCATAGGCATAGAGATTGGCCGTGTGCCGCAGCGCAGCTTCGGCCTGGATCCGCACATAGGTCTCGTAGCTGTCCACGTCGAAGAGGGCCTGGGCCGTGTCGCTCACGCGCCAGACCACGGCCGCGCTGATCTCGATGGGATTGCCGCGCTTGTCATTGACCTTCAGCGTGGGCGAGACCAGGTTGCGCGAGCGCAGGGAGAGGCGCTGCTTGCCGGCCAGCGGATTGGCCCAGCGCAGGCCCGGTTCCCGGTCCGTGCCGATGTAGCGGCCGAACAGGGTCATCACCCGGCCTTCGTTGGGCTGCTGCATGTACAGGCCTGCACCGACGAAGACCGACAGCACCATGCTCAGCACGGCCCCGACCAGATGGTGGGCCACGACGGCCAGGAAGGCGGCCAGCCCCCACAGGGACAGGATGCCCAGCAGGGCGAGGTAGCCGCTGGCGGCGTTGGCGCGGCGCTCGGCCGTGTGGGCTTGTTGCGGGATCGTGCGGGCTGTGCTCATGGGGCCCTCCTGTGAATTAATGTGATATCACTTTAATTCCAGAATTGCAGTATTGGCAAGCCCTGCCGATGGTCATGCCCGCGCGGTCCCGTCGCTCACAGATTCGCAGCGAACAGCCGCTTCAGGAACAGCTGCTTGAAGCTGCGCGCCTGGTCCAGCCCCAAGCGTTCGAGATAGGCCTCCGGCACTTCGGGCAGGTCTTGCAGGCTGCGCAGGACCAGGCCCACCAGTTCCACCGGGTGCGTGCTGGCGTGCTTGAGCTTCTTCAGCGCGCGGACGATCTTGAGCTCGTCCTCGCTGAGGTCGGTGCCGAAGGGGAAATCGGGCAGCAGGCCTTCATTGCGCCAGGGGCGCAGCCGCTCGCGCAGGGTCTCGGGGAGGTTGAGGCGCCAGGCCTCCGGCAGCTGCCAGTGCTGCGCCAGCTTGCCATGGGCCTGGGCCTCGCGGACGAGCTCGTCCTGGAAGCGCGAGTCGGCGATGCGGATCAGCGCCTGAGCCACCTCGGTGTCGGTCCTGCCGCGCAGGTCGGCCACGCCGTATTCGGTGATGACGATGTCGCGCAGGTGGCGCGGGATGGTCACGTTGCCGTAGTTCCAGACGATGGAGCTGGTGAGGCCGTGCTGGTTGTCGTGCGTGGCGCGCAGCATCAGGATGGAGCGCGCGTCCGGCAGCGCATGGCCCATGGCCACGAAGTTGTACTGCCCCCCCACGCCCGAGACCACCTGGCCTGACTCCAAGGCATCCGAGCCGGCGGCGCCCAGCAGCGTCATCTTCATGGTGGTGTTCATGAAGCGGGCGTCGCGGCGCTGCAGGCGCTTGAGGCGCTCGCTGCCCAGGGTGTCGCCGTAGAGCTCGTTGATGTAGCTGATGCGCGTCATGGCGATCTGCTCGCGCAGGGGCTCGTCCAGCTCGCGCAGGGTCTGGTAGAAGTCCCGCGGCCCCAGGAAGAATCCACCGTGGAGCAGGGCGCTTTGCCGCCAGCGCTTGCCCAGTGCGGCGGCCCAGGCCTGCTGGGACTCGCGGCTGGAAAGCGCCGTGGGCAGCGCGCGCGCAGCGTCCAGCGTCAGCGCCTCCTCCAGCAGGCCCTGCGCCTGCCAGTGCTGCAGGGCCGCAGCGCTCAGCGGCAGGGTGAGCGCGCCCAGCGCCAGCAGGGACTGCAGGACGTCCAGGCTCGGAGCCTCGCCGAGCCGCCCCTGCAGTGCCAGGTGCTGCAGGGCCTCGTCCTGGAAGACCCGCCGCTTGATGATGCCTGCGCGGATCAGCTGGAGAAGGCCGTTGACGAACATCTCGGAGCAGCCATAGAGACCCTGCTCGAAGGGCGCCATCTCCCGTCCGGCGACGCCTTCCAGGGTCAGCGCAGTGAGCATCTGGCGGAAGACCTCCGGCCGGGTCTGGCGGACGATCAGGGCCTGGGCGATGGCGTCGCCCAGCGAGCCGATGCCGATCTGCAGCGTGCCGCCGTCCTTGACCAGGCTGGCGGCATGCAGGCCGATGGCGTAGTCGGCCCAGCCGATGGCCGCGTTGGGTGGCGCAAAGAGCTGGTGGCTGGTCTGCGGCGTCTCGACCAGCAGGTCCACCAGTGCCGGCGGCATCAGCGCCGGCCCGGGCATGAAGGGCAGCTCGCGGTTGATCATCAGCACCGTCAACGGCTTGCGGCCCTGGGCAGCCATGCGCTCGATCAGGTCCAGGCTCAGATCCGGGTTGCAGGACAGCGACAGCTGCTGGCCCTGCGCGCCTTCGCGGCAGGCAACCGCCTGCATGATCAGGTTGACGCCGTGGCTCATCATGTCCCGCACGACGAAGCTGTAGTTGGTGCAGACGAAGCCCTGCTGCGCCAGCGGGTTGCCCAGGTAGTCGCCAGTCTTCAGGAAGAACTCGTGGACCTCGACGTTCTCCGGCAAGGTCTGGGCGCGGTGGTCCTTGACGTAGTCCAGGTCCGGGTAGTCGCCGAAGACGCGTTCCAGCAGCGGCGCCAGGAACTGCTGCTCCAGCTCGCTCTTGCCCACCGGCTTTTCCAGCGAGAGCGCGGTGAAGATCTTCAGCCGTCGCTCGGGCAGGCTGCGAATGCGGCGATACAGCGCATTCACCAGCGGATTGGGCTTGCCCAGGCCCAGGGGGATGGCCATCACGATGTCTCCGGGCAGCCGTGCGAGGATGGCGTCAACCGCCTGCTCCAGGTCCGGGATCCGCGGGGGCGCGGCCTGGGCGGACTCCTCAGGCATGCAGGATGACGGGTGCGGGGTGGGCATGGGCGTCATGGACGGTCTCCTTGGGATGTCCAGAGTGTCTGCGCGGTGGCGGGGGCGTGGCTTGACATTGGGCAAGAGGGCCGTCGCAGCGCGGGGCTGTGGGCCTGGGGGTGCGACGCCCCTTGATCGCGGTGCACACCGTCAGGATGACTGCGGAGTGTGCTGCAATATCGTCTGTAGCGCCCGCACCCGATCATCGTTCCTGATCACTTCCGTCAGGCCTTTTCCGCTCCCACGCGCATTCGTACATGTCCACGCCTTTGCCAGACCAAGAACCCGACGCGCCGGCCTGGCTGCCCTGGTTCAGCCAGTTCGTGTCGCGGCGCGGGCTTGCGGTCAGCCTGGCCCTGTTGTGCGGCCTCGTCTGGGTGCTGGCGGTGGGCTTCTCGCAGGCCATCATCAGCCTGATGGGCCGGGGGGATCGACTGCTGGCCACCTTGTGCGCCTCGGCCTGTGCGCTGAGCATCGCCGGCATCTTCGGCTACCTTTTTCTGCGCCTGGTTCAGTACCAGGACCAGGCACGCCAGCGTGTCAGCCGCTACGCCATGCTGGATCCGCTCACCGCCACCTTCAACCGGCGGCACTTCATGCAGCTGGTCGATCGAGAATGGGCGCGCGCCAAGCGCTACAACATGGACTGCGCCCTGCTGCTGATGGATGTGGACCACTTCAAGCGGGTCAATGACACACACGGCCATCTGTGTGGCGACAAGCTGCTGCGCGAGATCGCCCGCGTCAGTGGCGAGACCCTGCGCCAGGCCGATGTGCTGGCCCGCTTCGGTGGTGAGGAGTTCGTGGTCTTCCTGCCCCACACCGACCCGCTGGGAGCCCTGGACGTGGCCGAACGCATGCGCGAGCGCGTGGAGCAGCTGAGCTTCAACTGGGAGGAGCGCGACGTGCCGGTCAGCGTCAGCCTGGGGGTGGCCTCGCTGCAGTACGAGCACCTGACCCTGGACCATCTGATCCACGACGCCGACGAAGCGCTCTACAGCGCCAAGGCTGCCGGCCGCAACTGCGTGCGCGCCAAGCTGGGCCTGCAGCCCGGGCACTCCAGCTACGCGCATTGAGCGCGGCGGTGCGTACGGCAGCGTGCGCTTCGCCCTCGGTCCGCGCCCGCAGCCTCAGGTGCCCAGCAGGCGCTGCAGTTGCGCCAGCAGGTGCAGCGGCGCCTGCGGCGACTGACAGTCCAGTACGACGCGCCGGGGCATGGAACGCAGCCACGTGATCTGGCGCTTGGCCAACTGGCGCGTGGCTGCGGCGCCGCGCGCCTGGAGGTCGTCGAAGCGCCCGGCGTCCAGCGCTTCCCAGGTCTGCCGGTAACCCACGCAGCGCATGGAGGGCAGGCCCAGGTGCAGGTCGCCACGCGCGCGCAGGGTGCGCACCTCCTCGACCAGGCCCTGCGCCAGCATCTGCGCAAAGCGCTGCTCCAGCCGCCGGTGCAGCCAGGCGCGGTCCTCGGTTTCCAGTGAGATCAGGGGCCAGTCCACGCCCTGGCTGCGCGCCTGCTGCGCGTGCAACTGCGACATGGGCTGCCCGCTGAGCTGCCAGACCTCCAGCGCGCGCTGGATGCGCTGGGCATCGTTGGGGGCCAGCCGCGCCGCCGTGGGCGGGTCGACGCGGGCCAGCTCGGCGTGCAGGGCCGGCCAGCCCTGCTCGGCCGCGCGGGCGTCGATGGCGCGGCGCACGGCCTCGTCCGCCTGGGGCAGCGGCGAAAGGCCTTCGAACAAGGCCTTGAAGTACAGCATGGTGCCGCCCACCAACAGGGGCAGGCGGCCTCGCGCCAGGATCTCCGCAGCGAGCTGCTGCGCGCTGCGGGCGAATTCCGCGGCCGAGTAGGCGTCCAGCGGGTCGATGATGTCGACCAGGTGGTGCGGCACCGCCGCCATTTCCGCGGCCGTGGGCTTGGCGGTGCCGATGTCCATGCCGCGGTAGACCAGCGCTGAATCGACGCTGATGATCTCGACCGGCAAGTACTCCGCCACCTTCAGCGCACAGGCCGTCTTGCCGGTGCCGGTGGGGCCCGCCAGGCAAATGGGCTTCAGCTGCATCACCGGACGCGTCAGAACTTTTCCCAAGGGGCCAGGTAGCGCCACTGACCCGGTGGCAGGTGGCCCAGGGGAATCCGGCCGATGCGCACGCGCTTGAGTGCCGTCACCTTCAGGCCCACCAGCTCGCACATGCGGCGGATCTGGCGCTTGCGGCCCTCGCGCAGCACGAAGCGCAGCTGGTCTTCATTGGCCCAGCTGACCTTGGCGGGCTTGAGTTCCACGTCATCCAGCGTCAGGCCGTGGTTGAGCAGGGCCAGGCCCTGCTCGTCCAGGCGACCAGCGTCGTTCTTGACGCCGTTGACGCCCACATACTCGACGCGGACCAGGTATTCCTTCTCGATGCTGGAATCGTCGCCGATGAGCTGCTTGGCGATGCGCCCGTCCTGCGTCAGCACCAGCAGGCCGGTGGAGTCGATGTCCAGGCGGCCGGCCGGCGCCAGGAAGCGGCTGTGACCGATGTGGTACTTGATGCCGGCGGGGTCGTCCTTCCAGTGCGTATCGCTCTTGACCAGCACCGAGGCGGGCTCGTAGCCGTCTTCCGCCTGGCCGGAGACATAGCCGATGGGCTTGTGCAGCAGGATGGTGACGCGCTGGGCCTGCTGCTGACGCGCCGCGGGGTCCACCTCGATGCGCGCCTCAGGGCCCACGCGCTCGCCCAGCTGAGCCAGGTGGCCGTCCACCTTCACCCAGCCGGCGGCGATCCATTCATCGGCCTCGCGGCGCGAGGCCAGGCCCAGTTCGCTCATGCGCTTGGACAGGCGCTCGCCTTCGGTGCTGTTGCTGCGCTGGGGGGCGGCCTGCGGCGCGCGGGGCGCCTGCTCGGGGTGCGAGCGCAGCGCGGTCTGGCGGCGCTGGTCGGGGCGGGCGGCGGTGTCGCGCCCGCGGTCCGCGCCACGCGGGCCGCCGCCGTGCTCGCCGCGACGCTCGGGGCGCTGTGGGCTCCAGCCCTGTTCCGCCTCGGCATGTCGGCGAGGGCCCGGGCCGCGGTCGTCGCGGCTGCCGTGGCCGCGGGGTGGCTCATGGCGTGAGCCATGGGGGCGGCGCTCGTCGTGGCGCGCATCATGGCGTGTACTGGGTCGTTCATCGCGACGCTCGGCCGTCTGCCCGCCATGGGCCGGCCCGCGGAACTCGCCGCGGCCCTCTCCCCGGAACTCAGCCCGGCCAGGCCCGCGATCGCCGCGGAAATCGGGACGGCCGGGCCCGCGGCCTTCGCCACGGTTTTCGAAGCGACCGTCATTGCGACCCTCGTATCGACCCTCGTATCGACCCTCGTTCCGGCCCTCGAAGCGATGACCGCCACCGTGCTCGGCGCGGCCTTCGAAGCGACGCTCGTCATCACTGCCGCGCGACCCGGCGCCTGGGCGGTCGCCGCGATCGCGTCCGCCCGGGCCGCCTTCGCTGCGGAAGGGCTTGCCGCCGAACGTGCCTGTGGACTTGCCGCCGAACTTGCCGCCGAACTTGCCGCCAGAACGTTCACCACCGGGCCGATCACCCTTGGGTCCCACGCCCGGCTTGCCGGGGCGGTCCGGCCGACCGGCGCCCGGGCCGCGCCCGCCGTCGCGGCGCTGGTCCTGCGACTCGGCCGTCCGGCGCCCCTCGAAGGCCGCCTGGCGCTCGGCGCGCTGGGTCTGGGCCTGGGCCAGGGTGGGGCGGGGGCGGGACACGCCGCTGCCGCGCAGGGGCTGGCGGCGTTCGCCGGATTTGCCTGTCTTGGTGCTGTCACCGGCAGGCTTCTTCTTCAGGGTCAGGGTGGCCATGAACGACTTTCTTTGCAAGGCCATATTGGACCACGCTCCGGCCCTGAATCCGGGTTTTCCTCGACTGCGGCGGGAGTCCGGCCCTCAGCGGCCGCGCAGGAAGAGCGCGTCCAGCTCGCGCAGGCTCAGCTGGCGCCAGGTGGGGCGGCCGTGGTTGCACTGGTCCGCGCGCTCGGTGCGCTCCATGTCGCGCAGCAGGGCGTTCATCTCATCCAGGGTCAGCTGGCGGTTGGCACGCACGGCTCCATGGCAGGCCATAGTGGCCAGGATCTCGTGCTGGGCGCGCTCAATGGCATGGCTGGCGTCGAATTGCGCCAGCTCGGCCAGCACGCCGCGCGCCAGTTCCACCACATCCCCGCCCGCCAGCAGGGCCGGTCGCGAGCGCAGCGCCAGCACCTGGGCGGACAACGGCGCGATGTCCAGCCCCAGCTTGTGCAAGGTCTCCGCCTGCGCCTCGGCCGTGGCGATCTCGGTCGGCGTGGCCGCGAAGGTGACGGGGATCAGCAGCGGCTGGGTCTCGATGCGCGCCTCGCCAAGCGCTGCCTTCAGCCGCTCATAGACCACGCGCTCATGGGCCGCGTGCATGTCCACGATCACCAGGCCCTTTGCGTTCTCGGCGAGCACGTAGACGCCCTGGATCTGCGCGATCGCGCGCCCCAGGGGCCAGTCTCCCTCCGGCAGCGGCACGGGGGGCGACTGCGGGGTCGCGACCGGCGATGCGGTCGCGGGCATTGCCGCAGGCAGGGGGCGGTCGGGTGCATACAGGGCCCGGACCTCGCCCAGGCCCAGGCTGGTCTGGGTGTTGCTGCGCCAGCTGGGCGTGCCGCCATAGAGGCGTGGCGCCTCCTGCACACGCGCTTCGCCGCCATGCGGGGGCTGGAACCAAGCCGGCGGCTGGCCCGGGGCCGGGCGCTCGCCGGGCACGGCGGCGGCAAAGGCTGCGGCCGCCTGCGGGCTGGCCAGGGCGCCGGCCTCCAGCGGGGCATCGCCGACCTGGGCGCGCGACAGGGCCAGCGCGTCCTGCACCGCGTAGCGCACCTGCTGGTGGATCTCGCGGCCGTCGCGAAAACGTACTTCGATCTTGGTCGGGTGCACGTTGACATCCACACGGTCCGGTGCGATGTCGATGAAGAGCACGTAGCTGGGCTGGCGGCTGCCGTGCAGCTGGTCCTCGTAGGCCGAGCGGATGCCGTGGGCGATCAGCTTGTCGCGCACATAGCGCCCGTTGACGTAGACGTACTGCATGTCCGAGCGGCTGCGGGCTGCCTCGGGCAGGCCGGCGCGGCCGTAGATGCGCAGGGGGCCGGCCTCGGCAAAGACCGCGCGGCTGGCACCGAAGAAGTCATCGCCCAGCACGTCCTGCAGGCGCTGTTCGGCCGAGCCGGCGCGCCACTGCTCGACCAGCTTGCCTTCATGCCAGACGGCAAAGCCCACGTCGGGACGGGCCAGCGCATGGCGGCGCACCGACTCCAGGCAATGCGCCAGTTCGGTCGCATCGGTCTTGAGGAATTTGCGCCGTGCGGGCGTGTTGAAAAAGAGCTCCCGCACTTCGACGCTGGTGCCGCGCGAGCGGGCCGCGATCTTGAGCTCGCCCGATCGAGCCTCCAGGCGATGGGCGTGCGGCGCGCCTTCGCAGCGGGTGGCGATGGCCATCTCGGCCACGGAGCTGATGGCCGCAAGCGCCTCGCCCCGGAAACCCATGGTGGCCACGGACTCCAGCTCTTCCAGCGAGCGGATCTTGCTGGTGGCATGGCGCTTCAGCGCCAGGGGCAGCTCCTCGGGGGGAATGCCCAGACCGTCGTCTTCCACCACGATGGCGCGCACGCCCCCAGCCATCAGCTTGACGTTGATCTGCGTGGCGCCGGCATCCAGCGCGTTGTCCACCAGCTCGCGCACCACCGAGGCGGGGCGCTCGACGACCTCGCCGGCGGCGATCTGGCTGATCAGCTCGTCCGGCAGTTCGCGGATCGCGCGGCGCGGTGTTTCTCTGGTGGGCGGGGGGGAGGACGGCATCTCGGACATGGCGGCGGATTCTACGGATCCCCGTCGGGGCGTCGGGGGCATTGCGCGAGCCCGCCATAATCGCCGGCCATGGAAATCCTTGCCCAGCTCATTGACTTCATCCTGCACGTCGACCGATACCTCAACGACTTCGTGCTGGCCTACGGACTCTGGATCTATGCCCTGCTGTTCCTGATCATCTTCGTCGAGACCGGGCTGGTCGTCATGCCCTTCCTGCCGGGCGATTCGCTGCTCTTCATCGTCGGGACCATGTGCGGCGCCGGCCTGCTGGACTTGCAACTCTCCATGGGCCTGATGGTGGCGGCCGCGGTGGCCGGCAACCAGACCAACTATGCCATTGGCCGCTTCTTCGGCCCCAAGGTCTTCCATTGGGAGAGCTCGCGCTATTTCAACCGGGCGGCCTTCGACAAGGCCCATGACTTCTACGAACGCTACGGCGGCATCGCCCTGGTGGTCGGCCGCTTCATGCCCTTCGTGCGCACCTTCGCGCCCTTTGTCGCAGGCGTGGCTCAGATGAGTCGGCGCAAATTCACCTTCTTCGATGTGAGCGGGGCCTTGCTGTGGGTGGTGGGGGTGACTTGTGTCGGCTACTTCTTCGGCAACGTACCCTGGGTGAAGCAGAACCTGGAGAAGATCATCTGGGCGACCTTCGTGATCCCTGGGCTGCTGATCATCGCGGGCGGCATCCGCAGCAAGCTGCGCAAGCCGGCCTGAGCCGGCGCAGCAATGGCCGAAACCCGGGCGAGCCCCGGGTTTCGGTTTTGAGCGCCGGCAATCCGTGGCGGACGCAGGCGCTGCGACCGGCCGAAGTGCAAGCGAAGACGCTCGAACAAACAGTAGAAGCAACGGAGACAAGCATGAAGACTTTTGCCCTCAGACCTCTGAGCTGGGCCCTGGCGGCCGCCGCTGCGACGCTGGCACTGCCGGGCGCGGCCCAGGCCGAGACCCTGCTGCTGCGCCAGCCCAGCCTGTCGGCGGATCGCCTGGCCTTTGTCTATGGCGGCGACATCTGGGTGGCGCGGCGCGACGGCAGCGAGCCGCGCCAGCTGACCAGCCAGGCCGCCGCCGAATATGCGCCCAAGTTCTCGCCGGACGGCCGCTGGATCGCCTTCACCGCCAACTACGACGGCAATCCCGATGTCTACGTGATGCCTGCCGAGGGCGGCGAGCCCCGCCGCCTGACCTGGCATCCCGGCGCCGATGTCGTCAACGGCTGGAGCGCAGACGGCCGGCGCATCCTCTTCTCCTCGGCCCGCGAGGTGGCCAACGGCCGCAGCAATCAGCTCTTCGAGGTGCCGCTGGACGGCGGCCCGGAACGCAAGGTGATGAAGGCGCTGGCCTTCGAGGGCGCCTGGAACGCCGACGGCGAGCGCCTGGCCTACCGCCCCTATCGCAAGGCCCATGAGGGTGCGGCCGGCTGGCGTCAGAGCCGCGGTGGCGCCACGCCGCCGATCTGGGTGCTCAATCTCAAGACCCAGCAGCTGGAGAAGCTGCCCCATCAGCGGGCGACCGACCACAGCCCGCTCTGGCATGGCGACGAGCTGGTGTTCATCTCGGACCGCAACGACGGTGCCGCCAACCTCTACAGCTGGAACGCCAAGACCCAGCAACTTCGGCAACTGACGCACAGCAAGAGCTGGGACGTGCGCAGCGCCGGCCTGCATGGCAGTACCGTGGTCTATGAACTCGGCGGCAGCCTGCACCAGATGGACCTGCGCACGGGGCAAGACCTGACCCTGCACGTCAAGCTGCCGGCGAGCGGCGCCCAGGCTCGCGAGCAGTGGAAGGACCTCAGCCGCCAACTGCAGGGGGCCCAGCTCTCGCCCACCGGCAAGCGCGTGCTGGTGACGGCGCGCGGTGAGGTCTTCAGCGCGCCGGTCAAGGACGGCGTGACGCAGAACCTCACCGGCAGCTCCGGCGTGCGCGAGAAGGACGCCCTGTGGCGGCCCGATGGCAAGCAGCTGGCCTGGCTGCGCGATGGCGGCTTCAAGCACGAGCTGGTGCTGGCAGATCCGTCCATGGGCGGCAAGCGCGAAGCGCATGCGCTGCCGGCCGGCTACTTCACGCTGCTGTCGTGGTCGCCGGACGGCAAACGCATTGCCCTGCAGGACAACCACCTGCAGCTCTATGTCTACGAGACCGAGACCCAGGCCCTGAAGCCGGTGGCAAAGACGCCACGTCGCAGCCGCTTCGAGGTGAGCTTCTCGCCGGACAGCCGCTGGCTGGCGTATACCGTGGTCGGCGCCAATCAGCTCAGCCAGATCCATCTGCACGACTTCCAGACCGGCCAGCAGCACATGCTCAGCGACGGCCTGGCCCATGCCGTCTCGCCGGCCTTCTCGCCCAAGGGCGACCTGCTGTACTTCGCCGCCTCGGTGAACGCCGGGCCGCGCCAGGTCGGCCTGGACATGAGCGTGGAAGACCAGCCGCTGCGCCTGGGCCTTTATGCCGCGGTGCTGTCCAACGAAGGCCGTTCCCCGCTCTGGCCCAGGACCGCGGAGGAAGAGGGCGCCAAGGCCGATGGCAAGGCCGAGAGCAAGCCTGATGCAAAAGCTGATGCAAAGCCCGATGCGAAGCCTGACTCAAAGCCTGACTCAAAGCCTGACTCAAAACCCGAGGCCAAGGCTGAGGACAAAGCCAAGCCCGTCAGCAAGCCCACCCGCATCGACGTGGCCGGCCTGCAGCAGCGCTTCGTGCCGCTGCCGGTGCCGGAGCGCTTCTACAGCGGCCTGATGGCGGCGGCTGACGGCAGCCTCTACTACCTGGACCGTCGTCAGCAAGGCGCGGTCAACGAGGGGCCGGATGCGGAAGCCGGCGGCCAGGCCGAGCTGCTGCGCTTCGACATGGAGGAGCGCAAGCCCAAATCCATCAAGGCCGGCCTGAACGGCGCCAGCCTCAGCGCCGACGGCAAGAAGCTGCTGCTGGAACTGCCCAAGGGCAAGCTGGAAGTGGCCGATGCGGGCGACAAGCCCGATCCCAAGGCCCTGGACCAGGGCGGTCTGCGCGCCCGCATCCAGCCGCGCGAGGAATGGCGTCAGATCTTCGACGAGGTCTGGTGGATGGAGAAAGAATACTTCTACGCGCCCAATCTCCATGGCCTGGACTGGGACGCGGTGTACAAGCGCTACCAGCCCCTGCTGGCCCACGTGCAGCGCCGCGAGGACCTCAACGAGATCCTGTCCGACATGATCGGCGAGCTGCAGGTGGCCCACAACAACGTGGGCGGTGGCGATGTGCAGTCCGATGCGCCGGTCAGCGTGGGCCTGCTGGGCGCGGACGTGGAGCCGCACGAAGGCCGCTGGCGCCTGAGCAAGGTCTACGCCGGTGACCGCTGGAACCCCTTCCTCAAGGCGCCCCTGTCCATGCCTGGCCTGAACGTAAAGGCGGGCGACTATGTGCTGGCCGTCAACGGACAGGCGCTGGATGCCAGCCAGAACTTCTTCCGCGCCTTCGAGAACACGGCGGGCAAGCAGACCACGCTGACCCTGGCCGACAACCCGCGCGGGGAGAAGAGCCGTCAGGTGGTGGTGGAGCCGGTCGGGCGTGACGCCGGTCTGCGCCAGTGGGACTGGATCGAAGGCAACCGGGCCTACGTTGCGAGCAAGACAGGCGGCAAGGTGGGCTACATCTACCTGCCGGACACGGGCCGCAACGGCTTCGAGTATTTCAACCGCCAGTTCTTCGCCCAGTCGGACAAGGAAGCGCTGATCATCGACGACCGCCGCAACGGCGGCGGCCATGCGGCCAACTACATCCTGGATGTGCTCAAGCGTCCCTATCTGTCCGGCTGGAAGGACCGCGACGCCATGGTTTTCAACACACCGGGCAGTGCGGTCTACGGTCCCAAGGTGATGCTGATCGACCAGGACGCCGGCTCCGGCGGCGACTACCTGCCCTGGGCCTTCAGCCGCCTCGGCCTTGGGCCCTTGATCGGCACCCGCACCTGGGGCGGGCTGATCGGCATCTCCGCCAATCCGCCCTTGATCGACAACGGCTTCCTGACGGTTCCCTTCTTCCGCTTCTTCACGCCGGACGGCGAATGGCGCATCGAGAATGAAGGCACGGTGCCGGACATGGAGGTGGAGCTGGACCCCGTGGGCGTCAACCGCGGCCAGGACAGCCAGCTGGACGCCGGCATTGCCGAGGTGATGAAGCGCCTGGGCAGCTACAAGCCGGTGGACCTGAAGAAGGCGCCGGCCCTGCCCACCGAACTGGGCAAGTGAGGCCGACCCGCTCACCCAAGTCAAACCCTGATTCCGATCGGGTATGTTGAAAATATACTGATCGTCACGTGCCGCAGTTCTGCCCATGCAGGCTGCGGCACTTTCACATCCGCACCGACACGATTGCACACGCTGCGGCGCCCCGGGGTGCCGCGCTTGAAACCACTGGAAGCCCTTCATGCGAACACCATCGAGCACTCCGTCCACGCCGCGCCGCCGCCTGGTGCAGCTGATCGCCCTGTCCACCCTGTCGCTGGCCGCCGCGGGCCAGGCGCTCGCCGCGGACCCCGCCTATCCGGCCACGCAGAAGCGCCCGGTGCAGGACCAGTTCCACGGCACCAGCGTTGGCGAGGACTACCGCTGGCTGGAAGATTTCGACAAGCCCGAAGTCAAGCAATGGGTTGCCGCGCAGAACGCGTTGACGCGCGCCCGCCTGGACGCCATTCCCGGCCGTGAGGCCTTGGCCGCCCGCATCCAGGAGCTGGTGACGACGCGGCCTACCGCCTACGGCAGCCTGGGCCGCTACGGCAAGCACTGGTTCGCGATGAAGTACGAGGCCAGCCGCCAGCAGCCGCGCATCGTCGTGATGGACAGTCCGGACAAGCCCGAGACCGAGCGGGTGGTGCTGGACCCCACGCAGCTGGCAGCCGACGGCAGCCTGGCCATCGACTGGTTCCAGCCCTCGCCGGATGGCAAGCGACTGGCCGTCTCGCTCAGCGAGAAGGGCAGCGAGCGCGGCAGCCTGCATCTCTATGAGGTGGCCAGCGGCAAGGCGGTCGACGTGGTGATCCCGCGTGTGCAATTCCCCACCGGCGGCGGTTCGGTCAGCTGGGATGCCGATGGCCGGGGTCTGCTCTACACGCGCTATCCGGCGCCGGGCGAGCGTCCCGAGGCTGACGCCATGTTCTTCCAGCAGGTCTGGAGCCACCGCCTGGGCGAGCCCCTGAGCAAGGACCGTCCGGTGCTGGCCGAGGGCCTGCCCCGCATCGCGGAAATCTTCCTGGCCAGCGGGCCCAAGGGCCTGCAGATCGCCCAGGTGCTCAATGGTGATGGCGGCGAGGAGGCCTTCTGGCTTCAGCCCAAGGGCGGACGCTGGCAGCAGCTCTCGGGCTTCCAGGACGGGATCAAGGGGGTGCGCGCGGCGGACGACGGCTGGCTCTACCTGCTCTCCACCAAGGGCGCACCCAAGGGTCAGGTCTTGCGCCTGAAGCTGGGCCAGCCCCTGGCCAAGGCCGAGCCGCTGGTGCCCGAGGCCGAGGGCACGCTGACGCGCTTCCAGCTGCTGGACGGCCAGCTCTACCTCAGCTACCTGATGGGCGGCCCGTCTGAGCTGCGCCGCTTCGATCTCAAGACCCGCAAGAGCGAGGTCCTGCCGCTGCCGCCCATCGCCAGCGTGGACGCACTGGTCAAGGGGGACAAGGGCGAACTGCTGGCTTCGGTGCAGAGCTACACGCAGCCGCAGGCCTGGTATCGCGTCCAGAAGGACGGTCGCATGCAGGCCACGGCCCTGGCGCAGAAATCCAGCGTGGACTTCAGCGATGTGGAAGTGCTGCGCGAGTTCGCCACCTCCAAGGACGGCACGCGGGTGCCGCTGAATATCCTGCGCCCCAAGGGCTTGAAGCTGGACGGCAGCAACCCCGTGCTGCTCTATGGGTATGGCGGCTACAGCGTCAGCCAGACGCCGGGCTTCAACGCCTTGCGCAAGGTCTGGCTGGAGCGCGGCGGGGTGCTGGTCATCGCCAACCTGCGCGGCGGCGGCGAGTATGGCGAAGCCTGGCACCTGGCCGGCAACCTGACCCGCAAGCAGAACGTCTTCGACGACTTCATAGCCTCGGCCGAACACCTGATCGCCCGCGCTTACACCAAGCCCGAGCGCCTGGCCATCCAGGGCGGCAGCAACGGCGGCCTGCTGATGGGCGCGGCGCTGACCCAGCGGCCCGAACTGTTCCGCGCGGTGCATGCCTCGGTGGGCATCTACGACATGCTGCGGGTGGAACTGGACGCCAACGGTGCCTTCAACATCACCGAGTTCGGCACGGTCAAGGACGAGGCCCAGTTCCGCGCCTTGCATGCCTACTCGCCGCTGCACCGGGTCCAGGACGGCACGCGCTACCCAGCCGTGCTGTTCACCACCGGCGACCACGACGGCCGCGTGAACCCCATGCAATCGCGCAAGATGGTGGCGCGGCTGCAGGCGGCGCAGGCCGCACCGCTGGCCGAAAGACCCATCCTGCTGCGCACCAGCGCCAACGCGGGCCACGGCATGGGTTCGTCCACCAGCGAGGTGATCGCCGAGCGCACAGACAGTTTCAGCTTCCTGCTGGACCAGCTGGGCATGCCGCTGCAAAAGCCCTGAGCATGAAGGCCCGGCCCGCCAAGGCCGGGCCGGGCCTCAGGTGAGATTGCGGTTGCGCGCCAGCGGCGGGTTCTTCGCGAAGTAGCGGGCAATGCCGGTGGCGATGGCCTCCACCAGCTGCGCCTGGTAGCCCTCGCTGCTGAGCTTGGCCTCCTCCTCGGGATTGGAGATGAAGGCCGTCTCCACCAGGATGCTGGGGATGTCGGGTGCCTTCAGCACGGCGAAGCCGGCCTGCTCGACCCGCGGCTTGTGCAGCTTGCCCACGCGGCCGATCTGGCCCAGCACCTCACCGCCCAGCTTGAGGCTGTCCTTGATCTGGGCGGTGGTGCTGAGGTCCAGCAGCGTGCGCAGCACCGAGGCGTCGCGGACCTTGGTGTTCACGCCACCTATCATGTCGGCGGCGTTTTCCTTGTCCGCCATCCAGCGGGCCGCCGCACTGCTTGCCGCGCCGTCGCTGAGCGCGAAGACGCTGGCGCCGCGCGCCTGGGGTGTGAAGAAGGCGTCGGCGTGCAGCGAGACGAAGAGGTCCGCCTGCACCCGGCGGGCCTTGCGCACCCGTTCATGCAGGGGCACGAAGAAGTCGGCGTCGCGGGTCATCATCACGCGGATGTTGGGATGCTTGTCCAGGCGATCGCGCAGCTTCAGGCCGATGGCCAGCACCACGTCTTTTTCCTTCAGCCCGCTGGGGCCCATGGCGCCGGGATCCTCGCCGCCATGGCCAGGGTCCAGGGCGATGACGATGAGACGATCCAGCTGCTGCTTGGTCATGGCTGGCGGTGCCGGGGCAGGTGCCTGGGTGACGACCGGCGGTGCGCTGGCCGCCGGCAGCCGCTCGGGGGCGGAGGCCGGCCGGGAGGGGCGGGCGGCTGATGTGGATTCGGGCTTGTCCAGCTTGGCGATCAGCTCGCCCAGCGCGTCCTGCACCGATTGCGCCGCCGCCTTTTCGGCCGCCTCCTTCTCGCGGATCAGCGCCAGCAAGGGGTCGCGTTCCTGCACGGGATAGAGATCCAGCACCAGCCGGTTCTTGTAGGCCGCCACGGGCGCCAGGGTGAAGACCTGCGGTGCCACGGTCTGCTTGAGGTCCAGCACGATGCGCACGACGCGCGGCTGGTTCTGGCCGACGCGGACCCCCTCGATGAAGGGGTCGTCCGGCCGCACCTTGCCCAGCAGCTCGCGCAGGCCCGGACTCAGGTCCAGGTCGTCGACGTCGATCACCAGCCGGTCCGGGCCGGTGACCAGACTGTGGCGAGCGACCAGGGGCTTGTCGGATTCGATCGTGATGCGCGTGTAGTCCTGGGCCGGCCAGATGCGCACGGCCACGATCGAGGCAAGACCTGGCCCCGCCAGCAGCTGGGTCGGCGCCTGCAGCAGCAGGGCCAGGCCGCCCATGCGGCGCAGGGCCGAACGGCGCTCGGCAGACAGGACAGAAAGGCTCATGCCCCGGCTCCCCGGGGCAAGGCCGCCAGCAGCGACTGGCCCAGCGGCGTGCGGGCTTCGATGCGCAGCCGGCGGCTGTCATCGTCGGCAATCGTCAGGCGCAGGGCCAGGTCCGGCACGGGCAACATGCCGGCGGCCTTCTCAGGCCACTCGGACAGCTTGAGCCCCGGGCTGGTGAAGACCTCGCGGAAGCCGGCGTCCTCCCATTCCCTGGGGTCGCCGAATCGGTAGAAGTCGAAATGGCTGACCAGACCCTCGGCCCCGTGCTCAGCCAGGTCGTAGCTTTCCAGCACGGCATAGCTGGGACTCTTGATGCGCCCCTGCACGCCCAGCGCCCGCAGCAGATGGCGAACCAGGGTGGTCTTGCCGGCCCCCAGCGTGCCATGCAGTTCGATGGAGGCGTTCATGAGCCCGGGAGCCCGTGCCAGGTCTTGCGCGAAGCGTTCACAGGCGGCCTCGTCGGGCCAGCGCAGCTCGCGGGTTTCTAGAATGGCCAAATGCAGCAAACTCCCCAGAAGACTCTCGACCCCCAGACCGTGATGCAGCAGTTGCAGGTCTGGGCGCATGAGCTGGGATTTTCACAGATTGGCGTGGCCGACATCGACCTCAGCAGCGCCGAGGCGGGTCTGCTGGCCTGGCTCGAGGCCGGCTTCCACGGCAGCATGCACTACATGGCCAGCCACGGCCTCAAGCGCGCGCGGCCCGCCGAGCTGGTGCCGGGCACTCTGCGCGTGCTGACGGCGCGCATGGACTACCTGCCCGATCGCCTCGGCCCCGACTGGCGCCGCATCGAGTGGCTGGGCCTGGGGGACCCCCTGCGCGCCCAGGTCTCCCTCTATGCCAGAGGCCGGGACTATCACAAGGTGCTGCGCCAGCGCCTGCAGCAGCTGGCGGACCGGCTGGGGCGCTTGCTTGGCCCCTTCGGCCATCGCGTGTTCACCGACTCCGCCCCGGTGCTCGAAGTGGAGCTGGCCTCGCGCTCGGGCTTGGGATGGCGCGGCAAGCACACGCTGACGCTGTCGCGCGATGCCGGTTCCATGTTCTTCCTTGGCGAAATCTATGTGGACCTGCCCTTGCCGCTGAGCGAACCCAGTGCCGGCCATTGCGGCCAGTGCCAGGCCTGCCTGGAGGTCTGCCCCACGCAGGCCATCGTCGCGCCTTACCGCGTGGACGCGCGACGCTGCATTTCCTACCTCACCATCGAGCATGACGGCGCGATCCCGGTCGAGCTGCGCGCGCTGATGGGCAATCGCATCTACGGCTGCGACGACTGCCAGTTGGTCTGCCCCTGGAACAAGTTCGCCCGGCGCAGCCCGGTGCCGGACTTCGACACCCGCGAGCATTTCCAGGCCCCTGGCCTGCTGCAGCTCTGGGCCTGGAGCGAGGCGGAGTTCCTGCGGCGCACCGAGGGCTCGGCCATCCGCCGCATCGGGCACTGGCGCTGGCGGCGCAATCTGGCGGTGGCCATGGGCAATGCGCTCAGGCAAGACCTGGCCCCGAACGACCGCCAGGCAATGCTGGAGGCGCTTCGGGCGGCCTTGGCCGATGCCGACGAGGTCCTGGCCGATCACCTGCGCTGGGCTATGTCGCAAACCGGGCTTGCACCAGCAGCCACAACGGCAGGCTGAGCATGCCCAGGAGCGTGGACAGCGTGATCAGTCCCGCCACGAAGGGCCCATTGCCGCCCATGCGCACCGCCAGCACATAGCTGCTGGAGGCCGTGGGCAGGGCGGCAAATGCCATCAGCATCGAGGCCTGCGCCGCGGGCAGCGCCAGGGCCCGTATCAGCCCCAGCGCGACCAGTGGCAGGGCGGCATGGCGGATGATGAGCAGGGCGCCGGCCAGTGCCGGCGCATCGCGCAGGGCGCCGAAGCGCAGGCCCGCTCCCACCGCCATCAAGCCCAGGGGCAGGGCTGCCACGCCGATCTTCTGCAGACTCACGGCAGCCGGCTCGGGCAGGCGCAGTCCGCTGAGGTTGGCGACGAGGCCCAGCACCGTGGCGACGATGAGCGGGTTGCGGGTCAACTCCCGCAGATAGCCATGCCCTCCGTGCCGGGCCAGGGGCCAGACCGCGGCAACGTTCGCCAGCGGCACGCACAGCGCGATCAGCAGGGCGATCCAGGCCACGCCTTGCGCGCCTTGCAGCCGCTCGGCCAGGGCCAGGGCCACGAAGGAATTGAATCGAAAAGCCACCTGGGCGCCCGAAGCGTGGTTCTGCGCATGCGTGCCAGGCCACAGGCGCAGGGCATAGGCCAGCAGCACGCCGCTGAGCAGCACCGCCACGCCCGAGCCCGCCAGCGCTAGGGTCTCGCCAGGGTTCAACTGGCTGCGGGAAATCGAGTTGAACAGCAGGACCGGGAACAGCAGGTAGTACACCAGCCGCTCCACGCTGCTCCAGACCGTACGGTCCAGGGCGGTGTAGCGGCACAGCGCGAAGCCGGCGGTGATCAGCAGGAAGTCGGGCAGCAGGAGCAGCAGATCGGGCATGGCCGAAGTGTGCCAGTGCAGCATTGTGGGGATCCCTGCACGGTGCGCCGGCTGGCGGGACGGTGCGCGGGGCGGGCCCCTGTCAGGCGGCTGTCCGGCAGTTGGAAAGCATTTGGCAGGAATTTGGCAGGCAGCAAGGTGCCGCAGGCATTTCCTTCGCCGGCTTTCGCGAAGAGGCGGCCGCTCGCCCCTGGCTCAAGAGCCAGCTCGACAGCGACTGAACAGCAAGCGAACGGCAGGACGCCGGACCGGGCCAGGGTGCCGCGAGCTGGCATAGACTGGCGCATCCCTTCAGCCAGTACACGAGAGGAGCCTCATGAGCCGTCGCACGTTTCTCAAGACCATTCCGCTGGCCACGGCCGTGCTCGCCATGCCGGGCCTGGTGCACGCCGAGGCCTATCCGACCAAGCCGGTGAAGCTGGTCGTTCCCTTCGCGCCCGGCGGCACGACGGATATCGTGGCCCGCGTGGTCGCCGAGAAGATCAACGGTCCATTGGGCCAGACCATGGTGGTGGAGAACAAGGCCGGCGGCGGCGGCAAGATCGGCGCCAATGAAACGGCCAAGGCCGTGCCGGACGGCTATTCGCTGGGCATGGCGACGGTATCGACGACCGCGGCCAATCCCGCCATCGACCCCAAGATCCCCTACAACCCGCTGACCGACTTCACGCCCATCATCAACGTGGCGGCAACGCCGAACGTGATCGCCGTGCATCCCAGCTTCCCGGCCCGCGACTACAAGGGCTTCGTCGCCGAGCTCAAGAAGAACCCCGGCAAGTACAGCTATGCCACCTCGGGGACCGGCGGCATCGGCCATCTGCAGATGGAGCTGTACAAGTCGCTGGCCGGGGTGTTCGTGCTGCACATCCCCTACCGCGGGGCCGGGCCGGCGCTCAATGACACGGTGGCGGGTCAGGTGCCCATGATCTTCGACAACCTGCCCTCGGCGCTGCCCTTCATCAAGGACGGGCGGCTGATTCCCATCGTCGTTGCAGCACCCCAGCGCCTGCCCCAGCTGCCGCAGGTGCCCACCTTCAAGGAAGTCGGTCTGGAGCCGGTGAACCGCATGGCCTATTACGGCATCTACGGCCCCAAGGGCCTGCCCAAGGAAGTGGTGGACAAGGTCAGCACCGCGGTCAAGAAGACGCTGGAGATGCCCGAGGTCCGCAAGCGCATCGAGGAAACCGGCTCGATGATCGTGGCCAACACGCCCGAGCAGTTTGCCGCGCAGATCAAGGCCGAATACGAGGTCTACAAGAAGGTGGTCGAGACGCAGAAGCTGAAGCTGGACTGAGCCCTCGCTCGTGCCCTCTCCCCGCAAGACGCCTGCCGCAGCGCCGCACAACCCGGCGCGGCAGGCCAGCGAGCTGGCTCTCGGGCTTTTCGTGGAGGCGCTGTGGCTGGAGGACGGTTTGTCCCCGGCCACCCGCCAGGCCTATGGCCGCGATCTGGCCCTGCTGGCCGACTGGCTGGCTGCCGAGCAGGGTCGTTGCCTGGACGAAGCCAGCCAGCCGGACCTTCAGGCCTACATCAGCGCACGGCATGAAGGCAGCAAGCCCAGCAGCGCCAACCGGCGCCTGAGCGTGTTCAAGCGCTACTACCGCTGGGCGCTGCGCGAAGCTCGGCTGAGGCAAGACCCGACCCTGCAACTGCTGCCCTCGCACCGACTGCAGCGCAGCATCAAGACCCTGAGTCAGACCCAGGTGGAAGCGCTGCTGCAGGCGCCGGACGTGGACGACGCCCTGGGCCTGCGCGACCGCGCCATGCTGGAGCTGATGTACGCCAGCGGGCTGCGCGTCAGTGAGCTGGTGGAGTTGAAGACCCTGCACGTGGGCCTCAAGGAGGCGGCGATGCGGGTGATGGGCAAGGGCAGCAAGGAACGCCTGCTGCCCTTCGGCGAGGAGGCGCGTGACTGGCTGCTGCGCTACCTGCGCGAGGCCCGACCCCAACTGGCAGCCGGCAAACAGCCCGAGGCGCTGTTCCTCAACCGCTACGGCGAGGCCCTGAGCCGGCAGATGTTCTGGAAGCTGGTGAAGAAGTACGCGCTGCAGGCGGGCATCCGCCAGAGCATCTCGCCGCACACGCTGCGCCATGCCTTTGCCACCCACCTGCTGAACCACGGCGCCGACCTGCGCGCCGTGCAACTGCTGTTGGGGCATGCCGACCTCTCCACCACCCAGATCTACACGCACGTGGCCCGCGAGCGTCTCAAGGCCCTGCATGCCCAGCATCACCCGCGCGGCTGAGCGTGCTTGAGAGCGGTTGGGGTCAGGTCTTCACCGCACGGGCAGCGGGGAGGGCGGCTTGATCTCTTCCAGGCAGATCATGGAGCGCACGTCGGCCACGCCGGGCAGCTGCATCAGCTTGTCGGTCAGGAATTGGGAGAGTGCCTTCAGGTCCGTGGCCACCACCTTGAGCAGGTAGTCGCAGTCGCCCGAGACCGTGTGGCATTCCAGAATCTCGGGAAAGGCCTTGAGCAGGGCCTCGATGTCCCGGACCCGCACGAAGGCCTGCGCCTCGATATTGAGGCTCACGAAGGCCGTCACGCCCAGGCCCAGGGCCTGAGGAGCCGCCTCGGCCCGATAGCCGCGCAGCACGCCGCGCTCTTCCAGCGCCCGGACCCGGCGAAAGCACTGCGGCGCCGAAAGCTGCACCCGCGCGGCCAGATCCACGTTGGCGATGCGCCCTTCGCGCTGCAGGATTTCAACGATGCGGCGGTCCAGGGTGTCTAGCGGGGCTTGGGACATGGCGGATGCATGGGCATTGGGGGTGGGTGCGCCGCATGATCGCAGCCCGCTTCGCGTGAGAATGGCACGCGAGCTAGTGGTTAACCCGGATCGCGCGAGCGAATCTCGCCGACAATCACGGGATGGACCACAGCTTTCTCTCCGCCCTGATCCTGCTCCTGCTGGTGCTGGACCCGCTGGGCAGTCTTCCCATCTTCATTCCCATCATGCGTGCCGTGCCCAAGGAGCGGCGCGTCAAGATGGCCCTGCGCGAGGTCAGCATTGCCTTCCTGGTGCTGCTGGCCTTCATGTTCCTGGGCGACGGTTTTCTGCGTGTGATGCACCTGTCCGAGCGCTCGCTGGAGGTGGCCGGCGGCGTGATCCTGCTGATCATCGCCATGCGCATGATCTTCGGCAGCTCGGGTGAATCGGCCTATGGCGTGGAGCCGGGGCGCGAGCCGCTGATTTTTCCGCTGGCCGTGCCCCTGCTGGCCGGCCCGTCGGCGATGGCGACGGTGCTGCTGCTGGCCTCGCGCCAGCCGGACCGCATCATGGAATGGGTGGGCGCCCTGACCGCCGCCATGTTGATCTCCGGCCTGACCCTGGTCCTGGCCGACCGCATCCGCAAGCTGCTGGGCGACTCGGTGGTCTCGGCCATCGAGAAGCTGATGGGCTTGGTGTTGACGGCGATTGCCGTCGAGATGGTGCTGGCAGGCCTGAAGCGCTATTTCATCGGCGGGCTGTGAGGCCGGGCAGGTAAGGCGGCGACGCCTCGGCTATCGGCAAGCTGCCGGGCTGTCAACGCGACGCGGCCGGTGCTGCCGCTTCTGCGTGCGGCAGACCCTCGCAGCCGAGCTGCTCGCAGGAAAACCATGCGCAGTCGTCGAACCTGCAGGGCGAGTCCATGCTGTCCTTGATGAAGCGGCAGTTCACGAACCTGCATTTCACGAAGAGGCAGGCGGCAAAGGCCGCACCGCGGAACACGCAATTGCGGAACTCCACCTCGATGAAGCGGGTGCCGTTGAACAGGCCCCAGTACCAGGCGCAGTTGCTGAGGATGCAGGCGTCCAGCAGGCCCTCGAACGCCTGACCTTCCAGATCCAGATCGGCAAAGGTGCAGTACCGGTAGATGTCGTCCTGCCAGTGTTTCGGCAGCGTCGTCTTGCCAGGGAAGTCCGTGCTTTCGTGAAGGGCGGCCATGGCGGCACTATACAGAGGCAGGCCATGAAAAAAGCCGGCTGACCTTGCTGTCAGCCGGCTCTGCCTTGCCAGGGGCAATGCTACTTCTTGCCTTCCTGCTGCAGCGCCCGCAGCACGGCTTCGTTCGGGTCTTCGGCCGCACTGCTGGGCGACGAGGCCGGTGCACTCGCCGCCGCCGGCGCGAAGAGCTTGCTGGCATCGTCCGAGCTCAGCTCGCCCTTGCCCTTGTCCTGATCCTTGCCGGTATCCATGCCTTGCAGCAGCTGGGTGGCCTGGTCCATGTCCACGGCCTTTTCCTTGTCCAGGAAGGCGGTCACCGTGACAGGGAAGAAGATCACGATGGCCACCAGGATCAGCTGCATCAGCACCCAGGGGATTGAACCCATGTAGATGTCGCTGGACTCCACCTTCTTGGGCAGCGATCCCTGCTTGAAGAGCGTGTCTGCAATGCCGCGCAGGTAGAACAGCGCGAAGCCGAAGGGCGGGTGCATGAAGCTGGTCTGCATGTTCACGCACAGCATCACGCCGAACCAGATGAGGTCGATGCCCATCTTGTCCGCCACCGGTCCCAGCATGGGCAGGATGATGAAGGCGATCTCGAAGAAGTCCAGGAAGAAGGCCAGGAAGAAGATGAAGACGTTGACCACCAGCAGGAAGCCGATCTGGCCGCCCGGCAGGTTGGACAGCATGTGCTCGATCCACTGGCCGCCCTCCACACCCTGGAACACCAGGGAGAAGGTGCGCGAGCCAATCAGGATGAAGACCACCATGGCCGTGATGCGCATGGTGCCCATCATGGTGCCCTTGACCAGGGGCCAGTTCAGGCGGCCATGCATGGCCGCCAGTACGAAGGCCCCCACCGCGCCCATGGCGCCGGCTTCGGTCGGGGTGCAGACGGCGGTGTTGATGCCCGGCAGGCCGCCCATGGAGCCCAGCACGGCGAAGATCAGCACGGCCGAGGGGATGATGCCGCGCAGGCATTTCTTCCAGAGGGCCCAGCCCTGCAGCGTGCGGGCTTCCTTGGGCACGCCCGGTACGTGCTCCGGCTTGATGCGCGAAAGGAAGAAGGTGTAGAGCGCGAAGATCACCACCTGCAGGATGGACGGGCCCCAGGCACCCTTGTACATATCGCCCACGGACTTGCCGAGTTGGTCGGCCAGCACCACCAGCACCAGGGAGGGCGGCACCAGCTGCGTGATGGTGCCCGAGGCGGCCAGCACGCCGGTGGCGTAGCGCATGTTGTAGCCGTAGCGCATCATCACCGGCAGCGAGATCATCGCCATGGCAATGACCTGGCCGGCCACGGTGCCGGTGATCGCGCCGAGGATGAACCCCACGATGATCACCGAATAGCCCAGGCCGCCGCGGATGGGGCCGAAGAGCTGGCCCATCGAATCGAGCATGTCCTCGGCCAGGCCGCATTTCTCCAGCAGCGAGCCCATCAGGGTGAAGAAGGGGATGGCCAGCAGCAGGTCATTGCTGAGGATGCCGAACACGTTCTGCGGCAGCGCGGCCATGAACTCGGGCGGGAACCAGCCCTGGCTGATCGCGAACAGGCCGCAGCCCAGGCCCAGTGCCGCCAGAGAGAAGGCCACGGGGAAGCCGATCAGCATGATGATGATCAGCCCCGCGAACATCAGGGGCGGGAATTGCTCCATGCTGATCATTGCAGGGGCCTCTCGTAGTGCGTGTCCATGTTGTAGCGGTGGCCCAGCCAGCCGATGCGCTTGATGATTTCGGCCAGTCCCTGCAGCCAGAGCATGCCAAAGCCCAGGGGCAGCATCAGCACGGCGGGCCAGCGGATCAATCCCCCGGCGTTGCTGGACACCTCACCGCTGACCAGCAGCTTGTACGTGTAGCCGACGAAGCCCAGGCTGGCGATGCTGTCCTCGGGCCGCATGCCTGTGGTCAGTTTGCCCAGGAAGAGGTCCCAGGAGAGCCAGGCCATGTAGCCGATCACGGGCAGCAGGAAGACGACGAGGCCGAAGAGGTCGACCAGCACCTTGCCCTTGCCGCTCAGACGGCTGTAGACCAGGTCCACGCGCACGTGCTCGTTGATGCGCAGCACCTGTGCGGCGCCCAGCATCACGCAGGTGGCGAACAGGTACCACTGGATTTCGAGAAAGGCGTTCGAGCTGAAGTCGAAGGCATAGCGGACGACGGCATTCGCCGCGCTGATGAGGCACGACAGCAGCACGGCCCATTCGGCAAGAAAACCGAATCGGTCGTTGAGTCTGTCGATGGCCTCCGCAAAGGCAATCAAGGCGTTCATGGGACAGTTCCTGGGCAAAGGGCGAGGGCGGTGGGCCCTGCCAGCTTGCCCCGGACTGTATCGACTGGCCGCTGAACGCTGCCTGAATTCGGGTGCGGATGAGGGAAAGCCCCGAGCACGGTGCCCGGGGTCGCGCGATCAGCCCTGGGTGGCTGCGACGAAGAGCTTGGTGCAGCGCGCGCCGGAGCGGCAGAAGGCCAGGATGGGCCGGGGCAGGGTACCCAGCAGATCCTTGAAGGCGGCGATCTCTTCGGGCGACTGGTAGCCGCCCGCCACGGGCAGGTGCACGTACTGCAGGCCTGCGGCGGCGGCCGCCGCCGCCATGCTGGCGCTGCTGGGCTGGTCCGGGCCGCCCTCGCCGTCGGGGCGGTTGTTGATCACGCTGCGGAAGCCGGCGGCTGCGACCTCGGCCATGGCTGCCGGCTCCAGCTGCGGGGCGACGGCAAAGTCGGGCGTCAGGGGGTTGAGAGGCAGGGTCATGGGACGGGGCTCCGTGCAGTGCAATTGAGGATGCTAGCGGATCAGGAGGCCAGGGCCTTCTTGACCGCGGCGGACACCAGGCCCATGTCGGCCTTGCCGGCCAGTTGGGTCTTGACCGCGCCCATCACCTTGCCCATGTCGCCGGGACCCTTGGCGCCCAGCTCGGTCACGATGGCGGCCACGGCGGCCTGGATTTCCGCCTCGCTCAGTCGGGCCGGCAAATAGGCCTCCAGCACCAGGACTTCGGCGCTTTCCTTGTCTGCCAGGTCCTGGCGGCCCGCGGCGCTGAATTGGGCGATGGCGTCCTTGCGCTGTTTGATGAGCTTGTCGACGATGCCGACCAGCATCACATCATCCACCTCCACACGCTCGTCGACTTCCTTCTGCTTGACGGCCGCCAGCAGCATGCGGATGGTCGAGAGCTTGTCGGCTTCCTTGGCACGCATGGCGGCCTTCATGTCTTCGGTGATGCGTTCTTTGAGCGTCATGATGAGCAAGCGGTAAGAGGTGGAGTAAAAATGAAAAAGCCCGCGACAGCGTCCTGCGCGGGCTTTGTTGAGGAGGCGGGCCCCCTCAGCAGCGTATGGACGCCTGACGGCGCCAGAAAACGATCGGTTCTGCGATCAGTACAGCTTCTTGGGCAGCTGCATGCTGCGCACGCGCTTGTAGTGGCGCTTGACGGCCGCGGCCTTCTTGCGCTTGCGCTCAGCGGTGGGCTTTTCGTAGAACTCACGAGCACGCAGCTCGGTGAGCAGGCCCAGCTTTTCAATGGTGCGCTTGAAGCGGCGCAGGGCCACGTCGAACGGCTCGTTTTCTTTGACGCGAATGGTGGTCATGAAGCAATGGTTCCTTCAATGTGCGCTCGGTGTTCGCCGAAAGTTCCTCAACCAGGATTGGCCGAAAAGCTCTGAAGCGGAAGTATCCGGAGTCCGCTTCCGAATCGACGCGCAAGTTTTTGCCAGCAAAGACAGGGATTATAGCCACAGATTTGTCAAATCGCCAAGATGCGGCCCGGAGGAGTTTCAGGTGGTGGTTTCGACATCGCTTGGACCTGCGGTTTTGCTGGCATCGCGGCCCGCCTGTTGCGCCTGCTGGCGCGCCAGCAGGCCCTGTGCGCAGGCGTGCGCGCTGGCCCAGGCCCACTGGAAGTTGTAGCCACCCAGCCAGCCGGTCACGTCGACCACCTCGCCGATGAAGAAAAGGCCGGGCTGACGGCGGCTTTCCAAGGTCTGAGAGCTCAGCTCACGCGTGCTGACGCCGCCGCGCATCACCTCGGCCTTTTTCCAGCCTTCGTCGCCGGCCGGCGTGAGCTGCCACTGCTTGAGGCTGCGGGCCAGGGTCTCGAGGTCCTTGTCCTTGCATTCGGGCAGAGGGCGGCTGCTGTCGAGCTTTTGCTGGGCGAGCCAGGTCTGGGCCAGGCGCTGCGGCATCCATTCGCCCAGCGCATTGCCCAGCTGCTTGCGGCTGTGCCCTTTGGCCTCGCGCAGGGCCGCGGCCAGATCCAAGCCGGGCAGCAGGTCGATCTCGATGGCCTGCCCCGGCTGCCAGTAGCTGGAAATCTGCAGAATGGCCGGCCCGCTCAGCCCGCGGTGGGTGAACAGCAGGTCTTCCAGGAACTGCGTTCGCCGCTTGCCCTGGCCCGTGCTGACTACCACCTCGAGGGACAGGCCGGCCAGCTCGGCAAACGGCGCCCAGCTCTCGGCGGAGAAAGTCAGCGGCACCAGCGCCGGCCTGGGGGCGACGAGCTCATGGCCGAATTGCTGGGCCAGCCGCAGGCCGAAGTCGCTGGCGCCGATCTTGGGCACCGGCAGGCCTCCGCAGGCCACGACCACGGATGGTGCACAGACCAGGCCGCGGCTGGTCTCCAGTTCGAAGCCCTGAGCCTTGGCGTGGACGGCCGCGACCGTGCAGGGCTGCCAGCGCTGCACGCCGACGGCCTGGCACTCGTCCAGCAGCATCTGGATGATGCGCTCACTGCCTTCGTCACAGAACAATTGGCCGCGGTGCTTCTCATGGAATCCGATGCCGTGCTTGCGCAGCAGGGCGATGAAGTCCTGCGGCGTGTAGCGTGCCAGCGCTGACCGGCAGAAATTGGGGTTTTCGGACAGGTAGTTGGCGGGCCCGGCTTCGCGGTTGGTGAAGTTGCAGCGGCCCCCGCCTGAAATGCGGATTTTTTCCGCCAGGCGGGGTGCGTGGTCGATCAGCAGGGAACGCAGCCCGAGCTGGCCGGCCTGGGCCGCGCAGAAGAGGCCGGCGGCACCGGCGCCGATGATGATGAGGTCGAAGTCGGGCGAACAGGGCATGAAGGCGCACAAAAACCGGGGGAGGGGCTGCGGATTGTCGCCTCATGCCACCGATAACCCGCCAAGGGGAGCGGCGGCAAGGCATGCGCGGGCGGCGTCCCCCCGGTGCTATGACGAGGAGGATGACCCAAATAGGGGGCAGGCGTCGCCGCCAAGCAGCACGGATTTGGCTACCATGCGCGGCGGAGCACTCCGCTGGCCCGCAGCGGGCATCCTGGCAGGGGATAGGCCGGGGCGCCGCAGTCGGACCTTGCCGGAGCGGCCGCGGGCCGGCGCGCGGGAGCATCAGAAAGAAGCGAAAAGGCTTTCAAGGCATGGACATTCATTCGGCTATCGCACAGGGCGCATCAGGTCGCCCGGGCAGCTTGCAGGACTGGCTGCAGTCGCAAGGCCTGTCCGACAGCGGCAGTGCTGCTGCCTTGCTGAGCCTGGCCGAGCCTTTGGGGGCCTTTCTGGCGGTCAAGTCCCTGGCCACCGGGCGCTATGTGTACGCCAGCAGCGGGTTGGACCGTCTGTTCGAGCGCACCGAGTCCTCGCTGGTGGGCAGCAGCGATGTGGACCTGATGCGTTCCGACGAAGTGCAGGCCATGCGCCGGGTCGAGCAGGCCGTGATGGCCCAGCGCAATGTGGTGCTCAGCGAACATAGGCTCGAGCTGGGCGGGCGCCGCCGGGATTTCCTCGTGACGCGGGTGCCGCTGGGGCCGGACCATGTCATGTCGATGTGGTCGGAGCGCACGGAAGAGAAGCACCGCGAGTCGCACCTGCAGCGCGCGCTGCAGCAGATCGAGCAGCAGCAAAAGGCGATGGAGCAGCTGCGGCGCGAGTCTGAGAAGGGCAGCGGTCGCGACGACACCTCCGGCCTGTACCTGCGCGCCCAGTTCGATGACCAGCTGCTGCGCGAGATCGATCTCTCCACGCGTGAGCATCGCGAGTTCGCCCTCGTGCTGATTTCCCTGGACGCTTTGCCCGCCGAAGCTCGCCACCTCAAGGCCGAGGCCCAGCAGCGCCTGCTGGAAGGGCTGGGGCGCATGTTGCGGGCCAATATCCGTGCCATGGACGCCGCCTGCCGGGTGGGTGAGCAGTTGTTCGCCGTGCTGCTGTCCGGCGTCGGGCTCGCCACCGCCCACGCCCGCATGGAGCAGCTGCGCCGCCAGTGCCTGACTCAGATCGTCGTCGTGCAGGGCATGGACCTGCACCTGCTGCTGTCCATGGGCGTGGCCAGCTTCCCGCACACCGCATCGCGCCAGGAGGATCTGCTGGAGGCCGCGCAGTCCGCCATCCAGGAGGCACAGCGCCGCGGAGGCAACCAGGTGGTGCTGGCGCCCATTCCTTTCGGCAGCCAGAGCTGATGCCGGCTTGATGGCCGGCGAGCCGGCCCTGCGGTCTTAGCGGTCCGAGGCGCCGATCAGCGCCAGCACGGCCCGCCATTCCTCGGGACTGACCGGCGTGATGGAAAGCCGGTTGCCCGCCTGCAGCACGCGCATGCTGGCCAGGCCGGCGTGCTCACGCATTTCGGCCAGGCTCAGCAGGCGCGTCTTGCGGACAAAGCGCACATCCACATGCAGCCAGCGCGGCGCCTCGGGCTTGGACTTGGGGTCGAAGTAGGGGCTGCGGACGTCGAACTGGCTGGCGT
Source organism: Burkholderiaceae bacterium (assembly GCA_041905785.1). Lineage (GTDB taxonomy): Bacteria > Pseudomonadota > Gammaproteobacteria > Burkholderiales > Burkholderiaceae_C > Roseateles_B. The sequence goes on from JAYRKJ010000005.1 coordinate 63,098, forward strand.
CGGGATAGACGGCACTGCCTACCTCGGCCAGTCCTGCAATGCCCGGCTGCGGGCAGGAGGAGTGGTAGAAGAGGACGCCATCGCCGATGCGCATGGCATCGCGCATGAAGTTGCGAGCCTGGTAGTTGCGCACGCCGATCCAGGGCACGGTCTGCCCGGGCGCGTCGGCCAGGTCATCAATGGAGCATTCGTCCGGCTCCGACTTCATCAGCCAGTAATTCATGGGCACAGTCTCAGCGGCAGGGTGTCGCAAAGCGGCAGCGGGTGGCGCGATGCGGTTCGAAGAAGCGTCAGGGCATGGAGCGGCTCCCTAGCAAGGGGCCAGCACAAGGTCAACGCCTGGCCTGTGCGCCACCTGTGCATGGCCTGTACATGGGCGCCCCCCAGGGCCACTGCGGGGGAACTGCAAGGGAACCAAGGCGCAGGATGCAGGCGCAACGCACCCGGTGAATGCGGGCGGAGCAGGTGAAGCCTGGGCGCCCGGGACCAGAGCGCTCCGCCATGCAGCGCAGCGTCGAGTGAAAGAAGGTGTCCGCCGCGAGCCGTGAGCCGCATTCCTGAACCCAGGGGATTCAGGTGGGCGAGGTCAGCAAGGCTTCGGGTTCATCTGACGCGAGACGATCACACCAGCCGGGCGATGTTCCAAGCCCATGCTCAATGAGCATCGGTTCAAGGAAATATAAGACTCACGCGAACGCAACGGACAGCGCCATTCTAGTGCCGCGCAGACCGCACTCAGAGCAGTTGCCCGTCCTGGGCAAGGGCTTCATCCAGGCGTTTGATGAGGCCCTCGAGATCGGGTAGGGCCGCATCCTGCCCCGCAGCTGCGCTCGTCGAACGTGCGGCAGGCTGCTCGGCGAGTTGGTAGGCCAGGTTCAGCGCGGCCAGCACGGCAATGCGCTCGCGCGCCTTGATGCGGCCGGCGTCGCGGATGCTGCACATCTCGCGGTCGACCTGGGCCACGGCCTTGCTCAGCGCCACCTCGCCGCCCTCCGGGCAGCCCAGCAGATAGCTCTGGCCCATGATGGTCACTTCCATCTGCTTCATGGCGCGTTCTTCTCCGATTCCAGCGGCAGGCGGTCCAGCAGCGCGTCGATGCGGGCGCGTGCTGCGTTGAGGCGAGAGCGCATGCCGTCGCGCTCCTGAGTCAGGGCGCGGACCTGCTCCTCGAGCAGGGCATTGGTGCGGGTCAGCTCATCATGACGAAGGAGGAGCCTCTCCACCCGGTCAACAAGGTCGGTGATGCTTGGCATGGCTGGCTGGGACGATCTCGCCTACTGGTGATGGGCCATTGTAGAGGGGCCGGCGGGACCACCGTCCGCGTCAGGGCAGGGCGCGGCCATGGTCGCAGTCGCTACGAACGCTGCAGCGTTCGCACAGCGGCCGGCGCGCCTGGCAGACGTAACGACCATGCAGGATCAGCCAATGGTGGGCGTCGACCATGAACTCGGCCGGCACCCGGCGCAGCAGCCCCTGCTCGACCGCCAGCGGCGTCCTGCCCGGGGCGAGCCCGGTGCGGTTGCTGACCCGGAAGATGTGCGTGTCCACCGCCATGGTGGGCTCACCGAAAGCCACGTTGAGCACCACATTGGCGGTTTTGCGCCCGACGCCGGGCAGAGCTTCCAGGGCCTCGCGGCTGCGCGGCACCTCGCCGCCGTGCAGTTCGACCAGAATGCGGCAGGTGCTGATGAGATTCTTGGCCTTGTTTCGGTACAGGCCTATGGTCTTGATCGCGTCTGCCAGCCCCTGCTCCCCCAGTGCCAGCATCTTGGCCGGTGTGTTGGCCCGCACGAAAAGCTTGCGGGTGGCCTTGTTGACCCCCACGTCGGTGGCCTGGGCTGACAGCAGCACCGCGGCAAGGCACTCGAAGACGCTGGCGTACTCCAGTTCAGTCTGGGGTGAAGGGTTGGCGGCGCGCAGGGTCTGGAAAAAATGCAGGACTTGGGCGTCATTCATGGCGCCATTGTGGTTCAAACGGGGAGCGGGCATCGGCCACCTCGGCGAGAATGCGCCTCGCGTTCGTCTGGGAGCTCCCCAGGCGCTTTCTTCGAGCCGCATGAGTTCTTCTCCGACATCCGTTTTGCCGCCATCACCGACGCCCTCGCTGCGGGCTGCCGCCGGCGCCCGACCCTGGTTGTGGCTGCTGGCCGCTGCCGTGCTGCTGCGCCTGCTGACCCTGCCGCTGATGGCCCTGACGGACCATACCGAGGCCCGCTACGCTGAAATCGCGCGGCTGATGGTGCAGTTGGGCGACTGGGTCAGCCCGCATGTGACGCCGACCGAGGTCTTCTGGGCCAAGCCGCCGCTTTCGACCTGGAGTCAGGCGCTGCTGATGGCGCTGTTCGGCGTCAACGAATGGTCGGGGCGGCTGGCGGCGCTGGGCTGGGCGCTGCTGGGGCTCTGGAGCCTGGACTGGATGCTGCGTGCCAGCCTGGCGCCCGTGCAGCGGGCCGCGGCCCTGGCGGCGCTGATGCTGTGCCCCATGTACTTCATCTGCGCCGGTGCGGTGATGACCGACGCCACGCTGATGGCCACCGTGCTGCTGGTGCAGGCCGCCTGGTGGCGTGCCGTGACGGCGCCCGACGCCGGGGCCGCGCGCCGTGCCGGCCGCGTCCTGGCCCTGGGCCTGGGGCTGGCCTTGCTCACCAAGGGGCCCGCAGCCGGGGTGCTGGCGCTGCTGCCGCTGCTGCTGCATGCGCTGTGGCGGCGTCACGGGACGGTGGTCGGCCGCATCCTCAAGGACCCGCTGGCCTGGCTGATCTGGTTGGGCCTGGCCGTGCCCTGGTATGTCTGGGCCGAGCACCGAACGCCGGGCTTCCTGCAGTATTTCCTGCTGGGTGAGCATGTGATGCGCTTCCTGCAGCCGGGCTGGAAAGGGGACCGCTACGGTTTTGCCCACGCCCAGCCGCTGGGCATGATCTGGCTGTTCATGCTGATCTCGGCCCTGCCGTGGGTGCTGCATGGCCTGGTGGCCTGGCTGGCCGGAGGGCGGGCAGGGGCGCGCCCGCCCATGGCGGAGCGCCTGGGCCGCGAGCTCTGGGTCTATGCGCTGTGCATTGCTGCAGCGCCGCTGCTGCTCTTCAGTGCCGCCCGCAACATCATCCCGACCTATGCCGTCACCGCACTGCCCGGCGTAGTGCTGCTGTGGCTGGCGCAGTTCGACCCACAGCGGCTGGCGCAGGCGCGCCATTGGCTGGTGGGCGCAGCGGTCTGGCTGCTGCTGGCCGTGGGCTTTCTCTGGCTCGGGCCGAAGGAATCCCTCAAGGCCAGCGACCGAGAACTGATCCGCGCCTATGAAGTGGCCTGCGGCAACCAGGCCTGGACCGCGGCCTGTGGCCTGCGCTACGCCGGCAAGCCCGACCACTCGGCATTCTTCTACAGCGCGGGCCGTCTCTACACACCGCCCGAGGCGGCGCGCATCCGATACGAAGTCCTGGACCGGGACGCGCGGTCAGCGCCTGCCCCAGGCGCGCCGCTGGCCTGCAACAAGCACCTGTGCCTCTATGTCGCCCACTGAGAATTCCCCTCAGCCGCAGCCCGCGGCACCCCTGTTGATGCGTGATCGACCGCAGCTGCTGTCGGTCGTGCTGCCCGCCTTCAACGAGGCCCGCAACCTGTCCTGGCTGCTGCCCCAACTGGCGGAGGAGCTGGGTCCGCATGCGCAGAGCCTGGAGCTGATGGTCGTCGACGACGGCAGCCGGGACGACACGGTGATGGTGGTGCAGGGCCTGATCCGCCAGGGCCTGCCCGTGCGGCTGCTGCGCCTGTCGCGCAATTTCGGCAAGGAGGCCGCGCTGACGGCGGGCCTGGACGCCGTCGAGGGCGATGTGGTGGTCAGCATGGACGCCGACGGCCAGCATCCCATCAGCTGCGTGCTCGAGATGCTGGAGCGCTGGCGCGAAGGCTATGACGTGGTCTATGGCGTGCAAAGAGGGCGCCGGGAGTCGCAGCCCATGGCCCGCCGACTCTACACGCGGGTCTTCTACTGGCTGATGCAGAAAGGCTCGCGCTTCGAGCTGCCGGCCGATGCGGGGGACTTCCGCCTGCTGGACCGATCGGTGGTGCTGGCCCTGCGCCAGCTGCCGGAGCGTGCCCGCTACATGAAGGGCCTGTTCGCCTGGGTGGGCTTTCCGGCCGTGGGCATCGAGTTCGTGCCCGATGCGCGCGCCCATGGCGAGACCAGCTTCAACTTCATGCGCCTGCTGCAACTGGCAGTCACCGGCATCACGGCCTTCTCCAAGGTGCCGCTGCGCGTGGTGTCGGCCCTGGGCATCCTGGTGTCGCTGCTCTCGGTGGTGTTCGGCTGCTGGATCGTCTTCGAGAAGGTGTTCCTGGGCAACGAGATATCCGGCTTTGCCACCCTGGCGGCCTCGATCACCTTCCTGGCCGGGGTGCAATTGCTGTGCCTGGGCATCATTGCCGAGTATCTGGGCCGAGTGTTCGACGAGGTCAAGCGCCGTCCGCTGTACGTGACGCAAGACCTGACCCCGTCGCTGAAGCATTCGCCGGCCCGGGCCGAGGAGCCGCGCGCTTGAAGTCCCTGCTGTGGTTCGGTGCCGTGGGTGCCAGCGCGGCGGCTGTGCATTTCTGTGTCGTCTGGCTGCTGGTCGGGGCCGGGCAGTGGCCGGCGCTGGCGGCCAATGTGATGGGCTTTCTGCTGGCCTTCGGCGTGAGCTTCGTCGGCCACCATCGCCTGACCTTCGCCGCCCAGCAGGCCAAGGGGCGGGAGGCCCTGCCGCGTTTTTTTGGCGTCGCCCTGCTGGGTTTTGTTTGCAACGAGCTGCTGTATGCGCTGCTGCTGCAGCTGGGCGTCGAGTACCGCCTGGCCCTCGTCATCGTGCTGGTCGCCGTGGCCGCCATGACCTGGTGGCTGGGCCGGCATTGGGCCTTCAAACGGCGCACCGGGGCTTCGTCATGAGCCAGCGCAGGATCCAGCTCTGCGCGGACGACTATGGCTTCGACCGCGCCATCAGCCAGGGCATCCTGGACACCATCGATGCGGGCGTGGTCAGCGCCACCAGCTGCATGGTGCTTTCGCCGGCGTGGCCGCACTGGGCCCCGGCGCTGAAAGAGCGAGACGGCCTGGCCGACCTGGGCCTGCACCTGGATCTCAACGAGTTCGCCCACTACGCGGCGCGCAGCCTCAATGGCTGGATCTTCGCAGCCTACCGAGGCGCCGTGCCCGCCTCCCTGGCGCGGCCGTGGATCGAGGCGCAGCTGGACGCCTTCGAGAAGCGCCTGGGCCGGGCGCCGGACTATGTTGACGGGCACCAGCACCTGCACCAGCTGCCCGGCATCCGCGACGCGCTGCTGCAGGTCCTGTGCGCGCGCTACGGCCACGCCTGCGCACTGCGCATCACGCGCTCGCGGCAGTGGCGGGGCGCCAAGGCGGCCATCATCGGTGCGCTGGGAGCCCGTGCGCTCGCAGCCGGCGCCCGGGCCGAAGGGCTGCGGGTCAATCGGGACTTCGCAGGCGTCTACGACTTCCAGCCCTCGGCTGATTTCGCGGCACTGCTGAAGTGGTGGCTGGACTACCTGCCGGACGGCGGCTTGATGATGTGCCACCCCGGCCGCGCGGGGGCGACGGAAACGCGGGCGGATGGCATCCGTGGCGCCCGCGTGAAGGAGCATGCCGTGCTCGCAGGCGGCCAGGGCAGCGCACTGCTGCAGGCCCTGGGCATCCAGCCGGGGCGCTGCCGGGACTGGGACGTCGCCCGCGCCGATTGACGGCCTCAGCGGGCCGTGCGAGGCGTTCAGTCGCCGCGCTTGGCCCGGGCTCGCGCCAGTGCGGCCTCGATCACCGAGCGTTTGCGCTGCAGCTCCGCTTCGTCCGCGGGCTTGGTCAACTCGGCCAGATGGGCCAGCTTGTGCTGCGCCTTGGCGGCCAGGCGCTGCGCGTTTTCCTCGGCCTCGCGCTGCTCCCGCAAACGCTTGAAACGGTAGCGCTCACGTGCCTCTTGCGCCTGCGTTTCGCTCCAGGCGGCCCAGCCGCTGCGGCCCGGCGTCACCTCCACCAGGGAGATGCAGTCCACCGGGCAGGACGGCACGCACAGCTCGCAGCCCGTGCACTGCTCCGCCACGATGGCATGCATCAGCTTGGGCGCACCGACGATGCAGTCGGCGGGGCAGGCCTTGATGCACAGGGTGCATCCGATGCACCAGGCCTCGTCGATCACCGCCAGCTTGCGCGGGCCTTCCGCGCCATGCGCTGCACTCAGGGGCAGGGCCGGACGGCCGGTGATCCGGGCCAGGCGGGCGATACCCTCGGCACCGCCCGGCGGGCACTGGTTGATGCCCGCCTCCTCGCGTGCGATGGCCTCGGCGTAGGCGTGGCAGTCCGCGTAGCCGCAGCGCGTGCACTGGGTCTGGGGCAGGGCGAGGTCGAGTTGCTCGATCAGTGCGGCAACAGGGGCTTGAGGGGCGGTCAAGGTCTTGCGAAAGGGGCGGCGTCAGGTGGTGGCCTTGCTGCGCGGGCGGGCGACGGGGCGCTTGTCGCTCGTTGCCGCAGCGGCAGTCAGCGGGGCTGCATCGTACTTCGCTATGAAGCTGCGCACTTCCGGGTAGACCATCTCGCGCCAGCGGCGACCGGAGAAGATGCCGTAATGGCCGGCGCCGATGGCATCGTAGTGATACTGGTGGCTGCTGGGAATGCCGCTGCAGAGCTCATGGGCGGCGCGGGTCTGGCCGGCGCCGGAGATGTCGTCCAGCTCGCCTTCGACAGTCAGCAGGGCCGTGCCCCGGATGTCCTGCGGACGCACCAGTTCTTCGCCGACCCGCCAGGTGCCGTTGACCAGGGCGAAGTCCTGGAACACGGTCTTGATGGTGTCCAGGTAGTACTCGGCCGGCATGTCCAGCACGGCGTTGTACTCGTCGTAGAACTTGCGGTGCGCCTCGGCGCTGTCGTCGTCGCCGCGCACCAGGTCCAGGAAGTAGTCGTAATGCGAGTTGAGATGCCGGTCCGGGTTCATGGCCACAAAGCCGGTGTGCTGCAGAAAACCGGGATAGACCGCGCGGCCGGCGCCCGGGAAGTTGGGCGGCACGCGGTAGATGACGTTGTTCTCGAACCAGCTGTGGCTCTTGTTCATCGCCAGGTTGTTGACCGCGGTCGGGCTCCTGCGGGCGTCGATGGGGCCACCCATCATGGTCATGGAGCGCGGCGTGGGTTCGCCGCGCGAGGCCATCAGCGAGATGGCGGCCAGCACCGGGACCGTGGGTTGGCACACCGAGATCACGTGGGCCTGGTCGGCACCGACGTGGCGGATGAAGTCCTGCACGTAGTTGACGTAGTCGTCGAGATGGAACGGACCGTCCTCCAGCGACACCATGCGGGCATCGGTCCAGTCGGTGATGTAGACCTTGTGGTCGCGCAGCAAAGACTTGACGGTGTCGCGCAGCAGAGTGCTGTGGTGGCCGGACAGCGGCGCCACCACCAGTACAGTGGGCTGGGTCTTCATCTTGGCCAGGACGGCGGGGTTGTCGGTGTAGCGCTTGAAGCGCAGCAGACGGCAGAAGGGCTTTTCCAGCGGCACCAGCTCCTGCACGGCGACATCGACGCCGTCCACGTCCACGCTGCGGATGTCGAACTCGGGCTTCTCGTAGTCCTTGGCCAGGCGGTGCATCAGGTCGAGGCCAGCCGAGAATCGGGCCGACATCGGTGAATGCGCAAACGGCGACAGCGGATGGCTGTATAGCTTGGCGGCAGCACTGGCGAACTCCGCAAAGGGGCTCATCAGAGCGCGTTGGGTTTCATAAAGCTGGTACAGCATGGGGGACCCCTTCCGTGGCTGGCCGGCACCGCGGGATGCGTGGGCTCGGCGTGGTAGCTTGGATGCCTGTGGAGCATCTTGCCTTGTTTTGTGCGTTGCAGCATTGTAGGGAGGCAATGCTGACGGGGCGCTTGGTGAAATACCCCGCACAAACCCGGGATTCGCCGCGCCAGCCGGCCGCTGTCATGCGGGCGACAAAATAGCGCCGCCGGTCTGCCCGCGCGGCGCTGGCCAGTTGAGGCCGGCCGATCAGCCCTTGAGTCAGCCCTTGAGTCAGCCCTTGAGTCAGCCCTTGAGTCAGCCCTTGAGTCAGCCCTTGATCACGGCGGCCATGGCGCTCGCCACGGCCTTGAGATTGCCCGGATTCAGCGCGGCCACGCAGATGCGGCCGGAGTCGACACCGTAGATGCCGAACTCGCTGCGCAGGCGCTGCATCTGGGCAGCGTTCAGACCCGAGTAGCTGAACATGCCTTTTTGCCGGGTCACGAAGCTCAGGTCCTGCTCGACGCCGGCGGCCTTCAGTTCGGTCACCAGCGCTTCACGCATGGCGCGGATGCGTGTGCGCATGCCGGCCAGCTCCTCTTCCCAGAGGGCGCGCAGGGCCGGCGTGGACAGCACGGTGGCGACGACCTGGGCGCCATGGGTGGGCGGATTGCTGTAGTTGGTGCGAATCACGATCTTCAGCTGGCTCAGCACGCGGCTGGCCTCCTCGCTGCTGGCGCAGACCACGCTGAGCGCGCCGACCCGTTCGCCGTACAGCGAGAAGCTCTTGGAAAAGCTGGTGGAGACGAAGAAGTCCAGGCCGGCGGCCAGGAACTGCTGGATCACGGCGCCGTCTTCGGCAATGCCTTCGCCGAAGCCCTGGTAGGCCATGTCCAGGAAGGGTACCAGGCCGCGTGCCTTGATGACCTCGACCACCTGGGCCCACTGGGGCGGCGTCAGGTCGTAGCCCGTGGGGTTGTGGCAGCAGGCATGCAGCACGACCACGGTGCCGGTCTCGGCTGCCTGCAGGTCGGCCAGCATGGCTTCGGCCTTGATGCCGCGGTTCTCGGCGTCGTAGTAGGCGTAGGTGCCGACCTGGAATCCGGCGTTGGTGAAGAGCGCGCGATGGTTCTCCCAGCTGGGATCGGAAATCAGCACGCGGGCATTGGGGTTCAGGCGCTTGAGGAAGTCCGCGCCAATCTTCAGACCCCCCGTGCCGCCCAGGGCCTGCACGGTAGCGACACGCTTGCCACGCACCACCTCGGCGTCGGCGCCGAACACCAGGCCCTGCACGGCCAGGTCATAGGCCGCGATGCCATCGATGGGCAAATAGCCGCGCGCCTTGGGTGCCTCCAGCATCTGGCGCTCGGCCTCGGCCACGCAGCGCAGCAGCGGCAGTTTGCCGTTCTCGTCGTAGTAGACGCCGACGCCGAGGTTGACCTTCTTGGGATTGGTGTCGGCGTTGAACTGTTCGTTGAGACCCAGGATGGGGTCGCGGGGGGCCATTTCGACGGTGGCGAACAAGGACATGGGGCTTTCCTGACAGGACGGTGGCATGAGGCTCGCGGGTGCTTCGCTGCGAGCAGAAGCGGTCTGCGCTACGCTGTTGAGTTCGAGGCGCTGCCAGACCCGGGAATTCTAGGGCTGTGGGGCGTCCAATCTCAGGGAATCCCCGATGTCCAGCACCGCCACTGCCCCCACCGCCACCGAGGAAAAGGACGACGCACCCAAGGGTGAGTTCGTCACATTCGAAGGCTCTCCGTTTCAGCTGTTCCAGCCTTTCCCGCCGGGAGGGGATCAGCCGACCGCGATCGCGCAATTGGTCGAAGGCATACACGATGGCCTCAGCTTTCAGACCCTGCTCGGGGTGACAGGGTCGGGCAAAACCTACACCATGGCCAATGTCATCGCCCGCCTGGGCCGCCCAGCCATCGTGTTTGCCCACAACAAGACCCTGGCGGCCCAGCTCTACAGCGAGATGCGGGAGTTCTTCCCCAAGAACGCTGTCGAGTACTTCGTCAGCTACTACGACTACTACCAGCCCGAGGCCTATGTGCCGCAGCGCGACCTCTTCATCGAGAAGGACAGCGCGATCAACGAACAGATCGAGCAACTGCGCCTCTCCTGCACCAAGAGCCTGCTGGAGCGCCGGGACGTGGTGATCGTGGCCTCGGTCTCGGCCATCTACGGCATCGGCAACCCCAGCGACTACCACCAGATGGTCATGACCCTGCGTGTGGGTGACACCATGGGCCAGCGCGACGTCATCGCCCAGCTGATCCGCATGCAGTACCAGCGCAATGAGATGGAGTTCCAGCGTGGGCACTTCCGCGTCCGCGGCGACACCATCGACGTCTTCCCGGCGGAGCACTCCGAGCTGGCTCTGCGCATCGAGCTCTTCGACGACGAGGTGGAGACCCTGCAGCTCTTCGATCCCCTGACCGGGCAGATCCGGCAGAAGATTCCGCGCTTCACCGTCTACCCTTCCAGCCATTACGTGACGCCCCGCGAGCGGGTGCTGGCGGCCGTGGAGACCATCAAGGCGGAGCTGCGCGAGCGGGTGGGGCAGTTCATCGCCGACGGCAAGCTGGTCGAAGCCCAGCGCATCGAGCAGCGCACGCGCTTCGACCTGGAGATGCTCACCGAAGTGGGCCACTGCAAGGGCATCGAGAACTACACCCGCCACCTCTCCGGCGCGGCGCCCGGCGAGCCGCCACCCACGCTGGTGGACTACCTGCCGGCGGACGCACTCATGTTCATCGACGAGAGCCACGTGACCTTGGGGCAGTTCGGCGGCATGTACAACGGCGACCGGGCGCGCAAGACCACGCTGGTGGAATTCGGCTTCCGCCTGCCTTCGGCGCTGGACAACCGGCCGCTGAAGTTCCAGGAATTCGAGCGCAAGATGCGTCAGGCCATCTTTGTCTCGGCCACGCCGGCGGACTACGAAAAGGAGCACGCCGGGCAGATCGTCGAGCAGGTGGTGCGGCCGACGGGGCTGGTCGATCCCCTGGTCGAGGTGCGCCCGGCCACGCACCAGGTGGACGATGTGCTGCAGGAGATCCGTGAGCGTGTCGACGTCGGCGAGCGGGTCCTGATCACCACGCTGACCAAGCGCATGGCGGAGCAGCTCACCGACTATCTGAGCGACAACGGCGTCAAGGTCCGCTACATGCACTCGGACGTCGACACCGTGGAGCGGGTGGAGATCCTGCGCGACTTGCGCCTGGGGGCATTTGACGTGCTGGTGGGCATCAACCTGCTGCGCGAAGGCCTGGACATCCCGGAGGTCTCGCTCGTGGCCATCCTGGATGCGGACAAGGAGGGCTTTCTGCGTTCCGAGCGCAGCCTGATCCAGACCATAGGCCGCGCGGCGCGCAACCTGAACGGCAAGGCCATCCTGTACGCCGACAGAATCACCGACTCCATGCGTCGGGCCATTGACGAGACCGAGCGCCGGCGAGCCAAACAGATCGCCTTCAATGCGGAGCACGGCATCGTCCCGCGCGGGGTGCGCAAGCGCATCCGCGACCTGATCGACGGCGTCTACTCCGACAAGGGTGGCAAGGACGACCAGAAGCTCGGCATGGTGGAGGAACTGGAAGAACTCAGCGAGAAGGACCTCAGCAAGCGCATCACGCAGCTCGAAAAGCAGATGCTGGAGCATGCGCGCAACCTGGAGTTCGAGAAGGCCGCCCGGGTGCGCGACCAGCTGGCGCAACTGCGGGAGCAGGTCTTCGGCGCAGCTTCGCACGACAATGTGGTGCCGATTGAGGCAGGGCGCAAGTGACGGCCCGCCATTGCGGCCTGGCTCGATCTGACTTGATTTGAAGCAAGCCGGCGCCGACCAGGCCGTGGACTAATGCGGTCTTCGACACCCTGGGCCAGGGCTCGTGCAGGCTGGTCTGCAATCCCTTGTCGCACAAGGGAAAAGTGCCGGCACGCGCCTGACACAACGGCGCTGTGCCTGGGCGTCGGGCTTCACAAGGCCCTTCGTGGGCCAGGTATTTCTGCTGCAGCGCAGCGATGGCTCAATGAAGCTGCCGATAATTGAGTAAAATGCTCGGGCATAGACCAGGGTTAACCCAGGATCTCGAGGGGTTCTGCCTGGTGTTCGAGCAGGCTCATGGTCTTCAGGCCGAAGGAGAGTTGCATGCGTCTTACCACCAAAGGTCGTTTCGCCGTCACCGCGATGATTGACTTGGCCCTGCGTGAAAACAGCGGGCCGGTCGCGTTGGCCGCGATCAGCCAGCGCCAGCAGATTTCGCTGTCCTATCTGGAGCAGCTGTTCGGCAAACTGCGCCGCCACGAGCTGGTCGAGAGCACGCGCGGCCCGGGCGGTGGCTACTCGCTGGGCCGCAAGTCGGATGAGATCACTGTGGCCGACATCATCGTGGCCGTGGACGAACCCATCGACGCCACGGGCTGCGGCGGCAAGGAAAACTGCATGGGCGAGGATACCGGGCGCTGCATCACGCACGAGCTCTGGACCAGCCTCAATGCCAAGATGATCGAGTACCTGGACTCCGTCTCCCTGCGCAAATTGGTCGATGACCAGCTTGCCAAGGGCGTGACCATCGAGGAGGCGCCCATCAAGCGCGCCATCTCCTCGACGCCGGTGGTCAAGCCCATCCGCATCACCGCTCCCAACTCCGTTTTCGCGCTGGGCAATACCGCCCTGTCGAAGTAATTCTTTCCCGAACCCACAGCAGCAGCCAGCCGCAGTCGCCAGCTCTTCACCATGGACATGACCCCCCATCTCCCCATCTACCTGGACTATGGCGCGACCACGCCGGTCGATCCGCGCGTCGTGGACGCCATGATCCCCTGGTTGCGCGAGCATTTCGGCAATGCCGCCTCGCGCAGCCATGCCTGGGGTTGGGAAGCCGAGGCGGCCAATGAGAAGGCGCGCGAGCAGGTGGCAGCACTGATCGGCGCTGATCCGCGCGAGATCGTCTGGACTTCGGGGGCCACCGAGTCCAACAACCTGGCGATCAAGGGAGCGGCCCATTTCTACCAGTCGCGCGGCAAGCACATCATCACGGTGAAGACCGAGCACAAGGCCGTGCTGGACGTGTGCCGTGAGCTGGAGCGGCAGGGCTTCGAGGTGAGCTACCTGGACGTGCAGGAAAACGGTCTCGTCGATCTGGAAGTCTTCAAGGCGGCACTGCGCCCGGACACCATCCTGGCCTCGGTCATGTTCGTGAACAACGAGATCGGCGTGATCCAGGACATCCCGGCCATCGGCGCCCTGTGCCGCGAACGCGGGGTGATTTTCCACGTGGATGCCGCCCAGGCGACCGGCAAGGTCGACATCGACCTGGCCACCCTGCCCGTGGACCTGATGAGCCTGGCCTCGCACAAGACCTATGGGCCCAAGGGCATCGGTGCCCTGTACGTGCGCCGCAAGCCGCGCATCCGCCTGGAGGCGCAGATGCACGGTGGCGGCCATGAGCGCGGCATGCGCTCCGGCACCTTGCCCACGCACCAGATCGTGGGCATGGGCGAGGCCTTCCGGATTGCCAAGGAGGAGATGGGGGCTGAGCGCGAGCGTATCCGTGCGCTGCAGCAGCGCCTGCTGCGCGGCCTGTCGGATGTCGAGCAGGTCTTCATCAACGGCGACCTGGAGCGCCGGGTGCCGCACAACCTCAACATGTCCTTCAATTTCGTCGAAGGCGAGTCCCTGATCATGGGCATCAAGGGCATTGCGGTGTCCTCGGGCTCGGCCTGCACCTCGGCCAGCCTGGAGCCCAGCTATGTGCTGCGCGCCTTGGGCCGCAGTGACGAGCTGGCGCATTCCTCCCTGCGAATGACCTTCGGCCGCTTCACGACCGAGGAAGACATCGATTACGCCATCCAGACCATCCGCCAGAACGTGGCCAAGCTGCGCGAGCTTTCGCCGCTGTGGGAGATGTACCAGGACGGCGTGGACCTCAGCACCATCCAGTGGGCTGCGCATTGATCGACGCGCAGCATGGCGTACTGAGGCAGACACAGATACACAGATCGTTGGAGAAGCATCATGGCATACAGCGAAAAGGTCGTTGACCACTACGAGAATCCCCGCAACGTCGGCTCCTTCGAAAAGGGTGACGACACCGTGGGCACCGGCATGGTCGGTGCGCCGGCCTGCGGCGACGTGATGAAGCTGCAGATCAAGGTCAACCCGGCCACGGGTCTGATCGAAGACGCCAAGTTCAAGACCTATGGCTGCGGTTCGGCCATCGCGTCCAGCTCGCTGGTGACCGAGTGGGTCAAGGGCAAGAGCCTGGACCAGGCGCTGTCCATCAAGAACACGCAGATCGCCGAGGAACTGGCCTTGCCGCCGGTGAAGATCCACTGCTCCATCCTGGCCGAGGACGCCATCAAGGCGGCGGTGGACGACTACCGCGCCAAGCACAGTAACTGAGCGAGGACGGATTCGATGGCAGTCACCCTCACCGAAGCCGCTGCACGCCATGTGACGCGCTACATCGCCAAGCGTGGCAAGGGCGTCGGCGTGCGCCTGGGCGTCAAGACCACCGGCTGTTCCGGCCTGGCCTACAAGCTCGAATACGCCGACGAAATTGCGCCCGAGGACGTGATCTTCGAGGGCCATGGCGTCAAGGTGCTGGTCGATCCCAAGAGCCTGCCCTACCTGGACGGCACGGAGCTGGACTTCGTTCGCGAGGGGCTGAATGAAGGCTTCAAGTTCCGCAACCCGCGGGAAAAGGACCGTTGCGGCTGCGGCGAGTCTTTCCGGGTGTGAGCTTGGGGACCGATGGTCAAGGGCGCGGGGAGTCTCGCGCCTTTTGTGCTTCAGGCCAGGCCGCGAGCGCAGCTGGTCTCGCGGCAGGCGGAAGGATGTGATGCATGAATCTCGCTGACGACGACTTCACCTTGTTCGGGCTGCCGCAGCGGCATGCGCAGTCGCGCGAGGAGATCGAGTCACGCTGGAAAGCGCTGGCGGCCCAGGTGCATCCGGACAAGTACGCCAGCGAGGGCGCTGCGGCGCAGCGCCAGGCCATGCAGTGGGCTCTGCGCGTCAACGAGGCGCACCAGCGCCTGCGGGATCCGCTCAAGCGTGCGGCCTATCTTTGCGAGTTGCGCGGTGCCGCCTTGCAGGCGCATGAGAACACGCGCATGCCGGCCAGCTTCCTGATGGAGCAGATGGCCTGGCGCGAGTCGCTGGACGAGGCAGAAACGCTGGAGGCCGTGCAGGCCCTGGATGCCGAGGTGGCGCTGCGCGAAACGGAGCTGCTGCGCGAGGCCGGCCGCCTGCTCGATGAGCAGGGGGATGCCGAAGCGGCTGCCCAATGCGTGCGTGCGCTGATGTTCGTGGCCCGCTTTCGCGCCGACATTGATCGACGCCTCGAAGCCCTGGAACAGTATTGAATGCCGCGTCGAGCCGCGTGCCTGCGTGTCGCGCTGCCCAGAACAAGAACAGACCTGAACTGATTGATTTCTCATGGCCCTGCTGCAGATTTCCGAACCCGGCGCCTCACCGAATCCGCATGAGCGTCGCATTGCCGTGGGCATTGACCTGGGGACCACGCACTCCTTGGTCGCCGCGGTCCGCCATGGCGTGGCGGAGTGCCTGCCGGATGCGCAAGGGCGTGTGATCCTGCCTTCCGCCGTGCGCTATCTCGAAGGCGGGCGCCGGCAGATCGGCGCCGAGGCGCTGGCGGCGCAGGCCGAGGATCCGCTCAATACCATCGTCTCAGTGAAGCGATTCATGGGGCGCAGCCTGCAGGACATCCAAGGTCGCGACAAGCTGCCCTACCAGTTTGAAGACACGCCCGGCATGCTGAGCCTGGCGACTCGCGAAGGCCTGAAGACGCCGGTGGAGGTGTCGGCGGAAATCCTGGCGACCCTGCGCTACCGAGCCGAGGACACCTTCGCTGATGAGCTCTTCGGTGCCGTGATCACCGTGCCGGCCTACTTTGACGATGCACAGCGCCAGGCCACCAAGGACGCTGCCCAACTGGCCGGCCTGAAAGTGCTGCGGCTGATCAACGAGCCCACTGCCGCGGCCATTGCCTACGGCCTGGACCATGGTGCAGAAGGCCTCTACGCGGTCTACGACCTTGGCGGCGGCACCTTCGACATCTCGCTGCTGCGCTTGACCCGGGGTGTCTTCGAGGTGGTGGCCACGGGGGGCGATGCAGCCTTGGGTGGCGACGACTTCGATCATGCGCTGGCAGACTGGGCGCTGGCGCAGGCCGGCCTGCAGCTCAGCACGGCGCATGACAAGCGCGCCGTGCTGGTCGCGGCTCGCGCGGCCAAGGAGCAGCTCTCGACGCAGGCCTCGGTTCGGCTGCGGTGCACGCTTGATGCCGGCGTGCTGGATGTGGTGGTGGACCGCGAGCAGTTCCAGGCGCTCACCAAGCCTTTGGTCGACCGCACCCTCGCCTCCGTGCGCCGGGTGCTGCGCGATGCGCGCGTGAAGGCCGAGGAGGTGCAGGGCACAGTGATGGTCGGTGGCTCCACCCGCATGCCGGCCGTCCGCGCGGCCGTCAGCCAGCTCTTTGGCCGGGAGGTGCTGACCAACCTGAACCCGGATGAGGTCGTGGCGCTGGGCGCTGCCATCCAGGCCAACCAGCTGGCCGGCAATTCGGCCGATGGCGAGATCCTGCTGCTGGACGTGATTCCGCTGTCGCTGGGACTGGAGACCATGGGCGGCCTGGTGGAGCGGGTGATCGAGCGCAATGCCACCATCCCCATTGCCAAGGCGCAGGATTTCACGACCTTCAAGGATGGCCAGACGGCCATGGCCATCCATGTGCTGCAGGGGGAGCGCGAGCTGGTCAGCGAGTGCCGCTCCCTGGCGCGCTTCGAGCTGCGCGGCATCCCGCCCATGGCGGCGGGGGCGGCCCGCATTCGCGTGAGCTTCCAGGTCGATGCGGATGGTCTGCTCAGCGTTTCGGCCAGGGAGCTGGGCTCGGGGGTCGAGGCTGCGGTGCAGGTCAAGCCCAGCTATGGCCTCGGCGACGACCAGATCGCGCAGATGCTCAAGGACGGCTTTGCCAGTGCCGAGTCGGACATGCAGGCACGCGGCCTCCGCGAGGCGCGCGTCGAGGCTGAACGCATGCGCCTGGCCACGCTGTCGGCGCTGGCGGCTGACGGTGATCTCTTGAGTGCCGCCGAGCAAACCGAGATCGATGCCTTGCTGAGGGCACTCGAAGCGCTGGCCGTCGGCGAAGATGCCGCTGCCATCAACGAGGGCGTCGAGCGACTGGCCAAGGGAACCGAGGCTTTCGCGGCGGCCCGCATGAATCGCGGCATCCAGCAGGCCCTGGCGGGGCGCAGCATCGAGCAGATGTGAGCCTGCCGGACGCCCATTGAACAGAACACCGAGAAACCGCCATGCCCATCATCAAAATACTGCCCCATCCCGAGTATTGCCCTCAAGGTGCCGAGGTGAAGGCGCCCGCTGGCACGTCCATCTGCGAGGCCCTGCTGGACAACGGCATCGAGATCGAGCATGCCTGCGACCAGGTTTGCGCCTGCACCACCTGCCACGTGATCGTGCGCGAAGGCTTCGCCTCGCTGTCCGAAATGGAGGAGGGGGAGGAAGACATGCTGGACCGTGCCTGGGGGCTGGAGCCCAACTCGCGCCTGTCCTGTCAGGCCATCCTGGGGCAGAAGGACGTGTTGGTCGAGATCCCCAAATACTCCATCAACCACGCCAAGGAAAAGCACTGAGCATGCGGGTCCTGGGCTTCGAATCATCCTGCGATGAGACCGGCGTGGCGCTGGTGGAGCTGCCGCCGGCCGGGCAGTCCGGCACGCCGCGCCTGCGGGCCCAGGCACTGCACAGCCAGATCGCCATGCATCAGGCCTATGGCGGCGTGGTTCCGGAACTGGCCTCGCGGGACCACATCCGCCGTGTCCTGCCGCTCAGTCGCGAGGTGCTCGCGCAGGCCGGGCTGGGCTTGCCGGATGTCGATGTGATTGCTTATACCGAGGGGCCAGGTCTTGCCGGGGCCCTGCTGGTGGGGGCGGGCGTGGCTGTTGCGCTGGCTGCAGCGCTTGGCAAGCCGGCCGTGGGGGTGCACCACCTGGAGGGGCATCTGCTGTCGCCCTTTCTGTCCGTCGATCCGCCCGAATTCCCCTTTGTGGCCTTGCTGGTGTCCGGCGGTCACACCCAGCTGATGCGGGTCGACGAGGTGGGGCAGTATGCGGTGCTGGGCGAGACCATCGACGATGCCGCCGGCGAGGCCTTCGACAAGAGTGCCAAGCTGCTGGGGCTGCCTTATCCGGGCGGCCCGCACCTGTCGCGTTTGGCGGAGCAGGGCAGGGCGGATGCCTTCGAGCTGCCGCGCCCGCTGCTGCACAGCGGCAAGCCGGATTTCAGCTTCGCCGGGCTCAAGACTGCAGTGCTGACGCAGGTGAAAAGGCTGGGCGACGCGCCCACCGAGCAGCAGCGTGCAGACCTGGCCGCCAGCACGCAGGCGGCCATCGTCGAGGTCTTGGTCAAGAAGGCCTTGCTGGCCCTGAAGAGCACCGGGCTCAAGCGCCTGGTGGTGGCGGGAGGCGTCGGCGCCAACGCCAGCCTGCGTACGGAGTTGAATGCGGCCTGCCTCAAGCGCGGCGTGCGGGTGCACTATCCGGAGCTCAGTCTGTGCACCGACAACGGCGCCATGATCGCCATGGCCGCCGCCATGCGCCTGCAGCGCGGCACGGCACGCCTGCGCCGGGACGGTGGCTTTGGCGTGAGGCCGCGCTGGGATCTGTCTGCCGCCTGAGCACTCGCCCAGGCGGCTTGCAGAGCGTGATCAGCTGACCGCGATGCGGGCGCCGACCTTCGCCTGGCGCTTGGCCAGCCTCAGGGTCAGCACGCCATGCTCCATGCTGGCGCCGGACTCGGCCTCGTTGATTTCCTGCGGCAGTGTGAAGCTGCGCGAGAACCGAGAGACGGAACGCTCGCGGTACAGCACCCGCTCGCCGTCCTTCTTTTCCTCTTCCTTGTTCTGCTCCGCCTCGATACTGATACGGCGGCCGTCGACGGTGATCTTCACCGCTTCCTTAGGTACGCCGGGCATGTCCAGCTTCACGGTGTAGGCGCTTTCGGACTCGCTGACATCCAGGGCGGGGCTGCGCAGGGTCTGGCTCAGTTCGCGGGTGTCCTGGCCGAAGAAGTTGCCGAAGCTGTCATCGAACAGGCGCTCCAGGCTGCGGGACAGATCGTTGGCTTGGCGCGATGTGGGAACGAGAAACATAAGGCCTCCTTGTGGCTGTCTATGACACTGGGGGATGTCCCCTTCCAGGCAAGTTATGCGCCAGTTCCGTGCTTTCAAGAGGGGCGGCGCATGTTCTTGAACTTGCTTTGAGCTACGGCAATCGGGTCTGAGGCGGTCTTGAAATTCGCAGAAATGACGGCAAATGCTGTCATTCGTTTCTTTCGGTTCCGCTATGGCATGGCTGCAGATGGAGCGTGTGTGCCCGCCGGCGCTTGTCGTGCGTGCCAGGGGCGCTGTCCTGTGTCTGATTGAAATGCGCTATACTTCGCGGGTTTTGCGCTGCAGGTCTTTCCTGACCATTCCTGAGGGTTTGTGACGGGGGGCGGTTGCGGCGCGAAATCTCAGCACGGCATGGGTAGGTTTCACCTGTGTCCGCAAGTCCAGTACCGGAAACCGTCTGCGTGGGTTCTGTCCTGCCAGCGGCTTTCCATTTGAAGGAACGCACCATGGCAGTCGCCGATCTGAACAAGGCCGAAATCGTCAAGGCCAACGCACGCAGCGCCAACGACACGGGCTCCCCCGAAGTCCAAGTGGCCCTGCTGACCGCTCGCATCAATGAGCTGACCCCCCACTTCAAGACCCACGCCAAGGACCACCACGGCCGTCGCGGTCTGCTGAAGATGGTCAACCAGCGCAAGAGCCTGCTGGCCTATCTGAAGAACAAGGACGCTGCTCGCTACACCGCCCTGATCCAGAAGCTGGGCCTGCGCAAGTAAGTCGCCCATGACGCCAAAGAGCCTGTCTGGACTTTTAAGCCAGCACAGGCTCTTTGTTTTTGTTGTTTGCAGTTGGAGTCGAGCTGACGTGGCGGATGTGTCATTCCAAGGCGGTTTGCTGGCCTGAAGGCGCGGGCAAATCCCCCTGGAATGGCATCGCGCCAGACCCAGCCCCACTCCCGGTTCCGCAGTGCACCGCAAGCACTGATTCGCAATCGAGGAGATGCACATGAGCATGTTCAACAAGGTCAGCAAGACCTTCCAATGGGGTTCCCACACCGTCACCATGGAGACCGGCGAAATCGCCCGTCAGTCCACGGGTGCCGTGCTGGTGAACATCGATGACACCGTGGTGCTCGCCACCGTCGTCGCCAAGAACGAACCCAAGCCCGGCCAGGACTTCTTCCCCCTGACCGTCGACTACATCGAGAAGACCTATGCCGCCGGCAAGATCCCCGGCAGCTTCTTCAAGCGTGAAGGCCGCCCCAGCGAGCTGGAGACCCTGACCAGCCGCCTGATCGACCGCCCCATCCGCCCGCTGTTCCCCGAGGGCTTCTTCAATGAAGTGCAGGTCGTGGTGCACGTGGTGTCGCTGAACCCCGAAGTCCAGGCCGACATCGCCGCCATGATTGCCACCAGCGCCGCGCTGGCGGTCTCCGGCATTCCCTTCAACGGCCCCATCGGCGCCGCCCGCGTGGGCTACATCAACGGCGAATACGTGCTGAATCCCGGCAAGACCCAGCTGACCGAGTCCAAGCTGGATCTGGTCGTTGCCGGCACTGAAGCTGCCGTGCTGATGGTCGAGTCCGAAGCCGACCAACTGAGCGAAGACATCATGCTGGGCGCCGTGGTCTACGGCCACCAGCAAGGCCAGATCGCCATCAACGCCATCCACGAACTGGTGAAGGAAGCCGGCAAGCCGGTGTGGAACTGGACCGCGCCTGCCAAGGACGAGCCCTTCATCGCCAAGGTCGCCGGCCTGGCCGAGGAGGCGCTGCGCGCTGCCTACCAGATCCGCTCCAAGCAGGCCCGCACCCAGGCCTGCCGCGAGGCCTATGCCAAGGTCAAGGAAGCCCTGACTGCCGAAGGTGTGGAATTCGACGGCGTCGAGGTCGATGGCCTGCTGTTCGAGATTGAAGCCCGCATCGTGCGCAGCCAGATTCTGGCCGGCGAGCCCCGCATCGACGGTCGCGACACCCGCACCGTGCGCCCCATCGAGATCCGTTCCGGCGTGTTGCCCCGCGCCCACGGCTCCTCGCTGTTCACCCGCGGCGAAACCCAGGCCCTGGTCGCTGCGACCCTGGGCACCGAGCGCGACGCCCAGGTGATCGACGCCCTGGCCGGCGAATACAGCGAGCGCTTCATGCTGCACTACAACATGCCCCCGTTCGCCACCGGCGAGACCGGCCGCGTCGGCAGCCCCAAGCGCCGCGAGATCGGCCATGGCCGTCTGGCCAAGCGCGCCCTGGTGCCGGTGCTGCCGAGCAAGGAAGAGTTCCCGTACTCGATCCGCGTGGTCTCCGAGATCACCGAGTCCAACGGCTCCTCGTCCATGGCATCGGTCTGCGGCGGCTGCCTGTCGCTGATGGACGCCGGCGTGCCCCTGAAGGCGCACGTGGCTGGCATCGCCATGGGTCTGATCAAGGATGGCAACCGCTTCGCCGTGCTGACCGACATCCTGGGTGACGAAGATCATCTGGGCGACATGGACTTCAAGGTCGCCGGCACGACGGGCGGCATCACCGCCCTGCAGATGGACATCAAGATCCAGGGCATCACCAAGGAAATCATGCAGGTGGCGCTGGCCCAGGCCAAGGAAGCCCGCATGCACATCCTGTCCAAGATGGTCGAGGCCGTGGGCGGCGCCAAGACCGAGGTGTCGCAGTTCGCGCCGCGCCTGTACACCATGAAGATCAACCCCGAGAAGATCCGTGACGTGATCGGCAAGGGCGGCGCCACCATCCGTGCGCTGACCGAGGAAACCGGCACCCAGATCGACATCGCTGAAGACGGCACCATCACCATTGCCTCCACCGATGCCGATCGGGCCGCTGCCGCCAAGAAGCGCATCGAGGAAATCACTGCCGAAGTGGAAGTGGGCAAGGTCTACGAAGGCCCGATCACCAAGATCCTGGACTTCGGCGCCCTGGTGAACCTGCTGCCGGGCAAGGACGGCCTGCTGCACATCAGCCAGATCGCCCACCAGCGTGTGGAGAAGGTCACCGACTTCCTGAAGGAAGGCCAGATCGTCAAGGTCAAGGTCCTGGAGACCGACGAGAAGGGTCGCATCAAGTTGTCGATGAAGGCCCTGATCGATCGCGACGCTGCGCCTGCAGCAGTGGCGGCCGAATCGGCAGCCGAGTAAGGCGCGACCGCGAGCGAGCGAGACGGCATGCGCGCCATTGCCATCAGTCAGCCTGGCGGACCCGAGGTCTTGCAGTTGCAGACCCTGCCCGAGCCTGAGGCCGGGGCAGGGGAGTGCCTCATTGCGGTGGAGGCCTATGGCATCAACCGCCCCGACGTGCTGCAGCGCAAGGGTGCCTATCCGCCGCCGCCTGGGGCCAGCCCCTTGCCGGGGCTGGAAGTCGCTGGGCGCATCGTCGCGGGTGACGCGATCGCGATGGCGGCGGCCGGGTTGGGCATCGGCGACGCCGTCTGCGCGCTGGTGGCGGGTGGCGGCTACGCCGAGCGCTGCGTGGCGCCTGTCGGGCAGTGCCTGCCGGTGCCCGAGGCCTGGAGCATGGCCGAGGCAGCCAGCCTGCCGGAGACCTTCTTCACTGTGTGGAGCAACGTCTTCGACCGGGCGGGGCTGCAAGCCGGCGAGAGCATCCTGATCCATGGCGGCAGCAGCGGGATCGGCGTCACCGCCATCCAGCTGTCCAAGGCCTTTGGCGCCCGGGTGCTGGTGACCGTGGGCACGGCCGCCAAGGCGAAGGCGTGTCTGGCGCTGGGGGCGGACGTCGCCATCAACTACCGTGAGCAGGACTTCGTTGCCGAGGTCAAGTCGGCGACTCAGGGTCGCGGGGTCGACGTGATCCTGGACATGGTCGCCGGGGGCTACGTGGCCCGCGGCGTGCAGTGCCTGGCCGACGATGGCCGCATGGTCATCATCGCGGTGCAGGGTGGCGTCAAGGCGGAGTTCGATGCGGGTCAGGTCTTGCGCCGCCGGCTGACGATCAGCGGCTCGACGCTTCGTCCGCGCTCCTTGGCCTTCAAGGCGGGCATCGCCCGAGCCTTGCGGGACAAGGTCTGGCCCTTGCTGGTTTCGCGCAAGATAGCGCCGGTCATCTATCAACAACTGCCTGCCGACCAGGCGGCGCAGGCCCATGCCCTGATGGAATCGGGTGAGCATGTGGGCAAGATCGTCCTGGTCTGGTGAGTTTCACGAGGTTATTCATGCGCAAGAAACTGGTCGTTGGCAACTGGAAGATGCATGGCAGCAGGGCGTTCAATGCCCTGCTGCTGAGTGGTCTGAAGGAGGCCGGCCCCTGGACGGCCGACGTGGCCGTGTGCGTGCCATTTCCCTACATCACCGAGACGGCGCTGGCGCTGACCGGTACCCAGATTGCCTATGGCGCACAGGATTGCTCGGCGCATGAGCAGGGCGCCTACACGGGCGAGGTGTCCTCGGCCATGCTGGCGGACATCGGTTG
Source organism: Burkholderiaceae bacterium (assembly GCA_041905785.1). Classification (GTDB taxonomy): domain Bacteria; phylum Pseudomonadota; class Gammaproteobacteria; order Burkholderiales; family Burkholderiaceae_C; genus Roseateles_B. The sequence continues at coordinate 86,437 of JAYRKJ010000005.1, forward strand.
CCGTTACGCCATCGTGGGGCACTCCGAGCGTCGCGCCTACCACCAGGAAAGCGACCAACTGGTGGCGGACAAGGCCAAGGCGGCACTTGCCCATGGCATCACGCCCATCGTTTGCGTGGGCGAGACCCTGGCCGAGCGCGAGGCCGGCCAGACCGAGCATGTGGTCAAGCGCCAGTTGGCGGCCGTGATCCACACGCTGACGCATTGCATCGGCGAGATCGTGCTGGCTTACGAGCCGGTGTGGGCGATCGGCACGGGCTTGACGGCTTCGCCCGAGCAGGCGCAAGCCGTGCATGCCGTGTTGCGCCAGCAGCTGCGTGCGGCAACGCAGAAGGCCGACGCCATGCGCATTCTCTACGGCGGGAGCGTCAAGCCTGACAACGCAGCGCAACTGTTCGCCCAGGCGGACATCGATGGCGGCCTGATCGGCGGCGCAGCCTTGAAGGCAGCGGACTTCTCGGCCATCTGCCGTGCGGCGGCCTGAGACTTCAGAGTAATTTTCCTGTGCGCCGGCCGCTGAATGCGGCTGACGACTGTTTCGATTTGGAGAGACGAATGCAAGTCCTGATGAACCTGATCCTCGTGGTGCAGCTGCTGAGCGCGCTGGCCATGATCGGCCTGGTGCTGGTGCAGCACGGCAAGGGCGCCGACATGGGCGCCTCCTTTGGCAGCGGCGCCTCCGGCAGCCTGTTTGGTGCCACCGGCAGTGCGAACTTCCTGTCGCGCAGCACGGCCATTTGCGCAACGCTGTTCTTTGCCTGCACGCTGGGCCTGGCCTATTTCGGCAGCCATCGCGATGCCGGGCGCTCTCAGGAGAGCCTGCTGGAGCGCGCCGCGCCTGCCAGCGTTCCTGCGCCGGCCGCATCCGGCGCTGCCGCGATTCCGGAAGCACCTGTGGCAGCCCAGCCGGCCGCTTCAGCAGCAAGCCACTGATCAAACGGGCGCCGTCGGGCCAGGCAAGACCTGTCCCCCTGCGGCACCCATCACGACTGGAAAGTCTGTCCCAGATCAATCCAATCGCAAGGGAAAAATCCTCTGTTTCTCCCTGGGGCCAGATTTTTTCGGTATAGAATACGAGGCTGTCTGGAACGCAATTCCTCACGCTACCAGACAGCAAAAACCAGCCGACGTGGTGAAATTGGTAGACACGCTATCTTGAGGGGGTAGTGGCGAAAGCTGTGCGAGTTCGAGTCTCGCCGTCGGCACCAAATTCCTCAATCGAGGTCGTGCGTTAACATCCTCGGGTTGGAGCCCGAAGGTGTGCAAGCGATCCTGGTTGAAGCGCCCTGTTGCAGGGGCGATCGAAAGATCGATTCTGCTAAGGGACAAGCCGGGCGCGGTCCGTGAGCGATAGATTTATCGCCAGCGGCGCGCCCGTTGCTTTTGTCGACTCTGTCGGCGTGCCGGAGGCCTGGAGGCCCTGGGCGCGGACGCAACCGAGAGCAAAGCTGTGAGTCTGGAACAGTACCTCCCCGTCATCCTCTTCATTCTGGTCGGCGCAGTGGTGGGTATAGCGCCCCAGATCCTGGGCTATCTTCTCGGCCCCAACCGGCCGGATCAGGCCAAAAACTCCCCCTACGAATGCGGCTTCGAGGCCTTTGAAGACGCGCGCATGAAGTTCGATGTGCGCTATTACCTCGTGGCCATTCTCTTCATCCTGTTCGACCTCGAGATCGCCTTCCTGTTCCCCTGGGCCGTGACCCTGCGCGAAATCGGCGCGACAGGTTTCTGGGCGATGATGGTCTTCCTGGGCATCCTGGTCGTGGGCTTTGCCTACGAGTGGAAGAAGGGCGCCCTGGACTGGGAGTGAGCTTTTGCCCCTCGCTCAGCGCGTCGCGCTGGGCGGTCCCCCGCGGGGACGCCAGCCTGGCGGCTGGCAATCGGGCCGGCTTGGGGCGGCCCGGCGCTCGGCCCGGAACACGGGCGATTGATTGAAAGCGTGCTATGGGTATTGAAGGCGTTTTGAAGGAAGGCTTCGTCACCACCTCGGTCGACAAGCTGATCAACTGGTCCAAGACCGGTTCTCTGTGGCCCATGACCTTCGGTCTGGCCTGCTGTGCGGTCGAGATGATGCACGCCGGTGCGGCTCGCTATGACATCGACCGCTTTGGCATGCTGTTCCGCCCGAGCCCGCGCCAGTCTGACCTGATGATCGTGGCCGGCACGCTGTGCAACAAGATGGCGCCGGCGCTGCGCAAGGTCTACGACCAGATGGCCGAGCCGCGCTGGGTGCTGTCCATGGGCTCCTGTGCCAACGGTGGCGGCTACTACCACTACAGCTACTCCGTCGTGCGCGGCTGCGACCGCATCGTGCCCGTGGACGTCTACGTGCCGGGCTGTCCGCCCACCGCCGAGGCGCTGCTGTACGGCATCCTGCAGCTGCAGGCCAAGATCCGCCGCGAAAACACCATCGCACGCTGAAGAGGGCAGGGCATCCATGACCATGAAACTCGACACCCTGCAGGCCGCCCTGGAAAAGGTGCTGGGCGAGCAGATCCTCGACCTCAAGCGCGAGCTGGGCGAAATCACCATCCGCGTGGCCCCCGAGCATTACGCGGCGGTCGCCAAGACCCTGCGCGACCACTCCGAGCTGCGCTTCGAGCAGCTGATCGACCTCTGCGGCGTGGACTACAGCAGCTACGGTGACGGCGCCTACGAGGGGCCGCGCTTCGGCGTCGTGTCGCACCTGCTGTCGGTCAGCAAGAACTGGCGCCTGCGTCTGAAGGTGCTGGCCGCCAGCGACGACTTTCCCTGCGTCGACTCGGTCACCCCCATCTGGAACTCGGCCAACTGGTTCGAACGTGAAGCCTTCGACATGTACGGCGTCATCTTCGAGGGCCATGAGGACCTGCGCCGCATCCTGACGGACTACGGCTTCATCGGCCATCCCATGCGCAAGGACTTCCCGACCAGCGGGCACGTCGAAATGCGCTATGACGCCGAGCAGAAGCGCGTCATCTACCAGCCGGTGACCATCGAACCGCGCGAGATCACGCCGCGCGTGATCCGCGAAGACAACTACGGCGGACTCTGAATGATTCGCCCCCAAGCCCACATTCGTTCGCTGCCCCGTCGCGGGGCACAGGCCGCCTTCGGGCCGGCCCGGCGGGAGTCCTGATCCATGGCTGACATCAAGAACTACACCCTCAACTTCGGTCCGCAGCACCCGGCCGCCCACGGCGTGCTGCGCCTGGTGCTGGAGCTCGACGGCGAAGTGATCCAGCGCGCCGACCCGCACATCGGCCTGCTTCACCGCGCCACCGAGAAGCTGGCGGAGAGCAAGACCTACATCCAGTCGCTGCCCTATATGGACCGGCTCGACTACGTGTCGATGATGGCCAACGAGCATGCCTACTGCCTGGCCATCGAGAAGATGCTGGGGATCGAGGTGCCGGAGCGCGCGCAGTACATCCGCGTGATGTTCGCCGAGCTGACCCGCCTCTTGAACCACCTGCTGTGGCTGGGCTGCCATGGCCTGGACTGCGGTGCGATGAACATCCTCATCTACTGCTTCCGCGAGCGTGAGGACATCTTCGACATGTACGAGGCGGTGTCGGGTGCGCGCATGCACGCGGCCTACTTCCGTCCAGGCGGCGTCTACCGCGACCTGCCGGAAACCATGCCGCAGTACAAGGTCAGCAAGATCAAGAACGCCAAGACGATCGCCCAGCTCAACGAGAACCGCCAGGGCTCGCTGCTGGACTTCATCGAGGACTTCTGCAAGCGCTTCCCCAAGAACGTTGACGACTACGAAACCCTGCTGACCGACAACCGGATCTGGAAGCAGCGCACGGTGGGCATCGGCGTGGTGAGCCCCGAGCGGGCCCTGAACATGGGCTTCACCGGCGCCATGCTGCGCGGCTCGGGCGTCCCCTGGGATCTGCGCAAGAGCCAGCCCTACGACGTCTACGCCAAGATGGACTTCGACATCCCGGTGGGCACGAACGGCGACACCTACGACCGCTACGTGGTGCGCGTCGAGGAAATGCGCCAGTCCTGTCGCATCGTCGAGCAGTGCGTGAAGTGGCTGCGTGCCAATCCCGGCCCCGTCATCACGGACAACCACAAGGTGGCACCGCCCGCCCGTGTGGACATGAAGTCCAACATGGAAGAGCTGATCCACCACTTCAAGCTCTTCACCGAAGGCTTCCGCGTGCCCGAGGGCGAGGCCTATGCCGCCGTCGAGCATCCCAAGGGTGAGTTCGGCATCTACATCGTCAGTGACGGCGCCAACAAGCCCTACCGCCTGAAGATCCGCGCCCCGGGCTTCGCCCATCTGGCCGGCCTGGACGAAATGTCCCGCGGCCACATGATTGCCGACGCCGTCGCCGTGATCGGCACCATGGACATCGTTTTCGGTGAGATTGACCGATGAGCAGCACTCCCTACCAGCTCAGCGACGCGACCCGCGCTCGCTTCGACCGCGAGGTCGCCAAGTACCCGGCCGAGCAGCGCCAGTCGGCCGTGATGGCCTGCCTGTCCATCGTGCAGCAGGAGCAGGGCTATGTGTCCCGCGAAAGCGAGGACGCCATCGCCGAATACCTGGGCATGCCGGCCATCGCGGTGTATGAGGTCACGACCTTCTACAACATGTACAACCAGCGTCCCACGGGAAAGTTCAAGCTGAACGTGTGCACCAACCTGCCTTGCCAGCTGCGCAATGGCCAGCAAGCGCTGGACCATCTGCTCACCAAGCTGGGCGTGGACGAGGGCGGCACCACGGCTGACGGTCTCTTCACCGTGCAGAAGTGCGAATGCCTGGGCGCCTGTGCTGATGCGCCGGTGATGCTGGTGAACGACCGCCAGATGTGCAGCTTCATGAGCCATGAGCGCCTCGACGAACTCGTCGACACGCTGAAGGCCCACGCCAAGAACTGAGGGCAAGCATGCTGGATCTCTCCAAGTTTCAAAGCAAGGGCGTCGAGACCTGCTTCCATGGCCGCCACATCGGTCCGCAGATCTATGCCGACCTGAACGGCAGCAACTGGTCGATCAAGGACTACGAAGCCCGTGGCGGCTACGCAGCGCTGCGCAAGATCCTGGGCAAGGACGGCGCACAGCCGTCAGGCGACCAGCAGGTCGCGGGCCTGACCCCCGACCAGGTCATCGCCGAGGTCAAGACCTCCGGCCTGCGCGGCCGCGGTGGTGCCGGCTTCCCGACCGGTCTGAAGTGGAGCTTCATGCCCCGCCAGTTCCCGGGCCAGAAGTACCTCGTCTGCAACTCCGACGAAGGCGAGCCGGGCACCTGCAAGGACCGCGACATCCTCATGTACAACCCGCACATCGTCATCGAAGGGATGGCGATCGCGGCGTACGCCATGGGCATCAAGGTCGGCTACAACTATATCCACGGCGAGATCTTCGAGGTCTACGAGCGCTTCGAGGCGGCCCTGGAAGAGGCCCGTGCCGCCGGCCTGCTGGGTGACAACATCCTCGGCTCGAACTTCTCGTTCCAGCTGCACGCCCACCATGGCTTCGGCGCCTACATCTGCGGCGAAGAGACCGCGCTGCTGGAATCGCTGGAAGGCAAGAAGGGCCAGCCGCGCTTCAAGCCGCCGTTCCCGGCCAGCTTCGGCCTGTACGGCAAGCCCACGACCATCAACAACACCGAGACCTTCGCGGCGGTGCCCTGGATCATCCGCAACGGTGGCCAGCCCTACCTCGAGATCGGCAAGCCCAACAACGGCGGCACCAAGATCTTCTCGGTCTCGGGCGACGTCAACAAGCCCGGCAACTACGAGATCCCGCTGGGCACGCCCTTCGAGAAGCTGCTCGAGCTCGCCGGCGGCGTGCGCACCGGCCGCAAGCTCAAGGCAGTGATCCCGGGCGGCTCGTCCGCCCCGGTGCTGCCGGCCGAGGTGATGATGCAGTGCACGATGGACTATGACTCCATCGCCAAGGCCGGCTCCATGCTGGGCTCGGGCGCTGTCATCGTGATGGACGACTCGCGTGACATGGTGACCAGCCTGCTGCGCCTGTCTTACTTCTACGCCCACGAGTCCTGCGGCCAATGCACCCCCTGCCGCGAAGGCACGGGCTGGATGCACCGCGTGATCGAGCGCATTGCCCACGGCCAGGGCCGCATGGAAGACATCGACCTGCTCAATTCGGTCGCCGACAACATCCAGGGCCGCACCATCTGTGCCCTGGGCGACGCCGCCGCCATGCCGGTGCGCGCGATGATCAAGCACTTCAAGCACGAGTTCGTGCAGAAGATCGAGCAGGCTCAACAGGCCCGCGCCAAAGCGGCCTGAACGCCAGGACACGAACCATGGTTGAAATCGAACTCGACGGCAAGAAGGTAGAGGTCCAGGAAGGCAGCATGGTCATGCATGCCGCCGAAAAGGCCGGTACCTATATCCCGCATTTCTGTTACCACAAGAAGCTCTCCATCGCCGCCAACTGCCGCATGTGCCTGGTGGACGTGGAGAAGGCGCCCAAGCCCATGCCCGCCTGCGCGACCCCGGTCACGCAGGGCATGGTCGTGCGCACCAAGAGCGAGAAAGCCATCAAGGCCCAGCAGGGCGTGATGGAGTTCCTGCTCATCAACCACCCGCTGGACTGCCCCATCTGCGACCAGGGCGGCGAGTGCCAGCTGCAGGATCTGGCGGTGGGCTACGGCGGGAGCAAGAGCCGCTACACCGAAGAAAAGCGCGTGGTCTTCCACAAGAACGTGGGCCCGCTGATCTCCATGGAGGAGATGAGCCGCTGCATCCACTGCACCCGCTGCGTGCGCTTCGGTCAGGAAATCGCCGGCAAGATGGAGCTGGGCATGGCCCACCGCGGCGAGCACAGCGAGATCCAGACCTTCGTCGGTCGCACCGTGGACTCCGAGCTCTCGGGCAATATGATCGACATCTGCCCGGTCGGTGCGCTGACCAGCAAGCCCTTCCGCTACAGCGCCCGCACCTGGGAGCTGTCGCGCCGCAAGAGCGTCTCGCCGCACGACTCCACTGGCGCGAACCTGGTCGTCCAGGTCAAGAACAACCAGGTCATGCGCGTCGTGCCCCTGGAGAACGAGGCCGTCAACGAGTGCTGGATCGCCGACCGCGACCGCTTCTCCTACGAGGCGCTCAACAGCGATCAGCGCCTGACTCAGCCCATGATCAAGCAGGGCGGCCAGTGGAAGGCCGTCGACTGGACCGTGGCCCTGGAGTACGTGGCCAACGGCCTGAAGTCCATCAAGGACACGCACGGCGCCGCCAGCATCGCGGCCCTGGGCTCGGCCCACAGCACGGTCGAGGAACTCTTCCTGCTGGGCCAGCTGGTGCGCGGCCTGGGCAGCCAGAGCATCGACCACCGCGTGCGTCACGCTGCCTTCGACAACCGTGCGGCTGAGGGCCAGGCCCGCTGGCTGGGCAGCTCGATCGCCGCGCTGTCCTCGCTGGACCGCGCCTTCGTTGTCGGCTCCTTCCTGCGCAAGGACCATCCGCTGTTCGCGCAGCGCCTGCGCCAGGCGGCCCGCCATGGCGCCCAGGTCTCGGCCCTGCATGGCACGGTTGAGGACTGGCTGCTGCCGGTCGCGAACCGCATCACCGCCGCGCCGTCGGCTTGGGTGCTGGAGCTGGCCAATGTCGCCGCTGCCGTCGCTGCGGCCAAGGGCGTGAGCGCGCCGGCTGCTGGTCAGGCCACGGCCGAAGCGCAAGCCATTGCAAACAGCCTGCTGGGCGGCACGCGCAAGGCCGTGCTGCTGGGCAATGCCGCCGCCGAGCATCCGCAGGCCGCCAGCCTGCTGAGCCTCGCGAACTGGATCGCCCATGAGACCGGCGCCACCGTCGGCTACCTGAGCGCTGCCGCCAACACGGTGGGCGCCCAGCTGGTCCGCGCGGTGCCGGGGCAGGGCGGTGCCAACGCCGGCGAGCTGCTCTCCAGCAAGCCTGCCAAGGCCCTGATCCTGCTGAACATCGATCCGGCCCTGGACAGCGCCAACCCGGCCGCCGCCGTGAAGGCCGTCAACGCCGCCGAGATGGTCGTGGTGATGAGCCCCTTCAAGTCCGCCATGGACTACGCCGACGTGCTGCTGCCCACGGCCCCGTTCACCGAGACCTCGGGCTCCTTCGTCAACGCCGAGGGTCGCCTGCAGAGCTTCGTGGGCGTGGTCAAAGCCCTGGGCGAGACCCGTCCGGGCTGGAAGATCCTGCGCGTGCTGGGCAGCCTGCTGGGCCTGCAGGGCTTCGGCCAGGAAAGCTCCGAGCAGGTGCGCAACGAGGCCCTGGGCGTCGATGCCGACCTGAGCAGCCGCCTGAACAACGCCTCGAGCGCCGCCGTGCAGTTCGGTACCGCCGCCGCCGTGGAACGCCTGGCTGACGTGCCCATCTACGCCACCGATGCGCTGGTCCGCCACGCCACCTCGCTGCAGCTGACCACCGACGCCAAGAACGCCGCCGTGGCCCATGTGAGCCAGGCGCTGTGGACCCAGCTGGGTCTGGGCGAGGGCGCCGAGGTGCAGGTGAGCCAGGACGGCGCCGGTTCGGCCCGCCTCAAGGCCAAGCTGGACGCCACGCTGCCCGCCAACGTGGTGCGCGTGCCCAGCGGCCTGCCCGAAACCGCCGCCCTGGGTGCCGCATTCGGCAGCCTGACGATTGCCAAGGTGTGACGCGATGATCGAAAGCCTCTACCAATCCGGCGCCTCCCTGCTGGGCGCACTCTGGCCCGTGGTCTGGAGCCTGCTCAAGATCATCGCGGTCGTCGCACCGCTGATGATCTGCGTGGCCTACCTGACCCTGTGGGAACGCAAGGCCATCGGCTGGTCCCAGATCCGTCCGGGCCCGAACCGCGTGGGCCCTTACGGCCTGCTGACCCCCATCGCCGACGCGGTGAAGCTGATCTTCAAGGAGATCATCCTCCCCAGCGCCGCCAACCGCGGGCTCTTCTTCCTGGGCCCCATCATGACCATCATGCCGGCCCTGGCTGCCTGGGCCGTGGTGCCTTTCGGCCCGGACGCCGCCGTGGCGAACGTCAACGCCGGCCTGCTGTTCCTGATGGCCATCACCTCGCTGGAGGTCTATGGCGTGATCATCGCCGGCTGGGCCTCCAACTCGAAGTACGCCTTCCTGGGCGCGCTGCGGGCGTCGGCGCAGATGGTGTCCTACGAAATTGCCATGGGCTTCGCGCTCGTGGTGGTGCTCATGGTCACCGGCAGCATGAACATGACGGACATCGTCACCTCGCAGGAGAAGGGCACCTTCGCCTCCATGGGCGTGAACTTCCTGTCCTGGAACTGGCTGCCCCTGCTGCCCATCTTCGTCGTGTACTTCATCTCGGGCCTGGCCGAGACCAACCGCCACCCCTTCGACGTGGTGGAAGGGGAATCGGAAATCGTGGCCGGCCACATGATCGAGTACTCGGGCATGTCCTTCGCGATGTTCTTCCTGGCCGAGTACGCCAACATGATCCTGGTCTCGGCCCTGGCCGTCGTCATGTTCCTGGGCGGCTGGAGCGCACCGATCTCCTTCAGCCTGCTGGGCATGGAGACGCCGCAGTTCATCCAGAACACCATGGCCTTCTGGAACTGGGCCTGGCTGTTCGGCAAGACCTTCTTCGTCGTCACGATGTTCCTGTGGGTGCGCGCCACCTTCCCGCGCTTCCGCTATGACCAGATCATGCGTCTGGGCTGGAAGATCTTCATTCCCGTGACGCTGGTCTGGCTGCTCGTCGTCGGCCTGTGGATCCAGTCGCCGCTGAATATCTGGAAGTAAGCCGCCATGGTCAAGCACTTCATCAAGAGCTTCATGCTCACCGAGCTGTTCAAGGGCATGGCCCTGACCGGCCGACATTTCCTCTCGCGCAACATCACTGTCCAGTTCCCGGAAGAGAAGACCCCGCTGTCGCCCCGCTTCCGCGGCCTGCATGCCCTGCGCCGCTACGAGAACGGCGAAGAGCGCTGCATTGCCTGCAAGCTCTGCGAGGCCGTGTGCCCCGCGATGGCCATCACCATCGAGTCCGACGTGCGCGAAGACGGCAGCCGCCGCACCACGCGATATGACATCGACCTGACCAAGTGCATCTTCTGCGGTTTCTGCGAAGAGAGCTGCCCGGTGGATTCCATCGTCGAGACCGACATCTTCGAATACCACGGCGAAAAGCGTGGCGACCTGTACTTCACCAAGGACATGTTGCTGGCCGTGGGTGACCGCTACGAAAAGCAGATCGCAGCCAGCAAGGAGGCCGACGCAAAATTCCGTTGACCCCTCGCCCAGGGCGGGTACGCCCTGGGCGGTCCCCCGAGGGGACGCCGAAGACAGCAGGCACGAGGCCTCCTGTCTTCAGCACGTGGCCGCCAGAGCACTGATCTGGAGCGGCCCGGCGCGCGGCCTCAAGACGCCACCTCGGGTCAACGAATTTGTGGGAACACCATGGACATCACCACCGCACTGTTCTACCTCTTCTCAGCCGTGCTGCTGGGTTCCGCCTTCCGTGTGATCACGGCCCGGAGCACCGTGCATTCGGCGCTCTTCCTGATCCTGGCCTTCTTCAATGCCTCCTGCATCTGGATGCTGCTGAAGGCCGAGTTCCTGGCGATCACGCTGGTGCTGGTCTATATCGGCGCCGTGATGGTGCTGTTCCTCTTCGTCGTGATGATGCTGGACATCAATTCCGACCAGGTGCGGCAGGGCTTCTGGAAGCATCTGCCCCTGGCGGGGCTGGTCGGCGCCTTCATCGCGCTGGAGATGGCTGCGATCCTGATGCCGGGCTTCCGCCTGAACAGCGCGCCCGAGCTCGCGCCTGAAATGGCCAAGCTGGGCAACACCAAGATGTTGGGCATCCAGATCTACACCAACTATCTGTATCCGCTGCAGATCGCGGCGGTGCTGCTGCTGGTGGCCATCATTGCCGCCATTGCGCTGACCCTGCGTCGCCGCAAGGACAGCCGCTACCAGGACCCGTCCGAACAGGTCAAGGTGACGAAGGGCGACCGTCTGCGCATCGTGAAAGTGCAGCCCACGGTCGAACTCCCGTCCGCAGCAACTGCCGCTGATGTCGCGGCCGAAAAGAAGGGAGCCGCATGATGGCAGCGTTGACTCTGGGCCACTTCCTGACGCTGGGCGCGATCCTGTTCGCGCTGTCGGTGATCGGCATCTTCCTGAATCGCAAGAACCTGATCGTGCTGCTGATGGCCATCGAGCTGATGCTGCTGGCGGTCAACCTGAACTTCGTGGCCTTCTCCCACTATCTGGGTGACATGGCCGGCCAAGTCTTCGTGTTCTTCATCCTGACCGTGGCGGCCGCCGAGTCCGCCATCGGCCTGGCCATCCTCGTCGTGCTGTTCCGCAACCGCGCCAGCATCAATGTGGAAGAACTCGACGCCCTGCAAGGCTGATCGGACACAAGGCACGGGATAACAAGATGTCTGCACAACTCTCTCAGAACATGCTGCTGGCGGTGCCCATGGCACCCCTGGTCGGTGCCGTCGTGGCCGGCCTGTTCGGCAAGCAAGTGGGCCGCAAGGGCGCGCACACCGTCACCATCCTCGGGGTGGCGATCGCCCTGGCGATCTCGGTGATGACGCTGTTCAGCGTGCTCGACGGCGCGCGCTTCAACCAGACCGTCTACGAATGGATGGTGCTGGGCGGTCTCAAGATGGAAGTCGGCTTCCTGGTCGACGGCCTGACGGCCATGATGATGGTGGTGGTGACCTTCGTGTCGCTGATGGTGCACATCTACACCATCGGCTACATGGAAGAGGACCCGGGCTACCAGCGCTTCTTCGCCTACATCTCGCTGTTCACCTTCTCCATGCTGATGCTCGTCATGAGCAACAACATGCTGCAGCTGTTCTTCGGCTGGGAAGCGGTGGGCCTGGTTTCCTACCTGCTGATCGGCTTCTGGTACACCAAGCCGACGGCGATCTTCGCCAACATGAAGGCCTTCCTGGTGAACCGGGTCGGTGACTTCGGCTTCATCCTGGGCATCGGCCTGCTGGTGGCCTACGGCGGCTCGCTGAACTACAGCGAGACCTTCGCCAAGGCCAACGAACTGGCGCAGATCAAGTTCCCGACCCCGCTGTGGGGCGGCGACTGGATGATGCTGACCGTGGCCTGCATCTGCCTGTTCATCGGCGCGATGGGCAAGTCGGCCCAGTTCCCGCTGCACGTGTGGCTGCCGGACTCGATGGAAGGCCCGACCCCCATCTCCGCGCTGATCCACGCCGCCACCATGGTGACGGCCGGCATCTTCATGGTCTCGCGCATGAGCCCGCTGTTCGAGCTCTCCGACACGGCGCTGAACTTCATCCTGGTGATCGGTGCCATCACGGCGCTGTTCATGGGTTTCCTGGGCATCATCCAGAACGACATCAAGCGTGTCGTGGCCTACTCGACGCTTTCGCAGCTGGGCTACATGACCGTGGCGCTGGGCGCCTCGGCCTACTCGGTCGCCGTGTTCCACCTGATGACGCACGCCTTCTTCAAGGCCCTGCTGTTTCTCGGCGCCGGCTCGGTGATCATCGGCATGCACCATGACCAGGACATCCGCAATATGGGCGGCCTGCGCAAGTACATGCCCATCACCTGGATCACCTCGCTGCTGGGCTCGCTGGCGCTGATCGGCACGCCCTTCTTCTCGGGCTTCTACTCGAAGGACTCCATCATCGAGGCCGTGCACGCCAGCCACCTGCCGGCCGCGCACTTCGCCTACGCCGCGGTGATCATCGGCGTGTTCGTGACGGCCTTCTACAGCTTCCGGATGTACTTCCTGGTCTTCCACGGCAAGGAGCACTTCCACCACAAGCCCTTCCCGCCGGAAGACCATGGTGCCCATGAAGAGCCGGGCGACCACAGCGAAGTCCACCAGCCTCATGAGAGCCCCTGGGTGGTGACCGCGCCGCTGGTGCTGCTGGCCATCCCCTCGGTGCTGGTGGGCTTCTACACCATCGAGCCCATGCTCTTTGGCGACTTCTTCAAGGACGCCATCGTCGTGAACCCCGAGCTGCACCACGCCATGGGCGAGCTCAAGGAAGAGTTCCACGGCGCGGTGGCCATGGCCACGCACGGCGTGATGAGCCTGCCGTTCTGGCTGGCCCTGAGCGGCGTGCTGACGGCCTACCTGTTCTACATGGTCGCACCGCAGATCCCCGCGGCGATCGCCCGCGTGGCGGCGCCGCTCGTCAAGGTGCTCGAGAACAAGTACTACATGGACTGGATCAACGAGAACATCTTCGCCGCCGCAGCGCGCGCCATCGGCGTGGGCCTGTGGAAGGGCGGGGATGCCGGACTGATCGATGGCGTGATCATCGACGGCTCGGCCAAGACCGTGGGCGGCATCGCCGGCCTGGTCCGCCGCATCCAGACGGGTCATCTGTACTGGTATGCCCTCGTGATGATCCTTGGCGTCATCGGCCTGATGAGCTGGAAGCTGTGGCCCTTCATTGCGCCGCAGTTCAAGGCCCTGACCGGTCTCTGAGCACGGAGACGGAGAATAAGAATGTTGCTGAGTCTTTCCATCTGGCTGCCCATCGTCAGCGGTCTGATCCTGCTGGCCCTGGGCCGCGACGACCAGGCCAAGACCGTGCGCTGGCTGGCCCTTGTGGCTGCCATCGCGAGCTTTGCCGTCACCCTCCCGCTCGTCACCGGTTTCAAGGTCGACACGGCTGCGATGCAGTTCGTGGAGAACTATCACTGGATCGATCGTTTCAACATCTACTACCACCTGGGGGTGGACGGCATCTCCATGTGGTTCGTGCCGCTCACGGCCTTCATCACCATCATCGTGGTGCTGGCGGCCTGGGAGGTGATTGAGACCCGCGTCAACCAGTACATGGGCGCCTTCCTGGTGCTCTCCGGCCTGATGGTCGGCGTGTTCTCGGCGCTCGACGGCATGCTGTTCTACGTGTTCTTCGAGGCGACGCTGATCCCGATGTACATCATCATCGGCGTCTGGGGCGGCCCGCGCCGCGTCTATGCGGCCTTCAAGTTCTTCCTGTACACGCTGGCCGGCTCGCTGCTGATGCTGATCGCGCTGCTGTACCTGTACCTGAAGAGCGGCGGCAGCTTCGACATCCAGACCTGGCACAAGCTGCCTCTGCCGATGAATGCGCAGACCCTGCTGTTCTTCGCCTTCTTCGCCGCCTTCTCGGTGAAGGTGCCGATGTGGCCGGTGCACACCTGGCTGCCGGACGCCCACGTGGAAGCGCCTACCGGCGGCTCCGTGGTGCTGGCCGCCATCATGCTGAAGCTCGGCGCCTACGGCTTCCTGCGCTTCTCCATGCCCATCACACCGGATGCCGCCCATGAGTACGCCTGGTTCATCATCGCGCTGTCGCTGATTGCCGTGGTCTACATCGGCCTGGTGGCGCTGGTGCAGAAGGACATGAAGAAGCTGGTGGCTTACTCGTCCATCGCGCACATGGGCTTCGTGACGCTGGGCTTCTTCATCTTCAACGAGCTGGGCGTCTCCGGCGCCCTGGTGCAGATGATCTCGCACGGCTTTGTGTCGGGCGCGATGTTCCTGTCCATCGGCGTGCTCTACGACCGCGTGCATTCGCGTGAGATCTCGGCCTACGGCGGTGTGGTCAACACCATGCCCAAGTTCGCCGCCTTCGCGCTGCTGTTCGCGATGGCCAACTGCGGGCTGCCGGCCACCGGCGGCTTCGTGGGCGAGTGGATGGTGATCCTGGGTACGGTGAAGTACAGCTTCTGGTTGGGCGCCATCGCGGCCACCGCCCTGGTCTTCGGTGCGGCCTACACGCTGTGGATGTACAAGCGCGTCTACTTCGGTGCCATCAGCAACGACAACGTGCGCGAGCTCACCGACATCAACAGCCGTGAGTTCCTGATGATGGCCGTGCTGGCCGTGGCGGTGCTGTGGATGGGCATTTATCCCAAGCCCTTCACCGACGTGATGCATGCCTCGGTCACCGAGTTGCTGAAGCATGTGGCCGTCTCCAAGCTGCAATAAGAGGGCCGCTGAAAAATGAATGACATGAACTGGAATGCGGTGACCCCCGAGATCCTGCTGCTGGGCCTGTCGTGCCTGGTGGCGCTGGTCGATCTCTTCGTCAAGGATGAGCGCCGTGCGCCCACCTACTGGTTGACCCAGCTGAGCCTGGCCCTGGTGTCGCTGCTGCACTTCAACGCCTTTTACGGCGGTGCCGAGGTCTATGCCATGCAGGGCATGGCGGTGGCGGATCCGCTGAGCCACCTGCTCGCCGCCGTGGCCGGCATCAGCACCATGGTCACGCTGGTCTATGCCCGGCCTTATGCCGCGCCGCGCGAGATGCTCAAGGGCGAGCTCTTCACGCTGAGCCTGCTGGCTTATCTCGGCGTGAGCATCATGGTCTCGGCCAACAACTTCCTGGTCATCTACCTTGGCCTGGAGCTGATGAGCCTGTCGCTGTACGCGCTGGTGGCCCTGCGTCGTGACCACGCCGTCTCGACCGAAGCCGCGATGAAGTACTTCGTGCTGGGCGCGCTGGCCAGCGGCTTCCTGCTCTACGGCATGTCCATGATGTACGGCGCTACCGGCTCGCTGACCATCCCGACGGTGCTCCAGGTGATCGCCAGCGGCACGCCCAACCCCTCGGTGCTGGTCTTTGGCGTGGTCTTCATCGTCGCCGGCTTGGCCTTCAAGCTGGGGGCGGCTCCCTTCCATATGTGGGTGCCGGACGTCTACCAAGGCGCACCGACGGCCGCCACGCTGCTCATCGGCGGCGCGCCCAAGCTGGCCGCCTTTGGCATCACCATTCGCCTGTTGGTGGACGGCATGCTGACGCTGGCCGCGGACTGGCAGCAGATGCTGCTGGTGCTGGCCGTCTGCTCGCTGCTGATCGGCAACCTGGCCGCCATCGCCCAGACCAACCTCAAGCGCATGCTGGCCTACTCGACCATCGCGCAAATGGGCTTCATGCTGCTGGGCCTGGCCTCCGGTGTGGTCAACGGCAACACGCTGTCGGCAGCCAATGCCTACAGCTCGGCCATGTTCTACGTGATCACCTACGTGCTGACCACACTGGGCACCTTCGGTCTGATCATGCTGCTGGCGCGTCAGGGGCATGAGTCCGAGCAGATCGCCGACTTCGCTGGCCTGGCCAAGCGCAGCCCCTGGTATGCGCTGGTGATGACCATCTTCATGTTCTCGCTGGCCGGCATTCCGCCGACCGCCGGCTTCTATGCCAAGTTGGCAGTGCTGCAGGCCATGATCGCCACCAATGACCCGCTGTACATCAAGCTGGCCGTCGGCGCCGTGGTGCTGTCGCTGATCGGCGCCTACTACTACCTGCGTGTCATCAAGGTGATGTTCTTTGACGAACCCACCGAGCGCACGGCGCTGAGCGCCCCGGCGGACGCCCGCCTGGTCATGTCGCTCAACGGCGTGGCGGTGCTGGTTTTCGGCCTGATGCCCGACGGCCTGCTGACGCTGTGTGCGGTGGCCGTGAAGACGCTGGCCAACTGAGGCCGGGTCTCCGATCTCTAGCGGAACGCCCGTGAATCAAACCGCCGCAGCCTGGCTGGTGCTGTGGGTCGCCGTGATGGCGGCCAACGCGCCCTTCATCAGCCAGCGTGTCTTGCTCGTCGGGCGCCGTGACCCGCTGAAGTCGGGCTGGTGGCGCCTGGCGGAGCTGTTGCTGATGGCCTTGCTGACGCTGGGCGTGGGCTTCGCGCTGGAGTCCCGTGTCGGGCAGCGCCAAGCCCAGGGCTGGGAGTTCTACGCGGCCTCGAGCTGTCTGTTCCTGACCCTGGCCTTCCCGGGCTTTGTGTGGCGCTATCTCAAGCGGCATCGCGATGAAGCCTGATGAGCAAGTGATGGGGCAGGGCGGCGACCCGGATGCCGGCCTGCGCGAGCACCGCCTGGAGGGGCGTGAGGTCTACCAGGGCGGCTTCCTCAAAGTCCAGCGCGACACCGTGCGCCTGCCCGATGGCCGCGAGGCCTTTCGCGAATACATCCGCCATCCCGGCGCCGTGATGGTCGTCCCCTTGCTGGACGATGGCCGCCTGCTGCTGGAGCGGCAGTATCGGTATCCCCTTTCCCGGGTGATGCTGGAGTTCCCCGCCGGCAAGCTGGACCCGCAGGAAAGCCCGCTGGCCTGCGCCATGCGCGAGCTGCGCGAGGAAACCGGCTACAGCGCCGGTGATTGGGCCTATGCCGGCGTGCTGCACAACGCCATCGCCTACTCCGATGAAGGCATCCACATCTTCTTTGCCCGCCGCCTCAGCGCTGGTCGGGCGGCGCTGGATCCTGGCGAGTTTGTCGAATGTCTGAGCATGTCGGTCGATGAGCTGGACGAGGCCTGCCGTCAGGGCGTCGTGACCGACGCCAAGACGCTCGTCGGC
Source organism: Burkholderiaceae bacterium (assembly GCA_041905785.1). Classification (GTDB taxonomy): domain Bacteria; phylum Pseudomonadota; class Gammaproteobacteria; order Burkholderiales; family Burkholderiaceae_C; genus Roseateles_B. The sequence continues at coordinate 103,704 of JAYRKJ010000005.1, forward strand.
CTGCTCTGGCTGCAGCGCTGGCACCAAGGCGCCTGGGCACTGGACTGGCAGACGCTCGGCGCCTGAGCCGCCTATCATTGGCCTATGTTGGTTCTGAATCTGGCCTGTGAAGCGAGCCACGCCTTTGAAGGCTGGTTCGCCTCTGCCGACGATTGCCGTGAGCAGCAGGCGCGCGGCGTCCTGACCTGCCCCATGTGCGGGTCCGCCAAGGTGGAGCGCCGGCCCAGCGCTCCCCGGCTCAATGTGTCTCATCTTCGCAATGGCGAGGCACAGCCTGCGGCCAAAGCAGGCGCTGACAGCGCACAGACCGGCACACAGGCCGGCACAAACGTGGAACCGTCCGCCGCCGACCTCCTGCAGGCGGTGCAAACCCAGTGGCTGCAGATCTCCCGCGCGCTGGCCCGCCAAAGCGAGGATGTCGGCGAGCGCTTCGCCGAGGAAGCGCGGCGCATCCACTACGGCGACGCCGAGGACCGTGCGATACGCGGACGCAGCAGGCCGGACGAGGTCCGGGAGCTGTTGGACGAGGGCATCGCGCTGATGCCCCTGCTCCTGCCCGAGGACGCCGGCGACAAGCTGCACTGAGCCGAGGGCCGCTTGGTCGCGCTGTGATGCCGGGCGGGCCTGCGTCAGTGCCGTTCGTCGCAATGTCACGACGCCCTCCATCTTTCTGGGGCACCATGACCTGCGGATGTGCCCCAGACCGGGCCTATGCTCCGACGATTGATCTTCCGCAAGCCATCATGACCAAGAAGCAACACACCCTCCTGCCGGGCTATGGCCTGGCGCTGCTGCTCGTTTCCGCCGCTGCGCTCAGTGCCTGCGGCAAGGGTCCAAAGGCCGAGGCTGCCTCGCAGGCCGCCGCCGCGCCGCTGCTGCTCGCCAAGGAAGACCTGCGCGAACTGGGCCTCAGCGAGCAGGCCTCGGGCCCGGTGATCACCGGCTCCATCCAGCCCGAGCGGCGGGCCGATCTGCGCGCTGAGGTGTCCGCCGTGGTGCTGCAGGTGCTGAAAGAAAACGGCGAGGCCGTGCGCAAGGGCGACCTGCTGGTGCGGCTGGACGACACCGCCATCCGCGACAGCCTGGCCTCGGCCGAAGAGGCCGCGCGCGCTTCCGCGCAAAGCTTTGAGCAGGCCGAGCGCCAGCTGCAGCGTCAGAAGACCCTTCAGGCCCAGGGCATGACCTCCATGCAAGGCCTGGAGGACGCTGAAATGCGCCGCAACAACGCCCAGAGCGACCTGGTCGCGGCCAAGGCCCGCGTGGTCACCGCACGGCAGCAGTTGCAGCGCACCGAGGTGCGGGCACCCTTCGACGGCGTGGTCAGCGATCGCAAGGTGTCGCCCGGCGACACGGCCCAGCTCGGCAAGGAGCTGCTCAAGGTGATCGACCCGCGCAGCCTGCGCTTCGAGGGCTTGGTGTCCGCCGACAAACTGGCCGAGCTTCGCCTGGGCCAGGGCGTTCATTTTCGAGTGAATGGCCATGGCAACACGCAGTTCCGCGGCAAGATCAAGCGCATCGACGTGGCCGCCAACGCGACCACGCGCCAGGTCGAGGTCCTGGTGGAGCTGGGCGAGGGCGAGAAGCCTCAGGCGGCCGGGCTTTATGCCGAAGGCAACGTCGAGGCCCGCGCCACCGAGGCCTTGATGCTGGAAGATGCGGCCATCGTGCGTGCCGGTGATCAGGCCCACGCCTGGCGCGTCAAGGAGGGCAAGCTCTCCAAGGTGACGCTGAAGCTGGGCGAGCGTGACACCCGCACCGGCCAGATCGCCGTGCTTGGCGGCCTGAGCAAGGGGGACAGCGTGCTGCGCAAGCCCTCCGCCACGCTCAAGGACGGTCAGCCGGTGGAGATGAGCAAGGCGCCGGCGGCCTCGACCGTGGCAGGGGGCTGATCGATGTTTCTGTCCAACTTCAGCATCAAGAAGCCGATCGCGACCATCGTCGTCATCATCTCCCTGATGGCGCTTGGCCTGATGGCGTTGAACAAGCTGCGCGTCAACTCCATTCCGGACGTCCAGGAGCCCATGCTCTTCCTGAGCATCGCCTACCCCGGCGCATCGCCGGACACGGTGGAGCGCGAGGTGGTCAACCGCATCGAGAAGTCGCTGCAGGGTCTTTCCGGCGTGCGCAAGGTCTACTCGACCTCGCGCGAAGGTGCGGCCGAGTTCCAGCTGATCTTCAACTTCAGCAAGAACCTCATCGAGGCCGCCGACGACGTCCGCAACGCCATTGCCACCGTTCGCTACAAGCTGCCGATCGAGATGCGCGAGCCGGTGCTGCAGCGTTTTGACGTGTCCGCAGAGCCGGTGATGCAGCTGTCGCTGTCCTCGACCGCGCAAAGCCATGCCGAGATCAGCCACATCGCCGAAGACCAACTGGCCGACAAGTTCCGCGCCATCAACGGCGTGGCCACGGTCACCGTCAACGGCGCGCTGCGACGCGAGCTGAGCGTGCTGCTGCGGGCCGAGAAGCTGCGCGAGTTCAATGTCTCGGTCACGGATGTGGTGGCGGCGCTGCGGGCCCAGAACATCTCGGTGCCCGTCGGCAAAGTGCGCGGCGGCATGGAGGACCAGAGCATCCGCCTGCAAGGCCGCATCGAGCGTCCTACGGACTTCCAGCAGGTGGTGGTCAAGCGCAACGGCGAGGAGTCCATACGCCTGGGCCAGTTGGCGCAGATCGAAGACGGTTTTGGCGAACTCAGCACCTTCAGTGTCCGCAACGGCCATCCCAATGTCGGCATTTCCGTGACCCGGTCGCGTGACGCGTCCACCGTCACGGTGGCCAAGGAGGTGCGCAAGCTGGTAGATCAGGTGGCGCCCACCCTGCCCAAGGGCACGACCCTGGAGGTCACCCGCGACGAGGGCAAGGAGTCGCAGGAGAACCTCAACAACGTGATCCACGCGCTGGTCTTCGGCGCGGGCCTGACCATCGCGGTGGTCTACGTCTTCCTGAACTCCTGGCGCTCGACGCTGATCACGGCGCTGAGCCTGCCGACCTCGGTGATTGCCGCCTTCATCGCCGTCTGGCTGTGCGGCTTCACGCTGAACTTCATGAGTCTGCTGGGCCTGTCGCTGGCGATCGGCGTGCTGATCGACGACGCCATCGTGGTGCGCGAGAACATCGTGCGCCACATGGAGCGCGGCGCGGACCGCCGCACTGCGGCACTCAACGGCACGGCCGAGATCGGCCTGGCGGTGGCGGCAACGACCTTCTCCATCGTGGCCGTGTTCATTCCCGTGGGCTTCATGCCCGGCGTGTCGGGGGAATGGTTCCGGCCCTTTGGTCTGACCGTGGTGGCCTCGGTGCTGGTGAGCCTGCTGATCTCCTTCACGCTGGACCCCATGCTGTCGGCCTTCTGGGGCGATCCGCCGCATGCGCACGACGCGCCGCGGCGCGGCCTCAGCCGCGTGCTGGAGCGTTTCAATCGGTGGTTCGACCATCAGTCGGACCGCTACGGCCAGGTCATCGCCTGGGCTTTGCATCACCGCCGTTGGATGGCCGCTTTTGCGGTGGGCAGCCTCATCGCGGCCATCGTCCTGGCCGGAAAGTTCCTGGGCACGACCTTCCTGCCTTCGTCCGATGCGGGCATGCTGATGGTCAATGTGCGCACCCCTGCGAGCACCAATCTGGAGTACGCCAAGCTGAAGCTGGAGGCCGCGGCCAGCCTCGCGCGCAGCATCCCTGAGACCGTGGCCACCAACAGCCGCGTCAGGGTGGGCGGAGGCACCATCTATGTGGACCTGGGCAAGGCCAAGAACCGCAAGCGTTCGGCCGAAGAGATCTCCGTCGAGCTGCGGACCAAGGTCGAGCGCCTGGTGGGGGCCGAGTACACGGTGCAGTCCAACCTCAACAACGGCGGCCAGAAGCCCGTGCAGATCCAGTTCTACGGCACGGATGCCCGCCGCCTGCTGGACATCAGCAATGACTTCATCGCCAAGCTGCGTGAGGTGAAGGGCGCGGTGGACGTGGGCCTGTCCGAGCAGGCGCCGCAGAACGAGCTGCAAATCGAGCTGAACCGCGGCCTGGCCAATTCCATGGGCATCTCGGTGGGGGATGCCGCCCAGGCCCTGCGCGTGGCCTTCGCAGGCGTCGAAGTGGGCGACTGGGTGGACCCGACGGGCGAAACGCGCGACGTGGCCGTGCGCCTGCACCCGCAGGACCGGGTGGACCTCAGCAATATCGAGCGCCTGCCGGTGCCCGTGCTCGGCACCGGCCGCATGGTGCCGCTGGAGCAGATCGCCAGCATCCGCATGGGCCGTGGCCCGGCGCAGATCGAGCATGCCAACGGCAAGCGCACGATCACGGTGTCGGCCAATGCCCATGACCGCTCGCCGGGCGAGGTGACGGCCGACGCGCTGAAGATTGCCAAGGCCATCGATTTCCCGCCGGGCTTCGGCCTGGAGCTGGGGGGAGACTCGGAAACGCAGAACGAGGTCTTCGGCGCCATGTTCATCGCCCTGATCAGCGGCGTGGGCCTGATGTACCTGATCCTCGTGATGCAGATGGGCTCCTTCACCGCACCGCTGGGCGTGATGCTGTCCCTGCCGCTGTCGCTGATCGGCGTGGTGGTGGCGCTGCTGCTGACCAAGGGCACGCTGAACCTGATGAGCTTCATCGGCATCATCATGCTCATGGGCCTGGTGGCCAAGAACGCCATCCTGCTGCTGGATGCCGCGCGACAGGAGGAGGCCGAGGGCATGGACCGCGAGGAGGCCCTGATGCATGCGGGCCGCAAGCGCCTGCGCCCCATCCTGATGACCACCTTTGCCCTGATTGCCGGCATGCTGCCGGTGGCCATCGGCGTGGGCGATGGGGGCGAGTTCTACCGCCCCATGGCCGTGGCCATCATTGGCGGCACCATCACCTCGACGCTGCTGACGCTGCTGGTGGTTCCGAGCTTCTATGACAGCATCGAGATCGCCAAGGACCGCATGTTCGCCAAGTTCGGCCGCCGTGCGGAGCGCTGGAACGCGCTGCTGGCTTTCGTGTTGACCTTTGTCGAGGCCATCCTGGCCCTGGTGATGGTCCGGCTGCTCTACCGCGCGCTGATCGTGAAGCCGCTGCAGTGGATGCGCGGGCGTCGCGGCCTGCCGGCCTGATGCAGGGCTAGAGCAATCGGCCCGGATTGAGGAGGCCCTGGGGATCCAGGGCCTTTTTTATTTGCCGCATCAGCTGCAGCGCCACCGGATCCTTGGTCCGGGCGAGCTGCTCGCGCTTGAGCTGGCCGATGCCATGCTCGGCCGAGATCGAACCGCCGCGCCGCAGCACGCGCTCGTAGACCAGGGCGTTGATGGCCGGCTCGTGGGCTCGCAGGAAGGCGGCCGGGTCCTGGCCTTCGGGGGCCTGCACATTGAAGTGCAGGTTGCCGTCGCCCAGATGGCCGAAGCAGACCAGGCGCACGCCGGGGCAGTGGGCCTGCAGCGCGGTCTCGCAGTCCGCCACGAAGGCCGGGATGGCCGAGATGGGCAGGGCGATGTCGTGCTTGATGTTGAGCCCTTCCTCGCTTTGCGCCAGGGGGATGCTCTCGCGCAGGTGCCAGAGCTGCCGAGCCTGGCTCATGGACTGAGCCACGGCAGCGTCCAGGGCTTCGCCAGCCTCCAGGGCGTCGCCAAGGATGCGCTCCAACAACTGGCGGGCATGGGCATCATCCTCGTGGTCGGACAGCTCCAGCAGCACCGCCCACGGCTGGGCGTCGTCCTGGCGAAGCGGCTGGGGTATCTGCGGGAAATGGCGACGCACCAGCTGCAGGCAGAAGCAGCTGATCAGCTCGAAGCCGGTCAGCGTGGCACCCGCCAGCGCACGTGCCCGGCTCAGCAGAGCCAGGGCGGCGTCCAGCGTGGGGCAGGCCGCCAGCGCCGTCATGCAGGCCAGCGGGGCCGGGAAGAGCTTCAGCGTGGCGGCGGTGATGACGCCCAGCGTGCCTTCGCTGCCAATGTAGAGATCGCGCAGGTCGTAGCCGGTGTTGTCCTTGCGCAGGCCGCTGAGTCCCTGCCAGACCTCGCCCTGGGGTGTGACGACCTCCAGACCCAGACAAAGCTCGCGGGCGTTGCCGTAGCGCAGGACCTGGGTGCCGCCCGCATTGGTGGCCAGGTTGCCGCCTATGGTGCAGCTGCCCTCGGCCCCCAGGCTCAGGGGAAAGAGCAGGCCGGCCGTGCAGGCCGCCGCCTGCACCTCGGCCAACAGGCAGCCGGCCTCGGCGCAGAGTGTCAGGTTGGCAGCATCCACGCTGCGGACCTGCCTGAGGCGGCGCAGCGAAAGCAGCAGCTGCTCGCCGCTGGCGTCCGGCACGCCGCCACCCACCAGGCCTGTGTTGCCGCCTTGCGGCACCAGGCTGACGCCTCGCGCCGCGCACAGGCGCACGAGGGCCGCCACCTCGGCCGTGGTGCCAGGTCTTGCCACGGCCAGGGCTCGACCGGTGTAGCGTTTGCGCCAGTCTCGCTCGTAGGGCGCCAGCTCGTCGCCCGTCAGCACCTGATCGGCGCCGACCAGCAGGCGGGCCTGCGCCAGGAAGTCCTCACGCGCGGCGCCGTCCATTCAGGGCCCCGCATTCGGCGCAGGCGCCGTTGCCGCCCCTTTGGCTGCGGCCAGGCGCTGGCGCACCTGCATCGAGCAGGCCGCGAAGACCAGCACACCCAGCAGCACCTCCAGCACGGCCAGCCACACCGAGAGGCCCCGATCGCTGGTGGCGCGCACCAAGCCCTCAGCCACATACAGCCAGACCATCAGGCTCAGCCAGCGGAAGGTGTAGAGCCGGTAGCGCCACAATCCGGCCAAAGGCAGGAGCAGGGGCAGGGCCTTGATCGCCAGCGTGCCCCGGCCCACCGGCGCCAGCCACAGCTCCCAGGCCAGGCACAGCACGAAGAGCCCGAGCAGGCTGTAGAAGGCCAGGTTGCGCGACTGGATCTCGGCGCCGCTTGGGGTGCTGCGCGGGGTCTGGGGGAGGGGGGCGTTGGGCTGGCTTGACATGGCTGGCATCATAGCCAGCATGAGCAACGAGAGCCGCACCGCCAACCCCATTGCCCTGGTCCATGAGTTTTTCAGCGAGCTGGTCAGCTGGCCGTGGCTGCAGACCCTGCAGACCTTCAAGGCGCGCTTCAAGGAAGAGCGCCTGGGGTTGACCGCCGGTAGCCTCACCTTCACCACGCTGATCTCCCTGGTGCCCTTGTTGACGGTGATGCTGGCCTTGTTCACGGCCTTCCCGATGTTCTCGGCTTTCCAGGCCGCCCTGGAGAAGTACTTCCTCAAGAGCCTGATTCCCCCCAATATCGCCAAGCCGGTGCTGGCCTCGCTGACGCAGTTCGCGGCCAAGGCCAACAAGCTGGGCACGGTCGGCCTGATTGCGCTGGGGCTGTCGGCCATCGCGATGATGCTCACCATCGACCGCACGCTCAATGCCATCTGGCGGGTGAAGAAGCCGCGCCCCATCGCCCAGCGCGTGCTGGTCTACTGGGCCGCGATCACGCTGGGCCCGCTGCTGCTGGGCGGCAGCCTGACGCTGACCAGCTACGCCATATCCGCGGGCCAGGGCTTGGTGGACAAGCTGCCCCAGGGCCTCTCGGTGGTGCTCAACAGCATGGACGTGGTGGTGCTGGCGGTGGCCATGGCCTCCCTGTTTCACTACGTGCCCAACACGCACGTGAGATGGCGCCATGCCATCCTGGGCGGCGTCTTCGTGGCGCTGACCTTCAGCGCTGCCAAGGGTGTGCTGGCCTGGTATGTGAAGCAGGTGCCGACCTTCTCCACGCTCTACGGCGCCTTCGCGACCGTGCCCATCTTCCTGATCTGGATCTACGTGGGTTGGGCCATCGTGCTGCTGGGCGCGATCCTGGCCGCCAACGCGCCGGCCCTGACGCACAAGATGCTGCGGCGGCATGACGCCCCAGGTCTGGCCTTCGAACTGGCCCTGGAGGTCATCCGTGAGCTGCGCCGCGCCCGGGATGCGGGCGAGGGCGGGCTCAGCAGTCTGGCGCTGGCCACCGCCTTGCGCGTCGATGCCCTGCAGCTGGAACCGGTGGTCGACGTCCTGATCGCCATCAACATGGTCGGCCGCCTGGAAGAGGCGGGCGCCCAGCGGCTGACGCTGCTGTGCGAACCCACCCATGCGCCGGCGGCCCCGTTGATCAAGACCTTGCTGGCCGAGCACAGCGAATCCCTGGCCCTGCTGTGGGCCCGCAGCGACTGGACCCGCATCCGCCTCTCCGAGCTGCTGTGAGTGCCGCGGCGGCACCAGCCCCGCTCAGGGGTGGATGACCACCAGCAGCGCCGTCGCCACCTGCTTGCCCGTATTGCGGATGGCATGCGGGCCGTCCACGGCATAGCGCGCCGTCTCTCCGGCCTTGAGCTTCTGGGTGGCATTGCCGGCCGAGACCTCCAGCTGGCCGCCCAGCACACTGAGGTGCTCGCGCGAGCCCGGTTCGTGCGCTCCTGACTCCAGCGCGCCGCCCGCTTGCACCGTCAGTTCGTACCATTCGAACTGGCCTGCCATGTCGATGGGGCCCAGAATGCGCAGCAGGCACTTGCCGTCCGGACTGCTCATGCCGGGAATGCCGTGCGCCGGCACCACCTCGATGGCTGGCGCGGCCGGCTTCTCGCCGCCCAGCAGCTCGGACAGCTCCACCCGCAAGGCATTGGCCAGACGCCAGACCACAGCCACCGTGGGATTGGCCTGGTTTCTTTCGATCTGCGAGAGCATGCTCTTGGAAACGCCGGCCCGGCGCGAGAGTTCATCCAGCGACAGGCCCTGGGCCTGGCGCAGGGCCTGCAAGGTGGCGCCGACACGAGGCGGTTCGAGGCTGTCTGGGTGCGGGACGGACATGGCTGCAACCTTGGCTATGCCTGCGCTGAGGCACTTGTTCTCTTGACCCTGGGATGCAATTCCCAGATACTGCACGAAAGTTCGATATAGTGAACTGAATTCGATTTAACGGATTGTGCCCCAGGAGACCGAACATGGCCAATGCTGAAGACTTCTACGCCCACCTGCGCAGCGAACTGCAGTCCATCCGCGAGGCCGGCCTCTTCAAGAGCGAGCGCATCATCACCAGCCACCAGGGCGCGGTGGTGCAGACGAATGACGGCCGCGAGGTGATCAACCTCTGCGCCAACAACTACCTGGGCCTGTCGACCCATCCGAAGGTGATCGAGGCCGCCCACGAGGCCCTGCGCACCCATGGCTACGGCCTGTCCAGCGTGCGCTTCATCTGTGGCACCCAGGACATCCACAAGACCCTGGAGCAGCGCATCGCCCGCTTCCTGGGCACCGAGGACACCATCCTCTACGCGGCCGCCTTCGACGCCAACGGCGGCCTCTTCGAGCCCCTGCTGGGCGAGCAGGACGCCATCATCAGCGACGAGCTCAACCACGCCTCCATCATCGACGGCATCCGCCTGTGCAAGGCCAAGCGCTTCCGCTACAAGCACAACGACCTGGCCGACCTCGAAGCCCAGTTGCAGGCCGCCGAGGCCGCGGGCGCGCGCTTCAAGCTGGTCTTCACCGACGGCGTCTTCTCCATGGACGGCACCATCGCCCAGCTGGACAAGATCCGCGAGATCTGCGACCGCCACGGCGCGTTGCTGGGCATCGACGAATGCCATGCCAGCGGTTTCCTGGGCAAGACCGGCCGCGGCACGCACGAGTACCGCGGGGTCTTCGGCAAGATCGACATCATCACCGGCACACTGGGCAAGGCCCTGGGCGGCGCCTCGGGCGGCTTCACCACCGGCCGCAAGGAAGTGATCGAGCTGCTGCGCCAGCGCTCGCGCCCCTACCTGTTCTCCAACACCGTGGCGCCCAGCATCGTGGGTGGCTCCATCGCCGTGCTGGACATCCTGGAAGGCTCGACCGAGCTGCGCGACAAGCTGGAGGCCAACACCGCCTACTTCCGCGAGGCCATCCAGGCCGCCGGTTTCGAGATCAAGCCCGGTACGCACCCCATCACGCCCATCATGGTCTACGACGCCGTCAAGGCGCAGCAGCTCAGCGCGCGCCTGCTGGAGCTGGGCGTCTACGCCGTGGGCTTTTTCTACCCCGTGGTGCCCAAGGGCCAGGCCCGCATCCGCGTGCAGATCTCGGCCGTGCACGAGCGCCATCACCTGGAAAAGGCCGTGGCCGCCTTCACGCAGGCCGGCCGCGAGCTGGGCCTCATTCCCGCCTGATGCCGAGTTCCCACCGAACCTTCGAGAGCCCCTCCATGAGCCGCCCCACCAAGATCCTCATCATCGGCGCCAACGGCCAGATCGGCACCGAGCTGGCCCAGGAGCTGGCGCTGCGCCACGGCAATGCCAACGTCATCACCAGCGACCTCGCGCCCGAGGGGCGCGTGCCTGCGCTGACCCATGAAATGCTGGATGCCACCGACGCCGCTGCCATCGGCGCCGCGGTCAAGCGTCACGAGATCACCCAGATCTACCTGCTGGCCGCTGCGCTGTCGGCCACAGGCGAGAAGCACCCCATGTGGGCCTGGGACTTGAACATGAAGGGGCTGCTCAACGTGCTTGAACTGGCCCGCACGCAGAAGCTGGACCGCGTCTTCTGGCCCAGTTCCATCGCGGCATTCGGCCCCAGCACGCCGGCGGTGATGACGCCGCAGAGCACGGTGATGGACCCCACGACGGTCTACGGCATCTCCAAGCAGGCCGGCGAACGCTGGTGCGCCTGGTACCACGCCAAGCATGGCGTGGACGTGCGCAGCCTGCGCTATCCGGGTCTGATCAGCTACAAGACCCCACCCGGCGGCGGCACGACCGACTACGCCGTGGACATCTTCCACAGCGCGCTGAAGACCGGCGCCTACAGCTGCTTCCTGGAAGAGGGTCAGGCCTTGCCCATGATGTACATGCCCGATGCCCTGCGCGCCACCATCGAGCTGATGGAAGCCCCGGCCCAGGCCATCACCGAGCGCGGCTCCTACAACCTGGCGGGCTGCAGCTTCACGCCGGCAGAGATTGCCGCGGAGATCCGCCGCCACATCCCCGGTTTCGAGATCAGTTATGCGCCGGACTTCCGTCAGCAGATCGCCGCGAGCTGGCCGCAGTCCATTGACGACAGCGTGGCCCGGCGCGACTGGGGCTGGAAACCGCAGTTCAACCTGGCGGCCATGGTCGAGGACATGCTGAACAACCTGAAGCCGCTGCTGCTGGGTTGAGCGGCAGGCTACAGCGCGCGCCAGCTTCAAGGCGCGACCGTTCGAGCAAAGCTACCTCGCCGGCTCGCTGCGGCTCCTGTTAAGCTGGCCGCATGCCATCTCGCCGGCTCTCTCGCTCCAGGGCTTGTCAAGGCGCTTCGCGCCAGGAGTCGCCATGGCAGCTGGACGCTGGGCTGCGGGCGGCGCTGACGTCGCCATTGATGTGGCCATTGACTTGGTTGCTGGCGTTGACGCTGACCGTCCCATCCGCTCGCGCGGACGAGCCCGCGCCCGCGCAGGAAGAGCTGCGCTATCTCGTCGGCCTGCGGATGTCGCAAGGGCCGGAGTATCCCGGCTCGCGCCGCCGGGACGGCCAGCTGAGTCCCATGTGGGCTTTGCATTGGGGACGCTGGCGCATCACCACGGCCGGCACCGGCGCGATGATGGGATTCGGCTCCGATCGAGCGGGGCCCGGCCCCGGGGCCACGCGCGACTGGCTGCATGGCGAGTCCTGGCGGATCGGCCTGGGTTTGCGCATTGACGGCGGTCGTCACAGCGAGCAGGCCGAAATCACGAAAGGCCTGCCCGATGTACCCCGCACCTTGCGTGGCCGGCTGTACGCCCAGGTCGAACTGGACAAGCAGTGGACGCTCAGTGCCGCCTGCTCGCCGGACATCCTGAACCGCCGAGGCGGCACCGAGCTGAGCGTGGACTTCAGCCGCAGGCTGTGGCGCAGTCCGCAGGCTCAGCTGAGCCTGGGTGTGGGCGTGTCTGCAGCGGATGGCCGCCATGCGCAGAGCTATTTCGGCGTGCCGGTCGGCAGCGAGGCCGCCGATCGCCTGGGGCGCGCCTATGTGCCCGGCAGTGGGCTCGAGCAGGGCTACATCAATCTCAGCTATCTGCGGACCCTGGGCCCGCGCTGGGTGCTGGCGGCCAGTTGGAGCGAGGGCCGCCTGCTGGACGTGGCGGCGGCCAGCCCCCTGGCCCAGACCCGGCGCGTGAGCAGCGTCTCCGTCGGGCTGGCTTATCGGCGTTGACGCCGCTTGGGCGTTGCCAAGCCGCTCCGCAACGTGCCGCACACGCCGAACGCGCCGCCGGCATTGAGCCCGTTCAGCCCGCCAACGCCTGGCGCAGCGCTGCCAGCACGCCATCCGGGGCCTCGGCCATCATCGAATGGCCCGCGGCGGGAATGCGGTGCAGCGTGGCCTTGAGCGCCTGCACCAGGGCCTGCGCTTGCTTGGGCGCGGTCATCACGTCGCGCTCGGCTGCCAGCACGTGGCTGGGGCAGGCCACCCGTCCTGCCGCGTCGAGGCCGGCCTGGTAGCGGTCGCACATCTGGAAGTCGTGCAGGAACAGGTTGGCCTCGCTGGAGCCGGCCTGCGTGCGCCGCATCAGCGCCATATTGCCCCCATGCAGCCAGCTCCCCGGCCCGGGATAGGAGGGCTTGGCGGCCTGCGTGCTGTGCGAGAAGACGTTGACCATGGCCATGGCCTTCTCGGGCGCTTCGGCCGCGGTGCCAAGCAGCGCTTCGGAGACTTTCATGGGAAAGGCCGTGCCCAGCAGCAACAGGTGGCTGGCGCGCTGCGGTGCCTGGGCGGCGGCCTCCAGCGCGATCAGCGAGCCCATGCTGTGGCCAGCCAGTGCGGCGCGCTCGGCCCCGGCGGCAGTCAGCAGCTCCAAGAGCCACGCGCCGGCTGCCTCCACGCTGGGCAAGGCCGGACCGCTGCTGCGGCCATGGCCCGGCAGGTCCACGGCCAGCACGCCGTAGCCGTGGTGGGCGAACCAGCGGGCCAGCAGGGTGAAGACGCTGTGGTCGTGCAGGGCGCCGTGGACGAAGACGAGGCAGGGCCGGGCAGGATCGAAGGGCCGGCCGCCCGTGTAGGCATAGGCCTGGCGGCCTTGGACAGTCAGTTGCATGGCAGGGCACTCACTTGGCGGCAATCTTCAGGGCGGTCTTGAGGTCGGCGATCAGGTCGTCGGCGTCCTCCAGACCGATGGACAGGCGGATGGTGCCGGGCGTGATGCCCGCCTGTGCCAGCGCGGCGTCGTCCATGCGGAAGTGGGTGGTGCTGGCCGGGTGGATCACCAGGGAGCGGCAGTCGCCCACATTCGCCAGGTGCGAGAAGATCTTCAGGCTCTCGATGAAGCGGCGGCCCTGCTCGCGGCTGCCCTTCAGGTCGAAGCTGAATACGGCGCCGGCGCCCTTGGGCATGAGCTTTTGTGCGAGCCGATGGCCGGGGTGGGAGGTCAGGCCGGGATAGGCCACGCGGCTCACCTGCGCCTGCGCGGCCAGGAACTCGGCCACCTTCTGCGCATTCGCCACGTGCCGCTCCATGCGCAGCGACAGGGTCTCCAGGCCCTGCAGCATCAGCCAGGCGGTATGCGGGCTCATGCAGGCGCCGAAGTCGCGCAGGCCCTCGCGCCGGGCGCGCAGCAGGAAGGCGCCGGTAGTGCTTTCCTCGCTGAAGACCATGCCATGGAAGCCCTCGTAGGGCTCGCAGAGCTCGGCAAACCGCGCCAGGCCAGCGGCCTTGCTGCGCTCATACGCCGCCTGCCAGTCGAAACTGCCGCCGTCCACCAGCACGCCGCCGACGACGGTGCCATGCCCGCAGAGGAACTTGGTGGCGGAGTGGTAGACCAGGTCGGCGCCATGCTGCAAGGGCTTGAGCAGGGCCGGTGGGGTCAGCGTGGCGTCCACCAGCAGGGGCAGGCCGGCCTCATGGGCGATGGCGGCGATGCCGGGGATGTCCAGCACGTCCATGCCGGGATTGCCCAAGGTCTCGCCAAAGAGCAGCCGGGTCTCGGGGCGGATGGCCGCGCGCCAGGCGTCCTGCTCATCGGGCCGCACGAAGGTGGTGCTGATGCCGAAGCGCTTCAGCGTGTAGTGCAGCAGGTTGTGCGAGCCGCCATAGAGCGCGCTGGAGGCCACGACGTGGCTGCCGGCCGGCGCCAGGGTGCTGATCGCCAGGAAGAGGGCGGCCTGACCGCTGGCCGTGGCAATGGCCCCGGCACCGCCTTCGAGCGCCGCCATGCGCTCCTCGAAGACGGCGGTGGTGGGATTCGAGATGCGCGAATAGACGTGCCCGGCGCGCTCCATATTGAAGAGCGAGGCCGCGTGTTCGGCGCTTTCGAAAACAAAGGACGTGCTGAGGTGCAATGGGACGGCCCGGGCGCCGGTGCTGGGGTCGGGTGCCGTCCCCGCGTGCAGCGCCAAGGTGTCGAAGCCGGGATCGCCGTAGCCTGACATGCTGTCTTTCGTTGTTTCAGGATGCCGGCATTGTGTGCTATGTTGGACCCAATTCAGATCTGCCCGCCTGTCGAGGAGAAAACACCATGAAAGTCGCCGACATCCTGCGCGTCAAGGGCAATGCCCTGTTCACTGTGTCGCCTGAACAGCCTTTGTCGCAGGCCATCGAGACCATGGCCGAACGCGACATGGGCTCCCTGGTCGTGATGGCCTTCGGTGAGCTGGTGGGCATGCTGACCTTCCGCGAGGTGATCTCCGCCGTCGTGCGCAACGGCGGCAGCGTCGGCAACACGCTGGTGCGCAGCGTGATGGACGACCACCCGCTGACCTGCACGCCGGAAACCGAGATCGACGAAGTCCGCCGCATGATGCTGGGCCGCCACGCCCGCTACATGCCGGTGCTCAACGGCCGGCAGCTGATGGGCGTGATCTCCTTCTATGACGTGGCCAAGGCCGTGGTCGACAGCCAGGACTTCGAGAACCGCATGCTCAAGGCCTACATCCGCGACTGGCCGGTCGAGGAAGAGGGCGCTTCGCACGAGCCGAAGCTTTGAACCGCTGATCGGCAAGCCCGCACGGCCCTCAGGCCGCAGGGGCGCACCATAGAATCCAGGGCACATCCCGGCGCTCCTGCCGGGGAGCGACCCTGGATTTTTTCATGGCAGGCAGCACCTTCGGCGAACTCTTCCGTGTCACCAACTTCGGCGAAAGCCATGGCCCCGCCATCGGCTGCGTGATCGACGGCTGCCCGCCGGGGCTGGCGCTCAGCGAGGCCGACATCCAGCCCGAGCTGGACCGCCGCCGCCCCGGCACCTCGCGCCACGTCACCCAGCGCAACGAGCCGGACGCCGTGCAGATCCTCTCTGGCGTCTACGAGGGCCAGACCACCGGTGCACCCATCTGCCTGCTGATCCAGAACACCGATCAACGCAGCAAGGACTACGGCAACATCCTGGACACCTTCCGCCCGGGCCATGCCGACTACAGCTACTGGCGCAAGTACGGCCTGCGCGACCCGCGTGGCGGCGGCCGTTCCTCGGCCCGCCTGACCGCCCCCATGGTGGGCGCCGGTGCCGTGGCCCGCAAATGGCTCAAGGCCCAGTACGGCACCGAGTTTCGCGGGCACATGACCCAGCTGGGCGAGCTGCCGATCGCCTTTGAGGGCTGGGAGCACGTGCCCAACAACCCCTTCTTCGCCGCCAATGCCAGCCAGATCGCGGAGCTGGTGGCCTATATGGACGCGCTGCGCAAGTCGGGTGACTCGGTGGGCGCGCGCATCGAGGTTCAGGCCACCGGCGTGCCCGTGGGCCTGGGTGAGCCACTCTTCGACAAGCTGGATGCCGACATCGCCTTCGCGATGATGGGCATCAATGCGGTCAAGGGCGTGGAAGTCGGTGACGGCTTCGGCGTCGTCGCCCAGCGCGGCAGCGTGCATGGCGACGAGCTGACGCCGCAGGGCTTCGCCAGCAACCATGCCGGCGGCGTGCTGGGCGGCATTTCCACCGGCCAGGATCTGCGCGTGTCCATCGCCATCAAGCCCACGAGCTCGATCCGCCTGCCCAAGGCGTCCATCGACCGCGCCGGGCAGGTGACCGAGGTCGTGACGCATGGTCGCCACGACCCCTGCGTGGGCATTCGCGCCACGCCCATAGCCGAAGCCATGCTGGCCCTGGTGCTGATGGATCATGCCATGCGTCATCGCGCCCAGTGCGGTGACGTCCGGCACTCCCTGGCGCCCATTCCCGCCCAGCGCGGCTGACGTGGGGCCGGGCAGCGGCCCGGTCTTGCGTTGTTGCTCTTGCATCGCTGCACTTCGTCGCCTTCTGCAACGGCAGATCCGCACGGGCAACGCCCTGAACCTCTTTTTGCGCGCTTCGTCGCAGGCGCGCTGCAAGCCGTCTGCGCTCTTCCTAGACTGCGCCGCAGTTAGACACTCGCGGTAACCCTGCAGCAATGGAGAGACACATGGGCAAGAACAAGCGCAATCGCTGGCTGGTATGGGGAGGGACGGCCTTGGTCGTCTTGAGTGCGGGGGCCGGTGTCGCCGTCTATGCCGGCAAGGCTGATGGCAAAGCCGATGCCAAGAGCGCAGACAGCAAGCAGTCCGCCAAGGGGGCAGACAAAGCTGCGGACAAGGCCGGCGACAAGAAGAAGGAAGCCACGCTGGAGTTCGCCTCCCGCGAGGTGACCAAGCCGCAAATGGCCAGCATGCCCGGCAGCATCGAGTTCTCGGGCCCGCTGGTGGCGCCCAATACCGTCGTCGTGCGCAGCAAGGCCAGCGGCGTGCTGCTCAACCTTCATGTGGCGGAAGGCAGCCGTGTCCGCAGCGGACAGAGCCTGGGCGAGCTGGACCTGGAAGAGTTGCGCTACCGCGTGGCCGAGCGCCGCGCCAGCCTGGAGGCCGCCCAGGCCCAGTTCCAGCAGGCCGAGCGCAGCTACAAGGCCAACGAGGACCTGGCCGCAAAGGCCTTCATCTCCAGCACCGCGCTGGACAACTTCCGTGCCAGCATGGAGGCCGCCCGCGGTCAGTGGCTGGCTGCCAAGGCCCAGCTGGAAACGGCACAGAGCAGCCTGCGCCTGGCCTCGCTGGTGGCCCCCATCAGCGGCGTCGTGGCCAAGCGCCATGCCGTGCCGGGCGAGAAGCTCAGCGCAGAGCAGCAGGTGCTCAGCATCGTGGATCTGGGCAAGCTGGAGCTGGCCGGCCTGGTCGGCACGCATGAGGTCGCCCGCCTCAAGCCCGGCATGGCCGTCGCCGTGAAGGTGGAGGGCGACGAGCAGCCGGTGCAGGCCCGCATCTCGCGCATCGCCCCGGCCGCCGAGCCGGGCACGCGCAGCATCGGCGTGACCCTGGAGATCGCCAACCCCGAGGAGCGCTTCCGCGCCGGCCAGTACGCCGTCGCGCGTGTCGAGCTGCCCGACAACTCGCAGCGCCTGACGCTTCCCGCCACCGCCGTGATCAGCGCCTCGGGCCAAGACCACGTCTGGGTCCTGGAGAAGGGCACCCTGCTGCGCCGCGTCGTGACCACCGGCCGCCGCGACGCCCGCGAAGGGCGCATCGAAATCCTGCAGGGCGTCAAGGCCGAGGACCAGGTCCTCGCCGCCCGTTTCGACAATCTGCGCGACGGCGCCGCGGCCAAGGTCGTGGATGCCCGCGCCCCGCGCGTGGCCAGCGCCGCCGCCAGCGCCCCTGCGCTGCAATAAGGAGACCGCATCATGTGGATGACCCGCGTCTCCATCCAGAACCCGGTCTTCGCGACCATGGTGATGGTGGCCCTGTGTGTGATGGGCCTGTTCGCCTATTCCAAGCTGGGCGTCGAGCCCATGCCTGACATCAGCTTCCCAGGTGCCCAGGTCGATGTCGCCTATCCGGGCGCCTCGCCCGAGGCCATCGAGCGCGAGATCCTGCGCCCGCTGGAGGAATCGCTCAACACCATCTCCGGCGTCGACACCATCCGTTCGCGCGCCTACGAGGGCCGCAGCCAGGTCTGGGTGATGTTCAACCTCAACGCGGACATGAACCGCGGCATGCAGGAGATCCGCGACCGCGTGGGCATGGTGCAGGCCGGCTTTCCGCGCGACGTGAAGCCGCCCACCGTCACCCGTTTCCAGGGCGACAACCAGCAGCCCGTGGTCGTGATGTCGCTGATGAGCGAGACCCGCTCGGCGCGCGAGCTCTCCATGATGGCCGAGCTGACCGTCTCCAAGCGCCTGACGCGCGTGGAGGGCGTGGCCCTGGTGGACATCGGCGGCATGGTCTCCCGCGAGGTGCGCGTGGACCTGGATCCGCAGCGGCTGCGTGCCTATGGCGTGACGCCGGCCGAGGTGGCAACTGCCCTGCGCGAGGCCAATGCCGACCAGCCCGTGGGTCTGCTCTCCGACAAGCTCAGCGACGCCATCCTGCGCGTCGAGGGCCGGGTCAAGGACCCCAAGGAGTTCGCCAAGATCGTCGTGGCCCGCCGCGGCAACCTGGTGCTGACCCTGGGCGACCTGGGCACCCTGGTCGAGCGTGAACGCGAGGCCAGCACCATCGCCCGCATCAACGGCAAGCCTGCCGTCACCTTCAGCGTCTTCAAGCAGCAGGACGCCAACGTGGTGGCCACCGGCGAGGCCGTCAAGGAAGCCATGGAGGAGCTGCGCAAGACACTGCCCAAGGACGTCGAGCTGCGCCTGATCAATGCCAACAGCGACTGGGTCAAGGGCTCGCTGGACGGCCTGCGCCACACCCTCATCGAAGGCGCGCTGCTGACCGTGGCCATCGTCTTCCTGTTCCTGCACAGCTGGCGTTCCACCATCATCACCGGGCTGACCCTGCCCATCGCGGTGATCTCCAGCTTCCTGGCCATCCATGCCTTCGGCTTCACGCTGAACTTCATGACCATGATGGCGCTGTCGCTGTGCATCGGACTGCTGATCGACGATGCCATCGTGGTGCGCGAGAACATCGTCCGCCACGTGGGCATGGGCAAGGACCATCACCAGGCTGCCTTTGACGGCACCAACGAGATCGGGGTGGCCGTGATGGCCACCACCTTCGCCATCTGCGCCGTGTTCGTGCCGGTGGCCTTCATGGGCGGCATCATCGGCAAGTTCTTCCACCCCTTCGGCATCACCGTGGCGGTGGCCGTGCTGGTCTCGCTGTTCGTGAGCTTCACGCTGGACCCGATGATGTCCAGCATCTGGAAGGACCCGCCCAGCGCCTGGCTGCGCAAGTTCTGGGGCCTGCGCCACCTGATCAACGGCACCGACCGCATGATGGACGTGCTGCACGCCACCTATGAGCGCGTGATTCGCTGGGTCTTCAGCGGCCGCCGCTATCGTGTGTTCGTGCCGCCGGTGCCCGCTTATGGCCGTCCCTTTGACGAGCAGGGCCAGCGTGACCGCAGCCAGCCGCGTCGCCTGCGCTTCGCCACCCTGACCCCGCGTGGTCTGGTGATGTGGGGCGGCTTCATGAGCTTCGTCGTGGCGATCGTGCTGGCGGGCTTCGTGGGCAGCGAGTTCGTGCCCCAGACCGACCAGGGCTTCACGCAGCTGAGCCTTCGCATGCCGGTGGCGACCAGCCTGGAGCGTGGCGATGCCAAGGTGGCGCAGGTCGAGGAGATCCTCAAGGGCTATCCCGAGATCAAGACCGTGTCCACCGTGGTGGGCGCCTCGGGCGACGGCATGGCCACGGGCCGCAACCAGGCCGTGCTCAACATCGCGCTCACCGAGCGCAAGGAGCGCAAGCGCAGCCAGAAGCAGATCGAGGACGCCATGCGCGAGGACCTGGCCCGCATCCCAGGCATCGAGCTGTCGGTGGGTTTCGACCGTCCCGTGTGGATCAATCTGCTGGGGAATGATGCCGAGCAGCTGACCAAGGCTGCCAACGAACTCGCAGCCGCCATCCGCAAGGTGCCCGGCGCCGTCGACGTGGACACCACCGTCAAGCCCGGCCTGCCGGCCTTCGCGGTCCGCCTGAAGGAATCGGCCATCCGCGAACTGGGCCTGACCGCCCCGCAGCTGGCCTCGTCGCTGCGTGCCTATGTCAACGGGGAGATCGCGACCTACTGGACCACGCCGGACGGCAACCAGGTCGAGGTGCTGCTGCGCCTGCCGCAGTCCCAGCGCGAGCGCATCGACCAGATGCAGAAGCTGCCGGTGGCCTTCGCCAAGGATGGCAGCCCCATCAGCCTGGACCAGGTGGCCACCATCTCGCCGGTGTTCAACCCCGAGGTGATCCGTCGGGAGTCGCTGCAGCGCCGTGAGGCCGTGTATGCCGCGGTCAAGGACCGCAGCGCCGGCGAGGTCAATGCCGACGTGCAGAAGATCGTCAAGAACATGCAGCTGCCCCCGGGCGTCAGCTTCAAGGTCGATGGCGCCGGCAAGCAGCAGGCCGAAGCCTTCAAGGGCCTGCTCTCGGCCATGGGCCTGGCGGTGATCTTCATCTACATCGTGCTGGCCAGCCAGTTTGGCAGCTTCATCCAGCCCATCGCCATCATGGCCTCGCTGCCCCTGGCCCTGATCGGGGTGATGCTGGCCCTGCTGTTCTGGGGCTCGACGCTCAACGTCTTCTCCATGATCGGGCTGGTGATGCTGATGGGCCTGGTGACCAAGAACGCCATCCTGCTGGTGGACTTTGCCAACCATGCCCGCAAGGCGGGTGCCACGGTGAGCGAGGCCCTGCTGGAGGCCGGCCTGATCCGCATGCGTCCCATCATCATGACCACGGCGGCCATGATCTTCGGCATGCTGCCCATGGCCATGGCGCTGAGCGAAGGCAGCGAGCTGCAGGCGCCCATGGGGCGAGCCATCATCGGCGGCGTGATCACCTCGACGCTGCTGACTCTGGTGGTGGTGCCGGTGCTGTACTCCTACCTGGTGCGCGACAAGAAGCGCAAGCCCAGCGCCCAGCACCATGCGGGCCCTTCGCAAACACCGGTGCTGACCGGCAATGCCGGGGTCGTGCCGGCCAAATGAGGCCAGCCTGATCCGTCCGGGGGCGCCGTCCCCGTCAGGCCGCGGGCAGTGCTCGCGGCCTTTTTGCTGTGGAGGGCCTGCGGGCGCTGTGCGATCCGTGCACTGTTGCCGCGCTGCGCGGATATTTGGCGCGCCGGATTCGCCTGCCGGAGCTCGCGAGTGCAGACTTGCCTATCATCCGCGCCGCCGGCTTCCGGCCCCGACCCTGTCCCATTGCCCACCATGCGCGCACTCGTTCTCGCCCTCATCCTCAGCGGCCTCGGCTGTGGCCCGCTGGCCTGGGCCGAGGGCGCCTCGGCGCCGGCTGCCGAGCCGCTGCGCCTGCTCACCGAGGATTTCCCGCCGGTCAATTTTCAGCAGGATGGGGTGGTCAAGGGGCTCTCGGTCGAGGTCGTGCAAGAGATCGAGCGGCGGCTGGGCCTCAAGGACGAGATCATCCTGATGCCCTGGTCGCGCGCCTATCGCGAGGTGCAGGGGCCGGGGCGGATCGCGCTCTTCGCCATGGCGCGGACACCCGCGCGGGAAAAGCTGTTCAAGTGGGTGGGCCCCATCGTCACCTTCTACAGCTCGCTGTATGCCCCGGCACGCGGCGGCATGCGCCTGCGCTCGATGGAGGATGCCAAGCGGGCCGAGTCGGTGCTGGTCGTGCGGGACTGGTACACCGCCGAGCAGCTGGCCAGCATGGGCTTCAAGAACCTGGTGCCGGTGGCCGATCCCGCCACCGCCATCCGCATGACCCTGGCAGGGCGGGCGACGCTGTTCGCAACCGAGCGGCTCTCCATGCCGCAGACCATGGCGCAGGCCGGCATTCCCGAGGAAAGCCTGGAGATCGTCTACAGCTACGCCAGCTCAGAGGGCTACATCGCCTTCTCGCACGAAACGCCAGACAGCCAGGTTCAGGCCTGGAACGAGAAGCTGCGCGAGATGAAGCGTGACGGCAGCTTCCGCACCATCTACAAGCGCTGGCTGCCCAACGACAACCCGCCGCAATGAAGGAGATGGCGATGCGGCCGGCCAGGCTGCATGCCGGACGTCAAACCGGACTTCATGCCAGCGCCAAGGCCATCCCGCGCAGCGCAGGCGACTCCTGGGCAGTGATCAGGTAGACCGGCATCTGCTCCAGCAAGGGACGCATCCGGCCCTTGGCCAGAAAACGCTCTCGGAAGCAGGAGCGCTGCAAGGCGTCGGCCATGCGGGGCAGGACCCCGCCGCCCAGGTAGACGCCCGCTCGGGCGCCCAGGGTCAGCGCCAGGTTGCCCGCCATCGCGCCCAGCAGACCGAAGAACAGCGCCAGGGTTTCTTCTGCCAGCGCGTCGCCGCGCGACAACGCGGCTTGCGTGAGTTCGTGGGGCTGGCCGTAGCGCGGCGTCGCGCCATCCAACGCGCACAAGGCCTCGTAGGTCCAGACCAGCCCCGGCCCGGAGAGCACGCGCTCTGCCGAGGCATGACCGAAGCGCTGCTGCAACTGATCCAGCACCCGCCACTCGCGCTCGTTGCCGGCGCACAAGGTGGCATGGCCGCCCTCGCTTTCCAGGGCCCGCCAGCCGCCTCCGGCCTCGGGCAGCAGCCCCGAGACGCCCAGCCCCGTGCCCGGCCCGATCAGTGCACGCGCCGCGTCCGGCAGGGCCGGGCCGCCGCCCAGGTGCAGCAGCTCGTCCTCACGCAAGGTGGGCAAGGCCAGGGCCAGGGCGGAAAAATCGTTGTAGATGACCAGACGCTGCAGGCCCAATGCCTGGCGCAAGGCTTCGGTCGAGAAGGACCAGTGGTGGTTGGTCATCTGGATCCAATCGCCGGTGACGGGATTGGCCAGGCCCAAGGCGGCAAGTTGCGGACGGCGACGGCCGTTGTGCTGGAGATAGGTCTCGATCGCCTGCTGGAGCTGGCGAAAGTCCTGACAGGGCAGGCTTTGCACGCATTCCAGCGCCGCCCCGGCATGAGCCTGCCAGGCAAAGCGGGCGTTGGTGCCGCCGATGTCGCCCACCAGCCTGGGCAGAGTGCGATGCAGTTCGCGTGTCATGCAAGGCGCCTTTCGTCCTGGCCCCTGAACAGATGGACGGCCTGCGCCGCCCACTGCAGATGGACCGTGTCCCCCACCTGGGCGTGCAGCGCTCCCGGCACGCGGCTGGTCAGGCGGCCCACCGGCGTCTCGACGGTGGCGTAGGTGTCAGGGCCCGTGGGTTCGATCATGTGCAACCGGCCAGGCAGACCCTGGTCGGCCAGGCGGACGTCCTCGGGACGCAGGCCATACAGCAGTTCCTGGCTGGCCAGCGGCTGCAGGGCCAGGCGCTGGGCATCGGACAGCGGCAAGACCTGACCCCCGGCCTGCGCGGCCTGGCCATCGAAGCGGGCGGCGACGAAGTTCATGGTCGGCGAGCCGATGAACTCCGCCACGAAGCGGTTGGCAGGCCGGCTGTAGATGTCCTCCGGCGTGCCGAACTGCTGGACCTGCCCGTCCTTCATCACCGCGATGCGGTCGCCCAGGGTCATGGCTTCGACCTGGTCATGCGTCACATAGACGGTGGTGGTGCGCGTGCGCTGGTGCAGCAGCTTGATTTCGGCCCGCATCTCCACCCGCAGCTTGGCGTCCAGGTTGGACAGCGGCTCGTCGAAGAGGAAGAGCTTGGGATCACGCGCCAGCGCCCGTCCCATGGCCACGCGCTGGCGCTGGCCGCCGGAGAGCTGGCCCGGCTTGCGCTGCAGCAGATGCTCGATCTGCAGCATCTTGGCCACGCGGGCCACGGCGGCTTCGCGCTCGGCACGCTGCATGCCGCGCATCTCCAGCGCGAAGGCGATGTTCTGGGCTACGTTCATGTTCGGGTAGAGCGCGTAGCTCTGGAACACCATGGCGATGTCGCGGTCCTTGGACGGCAGGTTCGTCACGTCGCGCTCGCCGATGTGGATGCGCCCGCTGCTGGGGTGTTCCAGCCCGGCGATCATGGCCAGCAGCGTCGACTTGCCGCAGCCCGAGGGGCCCACGAGGATGAGGAATTCGCCGGCCTCGATCTCCAGGTCTATGCCCTTGAGGATCTCGACGCTGCCGTAGCCCTTGCGAATCGATTGGAGGGTCAGTGCACCCATGGTGTCATCCTTTCACGGCGCCGGCGGTGAGGCCGCGCACGAAGTATTTGCCCGCCAGCACATAGACCAGCAGGGTGGGCGCGGCGGCGATCAGCGCTGCGGCCATGTCCACGTTGTATTCCTTGACCGAGCTGGAGGTGTTGGCCAGGTTGTTGAGGCCCACGGTGATGGGCTTGGCGTCGGCACCCGAGAACACCACGCCGTAGAGGAAGTCGTTCCAGATCGCCGTGAACTGCCAGATCAGCGTCACCACCAGAATGGGGCCGGACAGCGGCAGCACGATGCGCCAGAAGATCTGCCAGAAGCCGGCGCCATCGAGCATGGCGGCCTTGACGAGCTCGTCAGGCAGCCCGGCGTAGTAGTTGCGGAAGAACAGCGTGGTCGAGGGCAGGCCGGCCAGCACGTGCACCAGCACCAGGCCGGCCAGCGAGTTGGCCAGGCCCAGTTGCCCCAGCACCTGGCTCATGGGCAGCAGCACCACCTGCATGGGCATGAAGACGCCGAACAGCATCAGCGCGAAGACGAGCTCGCTGCCGCGGAAGCGCCACTTGGTCAGCACATAGCCGTTGACGGCGCCCAGGGCCGTGGAGATCAGCACCGCCGGCACCACCATGGCCACGGAGTTGAGGAAGAAGGGCTTCAGGCCGTTGCAGTCCGTGCCGGTACAGGCGCTGGACCAGGCCTTGGACCAGGCGCCGAACTCAGGTGCCGCAGGCAGCGACAGCAGGCTGCCCTGGCGCAGTTCCTCCATGCTCTTGAAGGCGGTGCTGAGCATGACATACAGCGGCATCAGGTAGACGAAGGCCAGCAGGCCCAGGGCGGCGAAAAGCACCAGACGGCCCAGGCTCAGGCGTGGCGCGGCAATCGGGGCGTGGCTCATGCATGCCTCCCGCGTTGACGGAGTTCGGAGTAGAGATAGGGCACGACGATGGCGGCGATGGTGGCAAGCATCACGGTGGCGCTGGCCGCGCCCAGGCCGATCTGGCCGCGGCTGAAGGCCATGGTGTACATGAAGGTGGCGGGCAGGTCCGTCGCATAGCCGGGGCCGCCGGCAGTCAGCGCCATCACCAGGTCGAAGCTTTTGATGGCCAAGTGGCTCACCACCATCAGCGTCGAGAAGAAGACCGGGCGCAGGCTGGGGATCAGGATGCGCCAGTAGATGCGCGGCAGGCTGGCGCCATCGACCTGTGCGGCCTTGATGATGCTGTCGTCGATGCCGCGCAGACCTGCGAGGAACAGCGCCATCACGAAGCCCGAGCTCTGCCAGATGGCGGCGATGACCACACAGTAGATCGCCATGTCGGCGTCCACCAGCCAGTCGAAGCGCGCGTTCTCGAAGCCCCATTGCTGCAGCAGGTGCTCCAGCCCGAGGCCGGGGTTGAGGATCCATTTCCAGGCCGTGCCCGTCACGATGAAGGACAGGGCCATGGGGTAGAGGTAGACGGTGCGCAGCACGCCTTCGGCGCGGATGCGCTGGTCCAGCAGGATGGCCAGCAGCAGGCCCATGAGCGTGGCGCCACCGACGAACAGCGTGCCGAACACGGCCAGGTTGCGCAGGGCCAGCGTCCAGCGTTCGGACTCGAAAAGCAGGGTGTACTGGGACAGGCCCACGAACTCATAGTTGGGCAGCAGCCGGGAGGCGGTGAGCGAGAGCACACCGTTCCAGGCCATCAGGCCGTAGATGAAGAAGAGCGCCAGCAGGAAGGAAGGCGCCAGGACCAGCTTGGGCAGCCAGGGGCTGCGGGGTGGGGCATTCATGACGGGCCTTTGGAAGGCGGCAAACGGGGGAAACGAGACAAGCGCGGGTTCAAAAAAGGCCTGCACGCCCGAGCCGCTGCGCTACGGTGAGACACCCTGCGGACGAGCGCAGGCGTGCAGGCAAGGGTCCACGGCGGAACCCGAGCTACAAGAGAACCTTGAGGGAGAAGGCGGCAGGGGGCGCAAGGGCCGCCCCTTGCCGCGGCGCTCAGCGCTGCTTGGCCGCGGCGACGAGGCGGTCCATGGCCTGGGCCGTGCTCATCTTGTCGCTGTTCCAGAACTGGCTGACCACGTCTTTGATGGCACCTTCGCTGGCCGAGGGAACGGCCATGCCGTGCGCAATGGACGGCACGAGGGTGGCGGCCTTGGCGCTGTCGGCGAAGTCCTTGGCCGATGCGCGAGCGCAGTCGTCGAACTTGTCCATCTTCATGCCCATGCGCACCGGGATGGAGCCCTTGTTCAGGTTGAACAGCTCCTGGAAGTCCGGCGACATGATGGCCGAGGCCAGGTCGCGCTGTGCCTTCTGGTTGGCCTCGTTCTTGAGCTTGAAGAGGGCGAAGGAGTCGATGTTGAAGGTGAAGGCCCGGGCGGTGCCGGGAGCGGGCAGGCACAGGAAGTCCCTGCCCGCCGTCTTGCCGGCGGCCACGAACTCGCCCTTGGCCCAGTCGCCCATGATCTGCATGCCGGCCTCGCCCTTGATGACCATGGCGGTGGCCAGGTTCCAGTCACGGCCGGGGGCGTTCTTGTCGGTGTAGTCCTTGAGGCGGCGGAAGGTGTTCAGCACCTTTTCCATCGTCGGGCTCTTGAGCGTGGCGGGATCCAGCTGCACCAGGGCCTTGCGGTAGAACTCCACGCCGCCCAGGCCCA
Source organism: Burkholderiaceae bacterium (assembly GCA_041905785.1). Classification (GTDB taxonomy): domain Bacteria; phylum Pseudomonadota; class Gammaproteobacteria; order Burkholderiales; family Burkholderiaceae_C; genus Roseateles_B. Next base: position 130,227 of record JAYRKJ010000005.1, read on the forward strand.
GGGCCACGGCCTCGAAGCTGGTGAAGTCCTGCCAGTTCTGGCCGCCGTGGGCCAGGGGCACGATGCCGGCCTTCTTGAGTGCATCGGCCGTGGCGAAGAACTCGTCCCAGGTCGTCGGGGCCTTGGCGCCGGCCTTCTTCAGTGCTTCGGGGTTGACCCAGAGCCAGTTCACGCGGTGCACATTGACCGGTGCCGCGATGTAGTGGCCCTGGTACTTCATGATGTCGCTGACGACCTTGGGCAGGCTTTCATCCCACTTCTCGGCCTTGGCCACCTCGTCCATATTGGCGAGCACGCCTTCCTGCGCCCATTCCTGCAGCGAGGGCCCCTTGATCTGCGCGGCGGCCGGGGCGTTGCCCGAGACCACGCGGGACTTCAGCACGGTCATGGCCGAGTCGCCGCCACCGCCGGCCACGGCGAAGTCCTTCCAGCTGTGGCCCTTGGCCTGCAGTGTGGCTTTCAGGGCGACGGCGGCCTTGGCCTCGCCGCCGCTGGTCCACCAGTGCAGGACTTCGACCTCACCGGCCTGGGCGCCCAGGGTCGTGAAAAAGGCCGCCATGGCCAGGGGCAGGGGGCGCAGCGCCTTGATGCTTGCGTGTTTCATGTATGTCTCCAGATGCTTGTGTGCATGCGACGCCAGGTGCGCTGGCGCCATTGTGCGTTCATCAGCCGTTCATCGATGACTCAGAACCACCATTCGACCTGGGCGCCGGCGCTGGTGCCGGAGGTCTTGTCCGCGAAGGCGGCCTGTCCTGTGACGTTGCCGGCCGCGCTGTTCCAGCGGGCATGCGTCAGGTAGAGACGGAATTCGGGGCGGCTCCAGAAGTCGTTGGCGATGGAGAGTGTCGGGGCGATCGTGAATTTGGTCAGGCGGGCGGTGGCACCGCCATCGGGCTTGTACTGCGACACGCCCAGTTCGCTGACCAGCTTGAAGTGGCGGCTCATGCCATAGGATGCTCGCCCGCCGATGGACATTGATTGGGTGCTCTTGCCCGCCGCGTCCGTCTCCTTGGCCAGCAGCAGCATGGCCTGGCCGCCGAACACGCCCTCCTGCCAGCCGATGGACTCCACCAGGCGGTAGCCCTTGGCCGAGGAGCCCGCGCCGAGGTCGCCGAAGTTGGAGTTCAGGCCGGCTGAGCCCTGGGCGTATTGCAGCCACAGGGTGTTGGTCAGGCCCGTGCCGAAGAGCTTGGCCTGGTCATGGCGCAAGGCCACGCCGGCGCCCGTTGTGCCGCCATCGAAGCTGCCCTTGGTCACGGTCAGGAAGACGTTCAGCTTGCCATCTTCGTTTGCGGCGATGTCCACCCATTCCACGTTGGCGCGGTGGCCCGGCTTTGCAGCGCTGGCTTCGGTCTTGTAGAAGGCGACGCCCAGCTTGCCAGGGCCACCGTCCAGACCCTTGACACCAGCGCCTACACCGGCCATCTCGGTGAAGAAGGTGTCGACGATGTGCACGTCACCGCGGCGGCCGCGCTCCTTGCCGATCCAGAAGGTGGCGTTTGGTGCGATGTCGAAGCCCTTGGCCTCGGCGAACATCTGCTCGATGGCCAGGCCCTTGCCGTCAGTGTCGGTGGCGCCGGTCCAGTGGTTGGTCATCAGGGTGACGCGGTAGTCCACGCCGTCTTTCTGAAAGCCTTGGCTGAGCTGGAACTCGCCGTAGAAGTCGCACTCGTTGCCGAGGCGGTACTTCATGCCCTTGCTGCCGCCACCGAGGGCATAGCAGGCGCGCGAGGCATTGTTGGAGGTGAGGCCGGGGCCGGCGCGGAAGTAGCCGGTCCAGTCCAGGGCCTGGGCGCTGGCGGCACAAAGGCCGAGACTCAGAAGCAGGGTCAGGCGCGTCAGCGCTTGCGGGGGGAACTTCATTCGCATTGTCTCCATGTGGGGCCTCTGACGCCTGCGTCCGGTCGCAAGCATTCATGAAGCATTTATGTTTTGTGCATGCGGAGTTAATGTTAATGTTTCGTTCATGTACGTTTATAGGTGATTACCACTAGCCGAAATCGCCGGCACGTCTGGCGCGGGCACGGCGACACCCAGGCAGGGGTGGTTCCTGCGCGAGGCAATGGGAGGCGGGGGCGGGCGCCCCCCCGCCCGCGGGGGGGCACCCTGGCTTCAGCGGCTCAGCGCAAGCGCCAGCTGCAGCTGCAGTCCTCGCGGCTGTACGGGGGCAGCACTGACGCGGCCGCCATGGCGTTCGACGATTTCCTTGACGATGGCCAGCCCCAGGCCGCAGCCATTGCCGCTCAGGGTGCCGCGGTAGAAACGTTCAAACAGACGTCCCTCCGTGCCGGGGGGGACGCCAGGCCCGTTGTCGCGGATGGTGAGCGTGGCCCAGTCGGCGTCCCAACTGGCCTGCACGGTCACCGTGGCGCCGCGGCCGGCATAGCGCAGGGCGTTGTCTATCACGTTGACCAGCGCTTCCTTGAGCAACAGAGGCACGCCCTGCACCCACAGCGCCGTGGTGTCGTCCGCGGCCTCAAAGCCCAGGTCCACGCCGGCCTGGAGGGCGCGCGGCACCAGTTCGGCCGTGACTTCGCGGGCCAGCCGGGCGAGGTCCAGTCGGACCTTGGACTGCACGCCCTCGGACTCCGGTTCGGTGCGGGCCAGCGTGAGCAGCTGGTTGACCAGATGGGCGCTGCGGCTGGCGCTTTCGTGGACTCTCAGCAGGCGTTCATGCAAGGCGGCCTCCGCTGGAAGCTTCACAGGCAGTTCGGCCGCCTCCTTCAGGGCCAGCTCGGTCTGGCTCTTCAGTCCGGCCAACGGCGTGCGCAGCTGGTGAGCCGCATCGCTGATGAAGCGGCGCTGGGCCTGCACATTGCTCTGCACGGCCTCCAGCAGCTCGTTGATGGCGCCGGCCAGGGTGCGCAGCTCCAGTGGTGCCACGTGCAGCTCGATGGGCCGCAAATCATTGGGCTTGCGGCCCTCCACGAGGCTGCGCAGCCGCGCGATGGGCGCCAGGCCTGCACGAATGCCGGCACCGACGATCATGGTCATCAGCACCATCAACAGCGACAGCGGTAAGACCATGTCGGTCAGCAAGCGCCGCGCGAGTTCTTCGCGATTGGCACTGGAGCGGCCGACCTGGACCAGCATGGTGCGGCCCTTGTCCTCGCCATCGGCATCGCCATAGCGCAGGTAGAGCGCCGCCACGCGCAGGCGGTCGCTGCCATGGGTCACCGAGTTGGGCACCTGACTGTCGTAGAAGTAGGGCTCGCCCATGCGGGGATGCTCGGGGATGGACTGCGGCAGCGGCAACTGGCGGTTGCCCAGGATGAATTCGCCGGGCGGGGAGCTGACGGTGTAGAGCAGCTTGTCGGCCGGGTCGGCCTCCAGCACGTCCTGGGCAGCGCGGGGGAAGTCGATCAGCAGGCCGGTGCCCATGGGCTTGACCTGCCGTGCCAGGGCCCGGCTGGCCTGGTACAGGCTGGCATCCACGGCCTGGTTGGCATAGCGCTCGGCGAGCTTGAAGGTAAAGAGCGCACCGCCCAGCCACAGCACCAGTTGGGGCAGCAGCAGCCACAGCAGCAGTTGCCGCCGCAGCGAGGTGCCGGCGCCGAACCAGTGGGCGAAGCGGCGCAGCATGCCTGCAGGCGGGGCTCAGGCCGCAGCGGCCTCGGCCTCCAGCAGGTAACCCAGGCCGCGCACGGTGCGGATGGCCACGCCCGCGCCCTCGAGCTTGCGCCGCAGCCGGTGGATGTAGACCTCGACGGCATTGGTGGCGCTGCCTTGCGGGTCATTGCCGCCGCCGTCGGCCGAGGCCCAGGTCTGGTTGATCTGCTCCTTGGTGACGACGCGGTCCCGATTGGCCATCAGCAGGTCCAGCAGCAGCCATTCACGCGGGCTCAGGTCGATGGCGTCGCCATGGATCAGCGCGCGGCGCGCTTCCTGGTCCAGGCTGAGGCCGGCCAGCTCGGCGCGTGCCGGCTGGGCTCCGGTGCGGCTGCGGCGCAGCAGGGCACGCAGCCGCGCTTCCAGCTCAGGGAAATCGAAGGGTTTGGTGAGGTAGTCATCCGCCCCGGCGTTCAGGCCGGCCACGCGGTCTTCCAGGCTGTCCAGGGCGGTGAGGATCAGCACCGGCAGGGCGGGCTTGGCCACACGCACATGCTTGAGCACGGTGAGCCCGTCCACCATGGGCAGGCCCAGGTCCAGGACGGCAACGTCAAAGGGCTGCTTGACCAGCAGGTACTCCGCCACCGCGCCATTGGGGGCGTGCTCGACCTCGATGCCGCTGCGGCGCATCTGGGCGCACAGGGCGTCGGCGAGCAGGGGGTCGTCTTCGGCGAGCAGCAGGTTCATGAACGGAAGCTTAACAGCCAGTTGAGACTGGCGGCGACAGGAGTTTCCTGCAGTTTCGGCATTGTGCCGGACCCTGCTGGGACCGCTCGCTCCGGGGGCCTTCCTGGCGCAAGCCTGGGCCAACTACGCGAAATGGGTTTGGCACGCAAGCTCGCAGGGCGCGTAGCTGCCGTATCCAGGAAGCCAGACGAGGATCCTGAGGCCTAAGTCCGTCGAGCAGAACTTGGCGGACGGCAACGGAAATCAGCTCGCTCAACCACTGGAGGAACTCACCATGAGATCAGCAGCCATCGCCCTGCTTGGCACGGCATTGCTTCTTTCGGCAAACATATCGTCTGCCGCGCCGCTGGCGTCTACCGCCGTACCGATTCCCATCGAGGAGGAATTCGTTGTTGCACAGCAGTTGCACGTCGATTCCAGCCTGGATGCCATCGTGACCCAGCTTCTCGGGGCTGGCCTGTTCGACTCCGGCGCCAAGCTGCGCTATCGAGGGTCCTACGAAATACTGGAAAACTCGCCCGGCAGCTTCACCGGCAGCTACAAGGGCATGCTGTCCGGAACCTATCTCGGCGAGGACTGGTCGATGGAGTACTCGGCGGCCATGATCACGGAGGCGCTGGCGGACAAGGTATGGAACCTGGACAGCAAAGGAACCTGGAAGAAGGGCCCCTATGCCGGGAAGGACTTCAAGGACAAGGGCAAGATCACCGAAAAACCCGACAACAAGGCTGACCTGGAGATCGAGATCGAGACCGACGGCGTCACGCCGAAGGCCAAGGCCTCCGCAGTCGATCTCAAGAAGGAGAAGGGTGGGGGCAAACTGAAGGTCTCCGGCGACATCGAGATCACCGACGACAAAGGGAAGAAGAACAAGGAGAAGGTGTCCATCGACCTTGACCAGGCCAGCAAGACCTTCACGTCCAAGCTGAGCAGCAGCTTTCTCGGCTTTGGTGTCGTGATTCTCGAGAATTCCGGCACCTTCACCGCGTTGAACGTCGGCAACAGGACCGTGGGAGACACGAGCTTCGACATCGTGGTCGCGAAGGTGCCGGAGCCGGCCACGCCGCTTCTTCTTGCCGCGGGATTTGGCGGCGCGCTGGTTTCCCGCCGCAGAAAGACGGCCTAAGGTCGACCAAGGCCAACTAAGGCCGCCACCCCACACGGCCCGCCGCGCTCAGCACTCGACGATGTTCACCGCCAGGCCGCCGCGGGCCGTTTCCTTGTACTTGGTCATCATGTCGGCGCCGGTGTCGCGCATGGTCTTGATGACCTTGTCCAGGCTCACGAAGTGCGTGCCGTCGCCATGCAGGGCCATGCGGGCGGCATTGATGGCCTTGACCGAGGCGATGGCATTGCGCTCGATGCAGGGGATCTGCACCAGGCCGCCCACCGGGTCGCAGGTGAGGCCCAGGTGGTGTTCCATGCCGATCTCGGCGGCGTTTTCAACTTGCTCGGGGCTGCCGCCCATCACCTGGCAAAGAGCGCCGGCCGCCATGGAGCAGGCCACGCCCACCTCGCCCTGGCAGCCGACTTCGGCGCCGGAGATCGAGGCGTTTTCCTTGTAGAGGATGCCGATGGCGGCGGCGGTGAGCAGGAAGTCCACCACACCGTCTTCATTGGCCCCATGCACGAAGCGGCTGTAGTAGTGCAGTACCGCGGGCACGATGCCCGCGGCGCCGTTGGTGGGCGCCGTCACCACCCGACCGCCGGCGGCGTTCTCCTCGTTCACCGCCAGCGCATAGAGATTGACCCAGTCCATCACCTGCAGCGGATCGCGCAGCGCGGCCTCGGGGTTGCTGGTGAGGTCGCGGTAGAGCTGCGCGGCGCGGCGCTTGACCTTGAAGCCGCCAGGCAGGATGCCCTCGGTACGCAGTCCGCGGCTGACGCAGTCCTGCATCACTTGCCAGATGCGAAGCAGCCCGGCACGCGTCTCCTCGTCGCTGCGCCAATGGCGCTCGTTGCGGCGCATGATCTCGGCGATGCTGATGCCGTGCGTCTTGGTCAGCTGCAGCAGCTCGTCACCGGTCTTGAAAGGGTAGGGCAGCACCGTGGCATCGGGCGCGATGACCTTCTGCTTGCTGCCGTCGGCCGCCACCTCCTCGCTGACCACGAAGCCACCGCCGACCGAGTAGTAGGTCTTTTCGGACAGCAGCGCGCCTTCCGCATCGAAGGCGCTGAAACGCATGCCGTTGGCGTGGAAGGGCAGGCTCTGGCGGCGGAAGAAAACCAGATCCTTGGGCTCGTTGAAGTCCACCCAGTGCTCGCCCAGCAACTGCAGGCGGCTGCCCTGGCGGATCTCGTCCAGGTACTGCGGCACGCGCTCGACGTCGACGGTGTCGGGCTCATGGCCCGCCAGGCCCAGCAGCACGGCGGTGTCGCTCCCGTGGCCCTTGCCGGTGGCGCCCAGCGATCCGTAGAGCTGCGAGAGCACGCGGGCGGTGCGCGGCAGCAGGCCCTCGCTGCGCAGGCGCGAGGCGAAAAGCCGTGCGGCGCGCATCGGGCCCACCGTGTGGGAGCTGGAGGGGCCGATGCCAATCTTGAACAAGTCGAAAACGGAAACGGCCATGGTGCTCTCTCAGGTGACGGCAGTCTCGGCGAGGCTGCTCAGGCAGACGGTGTAGAGGCCGCCGCGTGCAGGCAGCGGGCTCAGTTTGGGAAAAATGGGGCGGACATTGCCGAGCTTCCAGGCATACATGCCCGGCGAACCCGGCCAGGGCTCCACCGACAGTACATCGACCAGGGCGACCCCGGCTGCTTCAGGGTCAAGCTGGTCGTCGGCGGCCACCTGGCGGCGGCTCTCGACGATCAGCAGATCGCGCAGCGGCACCTGGGGCGGGCGCCAGGTGCGCAGCTCCAGGCGGTGCCTGCCTTGCGCGATCAGCTTGCCCGCCGGGCTCAGCACGGCAAGAGCGGTGAAGCTTTGGTCCAACTGAGAATCACTCGGGCTGTCCATGCTGGCTCCTGCCGTGGGCTGCGGCTTTATGCCTGTTCGAACTCGCTCATCGGGATGCAGGAGCAGAACAGGTTGCGGTCCCCGTAGACGTTGTCCACGCGGCCCACCGGCGACCAGTACTTCTGGCGGCGCAGCGTGGCCAGCGGATAGGCAGCCTCCTCGCGGGTGTAGCCGTGGCTCCACTCGTTCTTGAGCAGCACCTCCGCGGTGTGCGGGGCGTTGACCAGCGGATTGTCCTCGCGGGCCCACTGGCCGGTCTCGACCTTGGCGATCTCGGCGCGGATCGCCAGCATGGCATCGCAGAAGCGGTCCAGCTCGGCCTTGGACTCCGACTCGGTCGGCTCCACCATCAGGGTGCCGGCCACCGGGAAAGAGAGGGTGGGGGCGTGGAAGCCATAGTCGATCAGGCGCTTGGCCACGTCTTCGGCAGACACGCCGGAGCTGTCCTTCAGGGGGCGCAGGTCCAGGATGCACTCATGGGCCACGCCGCCTCCCTTCACGCCGGCGATGTTGCCGCTGAAGTGGATGTCGTAGGCATCCGACAGACGGGCGGCCACATAGTTGGCGGAGAGGATGGCGATCTCGGTCGCAGCCTGCAGGCCGTCTGCGGCCATCATGCGGACGTACATCCAGCTGATGGGCAGCACGGCGGCATTGCCCAGCGGGGCGGCCGAGACGGCGCCCACATTGGTGGCCACGCCCACGCCGGCGCTGCGGTGCGCGGGCAGGAAGGGCACAAGGTCGGCGACCACGCAGACCGGGCCGACGCCAGGGCCACCACCGCCGTGGGGGATGCAGAAGGTCTTGTGCAGGTTCAGGTGCGACACGTCACCGCCGAACTCGCCGGGCGCGGCCACGCCGACCAGGGCGTTCATATTGGCGCCGTCGACGTAGACGCGGCCGCCGTGGCTCTTGACCATCGCGCAGATCTCCTTGACCTGGGTGTCGAAGACACCGTAGGTCGAGGGGTAGGTGATCATGATGGCGGCCAGATTGGCGCTGTGCTGCTCGCACTTGGCCTTGAGGTCGGCCAGATCGATATTGCCTTCCTTGTCGCACTTGGTGACCACCACCTGCATGCCCACCATCTGGGCCGAAGCGGGGTTGGTACCGTGGGCGGACTCGGGGATCAGGCAGATTTTGCGATGGCCTTCGCCGCGCGACTCGTGCCAGGCCTTGATGGCCAGCAGGCCGGCGTACTCGCCCTGCGAGCCGGCGTTGGGCTGCAGGCTGATGCCGGCATAGCCCGTGGCCTGGCACAACCAGGCGGTCAGCTGCTCGTTCAGCAGTTCGTAGCCGGCCAGCTGTTCACGCGGGGCGAAGGGGTGGATGTGGGCGAACTCGGGCCAGGTGATGGGAATCATCTCGCTGGTCGCGTTCAGCTTCATGGTGCAGGAACCCAGCGGGATCATGCTGCGGTCCAGGGCCAGATCCTTGTCGGCCAGGGCGCGCAGGTAGCGCAGCATCTCGGTTTCGCTGTGGTGGGTGTTGAACACCGGATGGCTCAGGTAGCTGCTCGTGCGCACCAGCTCGGCCGGGATCATGGCAGCCACGCCCTTCTCGAAGGCGGCAAAGCCGGGCAGGGCCTTGCCCTCGGCGAAGACGGCCAGCACCGCGCTCAGGTCTTCACGCGTGGTGGTCTCGTCCAGCGAGAGGCTCAGGGACTGGGCCGAGGCGCGGCGGAAGTTCATGCTGGCCTTGACGCCCGCGGCCAGCAGGGCCTCGGTCTTGGCGCCGGTCTGCACGTGCAGGGTATCGAACGCGGCGGCGTTGGCGATGCCAAAGCCCAGGCCCTTGAGGCCTTCGGCCAGGATGGCGGTGTAGGCCGCCACGCGCTGGGCGATGCGCTTGAGGCCTTGCGGGCCGTGGTAGACAGCGTACATGCTGGCCACGACGGCCGGCAGCACCTGGGCGGTACAAATGTTGGAGGTGGCCTTCTCGCGGCGGATGTGCTGCTCCCGGGTCTGCAAGGCCAGGCGGTAGGCCTTGTTGCCGTGCGCGTCCACCGAGACACCGACCAGGCGGCCGGGCAGGTTGCGCTTGAACTCGTCCTTGCAGGCCATGTAGGCGGCATGCGGGCCGCCGTTGCCCATGGGCATGCCGAAGCGCTGCGTGGTACCCACGGCAATGTCGGCGCCTTGCTCGCCCGGTGCCTTCAGCAGGGTCAGGGCCAGCAGGTCGGCTGCGGCGATCAGCAGGCCGTTCTGGGCATGCACGGCATCGGCAATGGCCTGCAGGCCGCGCACGTCGCCGTTGACGCCGGGGTACTGCACCAGGGCGGCGAAGCACGCGCTCTTGCCGGCCTCGGCAGCCGGGCCCACGACCACGGTGATGCCGATGGGCTCGGCGCGGGTGCGCACCACCTCGAGGGTCTGCGGCAGCACGTCGTCGGCCACGAAGAAGGTCTGGCTCTTGCTCTTGCCCACGCGGGCGGCCAGGGTCATGGCCTCGGCGGCGGCGGTGGCTTCGTCCAGCATGGACGCGTTGGCGATGGCCATGCCGGTGAGGTCAGTCACCATGGTCTGGAAGTTGACGAGGGCTTCCATGCGGCCTTGGGAGATCTCGGCCTGGTAGGGCGTGTAGGCGGTGTACCAGGCGGGGTTCTCGAGGATGTTGCGCAGGATGACGCCGGGGGTCAGGGTGCCGTAGTAGCCCTGGCCGATGTAGCTCTTGAGCACTTGGTTCTTGCTGGCGACGGCCTTCAGCTCGGCCAGTGCGGCAGCCTCGGTGGCGGCGGGCGGCAGCTGCATGCCGGCCGAGCGCTTGATGCTGGCGGGCACGATGGCTTCGATCAGGGCACGGCGCGAGGCCTGGCCGATCACGGACAGCATCGCGGCTTCATCGGCGGCGTCGGGGCCGATGTGGCGGGCGTGGAATTCGGTGGCGTTCTCGAGATCGCGCAGGGGCTTCAGAGCAGACATCAACATGGCAAATCCTTCATCGGGGCCGACCGGAGGCTCATGGCCTCGGGCGGCAGTCCGCGCCGGGTGGCGATACGTTCAGGCGGCTCAGGAACGAACAGCGTGGGGCGCCTCCGGCAGATACAGAAACGGGCACGGACAGGACTGTCGGTGCCCGTTGTTCACCTCACGGCGATCAGCTGTTCTTGACCAGCTCGTCGTAGGCGGTGGCGTCCAGCAGGGCGTCCAGCTCGGCGGGCTTGCTCAGCTTGACCTTGAAGAACCAGCCGGCGGCCAGCGGGTCGCTGTTGGCCAGGGACGGGTCGGCGCGCAGGGCTTCGTTCACCTCGGTGATCTCGCCGCTGACGGGCATGTAGACGTCGGCGGCGGCCTTGACGGACTCAACCACGCCGGCGACTTCCTTCTCGGCGAAGCTCTTGCCGACTTCGGGCAGGTCCACGAACACCACGTCGCCCAGCGCGTCTTGCGCATGGACGGTGATGCCCACGGTGGCGGTGCCGTCAGCGTTGATCTGGATCCACTCGTGGTCGGCGGTGTACTTGATGCTCATGGTGTGCTCCGAATGTCGGGAGAAAAGACCAGGGAAAGAACTGGAATCGAAAAGGGGAAGGCGAGGGGGCAGTATCGGCCCCAGGGTCTCAGCCGCGGAAGTAGCGATGCGGCGCGAAAGGCGTGGCGGCCACGGTCATGGGCACGCGCTTGTCGCGGACCAGCGCGAAGACTTGGGTGCCTTGCGCTGCGTACGCAGTCTGCACATAGGCCAGGGCCACCGGCTGGTTGACCGTGGGGCCCAGGGAGCCGCTGGTCACGACGCCGATCTCGCCGCCGTCGGCATTGACCAGCTTGGCGCCTTCACGCACGGGCATGCGCTCGGAGGAGATGAGGCCCACGCGCTTGCGCTGCACGCCGTTGGCGAGCTGCTCGCTGATGATGTCGGCACCGGGATAGCCACCGGCACGGGCGCCACCGGCGCGACGCACCTTCTGGATGGCCCAGGTCAGGGCACCTTCCACGGGGGTGGTGGTGGTGTCGATGTCGTGGCCGTACAGACACAGGCCGGCTTCCAGGCGCAGGGTGTCGCGGGCGCCGAGGCCGATGGGCTGCACTTCCGGCTGGGCCAGCAGCTTGCGGGCCAGCTCGACGGCCTGATCGTTGTGCACCGAGATCTCGAAGCCGTCCTCGCCGGTGTAGCCCGAGCGGGTCAGGAAGGTCTCGATGCCGTCCAGCTTGAAGAAGCCGCCGGTCATGAAGGTCAGCTGGGCCACTTCCGGGTTCAGGCGGGCCAAGGCGGTCACAGCCTGCGGGCCTTGCAGCGCCAGCAGGGCGCGCTCCGGCGTGGGGATGACTTCGCAGCGGCTGCCGATCTTGGCCTGCAGATGGGCGGTGTCCTGCTCCTTGCAGGCGGCATTGACGACCACGAAGATGTCGTCGGGGCGGCGGCAGACCATCAGGTCGTCCAGGATGCCGCCCTGCTCGTTCGTGAAAAGGGCGTAGCGCTGCTTGAAGACGGGCAGGTCGACGATGTCCACCGGCACGATGGATTCCAGCGCAGCGCCGGCATCGGCACCCACCAGGCGCAGCTGGCCCATGTGCGAGACGTCGAAGAGGCCGGCGGCCGTGCGGGTGTGCTTGTGCTCGGCCAGGATGCCCGCCTTGTACTGCACCGGCATGTCATAGCCGCCGAAAGGCACCATCTTGGCGCCGAGTTCGATGTGCAGAGCGTGCAGGGGAGTCTTCTTGAGATCGGCGGACATGGGCGTTCTTTCCTACGAGGGCATTCTGGAACCCCGCCCGGCAAAAAAACCGGGTCTGGGGAGCTGCCCTCGCTGTCCGCTTTACCTGAGAGATTGGCCACCGGCGAATTGCCCGCGGCTTGCCCCTTCGGTGGACGGGCTCGAAACCCGCCTCTCTCCAGTGAGGAACGTTCCGATCGGAACGTTTTGTCAGTCCTTTTGCCTGAGCGTTCGAAGCGTGGGATCACCAGTGCCTCTGCGCCTTCGGCGGCTCCCGCTAGAGAGCTCTCTCCTGACCGGGCGCATTGTAGCCATGGAATCAATGGGGCCGACAAGAGATTAAGGAGCCGCTAAGCCCTGGGGCATTCTTCCGTGGAGAATTCTTCTTTTCCTGAGATGCCCCGAGCCCTGCCATGAGACTGCTGCTGGTCGAGGACGACCTGATGATCGGTGAGCCTTTGCTGGACCTGCTGCGGGCGGAGGGCTATGCCGTGGACTGGGTCCGCGACGGCGAAATGGCGGACACCGCCTTGCTGAGCCAGAACTACGACCTGCTGATCCTGGACCTGGGCCTGCCCAAGCAGGATGGCATGGCGGTGCTGAAGCAGCTGCGCAGTCGCAAGCAGACCCTGCCGGTGCTCATCGCCACCGCGCGGGATGCCCTGGAGCAGCGCATTGCCGGCCTGGATGCCGGTGCGGACGACTACGTGCTCAAGCCCTACGAATTTCATGAGCTGCTGGCACGCATTCGCGCCCTGCTGCGCCGCGCGCAGGGCCGCGCCGAACCGGTCTACGAGCACAAGGGCGTGGCCATCAACCCGGCCACTCGAGAGGTGAGCAAGGACGGGCGCGAGGTGCTGCTCTCCGCCCGCGAGTGGGCGGTGCTGGAGCCCTTGCTCGCGCGGCCGGGCATCGTGCTGTCGCGCCAGCAGCTGGAGGAAAAGCTCTATGGCTGGAAGGACGAGATCTCCAGCAACGCCGTCGAGGTCTACATCCACGGCCTGCGCAAGAAGCTGGGTGCGGATCTGATCCAGAACGTGCGCGGCGTGGGCTACCGCGTGCCCAAGGAATGAGGGCCGCGACCCTGCTGGCCGGCCTGCGCCGCTGGCTGCTGCCACGTTCGCTGCGCCAGCGCCTGATGCTCTTCCTGCTGGCCGCCGTGTCGATGGCGGCGCTGCTGCAGGCCTACAGTGCCTATCGAACGGCCCTGGCGGAGGCCGATCAGCTCTTTGACTACCAGATGCAGCAGATGGCCTTCTCCCTGCGCGGCAGCGTGGCCGGGCCGGGCAGCGGCACCATCTCCGTGCCGCTGGGCGAGCAGCAGAGCTTCGACTTCCATGTGCAGGTCTGGGGGCTGGACGGCGCTTCGCTGTTTCGCTCGCCCGGACCGTGGCTGCTGCCCCAGCGCGCCGTGCTCGGCTTCTCGGATGTGACGGACCGCGGCAAGACCTTTCGCGTCTTCTCGGTGCAGACGCCGCTGCAGGTGATCCAGGTGGCGCAGGACCTCTCGGTGCGCCAGCGCATGGCCTCGCAGCTGGCCTGGCGCACGGCCATGCCGACCCTGCTGATGCTGCCCTTGCTGGGCCTGGTGGTCTGGCTGGTCATCAGCCGCTCGCTGGACCCGGTGGAGCGGGTCCGCGCCCAGTTGGCGGGGCGTTCGCCGGGTGACCTGGCCCCGGTTCCGGCCGGCGATCTTCCCAGCGAGCTGAGGCCCATGGTCCAGGAGTTCAACTCGCTGCTTGGCCGCGTGCACCGCGCGTTCCTGGACCAGCAGAATTTCGTGGCCGATGCGGCCCATGAGCTGCGCACGCCGCTGGCGGCGCTGAAACTGCAGTTGCAGGCCCTGTACCAGGGCGACGCCGCAGGCGACCCCGGGCTGAAGCGGCTGGAGCAGGGCATCGAGCGGGCCTCTCACCTGATCGAGCAGCTGCTGTCCCTGGCCCGGCAGGAAGGGGCCGCCGCGCAGCGCGCCCTGGAGCCGCTGGCGCTGGATGAGCTCTGCCGCCAGGCGGTGGCCGATGCCAGCGAGCTGGGCGCCCTGCGCGGCGTGGACGTGGGCTTGCATGAATGCGATGCGGCCCAGATCATGGGCCAGCCCGAGGGCCTGCGGGTGCTGCTGCGCAATCTGCTGGACAACGCCGTCAAATACAGCCCCGCGGGCGGGCAGGTGGACCTCAGTCTGCATGCCGCACCCGGTGAGGGTCAGGTCTTGCTGCTGGTCGAGGACAGCGGGCCCGGCATCCCGGCGGGCGAGCGCCAGCGGGTCTTCGACCGCTTCTACCGCAGCAGCAATGCCTCCAGCCTGGCGCCGGGCAGCGGCCTGGGCCTGGCCATCGTCAGGGCCATCGCCGAGCGCCATGGCGCCTCGGTGCGCCTGAGCCAGTCGCGGCGCCTGGGCGGCTTGCAGGTGGAGTTGCGGCTGCCGGTACGGTGACGGGTCAGGCCCGCTCAGACTGCGCTCAGCTTCGTTAAGCAATGTCTAAGCGAGGCACTCCAAAGTGGCGGACATCGCGGCCGTGCTGGTCGCTGCAGCCAAGGAGAACGCCATGAATGACAACAAGCCCGTTCGCATGATCCCCGCTCGCCGCCTGGTCTGGGCGCTGGTCGCTGCCGGTGTGCTCGGCGCCGCCGGTGGTGCGGGCGCCATGCATGCCAGCAATACGATCAAGACCAGCCAATCGGTCACGGCGCCTGCCGCGTCCGCGGTTCCGTCCGCCGAGACCAGCGCGGCCGCGAGCACCCATCCGGTGCTGGCCAGTGCCGCGCCGGCTGCCGGCACTTCCCCTGCTGCGCCAGCCGTGCTGCCGGATTTCGCCACCATCGCCGCGCGCCAGGGACCGGCTGTGGTCAACATCAGCGTCACCGGTGCGGTCAAGACCCAGGGGCAGCGCCGCGGCCCCATGCCCGATCTGGACCCTGACGATCCCTTCTACGAGTTCTTCCGCCGCTTCCAGCCCCAGCTCCCGCGCGGCGGCGAGATGCCCACCCGCGGCCAGGGCTCGGGCTTCATCGTTTCGGAAGACGGCACCATCCTGACCAATGCCCATGTGGTGCGCGATGCCACCGAGGTGACGGTCAAGCTGACCGACCGCCGCGAGTTCAAGGCCAAGGTGCTGGGCTCCGATCCCAAGACCGACGTGGCCGTGCTCAAGATCGACGCCAAGGGCCTGCCCACCGTCACCCTGGGCAACACGCGCGATCTGCGTGTGGGCGAATGGGTGCTGGCCATCGGCTCGCCCTTCGGTTTTGAAAACAGCGTTTCTGCCGGCGTGGTGAGCGCCAAGGGCCGCGCCCTGCCGCAGGAGAGCTTTGTGCCCTTCCTGCAGACCGATGTTGCCATCAACCCCGGCAACTCCGGCGGCCCGCTGTTCAATGCGCGCGGCGAGGTGGTGGGCATCAACTCGCAGATCTACAGCCAGAGCGGAGGCTATCAGGGCCTGTCCTTCGCGATTCCCGTCGAGGTGGCGCAGCGCGTGCGCCAGCAGATCGAGAAGGGCGGCAAGGTGCAGCACGCACGCCTGGGCATCACCATCCAGGATGTGAACCAGGGCTTTGCCGACTCCTTCAAGCTGGCCAGACCCGAAGGCGCCCTGGTGGCCAATGTGGAGGAGGGCAGTGCCGGCTCCAAGGCCGGGCTGAAGTCCGGCGACGTGATCCTGAAGTTCAACGGCCAGCCCATTGTGGCCAGCAGCGACCTGCCGGCCCTGGTCGGCCAGGCCATGCCCGGCGAAACCGCGACGCTGGAGGTCTGGCGCCATGGCAAGCGCGAGGAGCTCAAGGCCAAGCTGGGTGACGACACGGATCGCAAGGGCCGTGCGGCCAGGTCCGATGACGAGGCCAGCCCGCAGCAAGGCAAGCTGGGCCTGGCCCTGCGCCCGCTGGAGCCGCAGGAGCGGCGCGAGAGCGGTGTGAAGGAGGGCCTGGTGATCGAAGAGGTCAGCGGCCCCTCGGCACTGGCGGGCGTGCGCCCCGGCGATGTGCTGCTGGCCGTGAACGGTACGCCGGTGAGCTCCGTCGAGCAGGTGCGCAGCGTGGTGGCCGGCGCGGAAAAGTCGGTGGCCCTGCTGGTGCAGCGCGGCAAGGACCGCATCTTCGTGCCGGTGAAGCTGGGTTGACCCAGGGAGGGGGCGTCCTCAAGCCGGGCCGGCGTCGCCACGTCCCTGTCAGCAAGCCGGGCCTGCCTTGATGGCGGCGCTGGACACCAGCGTCCTGGTTCGCTTCTTGGTCGAGGATGACCCGGCGCAGACGGCCGCGGTCCGCCGGCTTTTTGAAGCCTGTGCTGCCCGGAACGAGCAGCTCTTTGTCCCCAAGGCCGCGGTCCTGGAGTTCGAATGGGCGCTGCGCAAGGTCTATGAAGTCTCGATGGCGGACTTCGTCGTGGGCCTGAGCCAGTTGTTGTCAGCGACAGAGCTGGTGTTCGAGGACGAAGCGGCCATCGAGGAGTCCCTGGACCTCTATCAAACAGCCAAGGCGGGCTTTGCCGACTGCCTTCACCTGACTGCTGCGCGCCGAGCAGGCCGGGAGCCGCTGTGGATCTTTGACAGCAAAGCCGCGAGGCTTCCCGGTGCCAGGGCCTTGACTGCGGCCGGCCTGGCCCATTTGCAGGGGGCCGCCGCTCGCTGAGTACCGAGCGGCGAGGGCGCCGAACTCAATGCCCGTGATGCCCGTGGGCTTCGCCGAGCGCCTCGGCATCCAGCGGCGTGCCGGCCGCATCACCCTCGAAGAAGAAGGGTTTGCGGGCTTTCTGCCGTGGGGCCACCTCGTCCATGCTGGGCACCGCGTAGAGACGCCCGCCCACCATCACCTGGCTGATGCGCTCGCTCTGGCGGATGTCCTTGAGCACGTCGCCGTCGATGACCACCAAGTCCGCCAGCTTGCCGGCTTCCAGCGAGCCGATGTCCTTGTCCAGCCCCAGGTAGCGCGCCGGGTTGAGCGTGGCGCTGCGGATGGCCTCCAGCGAGCTCATGCCGCCCAGGCCGAACATCCACATTTCCCAGTGCGCGCCCAGGCCTTCGCGCTGGCCGTGGGCGCCGATGTTGGTGCGGGTGCCCGCACGCTCCAGTTCGGTGGCCGTCCTGGCGACCTGGATGACGTTGAAGTCTTCGTCTGGCGCGGTCTGGCGGCGCACGCTGCGCGGCTCCAGCACCGAGCGCGGCACGAACTTGGACAGGATGGGGTGCTTCCAGACGTCGGTGCGGGCGTACCAGTAGTGCTCGCCGTCCAGGCCGCCGTAGGCCACGTTGAGCGTGGGGGTGTAGCCCACGGCCGTCTGTGGCCACAGCTGCTTCACGTCCTCGTAGACCTTGGCCACGGGCAGCGCATGCTCGATGCCCGTGTGCCCGTCCACCACCATGCTCATATTGGCCTGGAACAGCGAACCGCCTTCGGGCACCACCATCATGCCGGTCTCGCGAGCTGCGGCCAGAACCTGCTGACGCTGCTCGCGGCGCGGCTGGTTGTAGCTCTTGACGCTGATGGCGCCAGCCGCCTTCATGCGCTTGAGATGGGTGAGGGCGTCGTCGTAGCTGTTGATCAAGGCGCTGACATCGGCCTTGGCGCCGTAGAGGATGGTGCCGGTGGAAAAGATGCGCGGGCCTACCACGCGGCCGGCGCGCTGCATCTCGGCCTGCGTGAAGATCTCCGCCGTGCTGTTGCTGGGATCGTGGATGGTGGTGAGGCCAAAGGCCAGCGAGGCGTAGTTGACCCAGCTCTGCTGCGGGATCAGGCGCGACTCGGCCATGCCGCCGTGCCAGTGCGCGTCGATCAGGCCGGGAATCAGCGTCTTGCCGCGCGCGTCCACGCGGCGCGCGTCCGTCGGCACGGCGATGCTCGCGCTCGGCCCCACCGCCACAATGCGATCGCCGTCGACGAGCAGGGTGCCGTTCTCGATGACCTCGTCGCCCTTCATGGTGACGATGCGCGCGCCCGTGAAAGCAATGCGGCCCTGCGGCTTGTCAGCCTGCTGCCGGAAGCCAATGGGCTGGCCCTGCTCGGCCGGCTTGTAGGCCTGCCCCTGACCCGGGGCAAAGAGCTGGGCCAGGGGGACGCTGAAGAGCTGGTCAGCCAGGGCGTAGTGCAGGGTCTGGCTGTCGCCGGACCACTGCAGGTATTCGCCCGCATTGATGTCCAGTTGCCTGACCGGCACGGCGTCCATCTTGGGCGCCAGAGACAGGCTCTTGCCCGTGGCCGGCAGTGGGACGACATAGGCGTGGAAGCGCTCGACGAAGCCCAACCAGCGGCCATCCGGCGAGACGCTGAACTCGCTGGCGAACTCGCTCTTGGCGACTTCCAGCTCGCTGCGGTCCTTGAGGTTCAGGCGCACCAGCTTGTGCACGCTGTCCACCTCGCTGGCATAGCTGCTGCGCGCGAAGTAGACGGCCTCGCTGTCGGCCCCCCATTGCGGCGCCGTGCCGTCCTTGCTGATCAGCTGCGGCTCGCCCTGGCCGTCTGCGCGAGCCAGGTAGAGGCCGGTGTTCAGGCCATGCACCGGCGAGGTCAGGTAGCCGCCCTTGGACTTCTGGTAGACCACCCACTTGCCATCCGGCGAGAGACGCGGCGACAGGTACTTGCCCGACGCCTGGGTGAGGCGCGTCTCGCGCCCGGAAGCCAGGTCCAGCTTCCAGACGCTGCCGAGCTGGGCATCATCCCAGCGCACATACACCAGCTCACGCCCGTCGCGCGAGAAGCTGGGGTAGTAGGCGAAGCTGCCCTCATCCTTGCCCAGGGGGTGCGCTGCAGCCGGGCTCTTGAGGTCCTTGACGTAGAGGCGACCCAAGGCGGAGTAGACCGCCCGGCTGCCGTCGGGCGAGACCGTGACCCAGCGCAGCTGCTTGACGTCGAACTCGGCCGGCGCCACGTCATGCGTGAAGCGCAGCGCGGGGCGGATCTCGCGGCTGTCCTTCACATGGAAGGGAATCTCTGCGGCGCTGCCCTTGAAGGGGTCGACGCGCCAGAGCTTGCCCTGGGCCCAGACCACGATCTGGCGGGCGTCCGGCGTCCAGGCAAAGGCAGGGTAAACGCCGTGCACGGACCAGCTCTCCTGCAGATCGCGCTCCAGCTGGCCCCAGGCGGCGAACTCGCGGCCGCTGCTCAGGTCCTTGAGGAACAAGGTCGACTGCGGGCCGCTGGCGCCGCGCACGCGGCGCACGAAGGCCAGGTACTTGCCATCCGGCGATGGCGTGGGGCGCACGGCACCACCGGGGCCGGTCACGAAGGGTTCGGTCGTGCCGTCCCGCAGGTCTTGGCGGTAGATGCGGAAGATCTCGCCGTTGCCGTCCTTGTTGTATTCGAAGCTGTTGCCCGGCGTGCTGTCCTGCGAGTAGTAGAGGTAGCGGCCGTCCGGAGAGAGGGCCGGCTCGCCGCGGTCCTTCTGCCAGTTGGGCTTCTCGTTGAGCTGCACGCCCTTGCCGCCGTCGAGGTGGAACATCCAGATCTCGCCCGAGCCCAGCGAGCGCGTGCCGGTGAAGTGCTTGCGCGCCAGCAGGTACTGACCGCTGGGATGCCAGACCGGATTGTTCATCAGCCGGTAGTCCTCCGAGGTCAGCGCGCGGGCACCGCTGCCGTCGGCATTCATCACCCAGATGTTGTCCCCGCCACCGGCGTCGGACATGTAGGCGATCTTCTTGCCGTCGGGCGAGAAGCGGGGCTGCATGTCCCAGGCCATGCCATGCGTCAGGGCCTTGGCCTCGCCGCCGGAGATGGGCAGGGTGTAGAGGTCGCCCAGCAGGTCGAAGACCAGGGTCCGGCCGTCGGGGCTGACGTCCACGCTCATCCACGTGCCGCTGCGCACGTCGATCGAGGCGGTCTGAATCTCGCCGGGCGGGTGGTTGACGTCCCAGGCCGGCTTCTTGGCCTGCGCGACGGTGGCCGCCGGCGCCTCGGCGGCCTGGGCCTGGCTGCAACACAACAAGGCGCTGGCCAGAGCCAGCATGGCGGGTGTGGTGGGGAGATGACGGGGCGTTTTCATGGCGCGCGAGCATAGCCCTCACCTCGCGCGTCGCCACCGCGAGCGCGCTGAACGGCGGTTTTAGAGGCTTGAACGCCGCTGTCGCGCTGTCTCCGGCAAGCACGTGCCCGAAACTTGGCGGGTGAGGGCGTGGTGTCGGTGCGGCTTGAGTGCCGCCTCCAGGGTTGCCTCCAGGGTTGCCTTGAGGGCGGTGCCCGCGCGCATCACACCGCCTCGTCCGGTGCCTCCAGCTCGCCGGTGGGCAGCCGCAGCAGGCCGGTATGGAAGTCGTATTCGAAGACCTCGCCGTGCCGGGCCCATGAGATGGCCGTGTTGAGCACCGCCTCCGCCTCGCCCTGGTCCAGATGCTCGGCCAACAGCCGCAGGAATGGCTTCTCGGGCAGCTGCCCGCTGCTCTCCTGCGCCAGGCTGTGGCGGATGTGGGCGACCAGGGGGACGCGTTCCAGCAGCTGCTGGCCGAAGATCTCCTGGCGCAGGGCATGGCCGCCGTCCACATAGCGCCGGCCCAGCGGACTCAGCTGCAGGTCCCCGCTTTCCAGCTGGGCCAGGCCCAGCAGGGCCAGGGCATGGGCCACGGGCAGCATCTCGGCATCGGTCAGCTCGGACTCTTCGGCAAGTTGCGGCAGGTCGGCTCGGCCCTCGAAAGGCTCGGCGGCCAGCAGCTCCAGCAGGCCGTCCATGCGGGCCACGTCGGCATGGGGCAGCCGCTCGGTCAATGGCGCGGCCTCGCTGACAGCCTCGTCCGCGGCGCGGACCGGACGGCCGGCACCGGCGGTCATCAGGGCATAGACCTCGTCGATCAAGGCGCGCACATCGGCGCTGTCGGGGTTGCGGGGGCGCGGCAGCTGGATGGCCAGTTGGCAGCGGATGCGGCCCGGGTCGCTGGCGAAAACCAGCACGCGGTCCGCCATCAGCACGGCTTCCTCGATGTTGTGCGAGACCACCAGCATGGCCTGGGTCGGCATGGTGCCGCCCTGCCAGAGCTCGAGGATGTCCTCGCGCAAGCGCTCGCCGGTCAGCACGTCCAGGGCCGAGAAGGCCTCGTCCATCAGCAGCACCTCGGGGTCTGTCACCAGGGCCCGCGCGATGCCCACGCGCTGGCGCATGCCGCCCGAGAGCTCGCGCGGCAGCGCGCCTTCATAGCCCGCCAGGCCGATCAGTTCGATGGCCGCCTCCGCCTTGGCGGCGCGCTCGGACTTGGGCATGCCGCGCGCCTCCAAGCCCAACTCCACGTTCTGCTGCACGGTGAGCCAGGGAAAGAGGGCAAAGGACTGGAACACCATGCTGATGGCCCGCGCAGGGCCATACAGCGGCTGGCCGCGGTAGCGGACCTGGCCGTGGTCCGCATCGATGAGACCGGCCATGATGCGCAGCAAGGTGCTCTTGCCCGACCCTGACTGGCCCAGCAGCGCGACGATCTCGCCCTCGCGCAGGCTGAAGTCCACGCCCTCCAGCACGGGGCGGACATGGCCGTCGGCGGAGCGGAAAGTCTTGCCCACGCCCTGCAGTTCGATGATGGCTTGTGCCATGGAATGGCCTCCGTATCCGTTCCAGAAAACTCAGAAGTGCATGCGCTCGCCGGCCAGGCGGTAAAGGCGGCGCCAAACGAAGTGGTTGAGCCCCATGACGAAGACGCACATGACGCCGATGCCCAGGGCGATGCGCGGAAAGTCGCCGCGCGCCGTCATTTCGGCGATGTAGCTGCCCAGCCCCTGGGCGCGCAGAGTCGTGTCACCCCAGCTGACGTATTCGGCCACGATGCTGGCATTCCAGGAGCCGCCGCTGGCGGTGATGGCGCCGGTCACGAAGCTGGGGAAGACCGCCGGCAGCAGATAGCGCCGCCACTTGAGGCCGCCCCGGAGTCCCAGGTTCTGAGCCGCGAAGCGCAGCTCGCTGGGAATGCTGGAGGCACCGGCGATCACGTTGAAGAGGATGTACCACTGGGTTCCGAAGATCATCAGCGGCGACAGCCACCAGTCCGGGTCGAGATGCCAGTGCACGATGCCCAGCACCACCACGGGGAAGAGCAGGTTTGCGGGAAAGGCGGCCAGGAACTGCGCCACCGCCTGCAGCCGACCAGCCCAGCGCGGGTTCATGCCTATCCACACGCCGATGGGCACCCAGACCAGTGCGGCCAGCGCGATCAGCACCAGCACCCGCGCCAGGGTGTAGCCGCCCAGCATGAAGACATGGCCCACCTCGCCCCAGCCCACCTCCGAGTGGACAAAGCTCAAGAGCCGCCAGACGGCGAACAGCACGCCGGCCGCCAGCACGGCATCCCAGATCCGCCGGGCCGCCGGAGAAGGCGGCGTGGGGCGCGCCCGGATGGAGGTGCCGTCGAAGCGGCGCCTGAACAGGGTCAGGCTGCGCTGGAGCTGGCGTGCCGCCCAGCCGGCCAGCGTCTGCACGCCTTGGGTGCGGCGCAGCCAGCTCAGCAGCCAGGATTGCGGTGCCAGGTCCGAGCCGCTTTCCTCGAAACGAAACTTGTCCGCCCAGGCCACCAGCGGACGGAAGAGCAGCTGGTCGTAGAGCAGGATGCCGATCAGCATGCCGCCAATGGCCCAGCCGATGGCCGCCAGGTCGCGGGCCTCGATGGCCAGGGCAATGTAGGAACCGACGCCTGGCAGCTTGATGCTCTGGTTGGAGACGGTGATGGCCTCGGACGCCACCACGAAGAACCAGCCGCCGGACATGGACATCATCATGTTCCACAGCAGCCCCGGCATCGCAAAGGGCAGTTCCAGGCGCCAGAAGCGCTGCCAGCCGGAGAGCTGAAACACCCGCGCGGCCTCCTGCAGCTCGGCGGGCACCGTGCGCAATGACTGGTAAAGGCTGAACGCCATGTTCCAGGCCTGCGAGGTGAAGATCGCGAAGATGGCCGCGCATTCCACGCCGAAGAGGTTGCCGGGAAAGAGGGCGATGAAGCCGGTCACCGTGATGGAGAGAAAGCCCAGGATGGGAATGGACTGGAGGATGTCCAGCATGGGCACGAGCACTTGCTCGGCCGCGCGGTACTTGGCGGCCAGCACCGCGAAGACGCAGCTGAAGATCAGCGCCGCGCCCAGGGCGGCAAACATGCGCAGCGTGGTGCGCAGCAGGTAGTAGGGCAGCTGCCAGGGGTCCAGCGAAAGGGGCAGCGCGTCGCCCAGCTCGAAGGGGCGGGCCATCTGCGCCGCGCCATAGCCCAGCAGGACCAGGCCGGCCAGGACCAGCGGCAGCAAGGCCCAATCCCAGCGGTTGATACCGGCCTCGACGACCGGACGAGCGAAGAATTCGCGCATGTTCTTGTTCATGGCGGGTCCACAGACTGGCGCCCTGGCCAGGGCATGCCGGCAGTGCCGGACGGGCTTCATGCCAGAACCGGTCGCAGGCGAGGACGAAAGAATACGAGGCGAAGGCGACCGCCGGGAAGAGGTGCGGCCCGGCGAGGGCTGGCTGCGGCGGCGTGACGCGCAGCCGTCATCAACGAAGGCTCAGTGCGTCAGCGCAGCGGCGGCCATGGCGGCTCGCATCGCAAAGCGGCGTTGAGGACTGGCAGTGTCCACAGGGGGACTCCGTTGTTGAGACGGGCGCGATTGTTGCATTGCACAAAACATGGCGTCAACCGCGATGCCATTCCGGCCGAGGCACTTCACAAAACTTCATGGCCAGGCTTCGCAATTCTTGACAGACGGGACATGCGCAACCGGGTCTGCCTCGGCTGCAATGGCGCCTGAGGAAGCGGCGGCGATCACGGACAATGCCCGCAGGCACCTGTTTGCAGCGCCCTTCTTCGAGAGATCCACCATGACCCACGTTTCCAAGTTTCTGCCCCAAGGCCAGGGCCTGGCCGCCGTACTGCTCAAGCGCGCCGCCCAGGTGACGCTGGAGGCCGGCCAGACCGCCTCGGCGCGCTTCCAGGCGGTCGACAGCCTGTCCCGTACCTTGCAGGTGCAGCTGCCCGAAGGCTCGCAACTGCATGACGGTGACGTGCTGGTGGCCGAGGACGGCTCGCTGATCCGCGTCATCGCGCCCCATGCGCCGGCCCCGCATGTGCACGGCCCGGCTTGCGGCCACGGCCACGCACACGAGCACTCGCAGGATCCGGGGCCTGGCCACGTGCATGGTCCCGCTTGTGGTCACGATCACAGTCATGCCGCACGCGGCAAGCCCGTGTCGGTAGCGGTCAAGGCAGAAGCTCATGTGCACGGCCCGGACTGCGGCCATGGGCATCACGGTCATGGCCATTCGCACGGGCACCACGACAAACACTGAGACCCGGCCACCGGCCGGGCGTCTTCAAGGAGTACTGGCATGAGCTTGCCGATGCACGAGAACACGCCGGGCCGCCTCCAAGGCCTCTGGCCAGCACGCCCGCTGGCGCTGCTGGCCGGTCTGCTGGCCGCCTTGACGCTGATGGGCGCCACGCCCGCAGCCCAGGCCCAGGCCCAGCAGGGAAGCCTGCGGGAGCGCATCCGTGAACGCATGGTCGAGCGACGCGAGGCGCGCAAGCCGGGGGCCGACATGGACGCCGATCTGGCCACCCCCGGCACGCACAAGGGGCGGATCGAAGTCATGGAGCAGGAGCGCCTCTTCATGGTCCATGTGCCGCCCGGCCTGCGCCTGGGCCGGCCGCTGCCCATGGTCCTGGCCTTCCATGGCGGCGGCGGGAGCATGGAACTGCAGGCCGACGACAGCCGCTACGGATTGATCAGCAAGGCCGACAGTGCGGGCTTCATCGCGGTGTTCCCCAACGGCCAAAGCGGCCTGCCAGGGCACCATCTGGCCACCTGGAATGCCGGCGGCTGCTGTGGCACGGCCCGGGACAGCGGCAGCGAGGACGTGGCCTTTGTCCGCGCGCTGATCGAGCATCTGCGCCAGCGCCTGCCGGTCGACGCCCGGCGCATTTACGCCGTCGGCATGTCCAATGGCGCCATGATGAGCCATCGCCTGGCCTGCGAGATGAGCGACCAGCTGGCCGGCATCGCGGCGGTGGCGGGCACCGACGCCACGTTCAGCTGCCATCCCAGGCGACCCATTGCCGTGCTGATGATCCATGCGCTGGACGACGACCATGTGCTCTACCAGGGCGGAGCCGGCCCAGACGCCTTTCGCGACAGCAGCAAGGTGATGGACTTCGTTTCAGTCCCGGAGACGGAACGCCGCTGGGCTCAGCGCAACCAGTGCAGCGGCACGCCGCAGCGCGTGCTGGACAAGCCCGGTGCCTGGTGCGAGCGCTACAGCAACTGCGCCGGCGGGGTGCAGGTCCAGCTGTGCACGACGCAGACCGGGGGGCACAGCTGGCCTGGGGCGGAGCGCAGCCGTCCCGGCAAGGCCCCGCCGTCCCAGGCCCTGGATGCCGACGACACCTTCTGGGACTTCTTCCAGGCGCAGCCTTTGCGCTGATCACGTCCAGCTGGTGCGATGAAAAAAGCGCCATGCGCGCAACGGCGCATGGCGCTGGGGCCCGACGAGCAGGGCGCGGCGGCGTGTGAGCGCCGGCCGCGCCCCTGCCGTGCCGGCTTACTTCGGCAGGGTGTAAGTCAGCGTGAAGTTGCCGCTGCCATCGTAGGAGTAGACCTCGATGTAGTAGTAGCCGGCAGTGCCGTTGTAGTTGATGGCCTCGGTCGAGGTGGAACCCTCGGAGCGCGCCACGATGGACCAACGGCCGCCCGTCCACTTGTAGAGGTAGAGGTCGAAGTCAGCGCCGGCCGGGCCGCTCAGGCTCATCTTGAAGGCGCCACCGCCGGTGCTCTGGTGGTAGCCAGGGCTGCCGCTGGGGTAGGTGGCAGAGCCGCCATCGCTCAGCGTGCCCGTCACCGTGGTGCTGCCGCCGCCGCCGCCGTTGACCGTCAGCGTGGCATTGCCGCTGGTGGTGCTGCCGTTGGCATTGGTGACGACCACGCTGAAGTTGGCGCCGTTGTCCGCCGTGGTGGTGGGGGGCGTCGTGTAGCTGGCCGAGGTGGCGCCACTGATGGCCGAGCCGTTCTTGCGCCATTGGTAGCTCATGGCGCTGCCGCTGGTGGCCGTGACCGAGAAGGTCGCCGGGTTGCCCGCGTTCACCGTCACACTTGCTGGCTGGCTCGTGATCACGGGCAGCGAGGTATCGCTGCTCTTGACGGTGAGGGTGGCGTTGGCGCTGGTCACGCTGCCCTTGGCATTGGTCACCACCACGCTGTAGAGCGCGCCGTTGTCTGCCGTGGTGGTGGGGGGCGTCGTGTAGCTGGCCGAGGTGGCGCCACTGATGGCCGTGCCGTTCTTGCGCCACTGGTAGCTCAGCGCCGTGTCGCTGCTGGCAGTGACGCTGAAGGTCGCGGTGGAGCCCACCGTGACCGTCACACTGGCCGGCTGGCTGCTGATGGCCGGCAGTCCGTCGGAGGGCGGGTTCGGGCAGGTCACGCCGACCACGTTGAAGGCGCTGATGACGTCAGCAACCGAGTAGCCTCGGCTTTGCGCTGCCTTCATGACCCCGCAGGAGCCATTGTTGAAGGTCTCGTCCTGGCCCCAGTACAGGCGGTTCGCGTCGGCGAAGATCTCGAAGGACTTGCGCGTGTTCCAGCCCGCCTTGTGGGACAGCGTGTAGAAGGCCTTGTTGTAGACGCCGGAGGTCAGGTGCACGTCCAGCGAGTCGGAGTAGTTCGAGGCATGGCTGATGGAACGCCCATCCTTGGTCGGCTCGTCCATATAGCGAAGGGCACCGGAAGCCTTGAAGATTTCGGCGCCGACCAGCCAGTCATTGCTGCCGCGGTCGTAGTACTCGGCAGCCTCGCCGGCCATGTCGGAGAAGGCCTCGTTCATGCCGCCCGACTGCTTGGCGTAGGTCAGGCCCGAGTTCTGCTCGGTGAAGCCATGGCTGACCTCGTGCGAAGCCACGTCCAGCGACACCAGCGGATAGAAGGTGGAGGCGCCATCGCCGAAGTGCATGGCCGTGCCGTCCCAGAAGGCGTTCTCATAGCTGCTGCCGTAGTGCACGCGCATCTGCAGCTTCTGGCTGATGGGGCGCACATTCAGCCAGTCGCGGTACATGCGGAACACGACGTTGCCGAAGTGGTGGGCATCGTTCAGCGGCGAGTAGGCGCCGTTGATCTGCTTCACGGTGTTGCGCGGGCAGGTGAAGCTGTGCGGCGTGCTGCCGGAGGTGCCGCCGTTCAGGTTGACGGTGGTCACATCGCTGCTGTCGAGCTTGCAGGTGCTGCCGCTTTGCGCAACGTCCAGATACGGACGGCCGCTGCTGCCGTACTCGTACATGCCCGTCTTCTGGTTGCCGCCGGGGCCGGTGCCGTCGGCATGGTTCAGACCTTCCCAGCGCTCGAGCACAGAGCCGGTGTTGGCGTCGATGAGGAAGAAGGGGCGGCTCAGCGTCTTCTCATGCCCGGTCAGCAGGGACACCTGGTAGACCAGCTGCGCCTTGTTCTGCTCGTTGAGGCGGACGAAGAGTTGGGCCTGCTCATTGCGCGAATCCACAGCGCGGACCAGCCCTCGCACCTGGGCGAGTACGGAGGACTGGCTCAATGCCGGCCGTGCGTTGGCCAGGTCCTGCTCGATCTTGCTGACCAGCACGCCGGTGAACTTCGAAGCGGGTGCGCTGAGCCCCTGGCCGCTGGCGCGATGCTCGACAATGCCATGGCCCCAGACGGGAACGCCCTGGAACAGTTGTTGATGGCGCGTCACCACCAGGCCGTTGGCATAGGTCTGGCTGCGCAGGGCGCGCAGTTCCTCGGCGCGCAGGCCCAGCGCGCTGGCGCCTTGGGCGCCTGGCGCGAGGTGCTGGCCTGCCGCGGCGTTCTTGCCCAGGCCCAGATCGATGCGTTCTGCGGCCAGCGCCTGCGTGGCCGAGGCCACCGCTGCCAAAGCGAACAGGGTTCGCAGTGCTTCAGATGTTTTCTTGCTCATTGCTTGTCTCGCTTGCTCTATGGATGAAAGTGCCGGCAACCCTTCGGTTGCCTGAGCGGGACTTCTGTCAATGGCCCAGTCGCCCGCCGAATCGAGCGGACTGATGCCTTGCCAGAGCCTCCCAGACAGCGGGGGCCTGGCATGCAGCCATGCAGAAGCTGTTGCTTGCAAGTTCAGCGCGGAGCTGGCGCGTATCCCTCAGCATGTCGACACCTGCCGCCTTGGCCTACAGGGTGCCGTGGGCCGAGCGCTCTCGCGATGCGGGGCTCAACCTCGGTGTTTGGGCGGACTATTTCGCCATTCGCGCTCCTGCACTTGTACAAATTGCGCCCCACGCAGCCAAATGCGTACAAATGGAACGCAACCTCGGGATACCTCGCCCCCCCTGAATACCCGCAGCGATGCGCGCGCCACCTTTGCGCGATGAATCAAAAAAAAGCACCGATGGGCATCGGTGCTGAAGGAAAGAGCAAGCCGGCGGCATTCAGGGACTGCCGATGGCGGCATCCATGATGCCGCCTCCTTGCCTGGCAGGCTTGTATGAAATTTCGGCGGATCGCCGAAGGCAGCACAAGCGTCCAGTGCTTTTCGTCGTTAGTTTGATGCGGCGTCCTCAGGGGTACAGCGAGTACTTGAGCGTGTAGGACCCGCTGCCGGAATAGGACTTCAGCAGCAGGTAGTAGCGCCCGGAGTCGCCCACGTAGCTGATGGACTCCGTCGCCGTCGGTCCCTCGGACTTGGCGACGATGGACCAGCTGCTGCCCACCTGCTTGTAGAGGTAGATGTCGAAGTCCGCGCTGGCGGGACCCGTCAGGTTGAAGCGGAAGTTGTAGCGACCCGGGATTTGCCAGTAGCCAGGGCTGGCGCTCGGAATGCGTGCCGACCCGCGGGCGCTCAGCGTGCCGGTGACGGTGGTGCCGGTATCCGTGGGGCCATTGACCACGATGGTCGCCTGCGCGCTGCGGCTGCTGTCCGCCTGGCTGGTGGCTTTGACGTGGAAGGTGCCCAGCTTGGCGGGCGCGGTGTAGAGACCGCTGGCGCTGATGCTGCCGCCGTCAGGCTCCACCACCGACCAGCTCACCGCGGTGTTGCCGCTGCCGGTGACGGTCGCCGAGAAGGCCTGGGTCGCGTTCATGCTCAGCGTGGCGTTGGCGGGACTGACGCTGATCTGCACTGCCGCCGGGTTCACCGTCAGGCTGGCCGCGACGCTGGCCACGGAGCCCAGGCTGTTGCTGACCACCACGTGGTAGCTGCCGGCGTCGGCCGCTTGCGCGCTGGCGATGCTGTAGCTGGCCGCGTTACCGTTGGCGGGCACGTCCCCGCCGTTCTTGCGCCACTGGTAGCTCAGTCCGCCGCCGCTGGCCGTCACGCTGAAGCGGGCGCTCTGACCGGCGCTAACCACGACATTCTGCGGCTGACTGCTGATCACGGGCGATGTGACCGCGCCCGAAGTCATGCAGTGCTCGCTGATGCGGGTGGGGAACTTGTAGCCGCTGAAGTCCTCCAGGATGGCCAGGTTCTCTGGTGCGTAGACGCGGTTGATCAGGGCGGGCACCTTGCTGCTGCCCAGCTTGGCGGCGTACGGCTCGGACTGCGTGATGAAGTAGGCCGTGCGCAGGAACTGCACCAGCACGTACTTGCGCAAGGTGGCATCGCTCTTGAGCTTGGCGTAGTAGCCGGCGTGGCCTGACTTGGCGACGCGCAGGTAGAGCTGCAGATAGCTGAGGTTGGTCAGGGCGATGTCCCGGGCGTTGCTCGCGCCGATGCCGTCGATGAACTCGGCCACGGCCAGGGACGCGGGCAGTCCCATCAGGCCCGCGTTGAGCTCGGCCGTCACGCCCTGCAGGTGATAGTCGCCCTGGGCGCTGTCCTTGAGATAGAGGTTGTCCATGTCCGAGGACGCGTCATCCTTGATCAGCGCCAGGATCTCCTTGCGCGGGAAGCCGCCTTCGGCGTCATAGAGCTGAAACTTGAGGAACTGGGTCGTGTCGTCGATCCAGGACGAGCTGTAGCTGTTCCATTGCGTGCGGCTGCCGTCCAGGTCCCACATATGGGTTTCCTCGTGGATGGCCACCATCAGGGACTCGGCCAGCTTGTTGAAGCTGCTGGTGTCCACGAAGCCCTTGAAGTACTGGTCGTTGGCCTGTGCCTGCGCCAGCGCCTTGCCGCTGGGCCAACGCCGGCCGTACACACCGGTGATGGTGGACAGCCAGTTGCTGCCATTGAAGCCGGCCTTGAGGTCGCTGACGTCAGCGCGCAGGTTGAGCGCTTCGCTGTAGCAGAAACTGCCTTTGTCGATGTCGCCCAGCACGATGGCGGCAGGGCCGGCAGATCCGGACTGTGGGAACAAGAGGGCACCGGCCAGCAGGCCGGTGCCAAGGAGTCGAGCGAGCATGAGAGCAGTCTCCATGGATGGCAGAGAGGGCATCGCAGCCCCGGATCGCGGGGCTGCACGGGGGATCCCTCGCTGGCGGTTCCGACCAAGGAGGCCCGAGGTACGGGGCATCTGCTTGGGACCCCCTTTTGTGCCCTGCATGATGCCTGGCAGCCCCGGGACTGGCTTGTACGCATTTGGCCCTGACCGGTGATGCCGGGCCAAAACGGCATGGAACTTGCGAAGTCCACTGCATGGACAGTCATGGATACACAGCGCCACCCGGCATGCGCGGCATTCGCGTGCTGCTGATCGAAGACGGCGTGGCCAGCCCCCAGCTCCTGCGGCAGGAGCTGCAGCAGCTGGGCTGCGAGGTGCTGGGCACGGTGGATAGCGCCGCGCTGATCCACGACTGCGTGCAAAGGCTGCAGCCCGACGTGGTGATCGTCAACGCCGACTCGCCCACGCGAGACACGCTGGAGAACCTGGCAGCCGTCAACGACGCGCTGCCGCGCCCCGTGGTGGTGTTCGCCGAAGACCCGGCGGACGCCCCCATGCGCCGGGCGCTGCAGGCCGGCGTGAGCGCCTATGTGGTGGCGGGGCTGCAGCCGCAACGCCTGGCGCCCGTGCTGCAGGTGGCCATCGCGCGCTTCGAGCAAGACCTGGCCCTGCGTCGGGAACTGGACCGCGCCCAGGCCCAGCTGGCCGCGCGCAAGACCATCGAGCGAGCCAAGGGCATCCTGATGCAGGAGGCCGGCCTGGACGAAGAGGCCGCCTACCAGCGCCTGCGCAAGCTGGCCATGGACCGCAAGCTGCCCATGGCCGAGCTGGCAGCCCGCATCATCGAGGCGCAGTCCCTGCTGCGCCCCACATGAGGCGCCAGCGCACCAAGCCGATGCATGCCGTGCTTGTTGCGGTGCATCAAGAGCGGGCAAGCGTCGGTGCCGGGCGATGAATGCGACGAATCCGGGCTGGCACGCTTCCTGCTGAATGTTCCGTGAAGACCACAAAGGCGTGGTCATCGACGAGGAGCCGAGCGCATCGGCCTCCCTACCGGACAAAGGCGTCCGACCTCTGAGCCGCGCTTCGCCGCCCGGCGAGCAGGTCGCGACGCCCTTTTCGTTTTACCGCCGTCTTCAGGAGAACACGCATGTCCCGCAGCCACAAGGAGGGCTTGATGAGCCAGGAACGCCGCCAGATGCTCGGAGCCGCCATCGGCACCGCCGCCAGCCTGAGCCTGCCCCAGGCCTGGGCCGCCGGTTCGGACAAGCCGGAGAAGGAGGAAGTCCGCATCGGCTTCATCCCGCTGACTGACTGCGCCTCCGTCGTGATGGCCTCGGTGCTGGGCTTTGATCGCAAGTACGGCATTCGCATCGTGCCCAGCAAGGAAGCCTCCTGGGCCGCCGTGCGCGACAAGCTGGTCAACGGGGACCTGGACATGGCTCACGTGCTCTATGGCCTGGTCTACGGCCTGCACCTGGGTGTTTCCGGTCCCAAGAAGGACATGGCCGTGCTGATGACCCTGAACCGCAACGGCCAAGCCATCACGCTGTCCAAGAAGCTGGCCGACAAGGGCGCGGTCGATGGCGCCTCGCTGGCCAAGCTGATGAGCACCGACAAGCGCGAGTACAGCTTCGCCCACACTTTTCCGACGGGCACCCACGCCATGTGGCTCTACTACTGGCTGGCGGCGCACGGCGTGCACCCCTGGGGCGGCGCCAAGGTCATCACCGTGCCGCCGCCGCAAATGGTCGCGAACATGCGCGTCGGCAATATGGACGGCTACTGCGTGGGCGAGCCCTGGAACCATCGCGCCATCATGGACGGCATCGGCATCACCGCGGCCACCAGCCAGGACATCTGGCCCGACCACCCCGAGAAGGTGCTGGGCAGCAGCGGCGACTTCGTGAAGAAGTACCCCAATACCGCCCGCGCCGTGATCATGGCCGTGCTGGAGGCCAGCCGGTGGATAGACGCCGGCCTGCAGAACAAGCTGAAGATGGCCGACACCATCGCCGACAAGAGCTACGTCAACACCAGCGTGGATGCCATCAACCAGCGCATCCTCGGCCGCTACCAGAACGGCCTGGGCAGGACCTGGGACGACCCCAAGCACATGAAGTTCTTCGACGACGGCGCGGTGAACTTCCCCTATCTCTCCGACGGCATGTGGTTCCTCACCCAGCACAAGCGCTGGGGCCTGATCAAGGACCACCCCGACTATCTGGGCGTTGCCAAGCAGATCAACCAGGTGGACCTCTACCGCGAGGCCGCCTCGCAGCTCAAGATCAGCGCGCCCAAGGACCCCATGCGCAGCAGCAAGTTGATCGACGGCACCGTCTGGGACGGCAGGGAGCCCGCCCGTTATGCCGAGGGTTTCAAGCTCAAGGCCTGAGCCAGCCTCCACAACGAACAGCGCATGAAGCAAGGAGTATCCATGGTGTCCGCCGTCTTCCATTCCCCCGGCGAAGCGAGCGCAACAGGCGCAGCAAACCCGGCCAGTGCCATCCCACCGCCCAAGCCGCTGCCGGCACGCCCCAAGGCACCGCGTCAGCCGCTGGACTACACGGCGCTGCTGGCCCGTGTGCTGCCGCCCGTGCTGGGCCTGGCGCTGCTGATCGGACTGTGGGCCCTGCTGACCTTCAAAGGCGGCCCCATCCCCACGCCGGCTGCGACCTGGGACTCGGCCGTGCAGCTTTTCAGCGATCCCTTCTATCGCAAGGGACCCAACGACGTGGGCCTTGGCTGGAACGTGCTGAACTCGCTGCAGCGCGTGGCGCTGGGCTTTGGCCTGGCGGCGGCGGTGGGCATCCCGCTGGGCTTCGTGATCGGCCGCTTCGAGTTCATCAACCGCATGGCCTCGCCCCTGATCAGCCTGCTCAAGCCGGTCTCGCCTCTGGCCTGGCTGCCCATCGGCCTGCTGGTCTTCAAGAGCGCGGACCCGGCGGCCATCTGGACCATCTTCATCTGTTCGATCTGGCCCATGGTGGTCAACACCGCGGTGGGCGTGCAGCGCGTGCCGCAGGACTACCTCAACGTCGCCCGCGTGTTGAAGCTATCGGAGTGGAAGCTGCTCACACGCATTCTTTTCCCCTCCGTGCTGCCCTACATGCTGACCGGCGTCCGACTCTCGGTGGGCACGGCCTGGCTGGTGATCGTCGCGGCCGAGATGCTGACCGGAGGCGTGGGCATCGGCTTCTGGGTCTGGGACGAATGGAACAACCTCAACGTGCAGCACATCATCGTCGCCATCTTCGTGATCGGCATCGTGGGCCTGCTGCTGGAGTCGGCCCTGGTGGCACTCGCCCGTCGCTTCAGTTTTGAGGAATGAGGAGCTTCCCATGTATTCGCACAACCCCTTCATCCAGATCCAGGGCGTGGAGATGGTCTACAAGACCCGCAAGGGCTCGTTCAAGGCACTGGAAGGCATCAACCTGGACATCCGCCGCGGCGAATTCATCAGCCTGATCGGCCATTCCGGCTGCGGCAAGAGCACGCTGCTGAACCTGGTGGCCGGTCTGCTCAAGCCCAGCCAGGGAGCACTGCTGTGCGACCAGCGCGAGATCGCCGGCCCGGGCCCGGAGCGCGCCGTGGTCTTCCAGAACCATTCGCTGCTGCCCTGGCTGAGCTGCCTGGACAACGTGCTGCTGGCCGTGGAGACGGTCTTTGCCGCCAAGGAGGCCCGGCCGCGCCTGGTGGCTCGCGCGCAGGCGGCCCTGGAGCTGGTGGGCATGGCGCATGCCGCCTACAAGCGCCCGCACGAGATCTCCGGCGGCATGAAGCAGCGCGTGGGCATTGCCCGTGCCCTGGCCATGGAGCCCAAGGTGCTGCTGATGGACGAGCCCTTCGGCGCCCTGGACGCGCTGACCCGCGCGCACCTGCAGGACGAGCTGCTCAAGATCGTCGCCACCACGCGCAGCACGGTGCTGATGGTGACGCACGATGTGGACGAGGCCGTGCTGCTCTCGGACCGCATCGTGATGATGAGCCCGCCCGTGCCGGCGGGCCGCGCGGCGACCCTGGCGCGGATCCAGTCGGTGCCCATCGCCCGGCCGCGCAACCGGGTCGCGCTGGCCGAGGACCCGGTCTACCTGCAGTGCCGCAAGGCGGTGATCGACTTCCTTTACGCCGGTCACGCGCAGGGCTCGGAAGAACCCGCACAGGAAGCCGCGCAGGAAGCCTGATCCGCATCCCTCCGACCTGGCAACCCGCATTCGCATCGAAGAGGGTCAGGTCTTGCCTGGAGCAAGCATGAAGAAGATGAAACTGGTGATGGTGGGCAACGGCATGGCCGGCGTGCGCACCCTGGAAGAGCTGCTGAAGATCGCGCCCGATCTGTACGACATCACCGTGTTCGGCGCCGAGCCGCACCCCAACTACAACCGCATTCTGCTGTCGCCGGTGCTGGCGGGCGAGCAGACGCTGGACGAGATCATCCTCAACCCCTTGAGCTGGTACGAGGAGCATCACATCACCCTGCACCTGGGCAAGACGGTGACCGAGATCGACCGCCGCCGCCGCGTGGTGCGCGCCGCCGACGGCACCGAGGCCGCCTATGACCGCCTGCTCATTGCCACCGGCTCCACGCCCTTCATCCTGCCCGTGCCCGGCAAGGATCTGGACGGCGTGATCGCCTACCGCGACATCGCGGACACCCAGACCATGATCGAGGCCGCCGCCCGCTACCGCCAGGCCGTGGTCATCGGCGGCGGTCTGCTGGGGCTGGAGGCGGCCAACGGTCTGATGCTGCGCGGCATGGACGTGACCGTGGTCCACCTGAGCGACTGGCTGCTGGAGCGGCAGCTGGACGAGCAGGCGGGCAGCCTGCTGCGCGACTCGCTGGTGCAGCGCGGTCTGAAGTTCCGCCTGGCCACGCAGACCGAGGCGCTGGTCGGCGACGAGGCCGGCCGCGTCAGCCAGGTGCGGTTCAAGGACGGCACGGCGATTCCCGCGCAGCTGGTGGTGATGGCCGCCGGCATCCGTCCCAACACGGCCCTGGCCGAGTCCGCCGGCCTGCTGTGCCAGCGCGGCGTGGTGGTCAGCGACACGCTGCAGACCGTCACCGACCCGCGCATCTACGCCGTCGGCGAATGCGCGGCGCATCGCGGCATCGCCTACGGGCTGGTGGCGCCGCTGTTCGAGCAGGGCAAGGTCTGCGCCACGCACCTGGCGCAGTTCGGCATCGGGCGCTATCAGGGCAGCCAGACCAGCACCAAGCTCAAGGTCACCGGCATCGACCTGTTCTCCGCGGGCGACTTCATGGGCGGGGAGGGCAGCGAGGAAATCTTGATGAGCGACCCGCATGCCGGGGTCTACAAAAAGCTGGTGATCAAGGACGACAAGCTGGTCGGCGCCTGTCTTTACGGCGACACGGTCGACGGCAGCTGGTACTTCAAGCTGCTGCGCGAGGGCCGCAGCATCGCCGACATCCGCGAGCGGCTGATGTTCGGCGAGTCCAATATCGGCGATGTCGGCCACGAAGGCCACAACAAGGCCGCCGCCATGGCCGACGGCGACGAGGTCTGCGGCTGCAACGGCGTCAGCAAAGGCGCCATTTGCAAGGCGATCAAGGAGAAGGGCCTGTTCACGCTGGAGGAGGTGCGCAAGCACACCAAGGCCAGCGCCTCCTGCGGCTCCTGCACCGGCCTGGTCGAGCAGCTGATCATGTTCACGGCCGGCGGCGACTATTCGGCCACGCCGCGCAAGAAGGCCATGTGCGGCTGCACGACGCTCAGCCACCAGGAGGTTCGCGAGGCCATCCGCGACCGCCACCTCACGCGTCGCGAAGCCGTGATGCAGACCCTGGACTGGGCGAGCCCCGACGGCTGCCCGAGCTGCCGTCCGGCACTCAACTACTACCTGATCAGCACCTGGCCCCATGAAGCGGCCGACGACCCGCAGTCGCGCCTGATCAACGAGCGCAGCCACGCCAACATCCAGAAGGACGGCAGCTACAGCGTGATCCCGCGCATGTGGGGCGGCGAAACCACCGCGTCCGAGCTGCGCCGCATCGCCGACGTGGTGGACAAGTACGCCATTCCCACCGTCAAGGTCACCGGCGGCCAGCGCATCGACCTGCTGGGCGTCAAGAAGGAGGACCTGCCCGCGGTCTGGCAGGACCTGGGGATGCCCTGTGGCCATGCCTATGCCAAGGCCCTGCGCACCGTGAAGACCTGCGTGGGCAGCGAGTGGTGCCGCTTCGGCACCCAGGACTCCACGCAGATGGGCAAGGATCTGGAACGCGCGCTGTGGCGCATGTATGCGCCGCACAAGGTCAAGATCGCCGTCAGCGGCTGCCCGCGCAACTGCGCCGAGGCCGGCATCAAGGACGTGGGCGTGATCGGCGTGGACTCCGGCTGGGAGATCTACATCGCCGGCAACGGCGGCATCAAGACCGAAGTGGCCGAGTTCCTGTGCAAGCTGCGCACGGCCGAGGAGGTTCTGGAATACAGCGGCGCCTTCCTGCAGCTCTACCGTCTGGAGGGCTGGTACCTGGAGCGCACCGTGCATTACGTGGCCCGCGTGGGCATGGACCATGTCCGCCGTCGCATCCTGGAAGACGCGCCCGGCCGCCAGGCCCTGTGGGCCGAGCTGCAGGCCGCTTTGGCGAATGAACCCGATCCCTGGTTCGAGCACGACAAGGCGCGCGTGGACCTGCGCCAGTTCGAAACCCTCTGAGGAGCTGCCATGCACACGACTGCACCGCTGAACGATGACTGGGTCGCCGTCTGCCGGCTGGACGACATCCCGCCCCTGGGATCACGGCGCATCCTGCGCCCCGAGCACCCCGAGGCGGCGCCGGTGGCCCTGTTCCGCACCTCGGACGACGAGGTCCATGCCCTGCTGGACCGCTGCCCGCATCAGGGCGGTCCGCTGAGCCAGGGCCTGGTCTTCGGCAAGGCCGTGGCCTGCCCGCTGCACAACTGGACCATCGAGCTGCGCACCGGCTGCGCCCGCGAGCCCGACGAGGGCCGCACGCCGCGCTTCGAAGTGAGCCTGCGCGAGGGCCAGGTCTTGCTGCGGAGCTCCGAACTGGCCAGCCTGGGCACCGACACGCTCGTGCCCAGCGCCTGCGGCCGCCGCTGCTGAGATGCCGGTGGGTACGCCGATGCAAACGCGCAGCACCTGTGCCTACTGCGGCGTGGGCTGTGGCCTGATCATCGAGAGCGATGGTCGCCACATCACCGGCGTGCGGGGCGATCCCGAGCACCCGGCCAACTTCGGCCGGCTCTGCAGCAAGGGCGCCAGCCTGCACCTGACCGCCCGGCCCGACGTGCTCGCCAGCCGCCGCCTGCTGATGCCGCGCTGGCGGGCGGAGCGTTCGCAGCCCTTCGAGGAGCCGGGCTGGGACGGCGTCCAGCAGCGTTTGGTCGAGCGCCTGCTGGCCCTGCGCCGCGTCCACGGGCCCGAGGCCTTGGGCTTCTACATTTCCGGGCAGCTGCTGACCGAGGATTACCACGCCTTCAACAAGCTGGCGCGCGGCCTCTGGGGCACGCCGCACATCGACAGCAACTCGCGGCTGTGCATGAGCTCGGCCGTGGTGGGCTACAAAAAGGCCCTGGGGGCCGACGCACCGCCCTGCAGCTACGAGGACATCGAACTCGCCGACTGCCTCTTCATCGCGGGCTCCAATACCGCCTGGGCGCATCCCATCCTGTTCCGGCGCATCGAGGCTGCCAAGGCGGCACGGCCGAGCCTGCGCATCATCGTGGTCGATCCGCGCCGCACCGAAACCGCCGAGTTCGCCGACCTGCATCTGGCCCTGCGCCCAGGCAGCGACGTGGCCCTGTTCCAGGCCATGTTGCACCAGATGATCTGGGCAGGCTGGATCCGGCACGACTTCATCAGGGCGCACACTGAGGGCTTCGAGGCGGTGCGCGAGCAGGTGCGAACCGTGAACCCGGCCCGTGCGGCGCAGATCTGCGGCCTGCCCGAGGCGCAGATCATCGAGGCCGCCAGGCTTTTCGCGCAGAGTCCGGCCACGCTGTCCCTCTACTGCATGGGCCTCAACCAAAGCAGCGCCGGCACCGACAAGAACCAGGCCTTGATCCAGCTGCACCTGGCGACCGGGCAGATCGGCCGCCCCGGCTGCGGCCCCTTCTCACTGACGGGGCAGCCCAACGCCATGGGCGGGCGCGAGGCCGGCGGCATGGCGACGCTGCTGCCAGGCCATCGCGATCCAGGCTCGGCCGCAGACCGGGCCGACGTTGCCGCCTTGTGGGGGGTGGACGCGCTTCCACCGCAAGCCGGCAAGACGGCCGTGGAGATGTTCGAAGCCGCCGCGGAAGGCGAGATCAAGGCCTTGTGGATAGCCTGCACCGACCCCGCGCAGTCCCTGCCGAACCAGGCCATGGTCCGCGCCGCATTGCAACGCTGCGAGCTGGTGGTACTGCAGGACGCCTTCACCGGCAGTGCTACCGCCGCATTCGCCCATGTGCTGCTGCCCGCGGCCACCTGGGGCGAGAAGGAGGGCACGGTGACCAACAGCGAGCGTCGCATCAGTCGGGTGCGCGCTGCCGTGCCACCGCCCGGCGAGGCGCGCAGCGACTGGCAGATCGTGCGCGACCTCGCGCGCCGCCTCGAACCGCATCTGCGGTCCGGTCAACCCAGCCTCTTCGCCTGGGACCGGCCGGAGCAGGCCTGGCTGGAGCACCGCGAGGCCACCCGCGGGCGGGACCTGGACATCACCGGCCTGAGCTATGCACGGCTGGAGCAGGCCCCCGTGCAATGGCCGTGCCCGGAAGGCTCCGAGCAGGGCCAGGCTCGCCTGTATCTCGACCATCGCTTTGCAAGGCCAAGCGGGCGCGCCTGCTTTCACGCGATCGAGTGGCGCCCGCCTGCGGAACCGCTCAGCGTCGAGCGTCCCGTGCAGCTCTCCAGCGGACGCTTGCGCGACCAGTGGCACAGCCTCAGCCGCAGCGGCACGGTGCCCGCGCTCTTTGCCAGCGCGCCGGAGCCGCGGCTGGGCCTGCATCCCGAGGAGCTGGCACGCCAGGGTCTCCGGGACGGCGAGCTGGTCGCGGTGGATTCGGCGCGCGGTCGGCTGCATGTGAAGGTGGCGGCCGATCCGCAGCTGGGCCAGCGCCAGGCCTGGCTGCCCATGCACTGGGGCAGCGAGTACCTGCTCGGCAGGGATGAGCAAGACCTGACCCTGGCCGGCGTCAATGCCCTCAGCCAGGCGGCGCTTTGCCCGGACTCCGGCCAGCCCGAGCTCAAGTACGCCGCCGTGGCCTTGCAGCGCCTGGTCCTGCCCTGGCGCGTGCTGGGCGCCTCCTACGTGGACGCTGCGCAGGCCGAATCCCTGCACCAGGCCCTGCTTGCACTGGGCCGAGAGGCCGGCTATGCCAGCTGCGTGCCGGTGGCCGGCGTGCAGCCCGGCCAGGTCGGCTGGCTGCTGGACGCTGCCTTCGCCGACATGCCGGATGCGGCCTGGGTGCAGCAGCTGGCTCGGGCGCTGGACCTGCTGCGGCCAGGTGCCTTGCGTTATGCCGACGGCCGCCGCGGGCACCAGCGCCTGCTGCGCCTGCAGGGGGAGGGCGCCGAGGCGCGCCTGCAGACCTGGCTGCGTGTCGGCGAGGCCCGCGAGCCCCGTGACGCAGCGGGGAAGTCGGCGGCGGAGTCGGCCGGCGACGGTGACGGCGCCTGGCTGGACGCCTGGTGGCGTGAGGGGCGTCCCGTGGCCGCCCTTGGCCGTCACCTGCTGGCCCCGCAGGCGCTGGGCGCGGGCGCGCTGGGCACGTCCAGCCCGGTGGTCTGCCAATGCCTGGGCGTGCGTGAAGCCCAGATCTTCGGCCAGCTGCAGCGCTGTCAAGACCTGGCCCCCGCCGAGCGCCTGCAGGCCTTGCAGGCCGGACTGCGTTGCGGCACCCAATGCGGTTCCTGCCTGCCCCAGCTGCGCAGGCTCAGCCAGACTTCCCTGGAGACTGCCCCATGAATGCCTCCCTCCCGTCACGCGGCCGTGTCAGCCTGGTGGGCGCCGGCCCCGGCGACCCCGAACTGATGACGCGCAAAGCCTGGTCCCGACTGATGCAGGCGGAGCTCGTGCTGGTGGACGAACTGGTGGATCGCCGCATCCTCGCCGAGTTGCCGGCCGGCACACGCGTGCTGCAGGTGGGCAAGCGCGGCGGCTGCGCCTCCACCGAGCAGGGCTTCATCCATGGCCTGATGATCCGTTCGGCGCGCCAGGGCCTGCGGGTGGTGCGTCTCAAGGGCGGTGATCCCTTCATCTTCGGCCGCGGCGGCGAGGAGATGGACGCCTTGCTGGCCGCCGGCGTCGAGGTCGAGGTCATCAATGGACTCAGCGCCGGCCTGGCTGGGCCGACCAGCGTGGGTATTGCGGTGACGGACCGTCGCTGCGCGCCCGGCGTCGCGCTGGTGACCGGTCACAACGGCGAAGGCGGCCGGGCGCCGGACTGGGCCGCCCTGGCGCGGTCTGGACTGACGCTGGTGGTCTACATGGGGGTGAGCCGCTGCAGCGAGATCGTGAATGCCTTGATGGCGGGCGGCCTGCCAGCCGACACGCCGGCTGCCGTCGTTTGCTCGGCCCATACCGAGCATCAGCGACAGGCCTGGACCCACCTCGCCGGTCTGCCCGCCATGCTGGTCACGCAGGACCTGAGCTCGCCGGCGGTGCTGGTCATCGGGGCCGCCGCCGGCATGGCACTGGCGCGCCAGCCGCTGCCATCGCCCAGCGTGGCGCCGCAGGCCTGCCGGCATCCGGGCGCCGCCAGGCGCTAGGCCGCTCGTTCACCCGGCGCAGGCCCGTGGCGACCGACCTCAGCGACCGACCGAGGCCGGCGCAGGCGCGCTCGAATCCGGTCGCACGACTGCGGCAGCTGCCGCATGACCGGATTCGTCCGTCTGCTCATTCCGCAATGCCTGCGGCACGGGTTCATCGCCGGTGGCGCGCACGACGTACACGGAGCCCTGGAAACTGCGGTTCCAGCCCCACAGCGGCGCGGTGCTGAGCCTGACCTCGCACACCTTGCCATCGGTCAGGCGCAGGTGCACCAGCTCGGCACTGCCGCGGCAGTCCTCGGGCGAAGGGCGGGACGTCCGCGCCGTCGAGGCTGGCACATCGCTGTCCAGCAAGCACAGCAGGTCTTCCACGCTCTTGCCCTGGGCCTGCTGCTGTGATTGCTTGAGCAGGCGCTCGGCCGCCGGATTCATGCGGCGGACTCGGCCCTCGGCATCCGTCATCAGCACCGCGTCGCCCACCGACTTGAGTGCAATGTCCAGGTGCTCCGCGCGGGTGCTCAGCTCCAGGCGAAGGCGCTCGGTGAACTGAAACTGCCTGCGGATCAAGGTGCCGCCCGCTGCCAGCAGGGTCACCATGAGCGAACCGGCCGCAACAAGCGACCAGCGCAGCTGGCTGCGGGCGCGCGTCTGGCGCTCGTTCATCAGCCGCAGCTGCTGGAGGGCGTCGCCCTCCATCGCATCCAGCAGGGCGTGCATGCGTTGCCGCGTGGGCATCAAGGGGGACTTGGCAAGGAAGGCGGCGGCTGCCGCCGGGCCCTGATCCTGGCGCAGTCGCAGGGCCTCGGAGACGATGGCGACGCGCTCATCGATCACCTGCCGCAGCTGCAGCCAGCGTGCCTGCTGTGCCGCGCTGTCCCGGACGAGGCTTCGAATGTGGCTGAGCGAAACCTCACGGCGGGCGATCTGGTATTCCTGCGGGCGCTGGGGGCTTGCCTGCGCGGCGAACCGGACGGTCTGGGTTTCCAGCTCGATCTGCAAGGTGCTGCTGCGCACAAAGGCAAGCTCGGAAAGAAGCTGCTGCGCCTGCACCGCCTTGCGCGCCGCCTCGGCGCTGTCGCTGCACAGCTGGTACAGGAATGCGCCCAGCACCAGGCTGGCCAGCAGCATGGCGGCCAGCCCCCGTCGCACCATTCGTTCAAGGCCAGGCTGCAATGGGACCGCCTCATGGACGAGTTGCGCTTGCCGGAAGTATGCGTTGCCGTAGCGGCGCGGCTCAGAAGCCCGGCACCGCCGTGAGGTTTTGTGCGGCGGCTCGTCGTGGCATTTTCCTCAGTGGTGCGGGCCCAGCCCGCGCAGGGACGATGGCCACCGGTCCGGGCTGGTTGCCAGCAACTGCGCCCAGCTGATCAGCTCGCCGCCATACCGGTCCCGGATCCGCAAGGCCTCGGCCCTGTCACCGAACGCCGGCAGGGCGCCGCGACGCATGGGTGCGGCGCCTGCCTCCGGCCACCCGGAGTCCACAAGCAGGACGCACGCCTGCGCCGGCAGCCAGCGCAGCGCTTGCGTGCCGGCATCAGGCACATAGAGGCGGGCGACGTCCTGCCGGCCGTAGCCCGGGGCGTGGCGCCCCGGCTGTTGCAGGTAAAGCAGCAGGTCCAGCGCCGCATCGAAGAAGTGCGCCGCCCCGTCGTTGTAGATCAGCTGGCAGGCCCAGCGCGGCTGGCGGGACGGATACATGCCGCAGACGGGGCAGCGCGCCTCCGGCGGCGGCAGGCGGGCAGCGAAGCGATCCGTGCCCAGGGCCGGGGTCCAGGCCTGCAGCGGCGCGACGCGGCAGACCTCGTCCGGCAGCGCCAAGGCGTCCGTGGCCTGTTGCCGCCGCCAGCCTGCCCAGGCAGCGTAGCTGCCCGCCAGCGCCGGCACGGCCAGGCCGGTGAGTAGCCAGCGGCCAAGGCGGCGTCGGTTCGGTGATGCCCCGCTCATGAGGGGCTCACATGCGGCTGTCCTGCTGGGCGCCGCCGCTGAGGT
This sequence comes from Burkholderiaceae bacterium, assembly GCA_041905785.1. Lineage (GTDB taxonomy): Bacteria > Pseudomonadota > Gammaproteobacteria > Burkholderiales > Burkholderiaceae_C > Roseateles_B. The sequence goes on from JAYRKJ010000005.1 coordinate 173,068, forward strand.
CCACCATCTCCGGTTTCAGCTCGGCATAGGCCAGCACCTTGCCGCCGAAGGCCTGGGCAAAGGCCTGGGCGGCCGCCTGTTCGCGGAAGCTGGCGATGGTGGGGCCCATGGATCCCTGGCGCTTGCTGCCCAGCACATAGAAGCCCTGGCGCACGTCGAACCAGTGGCCCCTGGGGATCTCCCAGTCGGCCCGCGCCATGTCCTGGGTGTAGGCCACGCGCACGGCGCGCTGCTGCTCGGGCTTGAGCAACACGTTGAAGAGCTCGACGGTGTCGCAGAACCAGTGCGGCTGGCTGTCGCCTGCGTAGTGGATCTGGCCCTTGGGACCGGGGTAGTCCGCCAGCAGCATGCCGTCCAGGTCGCAGCTCAGGCCGGCCACGATGTCCACGGCGCTGGGCGGGCCGGCCTCCTCGCGCCCGCAGGCTTGCAGCAGGCTGCCCAGGCCGGCCATGCCGAGCAGGAGGCCCTGGCGACGGGTCAGAAGGACGGTGTTCGGGGCAGCGCGAAGCGGCTTCATGGTTTGAATCTCCAGGAGGCGAGGGCGAGGGGGGCGAGGATCCAGCCCAGCATGGCCAGGCCCAGCAGCCAGGGCTGACCCAGGCTGGGCGGCACCACCGCCGCCAGGCCGTAGAGGCGCCGGACATCATCCAGCGCAAAGACATTGAGGATGCGGAACAGGTCGGCGGGATTGAGCAGCAGCACATAGGCCAGGGCATCGCCGCCAACCCGGCCCTGGCTGGCCACCAGCAGGCCCATCAAGGCCAGGTCGAAGACCAGCACCAGCACGAACCACAGGCTGATGGCCAGGCCTGAGGCCCGTGTGCGGTCGCGCGCCAGCACCGAGATCAGCAGAGCCAGGCTCAGGAACGCCAGCCCCAGCAGCACCGAACTCAGCACGAAGCCGCTGTAGTGGTAGAGCCCGGCCTCGCCAAAGCGCTGCCACAGCAGCAGGCCCACGAGGGCGAAGCCGATCAGCGTGGACAGGCTCAAAGCCGCGGCCAGGCCCAGGTACTTGCCCAGCAGCAGCTCCAGCCGTGTCACGGGATGCGCCAGCAGCAGGTCCAGCGAGCCGCGCTCGCGTTCGCCCACGATGGCGTCAAAGCCCAGCAGCAGTGCGATCAGCGGAATCAGGTAGATGACCAGGCTGACCAGGCTGGCGATGGTGAGTTCGATGGAGCGCGGTCCCACCACGCCTTGGGCGGCGCTGCCGAAGTAGGTGATGGCCAGCGAGAAGGCCGTGAAGACCAGGGCCACGGCCAGCACCCAGCGGTTGCGCAGCCGGTCGCGGAATTCCTTGCCGGCCAGCGTGGCCATGCCATGCCATTGCAATGCCAAGCTCATGCGGCCTCCCGCAATTCGAAGTACACGTCTTCCAGGCTGGGTTCCTCGATGCTGAGGTCGGCCAGTTCCAGGGCGGCCAGGCGTTGCAGTACCGCCATCTTCATCTCGCGCGGGCAGCGCAGGCAGGCCTCCATGGGGCCTTGCCGATGCAGCTGCAGGCGGTCCATCAGCCCAAGCAGCTGCTGAGGCAGGGCGTCCAGCTGGGCCGGCGTACCGCAAAGCAGGATGCGCAAGGGCACGACCGAGCGCTCGCGCAAGGCCTGCATCGTGCCCTGGGCTGTGAGCCGTCCGTTGCTGAGCATGGCCAGCGTGTCCACGCGACCCTGCAGCTCGGCCAGGATGTGCGAGCTGATCACCAGCGTCACGCCGCGCGCGCGCAGCAGCTCCAGTTGCTGGTAGAAGTCGCGGATGGCCGCAGGGTCCAGTCCCGTGGTGGGTTCGTCCAGCAGCAGCAGGCGGGGCTCGCCCAGCTGGGCCTGTGCAAAACCCAGGCGCTGGCGCATGCCCTTGGAGTACTCGCGCACCGCACGTCGGCTGGCATGCGCCAGGCCGACCTGTTCCAGCAGGTCTTCGCATTGCTTCGGCGCTGCGCCCTTGAGCCGGGCGAAGAACTGCAGGGTCTCCAGCCCGCTGAGGTTGTCGTAGAGCACCAGGTTCTCGGGCAGGTAGCCCAGCTGGCGGCGCAGCTCGCGAAAGCGCGGGCCATCGAGCGGCTCGCCCAGCACGCGCAGGCTGCCGCCGGTGGGCCGGATCAGGCCCAGCAGCAGCTTGAACAGCGTGCTTTTGCCGGCGCCGTTGTGGCCGATCAGGCCGAAAAGCTGACCCGGCGCCACGTCCAGATCCACGCCGTCCAGGGCGCGGACCATGGCCGGCCCATCGCCGTAGTGCTTGCAGAGGCCGCGCAGCTGCAGCGCGGCCCCGCGGTCATTGTGCGAGCTTGTCACGCCAATTGCTCCAGTCGCGGTGATGAGGATGCATGCGCGGCGCGGCGTCGACGACGCTGGGCACGCGCAGCACGGGGAATTGCTGGCCGAGCACGCGCAGGGCCTGTATGGCCGGGCTGCCATTGAGCAGGCCCATGGCCGGATGCTGGTACTGCAGGCGATCGACCACGTCGTTGGCCTCGTAGGGCAGGTCGCCCAGGCCGTCACCGTCGCGATCCCAGCCCTGGTAGTTGCTCCAGTGGTTGCCCTGGCCGCGCTGGCCCGCCTTGTCGCCCCAGGGCTCATCGCGGCTGCCCACGTAGCGCACCTGCTCGCGGTTGCCGATGAAGTCATTGCCCTGCACGGTGTTGCGGGTGGAGCCGGCGCTCAGGTGCACGCCTACGGCATTGCCCAGCACCAGGTTGCCGCGCAAGGTGGCGTACTCCACGTCGTAGATGAAGAAGCCGCGGCCGTTGCCGGCCACCACATTGCCTTCGATGACCGAGTCCTGCAGCGTGCGCAGCATGATGCCGTGGTCGGTGTTGGCCCAGGTGCGGTTGTTGCGTACGGTCTGGTCGCGCACTTCCATCAGGGCCAGCCCGCCTCGGTTGTGATGGCTGTCATTGCCCTCCCACAGATTGAAGTAGGAGTTCATGTAGTGCGTGCCGTAGCGGCTGTGGTGCAGATCGTTGCCGCGGAAGACGGCATGGTGGGAGACGTCCACATAAAGCGCGTCCCGCACGAAGCTGATCCGGTTGCCGATGATGCGGGCGCCCTGCGTGTTGTAGAGCTGCACGCCGTTGCCCCGCTGAGCGCTGTTGAGGTCGCGCAGGCCGGTGATGTTGTTGCCCTCCACGCGCACGTCATCGGCCTTCTCAATCCACAGGCCGAAGAGGTTGTAGACCAGGTCGCAGCCGCTCACCACGGCGCGGTGCGAACCGGGCTGGATGTAGATGCCGGCATGCTGGTCCTTGAGGCTGTGGCCGCTGTCGCGCACGATGAGCCCTTCGATGCGGACATCGGGCGCGGCCACGCGGATGGTGTCGCCACGCCGGCCGCCGCTGAGCGTGGGGCGGTTCAGGCCCCGCAGGGTCAGCGGCTTGCTGATGCGCAGGGACTCGTCGTGCATGGCGCGCTCGATCTCCACCACATCGCCTGCCGCTGCGCGGTCCAGCACGGGCTGGATGGCCTCGCCCGGCCTGACGCGCCAGGTGGCGGCCCAGGCCGCGCCGCTCAGGAGCAGAGCGAGAAGGAGAACGGCTGAGCGCGCTGTATGTGCCGCCGTACTCGACGCTGTGGGGGGCTTCATGGCAGCAGCACCCCCAGAGCCTTGAGCAGCAGGAAGCAGCTGGCGCCGAGCAGCAGGTTCTTGAACCCCACGTAGCTGAGCATGTCCATCACGCTGGCGCGGCGGTAGTTCGCCTGCCACCAGGGGCCATCCTTGACGTAGCGGCGGCCCTGCAGGCGGATCAGCACCTCGTAGACGCTCCAGCCGAACCACCACAGGATCAGCGCCGGGCCGGACAAGCGCCCCGTGGCGGCCAGCAGCCAGGCCACGCTCGCGCCCAGCGCAAGGGCCACACCGGCCAGCAGCAGCGAGCGCGGCCCGCGCAGGCTCTGCGGGCTCCAGGGCCAGAGATGGTCGCGCAGTTCCAGCATCAGCCAGCGCAGGCCGGTGGCATCGGCCTTGTGCGGAGGCTGGTGCGGCTCGGTGGGCATGCGCGGGTCCGGGCCTTGGGCGACCTTGGGCGGCAGGGCCGGGGCCACGGGCTGGATGGGGATGAAGTAGCCGTCGCGGCCGATGGGCGTAAGAGCCAAACCGTCACGCTCGCGGCGCTTGCGCTCCCTGGCCAGCGGCGGGCAGCCGGCGGTGTCGGTGTACAGCACCATGCAGTCCAGGCAGTGCAGGCATTCGCGATGGTCGATGCGGCCTGCCGCGTCGATGGCCTGTGCGCCGCAGCCCACGGCGCAAGCCTTGCAGCTGTTGCAGTCCATCTTGCGACGCAGTCCGAACCAGCGGAAGGTGCTGGGCATCGCCAGGGCCGCGCCCAGCGGGCAGATGTACTTGCAATACGGCCGCTCGACGAAGAGCGACAGGCCCAGCAGCGTGCAGACGAAGAGCCCGTAGGGCCAGGCCCGGTTCAGGATGCCCACCAGGAAGGTGGTCTTGAAGGGCTCCACCTCGGCCAGCATTTCGGCCGTGCTCATGGACACCATGGAAACCGCCAGCAGGCCGAAGAAGATGCCGTACTTGAGCCACTTCAGCCTGTCATGCACCGCCTGCGGCACACGGCGCTGCCAGCGCTTCAGACCCAGCTTGCCGCCCAGCTTGTACAGCGCCTCGGACAGCGAGCCGAAGGGGCACATCCAGCCGCAGAACAGGCCGCGGCCGAACAGGAAGACGGTCAGGATGATGAAGATCCAGAAGACGAAGATGAAGGGGTCGGAGAGGAACAGCGACCAGGTCCACTGGAACAGCAGCGAATGGAACCAGGTCAGCACCTGGGTGATCGAGGGTTGGGCCATCACGCCAAAGCCCACAAAGGCGATGGACAGGCCCCAGGCGCCGTACTTGAAGACGTTGACCGGCCACTTGTTGCGGTGCGTGGCGCGGCGGGTGAGGCGCTCGCGCAGGGCGTAGACCACGGTCACCGTCAGCAGCAGGACGATGAAGGCCGCAATGCCGGGCGCGCGGGCCTTCCAGACGCGGCGCCAGGGGGCATCGTCCTCCTCCACCTCTGGGCGGCCGCCCTGCATCAACTCGGCCGGCAGCCAGTACTTGGCCTCGAAATTGGCGAAGCTGCGCTGGCCGGTGGCACGGTCCACGCGGTTGCCCAGGAAGGCCAGCTTCCAGGGATAGGCGGCCGAGAAGCTGGGCGCGCGAATGATGAAGATCGCCGATTCCGTGTAGCTGGGCGCACCGGCGGCGTCCAGACCGTAGAGGTTGAGGTAGTCCAGGTCGCGGAAGGTGAAGGACTCGGCGCCCTGGCGCACCTGCACGCGGTCGTAGATGCCGCCCCGCACGAAGCCCGAACCCTTGAAGGACTCCGCACCGGCGGTGCGGATGACGAAGAAGGCCTGCTCCTGCGCCTTCAAGCGGCTGCGCAGGTTCTCGTAGCCGCTGGTGCCCAGCAGACTGCGGCCGAGATCGGGGTGGTTCAGGTCGCCGAACCAGAGCTCGATGAAGGGCTCGGCCGCGCGGTCCAGGCCAACCTGCTCCGGCCGTACCTGCAGGCGCTGCACGGCGCCCAGCCTGACCAGATGCTCCCAGCTGTAGCGCGTGCCGGTCTCGATGGCTTTCAGCGGCTCCCGATGCACGGGGGCGATCAAGCCCACCTGGCGCGCCACGGCGCTGCCGGAGAGCTGCATCACCTGGTTCTGCGCGATCACGGTCACCGTGGCACCGGAGATGGCGTCCACCCCCAGCACCTGTTCCTCGGGGCGCGAGGGGCCGACCTCGATCTTGTCCCGCACCGACTTGCCCACGTACTGGCGGTTGAAATTCACCAGCGCCGATTCGGGAATGCCCAGCAGCAGGATGGGCTCGGAATGCTTGAGCACCTTGACGCCCACATAGCGGCCGTCGCGGTCCATGCCGATCAGCGTGACCACGGGCTTGCCGGAGTAGGCGGGGGTGTCGGTGATGTCGGTGGACAGCATCACATAGCCCAGCAGCGGGCCATGGGCGTCACCGTCCTTGGCCGGCCCGTAGGCCTCGACGTAGGGCGGCTGACCCTTGCGCGCCGAGAAGCTCGCGGCGCCCGGGAATACGGCGGCGCAGTCCAGCTTCGCGCACAACTCCGGCGCCGTCGCCAGATCGTCCGGCAAATGCGCCTCATAGGCCTGATGCGTGCCGCGCTCCTGCGCCTTGGCCGCAGACGCTTGATCTGCCGCAATCGCCAGATCCGCGAAGCCGCCAAGAAAAAGCGCGGCCCACAAGGCCGCGATGAAACGAAGAACTACCGACATCTTCTCTTTCCTGCTCAGACAGTGGTCTCGAGTCACCGCCAAGCGCTCCCATCAACAACGTGTCCGGCGCAGCCGTGGCGCCCCCAGCGACATCCGAGGATCCGGCTCTGCCGGTCCTTCGGATGTGCCCCCTCGAGGGGGCGCGCGAAGCGCGTAGGGGGTGGACCCTTACTCCACGATCATGCGGGTGCGCATCTCAAGGTGCAGGGCATGGCAGAAGTGCGTGCAATAGCACCAGAACACGCCCGGCTTGTCCGCCACGAAAGTCACCGACGCGGTCTCCAGCGGGTTCACGATGAAGTTCACGTTGTACTTGGGGATGGCGAAGCCGTGGGTCAGATCCTCCACCTTGTCCAGGTTGGTCAGGATCAGCGTGACCTCGTCGCCCTTCTTCAGCTTGAACTCGCGCATGCTGAAGGCCGGGGCCTGCGAGGTCAGGCGCACCGTGACCTTCTTGCCATTGCGTTCGACGCCAGATTCCTTCGGATCCTTCACCGCCAGCGGGAAGTCTTCGAGCTGGTAGACCTGCTTGGGCTTGAGCAGGTCGCGCTTGAAGATGATGAAGTCATGCGGCTCGCCACGCACCGGGTGGTCGGCCATCAGCGCCATCTTGTCGCCGGAGATGTCGATCAGCTGTTCGTTCTCCGGGTGCAGCGGGCCCACGGGCAGGAAGCGGTCCTTGGAGAACTTGCAGCCCACCGCCAGGTACTTGCCGTCGGCAGCGCGGGTCTCGGACTGGCTGGCGTTCAGGTGGCCCGGCTGGTACTGCACGTCGAGGCGGTCCACCACGTACTTGGCGCTCTTGTCGCCGTTGTGGAATTTGATCGCGGCGTCCACATTCCACTTCACCACCTGGCTGTCCAGGAAGAGGGTGGTGTAGGCGTTGCCGCGGCCGTCGAAGGCGGTATGCAAGGGGCCCAGGCCCAGCTCGACTTCGGCGACGATGGCCTTGTCCGGCGATTCCAGCTTGCCTTCGAAGTAGTCCAGCACCTTGGCCAGCTCGATCACCGTGGCAGTGGGAGAAAGCTTGCCGGCGCAGATGAAGTACTTGGCGTCCGGGCTGGCATTCACGCCGTGCGGGTTCTTGGGCACGCTGACATAGGCGGTCAGCGCGGTCTTGGGGTCCTTGTTCGACTCACGCGTGCCATCGACCACCGGCACCTTGGAGTCGCCAAAGGTCTTGAACTTGCCGGCCTTGACGGCGGCCTCGATGCGGGCCACGTTGAAGAAGAGGCAGGCGTCGCGCTCGGCGGACATCATGTCCTCGTACTTCGCGCCCATCTCGGTGTTGTACTGATTGGTGGCGGCCAGCTTGCCGTCATAGGAGGTGGCCACCAGATCGCAGTTGCCGTCGATCAGCACCTGCCAGCGGACTTCCATGGTCTCCGCGTCCACGCAGGAGAACAGCGAGCGGTACTTGCTGCTGTCCTCGGTGCCGGTGTTGGGCAGCGGCACGGAGAACTCGCCGCCGCAGAACACGCGGGTGGTGTAGTTGATCTTGGGATCCACCGGGTCGGCCTTGTCCGGGAAGATGCCGTGGAAGCCCTGCACATTGGGCAGCTCGGTGATCTTGTCGCAGACGAAGTAGTCCAGGCGGATGCGGGCGATGCGGCTGTTGATCTTGTCGTTGACCCAGGCGTAGCGGCCGTCGTAATTGCCGTCCTTGTAGGAGGCATGGACGTGGTGGGTGTCGGCGACGGTGTAGCGCAAGCTGCCGTCGGCCTTGGTGCCCATCACCTTCTTGGATTCATTGGTGATGCCCCAGCCCACCAGCGCGTCGGGATTGAAGCAGGGGATGCGCAGGATCTCGCGGCCCGAGGGCAGGCCCAGCACGCGCACATCGCCCGTGTGGCCACCGCTCCAGAGGCCGTAGTAGCTGTCGAGCTCGCCGGGCTTGAGGTGCGGCGCTGCGCCGGCATGGCCAGCGCCGGCCGGTGCGCTGCCAGCTGCGGCTGGCGCGCTGTCGCCCTTCTTCTCGGCGCAGGCGGCGACGCCCAGCGTCAAGCCTGCCAGGGCTGCGGAATTCATGAATCGGCGGCGTCCCAGGCCGCTCGGCTCCTGGCTCGTCAACTTGTTCTCGTCCTTCATGGTGTGACCTCGGGTGAATGAAACACAGGCTTCGGGACGCGGCGCCGGGGGCGCAAGGGAGGGACGTCCACGATTGGCCTGCATCGTCTGGAATGCGCCCCGGTTGCACCTTGATCCAGTTCAAGGATTGAAACTTTTCTTATAAATACATCTTTTGCTTGATTGAGGCCCTTGCGAAGCCGATGGCACCTGCACAGAATCGGCCCCGTCCGGCATTTGCATTGCAGCGGATGCCATTGCGGAGAATTCTCATGAACCCAATCATCAGTGGCCGAGTGGCCGTCAGCACCCTGGTCGCCCTGGCCATCGCAGGCCTCAGCGCCTGCGGCAAGCAGGAGGCTTCCTCCGGACCGGCGGCCAGTGCGCCGGCCACCAACACGGCCAGCACGGCGCCTGCAGCACCGGCTGCGCCGGAGAACGCCCTGGGCAAGTCCGTCTTCGGCAAGACCTGCTCGATGTGCCACGCCGCCGGTGTTGCCGGCGCGCCCAAGCCCGGCGACAAGGCCGACTGGGGCCCGCGCATCGCCCAGGGCAAGGACGTGCTCTACAAGCATGCACTCGAAGGCTTCACCGGTGCCAAAGGCATGATGCCGGCGCGTGGGGGCGGTGCCTCGCTCACGGACGACGAGGTCAAGGCCGCCGTGGACTTCATGGCGGACCAGTCGCGCTGAGTCATCACGGTTGAAAGGACGGCATGATGCAGAGGCGTCAATGTCTGCGCCGCCTGGGCGCTGCGGCAGGCGGGCTTCAGGCCATGGCCTGGGGTGCGCTGGCCCTGCCGGCCCATGGGCAGGAGCGCGCCCGCGCCTGGCATGACAGCCGCGTGCTGATGGGCACGCGCGTCGAGCTGAGCGTGGCCGCGGTGCCCGAGGCCCTGGCCCGCTCCGCCATGGACGCGGCCTGGCTGCGCATGACGGCGCTGGCAGCGCTGATGAGCCGCTACGAGCCGGGGAATCCCCTGGACCAGTTGGCTCGTCAAGCCGGGCAGGGTCAGGTCTTGCCGCTTCCTCATCCGCTGATCGGTGTTCTGCAGGCCGCCTTGCAGCGGGCGCAGGACACCCAGGGGCTGTACGACCCGACGGTGGGCAGCTATCAAGGCTGGGACTTCCGGCCGGGGCAGTCGCATGAACCGGCGGCGGACGAGCTGCAGTCGCAGCGCTCGCTGCGGGGGTGGCGGCACCTGAAGCTGGATGTGCGGGCGCAGCAGGCCAGCCTGGATCGCGCCGGCGTGCGTCTGGACCTCGGGGGGGCAGCCAAGCTGCCCATCCTGGACGCCGGCCTGGAGGTCTTGCGCGAGCACGGCGTCCGGCATGCCTTGATCAATGGCGGCGGCGACATCCTCAGCGTCGGGCAGGCCGCACCCGGCAGGCCCTGGCGCGTGGCCCTGCGCGACCCGCGGCAGCCGCAGCGCTGGCTGGGGGTGCTGGACATGCCTGCGGACGCTGCGGTGCTCGCGGCCTCGGGCGACTACGAACGCTGCTTCGACTCCGCGGGCCGACGCTGCCACCACATCCTTGATCCGCGCAGCGGCGAACCCAGCCGCGGGCTGCATGGCATTGCGATGCTGGGCCGACGCGTGGCGGACCTCAACGCCTGGGGGCCGGCCATGATGGTGGCTGGCGCGTCGCAGGCCCGCCGCTGGGCCCGCGGCCTTCAAGGCGTGGAGCTGCTGCTGGCCGGTCCCGGCGAAGGGCAAGGCGCGCAGCAGTTGTGGGCGAGCCCGGCTTTGCAGCGGCAGTTGCAGCGCGCCTGAAAGCGATCACAAGAGAGCCTCGCAACGGCCCGACTCATCTCGCGGCCGAGCCGCGCCAGACCAGCACGGGAACGTCCGTGTGCGCCAGCACGCGCTGGGTTTCGGAGCCGAGCAGCAGGCCTGCCAGACCGCGGCGGCCATGCGAGGCCATCACGATCAGGTCGCACTGCAGCCGCTTGGCGACCTTGCAGATGGCGTCGTGGGGATGGTCGCTGTGTTCGACCATGGTGTCGCAGGGCACCTTCGCCTCGCGGGCCACGCCCTTCACGAAGGCCAGATAGCGTTCGGCGTGCTCCTGCACGTCAGCCGCGAACTGCTCGCGGGTGTCGGCCAGTTCGTCCACGCGATAGCTGAGCACATGGAAATCGGGCGCTGCGTAGATGGCGGTCACCCTGGCGCCCGACATGCGGGCCAGCTCGACGCCGTAGAAGACTGCCTGTTCCGAATGGCGGGATCCATCCGTGGGCAGCAGGATGTGCTTGATCATGATGTGCCTCCGTCCGTTGCCGGGTGAGAGGACTTCGCGAGTGGGGCGAACTCCGGCCGTGGCGGCCCGCCTGGACCCGGTCAGCAGACGAGTCGTCGCCTCGATCATAGGACTGCCGGCGAGGCGGCACCAGCCTGGCTTCGCCCGCTCGCACCCGATGGCGGCCTTGCGCCCCGGCCTCAATGCACCCAGAGATCCCAGGCCCAGGGCATCAGGCCGGAGGGCTGCGTGATCCACTGCCGGCGGTAGGCCGAGGGTGCCATGCCCACCACGCGACGGAACTGCCGGCTGAACTGGGCCTGGTCGTAGAAGCCGCAGCTCAAGGCCACGTCCAGCAAGGACTCGCCCTCCTGGCGCAGCAGCGCACAGGCGGCCCGCACGCGGTGGCGCACGATGAACTCCTGCGGGCTCATGCCGAAGACTCGGCGCACCAGGGCGGAGAAGCGCGCCTGGCTCAGCCCGGCCATGTCGGCCAGCTGGGCCACGCTGTGGCGGCGCTCGCAGGTCTTGGTCATGGCGTCCACGGCCTCGACCAGGGCCGCATCGTCGCCGCTGCGCCGCAGGCCGGGCACGTCCTTGGACAGACAAAGAATGCCATGCAGCTGCCCGCCTGCGGAGCACAAGGGGTACTTGTGCGTGACGCACCAGCCCGCGCCACCGCCTGGAAGCAGGATGGGGTCGAGCTGGTAGAGCAGGGGGCTGCGCCGGCTCAGCACCCATTCGTCCTGCGCGCGATAGCGGCAGGACAGGGTGTCCGGCCACAGCTCCATGACCGTGCGCCCCCGAAGCGCGGCATCCTGCGGCAGTCCCAGTCGCTGCAGCAGCGAGGCGTTGAAGGACACATAGCGTCCCGCCCTGTCCTTGACCACGAACAGAAAGCCCGCCAGCCCTTCGAACAGCATGGCGGTCTGCGCGGCGCCGAAGAGCAGGGCCTGCTCGGTGGCCGTGTCGACCCGCGAATCATCGGCCCGGGTCAGTCCGGGCCCTTCACACCATGGGCGACCGACAGCGGGCGGATCCATCTCCACCCGCGTCGGCAGCTGGCACGGGGCACGCATGCTTTCCTGCATGTTGGGCTCCTTCCTTGCTCTCACTCTCCGTGCCTGATATTGACGCAGCGGACCGCTTCAAGGGGGCCGCTGCCGGCCGTGCTCAGGGCATGTCCGCATGTGGATATCCCTGAGGTCCGGCGAGGCTCCGCGTTACTACTTAGGGAAGGTGTAACTCAAGGTGAATGCGCCGCTGCCGGCATAGGACTTGACCTGGGCATAGTAGTAACCGGCCGTTCCCGCATAGGCGATGGACTCCGTGGACGCGCTGCCCTCGCTCTTGGCCACGACGGACCAGGCGCTGCCGTTCCACTTGTACAGGTAGAGGTCGAAGTCCGTGCCGGCTGGGCCGCTCAGCTTGAGCGTGAAGCTGCCGCCGGCGGTGCTCTGGTAATAGCCGTTGCCGCCGCTCGGGTAGGTGGCGCTGGCGCCCGTTGCGCTGAGTGTGCCGTTGACGGTGACGGCGCCGCCATCACCGCCGGAGCCGCCGGTGTAGCTGTTGAAGACCTGCTTGGCGCGTGCCTCGTTGACTGCATGCCAGGGCTGCCCCAGCGCGCGCATGCGGGAGTTCTCCGTCGGCCGGTACAAACCGCTGGTGCAGTACTTCGCGCCCTGGAACAGGCCGACCGTGCCGTTGGCATAGCTGCCCGGCTGCGTGGGCACCGCGGTGCTGCTGCTGATGAAGGACGCCCACTTGGCGCTGCCGCGGCTGCTGGCCCTGGTGGCGTTGGCCTCGCTGGGCTCGCTGCTGGCATCGCAGGTGCCATAGTCGTACTCGTCGGCCAGCTTGAAGGCGGTGTGGCCGATCTCATGCAGGGCGATCTCGATGGACTGCGGATGCATGGTCATGGTGCCGATGTTGCCGCCGGCGCCGCCGTAGGTCGTGCTGTTGGCGACCACGATGATGACGTCGCGCGCATCGGCTGCCGTCACGGTACCGACGGCGGCGAAGACCTTGCTCTCGTCCGCGCAGACCAGCCGGTCGATGCCGTAGCAGCCGATCACGGTGCCCAGGGCGGTGTTGCGGGTGACGCCACCCTCGCTGACGCCCGACTGCGGGCTCACGATGTCCACCCGGCGGATGTTGATCGAGTTCTTGTAGCTGGCGAACAGCGGGTCGGCGAGGATGCCGGTGCTGATTTTCTGCGCATCGGACACCCACTTGCTCTGGTCCGCACTGGCGTAGCCGTCACCAATCAGGACGATGTCCATGCGTTGGGCGCTGGCGCCGCTGTTCCAGAGCAGCGTGCTGCCGGTGGGCGTGGCCAGGGCGGTGGACAGGCTGCGCTGGGCCGGGGCCAGGGCGGCCAGCGCAGCCAGGTTCTCCAGCTCCTGTCGCCCCAGACGCTTGAGGGGCGTGGCGCCGGCCAGCGCGCTGCGCGTGGCCAGGCTGGCGCTGTGCTCCAGGATGTCCACGGTCTGCACCTGGGCCGGCCAGGGCAGGCGCAGTTCCACGCTGCCGTCACGCTGGAGGGCGCGTGCCAGCTGGATCTGGCCCGTCCTGGCATCAAACAGCTCCGCCCACTGCCGGCTGGGGTGGCGAACGCTGCGGCGGAACAGCTCGTCGCCCTTGGCATCGCGCGCAACGAGCACGAGGTCGCCCTCGCGGGGCTCGCCGGCCTCGGGCGTAACGCCAAAAGCGCCTTTCTCCGCATGGCTCAGCTGGAGGCCGGCGGCCGGGTTGAGCGGATCGTGCCGCAAGCGCAGCAGCAGGTCTTCGGCCTGGGCCGTCGTGGCCAGCGTCAGGGTCAGTACAAAAGGCAGGACCGTGCGGCAGAGGGCCCGCGAACGGGCCGGACGCAGTGTGGACGTCTTCATGGGGGCTGTCTCGCTGATGTGTTGGAGGAGTGGCTGGCCCGCTTGGGGAGGGGGCGAGTGCGGCTCTTGGTGGCCGTGGCGCGATCTTCGCGAGATGAGGCCGAGCGGCCTTGTACGGATTCGTCGCCCTGGCCCCAATCGCGACAAAGCGTTGTGCTTTGGCGGCAGGGGATTGCCCTGGGCCGGTTTTGTTGCGGCTGCCATCTCGGACCGGCCGCGGCGGCATCAGCGTCGCTTCAGCTGGGTGTCCAAGCGACGTGCGCCTTGCGCGCAGGCCCTTGGCTGCCTGTCGTTTGAGCCGTGGAGCGCACGGATACGGCTATTTCCTGCAGGGATTTCTCGCTTCCGCCAATACAAATGCGTATGATTCGCATTTGAAATTTAGCAAACCAAATACCTTTGAGGAGGAACGATGTCGGTTGATCACAAGGCCCGGATGTGGCTGGGTGGCGGATGCACGCTCTTGCTGGCAGCCATGGCGCAAGCCCAGGAAATGAGCACGGCCACGTTGCCATCGGTGGTGGTGACGGCGAGCATGACGGAGCGCGAGCGTCTGGCCAGCCCGGCCTTCACCACGGTGATCAGCGCGCAGGACATCGCCCGCTCGCCGGCCAGCAGCATTCCCGATCTGCTGCGCGACGCCGTGGGCGTCAACAACCAGAGCAACGCCAATGGCCGTGACGAGATCCAGATCCGCGGTTTGGACGGGCGCTACACGCTGATCCTGGTCAACGGGCGCCGGGTGTCGTCCTCGGGCGCCCTGTGGCGTGGTTCGGACTTCGACCTGACGACCGTGCCGCTGTCCAGCATCGAGCGCATCGAGATCGTGCGCGGCCCGATGTCGGCGCTGTACGGTTCAGATGCCATCGGCGGCGTGATCAACATCATCACCAAGCGTGGTGCCAAGGATTGGCATGGCAGCGTCGGCGCGGACTACCGTGTGATCACCTCAGGCGAGAAGGGGCTGCAAAGGCGCGTCCAAGCCGCCGCGGCTGGTGCGCTGAATGCCGATCTGAGCCTGTCCGTCGCTGCCGAACTCTATGACCGAGACGCCTGGTTCCAGCGCAGCGCCCAGGATCCCAAGGAGGTGCCCGGCCTTGAAGCCAAGCGCAGCGCGCACCTGGCGTCCACCCTGTCCTGGCGCATCGACGCCCGTCAGAGCCTGGATCTGGACCTGGGCTACAGCCGTGACAAGCGCCCCTATGCGCTGGACAGCTACGTCTTTTTCCCGGCCTGGAACTACGAGTCCTTCTCCTACTCCGAGCAGAAGGTCGCCCGCAAGACCCTGGACCTGAGCCACCAGGGGCGCTGGACCTGGGGCAAGACCTATACCTCCTACAAGCGCGAGCAGGCGGACATCGACGACTTTGCCTCCAGCTACGACGCACCCAAGCAGCGCCATTACAGCGAGAACAACGACTACCTGCGCAGCTACGCGGTCACCCAGCTCGACGCCCATGCCATCACCGGTGGCGTCGATCTGCGCCGCCAGCAGATCAAGGACCCCAACACTTATCTGCAGAGCGGCCGCGTGCGCACCAATCAGTACGCGGTCTTCCTGCAGGACGAGTTCAAGGCCAGCGAGAGCTGGCTCCTCACCCTGGGCGGCCGGGTGGACCACCACCCCAACTTCGGCAAACACTTCTCGCCCAAGGCCTATGCCAACTACTTCCTGAGCAGCGATGCGGTCATCAAGGGGGGCGTCAGTACAGCGTTCAAGGCGCCGGACGCCTATCAGCTGAGCCCGGAGTACCGCATCATCAGCTGCGGCGGCCGCTGCCACCTGTCGGGCAACCCGGCGCTGGCACCGGAGAAAAGCACCAGCGCCGAGGTCGGCTTCGAAGTCACCAAGGCCGACTGGGACTTCAGCGCGGTGCTCTTCCACAACAAGGTCCGCGACCTGATCGTCGCGGTCTACCAGCCGGCCGGTCCCTCGCGCGAGTGGCAGAACGTCGCGCAGGCCAAGACCCATGGCATCGAACTCAACGGCAGCTGGAACCTGAACCGTGCCTGGAGCCTCAAGGGCAGCCTCACCGCGCTCAAGGCCGATTTCACCGACGCCGGCGGCCAGACCGTGAAGCTGGAGTTCCGTCCGGAGCAAAAGCTGATGCTCGGGCTGAACTGGGCGCCCACCGAAGCGCTCAAGCTCTTCGTCGACCTGAACTACGTGGGCAAGCAGTACTTCGAGACCAAGCAGCTGCCTGGCTATGCGCGCGTCGATCTGGGCGCTTCCTGGCGCCTGAGCCAGCCCTGGACGCTGCGCGCAGGCGTCAAGAACCTCGGCGATGTCCGGCTGAAGGACAAGAACGAGAACTTCGTGGCCGCTGAGCTGGGGCGCAATCTGTATCTGGCGGCGAACTACGGCTTCTGAGCAGCGCCGTGAGGGCTGGCGTGCACCCGAGCTTGGGGTGCACGTCGGATGGGGAGAAAAAAAGTGAGCGTGCTGTTCTATCTCGGGCTCTGGGCCGCCATGGGGCTGGTCTACCTGTCCAATGCGCACCAGCGCCTCCTGGCACTGCCGCTGCCCGCGCGCGGCGCACGCATGGGCGCTGCGGGTCTGGCGAGTCTCGCGCTGGCGGGCGGCTGGCAGACGATGGGAGCCGCGGTGACCTGCTTTGGCGGCTTGGCCTGGACCCTGCTGTGGGCTGGGCTGTGGCCGCTGGCGGGCACGCTGCTGAGCCTGGTCCACGATGGCCAATGGGGAGGGCTGGAACCATGAAGCCACTCATCCGGCGGGACTGGTGGCTCAAGAGCCTGTCCGGCACCGTGCTCGGCGCGACCCTGGCCCTGGCGCTGGCCGGCCTTTGGGCCTGGTGGGGTCCGGGCGGCATTCGCGCGCAGGACAAGGTGCAGTTCACGATGTGGATGATTGCGCCGCTGTGGATGCTGGCGCTGTCGGCCGTGTACTTCATGCGCTCCGGCGCGCGGGCGCTGCTGCTGCTGCTGGTCCTGAACGGGCTGGCTCACGGCGCCCTGCAGTGGACAAAACAGGCGGCGGGCGCATGAAGGTCTCCAGCGATCTGATCAAGGTGCACAAGCGCCTGCACACCTGGGTCGGCATCACGGCCGGCTGGCTGTTGTTCGTGGCCTTCTTTGCGGGCGCTTTGACCATGTTCAAGGAACCCCTGGACCGCTGGGTCCGCGCCGGCAGCGAACCCGTTCGCGAGGCCTGGGCGCAGCCCCTGGACGATGGGCTGATCCCCGAAATGCTCGCCCGCCAGCCCAAGGCCGGGGCCGAGTTCACCGTGCATCTGCGTCCGGCCGAGCACCGCCCGGCCCCCATCAGCGGGCCGCACCAAACCGATCCAGAGGGCCCCGGCGCGTCCGTCGCGCCCTGGGTGGCTGGCCGCAACACTGCCGGCCGGCTGCAGATCTGGCAGCAGCCGCCTTCGGTGCTGGGCGAGCTGGTGGACCTGCTCCACCGCACCGGCGGCGTGCCCGGCACCCTGGGCGACGAGCATCTGGGCGTCTACCTGATGGGCGTGGCCGCGGTGCTCTACTTCCTGGCCCTGGTGTCCGGCGTGGTGGTGCTGCTGCCGACCCTGGTGAAGGACTTCTTCGCCATCCGGCCAGGCGCCAACCGCAAGCGCTTCTGGCTGGACTTTCACAATGTGCTGGGCATCACCAGCCTGCCCTTTCACGTGGTGATCAGCCTGACCGCCATCGTGTTTGCCTTTCATGACCAGTTCTATGGCGCCCTGCGGGAGGTGGTCTATGGCAGGCAGCCGATGTTTTCGCCGCCGGCGCTGAGCCTGCCGGTGCAGCCCGGTGCACCCCTGCTGCCCCTGTCACAGCTGCTGAAGCGCGTCCAGGACGAGGCGCCCGGCTTCGAACCCACCGAGCTGCTGTTCATGCGCAGCACCGGTCCGCGCGCCATGGTCCGCGTGGCCCTCTCGCATCCCGACGCGCTGGTCCACGGGCCGCGCAGCGCCTACCTGCTGCTGCAGCCGCAAACCGGCGAGCTGCTCAACAGCAGCATGCTGCCCGGCCGGGAAAGCCCCTGGAGCCTGCCCGTCAACACCTTTTTTGCCCTGCACTTCGGCAGCTACGGCGGCGAGACCATCCGCTGGACCTATTTCGTCATGGGGCTGATGGGCGCCGCGCTGTTCTACACCGGGAACCTGTTGTGGCTGGAGTCGCGGCGCAAGCGCCAGCCGGCCGGCCAGCCGCAGCCGGAGCAGGCCCGCAGCGTGCGCTGGCTGGCGGCCGGCACGGTGGGGACTTGCCTGGGCTGCCTGCTGGGCGTGCTCGCGGCGCTCGCGGTGGGCAAGCTGAGCCGGGGCGGCGGTGCGCATGCCGAGCCGCTGTACCTGTGCGCCTATTACGGCACCTGGCTGGCCTGCCTGGCCTGGAGCTTCTGGCGCGGAGCGGCGCGCGCAGCACCGCTGCTGTTGAGCGCCTGCACGCTGGGCGCCTCGCTGCTGCCGGTGCTGTCGCTGCGCAGCGGCAGCGGGCTGCTGGCAGGCCTGACGGGCGGGCACTGGGGCCTATGGATGGTGGACGTCGTCGCGCTGCTGGCAGCCCTGGCCTTTGCGGCGATGGCCTGGCGGACGCGGCAGCGCGTGCGGCTGGCGGCTCCGGACACGATCTGGTCCCTGGCCGGCCCGGTGGCGCAAGCCCAGAGGACTTGACCGATGCCCGTCGACGTCCCCTCGTCCGTCATGGCCTGCCTGCAGTCCGTGGCCCCGGCGCATGAGCCCGGCTCTGCGCCCTGGTGGCAGGCCGTCTCGCGCGTGGGCACACCGCTGCGATGGGCCGGCGAGCCTGGCGAGCTTGGGCAGAGGGAGCTGCTGTTCCTTTGGCGCCAGCCACCCAGCGCGCCGGCGCCGGCCGTGGTTTGTATCGACGTGGACGGGCATACGCCCCATCCCACCGCGGGGGCCACCCGCATGCGGCGGCTGCCGGGGACCGATGTCTGGTACTGGCCCACCCGCTTGCCCGAGAACTGGCTGGGCAGCTATGCCTTCATGCCGATCGCCCCGAACTGGCCAGCCGAACCCGCCACGGCCCCCGAGCGGCGCGCATGGTGGATGGCATCCATGCAGGCGTTTGGCCAGGCTGATCCCTTCAGCCCGCATCCCGCCGCGGCGGATGGCTGGGGGCAGCCCAGGGCGGTGCTGCGCGAGGGCGTCGGCCTGTCGGTGCTGAGCGGGCAGGGCGGCCCCGACAGCGGCGGCATCCCCGCCGGCCGCCTTCGCCAGTGGACCTGGGCCAGCCGCCTGCTGGGCTGCACGCGCTCGGTCTGGCTCCATCAGACCGTGGGCCCCGCGCCAGCGTCCGGCCAGCGCGCGTGGGTGCTGCTGCTGGATGGCCAGGCCTGGGCCGGTCCCCTGCAGCTCTTCCCCTTGCTGGACCGCATGACCGCACGGCGGCAGCTGCCCGCCGCGAACTACCTGGCCATCGACGCCCGGGACCCGGCGTCGCGTCGGCAGGACATGGCCTGCCAGGACCGCTTCTGGCAGGCCCTTCATGAGGAGGCCTGGCCTGCCGCCTGGCGCGTCGCGCTGCAGGACGGCTCGGTGTCGGGGCCCTCCGCCTGCGAAACGCCCTGCCTGGTGGCCGGCCAGAGCCTGGGCGGTCTGGCGGCCAGCTACGCCGCCTTGCATTGGCCGCGCCGCTACCCGGCACTGCTGAGCCAGTCCGGCGCCTTCTGGTGGCCCGAGCTGGACGAGGGGCCGGAACACGCCTGGCTGATCCGGCAGGTCCGCGGCGGGCTGGGACGGCGGCTGAACCTGCGGGCACGCTTCCAGTACGGCGAGCGCGACCCCGAGGACATGCAGCGCTTGAGCCGGCAGATGGCCCAGGCCCTGCGTTCCCAAGTGCTCAGCCCGGCGGCGGTGCGCGCCCAGCAAGTGAAGGGCGGTCACGACTGGACGTGCTGGCGCGAGGCGCTGCTGGCAGGTCTGGCCGACTTGCTGCCGACCCTGTGCGAGCCTCGCGGCCCCTGCCGCACTGAATGAACACCGCCCAGGACTGCGCGCCTGGGCTCATCCAAAGGACATGCCATGACATCCCAGAGCTCGGGAACGATCAACCCATTCGACGACGAAAGCCACCGCTTCACGGTCCTCGTGAATGCACGCGGCGAGCACAGCTTGTGGCCTGAATTCGCCGCTGAGCCAATGGGTTGGCTGCGCGCTCATGGGCCGGATTCGAGAGACGCCTGTCTGCGCTGGGTGGATACCCACTGGACGGCCATGCAGAACGCTGCGGCGTCGCGCTGAGGGATGGCCATGAACAACCGCGCTCCCTCGCTTGAGCTTCGATCCAAGGATCATCCGCGCAGTGCAGCCCGGGAAGTACCGCCGTTGCCTGCCAGCAGTGCCCCTCAGCCCAGCGACGGGACGCCGCAGGAAGCAGCACTCGCGCTGCCGCTGGTCGCCGCCCAGCCTGGCATCTGGATGGCCGAACAGGTGGCTGACCAGCCCGGGTCGGCCTACACCATCGCACATTGCGTCGAGCTGAGCGGGCCGCTTGATGCGGCCGCCATGACGCAGGCCATGCGCCAAGGCCTGGCACAAGCGCAGACCCTGCATGCGCGCTATGAAGACCGTGGCGACGGCACCGTGCTGCAGCACCTGCCCTCGGCCGTGCATCCGGATGAGGTGCGGGTGCCCGATCTGATCGATCTTCGCGACTCGCCCGAAGCCGCGGCCCAGGCGCAGGCCCAGGCCTGGATGGCGCAGGACATCGGACAGGCCAGGGCGCTGAGCGACCCGCGACAGGCCTACCGCCACGCCCTGATCCGCATGCCGGATCGCCAGGGGCAGGCGTGCTGGTGGTGGTACCTGCGCTGCCATCATCTGGCGCTGGATGGCTACAGCCTCAACGCCGTGACGCGACAGATCGCGGCGCTTTACAGGCGCGGCATGGGCGGTGGAGAACCGGACGCCGCGCCCTGGGTCGGCACCGAGGCCGTGGTGCAGGAATACCAGGCCTACGAGGCGTCGCCAGCCTTCGACGCCGACCGGCGCTTCTGGGCTGAGTACGGCGCAGCGCTCCCCGCTGCGCAGGGGCTCGCGGCGCGCCCGCTGGGCGATGACGCGCCCACACCGCAGGTGCTGCTGCAGGACCTGGCACTGCCGCTGGAGCGCATGGAGGCCCTGCGCGGCCTGATCGAGTCCGATGAGCGGGCCCGCAAGGCGCGGCTGACAGCCGCCGACCTGATCCAGGGCGCCATGGCCGCCTACCTGGGGCGCTGGATCGGCCTGGACCTCGTGCTGGGCGTTCCTTTCATGCGGCGCCTGGGCTCGGTCGCCCTGCAGGCGCTGGTGCCGGTCGTCAACGTCCTGCCGGTACGCGTGCAGCTCGACGCCGGCATGGACTGGGTGGCCGTCGCCATGACCATGAAGCAGGCGCTGCAGGTCGTCCGCCCGCACCAGCGCTATGCGGCGGAGCAGATCCAGCGCGACCTGCATCGCCTCGGAGCCGGCCAGCGCCTTTACGGGCCGGTGCTGAACCACAAGCTCTTCGATCTGGAACTCGACCTGGGCGACGTGCGGGGCAGGGCCCGGCATCTGGCCACCGGCCCGGTGGACGATATCGAGATGAGCCTGATGGTGCACGCGGACCGCGTTCAGCTGGAACTGCGGGGCGCCGTCGGCCGCTACGACGCGGCCGAGCTGGCGGCCCATGCGCAAAGGCTGTCGCAATGGCTGGACGCCTGGGGCAGGCAGCCCGATCTGAAGCTGCGGGACTTGCCCTGGTGCACGCCGCAGGAGCTGGTGCGCATCCAGCATTGGTCTACCGGGCCGCAAGTCGACGCGCCTGAGTCCTGGCATTTCACGCGCCGGCTGGAAAGCCAGGCCGCGGAGCACCCGCTGGAGACGGCGGTGGTCTTCCGCGACGAAGCGCTGAACTACGCCGAGCTGCTGGCCCGCGTGCGCACCCTGGCCGACTGGCTGCGCGGCCAAGGTGCCCGGCGCGGCGAGGTGGTGGCGCTGGCGCTGCCGCGCAGCATCGACGCGCTGGTCGGCCTGCTCGCCGTCATGGACAGCGGCGCCGCCTTGCTGCCCCTGGACCTGGACTACCCGGCCGAACGCCTGGGCTGGATGTGCGACGACGCCCGGCCGCGCATGGTGCTCACGCACAGCGCCGTGCCTGCGGTGTCCCCGGAAGGCCTGCGCCGCGTGGACCTGGATGACCCGCAACTGCTGCGGCAACTGGCGGCGCGCGCCGGCGCAGGCGACGCCGGCAGTAGCCGCGAGGGCGACGGCCCCCGGCCGGAGGACGTGGCCTACATCATCTTCACCTCCGGCAGCACCGGGCGTCCCAAGGGGGTGCTCAACACCCACGGTGCGCTGATGAACCTGCTCGAGGCGCACCGCGCAAGTTTGTATGAGCCCGCGCTGAGCGCAGTGGCGCAACGGCACGGACGGCGCCTGCGTGCCGCCCACACGCACTCCTTCTCCTTTGACTCGTCCTGGATCCAGCTGCTGTGGCTCACCCAAGGGCAGGTGCTGCACCTGATGGACGAAGACACCCGGCGCGACGCGCACGCCCTGGTCGCCGACATCCGCCGGCACGCGCTGGATGCGCTGGACCTGCCGCCGTCCTTCCTGGCTCAGATGATGAGCGAGGGGTTGTTCGAGCCGGGAGCGCACCATCCCACCCTGGTGCTGATCGGCGGCGAGGCTGCGCCCGCGGCGCTCTGGCAGCAGTTGCGCGCCGTGCCGGCGCTGCAGGCGCACAATCTTTACGGCCCGACGGAAAACACGGTGGACACGCTCAGGGCCGATGTGGCGAGGCATGAGTCCCCCGTCGTTGGCCGCCCCATCGCAGGGGTGCAGGTCCGGGTGCTGGACGCCTGGCTGCGACCCGTGGCGCAAGGCGCTGTGGGCGAGCTGTACATCGCCGGCGCCGGCTTGGCGCGCGGCTATCTGGCGCGTCCGGGGCTCACGGCCAGCCGCTTCGTGGCGGATCCCTTCGCAGCTGCGGGCTTGGCCTCGCGCATGTACCGCACCGGAGACCTCGTGCGCTGGAACGCGCAGGGCCAGCTGGAATACCTCGGCCGCAGCGATGACCAGGTCAAGGTGCGGGGCTACCGCGTCGAACTGGGCGAGATCGAGAGCGCATTGTCGCTGCTGCCCGGCGTGCAAAGCGCCGTCGTCCTGCCGCAGACCCTGCATGCCACCCAGCGCCTGCTGGCCTACTGCGTGGTGCCGGGGCTGGACGACGCGCAGCGGCTGCGGCGCGCCGCGGAGCTGCGCGCGCAGCTGCGCGAACGCTTGCCCGAGTACATGGTGCCCGCCGCCTTGACGGTGCTGGACAGCTTCCCTCGCAACGTCAGCGGCAAGATCGATCGCCAGCGCCTGCCGGCGCCGCAGTTCGAATCCTCTGTGTCCCAGCCTGCGACGCCGCATGAAGCGCTGCTCTGCGCTGCGATGGCGCAGGTCCTGCAGCGCGAGGCCATCGGCCCGGAGGAGGATTTCTTCCAGCAGGGTGGCGACAGCATCTCGGCCATCATGCTGTGCACGGCCTTGCGCCGCCAGGGATGGGTGCTGACGCCGCGCCAGGTCTTCATGCACCCGCGGCCGCAGGCCTTGGCCACGCTGCTCCAGCCCCTGGACGCGGAAGCGGATGCCACGCCGGGCCAGGCCTGGTCGCCAGCCGCCGAGCTGCGCGAACGGCTTGCCGCACGGCATGGCGACTTCGCTGCCGCGCTGCCCCTGCTGCCGCTGCAAAAAGGCATGCTCTTTCACACCCTGCTGGCCCTGGACCAGGCCGCGGGCGCCCATGCCACACATGCCATCCATGGCGCCTACGCCGCATTCACCCGGCTGCGCCTGGAGGGCCCGCTGGACATCGACCGGCTGCGCCAGTCCCTGGATGCCGCACTGCGCCGCCATCCCCAGCTCGCCGGCCTGTTCGACGTGCAGGCGGACGCCGAGCCCGTATTTCTGATGCCTGCCCAGGCCGACGCCCTGCACTGGCCCTGGCAGCTGCACGACCTCAGCGGTCTGCCCGACGATGCGCAAGCGCCGGCGCTGGCGGCGCTGCAGGGACGGCTGCTGAGCCAGGGCTACTCCCCGCTGCGTTGGGGCGGCATGATCCAGGCCGCCCTGGTCCGGCATGGCGCGACGCGTCACAGCCTGCTGATGATGGTGCACCACCTGGTCATCGACGGCTGGTCCAGCCCCGTGCTGCTGCGCGACCTGCTCGACGCGTATCGCGCCAACACGGCACGGCTGCCGGCCCTGTCGCGCAGCTATGCGGACGTGATGGTCCAACTGGCGGGAAGAACGCTGGACGAGAGCCGGGCCTGGTGGCGCGAGGCCGTGCCAAAGCTGACACCCACGCTGCTGTGCGAAGGCAAGCCGCCGCAGGGTGCGGTGCGGGAGCACAGCCTGCGCCTTCCCGAGCCGCTGGCCGAGTCCCTGCGCCAGGCCCTGCGCGAGCGCGGCCTCACCCTGCATGTGCTGATGCAGGGGCTCTGGGCGCTGGCCCTGTCGGCCATGACCGGACGCGACAGCGTGGTGTTCGGCACGCCGGTGTCCGGGCGCAGCACTGCCGTGGAGGGCATTGCGGAGCAGGTCGGTCTTTTCCTCAACACGCTGCCGGTGGAGGTCTCGCTGCGCCAGGACCAGGCGCTGTGGCCCCAGCTGGAGGCCCTGCAGCGCAGCCACGCCGAGCGCATGGCGCACGATGGCGTGGGGCTGGCCGAGATCCAGCAGATGGCCGGCGGCCCGCTGTTCGACACCTTGCTGGTCGTGGAGAACTACCCGGACAGCGACTACCTGACCGAGGCACTGCCCGGCGCCGGCGCCGCGGCAGGTGAAGAGGGTCAGGTCTTGCGCGTGACCGAGGTCCACAACCGCGGCACCAGCCACTATCCGCTGGCGCTGCTGGTCCTGCCGGGCGATGGGCTGACCCTGCTGCTGGAGGACCGTGGCGTGCTGACCGACGGTCAGGCGCTGCTGGAGCGGCTGGCTCGGTGGATCGGCCTGCTGCTGGAGCAATCGTCGCTGCCGCTGTGTCGCTATCCGCTGCAGGTGTCGCGTGAAGGCCGGCTGCTGCAGGCCATCAATGACACCGACCATCCCGTGCCCCGCCACACGCTGCGCTCCTGGCTGGACGAGCAGGCCCGGCGCAATCCGGACGCCCCGGCCCTGATCGACGAGGCCCAGCGCCTGAGTTACGCCGAGGTCCGTCACCAGGTCCGCGTCCTGGCGGGCGAGCTGCAGGCCAGGGGCGCAGGCCCCGGCGGCATCGTGGCCGTGGCCCTGCCGCGTTCGGTGCGCCTGAGTCTGGCCCTGATGGCCGTCATCGAGGCCGGCGCGGCCTATCTGCCCCTGGATCTAAGTTATCCCGACGAGCGCCTGCGCTTCATGCTGGAGGACGCCGCGCCGGCGGTGCTGATCGCCGGCAGCGAGCAGCTCGCGCGCCTTCTTCCGGCGCCGCCGGACAGCCGCCCCGCGCTCCAGCCGCTGGTCTACGACGCCCTGCGGCCCGGCCATGAGGCGCCGGCGATCACCGTGGCGCTGCGCGCCGACGATCCGGCCTACCTGATCTACACCTCGGGCACGACCGGCCGCCCCAAGGGCACGCTGGTGAGCCACCGAGCCATCGTCAACCGCATTGCATGGATGCAGGACGCCTACCCCTTGGGCCCTCAAGACGTGGTGCTGCAGAAGACGCCGTGCGGCTTCGACGTCTCCGTGTGGGAATTCTTCTGGCCGCTGCTGGTGGGCGCACGCCTGGTGATGGCGCCGCCGGACAGCCACAGGGATCCGGCGGCCCTGCAGCAGTTGATCGAGCGGCACCGCGTCAGCTGCCTGCATTTCGTGCCGTCGATGCTGGCCGTGTTCAACGAGCATCTGGGCACCCAGGACACCACCCGTGTGGCGCAGGCCTGCGCCAGCCTGCGTCTGGTGTTCTGCAGCGGCGAGGCCCTGCCGACAGCCCTGGCCCGGGAGGTTTCGCTGCGGCTGCCGGCAGCGCTGCACAACCTGTATGGCCCCACCGAAGCCGCCGTGGACGTCAGCTACCACCCGGCTCACGCTGAGGGGCTGGCGCAGCAGGGTCCCGGCGTTCCCATAGGCAGGCCGGTGTGGAACACGCAGCTGCTGGTGCTGGACCGCTGGCTGCGGCCGGTACCGCTGGGTGCCGTGGGCGAGCTCTATCTTGGCGGTGTGCAGCTGGCCCTGGGCTATCTGGGGCGCCCGGCACTCACGGCCAGCCGCTTTGTGGCCAGCCCCTTCGGCGATGGCGAGCGCCTCTACCGCACCGGCGACCTGGTGCGCTGGCTGCCCGGCGGGGCGCTGGAGTACCTGGGCCGCGGCGACGACCAGCTCAAGCTGCGCGGCCAGCGCATCGAACTGGGTGAGATCGAGCAATGCCTGATGGCCCAGCCCGGGGTTGCGCAGGCGGCCGTTCAGGCCATGGTGCTGTCATCGGATGCGGCCAGCGGCGATCAGCGCCAGCTGGTGGCCTATCTGGTGCCCGAGGGCGATGCGCTGCCGGACGCCGAAGTCCTGCGCCACGCGCTCAGCCGCGCCCTGCCGGCCCACATGGTGCCGGTGAGCTACCAGTGCCTGGCGGCCTTGCCGCTGAGTCCCAACGGCAAGCTGGACCGGCGCGCGCTGCCCAGGCCGGTCCTGGCGGCGGGGCCAGGTCTTGCCTCCCGCGCACCGGCCCTCGGACTGGAAAGCCGGCTGGCCGAGGCCTTTGCCCGTGTCCTGGGTCGCGAGGCCATCGGTGCCGACGACGACTTCTTCGCACTGGGCGGCCATTCCCTGATGGCCATGCGCCTGGCCGCCGAGATCCGCCGCACCCTGCAGCGGCCGGTGGCCGTGGGCCAGATCATGCTGACGCCGACCATTGCCGGCCTGGCGCAAGCGCTGCAGCAGGAAGTGATGCTCAACGACTTCGGCAGCGACGGCTTCGCCCCCGTGCTGCGCCTGCGTGAAGGAAGCACGGGGGCGGAGGCGCCGCTGTGGTGCTTCTATCCGGGCTCTGGCTTCGCCTGGCAGTACGCGGTGCTGGCCCGTCACATCCGCAGCGGCCAGCCGGTGCTGGGCCTGCAGTCGCCGCGGCCCGCCGGCCTCATCGCCAGCAGCCGGGACATGGACGAGCTGATCACGGCCCAGTTGGCGCTGATCCGCGAAATCCAGCCGCAAGGCCCCTACGACCTGCTTGGCTACTCGCTGGGCGGCACCGTGGCCTATGGCGTGGCGGCAAAGCTGAGGGAGGCCGGCGAGACGGTGCGCTTCCTCGGGCTGCTGGACACCTATCCGGCCGAGGTGCACGACTGGTCCGACCCCCAGGGCGCCGAAGCGGCCCTGGGCGCCGAGCGCGAGCAGACGCAGGTGCTGGACCAGGCCTTCGCGGGCGAGCCTTTGGGTGACGAGGACCCGGCGGAGGCTGCCGAGCTG
This sequence comes from Burkholderiaceae bacterium, assembly GCA_041905785.1. Lineage (GTDB taxonomy): Bacteria > Pseudomonadota > Gammaproteobacteria > Burkholderiales > Burkholderiaceae_C > Roseateles_B. The sequence goes on from JAYRKJ010000005.1 coordinate 199,869, forward strand.
CAGGCCCTGATGCAGCGCGAGAAGCAGGCCATGCTGGCGCAGATCTTCGCCAACTACCAGGACGCCGTGCGCCTGCTCTCGCGCGCACGCACCCCGCGCTATGACGGCCGGGTGACGCTGTTCGTCGCCGAGCGCTCGCTGCCGGCCTACATCCACCCCGAGCGGGACTGGTCCGGCCTCGCCGCGCAGCTGGACCTGCACCGGCTGCCCGACTGCAGTCATGAGGACATTCTTTCCCCGCAGCGGCTGCAAACGCTGGGCCCCTTGATCGACCGCCTGCTGCACGACGCCCACGCCCAGCCGGCAACTCAGAACCGCAAGGACAACTGATATGAGCAACGCTTCTTCCAAGCCACGGACCGGCCTGGACTGGGGACTCCTGGCCAGGAATCCCCATTTCCGCCACGTCTTCATCGCCCGCACCATCTCGCTGCTGGGACTGGGCTTCCTCTCGGTGGCCGTGCCCTTGCAGGTCTTCCAGCTCAGCGGCGACAGCGCTGCCGTCGGGCTGGCGATGGCGCTGGAGGGCGCCGGCATGTTCGCGGGCCTGCTGGCGGGCGGCGTGCTGGCGGACCGCCACGACCGCAAGCGCCTGATCCTGCTGGCCCGCGCCGCCTGCGGCCTGGGATTCCTGGGCCTCGCGCTCAACGCCTGGGCAGCCAGCGCCTGGCCCCGGCCGCTGGTGCTGGCCCTGGTGTACGGGCTGGCGGCCTGGGATGGGCTCTTCGGCGCCATCGGCGTGACCGCGCTGTTGGCGGCCATGCCCCAGCTGGTCGGCCGCGAGAACTTGCTGCAGGCCCGCGCCATGAGCATGCTGAGCATGCGCCTGGCCACCGTGGCATCGCCGGCGCTGGGCGGCCTGCTGATCGCCGCCTGGGGCGTGGGCTGGAACTACCTGCTGGCCGCCCTGGCCACCGGCCTGACGCTGCTGCCGCTGCTGCGCCTGCCGCCCATGCGCCCGCCTGCCGCGGACGACAGCCATCCGCTGCGCGCCCTGGCTGACGGCCTGCGCTATCTGGTGCGCAACAAGGTGGTGGCCAGCGTGGTGCTCGTGGGCAGCCTGGTCAGCTTCACCACGGCGGTGCGCGCCCTGTTTCCGGCCCTGGCGCAGCAGGCCTATGGTGGCGGCGCGCTGGAGCTGGGCTTGATGTACTCCGCCGTACCGCTGGGCGCGGCGCTGTCCGCCGCCCTGAGCGGCTGGGCTGAACGGCTGGAGCGCCCGGGCCTGGCCCTGCAGTGGCTGGGGCTGGCCGCATTTGCCTGCCTGCTGGCCCTGGGCCTCAACGGTTCCTTCGTCCTCGCGCTGCTCCTGCTGGCGCTGTTCGGTGGCCTGGTGTCGCTGGCCGGGCTGCTGCAGTACGCGCTGGTGCAGGGGCACACGCCGGATGCCTACCTCGGCCGCGTCAACGGTCTGTGGAGCGCGCAGGACGCCTTGGGCGACTCCATCGGCACCGTGGCCATCGGCCTGCTGGCCCAGACCCTGTCGCCCCTGGGCGGCGTGGCCGCACTCGGCGGCGCAGGCCTGGCGCTCGGACTCTGGGCGCTCACCAGCCTGCCCCGGCTGCGCAGGGCTGCTGCCGAAGACACCGCGCTCCAGGCGCAACCCTGATCCGAAAGAAGGTAAGCCATGTTGACTCCCACCCGAAGGACCGAGGCCGTCAGCCCGTCCGGTACCCGACGCGTCGAGCAGGACGCAGCCGGACTGAGCGCCGAGTTCGTGTTCAGCTCGCCCCACCGCAGTCTGCTGGCTCGAGGCTGCCTGGCGCGCATCGAAAGCCCCGTGCATGAGCGGGCGCGAGAGGACGATGCCAGACAGTCGGCGTTTCTGAAGACCGTGCAGGCCGCACTGGACCTGGCGCGCAAGAAGGGCCAGCGCCATCCGGTCGTCCTGGGCGCCATTCCCTTTGACACGCGCCAGCCTTCGGCCCTGGTGGTGCCGCAGGAGGTCGAGTTCATCGACCGCGAGGCCTTGATGGCGCGGGCACGGGTCTCGCCTCTGCAGGCACGCGTCGCAGCCGCGCGCAGCATTCCCGACCAGCAGTGCTTCAAGCAGGGCGTGCGGCAGGCCATCGCCAACTTCCAGCACAGCTGCATCCGCAAGGCCGTGCTGTCGCGTCTGTGCGAGATCGAGCTGGAGCAGCCCGTGGACATCGAGGGGCTGCTGGCCAACCTCATGGTGCAGAACCCAGCGGCCTACCACTTCAGGCTGCCCATGGGCGACGGCTCGGCGCTGCTCGGCGCCAGCCCCGAGCTGCTGCTGCGCCTGCAGGGCCGGCAGGTGGAGACTTTTCCGCTGGCCGGCACCGCGGCGAGGCAGGCATCGGCCGCCGATGACGAGGCCGTGGCGCAGCGGCTGCTCGCTTCAGGCAAGGATCTGCACGAGCACCGCCTGGTGGTGGAGGACATCCAGCAGCGCCTGCGACCGCTGTGCGACGCGCTGGAGGTGCCGCCCGGGCCGGCCCTGGTGTCCACGCCCCATCTGTGGCACCTGGGCACGCCCATCGCCGGCCAACTGAAGGCAGGCGCCACCGCGCCGCTGGCCGCGCTGGACCTGGCCTGCCTGCTGCATCCCACGCCCGCGGTCTGCGGGTTCCCGCGCCTGCAGGCCAGCAAGCTGGTGCACCTGATCGAACCTTTCGAGCGCGGCCCTTTCACCGGCATCGTGGGCTGGTGCGACGCCGAAGGGCAGGGCGAATGGGTGGTCACCATCCGCTGCGCCACCGTGCTGGCGCGCCGGCTGCGGCTCTTTGCAGGCGTGGGCGTGGTGGAGGCCTCCTGCCCCGATGCCGAGTGGGCGGAAACGCAAGCCAAGCTGGGCACCATGCTGCGCGCCATCGGCCTCGGTCCGGAGGTGCTGGCATGAGCGCGACACCATGCGTGACGCAGGCGAAGCAGCCGTCGCGTCGCATCGAGTTCACGCCCTGGCCGGCCGAGCTGGCGCGCCGCTACCGCAGCGAGGGTTACTGGCTGGACCGGCCACTGCTGGCGCTGCTGGAGGACGGCCATGCCGCTCAGGCGGGGGTGGCATCGGCCGCGCCGGCGCTGATCTGCGGCGATCGGCGGTTCAGCTATGGCGACATGGCCGCGGCCGTCGAGCGCCTGGCCGCCAGCCTTTGGGCGCGCGGGCTGCGTGGCCATGACACCGCACTGGTCCAACTGCCCAACGTGGCGGAGTTCTACCTCGTCTTCTTCGCCCTGCTGCGCATCGGCGTGGTGCCGGTCAACGCCCTGTTCAGCCACAAGCGGCATGAACTCAGCGCCTATGCCGCGCAGGTCCGCCCGAGCCTGCTGATCGCCGACCGCAGCCATGACTTGTTTGCCGATGAGGGCTTTGCGACCTCGCTGCGGCAGGAGAACCCGCAACTGCAGCACCTGCTGCTGCGCGGCGAGCCCACGGGACCGCACAGCCTGGACGAGGCAATGGCAGCGGCGCTGCCGGCGAACTGGCCCGGCGATGCCGCGCCGACGCCGCCTGAGGATGTGGCTTTCTTCCAGCTCTCCGGCGGCAGCACCGGCACGCCCAAGCTGATCCCGCGGACCCACAACGATTACGACTACAGCGTGCGCCGCAGCGCGCAAATCTGCCGCTTGAACCCGCAGACGCGCTACCTCTGCGCCTTGCCGGCCGCGCACAACTTCCCGCTGAGCTCGCCGGGCGCGCTGGGCGTCTTTCACGCCGGCGGCTGCGTGGTGCTGGCCGGCAGCCCGGAGCCCCTGGCCTGCTTCGAGCTGGTCGAGCGCCACCAGGTGACGATGACGGGGCTGGTGCCCTCGGCCGTGTCGCTGTGGATGCAGACCGTGCAGGGCGATCCGTCGCGGCGCTCCCAGCTGCGGACGCTGGCGCTGCTGCAGGTGGGCGGCGCCAGCTTCGCCGAGTCGCTGGCGCGGCGCGTGCCCGAACTGCTGGGCTGCCGGCTGCAGCAGGTCTTCGGCATGGCCGAAGGGCTGGTGAACTACACGCGGCTGGACGATGACGAGGCCCGGGTCATGGGCACGCAGGGCCGGCCCATGAGTCCGGCCGACGAGGTCGAGGTGCGTGATGCCGATGGTGTCCCGCTGCCGCCGGGAGAAGTGGGCCTGCTGGCCACGCGCGGCCCTTATACCTTTCGCGGCTACTACCGCAGCCCGGAGCACAACCTGCGCGTTTTCGACGCCCGCGGCTTCTACAGCTCCGGCGACCTCGTCCGGCGCCTGCCGGACGGCTATTTGTGCGTGGTCGGTCGGGTCAAGGACCAGATCAACCGCGGGGGCGAGAAGATCGCCGCCGAGGAGATCGAGGAACTGCTGCTGCGCCATGCCGACATCCAGCAGGTGGGCGTTGTCGCGCTGCCCGACGAGCGCCTGGGCGAGAAGAGCTGTGCCTGCTTCGTGAGCGACAGGGCGGATCTCAGCGCCGCGCAGCTGCGCCGTTTCCTGCGCGAGCAGGGCGTGGCGGACTACAAGGTGCCGGACCGCTTCGAACGCCTGCAGGCGCTGCCGCTGACCGCCGTCGGCAAAGTGGACAAACAAGGCCTGCGTGCCCTCGTTCTGGCCGAGCCATTCCCTTCCAAGACCTGAGAGATTCCATGAGCATTCCTGCCCTTTCTTCTTATCCCATGCCGGCCACCGCGGACTTTCCGAAGTCCAAGGTGTCCTGGCCGCTCCAGTCCTCGCGTGCCGTACTGCTCGTGCATGACATGCAGGACTACTTCCTGCGCAGCTACGGCGAGCAAAGCCCGCTGCGCGACACCCTGCTGCAGCGCTTGCAGGCCCTGCGCGACTGGGCCCATGCGCGACAGGTGCCGGTGGTCTACACCGCGCAAGCCGCGGAGCAGGCCCCGCAGGACCGTGCCCTGCTGAACGACATGTGGGGGCCGGGCCTGACCGCCGCCGACCCGGCGCTTGCGGCGATCGCCGCCCCTCTGGCGCCGGCCGCCAGCGACGTGGTGCTATGCAAATGGCGCTACAGCGCCTTCCAGCGCTCGGACCTGGCCGCGCTGATGCGTCGGTGGGGCCGCGACCAGCTGCTCATCGGCGGCGTGTATGCGCACATCGGCTGCCTGATGACGGCGGTCGAGGCCTTCATGCAGGACATCCAGCCCTTCATGGTGGGAGATGCGGTGGCGGACTTCTCGCTCGAGGAACATCAGATGGCGCTTCGCTACGTCGCCGGGCGCGCGGGCCGGGTGATCAGCAGCGCGGATGTCCTGGCGCTCGACGCCGAGCCCCTGAGCTGGGAACGCTTCAAAGCCAGCGTGCTGGAGCGCCTTCCCGAAGGGCAGGGTGGCCTGCAGGACGACGACAACCTGCTGGACTTCGGGCTGGACTCCGTGCAGCTGATGGAGCTGATCGCCACCTGGTCGCGCCAGGGCGTGAAGCTGAGCTTCGAAGCCCTGGCCCGCAGCCCCAGCCTGCGCGCCTGGCGGGCGCTGCTCAGGCAGGTACAGGCGCCTGCAGGGGAGCCGGCATGAACGCCTCTGGCTTCAAGGGCCGCGTGGTCTGGGTGAGCGGCGCGGGCAGCGGCATTGGCCGTGCCGCGGCACAGGCCTTCCACGATGCCGGCGCGCGCGTGCTGGGACTGGATCGCCGCTTCGACGAAAGCGGGCCTGAAGGCCAGGCACCCGCTTACGAGACCCTGGTGCTGGACCTCAGCCAGCCCGAGGCCGTGGCGCGCTTGTGCCGTGATCGGCTGGCGGCTCAAGGGCGCATCGACGTGCTGGTGCATGCCGCGGGCATCCTGCGCATGGGGCGCACGGACGAGTTGAGCCTGGACGATTGGCAGCAGAGCCTGCAGGTGAACGCCTCGGCGGCATTCCATCTCTTCCATGCGTTGGTGCCGCAATTCAAGAAGCAAGGGCAGGGCGCCATCGTCGTGCTCGGCTCCAATGCGGCCCATGTTCCGCGCGTGGGCATGGCGGCCTATTGCGCGTCCAAGGCGGCCCTTCGAAGCCTCAGCCAGTGCGTGGCACTGGAGCTGGCACCCTTTGGCGTGCGCTGCAATCTCGTGTCACCCGGCACCACGCGCACGCCGATGCTGCAGGCCATGGGCATGGACGAGGCAGGCATCCAGCGCACCATCGAGGGCCTGCCGGTGCAGTACAAGCTGGGCATTCCGCTGGGCAAGATCGCCGAGACCCGGGACGTGGTGGACGCTGTCCTCTTCCTGGCCTCGGAGAACGCCGGACACATCACCCTGCACGACCTGCTCGTGGACGGTGGCGCCACCCTGGGAGCATGAATGGACACCAAGCTCAGAACGGACCGGCCCGAGCGGCCGCCGGCGCAGGACCGGTCGATGCGGCCGCCGCAGGTCCTGCCATCACCGCTTCAGCTGCGCCAGCAGACAGACGCCCCGGATCGCGAGGGGCTGGCTCTGATCGGCACGAGCCGCGCCCGCATTCGCCAACTGCTGCAGGGCCAGGATGACCGGCTGCTGGTGGTCATGGGCCCGTGTTCCATCCATGACCCACGCGCTGCGCTGGAGTACGCCAAGCGCCTGGCGCGTGAGCGCGACCGGCGCGGCGGCGAGCTGGAGCTGGTCATGCGCGTCTACTTCGAGAAGCCGCGTACAACGGTGGGTTGGAAGGGCCTGATCCAGGACCCCTGGCTCGACGGCACGGGACAGCTGCACGAAGGGCTGTTCCTGGCCCGCCAGCTGCTGGTCGACATCAACCGCCTGGCGCTGCCTGCCGCGACGGAATTCCTGGATCCCTTGGTGGCGCCTTTCGTGGAGGACCTGGTGAGTTGGGGCGCCGTGGGGGCGCGAACGACCGAAAGCCAGACCCATCGCGAGATGGCTTCGGGTTTGCCCATGCCGATCGGATTCAAGAACGGCACGGACGGGAACGTGCGCATTGCCTGCGACGCGATCGAGGCGGCCTCCGTGCCGCACCACCGCCTGGCCCTGCATCCTGCCGGCAGTGTGGTGGCCCTGCGCACCAGGGGCAATCCCGACGGCCACCTGATCCTGCGCGGCGGACTGGAGCCCAACTACCAGGCCGGTCCCGTGGCGCAAGCTTGCGAGGCCTTGAGGAAGCGGGGGCTGCCGACGCGCCTGGTGGTGGACTGCAGCCATGGCAACAGCAGCAAGCAGCATGAACGGCAGCGGCTGGTGGCGGCAGACGTTGCTGCGCGCATCGCGGCAGGCGAGCGCCATGTTTGCGGCCTGATGGTGGAGAGCCACCTGAAGGCCGGCAGCCAGCCCTTCGTCGCCGGCCTTCACAAGGCCGATGCGCTGGTCTACGGGCAAAGCATCACCGATGGCTGCCTGGACTGGCCATCCAGCCTGGAGCTGCTGGACGAGCTGCAGACGGCGGTGATCGCCCGCCGTTCGCTGCGCCGGACGCAGGGTCTGAACTTGACGGGCGCATGACGGAGCAAAGCATGGCCATGTGATTTGCTTTGCATCTAATGCCAGTTTCTCAATTGCCGTAACTGAGGCTCAATCTCATTCACTCGCTGGCCTGGAGGACAGCGATGCTGAAGGAGATGTGACATGACCGTCGAAGTCGCCCGTTCCGCGCCCGGCTTTGTGGCCGAGCTGCTGACGCCAGGACAACTCAAGCGCCTGATCCCCTGCAGTGCGGCCTCTGCCGCCACAGTGCAGCAGGCGCGCAAGAACATTCGGAGCATTCTGCAGGGGGGCAGTAACCGGCTGCTCGTCCTGATCGGCCCTTGCTCGATCCATGACTGCATGGCTGCCCGCCACTATGCGCGGCGCCTGCTGCGCATGCGAGAGCAGTGGGGTCAGGAGCTCGAAATCGTGATGCGTGCCTACCTGGAAAAACCCAGGACCACGCTGGGCTGGACGGGGCTGCTCAACGACCCCTTTCTAGACGGCAGCGGCCTGATTTCCCATGGGCTGGAGATCGGCCGCAGCCTGCTGGAGGAGCTCAACGCCATGGGCGTGCCGGTGGCCCACGAGATCGTGGCACCGGCCTCCTTGAGCTACCTCGATGACCTGCTGTCCTGGGTGGCCATCGGCGCTCGTACATCGGCGTCGCCGGTGCATCGTCAGCTTGCTTCGGGGCTGGACATCCCTGTCGGATTCAAGAATGGCGTGGAAGGGCAGGTGCAGGTGGCGGTGGAAGGCATCTTGTCGGCGCGGCATCCCCACAGCTATCTCGCGGTTCGACCGCAGGGGTCGCTCGGGATCTACAACAGCAGCGGCAACGTCGACGCCCACCTGGTGATGCGCGGCGGCAAGCATCCCAATTTCGACGCCCAGAGCCTGGCCGAGGCAGCGTCCCTGCTGCGTGCGGCCGGCCTTGCCGACACCCTGGTGGTCGATGCCAGCCACGGAAACAGCCAGAAGGACCATCGCCGCCAGGGATTCGTGTGCGCTGACCTAGCAGGGCAGATCAGCGGCGGCAACCGTTCCATTGCCGGCGTAATGATTGAGAGCAACCTGCAGGCCGGCCGGCAGGACATCAAGCCTGGCAAAGTGCCGGATCCCGAGCTGAGCGTCACGGATGCCTGCATAGGCTGGGATGAAAGCGCCGAGATCCTGGGCATGCTCGCGCAAGCGGTGAAGGCACGACGTCAGCGCAACCGGGCGCCTGCTTCCGAGGTCACTTTCTGAGGCCACTGTCTGAGGCCACTGTCTGAGGCCACTGTCTGAGGCCAATTCTCGAGGAACGCCAGGCCAGCCGCGCGTGGCAGCCCCCCCCTGACGGCACCCACCCGGCCGGACGGGCCGCACCGCCTTCTCTTCATTCGAACGCCCCCCCGACGCGATCACCCTCGGGAAGCGCCCATTTCAAGGACTTGCACCATGAACGCCCCTCTGGACACCCCGCTGCTGCGGGAATCGGCATCGGAAGCCGACGCCGACCGCGCGTTGGAGCGCCCATCGCTTCCGGCACAGACGCATGCGCCCAATCCCTCGGTGCAGCTCGCGCTCGGCCTCGGCAGCTTGCGCCAGGCCGCCGCGAGCCTGCATGCACAAGGCGGATTCGCGACGCGCGCCCGCCAGTTGCTGCAGCTTTGCGAGCATCTGCAACTGCATCGCGAATCGCTGATGCATGCCGGCTGGCTGGTGGGCTACGCGCCCTGGGACCAGCACCTGGACTTCGACGCCGGCCTGCTCGCGGTGCGCAGCATGGCGCAGCAGGTGGCCAACGAATGGCCCGATTCCATGCTGGTGCCGAAGTCCGAGCCGCATGCGCTGGACAAAGAGGGCCGGTGCTGGACGGCCGAGGTGCTGGGCCGCGCCGCGGGCGTGGACGTGTTGATCCTGGGCCTGCACCGGCCCTGCGCACACCTGCTGCTGGGTTTCGCGAGCGCCTGGCTCGCCGGCCGATCCTGCCTGGTGCTCAGTCCGGAAGAGCATCCCCTGCTGGACTCCCTGCTGCTGGCGCTGCGCAGAGGTCTGCCGCACGGCGGCGCAGCGCTGCGCTGGATGGTGGGCGTCGACACGGCCCATGCCTTGGCGCAGCTGGAGTCGGCCGATCACGTGCAGGTCTGGAGCACCCCGGTCGCAGGCGAGCTGCGCTGGGAAGGCATGCAGAGCTGTGCAGCCGATCGCACATTGCATCTGGCCGCCCCCGGCCTGGCGGTGCTGGATGATGCCGTCGCGGCGGGCAGTCCGATGTTCGAGAGAGTCGTCGACCTCGTGGCTTTGGGCGCCATGGCCGTCCACGGCCTGCATGAACATGCGGTGCGCACCGTCTGGCTGCCGCGCGAGCTGTCGACGGCCTTTGAAGCCGCCCTGCAGCAGCGTTGGCAGGCCTGGCACGGCAGCCGTCCCTCGCAGCACTGGCAAGGCAGCGCCGCGGCCGTGCAGCGGCTCGCCATGCAGTCGTGGATCCAGGACAGGCTGCACCAGGGTGCCACCCTGAGCGGTGCGACCGCGCAGGGGCCTGCCGTCCTCCGGCTGGCATCGCCCCATGACGCCGACGAGCGGGGCTTGGCGGCCCCGCCCCTGGGGCCGGTGCTCGCGCTCTGGGCCTATGACGACGTGGCGGCGTTGAGGCAAGCCCTGGAGGACAGCCACAGCGGCCGTCGTGCCGGCCTGGCCGTGCTGGCCTGCGGCGCTGAAGCGTGCAGGCGGCAGTGGGGCGCAGCATTGGCCCGCCGGCATCGCGCGCTGCACATCGTCGCAAACCCGCCCACGGTGCCGGCGGACCCCGACGATGCCTTGCGCCATGCCTGGGAATTGCTGGCCTCCCTGGACAAGGTCAGCGCCGAAGCGTCCCTCAAGGCATTGCTTCCTTCGTGCGCCGTGCTGGCCGCGCCGGCCGAACTCGGCGAATGCCTCCAGCAGTACCTGCCCGGCAGCCCGGTGCGCGAACTGGACCTCCACCCCTTTCGCTGCCACTTCGAAGACTTGCGCGTCGGCGACTCGCTGCTCACGCATCGCCGCACGGTCACCGAGGCCGATATCGCGGCCTTCGGCGGGGTGTCGGGGGACTACTTCTACATGCACTTTGACGCGGAGGCGGCTGCCGCGTCTCCGTTCGGGCGCCGCATCGCCCACGGCTATTTCGTGCTGTCTGCAGCGGCCGGCCTGTTTGTCTGGCCCGGCGAAGGGCCGGTGCTGGCGAACTATGGCCTGGACAATCTGCGCTTCATCCAGCCTGTCGGGATCGGCGACACCATCCAGGCTCGCCTGACCTGCAAGCGCAAACTGGACAAGGCACGCGCTGGCGGCAAGCGCGGCCAGGGGGTGGTGGTTTGGGACGTGCTCGTCTGCAATCAGCGTGGCGAAGCCGTGCTGCGCTACGACATCCTGACGCTGGTGGCCCGGCGAGGGCCGGAGGGGCAGGCATGAGCAGCAGGCCGGCTCGCGCCTGGCGTTCACCGGCTGGGGGCCCGCTTGGCGAAGTAGTGAGCGGGTGAGTCGCCAAAGCAGCGGCGGAACATCGCGATGAAGTTGCTGGGCGTCGCGTAGCCCAGCGCATCGGCCACATTGGCCACGCTGTCGCCGCGGGCCAGCCGCTCCAGGGCATGGGTGAGCCGCGCCTGCTGACGCCACTGCGCAAAGCTGACCTGAGTCTCGGCCATGAACAGCCGGCCCAGAGTGCTCGGCGACAGACCCGCCCATTGGGCCCAATCGTCCATGGTGCGCTTGTCCTCGGGCTGTTCCAGGATGGCGTTGGCGATGCGCAGCAGCCGGCGGTCCTCGGGCATGGGCAGGTGCAGGGGCTCATGCGGTGCGTGGCGCATCTCGTCCAGCAGTACGGCCAGCATGCGCTCCTGTTCTTCGTTGAGACGCTCTTGCAGGGTCCAGGACACCGCCCGCCGAACCAGCGCCCGCATCAACTCGCTGATGCCGATCACGCAAGGCGTGTCCGGCAGCGCCTGGCAGACCGAGGGAGCGATCACCACACTCCAGCCGCTCATGGCGCCGCTGATGCTGACCTTGTGAGCAACGCCGGGCGGGATCCAACCGGCGCGATGGGGCGGCAGCAGCCAGGAGCCATGGGGGGTGCGCACATGCACGAGACCGTTTTCCACGCAGAACACCTGCCCGCGCAGATGGCTGTGCCAGTCGATTTCACGCGTGCCGAGACGGTACTCCGCCTTTGCATCGTCCTCGCCCCATATGGCGATCAGCGGCGGCCCGTCGGCACGCTCGCTGAGATCGGGGAGGGCGTCGAGCCCCTGGGGAAATGCGGCATTGGCCATGACTGAAATTCAGTATTTTTAGATCGAACAACGCTATCACGCTTTTCCGGCTTCGACCAAGAATTCCTGCCAGGGAAAGGCAACATCACCATGAAGCGCCATACACGCAGACCAGAAGCAGTACCTCAGCAGGACCATCGCGCCGCGGCTTGGCGGCGCAGTCGGACGGCCGCAGGCGCATGCCTGCTGGTCTTCGCTGCCCAGCTGAGCGGCTGCGCCAGCATGGGCCCGGAAACGCCGCGCGTGGCCTTGCTGGACGCCCAGCAGCTGAAGCTCTCGGACGCCCCTGCGGCGGCGCCCAGCCCCTGGCCCCGCCTGGACTGGTGGCAGGCGCTGGGCGACCCGCAGCTCAATGCCCTGATCGATGATGCCCTGTCGTCTGCTCCCGACCCCATCGCGGCCGACGCGCGTCTGCGCCAGGCACGCGCCGCCGCAGGCATCGACGCAGCCGCGCTGCAGCCGCAGCTGACGGCCAGCGTCGGCTGGCAGGGGGTTCGGCAGTCCTCGCAAGCCGTCCCGCCCAGCGAAGGCGGGGGGCAGTTCAAGCGGAAGTGGGAGGGCAGCCTGGGTCTGGACTGGACGCCGGACCTGTGGGGCGGTCGCCGCGCCGCCTGGACGGCCGCGCTCGGCGCCGTGCGCGCCGCGGAGGTGTCGGCACAGGACGCCCGCATCCAGCTGACGGTGGCGGTCGCCCAGGCCTATATGCAGCTGGCCTATGCCCATGTGCAGGGTGACATCGCCCGCGCCGAGCAGGAGCGCGTGGCCGAAGTCCAGCGGCTGACCCAGCAGCGCGTCAGCAGCGGCCTGGGCACGCAGGCACAGTTGCGCCAGACGGACAGCGACATGGCCAGCGCCGCCCAGCAGCGCCTGATGGCCGAGCGCCTGGTGTCCATGGCCCAGACCACGCTGTCGGTGCTGCTGGGCAAGGGTCCGGACCGAGGTGCCGCCGTGGGACGGCCGGCCTGGCCATCCGGCCCCGTTCTGGCCGCTCCCGGGTGGCTGCCGCTGGAGTTGCTCAGCCGCAGGGCCGACGTCGTGGCCGCGCGCTGGCGGGTGGAGTCCACCATGCAGCACATCACGTCGGCCAAGACCGCCTTCTTGCCCAATCTGAACCTGGCGGCCCTGGTCGGCGTGGCCGCGACGCAATGGAGCGACCTGCTTCGCCACGGCTCGGGCGTCTACTCGCTCAGCCCGGCGCTGAGTCTGCCCATCTTCGATGCCGGCAGACGCAGCGCCGAGCTGGCCGTGCAGGAAGCGCGGTACGACGAGGCGGTCGCTCAATACAACCAGACCTTGGTCAGGGCGGTGAACGAGGTGGCCGACCAGATCCAGGCGCAGCGCTCGCTCGCCGAGCAGCTGGAACAGCAGCAGCGTGCCAGGGACGCCGCACATGACGCCTGGCAGATGGCTGAGCAGCGCTACAAGGCCGGCGTCGGAAGCTACCTGGATGCCCTCTCGGTCCGCCAGCAGCTGCTGCAGGCGGAGCAGCGCCTGGCGGCACTGCAGGCGCAGCGCATCCAGGACGGCCTGCTGCTGGTCAGGGCATTGGGCGGCGGATTCCGTGCGGAATAAGGGACTCAGTAGTGCGCCTGAGGCTTGCAAGCCCGGGCATCGAAGACAAAAGGGGAAGCAATCATGAGTGCAGAGAAAAGCGTGCAGACACCCGGTGCGGCGGCCACGCCCACCGATCCGGCGGCAGGCGCCACGAACCGTCGGCGCAACTTGCTGCTCAAGGCCTTGCTCGTCGGGGCTGGCCTAGGCGGGGCCCTCTGGGCCTTGTGGTACCAGCAGATTGGCCGTTGGCACGAGGAAACCGACAACGCCTATGTGCAGGGGAACCTGGTCCAGATCACGCCTCAGACGGCGGGGACGGTGGTGTCCATCGCGGCGGATGTCGGCGAGCCCGTGGGGCTGGGGCAGACGCTGATCTCCCTGGATCGCACCGACAGCGAAGTGGCGCTGGCCTCTGCCATGGCCGATCTCTCGACGGTCATGCGCAAGGTCAAGGGTCTCTACACGCAGGAGCGCGGACTGCGCAGCACCATCCAGGGAGCCGAAGCGGATGTGCAATCCCGCCGCGTCACCCTGGACAAAGCGCGCGCCGACTACCAGCGCCGCAAGGAACTGGCACGCTCGGGCGCGATCTCGGATGAAGAGCTGGCCCATGCAAGAGACACGCTGTCCGCCGCGCAGAGCGCCTTGAACGCGTCGCAGAGCGCGGTGGCAAGCCTGGAGCAGCAGTACCAAGGGAGCAAGGCCTTGGTCGACGGCACCGTGGTGGTCTCTCATCCCGAAGTCCAGAAGGCCGCCGCCACGCTGCGCTCCGCCTATCTCGACCAGGTGCGGACAGCACTGATCACGCCGGTCGCGGGGCATGTGGCCCAGCGCTCCGTGCAGCTGGGTCAACGCGTGGCCCCGGGCAGCAGCCTGATGTCCGTGCTGCCGCTGGACCAGGTCTGGGTGGAGGCGAATTTCACCGAAACGCAGCTGGCTCACATCCGGATCGGCCAGCCGGTGGAGCTGCGTGCTGACGCCTACGGCGACGCTGTGAGCTACTCCGGCCGCGTGGTCAGCCTGGGGCTGGGAACCGGCAGCGCGTTTTCACCGCTGCCAGTCCAGAACGCCACCGGCAACTGGATCAAGATCGTCCAGCGCCTGCCGGTACGGATCGAGCTGACCGATCGCAAGCAGCTGGTCCAGCATCCGCTTCGCCTGGGCTTGTCCATGCACGTCAAGGTCGATGTGCATGACGAAAGCGGCCCCATGCTGGTCGAGCAGCCACGGGCCAAGCCCAAGCTCAGCACGGACGTGTACAGCAAACAGGTCGACGCTGTGGACAGCCTGATCGATCGCATCGTCCGCGGCGCGCCGATCGGCACGCCCGCGGTCCGCGGAGCCCAGCGATGAGCAGCGCATCCGCGACCGCCACCCTGGGGCCGGGCGAGCCCCGCGGCGGGCCACCCGCGCCGCCAGCGCCAGCGCCGGCGCCGGGCGCTGCGGAATTCCTGCCGCAAAGCGTGCCGCTGACCACCGTGGGACTGGCCCTGGCCGTCTTCATGCAGGTGCTGGACGGCACCATCGCCAACGTGTCGCTGCCCACCATCGCGGGCAACCTGGGCGTCAGCACCAACCAGAGCGCCTGGGTGATCACCACCTTCTCGGTATGCAACGCCATCGCCCTGCCATTGACCGGATTCCTGGTCCGTCGCGTGGGGCAGGTGAGGCTTTTCATCTGGTCGACGCTGCTGTTCACGCTGGCCTCGCTGCTGTGCGGGCTGGCGCAGAGCCTGGGCGCCCTGGTGCTGTTCCGCGCACTGCAAGGCGCCGTGGCGGGTCCGATGATCCCGACCACGCAAGCTTTGATGCTGTCCATCTATCCGCCACACCGGCGAGGATTCGCCCTGTCCATGATCGCGATGGTGACGGTGGTGGCGCCGATCGCTGGACCCTTGCTCGGCGGATGGATCACCGACAGCTACTCGTGGCAGTGGACCTTCCTCATCAACGTACCGATTGGGCTGTTCGCCGCTGCCGCGATTTCCAATCAGATGCGAAGCAAGCCGGAGAAGACCGAGGCCGTCAAGGTCGACCACATCGGCCTGGCCACGCTGGTCCTGGGCGTTGGCGCGCTGCAGGTGGTCCTGGACAAAGGCAATGACGAGGACTGGTTCCAGTCGCCCTTCATCGTGGTCATGTCGCTGGTGGCCGCCATCAGCCTGGCGGTCTTCCTGATCTGGGAGCTGCACGAGCGCAACCCCATCGTCAACCTCCGGCTCTTTGCCAATCGCAACTTTGCGGCGGGCACGGTGACGCTCGTGCTGGCCTATTCCGCCTTCTTCGCGGTCAACGTCATCGTGCCCCAGTGGCTGCAGCGCACCATGGGCTACACGGCCATCTGGGCGGGGCTCGCGGCAGCGCCCATGGGCATCCTGCCGGTGCTGTTGACGCCCTTCATGGGCAAGTACGCGCCGCGCTTCAACATGCGCTGGATGGTCTGCAGCGCCTTCGCGATCCTGGGCGCGGCGTCCTTCATCCGGTCTGGCTTCTTTCTCGGCGTGGACTTCCAGCATGTGGCGGCGGTCCAGTTGCTGCAGGGCCTGGGGCTGGCCCTCTTCATCATGCCGATCAATGCCATCCTGCTGTCCGACCTGAAGCCACAGGAGATCGCCGCAGCGTCCGGGCTCTCGACCTTCAGCCGCACCCTGGGTGCCAGCTTTGCCGTCTCGATCACCGCGCTGGTCTGGGACCGTCGAGCGGTGCTGCACCACGCCCATCTGGCCGAAGGGCTGCCACCCGGCACGCTTGGGCAGCCGGCCCTGCCGCTGGCGCCGGGCGACCAGGCCTTTGCATTCCGGCTCGACCACTACCTGGACCAGCTCGCCTACCAGATGTCGTTCAACGACGTGGCCTACGCCCTGGGCTGGGTCTTCATGCTGGCCATCGCCGTGGTGTGGCTGGCCAAGCCGCCCTTCACCCCCAAGGCGCCGCCAGGCAAGCGCTGAGCGGCAAGACCATGAGACCCATACACAAACTGAAAGGAGCAGCCATGGACATGGCCATTGAAACAGCCCAAGTGTTTGAGATGAGCAATTTCCCCATCGTGACCTTCCGCAATGCGGCCATCCGGCCGGGTTATGCGGCGCGATGGGCGCGGGAGATGGAGGCCCTCATGGCGCGCGGCGAACCCTTCGTCATCGTCTTTCTTCCGAACCGTCCCGAAGAGGATCAGGAAGATCGCAAGCTGCGCGCCGTCTGGCTGAAGACCCACAAGCATGAGCTGTCCGAGGTGTGCCGCGCCCTCATCACCGTGGAGCCGGACGCCATCCAGCGCGCCGAGGCGGCCAAGGAAGCGCAAGCCATGCAGAAGGCCTTTGGCCTCCTGTTGGTGAGCGTGGCGACGCAAGAGGAAGCATGGGATCTGGCCACCACCCTCGTGGCGGCCTGACCCATGTCGGGCTGCGCGCGGCGCTTCATCGGCGCCGCGACGAACTGATCATCACCTTTGAACCAGAAGGAACTCGACGTGAGTCAAGCGAAGCGAAAAGTACCGGCCCTGCGCCGCTCGTGGCTGTTTCTTGCCGGCGCCGACCGGCAGGCGCTGCTCGATGGCATCCACTCAGGGGCCGATGTGCTGGTCCAGGAGCTGGAGACCTTCACGCCACCGGCCCGACGTCCGGAAGCCCGGCAACTGAGCGGGGAGGTCATCCACGGCTGGCGTGAGGCTGGCATCCTCAGTTCGGTTCGGGTCAATCCGCTGGAAAACGGCGGCATGGAGGACCTCGCGGCCGTGATGCACCATCGGCCCGACATCATCATGATGTCCTACATCTCCACGCCGGAGCAGGTCGTCGCCCTGGACCAGGCCGTCTCCCACTTCGAGCGGGAGTACGGCATCGAGGCCGGCTCGACCGAGCTGGTGCCCAATATCGAAAGCACCCTGGGCGTGGTCAACACCATGGCCATCGGCAAATGCAGCCCGCGCGTCAGCGCATTGCTGGTCGCCACCGAAGACATGGTGGCGGACCTGGGTGCCCGCCGCACCCGGGCCGGCCATGAGCTGGACTACGTGCGCTCGCGATTCCTCGTGGAGTGCGCGGCCATTGGCATGCCGGCCATCGACTGCCCCTACAGCTACTCGGACAACGAAGGGGCGGAGCTGGACATGCAGCGCTGCCGCGACCTGGGCTTTCGGTCCAAGGCCATCGTGAACGCCCAGTTCACGTCCGTGGTCAATCGCTGGCTCACGCCCTCGGCCGCGGAGCTGGCACTGGCTCGGCGGGTGATCCAGGCCTTCGACCTCGCTCGCAGCCAGTCCGGCGGAAAACGGGTGCCGGCCGCCGTGGTGGACGGCTTCCTGGCTGAGATTCCCGACTACCTCGCGGCCCAGCGCCTGATCGCACGGGCCCTTCAATTCGGCATGGAGTAAGAACGGCATGGAATCCCTGATTCAAAAATTCAAATCGCTGCCCGTCCTGACCGGGCAGTTGTCAGACTTCGATACCGCGGCGGTGCCCAGCAATCCGCAGGCGCTGTTCATGCAGTGGCTCGATGAAGCCCTTGAGCATGGCATCTGTGAGCCGCATGTAACGACCTTGTCTACGGTGGATCAGGACGGCGCGCCGGACGCCCGCTCGGTGGTCCTTCTCGACGTGGGCGAGGACGGCTGGCATTTCGCCGCCAATGCGGCCAGCCCGAAGGGCCGCCAACTGGCGAAGCAGCCGCAGGCCGCGATGACCTTCTACTGGGCCGGCCTGGGGCGCCAGATCCGCTTGCGGGGCGAAGTGAAGGCGCTGGCCCGCGAGGCCGGGCTGGCTGACTTCCGCAGCCGCCCCGAGAAGTCGCGCGCGGCCATTCTGGCCGCACGGCAAAGCGAGGTGCTTGAGCAGGCCGCTGACCTGGACAGCGCGCTGGCCGTGCAGCTGGCACGCCTCCAGGAAGATCCCGAGCTGGCCTCGGCGCACTGGACGATGTACGCACTCAAGCCCTTGGACGTCGAGTTCTGGCAGTCCAACGGCCAGCGCCGCTTCACCCGTCTGCGCTACCGGCGCCAGGGGCAGCAGTGGACACGACAGCTGCTGTGGCCATGAGCAAGAACGTCGAGCTGAAACCGCAAGAGGGGTCGCACCCCTGGCAGCCCGACCAGGGGGTCGGCACGCGGCTGGTCCATGCCGGTCGCAATCCGGCGGCCTACCATGGCTTCGTCAACACCCCCGTCTTTCGCGCCTCGACAGTGCTGAGCCCCACGGTCCGCGAGCTGCTGGGGCGTACGCAGCCCTACATCTACGGGCGCCGGGGCACCCCAACCTCGCAGGCCCTGGAGCGCGCCGTCTGCGAGCTCGAGGGCGGCGTTGGCGCCGTGCTGTGCCCCTCGGGGCTTTCGGCCTGCACGCTGGCGCTTCAGTCCTGTCTCAGGCCCGGCGACCATGTGCTGGTCACCGATGCCGTCTACGGTCCTGTCCGCCATGCCTGCGAGGGTCTGCTCAAGCGCATGGCCATCGACGTGAGCTACTTTGCGCCAATGATGGGCGCTGAGCTGGCCTCGCTCGTTCGACCGAACACCCGGGCCGTTTACCTGGAGTCGCCGGGTTCGCACAGCATGGAGGTGCAGGACATTCCGGCGATCGTCTCGGTCGCCAGGGCGCATGAGCTGACGGTGATCGCCGATTGCAGCTGGGCCACGCCCTTGTTCCTCCCGGCGCATGAGCTCGGCGTCGACCTGTCCATCCAGGCGGGCACCAAGTATCTGTTGGGCCATTCCGACGGGATGCTGGGCACGGTGTCGGCGTCGTCCCGCGCCTGGCCCGCGCTGAAGGCACTGCATGGCGACCTGGGCTTGTGCGTGGGTCCGGACGACGTGTTCCTCGCCTTGCGTGGTCTGCGTTCCCTGCAGGTGCGCCTGCGCCAGCACGAGCAGGGTGGCCTGCAGGTGGCGCGCTGGCTCAAGCAGCAGAAGGAGGTGGCACGTGTGCTGCACCCGGCGCTGGAGGACTGCCCGGGACATGCGTTCTGGAAACGCGACTTCAGAGGTTCTTCCGGCCTTTTCACCGTGGTGCTGAAGCCGGCACCGTTCGCAGCGGTCGAAGCCTTTCTGGATGGTCTTCGCCTGTTCGGCCTCGGCTATTCCTGGGGTGGCTTCGAGAGCCTGGCCTTGCCGCTCGATGCCTCGAGCGGGCGGCTGACCGAGCTTTGCGAGCCGGGCAGTCAGTGCGTTCGGCTGCACATCGGGCTTGAAGACCCACAGGATCTCATCGACGACCTGCGGGCCGGCCTGGATCGCCTGCAGAACGTATGCATGGAATCGTTGAGCTAGAAGGGAGAGCATGGACATGTTGACCGTATGGGGGCGGCGCAGCTCATTCAATGTTCAGAAGGTGATGTGGCTGATCGGTGAGCTCGGACTCCCGCATCGCCACATCCCGGCCGGCGGCGACTTCGGCGGCTGCGATACGCCGGCGTTCGAGCGGCTCAATCCGCACCAGCGTGTGCCCGTGATCGAGCATGACGGCGAGGTGGTGTGGGAGTCCCACGCCATCCTTCGCTACCTTGCCGCCAAAGCCGGCCGCGAACCCTTCTGGTCCGCGGACGCTCACCGACGCTCGCTGAGCGAGCGCTGGATGGATTGGAGCCAGAGCTCGCTGGAGCCCGATCTCATGCTGGGGCTCTTCTGGGCCCTCGTGCGAACGCCGGCAGAGCAGCGAGACGAGGCGCTGATTCGGACCAAGCTGGCCCTGAGCGTGCGGCACTTCCAGCGCCTGGACGGCATCCTGGCCCGACAGCCCTACCTCAGCGGCGATGCCCTCGGGCTGGGCGACATCCCTGCCGGTGCCACGCTGTTTCGCTACTACTCGATGGACATCGACAGGCCACGACTGCCGCACGTGAACGACTGGTACCGACGGCTTTGCGCCCGCCCGGCCTACCAGGAGCACGTGATGGTGTCCTATGACGAACTGCGGGGCCGCCCAGACCGCAGCGCGCTCGTCCTGGACTGGGAGCTGCCATGAAGCCGCCCGTGCTGCTGATCCTGCACCGGCCGCAGTCATCGCCAGGTCGCGTCGGACGCCTGCTGAAGCAAAAGGGCTACGAGCTGGACATCAGGCGGCCGCCCCTGGGCGACACGCTCCCACCGACGCTGCGGGCGCACAGTGGGGTGGTGGTGTTTGGCGGCCCCATGAGCGCCAATGATCCGGATCCCTGGCTGCGAACCGAGACGGACTGGCTTCGCGTCCCCTTGAGGGAGCAGGCGCCGCTTCTGGGCATCTGCCTGGGTGCCCAGCTGCTGGCACGCCATCTCGGTGCCGCCGTGCGCCCAAGGGCCGACGGCCGCGTCGAGATCGGCTACTGGCCGATCCGGCCCACGTCCAAGGGACGGCAGCTGGGGCACTGGCCCGAGCGCGTCTATCACTGGCATCGCGAGGGCTTTGATCTGGTGGACGGGATGCAGCGGCTCGCCGTCGGCGAGGTCTTCGAAAACCAGGCCTTCCATTACGGCAGGAAGGCCTATGGCCTGCAATTCCACCCCGAGGTCAGCTACCAGACCATGAACCGCTGGGCGCTGTCCGCACCCGACAAGCTGCACGCTCCCGGCGCTCAGCTGCTGGCGACGCAGCGTCATCAGGGCGGGCGGCATGACCGCGCCGGGAAAGCCTGGCTCAGCGCCTTTCTGGATGGCTGGCTCGCACCGGCCGCCTGAGTGCCAGGTGGGTGGCACGCCCCACCCTGTCACCTGATTGCGGGATGCTTATGCGCCGGGGCGTGCCATGTCGCCAGCCTTTGGAATTGTAAAATGCACAGAAACTCGCATTTCACGGCCCATGCCACATGGGGGCGCCCAGGGTCGCGCGGCCATGGAATGCCCAAGCAGTTCAGGATAGTTGCTCAACGCAGAGCAGGGTTCCGCTGCAGCCGCATGCAGCAGTCCAGAGGCTTGTTTCAAGCAAAAACGCGATGTCCAACCAGCAAGCAGGTCCGCGCAAGATTCCGAGCCAGGCTCGGTCGCGCCGCATGGTCGATTCGATTCTAGAAGCAGCGGCCGGCGTGCTGGCCGAGCGCGGCTATGCCGGGACGAGCACCAACCTGGTCGCCGAGCGGGCCGGCGTGAGCGTCGGGTCCGTCTATCAATACTTTCCCAACAAGGACTCGCTGGTCGCGGCCCTGCATGAGCGCCATGCGGGCCAGATGTACCAGGTCATCGATGCCGTGTTGGGGACCGGCCATCGAGGCAATCTGCGCAGCCAGATTGAAGCCATGGTGCGGGCACTGATGGCCGCGCACATGGTCGAGCCCCGCTTGCATCGTGTCCTGGAGCAGGAACTTCCCTTCTTCGAGATCCCCAAGGCGAACGACAGCCCCTCGGACAAGGGCATCTTCTCGCGCGTGCAGCTGCTGCTGGAGCAGCACCGCGCCGAGATCGTGCCGCAAGACGTTCCGCTGGCCGCCTGGGTGATCCAGCGCATCATCGAATCCATGGTCCATGCCGCCGTCATCGACCCGCCGCCTGGATTCTCCATGCCGGAGATTGAGCGCGCGATCGTCGATGCCGTGCTGGGTTTTCTGGGCGCGCGCTGAGCCATAGCCGGCGCCGGACCTGACCTTTGTCCGCCTGAAGGGCGCCGGCGCCGCAGGCGCCGGGCATGTGCATTGCCAGCAGCGAAGACCCACCCGAGGGGCAACTGACTTTGCGGAGAATGCCATGGCTCATGACACCCACCCATCCTGTATCCAGGCCTGTGAAGCCTGCGCCAACGCCTGCGATCACTGCGCCGTTGCCTGCCTGCATGAGCAGGACGTCAAGATGATGGCCCGCTGCGTCGCACTGAACATGGACTGTGCGGCGATCTGCCGCCTGGTCGTCGGATGCATGGCCCGCGGCAGCGAGCTCAGTGTGCTGCTCTGCCGCGCCTGCGCGCAGGTCTGCGAAGCCTGCGGCGAGGAATGCGCCAGACACCTCCACGATCACTGCGAGCAATGCGCCGAAGCTTGCCGGCGATGCGCCGAGCAATGCCGGCAGATGGCGGCCTGAACCTGCTGCGCGCGCAAGGACTGGCCTGCGGCCAACCCCGCCCGGCTGCGTGCGGCAGGCAGCACCCACCACTGCGAAAGGGCAAGCATGCATGGTGGCATGCGCCGGCTTCAGAAGAGCATCCCCAGCACGGCCGCCTTCAGCACCGCCTGCGTCTTGTTTGTCGAGTTCAGCTTCATCGTGGCCTTGGCCACATGAAAGTTGACGGTGCGCTTGGTCAAGCCCAGGATCATGGCGATCTCTGATGACGTCTTGCCGTCAGCCGTCCACTGAAGGATGGTGCGCTCCCGCTCGCTCAACCGGGAATCAGGCCGGTGGAACAGTTGCGGGAGGCGGCGCTTCAGCACGCCGTCATGCAGACGCTGGCAAAAGCCGGCCAGCTCAGCCGCCTTCTCATCAAACTCCCCCAGCGACACGCCCCCATGTGTCCGGGCAAAGGTCATGGCGCCAATGATGCCGTGCTCGGTCCGCGCGGGCAGCGTGCAGCCGTAGTGCATGCCGCAGCTCAGCGCGGTCCGCCAGAAGAGGATGGGCGTCTGCTGGCCGGCCGCCGCCCACAGCCATGGGCTGCTGCTTCCCTGGGCGTGCCGAATCCACGGGTCTTGCACCGCGAAGTCCTGGCCCGCATAGGCTTCAAGCCATTCACGAGGCGCGTTGCCGGTCTGAATGACCGCCGGACGGGTCATTGGCGGATAGACATGCGCCTGGTACAGGCAATGATCAAAGCCCAGCTTCTTCGCGAAAGAAGACATCAGCCGCTCGCATTCTTGCTCCTCAAGTTCGTGGCCGCATCGCGGAACAACCCCGCCATCAATAACGCAATCCTGCATGCTTGACTCCCTGGTTCGTCGAGTGCCCACCATCAATAAATATTCAATCACTCGCGTTTCTCTGCATTCTCTTGGGTCGTTCTGACATGGACGTTACCAACCGTGTCAGTCATGCCGGCGTGATCCTGCCAACGCCCAGAATCACCAGCAATCAAGCCACATTTGGCAAGTTTCATTTGCTTACATGCAATGGGCGAACCCTCGCAAAATGCACAAACATGGAGCAAATGCCCACGCTATTGGCATGCACATTGACGTCAATATGCGAGTAACAAGTCGCGTGTTGTCGTGATGCATAGGCCGGTATGGCCATGAGGACGCGACGACAGCGCCCAATTGCCAGCACGGCCGAGACGCGCCGGGATACGAGACCGGGCGAAGGGACGGCCGACCTACGCCGAGTCCAGGCCTTAGGCGCGAACCGCGCTTCGATAGCGGCCCAGCACCCTCAGTTCGCAGGCCAGAGCAGCAGCGTCCTGCAGGGCCAGCCTGACGTCTTCGCGGTCGGGAGGGGCGGCGATGGTGAAATGGAAGCGATAGTGCCAGCCCGCGACGCGCGCCGGCCGCGAGCACCAATGCTCGACGGACAGGCGACGTCGCGCCAGCGGCGACAGCAGCTCCAGCATGCTGCCGGTGCGCTGCGCAAGGGACACCGCGATCATCAGGCGGTCGTCATCTTCACCCGGTGGATGGCCCTTGCCTGCGATGACGCCATACCTGATGCAGGAGGTGCCACCCAGCGGGGTCGGCGGTGTTGGCGTGCCGGGCACCAGCACTTCGCCCACCATGCTGACTGCGCCCGAGTAGAGAAGATCGAGGCTGCGGTTGACGGGGCCATCCCTGCTGCATTCCAGCGGCATGACACCGTAGCGGCATGCTCCTTCCGCTACGGCGGCATGGATGGCATCCAGGCTTGCAAAGGGCAGACGCGGCGGCTCAGGTCCGAAGTACCTGGCCGCGGCGAGCTCGCCGGCGGATCCCTGCGGGCCCGGATAGGCGATGCCGGCATCCGCCATGGCTACAGCCCCGATTCCCCAAGCGGCATCAGGCCGCCTGGGGCGCCGCCAGCGGGCGGGTCACGGCCTGCGCGGTCAGCGGCCGGATCATCTGGTTGAAGATGTTCTTGCGATGCATCTCCTCGGTGCCGCCCACGCTGGCGAAGCCCAGGGCGTCACGCATCAGGGTCGCGATCGGTCCTTCATGGTAGCCGCGGCTTCCATACAGCCGGACCAGATCCAGCGCGCTCTTGATGAGGTCTTCCGATCCCACCAGCTTGGCCACCGAGCAGGCCAGCAAGGCGTCGGGCTGCTCGCCCAGCAGCCGACCGAGCGCGCCGAGCGCCGTCCAGCGGCTGCGCTCCATGCCGATGCGGATGTCCGTCAGGCGACGCTGCACATACTGGTGGTCGATGATGGGCTCGCGGAAGCTGTGCCGCGCCTGGGCATAACGCAAGGCGTCATCAAGAAAGGGCGCAGCCAGCGCGGCGGCCACCAAGCCGTAATATGCGCGCCCCAGCGAAATGATGTCGATGAGCTGACGCAAGCCGCGCTTGGGATCGCCCAAGACCTGGGCGTGCGGCACGAAGACGTCGTGGAACTCCAGGCTGCCCGTGGGAAGATCCGCGTTGCCCAGCTTGTGATCACTCGGGCCGGTCACCAGGCCATCAGCGTCTCGGTCCACGAAGACCAGGCCCACCGCCTCCGGCGCGTCGGCATACCGGCAAACAACCAGCGAGAACGCTGCCATGGGGGCATGCGCAATGTTGTATTTGCTGCCGTTCAGCAGATAACCCTCGGCGCAGGGCGTCAGTGTGCTGCCCAGGCTGCGCACGTCTGTACCGGTACTGGGCTCGGCGATTCCCGTGGCGCACAGCTCCCCGCGCGCCAGCGCGGCCAGATACTTGTCCTTCTGTGCCACCGTGCCGTAGCGCTGCAGCCCGCGGACCATGCCCGCCTGCGCAATGGCCGACAGCAACAGGGCAGGGGAGCGGATGGAGAGCGACAAGCCCTCCAACGCTGCCGTGAAGTCCCACCAAGCCGGCGTACTGCCCTCCCGCTGGCCGATGAGCTGCCAAAGGCCCTCCTGGCGCAGGCGGCCCCAGCGGCACGCGTCAAAACCCGGCTGCGCGCCCATGGCGGCGAGCTGCTCACCCAGCCCGCGAAAGCGGTGGTGCAAGGCCAGTTGGTGTTCAGACCACTGCATCATCATGGCGCTGCTCCTTGCCTTCGGCTCAGACGCTGCCCTGGAAATCCAGGATCTTGGCCTTGAATTCTTCGGTGACCGGCGTGGTCTTGTTCGTGGCGTAGTCAAACATCACATGCTTCGAGTAGCCGCGTGCCACCACGGTGTCCTGCTCATCCTGGCGATGCATCACGTGCTCGATCTCGAAGCTCTTGGTTCCGAAGTTGCTGACCCGACTGCGAACCACCAGGCTGTCGCCGAACATGGCCGGCTGCACATACTCGCAGGCAGTTTTCACCATGATGTGAGGCAGCTTCTCATGCTTGGGGATGGACAGCACCTTGAACATGAACTCGAGGTAGGCATGCTGAAGATAGTCGTAGTAGACCGGGCTGCTGACATGACCCATTGAATCAGTGTCCCGATATTTCACCTGGATGGGCGTTTCAAAGTTCCTGCTCATGGCTTCTCCTTTAGAAGTGCTTGGGTGTTTTTCACCCTCCAGGCACCGGTCGCTGAAGGGCGAGCGCCAGTGTTCCGGTCTTGGCGTCGGATGGCTACTGTCACCAATCACAGTCCACTGCGTCTGCCGATTCCGAAAAGTGCCATCTTTCCTGAAGCTTTTGCGATGGCACCTTGCCCGCGGCCATTCCGGGATGTCGCGACGCGCATCCAGCAAGCTCGCCTGGACTTGATGTAGCTCATATGAATGAGAATTGCTCTCATTTACGATGCGCCGACTTTCACTCGGAGGCATCATGACTTTGACTCGCTGGCAGCAAGCCTGCATCCTCAGCGCGGGCCTGTGCTGGAGCGCACTCGCGGGCGCGGCGGAGATTCCCATCGGAACGCCACAGAACCTCGCAGGCATGGAAATCGCGGCGGTGTATCTCCAGCCGGTCGAGATGGAGCCTGACGGCCATATGCGCCCAGCCGCTGACAGTGACATCCATCTCGAGGCCGACATCCACGCCCTGGCCAGCAACGCCAACGGCTTTGCCGAAGGCATGTGGATCCCCTATCTGCACATCCGCTATGAGCTGCGCAAGGTGGGCAGCAGCGATGTGATCAGCGGCGTCATGATGCCCATGGTCGCCAGCGATGGCCCGCACTATGGCGACAACGTCAAGCTGCGCGGCCCCGGGAAGTACCAGGTCCGCCTCACGGTGTATGCGCCCAATGCGCCCGAGAACGCCATGGGCAAACACTTCGGGCGCCATACCGACCGTGCCACCGGCGTGCGCCCCTGGTTCAAGCCGCTGACCGCCGAATGGGAGTTCAGCTACGCAGGCATCGGCAAGAAGGGCGGGTATTGAGATGAAGCTGAGCAAGGGTACGCTGCTGGGCAGCGTCCTGCTGGCGCCAGCGCTGGCCATCGCCCAGGGCAGCACGGCGGCGCAGCCCTCTCTCAAGGACGTTCTTGAGCGCCTGCAGCGCTTGGAAAACGAAAACCAAGCCTTGCGAGCCCGTCTGGACGCTGTCGCCCCCGACACGGAGAAGCGGATCCAGGCACTCGAGTCCGCGCAGCAGCAAACCGACAAGGCGCTGAACACGGAGCGGCTCAGCGAGAAGGAGCCGGAGCTCGTGACGCGGCTCAAGGCGGTGGAGTTCCAGACCCTGGCCATGCAGAAGCAGGCGCGCCAGATCGAGGCCCTGGAAGGCGTGAGCGTGTCGGCCTCGCTGGCCAGCGTGCTGCAGGCGGCCGATGCGGCGTCCACGCCCGACGGCCGGCGCCAAGCCCGCCTGAACTACCGCGGCGACGTCTCCATCGGCGCACCCGGTGGTTCGCTGGGCGATATCGAAGGCCGGCTGTTCGCCCATGTCCGACTGGGCCAGGGCGAAGGACTGCCGCTGCGCGACAGCCATGCCGGCGGCAGCAATGCAATCGCCTTCCAGACGCAGGCAGGCGCCTCGGACTCCTTCGCGGTGCTGGCGCAGGCCTGGTACCAACTGACCATCCCGCTGCCGCGCGATCACGGGCAGGCCAAGGCTCGCGAGCAGTTGGAACTGACCGTCGGCAAGATGGACCCCTTCCTGTTCTTCGATCAGAACGCCATCGCTGACGACGAGACCACGCGCTTCCTGAACAAGGTCTTCGTGCACAACCCCATGCTGGATGCAGGCGGGGACATCGGCGGTGACGCCTATGGATTCACACCGGGCGTGCGCCTGGCCTACACCAGCCGGCCCGATCGCACGAGCAGCTGGAGCGCGTCACTGGGACTGTTTGCTGCCGGTGATGCGGCAAGCTTCGGTGGCGGGCTCAGCAAACCCCTGCTGCTGGCACAACTGGACACCAGCCGCCGGCTGTGGGACGGGCTGCCCGGCAGCTACCGCGTCTATGCATGGCGCAATGCGCAGGCAAGCGACCACGATGGGACGAGCGCCGTTCATGCGGGCTGGGGCGCCTCGATCGACCAGCGGCTGTCCGACAGCTATACCGGCTTCTTGCGCTACGGCCAGCAGGCCAAGGGATCGCCGCGCGTGGACCGCGCCCTGACCCTAGGCATGGAGCTCGACGGCCGCCATTGGGGCCGCGGAGCCGATGGCCTTGGCCTGGCACTGGGTTGGCTGCACAGCGGCGCTGCCTATCGCGCCGCACAGGGCACGGGCGCGCAGGAACAAGTCTGGGAGCTCTACTACCGCTATCAGCTCAACGACAAGGTGCAGATCACGCCGGACCTGCAGTGGATACGGCATCCGCTGGCGCTGGCCGGCAGCCCGGCGATTCGCGTGCTGGGCATCCGCGCCAAGGTGGGTCTCTGATGCGTCGCCTGGCACGCTCCTGCGCCGCCGCCGCCGCCGCGCTCCTCATGCTGGCCCATGGCGTGGCCCAGGCCGAATTGCCCGGCGCACTGCTGGTGCTGCAAAACGGCCGCATCACGCCGTCGCAGCTCGAGCTGCCGGCCGGGCAGCGCATCAAGCTGCGCTTGCAGAACAAGGGCCCTGGGCCCATCGAGTTCGAAAACCTCGACTTGCGCATCGAGAAGGTGCTGGCCGAAGGCGGGGAGTCCTTCGTCGTGCTGGCCCCGATGCGCCCGGGACGCTATCGCTTCATCGATGAGTTCCATCCCGACACCGGCGTCTTCGAACTCGTGATCCGATAGGTGGGCAGCATGCTGGCATCCTTCATCATCGTCTGGCGGGAAAGCCTCGAGGCCCTGCTGGTGCTGGCCATCCTGCTCGCCTGGGTGGCCGAACAACCGCAGGCGGATCAGCTGCGCCGCCGCATCGGTTTGGGCGCATTGTTGGGGCTCGCGCTCTCCGTCCTGCTGGCCGGGCTGACGCTGAGCGCCAGCCGGTGGATGCAAGGCGAGGCTCTGGACGCCTTCCAGGCCGGCGCCGCCTTGTTCGCCGCGTTCCTGGTTTTGCAGATGCTGGCCTGGATGCGTCGGCATGCGGCAGGGCTGAAGGCATCGCTGCGCTCACAGGCCGGTGCTGCGGCACAGGGCGGAAGCCTCGTGCTGATGGTGAGCCTGACCATCGCTCGCGAAGGCTGTGAAGCCGCCATCTTTCTCGCCGGGCAGCTTGGCAGCGCATCGTCGCTGCTGCCGGCGATGGGTGGGGCCGCCCTCGGTCTGGGGTTGGCCCTGGCCTGCCTGATGCTGCTGGAGCGCGGTGCGCGCTGGCTGCGCGGGCCTCTGCTGTTTCGGGTGGCCGAGCTGCTGCTGCTGATGCTGGCGTTCTCAATGCTGGTGCAGGGCGTGGAACGGCTGCTGACGCTGGACTGGCTGCCCACGGGTCCCGATCCGCTGTGGGACAGCTCGGCCTGGCTGCCGGACGCTCGCGGGGCAGGGCGCTGGCTCGCGCAGTTGTTGGGCTATCGCGACCGTCCCAGCGCCTGCCTGGTTGCGGCATACCTGGGCTTTGCGCTGCTGGCGACGCTGGCCTTGCGGCGTCCGCGCCTGCGCTCGGGAGCGCAGCGGTGAGACAGGCCGTCATCCCCATCGTCAGCAGCACGCGGGTCCGCTTGGAGCGGCCAGCACGCTGGGGTGACGCGCTGCGGCGCCATCGTGGCGTGTTGATCGGACTGCAATGGGTCATCGTGGCGCTGTACCTCGCGCTGGTGATCCTGCCCGCGCTGCTGCCGCCGCCGCCAGAATCGGCGCACATTCTGGGGAACCTGACGCTGCTGGCGCAGTTTCTGTTCTGGGGCATCTGGTGGCCCTTCGTCATCCTCAGCGTGCTGTTGTTCGGCCGACTGTGGTGCGGCACCCTGTGCCCCGAGGGCGCGCTCAGCGAATGGGCCAGCCGGCACGGCCTGGGACGCAGCATCCCGCGCTGGCTGCGCTGGGGCGGCTGGCCGTTCGTAGCTTTTGTCTGGACGACGGTCTGGGGGCAGCTGATCAGCGTGTACGAGTATCCGCGCGCCACCTTGCTGATCCTGGGCGGTTCCACCGTGCTGGCTATGGCCATCGGATGGGTGTATGGGCGCGGCAAGCGGGTCTGGTGCCGCTATCTATGCCCCGTCAGCGGCGTGTTCGGCCTGCTCGCTCGCCTTGCGCCGCTGCACTACAGCACCGACGCCAGGGCCTGGCGCTCTTACCCGGGCCCCACGCCACGCGTGGATTGCCCCACCTTGCTCGATCTTCGTCACCTGGACGCCGCCGCCGACTGCCATGCCTGCGGGCGCTGCAGCGGGCACCGCCAGGCCATCGCTTTGCGCGTACGCTGGCCAGGCGCGGAAGTGCTGTTGCCTGCGCGCGATTCGCGCGCACAAGGGCGTGCCGCGGTCTTGCTGGTTTACGGCCTCTTCGGCGTTGCCTTGGCAGCCTTCCAGTGGAGCGCCAGCCCCCTTTGGCAGGCACTGAAGCAGCGGGCGGTGGAGGCCGTCCTGGACGGTGGTCAGGCACTCTGGCTGCTCGAAGATACGGCGCCCTGGTGGCTGCTGACCCATGAACCGCAGGCGCACGACGTCTTCCTCTGGTTGGATGGCCTTTGCATCCTCGGCTACATCGGCGGCGCCACGCTGCTGCTGGGCGGCGCGCTGCACCTGCTGCTGCGACTGGCCTCGGCGCTGAGCGGCCTGCCATGGCCCCGCCTGGCCCTGACCCTCAGCCCGCTGGCGGCCATGACCTTGTTCGTCGGTCTGTCGCAGATGACACTGAGCCAACTGCGGTCGGCGGGCTACGTCTGGCCCCAGTTCGTCCTCTGGGCTCGCATCGGGCTGCTGGGCGGCAGCACGCTGTGGAGCCTGTTCCTGGCCGCAAGGATGTTGCGCATGGGTGCAGCGACGCCGCCCACCCGCCAGGCCGCTCGCAACCTGGCTGTCCTGCTGCTGGCGCTATGCATGGTCGTGGTCAACGGGGTCTGGTGGGTTCACTTTCGGCATGCCTGAACCGCGAATATTGAGGCACCATGCGCTAAGGGGCGTGCTACGAGACGGGTTGCTGGATCAAGAGCCCTCCTGCCCCGGTTTTTCAGGGAGCCTTGAATCGGGACTACTCGCGTTGATCTGACTTGTGCCAATGGGAATCGCCACGTTTGGAGAGCTCCGGGCGGGCTATATCGGTCCGCTGCGGCAACACAAGTTGCACGAGCACATGGCCAAGCAGATTGCGGTCGGCTTGTCAGGCGCGGTCCGCATCCAGACACTGACGACGCTTGTTTGCGCCGACGGCGTCATGGTGGGCCCACGCATCGACCACATCGCCTGCTCGACGACCGGGGGCCTCGTCGCATTCCTCTATATCGCTCCACATGCGTCCCTGGCTCGCACACTGGGTTGGCGCCTGGGCGTAACGGGGCGTCGCTGCCATGGATCGGCGCCTGGTCGCCTGCTTCAGGAACCGCGAGCGCGTCCAGGACATGGTCGACGCCTTGTGCACTGAGCTCGGAATCGCGGCCGATCGCGCCTCCTTTGATCGCCGTCTGCTGTGCGCCCTGGATGAGTTGGCAGGCGATGCGGGAGACCGAGGCGCCATTGAGCGCGCGACAAAGGCGAGCGGCCTGTCGGAAGCCCGCCTGCGCGCACTGGCCAAGGAAGAAATGGGCGTTCCGCTGTCGCAATGGATGCTGTGGCGCAAACTCGAGCGCGGCATGCGGGCTATTGCGGCGGGGCAGCGTTTAGCTTCAGCCGCCAGTCATGCCGGTTTTGCAGACCAGGCACACTTTGCCCGCACCATGAAGCGCATGTTCGGTGTCACCTTGAGCGACGTGAGTCCGTCACTGCAAGAGTCAAGCGCTTTGTTCAAGACACCCGCCTAACGAAGACTCAACATGAGTAGGCGCCAAAGTGGCGCTAGCTGCTGCCTTGGCTGCCAGATGTCGCCGCGCGCGATGGCAGCGCAGCGCCTCATGCCCGCCCGGAACCCGTGGCCAGCCTGCTGCGCAGCTCTCGGGGACTGGAGGAGAACCATGTCGAAGTCAATGGGCAAACAATGGGTCCCGCTCGTGCTGGGCCTTTCCATCGTGGCCAGCGCTGCGGCCTACGGTGTGCAACGCTGGCAGCACCGCCAGAGCTTCGTGTCCACTGACGACGCGCAGGTGGGAGGCGTCATCATCCCGATTCGAGCGCGAGTCTCCGGTCTTGTCGAACGCGTGCCCGTCGAGGACAACCAGGCCGTTCCTGCAGGCGCCGAGCTCGTGCAGCGCATGGCTCAAGCGGGAAGCGCCACCCTGCCCGATGTCGAGGAGGCACAGGCCCGCGTGGACCATGCGCGCGCTCTGTGGCTGGCTGCGAGGAGCGACCGTGAGCTGCAGCTCGCGTCCTTGCGTCTGGCGGCCGGGCCTGAGTTTTCCCCGAGCACCGCGCTGCACGCAGATGCAGAGCTGCAGCCGCTTCAGCCGAACTCCATCGAACAGTGGGTGGACGCAGCGCGGCAGGACAAGCTGGAGCTGCGGACAGCGCTTCTCTTGTCGCGCCAGGCCTCGCGGGAAATTGACAAGCAACGGGCCGCTGCCATGCCCACCATTCAGCTGTACGGACTGCATGGCCATCTGAGCCAGCATGGGGGCATCATCTTCGGCATGCCGGTGCCTTCCAACCGGGTCACGCAGACATCGGTCGGGCTGCAATTGACCCTGCCCTTGGCGACAGGCGGCGCGATCGATGCGCGCACCCGACAGGCCGTAGCCCAGCGCCAGTTCAGCGAGGATCTGGTGGAAGAAGCACGCCGCCAGGCGGCCCTGTCGGCGCGCCAAACCTATCTGGGCGTGAGCATGGGGCTTGAGCGGTCCCGCGCCGAGCAGCGCGCCATGGCCTCCGCGCAAGCGACCCTGCGCTCCACCCAAGCGGCCTTCGAGGTCGGCAAGCGCTTGAACAGCGATGTGCTGAATGCCCAGCAGCTGCTGGCCAGCGCCGAACAGCGATGGCAGCAAGCCCGCTATGACACGCTGCTTGCGCAGCTGCAGCTCAAGGCCACGGTCGGCGCACTCGACGATGCCGAACTGGCGCGCATGAGCAGGCTACTCTTGCCCGCTGGAGTGCCCTGAGCAAATCGCCGCAATGTCAATGCAGGCTGAAGCGCACCGGGTACTCAATCCAGGCCACCAGGCGTTCATCGCCGCGCCTTGCTGCGACATAGGGGCATGCCGCGGCCACCTGCCTGGCCGCTTCATCGAGCAGGCGCCAGCCGCTGGGACCTTGCACCAGCACTTCCGCAGCCCGCCCGTCTTCATCCACCTTCACCCGCACGACAACCCGTCCCTCGATCCCGCGGTCACGGAGAAGGGCCGGGTAGTGCCGCGCCACCTGGCGGTCGTTGCAGGCCTGATGCTCGGGCGGCAAGGTCACCGGGACCAAGGCCGCTGGTGCCGCTGCCAGTGGCGCCCGGGCGACGAGTGCAGCAGGAGGCGGGGCCGCCAGCTGCGCGTCGCCGGCCAGCGTCGGCGCAGGGATGTCTGCAGGCGAGGCGGGCAACTCCTGCGCTCCCCATGCGTGCGGCAGGCTGATGCCGGGCAGCACTGGGGCATGCAGCTGCAGGGGCAGGCTTTGCCTTCGCAGGCTGGCCGCGGCATCCCGTGCGGGGTTGCGGGCAATCAGGCGTACGCCAATGCTGGTGTGCGTCCTGGCCTCGACGGCGGCCGGCGCGCGATCCGTTCCCTGCATGGCGGCCCCCACCCGCAGCATGAGCAGCAGCACGCAGTGCAGGAGGAGCGTTGAACAAAGGGCCGTACGGTTCATGGCGCCGGCTCGAGAGAAGCCGCCGGCCGGCTGACATGCACGGGAAGAATGGCCACGCCGTGTGCATCCTTGAGCATCCGCAGACGCAGTCCATAGAGCTGCTCCAGCAGCGGGAGCGTCGCGGGCACGGCGCCGCAGTCCGCGAGAACCCGTCCATCCTGGATCATCCAGAGCCGCTCGAAATGGTTCAGGGCCAGATTCAGGTCATGCAACACCGCCACGATGGCATGCCCACGCTGTGTCGCGTAGACGTCCATCGCCTGCATCAGCGAAAGCACGAGACCGGGATCCAGCGCGGCCACCGGCTCGTCAAACAGCAGCAGGCCGTCACGTTCGTCCCACAGCTGTGCAAAGACGCGGGCGAGCTGAACGCGCGCCTGCTCGCCCCCCGACAGGGTGTCGAACCGGCGCCCCATCAGATGCAAGGCCTCGGCACAGGCCAGCGCCTGCTGCACGATCTGTCGCTGCCTGGGATCGCTGCGCAGCGCCACCCGGCCCAGCGACACCACCAGCTCGACCGGCAAGCCAAAGGCCACGCCGTGGGACTGCGGCAGAACGGCGCGCCGACGGGCGAGTTCCGCAGTCGCCCAGTCCGCCATCGGACGACCCTGGAGCCGCACCTGCCCGCTGGCCGGCTTGAGCTCACCGGCCATCAGCCTCAGCAGGGTCGATTTCCCAGCGCCGCTGGGCCCCAGTACGGCCACCCGTTCCCCGGTCCGGATGGCCAAGGGCAGGGGCCCCAGCAGCCGCGGCCCCAGCCGTGCGGTGACTTGGTCCAGGCGCATCAGCTCGCGCATCTCAGGCCCCTCCCATGCGCCGCAGGCTGCCGCGCAGCAGGACCAGGAACCAGGGCGCCCCCAGCAAGGCACTGAAGACGCCCACCGGAACCTCAGCCGGCATGGCGACCGTGCGGCCCAGCGTGTCCGCCGCGAGCAGCAGCAAAGCCCCGCAGACCATGGACATGGGCAGGGTCTGGCGCAGGTCCGCCCCCACCAGCTGGCGCGCCAGATGGGGCGCCATCAGTCCCACGAAGCCGATGCTCCCGCACCAGGCCACGGTCAGGGCGCCAAGCAGCGCGACCAAGACAACGACACGCGTGCGCAAGCCGGAAACGTCCACCCCGACGTGGGACGCCGCCGCTTCGCCCAGGGCCAGGGCGTTCAGCGCCTGCGCCATTTGCCTTGCATTCCATGCGGCCAGCACCAGGGCCAGCAGCATCACGCCAGCCATGGTCCAGTTGGCGCCAGCCAGCGACCCCAAGGTCCAGAAGCTGATGGCGCGCAGCTGCTCGTCGCTGGCGAGATGGCTGCAAAGGCCAACCAGCGCACCGCACAGCGCCTGCAAGGCCAGTCCAGTCAGCAGCAGACCGGCGATCGAGCCCGGTGCCAGCCAGCGCGCACAGCGCTCCAGCGTGAAGCACACCAGCAGCGCACCGCCAAAGCCCGCGGCAGGCAGCAACCAGAGCCGTGCCACCGGCGGCAGGGCGGCTGATGCAGCCGAGAACAAAGTCAGGCAAAGCGCGACGGCCGCTGCTGCACCGCTGCTGATGCCCAGCAGCGCCGGGTCGGCCATGGGATTGCGAAACAGGCTTTGCGCCAGCACGCCGCCCAAGGCCAGGGATCCGCCCACCGCCAAGCACAGCAGCAGCCGCGGCAGGCGCAGCTGCCACAGTACATACGCCGAGCCGCTGCGCTGGGCAGCGTCGCTGATCCAGGGGGGCTGCAGCCAGTCGTCCAGCCGGGCCGGCAGCGCGCCGAGCTGTGCACAGGCCAGGGCGGCGCACAGGGTCAGCAGCAAGAGCAGCAGCAGGCGTTTGCGCGGATCAGCGCGCCGCAGGCGTGCCACCACGGACAGGGGGTGAGAGCCTCCATGCCCTAGGGTCAGGTCTTGCCGCATGGTGGCTTCACCGCTGATGCAGGGCCTCCGCCAGGCGCGGAAGCAGCTGGGGAAGGCGGGGGCCAAAGCCCAGCAGGGCCAGGGCATCAAAGCTTGCCACGCGGCGGACGCGGCCGGCCGGCGTCTGGGCAAGACCTGGCACCTGGAGCAGGCGGTCGATGCCGCCGGCGGTCTGCAGCCCCTCCGTCGTCGTCAGGATGACCTCGGGCGCTGCCGCCACCGCCGCCTCCGGGGTGAGCTGCTTGTAGCCTTGCGCCTCCGCCAGGGCATTGCGGGCGCCAGCGTAGCCGATGACAGCATCCGCCGCGGTGGCACTGCCGGCGATGCGCAGCTGCGCCATGTTGTGCGCCAGCACGAACAGCACGCGCGGCGGGCGCTGTTCTCCCATGCTCAGTTGCCGAACCCTGCTCAGGGCCTGCTGCCAGTCGGCGCGCAGGGTTCGAACCAGCGCCTGCGCCGCGGACTCCCTGCCGAGCAGTGCGCCGATGCGTTCGACGCGAGCGAGCAAGCCTTCGAAGCGATGCTCGGAACGCAGGGTGTGCAGCGCAATGCCCGCGGCCTCCAGCTGCCTAAGCGCTGCCGGGGGACCGGCATCCTCGGTGGCCAGGACCAGGGTGGGCGCCAGTGACAGCAGGCCCTCGGCCGACAGCGTCCGCATATAGCCCACATCCGGCAGCGCCATGGCTGCCGGGGGAAACACCGACGTGCTGTCCCGCCCGACGAGCAAGGATTCGCAGCCCAGGGCGTAGACGATTTCCGTGAGCGCTCCGCTGACGCAGACCACGCGCGGCGCAGTCGCCGCGTCGGCCAAGGGCGGCAGTCCGAGGGCACATGCGGCCAGCAGGTGACGCCGGCTCAGCATGCGCCAGCCTCCGCCGCGACGTCGCGCAGGCTCTCCAGCAACTGCCGCCACTCGCAGCGTTCGGCCTGGCCGGGCTTGCGCTCGCCGAAGAACTGGGCGATCAGGGCGTTCTGTTCGTCGAACAGTTCCAAGGAGCACACCAGCCCGTCCACTGTCGGCTTGCGCACCAGCCATGCCGAGGCGATGTGGTCCTCGCGCAGATGCAAATTGAAGCCCTCGTCGAGCACGTTCAGCCACGGGCCCATGACGGCCACCCGGCTCACCGGTCCGCTGTGGATCTGGATCATGCCGGGGTTGCCCACGAAGCACATGATGGGCACCGCTTCCTGCGCGGCCCGTGACAGCAGTTCCTGGGCGCTGGCACGAGGCAACCGATCGACGAACTCCGGAGCCGCCAGGCGCAAGGCCTGCGTGCGGCTCAGCCCAAAGCGTTTGAGCAGGCCGAAGAACTCGTGGGTGTCGCGCAGCGAGGCCCAGGCCCTGCGGAATGCGGTCAGATCCACGCTGGCATCCGCTGGCTCGGGCGGTTCGCGCCAGGCCTCGCCGGGCGTCATGCCGGGTTGCTGCTCGTTGGACGCAAAGGTCAGCACCAGTTGCTCGTAGGCCTCCAAGGCACTGTCGGGGCGCAGGAACACCTTGTGCAGGGCCTGCCCGGCGGCGTCGAAGAACTGGAGGCTGCGCTGCACAGCGCCGTCGGCCAGACGCTCGGAGACGGCAAAGCCGTGAGCCCACTGCGCATAGAAAGCCCGCAAATCGATCGCGCCGCCCAGCACCAGGCCCACAGGCCCCTGGTGACTGGCCCTCGCGTAGACGCCGACCTTCTCATGGACGCAGCTCTCATTGCGGGTCAGCGCCATCAAGGGGCCCAAGGGCTCGAGGGACTCGATGAGGGTGCTCCAGTCCTCCCTCAGCCGCCTGGCCTGCAGGGGAGACTCCTGGCTGGCGAAAGCGCCGCAGTGCGCGGCGATCAACTCAGCCTCGCTGATCTGCAACTGCCTGGCGATGTCCCGATGGCGCTCGGGGCGTGCTTGCTGACGCGCCGCGGCGAAGGCCTGGCGCAGCTGCTGGTGGCTCGCTTGCATGATGGGTTCGCTCCTGGGGTCAGTAGTCGGCGCGCAGGGAGACCTGCAGTTGGCGCCCCGGCGCCGTGAAGGCGTCCAGGGTCGGGCTGCTGGCGGCGATGCCGCGCACATCGCTCCAGCGCCAGTACTTCTTGTTGCCGACGTTGCTGAGGAATGCCGCTGCGCGAAGCGTCGTACTCAGGCGGCAGCTCAGGCCGAGGTCGAGCACGTCGTGGCTAGGTGGCAAGAAATTCGCGGCACTGCTGCTGCGGCCGGCCTTCTTGGCCGCCACATGCTGCCAGGCGGCCTGCAGCTCCCAGTCGCCCCGAGTCCAACGCAGCGCGGTGCTCAAGCGCGTCGGCTGCACCGTGTCCAACGGCGTGTCCACGCCGGCCCGCGTGCTGTCGCCGCGCGTATCCGCCAGGGCGGCGCTGAGCGACAAGCCATTCGTCGGCTGCCAGATCAGCCGCGCATCAAAGCCGCGGATGCGCGCCTGCGTCAGGTTGATGTACTGGAACACCAGCGGGTCTGCCGGCGTGCCGCTGCCCTTGACCACCTCCTGGCTGATGAAGTCTCGGTAGCGATTGCGGTAGACGCTGAGCTGCCAGCGCAGCTGCTCGTGAAGCGTCCCGCGCAGCCCGATTTCCACGCTGTTGGCATGCTCCGGTCTGAGCTCCGCATTCCCGATGCTGCGGTAGCCCTGCGCTGGATTCGCGAAGCCGTTGTTGACCTGGTCGGGCCTTGGTGCCCGAAAGCCCTGCGACCACTGCAGGTAGGGCTGGAATGCCGCATGCAAGCGCCAGATCAGCCCCAGCCGCGGCGTCACCGCACGGTCAGACAGCGACACCACGGGGCCCGCGGTAAAGCCCTCCGGCGAGGGCTTGAGGGCGTAGTGCTCCAGACGCAGGCCGGGGATCAGGCTGAAGTCCGCGAGCTCGATTTCGTCCTGCACAAAGGCGCCCGCGAGTCGGTAGCGGGTGTCCGGGAAGGGCTTGTTCGGGAAACTCTCGCCGGGCGGCGGCACGGTGCCGTCTCGCAGCGCGGTGATTTTGTTGCTGCTCATCTCCAGCCCATAGCTCAGGCGCTGCCCCGGCAGTTGCGTCTGCGCCAGCGCGGCAAAGCCCAGCAGCTGTTCCCTGTAGAAGCCATCGCGGGTGCGGTCCGCCGCGCTGTAGCGGTCTTCTGTGGAGAGCTGGCGGGTCTTGGACGCCTGCACATAGACCTGGGTGCTCAGCGTCTGCAGCCAAGGCGCGTTCAGGTCTTCGTAGCGGTGCTCGATGGACAGACGCGCGCGGTCCAGCTCGTCCTGGGCTTGCAGGCCGATGACGGCGGTGGGCGTGGTCTTGTCGACCACCGCAGCGTTGGCACTCAGGACCTGTGTGTCGGTGACACGGTGGCGCGCCTCCAGCGTGATTTGCAGCTGCTGCTGTTCATTGATTTTCCGGCCCAGCTTGCCCAGCACGCTGTGCGAGCGGATGTCTGCAGGATTGGCTGCCGTGCGGCCGACGTTGGCCGCCTCATTGCGCCCCATGTTCTTGAGCTCATGGCCCCGGCGCGCCACGCCAGCCAGCAGGCCCTGCCAGGGTCCGGACGCCGCAGCCACGCCCGCACTGAGCTTGATGGATCGATCGACCGAGGAGACCGACGCCGCAGCAAAACCGCCCAGCGAACTGCCTTGCAGCAGCAGGTCTTCGGGCGCCAGTGTGCGCAGGACCAGCGCCCCTCCCAGGCCATCGCTGCCGAACTGCGCGGAAGCCGGGCCGCGCAGGATTTCCGCACCGGCCAGGAGATCCATGTCGATGTAGTCGGCACGCCCGCTGGCAAACGCGCCAAAGCTGAAGCTCTGCGGCAGACGGATGCCGTCCAGGCTCATCAACACCTGGTTGCCCTCCAGGCCGCGGATATTGATGCCCTCGTTGCCCGCTCGGCCCGTTGACGCGCCTGCAGCAGTAAAGCGCGAGGCGCTCGCGCGCACGGCAACGTCGACTTCCTGGTCCAGCAGGTCCTTCAGGTCGCGAGCATCACGCTGCTGCAGGCGCTTGCGCTCATAGACGGTGACCGTATTGGGCACGGCCTCCGTGCTGCGCTCAGTGCGCGTGGCGCTGACGGTGAGTTCACCGAGCCGGCTCGGTTCGGCCGGTGTCGCCAGCGATGAGGCCGGCGCGAGAAGGAATGGGAGCGCGGAAAGCGCCAGCGCGACCGGGGTCTTGCGCAGCATGTGCGTGTCCTTGAAGAAACGGCACGGGCTGGCAGGGGCTGGCTGGCTGGTGCAGATGCAGAAAGAGGGTGAATCTGCATTGTAAATGCAAATGATTTGCAACTGCAATGCGAACCCAGGGACGGTCGCAGCCAGGGCCGGGCATTGGCAAGGTGTTCAGGCTTCGCCGGTCAGTTGGGACGGATCCAGCAGCACTTCGAGGGTGGCGCGCGGAATGTCGGTCTGTTCCGCGGCGACGTCGAGCACGGAGCGGCCCTCGCTGTAGGCCTTCTTGGCAATCTCTGCCGCGCGCGCATAGCCGATCAGCGGATTGAGCGCCGTCACGAGCACGGGATTGCGCGCCAGCATTTCCTGCAGCCGCGGCTCGTTCACCCTGAAGCTGGCAATCGCCTTGTCCGCCAGCAGCGGCAGCACCCGGGCCAACAGCTCGATGCTCGCCAGCAGATTGCGAGCCACCAGCGGCAGCATCACGTTGAGCTCGAAGTTCCCGGACTGCCCAGCCACCGTGATGGCGACATCGTTGCCCATGACTTGCGCGGCCACCATCGCCGCGGCCTCGGGGATCACGGGATTGACCTTGCCGGGCATGATCGAGGAACCGGGCTGCAGCGCTTCGAGTTCGATCTCGGCCAGGCCGGTGAGGGGACCGGAGTTCATCCAGCGCAGGTCATTGGCCACCTTCGTCAGGACTACGGCCAGGACCTTCAAGGCTCCCGAGGCGGCCACCGCGACGTCCTGCCCCCCCATCAGTGCAAAGCGATTCGCCCCGGGCATGAATTCGAGGCCGGACAGCGTGGAAAGCACCCGGCAGCATTCACCGGCAAAGCGCGGGTCGGCGTTGACGCCCGTCCCCACCGCCGTGCCACCGAGGGCCAGGCGCTGCAGCGCAGGCTGCACTGCTTCCAGATGCGCACGGGCACCCAGCATTTGCGCCGCCCAGCCTTCCAGCACCTGGCTGAGGCGTACCGGCAGCGCGTCCATCAGATGGGTGCGTCCGGTCTTGACATGGTGATGCACGGTGGCCGCCTTGGCATGCAACACCTGGACCAGGTGGTCCAGCGCCGGCAGCAGTCGCCCATGGATCGCGAGGGCTGCGGCCACATGGATCGCGCTGGGAACGACATCGTTGCTGCTCTGTCCGGCGTTCACATGGTCGTTGGGGTGGAGGGTGCGCCCCAGCTTGCGGGAGGCCAGCGATGCGATCACCTCATTGGCGTTCATATGGCTGCTGGTCCCTGAGCCGGTCTGGAAGACGTCGACGGGGAAGTGCAGCATCAGCTGCGCATCCTCCCTGCCCACCAGCTCCTGGCAGGCGTCGGCGATGGCGCGAGCCTCCGTGTCAGCAATGACGCCCAGCGCGCCGTTGGTGTGGGCCGCTGCAGCCTTGATCAGCAGGAGCGCGCGGATGAAGGACGGCGGCATCGTCTCCCCGCTAACCGGAAAGTTGAGCACCGCCCGCTGCGTCTGAGCGCCGTACAGCGCTTCGGCTGGCACGAGCAGGGGGCCCATGGAGTCGCGCTCCTCGCGCTGGGCCGGCATGGGGGGCGTGCGGGCTGTCATGGCTGTCCGGCTCCATGGTTGAAAGAAAAGGGAAGGACCGCGCGGCGAGGGGATCTGTCTTCACATATACGCGCTTGCGCGCCCGCAGGCAACTCGGCAGGAGCGGGCAGGGTTCACGGGAGGCCATCGCGGCTCATGCGCGGGGCGAGGTACTTGCCAGCAGCGCGCACACCTCCTCGTCGCTGGTTTGCTCGAAGTGCTCGTACCACAGGCTCACGGCCCTGAAGGGCTCTGGGGTCGACAGGCACAGCACGTCATCGGCAGCACAACGCAGGGCCTCGCAGGCCGCTGCGGACGCCACAGGCACGGCCACCACGACCCGCTCCGGCGCCAGCCGGCGCACGGCCTGGACGGCTGCGCGCATCGTGCAGCCGGTGGCCAGGCCATCGTCAACCAGGATCGCCACGCCGCCCTTGAGCTCAGGAAAGGGCCGTTCGCCTCGGTACAAGCGCTCGCGGCGGCGCAGCTCCTCGAGCGCCGTTTGCGTCATGGCCTGCACGGCGCCGTCAGAGACTGCCGCGCTGCGCAGCAGTGGCTGGTCCAGCACCCGCAGCCCCGGGCCGGCAAGGGCGCCGACAGCGTACTCGGGATGGCTGGGCAGGGCCAGCTTGCGCACCACCAGCACGTCCAGCGGCAGCTGCAGCTCGCGCGCAGCCTCATAGGCCACCGGCACGCCGCCGCGCGGCAGCGCGAGAAGGAAGCTTGCCGGCCGGTTCGCATAGGCGCTCAGCAGGCCTGCCAACTCCCTGCCCGCCTGCCGACGATCCTGGAATCGCGCCATGGACGTCCCCTAGTGCCGGGTGCTCTGGGTGCTCCCGGTGCTCGTCTGGGAGTGCATCCCGCCCGGCGTCGAGATGCAGTACATCACCTCCCTGGACATCACTTCCTCGATCTTGGCGTCCGGCCCTCGGCCCGCCGCCACGGCACGCATCACTTCAGAAACTTGCATGGTTCACTCCTTTGTCGGGTCAAGCTGCTTGATCCGCGAGGAAGTCGGCAAGCCACGTACCGAACACCGCCGTGGGATTGCCATGCGCCAAATTCAGCGACGCCCGCTGCGCGCCGGCCCGGCCTGGCATCCCTGCGCACAAGCCGCGCTAGGCTGAGGCAGGAGCGGCAGCCATTGCAGCACTGTTTTCACCATAGCACCGCAGGCGTCGCTTTCCAGTTCGAAGGCCAGAGCACGGACGCGGTGCCCACCGCCTGATGCCCAAGCCGTGTCCCGGCAGGTGGCCGGCCCGCTCAGCGGCCATCGGCTGCGATGATCCCAGAAGCCTCATGGCAATGCCCGTGGCCTGCGACGTTTCGAGGCCGGCTTGTCGTCTGCGCATGCTTGTCGCCGAGAACATGGACATTCCGGATTCGCCAGGGGCCGTTGGATCTATGCTTTGCGCCATAGCTGCCGCCTGATGCGGTCCGTCCCGGACGACTCGTTCGCCAGGCCACGGACGCACAGAGCGCAGCAAGGGAGCGTTCTATGGACTCATTGCCCCAGCCTGCCCGCATCGACCGTTGGCAGAAGAGCCGCCAGAAGCTGTTCAAGACCGTACCCGAGGGCGGCAAGGTCATTCAGTACCTGGGCAAAGAGTTTCTGGTCTACCCGAATACCTTCTGGCCCTTTGCCGACAGCCAGCCGCTGGTGCGCAGCATGCGTGTCAATGCGGGCGAGAGCGTGCTCGACGTGGGCACCGGATCCGGGGTCATCGCGATCTTCGCGTGCTACCGCGGCGCCTCCAAGGTGACGGCGGTGGACATCAACCCGGCGGCGATCAAGAGCGCAAGGCACAACTCGCGGCTGCACGGCTTCGAAAGAATCATGACGGTGAAGCGATCCAACCTCTTCGACGAGCTCGATGGCGAGCAGTTCGATGTGATCACCGCCAATCTGCCGTTTCGCAACAAAGCTGCCCACGATGTGGTGGCCCAGTCCCAGTGGGACACCGATTTCCAGACCAACACGCGCTTCTTCCAAGAGGTAGATCGGCATCTGAAGCCGGGCGGGCGCATCTACTTCGCGCACGCCAATTTCGGAGCCGTTGAAGAGGTGCGAAAGCTGGCCAAGTCGGCCGGATTCACGGTGCGCGCCCTGGCCCGTTCGCCCATGGCCCAGGCGGGAGGCAAGCAGTTCCTTGCCTTCGTCATGAAGAGGTCTTGCTGATAGTCGCTGTCAGGACGGCGTCCCATGAGCGAGCTGCTGGCCACCATCAGGCGCTTGCGCAAGGTACAGCGTTCGGACTTGAGGCTGCGCGTGCGACGCGTGGCAGTGATGCTGACCAGCTCGCGCTCCGGCTCGACCTTGCTCAAGGACGTGCTGAGCCGACATCCGGACATCGCCTCACTGGACGGCGAACTCGAGCCCTTGCTGGTGCTGACCGAGAATGGCTTCCGCTTCAACTCAAGCAGCGATGCCATTGCCGAGCTTGCCAATCACGAGGAGTTGGGCGACCAGCTGATGGGCGACCTGACCCTGCCCAGTACGCAGCTGCCGACCAAGGCGGAACTCAGACAGCGCTGGGAACGCCGCTTGCTCCTGCAGTTTCCGAGCTTGTTTGCCGAGCCGGCGAGCTATCGACGCCTGGGCCGGGCCCTGGACACGGCGCTGGCGCGGATCGCCGGCTGCACTGCGCACGACGAGGACGCGCTGCAACGCATGATGCTGGACGCGGTCTTCCGCCAGGCGTTTCGCCAAGAAGCCTGGCGCATGCGCTACTACGACGGGCTCGGCGGTGCGGGCCCAGGGCAGGGCTTTGACGAGCCTTGCAAGATCGAGGAGCCGCCCTTCGTGCTGCCTCGTTTTTTCCGCCGACCTTTCGCCGAGGAAGATGTGCAGAGCAAGGTGCTGCTGTTCAAGACGCCCTCCGATGCCTATCGCATCGGCATGTACGAACAGTTGTTTCCCAATGCCCGGATTCAGTACCTGCACCTGACGCGGGGCTACGCGCAGTCGGTCAACGGGCTGATGGACGGCTGGCTGTCCGCCGTCGGCTTCTTTGCCCACGACCTGGCGCGCAGTGGCGTGCAGCTGGCGATTGCGGGCTACTCGGACGCCTGCGCCTTTGGCAGGCGATGGTGGAAGTTCGACCTGCCGCCCAACTGGCACGACTTCACGCGCGCCAGCCTGGAGGAGGTGTGCCTGAATCAATGGCTGTCCGCGCACCGGGAAATCCTCGCCAGCGGCGTGAGTGCCCTGCGCATCGCCTTCGAACAATTCCTGGCGCAGCCGGCGCGCGTGATGGATGCCATCACGGATCACCTGGACCTGCCGCCGTTGCCCGTCCCCGCCAAGCTGCCGGTCAAGATGGCCACCGAAGCGCCTTCCGAAGGACGCTGGCGCAAGCGTGAGGGGCAATTGCTGGCGCTGGCCCGCCGCGAAGAGGTTCGAGGCATGATGGAGAACCTGGGCTATCGCATGCAGGCGGAGGATTGGCGATGAACCGTCGATTGGTGGTCCCCTTCCTGATGGGGCAGCGACGCGAGGGTCTGGCCCGAGTCAGCGAGCTGGACGATCAGCGCTGGGAAGTGCTCGCTGTCCCCGGCTGCGAGGCCGCGCGGATCGACGACACGAATGAGAAGATCAGCTGCATGGCCGCGATCTACGCCAAGCTGGCTTGCCGGGTCAAGGCTGCCATCGAGCGCGACGAAGTGCCCATCTGCATTGCCGGCGACTGTGTGTCGACACTGGGCATGCTCGGCGGCCTGCAGCAGGCGGGCAAGGCGCCGG
The DNA here is from genome assembly GCA_041905785.1 of Burkholderiaceae bacterium. GTDB lineage: Bacteria > Pseudomonadota > Gammaproteobacteria > Burkholderiales > Burkholderiaceae_C > Roseateles_B. The sequence goes on from JAYRKJ010000005.1 coordinate 244,452, forward strand.
AGCGCATTCTCTGGCTCGATGCCCATGGCGATTTCCACACCTGGGCCACGACCCAGACCAAGTACGTAGGCGGCATGCCGCTGGCCATGCTGGTGGGGCGGCCGGATCGGCGCCGCGGTGGCCGGGACGCGAGCGAGGCGATGCGCTGCACGATAGGCGTGAGCCCCTATCCCGAGCCCCAGATCGTGCTCAGCGATGCACGGGACCTCGACCCGGGGGAGAAGGAGGCCCTCAGCGAATCCGGCATCGTCTGTTGCCCGTTTGACGAGATATTGCAGCACCTCCGGCCCAGCGAACGGCTGTACATCCATTTCGACACCGACGTGCTGGACGCGGAATCCGAGATGCCAGCGCTCAAGTACCACGTCAAGGCCGGGCCACGGGTGGCCGATGTGGCCGAGCTGTTCCGGCAGCTGCGCGACCACAACATCGTGTCGGTCTCGGTGTCGGCCTGGCATGAAGAGCTGGACGAAGGCAACCGTGCCGCGATGACCTGCCTGAGGCTGCTGAATCAATTGATCAACTAGCCCCGGATCGTGGCGGTGCAGGCTCCAAACCAGCAGACCTGAGTCGGCAGACCTCGGTGGGGACTTCGAGACATCGGTGTGTCCCCCGCCCCCGTCGTCAGGCATCAGCCCGGGTCACTGCGGCCCTCCCTGCCGGTTCATTTGCCTTGGATCAGCTCTTTGCAGGACTTCACTTGCGGATGCTGCACTGCAACATCAACATGACAGGACAGTGTCGAAGCACGTGGAGGCGCAAGTCATGGGCACCATTTCCAAAGAACTTTTTCTTGAGTCCCGCATCGGCGAGCTGGTCGAACTACCTCGCTGCGGCACCGCCCTTGAGCTGCCCTGGGTCTACGACAGGGTGGCCGAAGACATCTGCGCCATGGCGAGTTCCGGCAAGGTGGAGGTGATTGCGCGCCAGGTGCAGCAAGTTCAGGGCGAGCCCTTGATCACGCATCTGGCATTTCGTCGACTGCTCTGACGGCTGCAGCGGCGATCGCGGTCGGCAGCTGACGTTCGCGCCGACCCGCGAGCTTGACGCCCTCGTCGGTGCGTGCGGCCTGGCTGCGTCATTCCCGCTTCACGCCAGGATGGTCTGATGGAGGGCTGACCTTCAACTCAGCATCCACGAAGTGCATTCCCTTCTTGTACCCCAAGCGCTTGCTCAGCCTGAGGAAGCCAGAAAGCATGAGCGCGTGAGCTTCTTCCTCCTGCCTGTCAGACGCGAACAGATCCCGGTGTGGATCTTCGTTCCGCCGGGACTTGCCCATGGCGTGGCCGCGCTGGTCATGAACTTGAGCGAGGGCGGCGTCCAGGTGTTTGCACCCGGCGGCGTGGCATGGGGTACCGGCCCCTTGATGCTGCACCTGCTGGACGGTGCAGAGGAGGCGACCGCCAGCCGACACTTCAGCACCCGCGTGCGGCGTCTCTGGAAGAAGACCGTCTCCCACAGCGGGGATCTGCATGGCCTGGCCTTTGACGACGAGAACCCAGCCGTTCGCGCCTTTCTGGCGCGGCGCCGTCCCGACCCCCTGGCCGGCCAGTGGGTCCGGTGCATCATCGAACCCATCGTCTGACACGGACCTCCGGTCCAGAGGGCCGGTCAGCGCTCCATGTGGTGCAGGTGGGCATGCGGCAGCACGAGCTCCACCAACTGCCCAAGCTCAGGGGCATCGTCGCCCAACTCCAGCCAGACTTTCAGGGCGTGCCCATCGGCGGTAGTGCCCGTCAGCAGTTGGCGAGCCGAGCTGCGCGCCACATCGGTCACGCGCACGGGAAGGCTCCAGTCCTGGTCCTGCAGGGCTTTGGCCCGAGACTTGAGCATGGAGCGCGCCACCGGCACCGCCCACCAGCCGGCTTGCGGCATGCCAGGCCGCTGGTCAGCGGGCAGGAGATTGAAGGCCCCCAGGAACTGAGCGACTTCCGTGCTGGCCGGGCGCGTCCACAAGTCAGCGGGCGCAGCGCATTGTGCGATCTCGCCCTCAATCATGAGCGCCACGCGGTCCGCCAGTTCGTAGGCCTCGTCGCGGTCATGGGTCACGATGAGGCAGCTCTGCTGCAATTCCTTTTGCAGCTGGCGGAACGAGCGCCGCAGCGGCGCACGGAAGTGCTCGTCCAGCGCCGAAAACGGCTCGTCCATCAAGAGCAGGGCCGGATGCCTGGCCAAGGCTCGGGCCAGGGCCACCCGCTGGCGCTGCCCGCCGGAGAGCTGGGAGGGCCGATGTCCAGCCCAGTTGGCCATGCCCACCATCGCCAGCAGGGCCCTGGCCCGTTCGGCTGCAGCGGCCGGCGCGAGCCCGTCCGCCAGCGGGCCGAACTCGACATTGGCTCGCACGGTGAGGTTGGGGAACAGCGCATAGTTCTGGAACACGAAGCCGAGGCCGCGCGCCTGAACAGGGCGTGCGCTCAAGTCGCACCCCTCCAGGAGGAGGCTGCCGCGGTCCAGGGGTGCCAGGCCCGCGACGCAGCGCAGCAGGGTCGTCTTGCCGCAGCCGGATGCACCGAGCAGGGCCAGGACCTCGCCTCGTTGAAGGGACAGATCCACCCCGCGCAGCACATGGCGTGCGCCCAGGCGCACATGGGCCCCTTGAAGACTCAAGAGCGGCGTGCGTTCCATGACATCAATCCTTGAACCAGTGTGGCCACGAGGGCCACGACAATGAAGCTGACCGCCACCAGCGCTGCCACTTGATGGCCGTTGGTGTTGCGCATGCTGTTCATCAGGGGCTGCAGCAGCTCCATCTGCGCGCCCAGCAGCAAATTGGCGATGGCAAACTCCATCGCAGCCATCACCCAGGTCAGCAGCCAGCCGGCGAGCAGCTGCGGGGCCAGCAGCGGCAGCAGCACCTGACGCATGAAGCGCCCGTCGCCCGCGCCGAGGGTGCGCGCGGCCTCCAGCAGCGGGCCCACATCCAACTGTGACCAGGCCGCGGTGACCGCCTTGTGCACCACGGGCAGCAGCAGGGGCGTTGCGCACAGGACATAGATCGACCACAGCGGCGCGGCACCGGACCAGCCGCGTCCGATGAAGACATCCAGCGCACCCACGGCGATGACGACGGCGGGGAGGGCGTAGGGCAGCAAGTCCAGAAGGCTGAGGAGCCGCGCAAGCCGGCGCGAAGCCATGAGGGCCGCCAACGCCGCCGCGGTGCCGGCCACTACAGCCAGCGTCGCGCATGCACCGGCGAGCAGCAGCGTGCGCAGGATGGCGTCGACGGTGCGGGCATCGTCTGCCAGCAGGGCGAACCAGCGCAGCGTCAGGCCCTCCGGCCAGAGGCCGCGGTCCCAACGCTCACTGAACCCATAGGCCAGCGTGGCGAGCCAGGGCACCAGCAGCGTCAGCAGCACCATGCACAGGTACAGCTTGCTCAATGAAGCGCCTCGCCCCCTCATCACGAACTCCCGCCGTCGAGACGCTGCCGGGCGACGCGCGCGGCCCAATGCCCGAGCCCGAGAGCCGCCCCCAGCAGCAGGAGCAGCATCAGCGACAGTTGCTGCGGCAGGCTCGGGTCCTCGAAGATATCGCCGCTGACCGCCGCCGCGATGCGCACCGCGAGCACATTGGCCGACGTGCCGCTCAAGGCGAAAGGCGTGGCGTACGCGGCGGCTGCGTTGGCGAACAGGAGGCTGGCGGCCTCGATCAGGCTGGGGGTGAGCATGGGCAGGCCGACCCGCCACCAGAATCGCGTCGAGCCGGCGCCCAGGGTCCAGGCGGCTTCTTCGATGTGCGCGTCGAGCTGCGCGACCGGCGCGGCCATGATCATCATCGCCAGGGGCAGTTGGAACAGCAGATAGGCCAGCAGCAGCCCGGACCGTCCATACAGATCCAGCGGCAACGCCAGCCCCACCGGACGCAGGAGGCCGGGCAGCCATCCCTGCGATCCGAGCAGCAGGATGAGTGCACTGGCCAGGGGAACGCCCGCGAAGTTGGCACCCAGGCTTCCCATCAGGTTCATGAGCCGACGCCAGCCCGGATGGCGCCGCATCGCGATGGCCGCCAGCGTGCCCAGGCCCAGTCCCCATGCCGTGGACAGCCCGGACATCCAGGCCGTGTCGAGCAGGGCGTCAAGGTAGTAGCGATCGCTGAACGGGCTTCCTGCCGGCCACTCACCTGCGTGCAGCACGGCCAGCAGGAAGTCGCCGGTCCGCAGGGCAAAGGGGAGCAGCACACCCAGGGTCAGCAGGGCAAGCGCGGGCGCCGCCAGCAGCCAGGCGATGGCCGCAGCACGTCGGTTCGGCAGGCCTTGCATGTCAGTCGCCAAGGCCCAGGCGCTTCAGCACGAAGCCGGGCACCTCCGGTTGGGATTGCGGCCAGCCCGGTGGCGCCAGCGCCTCTTTCGCGGGCAGCGGGACCCAGATGAGTGGCACCAGGCGCTCCGCATCAAGCGGCCCGCCGTGCATGCGGTCGCTGTTCATGCCGTGATCGCTGCACAGCAGCAGCTCGTAGCCGGCGGCCTGCCAGCGCGGCAGCCACAGGGACAGCAGGTGGTCCAGACGCCGCGCTGCGAGCGCATAGCCGGCCGTGTCGGCACCGTGCACATGGCCTGCGTGGTCCGGCCCCATCGGGTGCAGGAACAGCAGATCGGGGGCATGCAGGCGGCGCAGCTCATCGGCGTCTGCAAAGAGATGGGAGTCGGGGTACTCGTCCTCCCAGTACCAGCGAGCGGCCAGCACCGAGGCGGGATCGGGCCGCGCGGCGCGGTCGAGCAGGGCGTCGAAGGTCCTTCCGGACAGCAGCTCGAAGAACCAGTGGTAAGCAGCCAGGCAGGCGGTCCGTCCGCTGCCGTCCATGGCGTCGAACACTGTTTTCTGCAGGCGCTGGCCGGCCTGCTGGTTGCTCAGGATGCCGTGCTCGAGCGGCGTCTGCCCATTGATCAGGGTCGCGTACAGCGGCCGTGACAGGCTGGGAAGCTCGCTGCGCAGCGTCGTGGCCACCGCCCGGCCTTGCTCGAGCAGAGCGGCCAGATAGCCCATGTACTGGCGCGCGGTGTCGTCGCGCAGGCCGTCCGCCAGCAACCAGACCAGCTTTCTGCCTTCGCTCACCTGGCGCTCCCCATGACCTCGCGCTGCCAGCTGCGGCCCAGCTTCTTGACCTCCTCGGTCCAGAGCACCGGACGCAGCGCACGGGCCTTGGCGTACTGCTTGCTGTCCAGCAGCTGGCCCTGCAGCTCAGTGGGAAGCGTCAGGGCGTTGATGCGGATCGGGCGTGCATGGCCGCGCGCCAGGTTCAGCTGGCCCGCATCGCTGAGAATGAACTCCCGCGCCAAGCGGGCGGCCTGCGGGTGCGGCGCGTTTTTGTTGATCAGCGTGCTGTACCCGCTGGTGATGGAGCCATCCGCGGGGATCAGCACCTCGTAGTCCGCCTTGTTGGGCAGCTTGGCGCGAAAGGAGAGGGCGTTGAAGTCCCACAGCAGGAAGACATCGGCCTCGGCGCGCTCCATCAGCGCCGGCGACGGGTTGACCAGCAGCAGATCCCGGCGCTGCGCCAGCCCGGCAAAGGCCTGCAGGGCGGGCTGCAGCCTTTGCTCGTCCCCGCCCAGCGCCACCGCCGCGGCCAGCACGGCCGCATTGGCCTGGGACGCCCGGCCGACTTCGCCGATCATCACGCGGTACTTGCCCTTGAAGAGCTCCACCCAGCTGCGGGGCACGGCGCTCACCTTGCGGGTGTTCACCGCGAAGGCCATGGTGCCGGTGTAGGCCAGCACCCAATGCCCGTCGGGATCCTTCGCCCATTCGGGGATCTGCTGCCAGGTGCTGGGCTTGAAGGGCGCGGTGATGCCGCGGGCCTTGGCAATTGCGCCGAACTCGAAGCCGACATCGCCGAGATCCACCGTGGCCTGCGAACGTTCAGCCTCGATCTTGGCGATCTGCTCGGCACTGCTCATGTCGGTATCGACATGCTGCAGCCCATGCTGGCGTGCCAGGTCTTGCCAGGTCTGACGCCAGTTGGCCCAGTCGTCAGGCATGCCGACCGTCTGCAGCCGGCCCTCATGCGCGGTGCTTTGCCTAGGCGCTCCGCCGTCGACAGTGACGGCAACAGCGAGCTTCGCCAGGCCGAGGAGTCCTGCCGTCAGCAGGGTTCTGAATGCCGGCGCCGCAGCGCGCGCGAGGGGCCGAGTCTTGCGGGGGGGTGCCGTCACGGTTGACGCTCCTTCTTGAGCTGCAGTTGGGCCAGCGGCACGTTCTGGCGCAGGCGCACGCGACCCTGGATGTCGCAGATGCCGAACTCCAGCAGCGGCTGTTCGAGATCCCAGCGCAGGTCCAGCAGGCCAAAGTTTTCGGCCGCCAGGACTTCCGAACGCCGCCGGCGGTTGGGGGTCGGGATGTCCCAGACTTCCGTCAGGCCCGAGGAGGTGGCGTCCCACAGGGGGTACAGATCCGGTTCCTCGCGGCAGCTGATGTCGCCGTAGTGCATGTCGCCGCTGATGAACACAACCCCGGCTGCTTGCTTGTCGCGCAGGAGCGTCACCAGGCGCCGCTGCTCATGAGGAAAATTCGCCCAGCCTTCCCAGCCCGTGCCTTCCGCAGCGAACTGGATGCTCGACGCGATGATGCGGACGTCAGCGGGCTGCTCCAGCGTTTGCGCCAGCCACGCCCACTGCTCCTCACCAAGAAGCGTCGCCGCGGGGTCCTGCTCGGGCTGGTACCAGCCGGCCATCGGCTGCCCCGAAATCCGGGCTTGGAGAACGAGCGCGCCGTAGCTCTTCTTCTGCGCCGCGTCGGCCTGCAGCGGGCTGCGATTGAAGCGCAGATCGGGCAGGATGATCTGGACGCGGCGCTGCCCCACCTGGATGTAGCGGACGTCGTAGATGCCGCTGCGGCGGCGGCGCGGTGAATCCGGGGCCTCGCCCCAGGCATCGCAGAACAGCTGCTGCGAAAGCCGCTTGAGCGGATAGTCGGCACCGGCGTCGTCGGTGCCGTAGTCGTGGTCGTCCCAGATCGCCAGGTGCGGCAGCTCGCGCCGAAAGGCCTGCAGCGGCGCCACCTCGGCGAACTCGCGGTAACGCTGGCGCAGCGTGGCCTCGTCCTCGGCGTCACCATAGAAGTTGTCGCCGAGGAAGATGAACAGGTCCGGCCGGCTTTCCCGGATGGCTTGCCAGATGGGCTGCGGCTTGGACTGCTTGGCGCAGGAGCCGAAGGCGATCCGCAGGCGCTGGGCCTGGCCGGCGCCCATCGACCCATCCGCGGGGCTCGTGAGGACGGGAGCCTCCAGGGCCGCGGTGGAGCCTCCGGAAGCAGCGGCCATGGCGGAGGCTGCGAGCCAGCGTCGGCGCGAGGGGTTGGCGAGATGGGAGGGCATGTCCAATCGGTTCGGGCAAAGGGTGTGGTGCGCCCAGGTCCAGCCTGGGCGCCATGGCCGCTGCGTGTCAGAGCTTGGCCGAGAAGCTGACGAAGAACTGGCGCGGGGCGCCGGTCAGTAGGGTCTGGCCCGTCCCCTTGGGGTCGTCGTTGGTGAAGCCGTTGCTGCCCACCGTCGAGATGTACTTCTTGTCCGTCAGGTTGTTCACGCCCACGGTGAAGGTGCCTTCCGAGACAAAGCCCAGGGACTTGCTGCGATAGCCGGCACTCAGGTTCAGCAGCGTGCGGGCGCCGACGCTTCCGTCATTGAGATAGGTGTAGTAGCGCTTGGACATGTGGTCGAGGCCGAGGCTGCCGAACAGCGATCCCCGGTCATAGCCGAGGATGGACTTGAACATGGTGTCCGGTGCGTCGACCACATGCTTGCCCTTGGTGGCGACCACGATGTCCTTGTTGTTCGCGTCCTTGCTCACCACGTCATCACGATAGGTGGACTTGCTCAGGCTCAGGCTGTTGTACCAGCTGAAGCCAGGCGCCAGTCGGAAGGACAATGCAGCCTCCAGGCCCAGGGTGCGGACGCCACCCACGTTGGACAGCACCGTCGGGTTGCCCTGGATGCCAGCCCCTTGTGTGATGCCGAGCAGGCGGTCCTTGAAGTTGACCACGTAGGCCGTGACGTTGCCCTCGTACAGACGGCTCTGCGTGCGCCAGCCCGCCTCGAAGTTGTCGGAGGTCTCGGGCTTGAGCGAGCCCTTGATCGCAGCGAAGCCGGCGTCCGTGGTGGCATAGGGCGTGGTGCCGGTGGCGGCGCCCTGGTAGACGCGCATATTGCGGGAGACGCCCACAAACAGTTCGTCCTCCCTGCTGAGCTGGTAGTTCAAGCCCGCCTGCGGGAGGAAGCCCTTGCTGGCGGTGATGCTGCCGCTGGGCTTGCCCGTGCCGACCTCCAACTGGCCCTCGATGCGGGCGCGCAGCGACTTGAAGCCGGCGCCCAGGGTGAGGTCGCGGCTCAGCGCCACGGTGTCCGCCAGGGAGAACTGATCAGTCTTGGTGCTGAAGGCGTACTGCCACTGGGTCAGGAAGGGATTGCTGGGGAAATCGTAGGGGCTGGGCACGTTCGTGGGTGACACCGCGTAGAAGCGGCGCGCCTGGTCGAAGTCGTTGTTCTCATGCCAGAACGAGGCCTTGATCTGGTGAGCGCCGAAATCGAAGTCGAGCACCGAGACGATGCCCTGGCGGCGGATCGCATACTCGGTCGTGCGCAGCGCAAGCGGCGTGCCATCCGGGGAAGCGGTGTAGGGTGTGTACCAGAGGCCACGGCCGTCATTGCGGTGCCAGTAGCCGGTGGTTTTCAGCCGGGCATGCTCCGAAAGTCTGGCGTCCAGCGTGACGCCGCCCAGGGTGTCGTCGCGCAGGCCGGAGCCCGCATAGTAGGCATCGTCACAAGTGGCGTCGTAGGTGCTGCCGGCATTGCCGCAGTGGGTTGTCGAGGCCTTCAGCGCGGCCTGAATGTCCGGGTAGAAGTTGTCCCAGTTGTAGCCCAGCCGATTGACCATCTCCAGGGACACGTCCTGGTAGTCGATCTCGCGGCGCTTGGAGGTGTTCACGAAGGCCGTCAGCTGGTGCTCGCCGATCTGCCTGGCGTACTTGAGGTTCCACTGCTCCTGGCGCTGCTCACCCGCGCCCTTCCACTTGTCAGCGTTCTGGCGGGTGTAGCTGAGGTAGAACTCACCGAGCTGCGTGTTGCCCGTGTCCAGCCGCAGGAAGGTGCGGCGGTTGCGGCTGCTGCCCAGGGTCTGCGCGGCCTGGAAGCCGAATTTCTCCAGCGGCATGCTGGAATAGAACTGGAGCGTGCCGCCCAGGTTGCTGGACGAGGCCGTCTCCAGGGCGCCAGAGCCTTGCGAGAGATAGGCCCGGGCAACGTTCTCGCTGGAGATGGCACGACTGATGTGCAGGCCGTTGAGGTTGCCGTAGCTCATGTCGCCCAGCGGCACGTCGTCGAGCGTGAAGCCCAGCTGGTTCTGGGAAAAGGCGCGCAAGGTGAAGCGGGTGGACCACTCGTAGTTGCCCAGCGGATCGGCCGACTGGAAGTTCACGCCCGGCAGGCGCGACACCGTGGCCAGGGGGCTCAGACCGGCCACCGCGCCCTCGAAGTCGGCCTTGGTCAGGCCCTGGACAGAACGCAGTTGGCCGCGGCCGATGTTGATCGTCACGCGATCGAGCGCCTGAGTCTCGGCGCTGGATGCCGACTGCGCATGAGCACTGTGGCCGGCAAACGCGGCCAGCAAAGCAGCAGCCAGAAGGGTGGGGGCAGGCAGGTGTCGCATGGTGTGTATTGCTGTGTTGATGTGGCAGGCCGGCGGTGCCGGGAGCGCCTGTGCAATGTCACAAAAGTCCACGACAAATCGACGACAGATCCAAGAATCTTGGAGCAAATCCCTGGATTCGCGACTCGAATCCACAACTTCACAGAAATTTCCAAGATTCGTCACGGAGCCGCCAAGTGGAAACCTTGCAATGGTGGGATCTTTGCCAATCAGCCCAGCAGCACGTATGTGGACCCCGGACAGACACAGGAGAATCCTGACCCTGCTTCAACAGCAGCAGCAGGTCAGCACGGAGGAGTTGGCGCAGGACATGGGCGTGTCCCGCGAGACGGTCCGGCGAGACCTGATCGAGCTGGAGCAGGGCGGTCGCCTGTCCCGGATCCATGGCGGCGCCGTGCCCTGCCACGGTGTGTTCTCACCGGAGCCCAGCTACTCCGAGCGCGCCCATTCGCATCGGACGGAGAAGCTGCGGATCGGCCAGTTGGCGGCGGCCATGATGCGCAGCGGCCAGAGCTGCTTCATCGACGCGGGCTCCACGACGCTGGCCCTGGCTCAGCAACTGAGCCAGCTGGATCACATCAGGGTGGTCACGAATGCCGTGGAGGTGGCCTCCACGCTGAGGCGCAACGCCAGCATCGACGTGATGCTGCTGGGCGGACGCTTCGAGAGCGATGTGCCGGCCACCTACGGCGAGCAGACCATCGAGGAGATTGCCCGCCATCGGGTCGATTTCGCGTTCGTCTCACCCGTGGCTGTCGATGCGCGTCTGGGTGCCATGGACTACGCCTGGCATGAAGCGGCGGTGGCGCGGGCCATGCTCCAGCATGGCCAATGCCGGGTGCTGCTTGCGCACCTTGCCAAGCTGGGGCAGGCAAGCCGTGTGCAGGTGTGCGCGCTGAGCCAGGTCGACGTGCTGGTGTGCGAGCAAGCGCTGTCGGAGACGCTGCACCAGTCGCTGACGCAGGCGGGCATCAGCGAGATCCGGCACCCCTGATCAGCGGGCCGGCCGCCAGCGCCCCGTCGCGTCGGCCGGCGCGACGACGCCCTTGATCATCGCCTGAGCCAGCTTGAAGAAGACGTCGGTGTTGTCGATGACCCCGGTGAAGGTCATGGCGCCTGGACCAAACGCAGAGAGCGGGACGTCCGTGGCCGTGTGCACGGCTTGGGGGCCGGGGACTTGCCCGGTGATGAGGAAGTCGCCCACGGCATCGTCGCGCTCTTGTGGATTGGCGGGGTACCACTTCAGCGGGGCGTCCTTGGCAAAGGGCTGCTGGCCGTCCTTCAAGGGGGTGGCGTTGGTGCGCCAGTCCTCGAACCGGTCCGAATTGGCGCCATACCCCACCAGCAGCCGGTGGTCGATGTCCGTGCTTTGCGGGTAGCCGTCGGCAGCCAGCGGGTATCGGGGAAACGCCGCCTTCTCGTAAGTGCCGACGACCTTGTCGCGAAGATTGGCCACGCCCTTGCGCGTGGCCGCCTCCTGCAAGGCGGCGTCACTGAGCATCGAACCGCCGATCAGCGCCGCGCCGGCGCATTCATGGTCCGCGGTGACGATCACGAGCGTGTCGCCACGCCCTTGTGCGTAGTCCTTGGCAAGCTGCACCGCTCGGTCGAACTCCAGCGTGTCAAGCATCCATCGCTCGGTGTCCATGTTGTGGGCCTGCTTGTCGATGGAGGCCCCTTCGATCATGAGCACGAAGCCCTGCGGCTGGCGGTCCATCACCCGCAGCGCCGCGTGCGCCATCTCGTCCAGCATCGGCTGGTCCGGCAGTCCGTAGTCCTCCACCACGGTGCCCTGCAGACCGCGCCGGGTGCCGCGTCGACCGTCGATCTTGTCCAGTGCCACATTCATGTTGGAGAAGGCGAAGAGACCCAGCAGCTGCGTGCCCGAGGAAGCGGCCTCCAGGTCGCTGCGGGTGGCGGCATAGCGCCAGCCCTCGCGCTGGAACTCGCCCAGCAGGTCGCGGTCGGCATCCAGCCGGCCTGCGGCGATGCCCCAACGCTTCACGAGATCCGCCGTGTGCGGCTGGCTCATATCGAAGGCGTAGTCGTTGCTGGCCGAACGCTCCGAGCCCGCCTCGGTGGACGGCAGGAACCACTTGCGTCCGCCGCCCATGAGCACCTTCAGACCGGTCCTGGCGCGATCGTCGAAGAACTGGTCCACGATGCCCGTTCCCGCCGCCCTGCTGCTGCTGTGAACGGCATTGCCGGCCGGCGTGGCGTCGAAGACATCGGCGGTCGTGACAATGCCCAGGGCCTTGCCCTGCGTTCGATGCAGGTACTCGGCGAGGTATTCCACGCGCGGGTTGTCGAAGACATCCACCGTATCGTCCGGGAAGACACCTTCCTCGTTGTTGTTGTTCTTGTTGCCCGACACATAGGCCGTCATGCCCGGCGCCGAGTCCGTGATGACGGAGTTGAGTGACGAGGTCTTGACCATGGCGGTCGCAGGAAAGCTGTCCATGGCCAGGGGCTGCAGGGCCTTGCCCTGTGCATAGCCCGACTTGACGATGCGTGCTGCAGTCCGGTGAGCTGCGCCCATGCCGTCGCCCAGCATGATGATGACGTTGCGGACCTTGCCTCCCAATGCGCCCTGCAGGGCGACCACGTCGAAGTTGCCCTCGGCGCGGACGCGCTGGCCGTCTGCCTGGATCGCTTCCACCGCGAAGAGATGGCGTCCCGCCTGAGCCACTTCCATGGCGCGTACCGTGGCGATCACGCTGCGGGCCGGGAGTCCTTCCCGGCACCCCTCCGTGCAGCTGCGCATGGAGGCCGCGGTCTTGACCACCTTGCCGTCGAGGAAGAACTGCACCTGCTTGAGGCCCATGCCTTCGTCGGGAAGGAGGGTGGCCTGCAGATCAAAGCGCTGGCCAGGCAGGAAGCGGGCGATGACGGGCTCGGACTCCCCCGTGGCGAAGCGCTGGCTGGGCGGTGTGAGCCGCGTGACGGCGGGCGCGGCCTGGGCGGCGAGGGGGAGGGCGGTGAGACCCAGGAGCAAGGTGCGGAGCAGGTTCATGACCGAAGGTGCGGAAGTCAAGGCGTTGGCGAGTTACGGCTGGGCGGACGGCTGGCGTTCCAAGGCGTCCTCGTCGAGCTGCAGGCGCAGCCAGGTGACGCGTCCATGCAGCAGCGCGCGCCCCAGGCTCAGCCGGCCCTGGAGCGTCAACTCGCGGTCGGGCGGCTGCACGATCCGCTCACGCTGTGAATCCGGGAGCACCACCATCAGCACGGCGGGGGGCAGATCGTCGGCGTCGCCGTCGGCGTCTTCGCTCAGCCGGACGGGGTTCGACGCCAACAGGAAGTGGCCGGCACGCGGGCGCTCCTGACGGACGAAGTGACCCGTGACCCGCACCGTTTCGCCTTGATGCGCAAGCCAGGCCGGGGAAAACTGCAGGCCGCGCGGCCCGACGGGCCTTGCAATGGCATCAGCCAGCGAAAGCTCGGCCGGAGCACCTGCCGCCAAAGCGCCGGTGCAGGCCACGGTCCAGGCCAAGTAACAAGCCATCCGGCCAAGAACTGACAGGAATCCCGATGCCATCGAATTCGTGTGCAAGGAAGCGAAGAGCGCCGCAGTGTCGGTCCCGTCCGTGGCACATCGATGACAGGCGGTCGGCGCTTGGCGCTGCTCCGGTGCGGAGGGTCGATCCGATTTGCCAATGGCAACGCCGCCCAGATGCGCGACATCAAGCTGGCCTACCGCCAGTCGCTGTGCAGGCCGCCGGCTGTGCTCGCCGGCGTGATCGTCGGGGTCACTGTTTCAAGCTGCTGCCTTGAAGCGAGGGCGCGCGGGCCTTGCGGCTGCCCTTGGACGAACCTTGAGACCTCAGCCATAGCGTTGCGCCCATCCGGGGTCCCGCCGCGCCATGTCGCGAAGGGGCATGCGCCCATGGAATCGCGCCCCATAGGCGACGTTCCGATCGTGTTGCGAAGCGCGACCGGCCCGTGCGTTCCGACGGCATCTGGGCTCGCACATTCGCAGCAAGCCTGGTCGGCGGCCTCCGCACACGATCCGGCCCGCTGACCTTGCTCGGGGCTTGCAGGCCGACGCCCGCAAGTAAATCCTCACAGACGGTCACATTCTCTATCAGACTTCCCTACCCCTTCCCATGAGGGCCATGCCTTCCCGCCATCACAAAACTTGCATATTTGCTTTGATAGCATCCACCTGTAAGGTATTTCTATACATCCAGCAAGCTCCATGAATTATGCTGCCCGGCGGTCTCGGTGCGCATAATCCATGTTGAGCACGAGTGGTTTCACATGGATGTCAATGCAAGCCTGCTCGAATCCAAGGCCTGCAGGCCGGGTGGTACTGCTTTTGTGCCAAGTCATCAGGAAGTACGGATTTGGCGTGAAGTTCGAGAGACGGACTGCACGATGACGCCCCTTTGTCTGCCTTGAATTCAATGGTCTGGTATTCGCCCGGCTGAAGCATGGCAGGTCGTAAGGGTACTTCCTCAGCAATCGTTTTCTTGTGCCATAGTTCATGCTTCTCGCGCGATCTGGCTGGCATCGCTGGGCTCTCATGCTCATCCGCATGCCGGACCAAAGGCCCGGAGAGGCTCGCATCTGATAAGCAATAGGTGTCAGGACTTTTGAAGCCATGACACGTATGACGTTCAATTGATACGAGGGACAGTTCTGAGCATTGGATACTCATGCGAAAGGATGCTGCCGGCAGGAGGAGTTACTAAATAGGTTTGATATATATTCGGATGAAAATAATGGCATGCCGTAGCTGACAAATTGTCAATCGCGACATTTTTTTGGTTTTCATCCGGCACCATTCGGTGTGTATAAATTGCTGCAGTAAGCAGCTGCCATCCATTCTCATCGCAGCGCCATTCGGCGCAGCTCAATCATTTATTCAATGCTGACTTGGCGTATTTTTGCGTCGAGTGGGTGAACTCGTCCTATTTCCTATGGTTCACCGGGTCGCCCTGGCGGCGGCTTCGTCAACAAAGCGGGATGCATCGTCATGGCCAATGATCAGGGACTGCTGTTTGTTAACACCGCGGGCGCTCAGGCGGCTTCGACTGCTCCGGCAGTCGCCCTGCCGCTGACGGGCGCTCAGCGCGATATCTGGGTCGAGCAGAACATCTATCCAGGCATGCCGCTGTACAACATTGGCGGGCGCTTGCTGATCAGCGGGCCGCTGGATCCGGTTCGGCTGGAGCGGTCCTTGCACCGCCTGCTTCAGCGGCACGATTCGCTTCGCACGGTATTGATTCCCCCCTCAACGCCACGCGAAATGGCGCAGCAGGTACTGTTGCCGGACCTGCGGGTGCCGTTGATCGTTCATGACCTGCGCCGCGATGCTGATGCAGATGAGAGGGCCCAGGGCCTCATCAGCGAGCAGTTTGCTCAGCCCTTCGTGCTGTATGGTCAAGCGCTTTGCCGTTTCTCGCTGATCCAGGTCAGCGATCGTTGCAGCTATTTTGTTGACACCTACCACCACCTGATCACGGATGGCTGGGGGGTGTCCTTGCTGCATAGGTCTCTGGCTGAGCTGTACAACGCGGACGAGCAGGCAGGGGACGCTGCGCCGTCCTATGTTGACTACATCCGCGATGACCAGGAGTTTCAAGCGTCAGCATTGCACGACAAGCAACTGCAGTACTGGCAGAACAAGTACGCCGTTCCGGTCGAACCTATTCTTGAGGCCAAGCCCGGCCTGGATGGATCACCACGCCCCAGCAGGTGTCACGGTGACTTCATCAATAGGACGCTGTACCAACGTATTGGCGACGCGGCCGGCGCGAATGGCGTTTCGACCTTCCAGTGGCTGCTGGCTTCCGTCTGCGTGCTTCTCGGGTCAGTCACACAGCGCCGGCGCTTCGCCATCGGCTTGCCCATCGTCAACCGCGGGCATGCCAGATGGAAGGCCTGCAGCGGTCTGTTCGTCGGCGTCAACCCGCTCCTGGTGGAACTGGATGTTGAGCAGTCTTTTACCGCGCTGGTGACGCAGCTGGCACGAAGCCTGAAGCAGGACTATCGAAATCAGAGAATCGCCATCGGCGAACTTCAACGCACCTCGTCAGCGAAGAGTGTCGAGCGGCGCATTTTCGACGTCAGTCTTTCCTATGAGCAGCATAGCCATGACGTGTATTTCGGCGAGAGTCCGGCCAGTTTCAAGGCGCAGCTGAACGGCTGGCAGCAGACCCCGTTGACGCTCTTTGTCCGTGACTTTCACGAGCATGCCGATGTAGAGCTGGACTGGGTCTACAACACCGCCTGGTTTGACGAACGAACAATCGACACACTTGCCCAACGATGGCACCACCTCCTGCCGCAACTGCTGGAACGGGCCGAACTGCCATTGAAGGAGGTCTCGACACTCCTGCCGTCCGAACAAACCTTGCTCAACGAGTGGCATGCGCGAGCTGTCGCCCCCCTGCTCGGCCCTGAGGACGTGCTGGCCCGGGTGCAGGCGCAAGCGCAAGCGACGCCCGAGGCGATCGCGCTGGAGCAAGGGGATCAGCGGCTGAGCTACGCGCAGCTGCTGGCGCAGACGCAGG
>JAYRKJ010000027.1:0-47751 GCA_041905785.1 Burkholderiaceae bacterium
CGCCGGATGAACCTGATCTGGTTCCAGCGCAACCCGCTGCCGGTGGATTGGGAGGCGCAACGCCAGATCGTGAAGCGCTTTGAGGAGGACGCATGAGCAAGAAGCACCGGGGCCGGTTCAAGGGTGATCCGGTCACCTATCAACTGCCGAACCCGGCAGGCGGCGTGCAACTGGAAACCTTCGTGCCCTGGACGCTGGTGAAGCGGGGGCTGAAGAAGCAGGTCATCACGCCCTTGGACGCGCCGCAGGAATTTCTGTCCGAGGCCACCCGGGAGCGGGAAGCCCGGTCGGCCGCGCAGGACACCGCGTTGATGCGGGCGCTCGGACTGGCGCACCACTGGCAACGCCTGCTGGATGAGCAGCGGGCGGCATCAGTAGCCGAGATCGCCGAGGCCGAAGGCATGGACGTGACGCAGGTGCGCCGGGTCATGCGGCTGACGCTCCTGGCCCCGAAGGTCGTGGAACGGCTGGTGAGCTCGCCCGATGCCGTGCTGGAGAAAGTGATGCGCCGCCCCTGGCCCAACGCCTGGGGCGACCAGATGCGCGTGCTCGTGCCACCCGGGTGAAGTTCCGATCAGAATTTCTTGACCAAGCCGAGCAAAGCCACACCACAGAACACGGCACCAGCATAAAAGGTGAACGAGGCTCCAAGCTGATCCCACAACAGCCCTGCGACGACGCTGGCGATCAGCATGGCAAGACCGCTGACCAGATTGAAGAAGCCGAAGGCTGTTCCACGAAGGTCGGCGGGAGCCGTGTCTGCGACCATCGTCGCCAACAAACCTTGAGTCATGCCCATGTGAACGCCCCACAGCGCAACGCCTGCTAGCACTGTCGTCCAGTGGTCGTCCATCGCCAAGACCAAATCGGCAGCTATCAGGACGACCAAGCCCCAAGCCAGAAGCTTCTTGTGACTCATCCGGTCGGACAACTTCCCGAACGGATAGGCCGAGGCTGCATAGACGACATTCATAGCCACCATCACCAACGGCACCAACGCGACGGCGATCCCACCCTGCTGGGCTCGCAACACCAGAAAGGCTTCGCTGAATCGGGCCAGCGTGAAGACGGCACCCACGCCGACCACCCACCAATACGCACCACTCAAGCGTTTGAGGTTTTCTCGGCGAATCGGGTTGGTGCGCTTCTCGCCGACGTGACGCTCGGGCTCGCGCACGCCAAACAGCAGCAACGCGACCGCAAGCAGTCCTGGAATCACGGCCACCCAGAACACGGCCCGGAAGTCGTTGGCCCACAACAGCATCAGGCCGACGGCCAGCAGCGGGCCGAGAAACGCGCCTACGGTGTCCAGGGACTGACGCAGGCCGAATGCCGCGCCACGTACCTCGGGTGGCGCGATATCTGCCACCAAGGCATCACGCGGAGCGCCGCGCACACCTTTGCCCACTCGATCCAGCAAACGTGCTGTGAGCACGATGCCCGTGGTGGGTGCGATAGCAAAGAGGGGCTTGGTCAATGCCCCCAATGCGTAGCCAAACACCGCCAAGCCTTTGCGCTTGCCCAGATAGTCACTGACCGCGCCAGAGAACACCTTGACGATCAGCGCCGTCGATTCGGCCAGACCTTCGATCAAGCCGACGGCAAATGCGCTGGCACCCAGGGTGCCGACCATGAACAGCGGCAGCAGGCTGTGGATCATCTCAGAGGAGATGTCCATCAACATGCTTACGAACCCGAGTACCCAAATACCTGATGGAATCTTGCTGAGCGGCGTTGTTGTGGTTGTCGTTGTTGTCATGATGAATGGGGTTTAACGGTTTTCGTCGTGAGCCTCGAACACGCGTTTGGCGTAGACATCGAGCAGCGATTCGCACGCCTGCAGCCGTTCCCGTGCATCAGTTGCCAAGGTCGCACCATAGAAGTCGAGCTTGCGAATCTTCTCCAACCAGGACTGGAGCTTCCGCAGATCAACATCGTTCTCTTCCAGCTCGGCGTAGGTGAATTTGTTGGCCGCCGTCTCCTTGGCGATCTCGGCCTCAAAGTCCTTGCACTTGTCGAGGAACTCGGCGTACTCCTCATCGCGGTCAGCTTTGAAACGGGCGACCACTTTTTCTGCCTGCGCGCCGTCGAGCGCGACCGTCTCCAACAGGACGGAATCGCCTGACATCTCGCTGATCTCGTTCTCAATGATCTTGAGGCGTCGCGTGTGATCGTCAGTCTTGGGAAGTAGACAGACCCCGTTCTGGAGATAGACGGCCCCCATGCCCTTGAGCTTGCGCCAGAGGGCGATGCGCTTCTTGGCCGGCTCGGGCGGGACCTTGTACGTGAGTAGCAGCCATGTAATCTGGTTCATGTTTCTATTTTAGTGAAACGACCGTTACATCACAACTGTTCAGACGAAATTCTTGCTACTGAGGCGCACGGTATTCGCCCCTCAGTCGCACCTGGGTCGCCACCGCTACAGGAGTTGCCAACCACAACCGACCGCCTCTAAACCCGCGCCAGCAAAGGCAATGGCCTCGAGAACGCTCGCGTGGCCACCAGAGAAAACGGAGAACAGAGAGGCGTCGGTGGGGGCAAAAATGCCGCCTTCGCAGGGGCGGCGCTCGCGAGGCCAGGCCCGGAAACCGCGCCAACACTGGGGGAACGGGCAAAAAAAATCCCAACCGATGGGGGTTGGGATTTTGGGTATTGGTGGAGCCGGGGGGAATTGAACCCCCGTCCGCAAGCCATCACCGGGCAGTTCTACATGCTTAGCTCTCTGGTTTGATTCTCACGGTGCCAACGCGCAGGAGCACGCTTTGGACGCCGCCAGCTGAGTAATCTCGTCTCCGGACGTACAGCCCGACCGGCGACCAGCCTATGTGAATGACTCCGCAGGTGTTGCCACCCCAGCCCATAGGCCAACTGTTGCGGAGCCTCGCGCTAGTTAAGCAGCGAGGGCAAACTTTTCGTCGTTTGCAGGTAGTTTTTTCCAGTGGATTTACGAGCGAACTGGTGCTCGGCATGCCCTACTCCGGATCCGCACCCACGTCGAAACCAGGTCGGCCCCTTTCAGAACTTCAGATTATGCCAGTTGTAGAGACTTCAAGAGGGCTTCGGGCGTCTGGACGATGAAATCAGCACCCCAGGCCTCGATGGGCTCGCCCTGCCCCAGGTATCCCCAGGCCACGGCCACGGTGAGCATGCCGGCGGCACGGCCGGCCAGGATGTCGCGCTCGTCATCGCCCACATAGGCACACTGCTCAGGCGCCACGCCCAGGCGGCGGGCGGCTTCGAGCAAGGGCGCCGGGTGCGGCTTGGCGTGCGGCGTGGTGTCACCGCCGATCACGGTACCGGCGCGAGCCGCCAGGCCCAGGCCTTCGGTCACAGGCAGTGCGAAACGCTCGGCCTTGTTGGTCACGATGCCCCAGGGCACGGCGGCCTGTTCCAGCGCTTCGAGCAGGGGATGCACCTGCTCGAAGACGCACGTCTCCCGCAGCATGCGGGCCTCGTAGCGCGCCAGGAAATCGCTGCGCAGGGACTCGAACTCGAGGTGCGCCGGGGTGATTTGAAGGGAGACGGCCAGCATGCCGCGCGCACCGGCGCCCACCATGGGGCGCAGCAGGGCGTAGTCAAGCGGCGGCAGGCCGCGTGCGGCGCGCAGCTCGTTGGCAGCACCGGCGAGATCAGGAGCGCTGTCGACCAGGGTCCCGTCGAGGTCGAACAGCACGGCGCGCAGGCCGGCCAGGCGCGTCTGCAGCGCGGTGCCCTTGTCGGGGCTCAGGCAGGCATCCATGGGCGGGCCGCTCACGCCGGGCGGCGCAACGCGAACAGATAGTTCACGTCGGTGTCGCTGCCCAGGCTGTAGCGCTGGGTCAGGGGGTTGTAGCTGAGACCCTTGCTGCTTTGCAGCTCCAGACCAGCCTCGCGGGCCATGCGGGCCAGCTCTGCGGGCTTGATGAAGCGCGCGTATTCGTGCGTGCCGGCCGGCAGCATCTTGAGCACGTACTCGGCGCCAACGATGGCCAGCAGGAAGCTCTTGAAGTTGCGGTTCAGCGTGGACATGAACACCCAGCCGCCCGGCTTCACCAGCGTGGCCAGGGCCTGCACCACCGATGCCGGATCCGGCACATGCTCCAGCATCTCCATGCAGGTGACGGCATCGAACTCGCCGGGGCGCTGCGCGGCCAGTTCCTCGACGGCAATCTCCTGGTAGCTGACATTGGGCGTGCCGGCTTCCAGGGCATGCAGCTGGGCCACGCGCAAGGCCTTGGTCGCCAGGTCTATGCCCAGGGCTTCAGCGCCCTTGCGGGCCAGCGAATCGGTCAGGATGCCGCCGCCGCAGCCCACGTCCAGCACCTTGAGGCCCGCCAAGGGGCAGAGGCCCTCTATCCAGCCCAGGCGCAGTGGGTTGATCTGGTGCAGCGGCTTGAATTCGCTCTCGGGGTCCCACCAGCGATGGGCCAGCTCGCCAAACTTGGCCAGCTCTTGGGGGTCGGCATTGATCGTCATGGGGCGCAATGGTAAGACAAGCCTCCCTGCCCTGGCTTGATGCAGCCCCTGCTGGCGCCGGGGTCAGCCGGCCTCGGCGGGCGCTTGCGGCGCGTCCCAGCGCTGCCCTTCAGCCAGCCAGATCTCGTTGTGGGCGGCGCCGGCAGGAATCATGGGGAAGCAGTTTTCCTGTGCCGCCACGGCCACATCCAGGAAGAAGGGCCCCCTGGCAGCCAGGCATTCGGCCAAGGCAGCCTCCAGCTCGCCGCGTTCGCACACCCGCCGCGCCTGCCAGCCAAAGGCTCGCGCCAGGGCCACGAAGTCCGGCAGCGCCTCGGTGTAGCTGTGGCTGAGGCGATTGCCGTGGATGAGCTGCTGCCACTGCCGCACCATGCCCATGTAGCCGTTGTTGGACAGCACCAGCTTGACCGGTGTTCGGTGCTGCACCGCCGTCGACAGCTCCTGGATGTTCATCAGCACCGAGGCATCGCCGCTGACGCACACGACCAGCGCCTCCGGGTGAGCGATCTGCGCACCGATGGCCGCCGGCAGGCCGAAGCCCATGGTGCCGGCCCCGCCCGAGCTGAGCCAGCGCCCGGGGGCATCCGGCGCCAGGTACTGGGCGGCCCACATCTGGTGCTGGCCCACGTCGGTGGCGACGATGGGCTCGCGGCCCAGCCGCAGCGCCTGCGCCCGCAATTGCTTGCGCAAGGTGCGCATCAAGGCCTGGGGCAGGATGAGGTCGCTGCGGTCTTCGAAGTCCAGGCAATGCCGCGCTTGCCAGCCGGCGATGCGCGACCACCAGGACGCCAGCAGATCACGGCGAGCCGCCGCATCACCCAGGCCCCGGGCCTGCCATCCCGCCAGCAGCAGGCGCAGGCTTTCGCCACAGTCGCCCAGCAGCGCCACATCGGCCTTCACGACCTTGTCGATCGAACGCGGGTCGATGTCCAAGTGCACGACGCGGGCCCCAGGACAGAAGCCCTGCAGACGCCCGGTCACGCGGTCGTCGAAGCGGGCGCCGACGCAGAACACCAGATCCGCCTCATGCATGGCCAGATTCGCTTCCAGCGTGCCATGCATGCCCAGCATGCCCAGGTTCTGCGGATCCTGCACCGGGAAGGCGCCCAGGCCCAGCAAGGTCAGAGTACAGGGCGCTGCCGTGGCCCTGACCAGCTCGGCAAAGCGCGCGCAGGCCACCGGTCCGGCATTGATCAGCCCGCCACCGCCGTAGAACACCGGTCGGCGCGCCTGGGCCAGCAGCTCCAATGCTGCCGCCACGCACGCTTCGTCGACCGGCGCTGCGTCCTGCCAGGGCTCTTGCGCCGGCCGCCAGGGCGCGCTGCGGGCCGGGCCGCGCCAGTGCGGCAAGGGCGTCAGCTGCACGTCCTTGGGCAGATCCAGCAGCACAGGGCCGGGTCGCCCCCCCAGCGCGATGGCATGGGCCTTGACCACCGCGGCGCTGAGCGCTTCCGCACTGCGCACCTGGTGGTTCCATTTGGTGACCGAGCGCGAGATGCCCAGGGCATCGCATTCCTGGAAGGCATCAGTACCGATGGCCGTGGTGGCCACCTGGCCGCTGATGCACAGCACGGGGATGGAGTCGCACAAGGCGTCCAGCAGGCCCGTGGTGGTGTTGCTCATGCCAGGACCGGAGGTGACGAAGACCACGCCCACGCGCCCGGTTGTGCGCGCATACCCCTCGGCCGCATGCACCGCCGCCTGCTCATGCCGCACCAGCACATGGCGCAGCCGGGTTTGGGCATGCAGAGCGTCGTAAAGCGGCAGCACGGCCCCGCCCGGGTAGCCGAAGACGGTGTCCACACCCAGGCTCAGGAGGGTCTCGATCAGGGCAGCAGCGCCGTTGAACGCGGGGCCAGGGGAGGCGCCCGGCAACGCGGCCGGCGCTGCATCGGTCATCGGCTGCAGGCGGGTGGAGGCAAGCGGGGCATTCATGCCCGCAGTTTCCAGCAGCGAGCTCAGGAATACTTGCCGTATTTTTGCTGCATCAAGCTACATTCAGCAAACTTTCCCGCCAAATTGGTCACTTGCAAAATGAAGCTAGACAAGTTCGACATCGCCATCCTGTCCGAACTGCAAAAGGATGCCCGCAAAAGCCTGCAGGAGATCAGCCAGGCCGTGGGTCTGAGCACTTCGCCCTGCTGGACGCGCATCAAGCGCATGGAGCAAGCCGGCGTGATCGAGGGCTACTCGGTGCGGGTGAATCCGGCGGCCATCGGCCTGGGAGACACGGTGATCGTCCATGTCACCCTGGACAGCCACTCCGACGAAGCCCTGTTCGAGTTCGGCCGCGCGCTGGAGCAGATCCCCGAAGTGCTGGAGGCCTTCCTGGTCTCGGGCGACTACGACTACTACGTGCGCATCGCCGTCGCCGATACGCGAGACTATGAACGCCTGCTGCGCGAGCGGCTCTACAAGATTCCAGGCATCCGTCACAGCAAGTCCAGCTTCGTACTGCGGCAGCTCAAGCAAAGCCAGTTGCCGCTGCAGCGCTGGGCGGAGCGTTGAGCCCGGTACCTGGTGGGCAAGAAAAAACCGCCTGACCCGGCGAGGGGTCGGCGGTCTTGCATGGCGGATGGCGCGGCCCGCGCCCACCTGGCTCAGTGCAGGGTCTTGCCGTGCTTGTGGCTGGTCTTCAGCTTGGCGTGCGTCGCTGCCTTGTGCGGCTTGGCAGCCTTCTTGCCCGACTTCTTCGTGGCCTTCTTGCCGGCGGCGGCCGACTTCTTGTGGGCCTTCTTGGTCTTCAAGGCCGGCTGCTCCATCGTACGGGCAGCCACGGCGGGGGCCACGGCCGGCTGCGGCGTCACCAGCGGCGCCGCGGGCTGGACCGTACCCTGGGCTTGTTGAGCCAGTGCCGGCAGGGCCAGCAGGCTGGCAAGGCTGAGGGTCAGGATGCTTTTCATAGGCGGATTCCAATCAAGGGTCTTGGCTGAAGTCTACGTCCTGGTCTTCACTCGAACAGACCTTGACGCAGCCATTTTGTTGCCACCCATTTCTCGCCCTCCAGCACCGGCGATCCGCCGTGCAGACTGAGGGTGGAAGGGTCCGGCTGGGCGTAACTGAAGAACACGGCATTGCCCTTCACCGGTGCCACTTCCAGGCGGCTGTCCGGGAAGATGGTGCCACCGCCGCGACGCGGCGTATTGAGGTACATCACCAGCGTGCCCACCCGCTGGCCACCTCGCTTCAGGATGGAAGGCGTGCTGGCATGGTAGGGATCGAAGTAGTCGTAATGCGGCAGGTACTCGGCGCCGGGCTTGTAGCGCAGCACCTGCAGCCCTTCGCCGTTCTCGACCGGCCAGTTCAGCAAGGCGGCGATGCGCGCCTCAATGCGTGCGCACAGCTCGCTTTCGCCGCGCTCGAAGAACATGCCGTCGCTGGTCCGCGCCCTGTTGACCTCGCTGCCGTCGACCGCGACCGCCACCGTCTCCGAGCGGCTCAGACGGTCCCTGCTTTGCGCCACCAGGGCGTCGCACTCCTCATGCGAGAGCAGCTCGCCAAAGAGCACGATGCGCGGATGCGCCAGCGTCAGCAGCACATTGACGTCGCGGTCCAGCGCGCGGATCACGGTCGGCTGCCCGCTCAGGTCGGGCTCGGGCAGCGAGTCGGCAAAGGGCCGGCCGGCGCGTCGCGCCTCTTCCTTCTGGTGGGTTTGGAAGACCTGCGCAAAGGCGTTCTTGGCGACCTGCTCGTCCCAGCCACTCTGCACCATGGCCTGCAGGATTTTTTCGCCAGACACGCCGGCCCGGATCTGCTCGGTGATCCAGCGGCACAACTCGGGGGAAGCGGCTTGCCCCATCCTCATCTCCTTGGCCGTCAGCGCTTGCGACGGAACACCCACCGTTCAGCAGTGGACACCTCGGGCGCGAAGCCGTAGTCGTCCATGGCGAAGTCCCTCAAGCCCTCGGGCCTGTCCACACCCTGCTCGATGCAGTAGCGCGCCATCAGGCCCCGGGCCCGCTTGGCGAAGAAGCTGATGATCTTGTAGCCGCTGCCCTTCCAGTCCTCGAACTGGCAGTCGATCACTCGCGGGTGCAGCAAGGGCCGGTCGGCCGCCTTGAAGTACTCCTGCGATGCCAGGTTCACGATGACCGGCACATGCGAGGCCGCGGCGCGGGCATTGAGATGCTCGGCAATGCGGTCACCCCAGAAGGCATAGAGGTTGTGCCCGCGCGGATTGGCCAGACGGGAGCCCATCTCCAGGCGGTAGGGTTGCATGCGGTCCAGCGGGCGCAACACGCCGTAGAGGCCCGAGAGAATCAGCAGGTGCTCCTGCGCCCAGCGCAGCTGTTTGAGGCTGAGGCTCTTGGCGTCCAGTCCGTCGTAGACGTCGCCGTTGAAGGCCAGCACGGCCGGCTTGCTGTTTTCGGGCGTGAAGCGTGGTTCCCAGGCCTGGTAGCGCGCCACGTTCAGGGCGGCCAGGGCGTCGGACAAGTCCATCAGCCGGGCGATGTCCGCCTGCGACTGTCGGCGCAGCACCTCGATCAGGGCGAGCGAATCGGCGACGAACTGCGGCTCGGTGGCCAGCGCGTCGACGGCGGGCGAGACCGGACTTTCGTAGTCCAGGGATTTCGCGGGTGAGAGCAGGAACAACATGGATCAGGAAACTGGCGATGGGGTCAGGTGATGCCCCACATTGTGTCGCAGCGCCAATGACAAGGCCCGCTGCGCTGGCAGCGGGCCCGAGATGCGCCGCGCAAGGCGCCGGCCTGGCTTACTTGGCCAGCAGCGCGTTGACGGCGGCCAGATCCTCAGGACGCAGCTGGCCCGAGGCCTGGCGCAGCTTGAGGCTGTTGAGCACCACATCGTAGCGAGCCTTGGCCAGGTCGCGCTGGGTCGAGTAGAGCTGGGTCTGGGCGTTCAGCACGTCCAGGTTGACCCGCACGCCCAGCTTGTAGCCCAGCTGGGTGGCTTCCAGCGCCAGCTTGGTCGAGGCCTCGGCGGCCTCATAGGCCCTGACCTGGGCGCGCAGGGACTGCACGCCGAAGAAGGCGCGCTTGGTGGCTTCGGAGATGCTGCGCCGTGCGAAGTCCAGGTCATTGCGGGACTTCTCTTCCAGCTTCAGCGTTTCCTTGATGCGGTTGTCGTTGTAGCCGCCGGTATAGAGCGGGATATTGACTTCCAGCCCCACCTTGGCCTGGCGGGTGCTGCCGGGAATCGGCACGTCGCCGCGGTTGTTGAGCACGCCCAGCGAGCCGTTGGCGTCGACCGTCGGGCCGTTGGCCGCCTTGGCCTTCTCGGTCTCCAGGCGGGCCACTTCGAGGCCCAGCTGTGCCTTGCGAATCAAAGGATGCTGCTCCGCCTGGCTGACCCAGGTCTCGACCTGGTCGGAAGCCAGGGCCGGCAGCGCCACAGGCTGCGCCAGGGGCTTGGGGTCCACGCCCACGCGGCCGACGATCTGGTCCAGCGTCACCTGCTTGACTCGCAGGTCGTTGTCGGCCGCCAGTTCCTGGGCGGTGGCCAGGTCATAGCGGGCCTGCGCCTCGCGGGTGTCGGTGATGGTGGCGGTGCCCACCTCGAAGTTGCGCTTGGCGGAAGCCAGCTGTTCGGCGATGGCCTTCTTGTTGGCCTGGGCGGTGCCCAGGGTGTCGCGTGCGGCCAGCACGTCGAAATAGGCCTGGGACACGCGGACGATCAGGTCCTGCTCGGCCGATTCCAGGTCAGCGCGCGCCACCCCAAGGCCGCGCTGGGCCTGCTCGATGGTGACGTGGTTGCCGCGGTTGTAGACCGAATACTTTGCGCTCAGCCCCACTTGGGTGGCCGTGGAATTCATCGTGGCCGCGGGCATCTGCGCCGGCCCGGCCGCCGTCATCGTGCCGTAGCTGGGCGTGTGGGTCTGGGACTTGTAGACGCTGGCGCCGGCGCCCAGCGTGGGCCGCGCCAGCGCATCCGCCTGGCCGGCCTTGAATTCAGCGGACTCCGCCTGCGCACGTGCAGCCAGGTAGGTGGCGTCATAGGCGCGCGCTGCGTCATACAGCTCCTGCAGGCTCTGAGCCTGCGCCATCGACACACCCCCGAGGAGCAGGCCCAAGGTGGCGACCAGGACGCTGGTCCGCGGACGCAAAGAGGAAGAGAGTCGATGATCAGCAGCCATGAAGCATCCTTGCAGCAATGGTTTTGATGGTTGTTCGGTCGGTATTCAATATCGAGGCAACGCGGGGTCCACCTGCACGGACCAGGCATCGATGCCGCCGGCGAGGTTATAGACGGAATCGAAGCCCCGGGCCGAAAGAAATGCGACGACCTGCAGACTTCGCACCCCGTGATGGCAATAACAGACGATGGCCCGTTCAGCCGCCAGCTCGCCCAGCCGGGCGGGCACCTCGTTCATGGGGATGTGCAAGCAGTCCACGCCCGGCGGCTGCAGCGCGACCTGCGCCACCTCCCAGTCTTCACGGACATCCAGCAGCAAGGGGCGCCCCAGGGGCGCCACCTCGGCCAGCCAAGACTGGAATTCGGTCGGGGGCAGCTGCCAGGCCATGCCGATCAGAAAGTGAAGGCCGGACGCGACTCGAAGCCCGGCAGGCGCTGCGCCACGGTGTCGAAGAGCTCGGTGGTCTGGAATTCCTTCTCGCTCATGCGGCGCACCAGCACGGCACGCATCACCGGATCCTCGCCCACGATGCCCAGCAGACGGCCGCCCACCTTGAGCTGGTCCAGCAGCACCTGGGGCAGCTCGGCCACCGAACCCGCGAGCACGATGGCGTCGAAGGGCGCGTCGCCGGGGGCGCCCTGGCGGCCGTCCGATTCGCGCACGTGCACGTGGGACAGGCCGGCGCGGCGCAGCTTGTCGGCCGCGGCGCGAGCCAGCTCGGCGTCGGCTTCCAGGCTCACCACCGCATGGGCCTTGTGGGCCATCAGGGCCGTCAAGTAGCCAATGCCGGTGCCGATTTCCAGCACCTTGTCGTCCCGCTGCAGCTGCAGCTCCTGCAGGATGCGGGCCTCCACGCGCGGCGCCAGCGCACGGCGGCCGCCGCCCAGGGGCAGCTCGGTGTCGGTGAAAGCGAGAGCGCGCAGCTCGGCCGGGACGAAGTCCTCGCGCCTGACGCTGCCCAGCAGGGCCAGGACGCTCCCGTCCAGCACATCCCAGGGACGGATCTGCTGTTCGATCATATTGAAGCGGGCTTGTTCGAAATTCATGGCAATGCTCAGCGTTTCATCAGGGGAGCTCGCCGGGGTGTCCGGCGCGACCCGGGCATTCTATTTCCCGGCGGCAGGGGGCGCTGCGGGTGCTGCAGCCGCTGAACCACGCCAGCGCCGCCGAGCCCATTGCGCCAGATCATCCAGCAGGCAATAGACCACCGGCACCACCACCAGAGTCAGCAGCGAAGACGTGATCACCCCGCCGATCACCGCCTGCCCCATGGGCGCGCGCTGCTCCGAGCCCTCGGACATCGCAAAGGCCAGCGGCACCATGCCGAAGACCATGGCCAGCGTCGTCATCAGGATGGGCCGCAGCCGCACGCGGGCGGCATGCAGCAGGGCCTGCTCGCGCGTCATGGGTTCGGCGTCCACGCCATGCGCATGCACGCCCTCGCGGGAGCGGATGGCGAAGTCGATCAGCAGGATGGCGTTCTTGGTCACCAGGCCCATGAGCATCACGATGCCGATCACCGAGAACATGTTCAGCGTGGAATTGAAGCTGATCAGCGCCACCGCCACGCCGATCAGGGTCAGGGGCAGCGAAGTCATCAGTGCCAGGGGCTGCAGGAAGCTCTTGAACTGGCTGGCCAGGATCATGTAGATGAACACGATGGCCAGGGCCAGGGCGCCTACGGCGTACTGGAAGGATTCGGTCATGTTCTTGGTCGAGCCGCCGAAGCTGTAGCGATAGCCGGGCGGCATGGGCGTGGCCTGCAGGATCTTCTGGATGTCGGCCGAAATCTCCCCCGAGCTGCGGCCCAGGGCGTTGGCGTCGATGTTGATCTCGCGGTTCATGTCCCGGCGGTTGATCTGGTTGGCGCCAAAGGATTCGCTCAAGCCCGCAACCTGGCCCAGGCGCACCACACGGCTGCCGCCATCGGCCGCCGGCGCGATGTTCAGCGGCAGTCCGGCCAGCTGGTCCATGTTGTCGCGCAGGGCCATGGGCAGACGCACGACCACGTCGTAGTTCTCGCCGTCCGGCGCGCGCCAGTTGCCCACCGTGGTGCCGGCCAGCAGGGTGCGCAGGCTGGTGGCGACCGCATTGACGTTGAGCCCGGCGTCGGCCAATGCCTCGCGCTTGAGCTCCACCGAGGCGGTCGGCTTGTTGGCTTTGAGGGTGCTGTCCAGATCCACCAGGCCGGGGATCTTGCGCATCTGCGCCATCACGCCGTTGGCGATGCGCTCCAGCTCCTTGAGGTCCGGCCCCTGCAGCGAGAACTGCAGGCTCTTGCTGCCGCCCAGGTCCGTCTGGCCGATATTGGTGACGGTGATGCCGGGAATCTGCTCCAGCTTCTGGCGCAGCGGCGTGGCCATCTCCACCACGCTGCGCTGGCGGTCCTTGCGGTCGACCAGGCGCACGTAGACCGCGCCGTAGTTCTTGCCGGCCGCGAAACCGCTGTTGATCGTGGTGACGGTGTAGCGCACCTCGGGCAGGCTGCGCAGGGCTTCGTCGACCTGGCGGGCGCGGGCCTCGGTCAGCTCCAGCGAGGAGCCCACCGGTGTGTAGAAGTTGACCTGGGTCTCGGAGAGGTCCGCCTTGGGCACGAACTCCTTGCCCATCACGCCAAAGAGCGTGCAGCCGCCCAGGAAGCAGGCGATGGCCAGGGCCAGCGTCTTGCCCTTGTGCTGCAGGGCCCAGGCCAGGATGGTCTGGTAGCCGTCGGACAGCCACTCGGTGAAGCGGTCGAAGGCGCCGGTGACGCGGCCCAGGGTCTTGTCGTAGAACGTCCTGGGCTCCCCCTGCCCTGCCCCATGGCCGTGGATGGCCGGGTCATGCCAGATGCTGGAGAGCATGGGGTCGAGCGTGAAGCTCACGAACATCGAGATGAGCACCGCCGCCACGATGGTGATGCCGAACTCATGGAAGAACTTGCCCACGATGCCGCCCATGAAGCCGATGGGCAGGAACACCGCGACGATGGAGAAGGTCGTGGCCAGCACCGCCAGGCCGATCTCGGCCGTGCCGTCCAGCGCGGCCTGGCGCGGGTCCACGCCCATGGCCACGTGGCGGACGATGTTCTCCCGCACCACGATGGCGTCGTCGATCAGCAGACCCACGCACAGACTCAGCGCCATCATGGTGATGGTGTTGATCGTGAAGCCGAAGGCATACATGAACAGGAAGGTGCCGATCAGCGCGATGGGCAGGGTCAGCCCGGTGATGACCGTCGAGCGCCAGGAGTTCAGGAACAGGAAGACGATCAGCACGGTCAGCGCCGCGCCCTCGATCAGCGTGCGCTTGACGTTGGCCACCGAGACGCGGATGCCGCGCGAGTTGTCGCGGTTGACCTCCAGGCGCACGCCGGGCGGCGTGAGCTTGCGCGCCTCCTTGAGCGCCTCCATCAGTCCGTCGACCACGGCGATGGTGTTCTCGCCCTGGCTCTTCTGGACCGAGAGCAGCACCGTGCGCTGGCCGTTGTAGAGCGCCAGGCTGTCCTGCTCCTGCGGGCCGTCGACCACGCGAGCCACCTGCGCCAGCTTGATGGGCGAGCCGTTCTTGCGCGCGACCACGATGGATTCGAAGTCCTCCGGCCGCTTCATGCGCGCATTCACCTGCACCACGCGCTCCTGCTCGGCCGAGCGCAAGGCGCCCATGGGCAGCTCCTGGTTCTCGCTCTTCACCGCGGCCAGGATCTGGTCGACGCCGACGCCCAGCGACTCCATGGCCGCCGGCTGCAGCTCCACACGGATCTGGCGCTGCAAGCCGCCGACCACGGCGACCGAACCCACGCCGCGCACGTTCTCCAGCTTCTTCTGCAGCACCTGGGTGGCCCAGGTGGTGAGCGCCTGCGGGCTCTGGCGGCCGTCGTCCGACAGCAGGGCCACGTTGAAGATGGGCACGGACTGCGGGTCAAAGCGCGAGATGCGCGGCTCCTTGACCTCCTCGCGCAGGCTGGGGCGGATCAGGGCGACCTTCTCCCGCACGTCATCGGCGGCCTTTCGCCCGTCGATGTCCAGGTTGAACTCCACGATGACCACCGAGGTGCCCTCGTAGGAGCGCGAATAGAGCGAGTTGATCCCAGCCACCGTATTGACGGCCTCCTCCACCTTCTTCGTGACCTCGGCCTCGACGATCTCGGGCGATGCGCCCGGATAGTCCATGCTGATCACCACGGTGGGGAAGTCGACGTTGGGGAACTGGTCGACCGACAGGCGCTGGTAGCTGAACAGCCCCAGCACGACGAAGGCCAGCATGACCATGGTGGCCATGACCGGGTTGTGGATGGAGACGCGGGTGAACCACATGCGGCGCTCCCGGTCTCAATGCGAGGAGGTCGAGGCCGACGGCGACGCCGCGCCGGCGACGGACGCCGCCCCCGGCAGGACCAGGCGCGTGCCGGCCGCCATCGAACCCGCCGAGCCCGAGACGATGCGGTCCCCGCCTTGCAGCCCCGATTTGACTTCCACCGCCGGCTGCAGCCGCCCATCGCGCAAGACCTGACCCTGCGCGCCCAGCGTCACGGTCTGCCACTGGGCCTCGGCGCCGCCCTGCCCCTGCACCACCTTGATCACATAGGGCTCGCTGCGGTCCACGCGCACCGCGCTGAGCGGCACGCTGAGCGCCTCGCGCTCGTCCAGCAGCACGCTGCCGCGCGCGAACAGGCCGGCGCGCAGGCCCGGCTGCGAGGCCGGCAGGCGCAGATAAGCCAGCACCGCCCGCGATCCGCTCTGAGCCGCGGGATTGACCCGCTGCACCTGCCCCGTCACCGGCTGGGGCAGGCCATCGACCGTCAGCTGGGCCGTCTGGCCCACGGCGAGCCCGGCGGCCTGCTCGGGAGGCACGGCGGCCTCGAGCTCGAGCTGGCGCAGGTCGACGATCTCCAGCACGCGGCCGTCAATGGCCACGCGCTCGCCCGGCTGAGCCAGGCGCTGCGAGACCTGCCCGCTGATGGGCGCGACCAGGCGCGTGTCGGCCAGGGCCTTGCGGGCCAGATCCACCGCGGCCGTCGCGGCCTGCCAGTTGGCCGCCGCCGAGGCCTCGGTGGACACGGCGCTTTCCAGGGCCGTGGCGGACACGAAGCCCTGGCTCACCAGACCGCGGCTGTTCTCCAGCTGACGCCGGGCGATGTCCCACTGCGCCTTGGCCGCGGCCGCCGTCTGCTCGGCCTGTCGAAGGCGCATCTCATACTCCGTGGGGTCCAACTGACCCAGCACCTGACCGGCCTTGACGGCATCGCCCTCGCGCACCAGCAGGGACTTGAGCTCCCCCGCCACCTTGGCCTTGACCAGCGCCGAGTCCACGGCGCGCAGCCCGCCGGACACCGTCACCGAACGTGCCAGTCGGCTGGTCTGCACCTGCAGCAGATCGGGGTCCGCCAGGCGCAGCTGCGGCGTGCCGGTCGCCGCGACCGGCACCGCCGCCTGGCGCGCCGCGCGGGCCCGATAGATGCCGGCCCCAATCAGCACGACCAGCAGGACCAGCAAGCCGATCGACCAATGCAGGCGTCCATGCTGACAATGACGCGGGCGGAAACCGTTCAAGCTGGACTGTGACATGGCGCGGGAGGCTTTGAGGGGTTGATCGGAGCTTCGTGAAAAATGCTGGCCTTGCCTTCAGTCCTGGCCCGAAGCCCCGGCAGGCGGAGGGGCCGCCTCCTGCTCTGGCCGCGGGCACAGCCCGTGCAGCAGGAGATCCAGCTCCAGTGCCAGCACGTCGGCCGGGTTCTCGCAGGGCAGGTGAAGGGCGCAAGCGCCGAAGGAATGCTGGAACAGCACCAGGTGCAGCATCGGGCCGATCAACACCTGCACGGTCAGCAGGGGCGACACGGGCCGGAACTCGCCGCGGTCGATGCCGCGCTGGATCACCTGCGCCAGCAGCGTCTGGGTCGGCGCGACCACTTCCTCGTGGAAGAAGTTGGCCAGCTCGGGGAAATTGCGGGCTTCGGCCATCATGACCTTGGTGATGCCGCCGGCCGGGCTCAAGCCCACCTCGGTCCACCACATGTACATGACGCGCTGCAGCAGCTCGGCGGTCGGGCCCACGAACTGCGCGATCATCACACCGGCTTCGGCAATGCGCGAGGACAGGCTCTCGCGGACCATGGCCTTGAACAGCTCTTCCTTGGACGGGTAGTAGAGGTAGAGCGTGCCCTTGGAGACGCCGGCGCGCTGCGCCACCTCCTCGGAGCGCGTCGCGGCAAAGCCCTTCTCGACGAACAGC
The DNA here is from genome assembly GCA_041905785.1 of Burkholderiaceae bacterium. GTDB lineage: Bacteria > Pseudomonadota > Gammaproteobacteria > Burkholderiales > Burkholderiaceae_C > Roseateles_B. The sequence goes on from JAYRKJ010000027.1 coordinate 16,760, forward strand.
TCCAGCGCCGCGGCCAGCAGTTCCTGCGGACGCGCCTGCTTGCGCCGCTGGCGGGGAACCGGTGCGGCGACGCCGCCGGCTGCGGCGGGGGCTTGGGGGGCAGAGGCGTTCGTGCGGGTGCTCATGGTGTACTGACTGACCGGTCAGTACTGTATGCACAGCGCTGCCGGGGGTCAAGGCGCACGCGTTTAGGCATGACCTTGCAGCTTGACCTTGCATTGACAGCGCCGCACAGGCGCATGCGGGCACCGCAGGCAGCTGCGCTTATCATGCGCCGCTTCTTTTGCTGCTCGAAACCTTGGAGCCCGTCTTGGATTTTCTTCTGTTCATCAAGGCCGCGATCATGGGGATCGTCGAAGGTCTGACCGAATTCCTGCCCATCTCCTCCACGGGCCACCTGATCCTCACCGGCTCGCTGCTGGGCATGAGCGATGACAAGAGCAAGGTCTTCGACGTGGCCATCCAGACGGGTGCCATCTTCGCCGTCATCCTGGTTTACTGGCAGCGCCTGCGCGAGACCGTCGCCGGCTTGGGGCACGACGCCCGGGCCCGGCGCTTCGTGCTCAATGTGGCCATCGGCTTCGTGCCGGCGGTGGTCCTGGGCCTGCTCTTCGGCAAGGCGATCAAGGCCCATCTCTTCACGCCGGTGATCGTGGCCTCCAGCTTCATCATCGGCGGCTTCATCATCCTGTGGGCCGAGCGCCGCCCGGCCAGCACGGTGCGCGTGCACGACGTGGACGCCATGAGCCCCTTCGACGCCCTTCAGGTCGGCGTCGTGCAGTGCCTGGCCATGATCCCCGGCACCAGCCGCTCGGGCGCCACCATCATCGGCGGCATGCTGCTGGGCCTGTCGCGCAAGGCCGCCACGGACTTCAGCTTCTTCCTGGCCATCCCCACCCTGATCGGCGCGGGCGCCTACAGCCTGTTCAAGGAACGGGCCCTCCTGTCCGTGGCCGATCTGCCGCTGTTCGCCGTGGGCCTTGTGTTCTCCTTCCTGTCGGCCTGGCTCTGCGTGCGCTGGCTGCTGCGCTACATCTCCAGTCACAGCTTCGTGCCCTTCGCCTGGTACCGCATCGCCTTCGGCCTGGTCGTGCTGGCCACGGCCTGGACAGGCGTGGTGAGCTGGGCCGACTGAGCACGCCCCAGCGAGCCCTGGGTGCCGCACCGGCCCTGTCTCCAGCAGGGCCGGGACGACTCGGCGATAATTCCGCCCCATGACGATCACCCTCAAGAGCGCGGCTGACATTGCCGCCATGCGCATCGCCGGACGCCTGGCCTCCGAGGTGCTGGACTACCTCACGCCCCATGTCAAACCTGGGGTCAGCACCGAGCACCTGGACAAGCTGGCGCACGACTACATCGTCAATGTGCAGCAGGCGATTCCCGCGCCGCTGAACTACTGTCCGCCGGGCTACACGCCCTACCCCAAGTCCATCTGCACCTCGATCAACCACCAGGTCTGCCACGGCATTCCCAACGAGCGCCCGCTGAAGAACGGCGACATCGTCAACATCGACGTGACGGTCATCAAGGACGGCTGGCACGGCGACACCAGCCGCATGTTCGTGGTCGGCGAGGGTTCCATCGCCGCCAAGCGCCTCTGCAGTTTCACCTACGAGGCCATGTGGAAGGGCATCGCCAAGGTCAAGCCCGGCGCGCGCCTGGGCGACATCGCCCATGCCATCCAGACCTTTGCCGAGAACGCCGGCTTTTCCATCGTCCGCGAGTTCTGCGGCCACGGCATCGGCCAAAAGTTCCACGAGGAGCCGCAGGTGCTGCACTACGGCCGCCCGGGCACGCTGGAGGAACTGGTGCCGGGCATGGTCTTCACCATCGAACCCATGATCAACGCCGGCCGGCGCGAGATCAAGGAAATGGGCGACGGCTGGACCATCGTCACCAAGGACCGTTCGCTGTCCGCCCAGTGGGAGCACACCATCGCCGTGACCGAGACCGGCTATGAGGTGCTGACCGTCTCGGCCGGCAGCCCGCCGCCGCCGGCCTTCATCACGGCCTGATCCTGCCCTGCGGGTGGAAGGCCTGCAGATCATGCGCCCCTGGAGTCTCCTGCATGAGCGATCTGCCCGTCCTGGGCGTGGCTGAGCTGCGCCAGCACTTCAAGTCCGGCAAGCAAAGCCTGCTGGAAGCCTTTCGCGCGGCCGAGCCCACCGTGCCCGCCGCCAGCCGCCTGATGCGCCAGCTGGCCGGTCATGTGGACCGCACCCTGGCCATGCTGTGGTCCCAGGCCGGCCTGCCCGCAGGCGCCGCCCTGCTGGCAGTGGGAGGCTATGGCCGGGGCGAGCTCTTCCCCTATTCGGACATCGACGTCCTGGTTCTGCTGCCCGAGGGGCTGGACGCCTACCAGCCCGGCCCACTCAAGAGCGCCATCGAGGCCTTCATCACCGCCTGTTGGGACGTGGGGCTGGAGATCGGCTCCTCGGTCCGGACGCTGGACGAGTGCCTGAGCGAAGCGGCCGGCGACATCACCATCCAGACCGCGATGCTGGAAGCCCGCTGCCTGGCCGGCGAGCGCGGCCTCTTCAAGCGCTTCGAGCAGCAGATCCTGCAGGCCCTGGACGCGCGCACCTTCCTGCGCGCCAAGCAGCTGGAAGCCCGCCAGCGCCATGTCAAGTACGACGACACGCCCTACGCCCTGGAGCCCAACTGCAAGGAGAGCCCTGGCGGTCTGCGCGACCTGCAGGTGCTGATCTGGGTGGCCCGCGCCGCCGGACTGGGCAAGACCTGGCCCCAACTGGCCGCCAAGGGGCTGATCACGCCTTTCGAGAGCCGCCAGCTGCAGCGCAACGAAGGTGTGCTCAAGCTGATCCGCGCCCGGCTTCACGTGGTGGCCGGCCGGCGCGAGGACCGCCTGGTCTTCGACCTGCAGACCGCCGTGGCCCAGAGCTTCGGCTACGAGGGCAGCAAGGGTCAGCGCGCTTCCGAGGTGCTGATGCGGCGCTACTACTGGGCCGCCAAGGCGGTCACGCAGCTGCACCAGATCCTGATGCTCAACCTGGAGGAGCGCATCAACGGCTCGCAGGATGCCGCCATGCGCCCCGTCAACGCGCATTTCCTCGACCGTGGCGGCATGCTGGAGGTCGCCAGCGACGACCTCTACCAGCACGAGCCCCATGCCATCCTGGAGACCTTCCTGGTCTACCAGCAGGCGCCGGGCATCAAGGGCCTTTCGGCGCGCACGCTGCGCGCGCTGTACAACGCCCGCGGCCTGATGGACGGCAAGTTCCGCAGCGACCCCGCCAACCGCCTGACCTTCATCCGCATCCTGCAGGAAGGCAAGGGCCAGACCCGCGCCTTCCGGCTGATGAACCAGACCTCGGTGCTGGGGCGCTATCTCTGGGTGTTCCGCGCCATCGTGGGACAGATGCAGCACGACCTGTTCCACGTCTACACCGTGGACCAGCACATCCTGATGGTGCTGCGCAATGTGCGGCGCTTCTTCATCCCCGAGCACGCCCACGAGTACCCCTTCTGCTCCCAGCTGGCCGCGCAGTTCGAGCGCCCGTACGTGCTTTACGTGGCCGCCCTCTTTCATGACGTGGCCAAGGGCCGCGGCGGCGACCACAGCGAGCTGGGCGGCGAGGAGGTGCGGCGCTTCTGCCGCGCCCACAAGCTCCCCAAGGCCGACGCCGAGCTGGTGGAGTTCCTGGTCAGGCACCACCTGACCCTCTCCCGCGTGGCGCAGAAAGAGGACCTTTCCGACCCCGAGGTGGTCGAGTCCTTCGCCCAGTTGGTCGGCGATGAACGCCACCTGACGGCCCTGTACCTGCTGACCGTGGCCGACATCCGCGGCACCAGCCCCAAGGTCTGGAACGCCTGGAAGGGCAAGCTGCTGGAGGACTGCTACCGGCTCACGCTGCGGCGCCTGGGCGGCGCCCAGATCAACCGCGAGGCCGAGATCGAGGCCCGCAAGCAGGAGGCCCGGCAAGACCTGGCCCTGCACTCCCAGCTGCCCGGCACCGAGGAACCGCTGTGGAAGACCCTGGAGCTCAGCTACTTCGCGCGGCAGGAGGCCGGCGAGCTGGCATGGCATGCGCGCGTGCTCTGGCGCTACGTGCAGACCGAGGTGCCCGTGGTGCGGGCCCGCCCCTCGCCGGTCGGCGAAGGCCTGCAGGTGCTGGTCTACTCGCCGGACCGGGCCGACCTCTTCGCCCGCATCTGCGGCTACTTCGACGGCGCCGGCTTCAACATCCTCGATGCCAAGGTCCACACCGCGCGCACGGGCTACGCGCTGGACACCTTCCAGGTCATCGCACCAGACCTGGACATGCACCATCGCGACCTGGTCTCCCTGGTCGAGACCCGCCTGCTGCAGGCATTGATGGCCGAAGGCCCGCTGCCCGAGCCGCGGCGCGGCCGGCTGTCGCGCCGGGTCAAGAGCTTCCCGTACACGCCGCGCATCTCGCTGCGCCCTGACGAGCGCGCCCAGCGCTGGCTGCTGTCCATCAGCACCAGCGACCGCGCCGGTCTGCTCTACGCCATCGCCCGCGTGCTGGCCCGCCACCACATCAATCTGCAGCTGGCCAAGATCTCGACCCTGGGCGAACGGGTGGAAGACACCTTCCTGATCGACGGCCCGGCCCTGCAGCAGAACAAGCTGCAGCTGCAGATCGAGGGGGAGCTGCTGGACGCGATATCGCTGCCCGCCTGACGGCAGTCCGCCGAGCTCGGGGCTCGCGTATGCTTGGCCCATGCCGCCTGCTACCACCCCGCCCCAGATTCACCCGCTGTCCGACGTGCAGTCCAGCCAGATCGGGCCCGGCACGCGCATCTGGCAGTTCTGCGTGATCCTGCCCGGTGCACGCATCGGCGCGGACTGCAACATCAACGCCCAGGTGCTGATCGAGAACGACGTAGTGCTGGGCGACCGCGTCACGGTCAAGAGCGGCGTACAGCTCTGGGACGGCCTGCGCGTGGCGGACGACGTCTTCATCGGCCCCAACGCCACCTTCACCAACGACCCGACGCCGCGGTCCAAGCAGTACCCGGCCCGCTTCCAGACCACGCGCATCGAGCGCGGCGCCTCCATTGGCGCCAATGCCACCATCCTGGGCGGCGTCACCATTGGCGAAGGCGCCTTGATCGGCGCCGGCAGCGTGGTCACCCGAGACGTGCCCGCCGGTGAGCTGTGGGTGGGCAACCCGGCGCGCTCGCGAGGGCCGGCGCCCGCCCGCTGAGCGCAGGCCCGTCGCCCCGGCTTCAGGCGCTGCGCCGCACCGCCTGGATCAGGAGGTCCAGTTGCTGCTCGCTCATGCCCGGCCACAGCGGCAGGCTCAGCACCTGCTTGTGCATGGCCTCCGAGATGGGGAAGTCGCCCGCGCGATAAGCCAGCTCGGCATAGGCCGGCTGCAGGTGCGGCGGCACCGGGTAGTGGATCAGCGTGCCGATGCCCTGCTGGGCGAGGGCGGCCTGCAGGCGGTCCCGCGCTTCATGCCGCACCACGAAGAGATGCCAGGCCGGCTCCAGCCCCTGGGGCACCAGCGGCAGCTGCAGCGGCAGGCCGGCCAGCCCCTCCAGCAGGCGGGCAGCCAGGCGGCGCCGCTCGCGGGTGGCGGCCTCCAGCTGGGGCAGCTTGGCCGCCAGCACGGCGGCCTGGATCTCGTCAAGGCGCGAGTTCACGCCCTTGCATTCGTTGTGGTACTTCTGGCGCGAGCCGTAGTTGCGCAGCACACGCACTTGCTCGTCCACCGCCGCCAGGTCCGTGGTGATGCCGCCGCCGTCGCCCATGGCGCCGAGGTTCTTGCCGGGATAGAAGCTCCAGGCCGAGACATCCGCCAGGCAGCCCACGGGTCGGCCGTGGTAGCGCGCCGCGTGAGCCTGGGCGCAGTCGTCCAGCACCTTCAGGCCGTTGCGGCGGGCGATCGCCATGATGGGATCCATGTCCGCCGGCAGGCCATACAAATGCACCGGCAGGATCACCCGCGTGCGCGCCGTGACAGCCGCCTCGATGCGGGCGGGGTCGATGTTGAAGGTCTGCGGATCAGGCTCCACCGGCACCGGCACGCCGCCGCACTGGCTGACGGCCAGCCAGGTCGCGATATAGGTGTTGGAAGGCACGATGACCTCATCGCCCGCCCCCACGCCCAGCGCGCGCAGGCCCAGGCACAGCGCGTCCAGCCCGTTGGCCACGCCCGCACAGTGGGCGGCCCCCACGGATCGCGCGTAGGCTTCCTCGAAATGCGCCAGCTCCTGCCCCAGCAGGAACCAGCCGCTGCGCGCCACGCGCTGCAGCGCTGCGTCGATGGCAGCCTGGCTGGCCGCGTAGGCCGGCTGCAGGTTGAGAAAAGGCAGGCTGGATTCAGCCATCTCGCGTACTCCTTGCCCCGGCGCCGACATGCCGGCCCGGTGTTGCGATGCTCAGCGCCCGGTGCGACCCAGGGCGGCGAGGAAGTCCTCGTAGCTGCGAATGTAGTCATCCGCGGCATAGGTGTCCGAGGCCAGCACCAGCAAAACGGCGTCCGGCGAGAACTGGTACTGAATTCCCCAGACCATGGGCGGGATGTGCAGGCCCATGCGGGCGCTGTCCAGCGTGACTTCGTCCCGGGCCTGGCCGTCGTCCAGCACCACGCTGAGGCTGCCTTTCACGCAGACCAGGAACTGATGGCAGGCCTTGTGCGCATGCTCGCCCCGCACCTCCTTGCTGGGCACGTCATAGACCATGAAAAAGCGCTGCGGCGTAAAGGGCAGGTGGACGCCGATTTCGCCGAAGCTCAGGGCGCCGCGCAGATCCACGATCTTGGGCAGGGACACAAGGCGGGCGGCGGCCACGTGCAAGGCCGGCGGCACATCGAGCTGGCTGGCCGCGCGCGGCGCAGCCGGCAGATCCAGATGCGGCGTGTCCACGTAGCCCACGATATGGGCCGGGTTGCCCGTCACGATGGCATGGGGAGGCACATCGCGGGTCACCACCGCGCCGTCCTGCACCTGGGCACGCGGACCGATGCGCAGCCCGCAGCGGAGGGTCGCATTGGCGCCAATCACGGCACCGGCGCCGACATGGGTCAGCACGCCGGCCTCGGCGCCGCCGCTGAACACCGTGTTCGGCCCGATGCAGACGTCGTCCTCCACCACCAGCGGCGACCACAGCTGGGCGCCGGGGCGCACGCGCACGCGCTGGCCCAGCTGCACCTGGCCGTCGATCAGCGCGTGATCGCCGATGTCGGCATCCGCCCCCAGCCGGGCGCCGGGCAGCACATGGGCAAAGGCGGCGATGCGTGTACCCGGGCCGATGAAGGCGGATTCGACCAGGGCATGGCTGTGGATGAAGACATCCGGCAAGTCGGTGGGATTCAAGGTCCGGCTTCCTGCAGTCACGGTCCACGCATGCTAAGCCCGAACGGGCACAGCCAAGGGCGAGAACTGAGCCCTCCCGGCCAGGCAGTTCAGACGAGGAAGTCGCGCAGGGGCCGGGCCTCGGCCTGCAGGTTCAGGTAGGCCGCGTGCTGCTGGCGGCAGAAGCGCCACAGGGCGCTGGGGTCCTGCTGCCACTGCTGCAGCTGGGCCAGGGTCTCGTCCAGCATGCGCAGCGGCACGATGCGGCCGTTCAGCAGCGACAGCTCTTCAGGCAGCAAGGGCCGCAGCTGCGCATGCAGCATGGGCGTGCCCTGGCGCAGCAGCTCGATGGCACCGCTGGTCGGAACGTCGTAGCCCAGGCAGAGGTCGCAGGCCGCGCCGAAGTCCGCCAGGCTGCCTTCGAACTGGCGCAGGATCTGCTGCACCTCGATCCCCAGGTGCTCGGCGATCTGGCTGGCAAAGCCGTCGGTCGGCTTGCAGCGCAGCCGGCATTCGATGCCCCTGGCATTGCACCAGTCCTGCAGGCGCTTGAGGCCGTCGAGGTAGGCGTCCATGTCGGCCGCGCACATGCTGTTGTAGGACACGCCGGCCAGCAGCACGCCCAGGGTTCTGAGCGGCCGGGGCAGGGTTTCCGGCAGGATCAGCCGCTCGGGAAAGGCGAGCGGCGCCGAGGCCACCGGCTTGCCGCTCAGGCCGGCCACCGCCGTGCCCTGCAGCGGATGCGCCAGGCACAGGCCATTGGGCAGCTCCGGCGCCGGCGCGTTGAAGAACTTGGCATGCGGCACCAGCAGCACCTTCATGCGATGGCGCTGCGCATGGCTGAGCAGGGGGCCATGCAGCCCGGCATCATGATTGGAGATCAGCAACTGGTGGGCCGGCCCGTCGACAAACGCCTGCTCCAGCGCCTCGAAGAAGTACAGCTGGCGCCGGTAGGCGTCCAGCAGCGCCTGCAGCTGCAGCGCGAGGAAGGCGGGGCTGGGCATCAGCGGCGCCAGGGCCTGCTGCAGAATCTGGCGCAGGCTGGCCAGCACGGCATCCATGCGATCCAGGCTGGCGGCCGAAATGCGCTGGCCCAGGGCCAGCAGCGATTCCATGGGCGTTGGCGGCAGTGCCGGCAGCTTCACGTCGTAGAAGGGCGAAGGCAGGTTCAGCGCGCGCTGGCCCGAGGCCAGCACCTCGCCCTCGAAGTAGGCGTGGTCGTAAAAGCAGGTGGGCAGGTGGACCAGCAGCTCGGGCCGGTGCGCCGCGGCCTGGCGCAGGTCCGGCACCTGCTCCTCCGGCGGCGCCGGCAGCTCGTAGGTGTAGACCTGGCCGGGCAGGCCGGCCCGGCCGAAGGACTGCATCAGGGACAGGGCCGGAAGAATGGAATGCTGACCGTAGCGAAAAGCCTGCTGCGGCCCGAGCACATGCAGCCGCGTTCCCGGCCGCTGCCCGGCCAGTTGATCGCCGATGGCCGCATAGCCGCGCAAGGTGAAGAGCAGATAGAACAGCCCGTAGTGATGCCACTGGCAGCCCGGCGCTTCAGGCACCAGCGCCGCCAGGGCGGTGTCGATGCGCTGCTGCAGCGCCGCGGCTTCCTCGCGGACCGCACGATAGACCCGCCAATTGAGGTCGTTGCCCGGCCAACGCTGCAGCCGCGCCTGCGGCAGGCCGAGGCTGCGCGCATGCTCCAGCAGTTGCGGATCGAAGACCAGGACCTCGGCCTCGGGCAGCTGGCCCAGCAGCTGCTGGGCCAGCATGAAGTCCATGCGGTGGTTGATGAGGATGCTGTGCTGCATGCGCGGGAGGGGCTGCCGTCAACGCGGCGTGGAGAAGAGACGCACGATGCGGCCTTCGGCCACACCGCGCTGGCGCAGTGCCGCATGGATGGCCTCCTGGCTGGACCAGGAGCCGATGATCACCGCCTCGGCGTCGGCCAGCAAGGCCTGACCCTGCTCGGAATCCGGCTGCCAGACGGGCATGCTCTGCATCTGCAGGCCATGCTTCTTGGGGTCGACGTCCAGGATGCCCAGCAGCTGCCCGCGATAGCCGGCCAGCGCGGACTTGGCCAGCAACTGTGCCGTCAGCGTGCCGCCGCCCCAGATGGCCACGCGGCGGCCGGCGTCCATCAGGCGGCGGATCACGGCGTCGGTCTGCTCGGTGTGGCGCGCCACCAGCTGCAGGTAGCGGCGGACCACGGCACGGTCATGGCGGCTGCGGTTCACCAGGGGCAAGGCGGCGTCCGAGGCTTCCCAGAGGCTGGCCAGGGTCGGGTAATGCGGCGAGGTGCCGTCGTCGTTCTCGAAGACTTGATGCTCGACCTCGCGCCAGCCGCAGCGGTGCATCAGGTTACTCAGCGAGCCGTGGGAGAAGTAGTTGACGTGCTCGAAGGACAGCTGAAAGAGATCGCGTTCGTCGAAGAGTTCGATCACCGGGATCTCGATGAACAGCCGTCCACCCGGCGCGAGGCAGCCGCGGATGGCCGCCAGCATCTGCGCCGGGTCCATCAGGTGCTCCAGCACATGGGACAGCATCACCAGGTCCTGGCCACCAGGCAACTGGTCCGCGCGCTCCACGAAGCAGGTGTCCACGCGCAGGCCGTAGCGCTCACGCGCCATCTGGCTCAGCACGGCCGAGGGCTCGATGCCATGGGTTCGATGGCCCTCTGCGGCAAACAGCGACAGCGTGTAGCCCGTGGAGCAGCCCACGTCCAGCACCCGCGCACCGGGCTTCAGATAGGGCTGCAGGAAGGCGTGCTGCTGCTGCGAGCGCTGGGCTTCCTCGCGCGGCAGCGACTGCTCGCTGACCAGGTACTCATAGCTCGAGGACTGAGCGTAGTAGCGGGCCAAGGCGGCGGGCGACAGGTATTCGCCCACGTAGTGCGCGCCGCAGGATTCGCAGCCCAGCAGCTTCTGCTCGAAGCCGTCCAGCGCCACGCCGGCCAGGGCGCTGAAGCGGTGGCGGTGCATTTCCTGCGCCGTGCCGGCGCCGCAGACGGGGCAGCCCCGTTGAACCAGATCGCTCATCGCATTCCTCGCTCGTGATTGGGGGCGGGGCCCGCCGCTCAGTGCGGCACGCCATGCGTGGCCGAGCTCTGCCAGGCCACCGGCAGGCCCAGCACCCGCAGCTGGCGCAGGAGGGTCTCCATGAAGAAGACCGTGCCGACCAGATCGCTTTGCGGCAGTCCCGCCGTGACCTCGTGCCGATTATGGTTGGTGATGCTGCCCTGGGACTCGAAGGAAAAAGCCCCGTCTTCCCGGTGCAGATGGCGCAGCTGCTGCAGGCGGCGCTCGCAGGCGGCGCGGATCTCGGCCTCGCGGTAGCCGTTGGTGTAGCGCAGCATGCGCTCCAGCACAACGAAATGGTCCATGTCGTGGCAGCCCTCGCCCTGGCCCTCCTGAAACACAGCGCATTCCTGCAGGCTGGCCAGCGTGGTGTCGGTGATGCGCTCGCACCAGCCGGGCGGCACGTCATCATGGAAATGCAGGCCGCGCATCAGGTGGTAGCCGGCCTGCACGAGCCCATTGCGGCCCTGCGGCGCCGGCGAGCCCCACAAGCCCGTCGCGGGGTCCTGTTGCGCGTCCAGCCAGGCGCGCATGCGCTGCAGCATCTCGGTCCAGCCGGGGTCGAAGAAGCGGGCATTGGCACGCATCATGGTGGCGCCGTGGTCGCACATATTGCCGGCACCCATGGGGGCGCGCTGCCAGGGCATGTTCTGGGCCATGTAGCGTTCGAGCGCACCCGCGGGCCGCAGGCCCTCGTAGAACGCAAACGGGTGCCGCGGCGCACGGTCCAGCGCCAGCAGCACCGCCCCCACCTGGTAGCCGAAGTAGGTGCCGGACATCTCGTGGATGCGGGGAACGCCGGCGTCCAGCTCCGCGCGATGAGGCTCGTGATAGAAGCCCGTGGCCGGGTCCTGGCAGGCGTCGAAGAAGTCCAGCGCACCGGGCAGATCGGCCGAAAGGCCCAGCATCAGGCGCAGATCCAGCGCCAGCGAGGTCGCGTCGATGGAGCGCGGATGAAAGGCTTCGCGCGCGACGCGATAACAGCCCGGATGGCCCGGCGACTCCACCGTCGGCAGCCAGGCCGCGACCCGCTGCGCCAGCCCCTCCCACCAGGCCGCCATCAGCCGCGCACCTTGGCGGGATAAGGTCCGTGATGGGGTCGCACGAAGAGCAGCTTGACCAGTTCGGGCAGCATGGTGAAGAAGCGGATCCAGCCGTACATCGCGTAGAAGGGCCAGTACTTCCAGTCGCCCCGCGCGATGGCCTTGCCGCCGCGCACGAAGGGGTAGCGGATGGCCAGGTGGTAGATCAGGTTCTTGGCCTTGAAGGGGTACTTGTAGACGATGCGCGCGTCGCCGCGGCCGTACTTGACGAACTTCTTGACGATGCCGCGGAAGCTGGGCGTCTGCTGGCGGTGCGTGAGGCCGGTGCCTATGCCCTGGCGGAAGCCGGCGATCTCCATGCGGATGGAGAGGTCCGTGTCCTCGTCGCCCACGCCGTTGAAGAAGCTGTCGAAGCCGCAATGCTTGATGGCCTCGGCCCGGTACAGCGAGGGGCGGCCCACCATGTTCGTGTCCACCGGCTTCTCTGTGAAGGTGATGCCGTAGTTGGTGCTGCCCATGGCCTTTTCCCAGTAGGTCTTGGGCTCGAAGGCCACCTCGCGGCCCAGCAGCGCGTCATAGCCGTAGTCCTGCATTTCCTTGAGCAGGGTGGCGAGGAAGTCCGGCTCGACATGGTCGTCGCCGTCGATGATGGCCACATAGGGCTGGGTCGCGGCGTCGATGCCCGCCTGGCGCTGCGAGGACAGGCCCTTCACGCCCGGCTGTATCACCCGTGCGCCGGCCGCGGTGGCGAGCTCCACCGTGCGGTCCGTCGAGCCGCCATCCACGACGATGACTTCGGCCGGATGGTTGGCGAACACCTTCTTCAGGCAGTCACCGATGTCCTGCTCTTCGTTGTAGGTGCAGATGGTGACGGAGATGGGCAGTTTGTCCATGGTCTTCTTGCTCCGGAAAGTTCGTACTCGGCCGCGCCTCAGCAGTGGGCTCGGTCCGGCAGGGTCAGGTCTTGCCCGGCCCGCAGATGGAGGTCCAGGCTGCGCTGGACGGCCAGGAGGTAGTCGCTGGTGGCATGCTCGTCCACCCACAGGTTCAGGATCTCGCGCCCCAGCTGCTCGGCCACGGGATGCGCGTCCGCAGCACCGGGGCCCGGCAGGAAGCCCGAGGCCCGCGGATGCCAGCTGCTGGCATGCAGGCCCTGGGCATGCAGGGCACGGAGGGCCTCGTGCCGGCGCTGGACCAGCACATTGAGCCGCCAGGGCACGGCGCCGTCGGTGGGGGTCAGCAGCTGCAGCGCCTCGCCGGCCAGGGGCTGCAGGAGCTGGCGCAGCCGGTCGAAGTTCTCGCGGCGCTGGCGCACCACCAGCGGCAGGCGCGGCAGCAGCTGCTTCAGCTGGCCCAGGCGGCCCGGGTCGAAACGATGCAGGAAGGCGTCCGATGCGGCCAGCAAGTCCTCGGCAAAGGCCGGCGCCTGCTGCGCCAGCCCGTCCGGCCAGCAGCGGTTGTACAGGCGGGTGTGGGCCGAGCCGAGCGCGTCGATGCGGGCCTGTGCCTGCACGCTGAACGCCGGCAGCTCGGCGTCCAGTGCGCGCAGTTCGGCCGCAAGCTCGGCGTCGTCAGTCAATACGGCGCCGCCGTGATCCATGCTCAAGGGCTTGCCGGCACCGAAGCTGATCACCGATGCCAGGCCAAAGCTGCCCGCAGGCCGGCCATGGTGGCTGCCGCCCATGGCGAGGCAGGCGTCCTCCAGCAGCGGCAGGCCCTGCTCACGGGCGGCCGCCAGCAGCGGGTCCATCTCGCTGATCTGCCCATAGCCGTGCACGGCGAGGATGGCGCCGCGCTCTGCGCGCGGCCGGGCCAGCGCCTGGCTGTCCAGCCCCAGGTCGCACCATTGGTTGTCCAGGTACTCGGGCAGCGCGCCGCCGAAGCGCAGGCCCAGCGGAACGTTGAGGCAGACGCTGTCGGGTGTCGCCACCTGGCGCCCCTGCAGCCCCAGCGCCCGCACCAGCAAGGCTAGGCCCGTGGTGCCGTTGCCCACCAGCAGCGCGTGCTCGCGCAGGTGGAGTTCCGCCAGCTGGCGTTCGAGCCGCTGCTTGCCGTCGTCCGTCATGCCGTCCCTCCTCTGCGCACGCAGCAGTAGGGCACCAGGTCCCCACCGAACCCCAGCTTGAACCAGCCGCGCTGCGGGCTGTTCACGCCCTCCAGGTCGACCTCGCCGAGCCCATGCTCCTGGGCGAGATACTGGAAGGCTACCCAGTGCGCCAGCGTGCCCTGCCAGGGCGTGCTGCGCTCGGGGCTGCCGGCGCCATAGAGGTAGTAGGCGCGGCGTTCGTCCCAGCCATAGGCCACGGCGTAGAGCAGGCAACCCTCGGCGTCCAGCACGTGGAAAAGGGCGCCGCGTCCGCGCTCGAGCAGGGCCCGCATCACGCCGGCCATGGCCTGCAACTTGGCCTCCTCGGGCGGCTGGCCCTGGGCGCTCATCAGCGCGCGGTAGAAGCTCAGCAGGGCCGCGCCGTCATGCACGATCTCGACGCGACCGCCCTTCTTCCAGCCCTCGCGCACGCTGTAGCGGCGCACGGTTTCCATCTCGGCGAACAGCGCGCTCTGCTGCGCCGCCGCCTCCTGGCCACCCAGTGCCTGCAGGCTGCTGATGTCCAGCACCGTGGTGTAGCGCAGGTCGGTCTGGTAGCGGCCCTTGGCCGGCCCGTGATAGTCATGCCACAGCCAGGGCCGCAGGTCTTCGATCTGCGGGGACAGCTGCAGCTCGACGCTGTCGAAGCGTGCGGCCAGCTCGGCGGCCACGAACTCGGCGATCTGGAACTCGTCGTGCCGGCGCTTGACGCGCTGGCGGTCGGCACCGAGGTCGTAGAGCAGGCCGGCGTAGATGCTGAGGTCCGGTGCGATGACCCGGCGCCCATCCGCCGACACCGGCAGGCACAGGCCCGCCTTGAGCGTGCCCTTCTGCATCACCGCAAAGCGCTGCACCGGCTCGCGAGCGGCATCAGCGAACCAGCTCTCGCAGAACAGGCTGCCCTGCGGCGAGCGCTGCACCAGGGCGTCCCAGGCGGTGAGGTCATCAAAGGGCTGCAGGTCCAGCTTAGACATGGGCCAGCACCCCTTTCTGGCTCAGACGATGAGCCAGCCCGCGCAGGCGCTCCAGCGGCACCGCCAGCGTGTGGGCGATGTCCTGCAGGCTGGTGTGTCCGTCGCAATGCCACAGCAGCCACAGGATGAGGTCCAGCTCGCTGCGCCCGCCCAGCTCGGGCAGCTGCGCCCCGCCGCTCTTGGGGTAGAGCTCGTGCTTGGACAGCATCACCTCGCCCGCACCGGCGGTGTTGCGGTACAGCTCGCGCGATTCCAGCTTGCCGATCAGACGGCAGTAGGCGTCGAGGCTCTCGGCCATCTGCGCGCCATTGACCAGGCGCAGGTCGTCGAGCGAGCTGTGGTACTCGGGGTATTCGTAGTAGCGGTCCTTGCAGATCGTCGCGGTGGGAATGCGCAGGCCCGGCGAGGACCACTGGCGCTCATCGCTGCCGTGGATGTCAAAGGGATAGGTCTTGAACGCATCGCCGCGCTCTTGGAACACCTCTTCGATCAGGCGGTTGAGCGGATGGCGCTCGTCGAAGGTTTTCTTGTAGCCCAGGGGCCCGGGGCCGCCCACCGTGGTGACGACCAGGCCCATCTCCACCTGCTTCATGGCCTCGGCCCGCGTGGCGGCATAGGCCACCGCGCCGATGGTTTCCGGCACCCAGGCGAGGCGGTAGCTGTACTGCCGATCGGGCAGCGCGGCCAGATGGCGGCCGATGAATGCCAGCAGCACCGCGCCGCTGAGGCTGTCATTGGCCATGGAAGGGTGGCAGATGTAGGCCGAGAGCAGGATCTCCTGCGCGCGGCGGCCCGGCAGCAGCAGCTCACCCAGGCTCATGCTGCCGGGCTGCAGCACGCTGGCGATGCGCACCCGCAGCGGGCCCGGCGCCGCAGCCAGCGCCTGGGCCTGGGCCTGGGTCACGCAAAAACCCCAGCTGCGCTGGTAGTAGCTGGTGCGGTAGGGAATGGCCTCGGGCAGGCTCGCGTGCGTGTGCACATGGGGCTGCAAGGCCGCCCAGCTGAGCTCGGCCTCGACGGGGCAGCTGTGGCTCACCAGGTGCAGGTTGTGCGCGGCAAAGTCGACCAGGCGACGCCCCGTGGCGTCGGCAATCCAGGCCTCCTGCACCGACCACTCGGACGGCACGGTCCAGTCGTGCACCGCCGTGCCGCTGGGCACTTCCTGGATCTGCAGCGGCGCGATGGCCTGCAGGCCGCGCAGCGTGGCGCGGTTGGCTTCGCCGGCCAGGCATCGCGGCAGGGGGAAGAGGCGTTCCATGCAGCCCTGCATCTCGGCCGCCACGGCGCGCGGGTCCGTCGCCTCGCTGGTCTTGCTGCTCATGGCCTGAATCTGCACAGCCGCCCTGCCCTTGTCCAGTGGTGATTGGCCCCGTTGCGCTGCACTGCGGGGCGAAATGGGTGATATGCCACTGTAGGCAGATCGACACCACTTCTTTAGGACAAAAAGCAGGGGAAAAGCCGCCCACCACAGCGCGGCGCGGCGCCGACCGCCCTGGCGGCGCGGATCACGTCGGCAGCAGGTCCTTCAGCCGCGCGGCCACCACGGCGGCGGCCGGGCTCTGCAGGCCCAGGCCGTGCACCTGAACCAGCGACTCCAGCAGCGCCAGGTGGCCGGGTTCGTCGACGTCGAAGCGCAGCTCGGGATGGGCCAGCGCCGGCGGGGCCTTGGGCGCGGCTTTGCGCCAGGGGGCACCTTCGTCCCACACGGCGATGCTCACGTGCTCTCGATGGCGCGGCTCGGTGCAGAGTTCATTCAGCCGATGCAGCAGCGCGGCCGACAGGATCTCGGCGCCGAAACCGTCGGCATAGCCGCTGCCCAGGCGGTCCAGGTGGTTGCAGGCGTAGTCGCAATCGCTGGCGGCATAGAAGTCCACCAGCTGGTCCACCACCGCGCCGTCGATGAAGGGGTTGTCGGCGCAGACGCGCACCACCGTGTCGGCCTCGAACTGGCGCGCCGCGCGTGCGAAGCGGCCCAGCACATCGGACTCGCTGCCGGTGAAGGTGGCCACGCCCAGGCTTCTTGCCAGCTCGACCAGGGCCGCATCGCGCGGCAGGTCCGTGGTGGCCAGCACCAGGGCATCAAGGCGCCGGGCCTGCTTCAGCCGCTCCAGCACCCAGGCCAGCAGGGGCCGCCCGGCCAGCGGCGCGAGCATCTTGCCGGGAAAGCGGCTGGAGCCCATGCGCGCCTGCACCAGGGCCACCACATGACCGGGGCGGCGCGCCGCCATGGCTCAGCCGCACTGCCCCAGGTCGGCCCACTGCAGCACGTGGTCGGACTCCAGCGCGCGCAGCGCCGGCCGGCCCAGCACTTCGTCCCAATGCAGAGGGCTGATGCCGGTGCCGGGGCGCTTGTAGGTCAGGTGGGCTTCGGTCAGCACCTCGCCGGCCGCCACGTCGCGGGTCAGCACGATGGAGCGGCGGGCGTTGGCGCGGGCCGGGCCTTCGGTGGGCGTGGGCTGCTTGTGGTCGCTCTCGCCCAGCAGGTCGTGCACGGTGTCCAGGGCCTGCATGAAGCGGCGCAGGTCGTGCACGTCCATGGCGTGGTAGTGGTCGTTGCCGGGCAGCGTCTTGTCATGGGTGAAATGCTTTTCCAGCACGACGGCGCCCAGCAGGTGCGCGCTCATCAGCGGGTACATGGCCTCGTCCGGCAGGGTGTGGTCGGAGTAGCCGATCAGGAGCTCCGGATAGGCCCGCTGCAGGC
Organism: Burkholderiaceae bacterium; assembly: GCA_041905785.1. GTDB lineage: Bacteria > Pseudomonadota > Gammaproteobacteria > Burkholderiales > Burkholderiaceae_C > Roseateles_B. The sequence continues at coordinate 33,919 of JAYRKJ010000027.1, forward strand.
CCTTGATCATGCGCAGATGGGCCTGGGCATTGGGCGTGGGGTAGTTCAGCACGCAGTGCAGCAGCACCAGCTCGCGGCAGCCGGCAGCACGCAGGGTCTGCACGGCCCTGTCGATCTCGCCCAGGGTGGAGGCGCCGGTGGAGAGCACCACGGGCTTGCCCTTGGCGGCAATCTTGCGCAGGAAGGGGATGTTGGTGAGATCGGCCGAGGCGATCTTGTGGAACGGCATCAGCTCGTCCAGGAACTCCACCGCGGCATCGTCAAAGGCGGTGGAGAGAAAGTCGATGCCGACCTGCTCGCAGTGCCGCGCCAGCGCGCGGTAGTCCTCGGGCCCGAAACGGTCGTACTTCTTGAAGAGCTCGAACTGGCTGCGCGTGGGCTCCTTGCTGGTGTCCCAGTAGGACGGCGAGTGCTTCGAGGCCAGGGTCTCGGCCTTGTAGCTCTGGAACTTGGCGGCGTCGGCCCCGCCCTCCTTGGCCAGCTCGATCAGGCGTTTGGCCTGGTCCAGCGAACCCTCGTGGTTGACGCCGATTTCGGCGATCACATAGGGGCGGCTGTCGGGGGTGAGGCGGCGCTGGCCGAGGGTCACCGAGGCGGTCATTGCATGCTCCTGCGGGCGGCCTGGGAAGCCGAGGATCCGTCGACGCCATGCTTGCTGATCAGGCGCTGGCGGTGCAGCTCCATGGCGTCGAGGTCGTTGGTGATGTTGTGGTCGTGGCGGCGGTAGCGGTACAGCGGCAGCTCCAGCCGGGCGATGTGGTGCTTCTGCTCGAAGCGGATGCGCAGCTCGCGCTCCTCGTGGCGTTGAAAGCTCTCGTCGTAGAGCCCCGTCTCCATCAGGTGGGCCTTGCGGAACATGATGCCGCAGGCGATGGGTTCATCCATGCAGTTGACCCGCTCCAGCACCTGCTCGTGATCGTCCACCAGCAGATAGTCGCAGGCGACGGCGTCGTGCAGCGGGTTCTGGTCCAGGAAGAAGTGCAGGATGTTGAGGAAGTTGGCGTTGACGTAGTCGTCCGAATCCACCCGCACGATGAAGTCGCCGCGCGCCGTGCGGATGCCGCGGTTCAGCGAGGCCGGCAGGCCCAGGTTGCGCTCGTTGCGCAGGGGCACGATGGCGTCGTGGAAAAGCTCCAGCGCATACGGCGTGCGGTCGGTGCTGCCGTCGTCGATCACGATGATTTCGTACTGGTCGCTGTGCAGGGTCTGGTTCAGCAGCGAGCGCAGGCAGCGGCCGATGAAGCGCTCCTGGTTGTAGACCGGCACGATGACCGAGACCAGCGGCTTGAAGTTCATGCGTTCACCTCCTGCGGCTGCAGCGCCAGACCCAGGGCCTCCGTCAGGGCCTGGCGGGCCAGCGCGGGCGCCTCTTCGCGCAGCTTCACGCCCACCGGCAGCGAGACCGCGCGCGACAGCAGCGCCGCCGACTGCGGGAAGGCCAGGGCCAGCTCGCCGCCATGCGCGGCAGCCAGCTCGGGCATGTGGGTCCAGGTGCCGGCGAAGTGCCAGGTGTAGGCCTCCGGCAGGATCTTGGTGGCCAGGCCGCGCGCCAGCAGCGCCTCGCGACAGCGGCGGGCCGCGGCATTGTCCTGGACGAAGAAGACCAGAGCATCGGCCGTCTCGTAGCTGCCGGCCGGCACCTCGCGCGGCGTGATGCCGGGCAGGTCGCGGATGGCCTGCCACAGCGCCTCGCGATTGCGGCGCTGGGCGCTCACGATGTCCGGCAGCTTGCGCAGCTGGGCCAGGCCCACTGCGCCCTGCAGCTCCATCATGCGGAAGTTGAAGCCGCTGCTGGCGCGGGTGTCTTCCCAGCGCGGCACGGCGGGGTTGTTCTCGTGCCCGTGGTCATGCCAGGCGGCGCCGCGGGCCCAGTCGTCCTGCTCCTGGAACAGCACGAGGCCGCCCTCGCCCGTGGTCATGGTCTTGGCGAAGTCGAAGCTGAAGGTGCCCAGGCGGCCCCAGCTGCCCAGCGCCCGGCCGTTGAGCGAGCCGCCGCAGCCCCAGGCCGCGTCCTCGATGAGGGCGATGCCGTGCTCGTCGCAAATGGCCTTGATCTCCGGCAGGCGCGCGGGCGTGCCCAGCATGTGGACCACGATGACCGCCTTGGTGCGCGGCGTGATGCGGCGCTTGAGATCCTCGGGGTCCAGATTGAGCGTGGCGTCGATCTCGGCGCAGACCGGTGTGGCGCGCGCCTCGATGATGGCCTCCACCGTGGCGACAAAGGTGAAGCTCTGCGTGATGACCTCGTCGCCTGCGCCGATGCCCAGCGCGGCCAGGCCCACGCGCAGCGCGGCGGTGCCGGAGGACACGGCCAGCGCATGCGGCGAGCCCATGGTCTTGGCAAAGGCCTGCTCGAACTCGCGCACTTTGTAGCAGTCGCCGCGCAGCGCGTCGAAACCGTGGCGGAACAAGATGGCGCCACGGGCGAAGATGTCCTGGATCTCGGCCAGTTCCTCTGGGCCCATCACTTCATAGCCTGGCATGGTGTCTCCCGAGCTGGTGCAGCTGCTTCAAGGGCTGTTTACATCAGGCGGAACAGGTCCGCCACCTTTTCCGGCGTCAGGCGGGACTTGAAGTCCTCGCCCAGGGCATTGGTCAGGGGCTTGGCATGCACGATGCTGGCCTTGTAGAGCGCCTCGAAGCCGGCCGCGTCCAGGCCCGCGCAGACGCCCTGGGGGATCTCCACGCGCTGGGCCTGCACCATGCCCCAGAACTCGTCATAGGCCTGCGGGTAGAACTCGCCCATGGCCCGCATCACGATGCAGTTGGCCACGCAGTGGTGCAGGCCCAGCACGACGGACAGGCCGGCGGACAGTGGATGCACCAGGCCCACATAGCTGGTCGCGATGGCGCAGCCGCCGAGGTAGGAGGCCACCATCAGGCGCTCGCGGTTCTCGCTCGCCATCATGTCGCCCTGGGTGAAGACCTGGCGGCAGAGGTTGATGGTCTCGCGCGAGTAGGCGTCGCCGATGGCGTTGCGATAGCTGCCGGCCAGCGATTCGATGCAGTGGATGTAGGCATCCATGCCCGTGTAGAAGTACTGGTTGCGCGGCACCGTGGCGGTCAGCTGCGGGTCCATGATCACGTGATCGAAAACCGTGTGATCGCTGTTCATGCCCAGCTTCAGGCCAGTGGCTTCGTTGGTCATCACGCAGGTGCGGGTGGCCTCGGCGCCGGTGCCGGAGATGGTGGGAATGCCCACCTTGAAGATGCCGGGCCGCTTGAGCAGGTCCCAGCCCTGGTAGTCGGCGGCATGGCCGCCATTGCCCAGCAGGTTGGACACCGCCTTGGCCGTGTCCATGGTGATGCCGCCGCCCATGCCCACCACGGCCGCGGGCTGGCTCAGGCCGCGATCCAGCAGGCTGGCGACCAAGGTATCGATGCCTTCGGTCTTGGGCTCGTGCTCGGTGCGCACGAACAGCAGCACGTCCTCGTCGAGCGCCCCCAGGCACGCCGGCAGCTCGGGCTGGCCGGCGAAGAACTCATCGACCAGGAAGACGACCGCACCCGCTTGCCCTTCAGCGCGGGCCTGCGCCCGGCGTCCGTCCAGCAGCCCCCGCAACTCGGCCAGGGAGCCCGCGCCGATGTTGTAGCGGCCGACGTTCTTCACGAGCTTGACGCCGGTATCGAGGATGTTTGCCATGTTGTCGCTGGGCGCTGAGCCCTGGGTTCTCTTGAAAACGATTTGCCTGCAGCCGAGGACTTCAACGCAGCGGCGCCATCACGCCACGGCCCATGGACCACAGCATGGCCACGGCCTGCTGCCCGTCGAAGATGGCATTGACGTGCGCGATGCGCAGCGAGTAGTAGTCTGACTCCGAACCCATCACATCGAACAGCGATCGGCGGCCCAATTGCTGCCACTGTTGCAGCGTGGCCGTGCGCAGCTGTGAACTGTTGCGCAGGATCTCGGTGATGCGGCGCGCGCGGTCGAAGGCCGCAGTGGCGGATTCGTGCATGTCGATCAGCCGGTAGCGGCGGGTCTCCAGCGCGTCCTCGCGCTGCAGCCGGGCCGCCTCGGCGCGCTTGGTGGCCGCATTGACGGAGGCATCCTGGCCCGGCGTCATCAGCGGCACGTTGACGCTGAAGCCCACGGCCCAGTCGCGCGTGCGGGTCACGCCGGCGCTGGCACTGGTTCCCACGATGGCATTCACCTGGGGCTTGGCGTTGGCGCGCACGCTCTCCACATAGCTGCCCTGGGCACGGGCCTGGGCTTCGAGCTGGGCGAGGTCCGGCGCGCTCTGGGCGTCGCGCTGCATGTCTTCCAGCTCGGGCACGCGGGTCAGGAGGTTGGAAAAGCTGGCGCTGGGCGGCAGTTCCTCGCCCACGAAGCGCTTGAGCCGGGTCTCGGTCTGACGCAGGGCCGACATGGTGGCCTCCACCGCCAGGTCGGCCTGCAGCAGGTTCTTCTGCGCCTGCACCAGCTCGCTGGCCCGGCCCTTGTCGGCCTTGACGATGGTCTCCAGCGAGTCCACCAGGCAGGCCATGCGGCGCACATACTGGCTGTAGACCTGGGCCTGCAGCAGGTAGCGTCCGCGGTCCAGCGCCAGCGAGACGGTCTGCAGCGCCAGCTGCTGCTCGGCGCTGAAGTAGCCCTGGCGCGCAGCCTCGGCGAGCTGCGAGCGCCAGCCAGCGAGCTGCCGGTTGCGCCCGAAGTCGAACAGCGTGGTGCTCAGGCTCAGCGCCACGCGGCCCTGCGCACCGCTGCCGGTGCTGACGCCGTCGGTGCTGGATCCGATGTGGTTGCCCTGCACGTCCAGGCTGGCGCGCGGCTTGTTGGCCTGGCTGACCTCTTCCCAGTCATCGCGCGCGGCCTGAGCCAGCAGCTTGACCATGCCCACGGACTGGCTGCGGCTCAGGGCGCGGTCCACCAGCAGCTGGATCTGCGTGCGGGGGTCCGCGTCGCTGATCACGACCTGGCTGGCGGCCCTTTGCGCCGCGGGCGTATTGGTGTCGTCCTCATTGCAGCGGCCCTGGGCGCGGGCCGCCGTGACGGCGCCCAGCAGCAGGCACAGGCCGAGGATGCGCAGCGTCGCCATGGCCTCAGGCTCCCAAAGGGTACAGACAGGTCTTGCTCATGCCTGTACTGGACCACAGGGCGGCCGGGAACTTGAGCGGGAAAAAGCGCCGCTAAGCCCTGCTTCTCCAGGGCTCGGACAGCGTCATGGAGGGCACAAGCGCAGGGATCAGCGCTCGCGCAGCGCCTCGCGCGAGCGCATCATGGGCCGCATCAGGAAGCTCAGCACCGAGCGCTCGCCGGTCTTGATTTCCACCGCGGCCGTCATGCCGGGGATGATGGCCAGGGTCTCGCCCTTGTAGCGGATGTTGTTCTGCTCGGCCCGGATCAGGGTGCGGTAGTAGCGGCCATCGCCACCCAGCGGGTTGGGCTCACCGATGGCGTCCGGGCTGATCTGCTCGACCTTGCCCTCCAGGCCGCCCAGCGCGTTGAAGTCGATGCCCGAGAGCTTGATCACCGCATGCTGCCCCACCTGGATGAAGCCGATGTCCGCCGGGCTCACCCGCGCCTCCACCAGCATGCGCGAGCCCACCGGCACGATCTCCATGATGGGCGATCCCATGGCCACGACACCGCCGATGGTGTTCATGCGGATGTTCTTGACCAGGCCGCGCACCGGCGAGCGCAGCACCGTGCGGTCCAAGGCATCCTGGCGCACCACCTGCTGCTGCTTCAGCATGCCCAGCTCGTTCTGCAGCTTGACCAGCTCGCTGGTGGCCTCCTGGCGGAAGCGGCCCAGGCGCTCCACCCGCGACTGCCGCATCTCGTTGACCTGGCGGGTCAGGCGCATCACCTCCACATCGGACATCAGGCCCTTGGCCGACATGTCCTGCGCGACCTTCAACTCCTTCGCCACCAGGGCCGCGCTGCGCTCAATGCCGGCCAGCGATTCCTCGAGCAGGCGCTGCCGGGCCTGGAAGGCCTGGGTCTCGGCAGCCATCAGCGTGGCCATGGACTTGAGCTCGTCGGGGAACTTCAGCGGCGTGCCATTGGCCTCGGCCTGCAGCCGTGCGGCCTGGGCCATCATGGCGAGTTCGCGCAGCTGACCCTCGTTCTGCTGGGCCTCGACCCGCGTGGGGTCCAGACGCACCAGGGCCTGGCCGGCCTCGACCTGCTGGCCTTCCTTGACCAGCAGCTCACGCAGCAGGCCGGAATCGAGACTGGCGATGATCTGTTCCTTGCCATCGGGCACCACCCGCCCTTCGCTGCGGCTGACCATGTCCACTTGCGCCACCGAGGCCCAGACGATGGCGGCCACGACCGCGGCCAGCATCAGGTAGACGGCCCACATCACGCGCGGCAGCGGCTCGTCCACCTGGGCGGCAGCCAGGCTGCTCAGGAACAGACCTTCGTCACGGGAGGAAGAAGCCACTCAGCACCCTTGTTCGCTATTCATTCGGTGGGCATCTGCGCTTCACACGGACGGCGAGCGCTGCACCGGCTGCGCCGCGGGGTGCATGTGCAGATTGGACGCCTGGGCAGCCGCAGCCGGGTCGGGCGCGGCGGGGCGCACGCCGGACAAGGCCGCCAGCACCTGATCGCGCGGACCATCCATCACCAGGCGCCCGGCATCCATCACGACGATGCGCTGCACCAGCTCCAGCACGGCCGGACGGTGGGTCACCACCAGCAGCGTGCACTGCTGGGCCGCATCGCGCAGCTGGCGCAGGAAGAGGATCTCGGACTGCGCGTCCATGGAGCTGGTGGGCTCGTCCATCAGCAGCAGCTTGGGGCGGTTCACCAGCGCGCGGGCCAGGGCCACCATCTGGCGCTGGCCGCCGGACAGCAGGCTGCCCATCTCGCCCACCGGCAGATCCCAGCCCAGCGGATGGCCGGCGACCACGCGGTCCAGGCCCGTCAGCTTGGCAACCTCGACCAGGCGCGCGGCATCCACGTCAGGGCGGCCCATGGCCACGTTGTCGCGCAGCGTGCCGTGGAAGAGCTTGGGCTCCTGCGACACGAAGCCCACATGGGCGCGGAACTCGGCCGGGTCGATCTGGCGCAGGTCGATGCCCTCGATCTCCACCATGCCTTCGGTGGGCTGGTAGAGCCCGGCCAGCAGGCGCAGCACCGTGGACTTGCCGCTGCCGATGCGCCCCAGCACCGCGATGCGCTCGCCGGGCTCGATGCGCAGGTTCACGCCCTTGAGCACTTTGGGCGCCTGGTGCTCGCCGGTCATGGGATAGGCAAAGCCCACCTCGCGCAGGCCGATGCGGCCACTGAACTGGCTCAGGGGCACGTAGTTGCGGTCCGAGGCGCGTTCGACCGGCTTCTTCATCACCTCGTCCAGCGACTGCATGGCCGCGCGCGCGCTCTGGTAGCGGGCGGTGAGACTCACCACGCTGCCCAGGGGCGCGATGGCGCGGGTGGCGAACATCACCGCGCCGATCAGCCCGCCGGCGGAAATCACGCGGTCCTGGATCAGGTAGACACCCCAGACCAGCATCACCAGGGTCACGGCCTGCTGCATGGTCATGGTGAGGTTGTTGGTGAAGGCGTGCATGGCGCGCATGCGCAGGCCGGACTCGGCGGCCACGGCATTGCTGATCTCGTAGCGGTGCAGGAAGCGGCCCTCGGCGCCCGAGGTCTTGAGGTCTTCCAGGCCTTCCACGACCTCGACCAGCGAGCCCTGCAGCTCGGCCTGCTCGGCCATATTGGCCCGCACCACGTTGCGCAGGTACTTCTGCAGGAAGAAGGTCAGCAGCACCAGGCCCGGCACCGCGAAGGCGACCACCCAGCCCAGCGGTCCGCCGATCAGGAAGGTCATGGCCACGAAGAGCACGATGAAGGGCAGGTCCGAGACCACCGACATGCTGGCCGAGGTGAAGAACTCCCGCACCGTCTCCACCTGCCCCAGGTAGTGGGCATAGGAGCCGGCCGAGGCGGGCTTGTGCTCCATGCGCACCAGCAGGGTCTGCTTGAAGAGCATGGAGCCGATGATGAGGTCCGCCTTGCGTCCGGCGAGGTCGATCAGATGGGCACGCAGCTGGCGCGCGAACAGGTCGAACATCAGCGCCAGCGCCGAGCCTATGGCCAGGGTCCACAGCGTGGCCGTGGCGTCGTGGTGGGGGATGACCTTGTCGTAGATCACGCTGGTCACCAGGCCGGTCACCATCATCAGCAGATTGCTCAGCAGCGCCGCCGTCATGGCCCCGCGGTAGTAGGGGATGAAGCGCTTGAGCGTGCCCCACAGCCAGTGGCTGCCCTGGCCTGCCAGCAGCGCGTGATGGCGCGGATCGGCCTGCGAGACCTCCTTGGGCGTGGCCACCAGGGCGAAGCCGCTGTACTCGCCCTCCAGCTCGGCCTGGGCCACCACGCAGGCCTTGGCCTCAGGGCCGGGAAACACCACCTCGTAGGCCTGCTGGCCCTCCACCTCGCGGCGGGACACCAGCACGCAGGCGTCGCCGCCGTTGAGCAGCAGCACGGCGGGCAGCACCAGGGGGTTGATCTCGGCCAGGCCCTTGCTGAGCATGCCGGCCTCGTAGCCGGCCTCGCGCATCATGCGGATGGCCTGATTGGGTGCCAGCGGGCCGTCGGAGGGCGCGCAGGCACGCAGCGAAGCGGGCGAGCGGGCCTTGCCGTGATGCTGCGTCAGCCAGACCAGGGCCTGCAGCAGCGGGTCGCCGATGTCTCCTTCGGGCACGGCATGCTCGCGCCCGGCCGGCTCGGGAGCCGCGGCCAGGTGCAGCGCAGCCCCGCGGGAGGGCTTGCCGCCGTCGAAGAAGGAATCATGTCGCTGACTCACGCAGGCTCCCAATCACCAGGCTCACAGCAGGCTCAGGCCCCCGGAACCTTGCGCCGGTGCTCCTGCACCAGACGCTCGAACTCATGCTCAAGATCGCGCACCAGCGCGGGAATGTCAAACAAGGGCGTCTGCCGCCCCTGCTCGCGCAGGTAGCGCTTGTAGGATGCCGCACGCGCCGGCTGCCGGCCGATCTGCACGGCGCGCTCCACGTACTCGGGCAAGGAATAGGTCACGAGTTCGGGCAATCCGACGGCCGTCAGCAGGCTGCCGGCCATGCGCGAGATGTAGCAGCGGCCCGAGCGCGTCAGGATGGGCGTGCCCATCCAGAGGCAGTCGCTGGCGGTGGTGCCGGCGTTGTAGGGGAAGGTGTCCAGCACCAGATCGGCCAGCTGGAAGCGCGCCAGGTACTCCGGCGGGGCCACGCGGGGCGCGAACAGCAGCCGCTCCGGGGCAACGCCGTTCGCCTGTGCCGCCGCCTTCATATTGGCCTCGGCCCAGACGTTGTCCGCCAGCAGCCACAGGATGCTGCCCGGCACCTGCTGCAGGATGCGCATCCAGGCCGCGAACATCTCTTCGGTGTACTTGTGGTTGTTGTTGAAGCTGCAGAAGACGAAGGCGTCCTCGGGCAGGCCGTAGCGCGCGCGGTCCGGCGTGGGCCCGACTTCGCGCTGGCGGTCGCTGACCTGGTAGCAATGCGGCAGGTAGATGGGCTTCTCGGTGCACAGCGGCAGGTATTCCGGCGGCATCACGAAGCGGTCCGCAATGATGTAGTCCTCCCCCGGCAGGGCCGAGGTGGCCGGCAGGCCCAGGTAGCCCACCTGCACCGGCGCCGGGCGGTAGGCCAGGATGTTGGGACGCGCGCCGCTGGTCAGGCCCTGCAGGTCGACCAGCACGTCGATGCCGGCCTCGGCGATCTGGCGCGCCGCCTGCTGGTCCTCCACGGCAGCCAGCGGCATCACCTGGTCCATGGCCCTCAGAATGCGGGCGCGCTGCGCCGTGCCGTCTTCCTTGCTCCAGCACAGGGCATGGACTTCGAAGCGGCTGCGGTCGTGCAGCTCGAAGAGCTCGGGCGTCAGCAGGCCCACGGCGTGCATGCGCAGGTCGCCGGACAGATAGCCGATGCGGATCTTCTCGCCCGGCGGCCGTGCGTGCAGCTGATGAAAGGGCTTGCCCTTGTACTTGAGCACCCGCTCATTGACGAAGCGCTGGGCCACCATCAGCTGGATGGCCGGATCGTCGGTGGCGCTGAGCGTGGCCAGCAGGGACGTGTTGACCAGCAGCTGGTTGTGCGTCACCTCGCCCACGGGCTGGTAGATGGGCCACTCGCACTGCTTCTGGCGGATGTGCACGTAATGCTGCTGCACGTCGCCCTGCTCGGGCTTGAGCAGCAGGCTGCGCTTCATCAGCGCCTCGGACTCGTCGAGGCGGCGCTCGCTCTCGAGCAGGCGGGCGGCGTTGTTCAGCGCATGCAGGCGCAGATCGATGGGCTCGGCACCAACGGCCATGAGCTCGCCGGCGTCATAGACCGACTGCCACTGGGCCAGGGCCTCGGCGGCCTTGCCCTGGTGCTCCAGCTGATGGCCCAGGTTGAGCTTGGCCTGGGCGAAGTCCGGGTTCAGCGCCAAGGCCCGGCGGTACACCACCTCGGCCTCGGCATGGCGGCGCATCTCGCCAAGTACCGTGCCCCAGTTGAAGAGCGCCAGCAGGCGCTGCGGGCTCTGATTGGCATCGACCCAGGCCTCGTACAGGGCCAGGCACTCGGCCAGTTGCCCGCCGTGCTGCCATTGATGCGCCAGGCTCATCAGCTCCTGCAATGGCATCGCCCCGCCGCGGGCGCGGGCGATCATCGCTTCACTTGATTCGGCCTGATCCAGCAGTGCGGCAGCGGGTTGTGACATGTCCATGGCGAGGCGCCTGCTTCCGCGAGGGCAGGCAAACAGTTGCGCTTGCCGGCCATCTTAGGGAGACCCCCCGGATTCGATCCCGCCAATTGAGCGGTATTCACCCGCCATCATGGCCAGCACCAGGGTGTGCGCCCAGGCCCGGGGCAGGCAGCCAAAAATCTAATAAATTGCTCGCAGTCTCATGCCCAATGCCTTGATTTAGAAGGCACAATGCCGCAAGCATGCCATGAATATCATCATTCTCGACGACTATCAGGATGCTGTGCGCAAGCTGCGCTGCGCCAGCAAGCTGGACCCCTACAACGCCAAGGTCTTCACCAACACGGTGAAGGGGATCGGGCAATTGTCCGTCCGGCTGCGCGATGCCGAGGTGCTGGTGCTGATCCGCGAGCGCACCCATTTCCCGCGCCAGCTGCTGGAAAAGCTGCCCAAGCTCAAGCTGATCGCGCAGACCGGGCGGGTGGGGCCGCACATCGACATCGAGGCCTGCACGCGGCTGGGCATCGCCGTTGCGGAAGGCGTGGGCTCGCCCATCGCCCCCGCGGAGCTGACCTGGGCCCTGATCATGGCATCCATGCGCCGGCTGCCGCAGTATGTCGGCAACCTCAAGCATGGCGCCTGGCAGCAGTCGGGCTTGAAGGCGGCATCCATGCCGCCGAACTTCGGCATCGGCATGCTGCTGCGCGGCAAGACCCTGGGGCTGTGGGGCTACGGCAAGATCGGCCAGATCGTGGCCGGCTACGGCCGCGCCTTCGGCATGCAGGTGCAGGTCTGGGGCAGCGAAGCGAGCCGCGCCCGCGCCGTGGCGGACGGCCACACCGCCGCCGCGAGCCGCGAGGACTTCTTTGCCCATTGCGACGTGCTGAGCCTGCACCTGCGCCTTTGCAACGACACGCGCGGCATGGTGACGCTGGACGACCTGAACCGCATGAAGCCCACCGCGCTCTTCGTCAACACCTCGCGCGCCGAGCTGTTGAGCGAAGGCGCCCTGGTTTCGGCCCTCAACCGCGGTCGCCCAGGCATGGCGGCGATCGATGTGTTCGAGAGCGAGCCCATCCTGCAGGGCCACCCGCTGCTGCGGCTGGAGAACGCCGTGTGCACGCCGCACATCGGCTATGTGGAGCAGGACAGCTACGAGCTCTACTTCGACGCCGCCTTCGACAACGTGCTGAACTTCGTGGCCGGCGCGCCCAGCAGCATCGTCAACCCCGATGCCCTGAAGGTGCTGCGCTGATGGAGCCCGCCCCGCCCGCGGCACCGGCGGGTCCCTGGGCCCTGTTCCTGGCCTTCAACCGGCTGGCCCTGCAGGGATTTGGCGGCGTGCTGGCCGTGGCGCAGCGCGAGCTGGTCGAGCGCCAGCGCTGGCTGAGCAAGCAGGAGTTCGTCGAGATGCTGGCCGTGGCCCAGGTCATGCCGGGGCCCAATGTGGTCAATATCTCGCTGATGATCGGCGACCGCTTCTTCGGCCTGCGCGGCGCCTTTGCCTCCTTGATGGGCATGTTCGCCCTGCCCTGCCTGATCGTGCTGGGCCTCAGCGCGCTGGCCGGCCAGTGGCTGCACGAGCCCTGGGTGCAGGGTGCTTTGCGAGGCATGGGCGCGGTCTCGGCCGGGCTGATCCTGGTCACCGGCGTCAAGCTGCTTTCCACCTTGAAGAAGCACCCGCTCAAGCGGCCTGTGGCCCTGGCATTCGCGGCGCTGGCCTTTCTTGCGATCGCCTTGCTGCGCTGGCCGCTGATCTGGATCATGCTGGGCCTGGGCGGCCTGGGCATGGCACTGGTCTACGCCCGCCTGGGCAAGACCTGACCCCGCTTCGCCTGCAACAAGCGCATGCTGCTGGACCTCTTCCTGCATTTCCTGGCCCTGTCCCTGCTGGCCATTGGCGGCGCCATCACCACCGCGCCGGAGATGCACCGCTACCTGGTGGGCGAACGCGGCTGGCTCAGCGATGAAACCTTCACCCAGTCCATTGCGCTGGCGCAGGCGGCGCCGGGCCCCAACATCCTCTTCGTGGCGGTGCTCGGCTATCAGGTCGCGGGCCTGGCCGGAGCGATGGCGGCCATGGCCGGGATCATGCTGCCCTCCACCACCCTGGTGCTGCTGGCCACCCGTTGGGCGCGCGCGCACCAGGAAGACCGCCTGGTCCGCGCCTTCACGCTGGGCCTGCAACCCCTGAGCCTGGGCCTGATCATCGCCACCGGCTGGCTGCTGGCGGCGCCCTATCTCCAGCAGCCTGGCCGCTGCCTGCCGACCTTGGCGCTGGTGGCCGCCACCCTGGCCCTGAGCCTGAAGACCCGGCTGTCGGTGGTCTGGATGGTGTTGCTGGGCGGCATCGTGGGTGCGTTCTTCATGCGCTAACCCCCTGCAATGTGGGATGGCGACGGCCAAGGCGATTGCGATACTGCCGCGTCTATCGTCAACCTTGGATATTCCATGAAGAAACTGGCTCTTGCCCTCGCCCTCATGGCTGCTGGCGCTACTCAGGCCGCTCCGGTCCTGAACGCCGCCAACGGTCACTACTACGAGTACTTCGCCGACGCCGTCACGGCTGAGCAGGCCTTCACCCTGGCAGCTTCGCACAGCTACCTGGGCATGACCGGCTACCTCACCACCATCACCAGCAAGGACGAAAACACCTTCGTCGCCAGCACCGCCCGCGGCCAGTTGGCCTGGATCGGCGGCTCCGACCATGGCGATGCCGTGAACCACTGGACCTGGCGCGTCGGCCCCGAAGCCGGGCAGGCCTTCACCTTCACCAGCTGGGCGCCCGGCGAGCCCAACAACTGCTGCGGCGGTGAAGACTACGTGCACATCAACTGGGCCGGCTTCGGCCTGTGGAACGACCATGGCGGCCCGGCCAACCCTGGTCAACGCAACGGCTACGTGGTCGAGTACAGCGGCAGCACCGTGCCGGAACCCGCGTCCCTGGCCCTGCTCTGCCTGGGCCTGGGCGTGGCCGGCCTGGCGCGCCGTCAGCGCAAGGCCTGACCCCCTGCAAGACCGGGAGGCTCCGGCCTTCCCGGACAGCAAAAAGGGCGCCCTCGGGCCAATGCCAGTCAGTTAAGCCTGACTGGCATTTTTTTCGTCGGGAATTTGTGAGCCCGGTTCTTGACCTCTCTGGCGTAGCTTCGTTCGCCGCGGCGCGGTGGCAGCACAAAGTGGCGAGATTG
>JAYRKJ010000028.1:0-46765 GCA_041905785.1 Burkholderiaceae bacterium
AGGGCACTCTCAAGCAGGCTCATCAAGCAAAAAGGGGAACGTGTTGTACACATTCCCCTTCTACCTGATCAGCTGGCCTTTGGGCTTAACTGACTGGCATTGCCCCGCGGGGCCCGTTTTTCTTGCCTGACGACGACCCTGCGGGTGTCAGCCTGATGGACTAGGGCCTGGCCGCTTTGACCTCCGCCTGCCACAGCACGAGCCCGGGACCGCCCCCGAAAATGCCATTGCAGTCCGGCGCCTCATGCGCCAGACGCAGCGCGAAGCCGGTGACGGTCCAGACCCAACGCCTGCCGCCGCCGCAGTCGCCCAGGCCGCGTCCCTTGTGCCAGGTGCTGAGCTCGCCGGCATGCAGGTCGGCATTCATCAGATCCAGCGCCTGCCCCCGGACATCCGGCAGGACTTCCGGTGCGATCTCCAGGGTGCCCTTGCGCTGCTTCATTCGCCAGAGCCGGTAGCCCGTCTGGTAGGGTGCACGCTCGCATTCCATCATCACCAGGTACTCCTGCGGACGGATCTGGTAGAGGCTGGTGTTGGGCACGTTGCCGGCGTTGCCGGAGTCCTCTTGCAGCAGATAGCAGTCCTGGATCACCGCTGGATGGCCGATCAGCTGCCGGACCAGTGGGCGCACCGCGTCGGCGTCCATGGGCTTGGGGGGCGTCGCCGGCTCCAGCACGGGGACGGGGGGCGCGGGTGGTACTTGCGACGCCGCCAGCTTGCCTCGGGCCACCCAGGCAGTCACCGTGCCTACCCGGCCCTGCACATCGTCCATCTTCAGCAGCGCGGCCTTGAGGCCCTGCAGGGACACTGTCGCCTCGCTGTCAGGCCCCGAGAGCTCCAAGGCCTCGCCTTCGATCAAGGCGCCCACAAAGGCCCGGACAGCGCCAGGCGGCAAGTTGCCATCCGGGGGCAATGGCTTCAGGTCGCGTCCGTCCACGCGAGCATGGACGCGGCTGCCGTCCGGCAGCTCCTTGCCGTCCCGATCGCTCAGGTAGAGCTGGAGGTGCACGGCGCCTTGCGGGCCGGCGTCGCGGGACAGCCAGAGGCCCGCCTGCACGGCTCCCTCGCCCACGACGCGGTAGCCCTGCGCCGAGCACGCACGGACGTTGTCGCAGGCGACCGTCCAGTCGCCGTATTGCTGCTGGAGGGGCACTTGCGGCCGGGCTGCGCCCGCGCAGCCATGGGCGGCCAGCAGCAGCGCGGCCAGCCAGGGGCTCATCGCACGATGCTGATGGTCGTCGGCTTGGGCTCGGCGCAGCTCTCGTCCTCGTCGAAGGCGATGTCGCCATTGGCGTCGGGCACACCGGTGGCCTTGATGGTCTGGAAGGGGAAGAGGTTCCGGTCCATCATGTGCGAGGTCACGATATTGCCCATGGCCGTGAACATGTTGTCGACCCGGCCCGGGAACTTCTTGTCCCAGTCCTGCAGCATGGCCTTCACCGAGGCGCGCTGCAGGTTCTCCTGGCTGCCGCACAGATTGCAGGGAATGATGGGGAACTGGCGGTGCTCGGCCCAGGTGACCAGGTCGCTCTCGCGCACATAGGCCAGGGGCCGGATCACCACGTTCTGGCCGTCATCGCTGACCAGCTTGGGCGGCATGCCCTTCATGCGGCTGCCGAAGAACATGTTGAGCATCAGCGTGGTGACGATGTCGTCGCGGTGATGGCCCAGGGCGATCTTGGTGGCGCCCAGCTCCTTGGCCACGCGGTAGAGGATGCCGCGGCGCAGGCGCGAGCACAGCGAGCAGGTCGTCTTGCCCTCGGGCACCAGCTTCTTGACGATGGAGTAGGTGTCCTGCGTCTCGATGTGGAAGTCCACGCCGATGCTGCTGAGGTAGGTGGGCAGCACGTCCGCCGGGAAGCCGGGCTGCTTCTGGTCGAGGTTGACCGCGACGATGTCGAACTTGATGGGCGCGCGCTGCTTCAGGTTGATCAGGATGTCCAGCAGGGCGTAGCTGTCCTTGCCGCCGGAGAGGCAGACCATGACCTTGTCGCCGTCCTCGATCATGTTGAAGTCACCGATGGCCTGGCCGACCAGGCGGTGCAGGCGCTTGGAGAGCTTGTTCATTTCGTGGGCGTGCTTCTTCTCTGCGGCCAGGGCGCTCGCGTCCGTGCTGTCCACGCTCTCGATGTCCATCGTTTCGTTCGTCATGTCTACCTCGTCAACTCTTGCCCAGTGTGCGCATCACCACTGGCCACATTCGGCACTGATCGCCACCTGGCAATCTTCGAAAATCTCAAGCTTGGTCACCTTGATCCGCACGCCCACCACGCCGGCCAGCTTCATCAGCCGGGTGCAGAGCTTGCCCAGCAAGGCTTCCAGCAGGTCGGTGTGCTCGGCGGTGCACTCGTCGATGATGATCTGGCGCACGCGGCGGTAGTCCAGCACATGGCCGATGTCTGCATCGCGCGAGACGATCATCTGCGCGCCCAGGTTCACCTCGGCATCGACCTGAATGGGCTGCGGCCCTTCGCGCTCGAAGTCCAGCACGCCCAGGTTGGCGCCGAAGCGCAGCCCCTGCAGATGGATGATCTGGCGGTTGTTGCGGCGCAGGGCCAGCGTGGGCTGGCCTTCCTTCAAGGGGCGCAGAAAGCGCTCCGCGGCCTTGGCGGCCACGACGCCGTCGCCCAGCGCCGTCTGCACACAGGGGTGCTGGCGTCCGCTGGCGTCGCCGGCCACGAAAAGGCCCAGCGGCGCGAAGCGCGGCTCGTCGCGAAAGGGATGCGAAGGCGCGGTGATGCCGGCCCGCTGCAGGGCATCGCCGATGAGCAGCCAGGCCGAGGGCTCGGCCTCGTAGCCCAACAAGGCAGCGACGTGCTCGAAGCGCTCATCGCCGTGCTCGCGGGAGCGCACCGTGACGCCCTGCGCGTCGGGCAGGAGCTCGGTGGGCATGGGGCAGCGCGGGCGCTGGACGATGCACGGCTGGGCCTGGATGCGGTCGACCAGCATTTGCTGCGCGCGCCAGTCCGAGCGCGACCACAGCGTCACCTGGTGGCCGCGCGCCTGCAGGTACAGCGCGTTCTCGGCCGCGTTGTCGCCGCCGCCCAGCAGCAGGATGCGGCCCGGGGGCAGCTTGTCGCGGCGGGCGGTGAGGTCCATGGCGTCCAGCACGCGCTCATGCGGGCGTCCCGGAGGAAAGAAGGGCTCGGGACGCAGGGGTCGCAGGCCCGTGGCCAGGATCAGGGCCCGTGCGGCCAGGCTGCTGCCGTCGCTGAGCTGCAGGCGCCAGCCCTGCCCGGTCTGCCAGTCCGCATGCTGCAAGCTGCGACCCAGCAGGACCTGGATGCCGGCCTGCTGCTCGACCTGGCGGGCGTACTGCTGGCCCAGGGTGGCCAGGTTCTGGCCGGGGCTGCCCAGCACCCAGTCCTGCCCGAACTGCAGCCCTTGCAGCGCGGCGCACAGCTGGTCCTGCCGCTCCACCAGCGTCACGCGAAGGCCCAGTTGCGCCAGCCAGGACGCGGCCGAGCACCCGGCAGGGCCGCCGCCCAGGATGGCGATGTCGGCTCGTGGATCGAGAACGGGTGCGGGCGAAGCGTGCATGGGCGTCTGGTGAGCAGAACCGCTGATTATCGCCTTGTCAGGGTTTTACCAAGTGTCGGGGTGGCTGTTTGAGGCCATGACGCACCACATAATGCCGACGCTGCCTGCTGTGTCATCGGCGCGGCAAAGAAGGTAAGAAATCCATGAGGGAATGATGAATCGATCCATACACCTGTTGCGTCTGCTTTGCGCAGCCCTGCTGACCGTTGGCCTTGGCCAGGGACAGGCATGGGCCCAGCCATCGGCTGAGGTGACCGAGCCGCTGCCTTTGGCGCAATTCGTGGCCCTGCCCAAATTCATTCGCCCCGTCCTCTCGCCGGATGGCCGCACCTTGGCGGTGCTGGCGCCCACGGGCGGCAACAAGCGCAATCTGCTGCTGGTGGACCTGGAAACCATGAAGGGGCGGGCCGTGACGGGCCAGACCGACTTCGATGTGTTGAATGTCTACTGGGTAGGTTCGCAGCGGCTGGTTTACACCTTGGGGCGCCTGGATTCGCCCTCCGGGCCGGAGTCCGGCGACGGTGGCGGTTTGTTTGCCGTCAAAGTCGATGGCACGGGTTTTCGCAAGCTCAGCCCTACGGTGCGCGAAATGCGCAGTACGGG
Source organism: Burkholderiaceae bacterium (assembly GCA_041905785.1). Taxonomy (GTDB): domain Bacteria; phylum Pseudomonadota; class Gammaproteobacteria; order Burkholderiales; family Burkholderiaceae_C; genus Roseateles_B. The sequence continues at coordinate 4,144 of JAYRKJ010000028.1, forward strand.
CAAATACCAGCGCATGTTGATGCGGGGCCGCGTGCCGGGCTCGGAGAACGAGATCCTGGTGAGCTCAGACATGCGCAGCCGAGGTGTGGAGGACATCTACCGCGTCAATGTGGACACCGGCGAGCGCAAGCTGCTGACCTTCGATCAGCCAGGGCGCGTGGTCGAGTGGGGGCTTGACCATGACGGCGTGCCGCGTGCCGCGATGGTGGCCTCGGACCTGGACGCGCTGCCCGAAGAGCGTGTTCACCGCCTGATGGTGCGAGACACCGTGGGAGGGGAGTGGCGCACCTTGCGCACCTTCGAGTCTGGCGAGCGCGACGTCTGGTCCATCCTGGGGTACGCCGAGAACAATGCAGACCTGATCGTCTCTGCGCGCAATGGAATGAACACCGCCGGGCTGCATGTGGTCGATGCCAGGACTGGCAAGATCACCGAAACGTTGGCCCAGCATCCCCGGTATGACATCAACGATGGCCTGCGCATCGATCCGGTGAGTCGCAAGCCGGTTGGGCTTGCCTTCAATGACGACACATACCAGGCCGCCTACTTCGACGCAGGCTATGCCGCGCTGCAGAAGAGCCTGGAAGCGACCTTTCCCGGCAAGGCCGTGGCCATCCAGCGCAGCGAAGGCAAGCGCACGCTCGTCGTGGTCTCGAGCGACCGCAGCGTGCCGACCTACTATCTCTTCGATGAAGAGCGCAAGACGTTGGAAGAGGCGCTCCGCTCCAGCGAAGTCATTGAGGAGCGGCATCTGGTGCCCATGCGTCCGTTCTTGCTCAAGACGCGCGACGGCCTTGAGATCCCGTCCTACTATTTCCTGCCTGCCAGCTACAAGCCAGGCGACAAGCTGCCCACCGTGGTGCACGTGCACGGCGGCCCGCATGTGCGTGCGGACATCTGGGGGACGGGTGGCTTCGGTGTGCGTGAGGCGCAGATCCTGGCCTCGCGTGGCTATGCAGTGATCCTGCCCAATTTCCGCATCACGCCAGGCCTGGGGGACAAGATCTACCAGGCGGGCTTTGGTGAGGTGGGCCGCAAGATGTCCGAGGACCACGAGGATGCGGCCCAATGGGGTGTCCAGCAAGGTTTCGCCGACCCCGCGCGCCTGTGCATCTCCGGCGCCAGCTATGGCGGCTATGCCACGCTGTGGGCGATGATCAAGACGCCGGACATGTTCAAGTGCGGGATCTCCGGCCTGATGGTCAGCGACTATGAGCTGCAACTCACCTCGACGCGAGGCGACACGCACAACAACAAGGCCGGCGTGGCCTACTGGCGCAAGCTGCTGGGCCTGAAGGACGGTAGCTGGGAGCGCGCGCATGAGGTGTCTCCGGCGCTGCATGCGGCCAGGCTCAAGGGCGCGCTGTTCATTTATGCCGGCGCAGACGATGTCCGGACCCCCTTGGAACAGACCGAGAAGATGGTCGACGCCCTCAAGAAAGCGGGCCACCCTCCCGAGGTGGTGATCATCAAGCCCGGCGAGGCGCACGGCTACGGCAAGGTGGAGAACAACCTCGACCTCTATACCCGGATGCTGGATTTCCTGGATCGCCACATCGGTCCCAAGAGCCTTGCGGCACGCCCGGCACGCTGAGTTGGGCGAGGCCAGCCAGCCCATCGCGCAGACCGACCGTTACCCATCGAGCTCAGCTCCTGCTCCACGCGCGCCTGGGGGTTGAGCGCAGGCGCCAGCCCAACAGCGCCGCCAGGATCAGCCCGTAGAGCAGCGGTTCGGCGAAGTTGTGCTTGCCCGCGCGCATCCAGACGAAATGCAGCAGGGCGAGCAGGGCCAGGCCATACACCAGGCGGTGCAGGGCCTGCCAGCGCGCGGCCCCCAGCGCCTTGATGGCCTTGTTGAAGCTGGTCGCGGCCAGCGGCAGCAGGCCCAGCCAGGTCAGGAAGCCCACCAGGATGAAGGGCCTCTTGACGATGTCCCGGCCGATGTCCGCCGGCACCAGGCCCATGTCCAGCCAGCCATAGGCCAGCAGGTGCAGGCTGGCGTAGCAGGCGGTGAACAGGCCCAGCATGCGGCGAAAGCGCGCCAGTGCCGGCAGGCCCAGGGCCTCGCGCAGGGGCGTGACGGCCAGGGTGAGCCAGAGCAGGCGCAGAGTCCAGTCGCCCAGCCCGCGAATCATGGCCTCGGCCGGATTGGCGCCCAGGCGGTCCAGGACCGCCGCCGCCAGCAGCCAGGCCAGCGGCCCCAGGCAGGCCAGGAAGAGCAGCGGCTTGGCCAGCGGATGCAGCAGGGGGTGGCGTCGCACGTTGCAGACTCAGAAGTTCTTGCGCAGGTCCATGCCGCTGTAGAGCGAGGCCACCTGGTCGCCATAGCCGTTGAACATCAGCGTCGGGCGTTTTCTGGAGAACCAGCCGTCTTCGCCGATGCGCCGTTCGGTGGCCTGGCTCCAGCGCGGGTGGTCCACCTGCGGGTTGACGTTGGAATAGAAGCCGTACTCCTGCTGGGCGGCCTTGGTCCAGGAGCTGACAGGCTGCTTCTCGACGAAGCGGATGCGCACCAGCGACTTGGCGGACTTGAAGCCGTACTTCCAAGGCACGACCAAGCGGATGGGGGCGCCGTTTTGCTTGGGCAGGACTTCACCGTACATGCCAAAGCTCAGCAGGGTCAGGGGGTGCATGGCCTCGTCCAGGCGCAGCCCCTCCACATAGGGCCAGTCCAGCACGCCGGAGCGCACGCCGGGCATCTGGGCCTTGTCGGCCAGGCTGACGAACTCCACGTACTTTGCCTTTGAGCTGGGTTCCAGCTTGCGGATTAGATCGCCCAGGGAGTAGCCGATCCAGGGGATCACCATGCTCCAGCCCTCGACGCAGCGCAGGCGGTAGAGGCGCTCTTCCATGGGGGCGAAGCGCAGCAGGTCTTCGATGTCGTAGAGGCCGGCCTTGGCCACCTCGCCCTCGATGCTGACCGTCCAGGGGCGGGTCTTGAGCGTGTGGGCGTGTTCGGCAGGATCTGCCTTGTCGGTGCCGAATTCGTAGAAGTTGTTGTAGCGGGTGGCGTCTTCGTAGCGGGTGGGCTTGTCCATGACCTGGGCACCGGGCAGCTTGCTCTTCACCGCTGCCAGGCGGGCCTTGTCCACTGATTGAGCCAGGGCTTCGCGCGCGGCCCAGCTCGCCAGGGCCGCGCCGGCCACGCCGGAGGCCATCAGGCGCAGCCATTCGCGCCGGCCTTCGTAAAGGGCCCGGGGCGTGATTTCGGAGGCCAGCGAGCGGCCATGGCCGCGGTCGGGGTGGAAATGCATGGCAGCGTCCTTCTGAATGGGTGACGAGCATTCGTCGTACCGGCGCGGAAAAGCTTACGCTGCGCGGCAATGCCCGCGTGCGCACTCGGCTTCTGCGCTGCTCAGTGCTTGCCCGGGCTTTCCTGCCAGTGCGCGGGGCAGGCGACGCCGCGCAGCAGTCGCTGGTATTCGCCGCTGGCCTGCAGCTGCTTCAGGCCGCGGTTGAAGTCCTCCAGCAGCTGAAGGCTGCGGGGCTGGCCCTTGGGGAAGATCACGTGGGTCGTGAAGCTGTCGGTGAGCAGGCGTGGGTGGTAGTCGATCTGCCGCGCCTCATCGGCACTGAAGTGTCTGAGCAGCAGGTGGCAGGCCGTGCCCCTTTCCATGGGGATGGCGTCCAGGCGGCCCAGCAGCAGCTTGCGCAGGCCGGCGAGATCGTCCGGCGTGCCGTCGGTCTTGAGCTCGCCCTTGCGCACCAGGCTCCAGAATTCCGGGGTGTAGGTGTAGCCCCTGATCACGCCCAGGGTGTAGGGCTTGAGATCGGTGAGTCTGCGCCAGGTCAGGGCCTTGTCCCGGCGGTGGACAAAAACCCACTGCTCGCTCATCACATTGCTGCTGAGCAGGAAGTCGCGGCGCCGGTCCTCGTTGGCGCCCCAGTAGGCCGAGGCGTCCCAGAGCCCGGCGCGGGTTTCGTTCTGGGCGCGCTGCCAGGGCATGAACTGGTAATTCACTTCATGCCCGGTCAGGGCGAAGGCGCGGCGCACGATCTGCAGCGCCGTGCCGGAGTCGGCGGCCTCTGCCGTCGCGTAGGGCGGCATTTCCCCGGTGGCGATACGCACGACGTCCGCCCAGGCCGCGGCACCCGCCAGGCCGAGCACCAGGCCCCACAGGACTCGCGAGGGCCGGGCGCGCAGACTCACAGGGTGCCGTAGGAGTGCAGGCCGGTCAGGAACATATTGACGCCCAGGAAGGCGAAGGTCGTGACCAGCAGGCCGCCCAAAGCCCACCAGGCCGACACCGCGCCGCGCAGGCCCTTCATCAAGCGCATGTGCAGCCAGGCGGCGTAGTTGAGCCAGACGATCAGCGCCCAGGTCTCCTTGGGGTCCCAGCTCCAGTAGCCCCCCCAGGCCTCGGCGGCCCAGAAGGCGCCCAGGATGGTGGCGATGGTGAAGAAAGCAAAGCCCAGAGCGATGGCCTTGTACATCAGGTCGTCCAGGGTCTGCAGGGCCGGGAGCCGCGCGGTGAGCGGCGCGCGCAGCAGCACGCAGACCACGAAGAAGGCCAGCACGCCGCCCATCTTGCGTGTCCAGCCGTCCAGGCCGGCCAGGGTCTCGGGCTGCAGGTCCAGGCCGACGTGGGCCAGCAGCAGCAGGGCGACGAGCAGGGCCGGCAGCCCGATCAGGCCGATCTGCAGCGCGCGCAGCGAGGCCGTCTTGAGCAGATAGGCCAGGGCCACCATCGCGGCCAGGGCAAAGGTGCCGTAGCCGACGAAGTTGGCTGGCACGTGGATCTTCATCCACCAGCTTTGCAGGGCAGGCACCAGGGGCTGGATCTCGTGCGCCTCGCGGGCCACGGTGTACCAGAGCAGGAAACTCACCGCCAGGCTGACCACCAGCATCACGTAGGCGCCCAGGGCGCGGGTGCGGTAGCGGTCCTCGTAGTAGAGGTAGAACAAGGCCGTCAGCCAGGAGAAGAGGACGAAGACTTCGTAGAGGTTGCTGACCGGGATGTGGCCGATGTCCGGCCCGATCTGATGGCTCTCGAACCAGCGCACCATGGTGCCCAGCAGGGCCATGAAGACGCCGCCCCAGGCCAGCTTGGAGCCGATCAGCTCGGCCGTGCCGCTGCCGCGGCGCAAGAAGCCCAGCCAGTAGAACAGGGTGCTGAGGAAGAAGAGCAGGCTCATCCACAGGATGGCGCTCTGGCTGGCCAGCATGTACTTGAGCAGGAAGACCTGGTCGACGGCGCCGAGGTCGGCGCCGAAGTCATCCTGCTTGCGCAGGTAGAGCTGGATGGCCAGCAGGCTGAAGCCGCCCACCAGCACGCTCAGGGCCCGCAGCGGACGCCAGAACCAACCCAGCAGGACCAGCGCCGGCACGGCGCAGGCCAGGATGCCTTTCTCGTAGCCGTCCATGGAGCCGCCATAGCGGCTGAAGGCAAAACCGCCGCCCAGCAGGATCAAGGCGGCGAAGGCCCAGTCCAGGGGCGAGCGCTGCGCCAGCCAGCTGCGGCGGCCGACGATGAGGGTGGCGGTGGTGGTGTTCATGCGGTGTCCTTCAGCAGCTCGGACTTGAGGCGGTCGAATTCGGTGGCCGTGTCGGGCGATTCGCGCGTGGCGGACAGGGCCATGCGCACGCGGGTCTGCTCGCCCTGGCCTGGCGCGGCCTCGAGCCAGATCCACAGCCGGCGCTCCTTGACGTAGAGCATGGCAAACACGCCGATGATCAGCAGGATCGCCCCCAGGTAGACCAGGGTCTTGCCCGGCGCACGGGCGACCTGGAAACCGCTGGCCTGCACGAGCTCGAAGTCCTCCAGCTGCAGCAGCACGGGGGCCGGATAAAAGACGGCGTCAGACAGCGACAGCACGGCCTGCGTCATGAAGGCCTGGGTCGCGGCGTCGTTGCCGGGGGGCGGCAGCTTGGCCTGTTCGCGGCTGATCTTGAGCAGCTCGTAGAGGCTGCCGTTGAGGATGCGCAAGAGCACCTCGGAGACTCGCGGGCGCTCGGCCTCGGGCACCTCGCGGTCCACGAACTGCGACAGCGCCATCAGCCCGCCCCAGCCGTTGGCCGGCTTCTTGTCATCCGGCCGCACCAGCTCGGCGCCGGCAAACAGGGCCAGGGCGCGGCGGGCGGTGGCGGTCAACTGGGGCAGCATCTGCGGCTTGTCGTCGGGCGTCGCGGCCTGGGCGTAGGCCTTGGCGGCACGCTCGCGCAGCTCGGCCTTCTGCAGCGCCTGGCGCAGGCGCAGCCAGCCGTCCAGCGCGCCGTTCTCGTCGGCCGGGGCGCGCAGGTAGCGGAAACCTTCGTTGAGCGACTCGCGCATGCCCAGCAGGAAGACCCGCTGGCCGTCCAGCAGCACGGGCGCCATGTAGTTGTTGAATTCGCGGCGCTGGCCGCTGGCGTCCACCAGCTTGTAGTTGAAGGAGGGGCCGATGTTCTGCAGCGACTTCTCCGTCTTGGTCTTGGCCCCGCTGCCCAGATGGCCCTGGAGCGAGTCGACCAGGTCGACCTTGCGCACGTCGGCGCCGCCCTCGGACGCATTGCCGCCCATGTTCTCGACATTGATCACCCGCAGGCCGCTGAACTCGAGGCCTAGGCGCTGCTCGCCCTGCTTGAGCTCGGTGCTGCTGCCCACGCGGCCCAGCAGGGCGAAGGGCTCGGCGCCGTCGAGCGGGATGGCGCGCAGTTTCAGCACAGAGCCGCCGTCGCTGAAGTCGCTTTGGTAGATGGCGATGCCCTCGTGGATCAGGGGCTCGTTGACCTTGATCGTGGCGGCGGTGGTCTTGCCGTCGCGGTCATGGATCAGCACGTCGCTCGCGAAGAGCTTGGGCATGCCGGTGTTGTAGTACTCGACCTTGAACTTCTTGAGCTCGACGTCGAAGGGCAGGGGCTGCAGCAGCACGCCGTCGGTCATGCTCAGCACCGCCGTGCCGTTGCGCGAGCCTTCGGTGACGGTGAGGGTGCCGCGGAAGCTGGGGTTGCTTGCGGACAAGCGGTGCTGGGCGGGCACATCGCTGAGAAAGCCGCCCCCCTGGTAGACGCTCTTGCCCTGGGCCCACATCAGGGCCTTGACCAGCAGGTCGCCGTCGAACAGCCCGCCCAGGCAGATCAGCACGATGGCCGAATGTGCGGCGAGATAGCCGATCTTGTTCGCCGCCCCCTTGCGGGCCGCGATCATGATGCCGTTGCTGCGCACCTGCGCGCGCGCCTTCCAGCCGCCGCCGTCCAGCCACTGCGACACCTGCTGCAGCGAGGCCTCCAGCGACAGCGGCAGCTGGCCCAGGGCCTTGTGCTTGTGCGCCTGCAGGGACTGCTCGCGGACCTGCTCCTTGTAGCTCTTGAGGTCCGTCAGGATCTTGGGCGTGTTGCGGGCGATGCACAGGCTGGTCGAGACGACCAGAAAGCCCAGGATCAGCAGGAACCACCAGGCGCTGTAGACCGTGTAGAGGTCCACCTTGCCGAAGACCTCGGCCCAGAAGGGCCCGAACTGGTTGACGTAGTTGTTCAGCGGTTCGCGCTGGCGCACGACGGTGCCGATCACCGAGGCGATGCAGATCACCGTCAGCAAGGCGATGGCGAAACGCATCGAGGACAGCAGCTCGATGAACTCGCGCCCCGCACCGGGGCCTTGCGGGCGCTCGGGTGGACGGGCCTCGGGCGTGGTGGGGCTGAAGGGATCGCTGATGGAGTCACTCATGGGCCGAATTGTCGTCGCAGCGGGTGGCAGGGGCCCTGGACCCAGAAAAAAGGCCGGCGCCAAAGCGCCGGCCTCTTGCCATGGATCAATCCGGGCGCTGCCGCCCGAGGCCGGCAGCTGCTCAGCGCAGGCCCGCGATGTAGTCGGCCACGGCTTTGATCTCGCGGTCGTTCATCTTGGCGGCGATGGCGGCCATCTGCGGGCTGTTGCCGCGGGTGCCGGCACGGAAGCCGTTCAGCTGCAGCTCGGTGTAGTCGCTGTGCTGGCCGGCCAGACGCGGGTACTGGGCCGGGATACCGGCGCCGTTGGGGCTGTGGCAACCCGAGCAGGCGGGAATCTGGCGATCGGCAATGCCGCCGCGGTAGATCTTCTCGCCCAGGGCCACCAGGGTCTTGTCCTTGGCGAAGCCGGGCTTGGCCTGCTTGGAGGCATAGAAGGCGGCGACGTTCTTCATGTCTTCGTCAGACAGGGTGGAGGCCATGCCCTTCATCACCGGGTTGCTGCGCTTGTCGGACTTGAATTCGCTCAGCTGCTTGACCAGATAGTCGGCGTGCTGGCCTTGCAGGATGGGGTTGGCGGGGCTGCCGCGCGTACCGTCGGCCGTATGGCAGGCCGAGCAGACCTGGGCCGTGGCCTGGCCCTTATTGAGATCGGGCTTGGCCGGCGCCGGGGTTTCCGATGCAGACACTGCAGCGGTGAAGACGAGGCCCATCAACAGGAAAGCAGCATTCTTCATGAGTAAGGGGGTCTGTAAGCGCAACCGACGGATTTTACAATGGCAATCTCCGCCCACTGGATCAACATGAGCAGCAATAACCCCAGCCAAGCGCCGCAAGCGGCCGAGACCGCCCCTTCGGACAAGACTGTGTTGGCTTGGACCCACACTGCCCGCTTCCTCACCACGGCCAGCCAACTGCATCACCTGCCGGCCAGCGAACTGCCGGAGATTGCCTTCGTCGGCCGCTCCAATGCCGGCAAGAGCACGGCCATCAATACGCTGGCTCAGCAAAAGCGCCTGGCCTTCGCGTCCAAGACGCCGGGGCGCACCCAGCACATCAACCTGTTCCATCTGGGCCCCAAGGACGCGCCCGACGCGCTCTTCGCCGACCTGCCCGGCTACGGTTATGCCGCCGTGGCGCGCGATGCCAAGCTGCGCTGGCAGAAGGTCATGGCCGACTACCTGGAGGTGCGCCGCTCGCTGTCGGGCGTGGTGCTGATGGTGGATTCGCGCCTCGGCCTGACTGACCTGGACCGCCAGCTGCTGAGCTTCGTCGCCCCGCGCGTGGCGACTGGCGAGGTCAAGCTGCTGGTGCTGCTGACCAAGGCCGACAAGCTCAACCGCAAGGAGGCGCAGGCTGCGCTCACGGCCACGCAGGAGCAGCTGGGAACCGTGGCGACCGAGGAGTCGGACGTCTCCATCACGCTGTTCTCCGCCTTGAAGAAGCAGGGCGTGGCCGATGTGGCGCACATCCTGTACGACTGGGTCCGCCAGGCGCCGGTGGTGCCGGCCATGCCGGACCTGGACAGCCTGCCCGAGGATCCGTCCGGCGCCCACGGGGCGGCCGGTGGAGATGACGACCCTCGCTGAGCACGGTCACGGTGCGGATGGTGCATAACCGAGATTGTCAGCGGCTTGCCGGCCTCTTGGCCGGGGCCGGCGTCAGCCAGCCTTCGGCACGCATGGCCTGCAGGGTCGCTGCCAGCCGGGGCGTCAAGGCTGCATGGCGTGCGTGGAGATAGGGGTACAGCGGCATCGGTGCGCCCAGCTCGAAGAGGCGATGCAGCGGCGGCGCGCCACTGTCGCCCAGATTGGCCAGGCTCAGGCTGAATGCGCTGTCCATGTCGCAGAAGAAGCGCGCCCGGCCTCGGGCCAGCATGCGCACCGCGTTGTCTGCCGCGGAGATCTCGACGAGGCGCTCGGAAGGCAGCGCCTCGCGCAGGCGCTGCTCGCAGACCACCACGCCGCGCCGGTAGAGCACGGCGCCCTCGGCACGCCGCAGCTCATCCAGCGTCTGCGGGCGGCCTGTCGTGTCCGTGCCGTAAATGCCGAAGGACGCGTACATCAGCGGCGCGTCCACCCGCAGCAATTCGGGATGCTGCTCGCCATAGGCCGCGGTACGCACCATCTCGCCGTCCACCTCGCCGCGCTGCAGCGCCAGCTCGGCGCGCCGTGCCGGCATCTCCTGGCCCTCCAGGCGCCAGCCCAGGCGGCGCGAGGCCTCGATGAAGACCTGGCGCAGCCAGCGGCCGTCACTGCTTTGCTCGCTGGTGCCGGTGGCCAGCCTCAGCGTGGCTTCGGTGCCGGCCGTTGCGGCGGGGGCAGAGGGTGGGGGCGCCTGGGCGCGGCTGGCCGTGGGCCAGCCTAACGCCACGGCCAGCAGGGCCAGCGGCAGCACTCGGGGCAAAACGAGAAAGCTGGGCCGCATGGCCTGATTCTGCATCGCCCGTACGCTCAGGGGCGGCCGATGAACAGGTAGACCGCCGTGTCCGTGTTCTTGCCCCGGCCAATGCCCAGATAGAGCGGACCCAGGCCGGTATCGGCGCCAATGAAAAGGCTGCCGGCCAGCTTCAGGCCGCGCAGGTTCACATGCTGGCGCGTGTCCCAGGCATTGCCGGCTTCCAGCGAGCCGCCGACGAAGAAGCCGCGCGTGAGCACGGGCGTCTGGGCCAGGCGTTGGTAGTAGCTCAGGCGGCCGAAGAGCAGGGTGTTGCCGGTCAGTTGGCCGGGCTGGTAGCCCGAGAGCAGCTGGAATCCGCCCAGGCTGTAAGGCCCCTGCGCCGAGTCCTCGGGCTGGTGGGCGTTCAGGCCGCGCAGATGCAGGTTCAGCGTGTGGCGGCCCCAACTGCTCACCAGGGTGCCTTGCAGCTCCGTGCGGCTGAAGGCGTCGCTGCGACCGCCGGGCTGGGTCTGCGTGCCGGCCGTGTGCTCGAAAGTCGTGCGGTAACCGCGCTGGGGGAAGTTGGCGAAGTCCAACTGGTCCACCACCAGCTTCAGGCGCAGGCCGGTCTCGGTCCAGGTCTTGTTCAGGCGCTGCTGGTCGGCGCTGCCCAACTGGCTCGGATCGACCGTGATCAGGTCGGGGTGCACGCGCCAGTGCTCGCGCAGCAGGCCCAGCCGCACCTCGCCCAGGCGGCCCCAGGGCTGGCCCAGGTCCAGCCCATAGCGCACGCTCTTGCGGCCCAGGCGTGCCAGGCCCTGGCCGGTCTCGGCGTTGTAGAGGGTCAGGTTGTGCCGTTCGAGCTCGCCCCAGCCGGACACGAACCAGTCATTGCTGGTGCCCAGCTTCTGGATCAGGGGGTGGTAGAGCTCGGAGTACAGGCGCGGGCTTTGGCCGATGCTGAGCTGGTTGCGCCATTCGGTGCCGTGCGGCGTCAGCCAATGCCTGTTGTGGCTGATGCGCAGGTTGAAGGCGCTCTCGCCGTTGAAGTCGGTGCTGAGGTCGATGCCGGCGCGGAAGTAGTTGGGCCCCCATGGCTTGTCTTCCATCACGAAGACCAACTGGTTGCCTTCGCTGTGTTCTTCGACGTGGTAGTCCACCCGCACATAGTCGCCCGAGGACGCCAGGAAGCGCGCATCGCGCTCGGCGCGCTCGGCGTCGAAGACCTGGCCGGGGCGGTTTTCCAGCTGGTCCTTGAAGCGCTCCGGGTTGGCCACCTCGCTGCCCACGAAGCTGATGCCAGCGAGCGAGGGAGCGGCGGGCTGGCTGCGGGTGCGGGCCAGCAGCCAGTCGGCGTAGGCTTCGGGGCTCGCGGCGAAGGCCCGCAGCTGGGGCAGGACCTGCTCGGCGGCGGCTTCGCCCAGGGCGATGAGGTCCTTGCCGCGCTCGAAGCTGCTGGAGCCCAAGCCCTTCAGATTGGGCGTGATCAGCAGATCCTCCTGCCAGAGGCTGGCGATCGAGCGCTGCACGTTCTGCTCGGTGAGGATGTTGATCATCTGGGCGGTGACGCCCACCAGCGAGTTCAGTGATTCACGGCCGGACAGCGGCGTGCCCACGTTGATGGCGATGACGCGCTCGGCGCCCATGCGCCGCGCCACGTCCACCGGCAGGTTGTTGACCAGCCCCCCATCGCCCAGGATGCGGCCGTCGTCGCTCTCCACCGGCGCGAAGACGCCGGGTACGCTCATGCTGGAGCGCAGGGCCTGGGCCAGGTCGCCGGACTCGGCCACCACCTGCGCGCCGGATTCCATGTCGGTGGCGACGGCACGAAAGGGCGTGGGCAGTTGGTCGAAATGATCAAGGCTGCGCACCGGCAAGGTCAGCCGCCGCAGCAGGGCGTCGAGGCCCCGGCTGGACAGCGTGCTCTGCGGGACGCGCACCTCGCCGTCACGCAGGCCCAGCTCCAGCACGGCGGAGAACTCGAAGTCCTCCTCCTTGCGGCGCTGGGACAGCTGCTGGCGTTCGACACGGCTGGCGAACATGCGGTCCCAGGCGATCTGCAGCAGCTCGCGCTCCAGGTCGCGGGCGTTCATGCCGCTGGCATAGAGCCCGCCGATGATGGCGCCCATCGAGGTGCCGGCGATCACGTCCACCGGGATGTGCTCACGCTCCAGCACCTTCAGAACGCCCACATGGGCCAGCCCGCGAGCGCCACCGCCCGAGAGCACCAGGCCCAGCCGTGGGCGCACGGAAGGGGCGGGCAGGGCAGCAGGCGCCGGCATCTCGGCCGGCCGCTGCGGGGGCAGGGATTCGGCCTGGGCCGGCAGCAGGGGCTGCAGGGCCAAGGCCAGCAGCATGGCGCTCAGGAGCCGGCGCCCAGGCTGCACGCGGGCGAGAAGGCCGGGGCGGGGCGGCATGCGGCGCTTCACCGGCTCAGGGCGCGTCGTCCAGGTCCTGCATGAGCGAGGAGACGGCCCGCTGCACCAGGTTGTCATCTTCCAGCGCGGTGATCAGGCCGTTGGCCAGCAGCTGCTCGATGGCGCCGCGGGTCAGCGAGTGACGCTCGTCTGCGTCCTGGCCGACGAAGAGGAAGAACTGGCGGCTTTCGCTGATCCAGGCGATCTGGGCGGTGATCCACTGGCTCTGCACGAACATGTGGTACCAGTTGCCCACCTGCAGATTGCCCATCCAGGCCTGCAGCGCGATGTGTGAGTCGGGCGAGCCGGACTCGCTGTAAAGGGCCACCGGTACGGTGGGCAGCTCGCCGCGGTTGACCTGGTCGTGCGCCCAGCGCGAGGGCATCTGCGACTCGCGCTCGTTGAGCAGCTGCTGCAGCAGCTCCTCGGGGCTGAGGTCGCGGCGCGGCACCGGCGCGCGCTGCTCCGGCGCTTGATGGTGGTGGGCAGGCAGGCCGCTGAGCACGCGGCCATGCTGGTTCATCAGGTCCTGCAGCACGACCTGGCGCTTCTCGGGCGGGAAGGCGATCTGGTCCATGCCGGCTTCCACACGCTTGATCAGGGCCGGCAGACGGCTGCGCAGCTGCGCGCGGGAGATCTCGCTGTGGCGCTGCTGCAGGCTGTCCAGCAGCTCGTCCACCAGCTCGATGCTGGCCTCGGCCTCGGGTGATTCGCGGCCGTGCAGCACCATGTTCTGCACGATCACCTCCACCCAGGGCTTGAGCAGGAACTTGCGCAGCGTCGGGCTCAGGGCCGTGTCGGAGAGCTGCTCCTTGAGCTGGCTTTGCAGCAGCTCCAGCCACTCCACGCGCTGGCTCTCGCGCTCCAGCGCCGCCAGGGCCGACGCGCTGCGCTGGCCGTGGCGGCTGGCCTGCTCACGGATGTGGTGTTCCACCAGTCCCAGCGCCTGCTGGAACTGCAGGCCGGTCAGCAGCTGGGCTTCCACCAGCTGTTGCACGATGCCGTTCATGAACTCGAGGAACTGGCGCAGGCGTTCGTCATCGGCGCGCTGAAAGCCCGCGCCGTGGGCGGCCACGCGGTTGAGCAGGCCCCAGACCGGGTGGTCCTGGCGGCGCAGCAGGCTGGGGTCGGTGCGCGACAGGCGGGCCACGGCCACCTGCAGGCGTGACATCAAGGCCTTGACCGGCGGCAGCAACTTGGGGTCCGCCAGGATCTGGTCGTACAGGCGCGTCAGCAGGTCGCCGCCGCCGCGCAGCAGGGTGTTGGGACCCAGGGCCTGCGATCCCGTGGCGGGCGACGAACGCAGGGCCTGAGGCTGGGAATTGATGGCGTCGACGCGCCGCGCCAGGGTGTCCAGGGTCGGATTGACACCGGGCACCGCGGCCTGGCGCAGGCGGGTGTCGACGTCCCGCGTGCTGCCCAGGCCGTAGCCTTCCACCAGCGGGGCCAGCTGCGCGCTGCGCATCTGTTCGCAAAGCGTCTGGTAGATCAGGGCCAGGCTTTCCGTCAGGTGAGGCGTCGCCACCTTGGTCATGGCATAGCAGCCCTCGCCGTCCAGCTGCATGTTCTGGATGGCGGTCACCAGGGCATTGGCAAAGACCGCCGGACGCAGGGGGTTGTCCTGCTTCATGGGCCGGGCGATGCCGCGCAGCGCCGCGAAGAAGTTGACCAGTTGGTGCAGCTCCGGCCGCGACTGCTCCTCGACGGCGGAGACCACATGGGCGATGGAGACGTCCTGCAGGGCCTGCTTTTCGTCCACCAGGCTCAGCGACTGCAGACCCAGTGGCGAGCTGCGCCGCTGCAAGGGGTCTTCGCCGCGACGGGCCGCCTCCAGCAGCGGCTGCAGCGCCGCCTGGAAGTCCGTCGCGAATCGCCCTTTGTTGACCGCCCAGGCGTACTGCAGGGCATGCAGCAGCGGGTCAGCCTTCAGATCGTCCTGAATCTTGTGGGCCAAGGTGTGGCTCAGGACGGGCGTCTGCGCGATGACCTCGTCGACCAGGGATTGCAGGCTCGGGGCGTTGGACATGATGTTCCGCATTATGAAGCCGGCATGACACGGGAACCTGGGACGGCGGGTCAGCCGCTCGGCATTTGAGCGACAGAGTTCGCACCTGGGCCGGGCCAACCCTGCATGTGAGGGGGACAAACGCCACACATCGCCCGTGGGCGGACGGGAGCCGCCATAAAAAAACCCGCGAGGCCGGGTGGCCGTCGCGGGTTCTCAGCAGAGGCTGCCGAGGGCGGGACTTACATGTCCATGCCCATGCCGCCCATGCCGCCGGGCATGGCCGGGGCTGCGGACTCGTCCTTCGGGGCTTCAGCGACCATGCACTCGGTGGTCAGCATCAGCGAAGCGACGGAAGCGGCGTTTTGCAGGGCGGTACGGGTCACCTTGGTCGGGTCCAGGATGCCCATCTCGATCATGTCGCCATAGGTGTCGTTGGCGGCATTGAAGCCGAAGTTGCCCTTGCCTTCCAGCACCTTGTTGATCACGACGCTGGGTTCGCCGCCGGCGTTGGAGACGATCTCGCGCAGCGGGGCTTCGATGGCCTTCAGGATCAGCTTGATGCCGGCGTCCTGGTCCGCGTTGTCGCCCTTGATCTCGCCAGCGGTTTGACGGGCGCGCAGCAGTGCCACGCCGCCACCGGCCACGATGCCTTCTTCCACGGCAGCGCGGGTGGCGTGCAGGGCGTCTTCCACGCGGGCCTTCTTCTCCTTCATCTCGACTTCGGTGGCGGCACCGACCTTGATGACGGCCACACCGCCGGCCAGCTTGGCCACGCGCTCTTGCAGCTTCTCGCGGTCGTAGTCGGAGGTGGCTTCCTCGATCTGGATGCGGATCTGCTTGACGCGGGCTTCGATGTCAGCAGCAGCGCCGTTGCCGTCGATGATGGTGGTGTTTTCCTTGCCCACTTCGACGCGCTTGGCCTGGCCCAGGTCGGCCAGGGTCACCTTCTCGAGGCTCAGGCCCACTTCTTCGGCGATGACCTTGCCGCCGGTCAGGATGGCGATGTCTTCCAGCATGGCCTTGCGACGGTCGCCAAAGCCCGGAGCCTTGACGGCCACGACCTTCAGGATGCCGCGGATGGTGTTCACCACCAGGGTGGCCAGGGCTTCGCCCTCGACGTCTTCAGCGATGATCAGCAGCGGACGGCCGGCCTTGGCCACGGCTTCCAGCGTGGGCAGCAGGTCGCGGATGTTGCTGATCTTCTTGTCGAACAGCAGCACGAACGGGTTGTCCAGGATCGCGGCTTGCTTTTCCGGGTTGTTGATGAAGTAGGGCGACAGGTAGCCGCGGTCGAACTGCATGCCTTCGACGACATCCAGCTCGTTGTTCAGGCTCTTGCCGTCTTCGACGGTGATCACGCCTTCCTTGCCAACCTTGTCCATGGCCGAAGCGATGATTTCGCCGACATCGGAGTCGCTGTTGGCCGAGATGGTGCCGACCTGGGCGATTTCCTTGGAGGTGGTGGTGGCCTTGGAGGCCGACTTCAGCTGGGCCACCAGGGCGGTGACGGCCTTGTCGATGCCGCGCTTCAGGTCCATGGGGTTCATGCCGGCGGCCACGTACTTCATGCCTTCGCGCACGATGGCTTGGGCCAGCACGGTGGCGGTGGTGGTGCCGTCACCGGCGTTGTCCGAGGTCTTGGAAGCGACTTCCTTGACCATCTGGGCGCCCATGTTCTGCAGCTTGTCCTTCAGCTCGATTTCCTTGGCCACGGACACACCGTCCTTGGTCACGGTGGGGGCGCCGAAGGAGCGCTCCAGCACCACGTTGCGGCCCTTGGGGCCCAGGGTGACCTTGACGGCGTTCGCCAGGATGTTCACGCCATCGACCATGCGGGCACGGGCGTCGGAACCGAAGACAACGTCTTTTGCTGCCATGTTGATTTCTCCGAAATTCTTGAATTGGGGACTGCCACGCTTCCAGACCGCTCGGGCGGCGCCAAGGAAAGCGTAGCGAACGGCTGTCTGGCTAGGCGGACGGTGCGCAGGGACCGGAACGACCTAGCGGGTCGTGAGGATCCCGAGCACCGCCCAACGACGCCAGGCAGTCGCGCAGTAGCGATTACTTGGCGACGACGGCGAAGAGGTCTTCTTCGCGCATCACGAGCAGCTCTTCGCCATCGACCTTGACCGACTGGCCCGAGTACTTGCCGAACAGCACGCGGTCACCCACAGCCACGTTCAGGGCCACGAAGTCGCCCTTGTCGTTGCGCTTGCCAGGACCCACGGCCAGCACTTCGCCCTGGTCGGGCTTCTCGGCGGCGTTGTCGGGGAGAACGATGCCCGAGGCCGTCTTGGTTTCGTTTTCCAGGCGCTTAACGATCACGCGATCGTGCAGAGGACGCAGTTTCATCACATCTCCTTGCTGAGAGTCTTGGGTCGTGTCGGGCCTGACGCCACTGGCAGCGCCAAGCCCTCACATCAGGGCAAACCGGCCGAAGCCGGATTGTTAGCACTCGACGTTGTGGAGTGCTAGCAGGGAGGGATTATAGGGATGGTCCTTGGCGTTTCAAGAGGGGTGACTGACGAAACGCCCCTGTGCTGACGGCCAGCAGGCCATCTTCCGGTCGGAGCCCTGGAGGCGAGGTGGGGCTTCAGTCCGCGCCACCTGGCCTCGGGACGCTGGGAGACCGGGCCTGGACGACGGCGCGTGTCCGGGCTCCGGGCCAGGCGCGCAGGACCAGCGCGCCCAGCAGCAGCGCAAGCGGCAGCAGGTACAGCGGGTCGCCGGCCACCCGCTTGCTGCATGACAGCAGGAAGACCAGGCACAAGCAATGGCTGCCCCAGCGGTGAAGGCGCTGCCAGTGCTGTGCGCCCAGGCGGCGGACCATGGCGTCGCAGGAGCTGAGCGTCAGCAGCAGCAAGACCAGATAGCCCGAACCGCCGATGATCCAGCTGGGCAGCGACGTCAGCTGCGCCCACAGTGCCGGACTGGCCGTCGCATGCAGGCCGGCAATGCCCGCCGCGTGCAAGGCGTGCGAGCTGGCGAACAGCAGGCCCCACTGGCGTCGGCGTTGCAGCAGCCACAGGGTGAACGGAGCGGGGTGCAAGCGGTGCAGGGCAGAGGCCGTGTAGGCCATGAGGAAGAACAGCAGCGAACTGCGCGCCGTGCTGCGAATCTGCTGGCGCAGGCTGTCGGTGTCCGGCGTGAAGCCCAGCTGCAGGGCGCTGATCAACAACAGGGCCGCCAGGCCCGTCAGGTACACGCCCCAGGGGGAGCTCAGGAGCCGGCGCCAGTGCCGGGCAGGCGGGCGGGGGATTGCGGGGGCCGACTGCTCGGCAGTGGGCGCGTGGGTGGGCATGGCTGCGGCTCCGTGGTGCGTTTGAATGGCGCGGATGCTAGGCAGCTGCCGGCCCCTTGGCGACGGAAAATACGCAGTGCTTACATTGTCGATTCAGGAGCGCCCCATGAAGCCCGACTCGCGGCCCTACCACCACGGCCAACTGCGGCGTGCCGTGATCGATATGGCGTTGCAGATCGCGGCGGAATCGGGCGAAGACCGGGTCAGCCTGCGGGAGGTGGCGCGCCGCATCGGCGTCTCGTCCGGGGCGCCCTTCCGACATTTCGCCAACCACGAGGCCTTGATGCAGGCCATCGCCGAAGAGGCGCTGGAAGCCTTGCGCCTGCAGGTCGAAAGGGACCGGCATGGCGCCGCCGCAGATGCGCTGGGGCCGCTGAAGGCGCTGGGCGAGAGCTTCCTGGACTGGGCGCTGCGCCATCCGACGGCCTTTCGGCTGGTGTCGTCCCGGCGGCTGTACCGCTTCGACCGCTCCGAGCGGCTGCGCGCCCAGTTCGCCGCGCTGCGCACGCACACCTTGGCCCAGGTGCAGGTGGCGCAGGCCGAAGGCTTCTTTCCGGGGGCGCCGCCAGCCGCGGTGGCGCTGGGCTTGCGGGCCATGGCCTATGGCCTGGCGCGCATGCACATTGACGGGCAATTGCCGCAATGGGAGGTGGCCGCCGCCGAAGTGCCGCGTACGCTGAAAGCCACGCTGAACCTGATGATAGACGGGCTGGCTCGTGGCGCCATGCGTCGCGGTCTGCCTAAAAAAGCAGCAAAGTCTGCGGGGCCCTTGTGAATCAGGGACTTGGCACGCTCCTCACCGCGCGACCCACAAACTTGTCCACAGCGGGCGTGGATGGTTGGAGCCTTGCGGGGGCAGGTCTTGCCGCACAGGGCAAGCAAGACCTGACCCCAGTCCCGTCTGCCCCTCTGAGGCGCGGCCCATCGTCGCTGTGGATGCCTTTCACTTCTGCCTTAGCATGCGCGGGCTGCCGCCGTGTTGAAGGCCGGCAGGCCTGGCGACGGCGTATGGGGGCATCTGGTATGGGAGCATCTGATGTGCGAAATGACGATTCGTGATCGCCAGCGTGGCCTGGCCCGCGTGCTGCTGAGCTGTGCCTTGCTGGGGACGGTAGGCTTGGCGCATGGCGATGCCGACCCGGCGCCCGCCTTCAAGCTGACGCTGGGCCACTACCGCTACAGCGATCAGGGCGCAGGCTCCGACCTGAACCTGCGCTGGCGCAAGAACGACAACAGTCTCTGGATCGGGCATTACCGCGACCCGGTCTTCGGCCGCCAATCCCGGGTCGGAGGAGATGCGGCGGTGGACCTGGGCGGCGACTGGTCGCTGCAGCCTTCGCTGCAGGCCGCCACCGGAGGCTTTGTCGGCGGCAGCGTCAATCTGCAATGGGGCAGCCGCTGGTACGGGCTGCTGGGTTGGGGGCGGACCAATCTGAGGCCCTATTACAACCTCAACTTCGACCCCAACGACGCCATCACGCTCGGAGCCGGATTGCACGATGAGCAAGGCGGGCTGTGGTCGTTGAGCTGGATCGCCGATGACCGGCTTCACACCGGCCAGCGTCATCTGCATCTGAGCGGCCGCTGGACGGCGGGGGGGCAGCGCATCCTCGTGGACTTGTTGCGCAAGACGGGCCTGGGCGACAGCGGCCCGGTGCACGCCTGGGGCTGGACTGTGGGCCTGGACGGCCAGACGCTGTTCCTGCGTCTTGCGCGCGATCCCAAGCAAAACTTCTCCGGCAGCGACGCCACGCGCGTCTCAGTCGGCCTCCGCTTCTGACACTCGCAAGACCTATCCCTTATCCGCAAAGGCAGGCATGGACATCGACCCTCAGGAATTGGTCAAAACCCCGGAACCCACCGCAGCCGTGGAGGGCGAGGGGCGGGCAAAAAGCAGCAATGGGCTGAACAACCTGGTCGCCATCACGGTCGCGCTCCTGGCGACCTTCATGGGCGTCTGCAAGGTCAAGGATGACAACATCGTCCAGGCCATGCAGCAGGCGCAGGCGGAGCGCCTGGACCATTGGTCCTACTACCAGGCCCGCGTGCTGCGCCAGGAGGTGGCCGAGGCCACGGCTCTGCAGTTCAAGCTCGCGGCGCTGGACAAGACCGGCCCGACGGCCGAGGCCTATCGCGAGGCTCAGGCCCGCTACGAAGCGCAGGCCGCCGCCGAGGCGCAGAAGAAGCAGTTGCTGAAGGCCGCAGCTGAAGCGGACCAGCAGCGCTATGACGCCCTCAACTTCCGTGACGACCAGTTCGACCTGTCCGACGCGGCCCTGGCCATCGCTGTCGCGATGCTGGCCGTCACCGCGTTGACTGGCCGACGCTGGCTCTACGGGCTGGCCCTGCTGCCGACGGCCTACGGCATTGCCATGGGCCTGGCGGGGCTGACAGGGGGCAGCCTGCACCCCGACGCCTTGATCCGCTTGCTCTCCTGAGCGTGGCGGTCAGGGCTGCAACTGCGACGGCGCCAGGTACTGCTGCCGGAACGCCTCGAAGGGGAGCGTGTCCGCCGCTTCGACGGCTGCCTGCTCGGCCAGCGAGCTGCGGGCTGCCTCGGCAAAGGCCTGCTGGCGCTCGGCGCTCAGCGGCTGGGCGCGGAGATGGGCGCGCGCCTGCTGCGAACAGTGCGCGATGAAGCGGAGGTGCGAGTGCTGGAACTCGCGCGCCATGGTCTGCAGGACGCGGGCGGACGGCAGCTGCTCGGGGCGCTCGAAGCGCCCGCGCGCTGCCGCCAGGGCCGGGACGTAGGCGTCGCTGCCCAGTTGCTGGTCCAGATGGGCCGCGAGCGGCCCCAATTCCTCCAGCAACTCGGCCGCCCAATCGCGCAGCAGCACCGGCTGACCGGCGCGCTCCAGCAGCAGGCCGGGCTCGCGACCGCGAGACGCCGTCAGCTGCTGGTTGCGCGCCAGGGCCGTGATCTCGGCCGGCGAATCCGGCGGGCTGTCCGACAGCAGGCAGTGCAGCAGGAACAGGTCCAGGAAGCGCATGGTATTGGCGCTGATGCCCACGGGCTCGAAGGGATCCAGGTCCATGCAGCGGACTTCGACATACTCCACGCCCCGTTCGCGCAAGGCATGCAGGGGCCGCTCGCCGCTGCGGATCACACGCTTGGGGCGGATGGTGCCGTAGAACTCGTTCTCGATCTGCAGCAGGCTGGTGGAGAGCTGGTTGTACTCGCCGCCCGGACTCGTGATGCCGATGGCCTCGTAGGCCGGATAGGGGCGCAACAAGGCATCCTGCAGCGAGGCGGCATAGCCCTCCAGGCTGTTGTAGCTGACGGCCAGGGAGGACTGCGCGTCGCTCTGGTAGCCCAGCCGGCCCATGCGCAGCGAGGTCGCGTAGGGCAGGTGCAGGGTGCCGCAGGGATGCGAGCCGGTGGTCTGGCCGGGGAAGGGCTGCAGGCCGTGGTCGCGCCCTTCGACGAAGCTGGAGCACAGGGCCGGCGAAGCGCCGAAGAGCAGCAGCAGCAGGAAGCTGTGGCGGCGGAAATTGCGGATCAGGGCGAAGTACTGCTCGCTGCTGAGTCCGGGCAGGGACCAGTTGTAATGGATGCCGGAGATGGTTTGCATGCGCCGGCCATAGCGGTGCCCCAGGCCGATGCGGTAGACGCTCTTGGCGCGTCCGATGTTGGAGTTCCCATAGCGGCCGATGGGGATGGTCTCGTCGGCGGGCAGGAAGCAGGGCATGCTGGAGGCCCACATGGTTTCCTCGCCCAGCAGCGCGTCGACCGCCTGGTGGATTTCGGTCAGCTCGGCTTCGCAGGCGTCCGCCGTGGCATGCACGCCCGTGATCAGTTCCAGCTGGCTTTCGCTGAAGTCGGTGGTGACGTGGGGGTGGGTCAGCGCCGAGCCCAGTCCCTGCGGGTGCGGTGTCATCGCCAGGGAGCCGTCCGGCAGGGCGCGCAGGCTTTCCTTCTCCACGCCGCGACGCATGCCAAGCAGTCGCTCGCGGTCCAGCGCTTGCAGTCGCTGTGGCCAGTTATTCAAGTGGGGCTCCTCGAGTCGTCGTTGTGAACCAGCAAGTTAACAGATGCCAATGGCGCCTGCTTGACTGAGGACATGGCCGTTTGTGCTAGTGGGCCAGCGCCCGCCGGGTTCTGCGCCACTGCTGTTCGGAGCTGAAGCCCGCGCTGTGGGCCGCGTCGGCCAGGCTGGCGCCCTGTTGGCGCGCGCGTTCGGCCAGTTCCAGGCGTATGGACTGCAGATAGCGCAGCGGCGTCGTGCCGGCATGCTCGCCAAAGAGCCGGCCCAGGTGGCGCGGCGTGACGTGGGCCACTTCGGCCATGCGATCCAGGCTCCAGTTCTCGCCGGGGCGGGCGCAGACGGCGTCCTGCACGCGGTGCACCGCAGGATGCAGATGCTGCCGATGCGCGAGCAGGGGCGAGAGCTCCGGATCCTGCGGGTTGCGCCGCAGGTAGACCACCATGGTCTGCGCCACGCTGGCGGCGATGGCGTCGCTGCAGCGGGCCTGGATCAGGTGCAGGGTGAGGTCGATGCCGGCGGTGATGCCCGCGCTGCTGGCCAGCGGGCCATCCAGCACGAAGACGCGGTTGTCCACCACCTCGGCGTCCGGGGCCAGATGCCGCAGCTCGTCCAGCAGTTCGTGGTGGGTGGTGCAGCGGCGCCGACGCAGCAGTCCGGCCTCGGCGGCCAGCAGAGTCCCCGAGCAGATGGTCACCACCCGGCCGCCGTCGGCCTGCAGCAGCGCCGCGCCGATCTCATGCAGCCAGCGCAGGGTGCGCAGCTGGTCGGCGCGCTCGTCGCTGCCGGTCGGGGCTTCGCCGGGCTGCGCGTTGCGGCAGCCCAGCAGGAACAGCCAGCTGCCGGCGGGCAGGCCGGCCGGCAGCGGCTCCAGCCCACTCATCGTCAGCCCGACCGAGCCCTCGGCCTGCGGCCGTGCCGCCACATAGCGCAGGTTGAAGGCCGGCGCCAGGCCCTGGCGCTGCAGGGCCTGGTTGGCCAGGCGCAGGGCCTCGGCCGGGCCGGCCAGGTCCAGCAGCAGGGCGCGGGGCTGGATCAGGAAGACCGCGTCAATGGGGGCGTCCGGCGCATTCATGTCCGAAGTATGCCTGCGAGCTTGCCACTCGTCCGTCATATCAGGACATTGACTTGGCGCGCTCCAGTGCCTGCTCCACCGTGCAGATTTGCGCAAAGCGATCCTTCAGCACGGTCTCGGTGCGCAGTTTGATGTCGCAGGGGCTGAGCACCAGTCCGCTGTCGTGCCGCATCGCAAAGGTGAGGGTGGCCTCGGTCACGTAGTCCACCAGCCAGCCTTCGTCGCTGGCATGGCGCGTGGTGGTCTCGCAGCATTGCTCGGTGCGGATGCCGGCGATGATCAGTCGCTGGATGCCCTGCTGGTGCAGCCAGATGGCCAGGCCCGTGCCCGCCAGCGCGCTGTGGCGGTGCTTGATGAATTCGGCAGCCGCTTCATAGGGAACCAGGCCGTCCAGCGGGCGCACGTGGCCGGACTTCAGCGCGAAGGCGTTGTCGGCGGTCTCGGGACCGTCGTTGTGCAGGACGCGCACGATGGGGATGCCCGCGGCCTGCGCGCCCAGCAGCAGGCTGTTGCTGCGCTCCAGGTAGGCGGGCAACTCGGCCTCGCTCCAGTAGGGGCGGTGGCGGAAGGATTCCTGGACGTCGATGAAGATCAGCGCGGTTTTCATGAGTGCATTCCTTGCATGGGTTGGGAATGCGCTCATGGTGTCGGGAGGTCGCTGCGGCGTCGCGCCGAATGTGGACCGCCTTCGGTCAAATCCGGACATTCGACGACGATGTCCGGATTCGGTCGGGCCTTCAGCCGCGCGTCTTCAGGCCCAAGGCCTTCCAGCCCTCCAGGCCCAGCTTTTCTAGCGTGGCGATATTGGCCTCGTAGATGGCGTCGGTGTCCGGCATGGACTCGACGGCGCGCTCGATGCTTTCCTCGCGCAGCAGATGCAGGGTGGGGTAGGGCGAGCGGTTGCTGAAGTTCGTGATGTCGTCCAGCTCGGTGCCCTCGAACTGGAAATCCGGGTGGAAGCTCGCGACCTGCAGGACGCCGTCCAGCTCCAGGTCCTCCACCAGGGCGTCGGCGGCGCCCTGGAAGTCGTTGAAGTCCAGGAAGTCGCCCAGCACCAGCGGGTGGATGAGCACCGTGGTCTCGATCTCTTCCGGGTCCGTGCGTCGCAGCAGGAGCAGCTCGTGCGCCAGCTCCTTGAGCAGGGCTTCGGGCGTCTCGGCCTCGCTGACCACATAGCGCAGCTGCTGCTTGACCTCCACCGCCTTGGCGAAGGGGCACAGGTTGAGGCCGATGACGGCCTTCTGGACCCACAGGCGGGTCTCGTTGATCACTTGCTCTTTGTCCATGTCAGGGCTTGAACCATGCCTCGACCAGGCGCACCCACATGGAGCCGCCCAGCGGGATCAGTTCGTCGTTGAAGTCGTAGCTGGGGTTGTGCAGGGTGCAGGGGCCCAGGCCGTGGCCGCCCGCGCGGTGGGTGCCGTCGCCATTGCCGATCAGGAAATAGCAGCCCGGCACCTGCTGCAGGTAGTAGCTGAAGTCCTCGGCGCCCATGGTGGGCTCGAACTCCTGCACGTTCGCAGGACCGACCAGGTCTTCGAGCACCCCGCGCACGAAGGTGGTTTCGGCGGGATGGTTGATGGTGGGCGGGTAGTTGCGGCGGAACTGGAATTCCACATCGCAGTCGAAGGCCTCGGCCGTGGCGCGCGCCACCTTCTCCATGCGCTGCTCGATCAGGTCCAGCAGCTCCAGCGTGAAGGTGCGCACCGTGCCCTGCAGCTCGCAGTGGTCGGGCACGACATTGGTGGCCTCACCGGCTTTGAGCATGGTGACCGAGATCACGCCGGCATCCAGCGGCTTCTTGTTGCGGCTGATGATGGTCTGGAAGGCGTTGACCATCTGGCAGGCGACCGGCACCGGGTCCAGCCCCAGGTGCGGCATGGCCGCGTGGCAGCCCTTGCCGCGGATGACGATCTTGAACTCATTGCTGGACGCGAAGACCGGGCCGTTCTTGAGTGCGAACTCGCCGGCCTTCATGCCCGGCCAGTTGTGGATGCCGAACATGGCCTCCATGGGGAAGCGCTCGAAGAGACCGTCCTTGATCATCTCGCGGGCGCCGCCGCCGCCTTCCTCCGCCGGCTGGAACACGAAGTAGACCGTGCCGTCGAAATTGCGGTGCCGGGCCAGATGCCGGGCTGCGGCCAGCAGCATGGCCGTGTGGCCGTCATGACCGCAGGCGTGCATCTTGCCCGGGTGCTTGCTGGCGTGGGCGAAGCTGTTGTGCTCGGTCATGGGCAGGGCGTCGATGTCCGCCCGCAGACCCAGGGTGCGGGTGCTGCTGCCGTTCTTCAGGATGCCCACGACGCCGGTCTTGCCCAGGCCGCGGTGGATCGGGATGCCCCAGTCCGTCAGCTGCCGGGCGATGAGCGCCGAGGTGCGCTCTTCCTGGAAGCAGAGCTCGGGGTGGGCATGGATGTCGCGACGCAGCGCGGTCAGGTTCGCGGCGTCCGCCAGGATGTCGGGGATCAGTTGCATGGACAGGCTCCGGGAGCCGGTGCGGGGCCGGCCCGACTCAGTGTACCTGCCGGGCTCGCCGCCGGCCCTGGCGCTTGCCGGGTGTCTGTCCTGGGGCCCAGACGTCTGCAGACCCGCTGGCGGTGGTCGAATTTCGCCCTTGCCTGGCGTCCGGGCTTGAGGGCTGTGCAATAGTGATGGGATGAATCCGATCGAGCCCGCCACCGCCAGCCGCATCGTCCATGGCGCCTGCCCGCACGACTGCCCCGACACCTGTGCCCTGAAGATCACCGTCGAGAACGAGCGGGTGGTCAAGGTCCAGGGCCGGGCTGAACACCCCTCCACCCACGGCGCCCTGTGCACCAAGGTGTCCCGCTACCCGGAGCGCACCTACCATGCGGAGCGCGTGCTGCGGCCGCTCAAGCGGGTCAGCGGCAAGCAGGACGCCCCGCGCTTCGAGCCGGTCAGCTGGGATGCGGCGCTGGACGACATCGCCCGTCGCCTGAAGGCCATCGCCGCGCGCGACCCGCAGGCCATCCAGCCCTACAGCTACGCCGGCACCATGGGGCTGATCCAGGGCGAGAGCATGTCGGCACGCTTTTTCAACGCGCTTGGCGCGGCGCGGCTGGACCGCACCATCTGCGCTTCCGCCGGCGCCGAGGCGCTCAACGCGACCTACGGCAGCCGCGTGGGCATGCACCTGCGCTTCTTCGCCGAGAGCCGGCTGATCCTGATCTGGGGCAGCAACTCCATTGCCTCGAATCTGCACTTCTGGACCTATGCCAACCAGGCCAAGCGCAACGGTGCGAAGCTGGTCTGCATCGACCCGCGCAAGACCGAGACGGCCGACAAATGCCACCAGCACATCGCACTGCTGCCCGGCACCGACGGCGCCCTGGCTCTGGGCTTGATGCATGAGCTGATCGTGAACCAGTGGCTGGATCAGGACTACCTGGACCGCCACGTGGACGACTGGCCCGCCATGCGCGAACGTGCCCTGCAATGGCCGCCTGAGCGCGCAGCCGAGGTCTGCGGCATCACCGCCGATGAAGTTCGCCGGCTGGCGCATGACTACGGCACGACGGCGCCCGCGGCCATCCGCCTCAACTACGGCATGCAGCGCGTGCATGGCGGTGGCAACGCCGTGCGCCTGATCGCGTTGCTGCCCTGCCTCATCGGCGCCTGGCGGCATCGGGCCGGCGGTCTGCTGCTGTCGGCCTCGGGCTGGGCGGCGCGGGTCAAGAACCCCAAGGCCCTGGAGCGGCCGGAGCTGCTGGCCGGACGGCAGCCGCGCATGGTCAACATGAGCGCCATCGGCGAGGCCCTGCTGCGCGACGCCTCGCCCGAGTGGGGGCCAAGCATCGAGGCGCTGATCGTCTACAACAGCAATCCGGTGGCCGTGGCGCCGGACTCGGCGCAGGTGCTGCGCGGCTTCCAGCGGCCTGATCTGTTCACCGTCGTGCTGGAGCATTTCATGACCGACACGGCCGACCAGGCCGACTATGTGCTGCCGGCCACCACCCAGCTGGAGCACCTGGACGTGCACACCAGCTACGGCCACAGCGACGTGCTGCGCAACGACCCCGCCATCGCCCCGCTGGGCCAGGCCAAGCCCAACACGCAGATCTTCCGCGAGCTGGCCGCGCGCATGGGCCTGGACGATCCCTGCTTCCGCGAGACGGACGAGGAGTTGGCGGCCCAGGCCTTCACCGAGGCGATCGACCAGGATCAGCTCAAGTCCCAGGGCTTCGTGAGCCTGGACCTGCCCGAGGCGCCTTTTTCCCAGGGCGGCTGGCCCACGCCCTCGGGCCGCGTGCAGTGCCTCTCGCCGCTCTACGGGTTGCCGGACCATGTGCCCAACCGCGAGAGCCGGCTGAGCAGCCCCGAGCTGGCAGCGCGCTATCCGCTGGCGATGATCTCGCCACCGGCCCGCAACTTCCTCAACAGCAGCTTCGTCAACGTCAAGAGCCTGCGCGACATCGAGGGCGAGCCCCTGCTCGAGATGCACGCTGCCGACGCCGCCACACGCCAGCTGGCGCACGGCAGCATGGTGCGCATCTTCAACGAGCGGGGCAGCCTGCAATGCCGGCTGCACGTCAGCGAACGCGCGCGGCCCGGCGTGGTCAATGGGCTGGGTGTCTGGTGGCGCAAGCTCTCGCCCGGTGGCGAGAACGTCAATGCCGTGACCCAGCAGGGCCTCACCGACATCGGCGGCGGCGCCACCTTCTACGACTGCCTGGTCGAGGTCGCGGCGGCCTGATGCGGTCCCGGGGGCGTGCCGTTCTGTGGGTGGCCCTGCTGCTGCCCTGGCTGGCCGGCTGCGCCCAACTGGGCTACCTGGGTCAGGCGGTCAGCGGTCATCTGCAGCTGACACAGGCCGCCCGGCCGGTGGCTCAGTGGCTGAGCCAGCCGGCGCTGGACCCGGCGCTGCGCGAGCGCCTGCTGCTCAGCCAGCGCATGCGCGACTACGCCGTCAGCGCCCTCGCACTGCCGGACAACGCCAGCTACCGCCGCTATGCCGACCTGGGCCGGCCCGCAGCCGTCTGGAACGTGGTGGCAGCGCCGCCCTACAGCCTGCAGCTCAAGACCTGGTGCTACCCGCTGATGGGCTGCGCGGGCTATCGCGGCTACTTCGACCGCACGGCGGCGCAGACCCTGGCGGACGGCTTGCAGGCCGAAGGCTGGGAGGTGCAGGTCTATCCGGTGCCGGCCTACTCGACCCTGGGCCTGGGCAACTGGCTGGGCGGCGACCCGCTGCTCAACACTTTCATCCACGATGGCGAAGGCGAGCTGGCGGGCCTGCTCTTTCACGAGCTGGCGCACCAGCAGGCCTACGCCCCCGACGACACCGAGTTCAACGAAAGCTATGCCACGGCGGTGGAGCGCATGGGCGCGCGCCGCTGGCTGGCCGAACGGGGCAGTGCCGAGGCGGCCGTGGCCTATGAGCGCCAGCGCCGACGCCGCGATGAATTCCTGGCGTTGGCCCTGCGTGCTCGCGAGCGCCTGGCCGGCGTCTATGCACAAGACCTGACCCCTACGGCGCGCGAGGCCGCCAAGCGCGAAGCCATGGCGGCCATCCGGGCCGACTACCGCCAGTGGCGCGACGGACCCTGGCAGGGCTGGGCGGGCTACGACGGCTGGTTCGCCCGCGCCAACAACGCGGCCTTCGGCGTGCTGGCGGCCTATCACGGGCTGGTGCCAGCCTTCGAACGGCTCTTCGCGGCGCAGGGCTCGGACTGGGCCAGCTTTCATGCGGAGGTGAAGCGGCTGGCGGGGCTGTCCAAGGCGGAGCGACGGCGGGCTCTGTGCGCAGCCAGTCCGCACGACGCCAAGCCTTGATGTGGCGAACGCATTGGCCGGTCGCAGACATGCCTTGCTGCCATGGACTTTCGCGTCAAAAATACTGACCGATTGAGTGCATGGCACGAGTCCCTATGATGCAGGGTCATCCATTGGAAGGTCAGCACTTCATGAGGGGGGTGAGCATGGGGGCAGCGCGATTTCTTTTGCTGGCGGCGGTGGTCGCCGCAAGCGGCTCGGCCAAGGGCGAGCCGCCGACGGACGCTGAGCTCCGAGTGGCCTCTGCCAAGGCGGAGCATGACCAGCGCGAGCTGGACCGGGCGTTGGCACCAGTCAAGAGCTTGAGTGACTTCTACAAGCACATGCAGCAGGACAATGCCGCGGCGGCCGCCTTCAGGAAGCTTGACGCAAGCAGTCAAGCCGTCTTTGTGAACAGCCTGACCTTCAATGAAAAAGGGCTCACGGGGTTCAATTACAAGGTCGTCGAAGATTTCCTGACCCTGAGCGAGGCCTACCATCTGTTGGGCTGTTTTGGCGTGCAGCGTGTCGTGCGCGGTCTCAAGGGGATCAAGGTTGAAAGCCGTGCCGATGTGGAGATCAAGCAGCATCTCAAGGCGCTCGAATCGGCTCCTTGGTCTGGCGGAGACGGCGACAGTGCTCCTGAGGCCGAGCATCAGCACTACTAGTGGCCGTTTCCGCACACGTGCTCGCCATGCGGGAGCGATATTTGCATGAGCGTTTGCTTGAGCCGTCCTTCCCGTTTCGGCAACGCCATGCCGCCGGGCGCGGCGTGACCGCTGTCGGATGAATGAACCGGACTTCAGCCGTGGCTGAAGGGCCGCCCGCCTCTCGACCGCCTCAGGATGTTTGCTGATCCATGACACTCCATCACTCAATTCGGAAGATCGTCCTGCTGCTTGGCGTTTTCATGGTGTGTTGCTTGCTGGGCACGACGGCAGCCGCACAAGCTGCTGTGCTGTCAGAGGCTGCCGGGGCTACGGGCATCCGGGACCGGCTCAACGCCTTGGCCTTTGTTGAACGCGAGGTGCAGGCCGAGGAGTTCCTCAAGGTCGAGCAGGAATTCCTGGCCCTGTCGGAGCGGGAAGCCTTGCGGCCTTCTGACTGGCGGATGATGATCCACTTGGCCCTGCGCACCTGGAACTTCGAGCGGGTGGAGGCGTACAGGCAGCGCTCGGATATCGCAGCGCGCCTTCTCGAGGATGTCTCCCTGCCCCCGAACGTCCGTGGCGCCGCGACACCCGTCACCCCCTTCTGGCAGCTGGATGCTGAAGGCAAGACGATGCGTCGTTCCGAGCGGCGGATCGACCGCGGCCTGCACTTCCTGACGGTGTTCCATCCCAAATGCAGTGTTTGCAAGCGGTTGATTTCGGACATCGAGCAGGACGCGACGATGCAGGCCTTCTGGCGCCGCTGTGCCACCTGGATAGGTACGGTGGAAGGGAACTTCAGCCTTGAGGTGTTTGGCGGCTGGGCAGCCAGGCACCCCACGCAAAGCATGGTGTTCATCCAGGACTGGGGTCTGATCGGGCTTCAGCCGATCTACGAGACGCCCATCATGTTCCTGCTGCAGGACGGCGTGATCCAGGGCAAGCTGGTGGGCTATCCGCCCAATGGCGCCGGCAAGGCTCACATTGCTTCCTTCCTGCAAGTCCATGGTGTGGAGATGGCGCGCGGCTGCGGCCGGTGATGGGCAGTTTGGATGCGGACCTTGGCGGGCGGGGGCCGAGGTCGGCTAGAGTCCGGGGATGGACCCCGCTGCGGGGCTCGAGTTCCGCACACAATGCCGCACACCCCGCCGCACACCCCGCGGCACACAACGCTGCCCCCAAACGAACATGGCTGACATCCACATCCACCGCGACCATCAACTGGGCCTGGCCAAGGCCCGCGAAGTGGCCTGGTCCTGGGCCGAGCAGGTCGAGCAGAAGTTCGACATGGCATGCACCGTGGTCGAGGGCGAGACCAGCGACACGGTGGAGTTCGAGCGCAGCGGCGTCAAGGGGCAGCTGATCGTCACCGGCGATCACTTCGAGCTCCATGCCAAGCTGGGCTTCCTGCTGGGGGCCTTCAAGGCGACCATCGAGGCCGAAGTCCAGCGGGAGCTGGATGTCTTGCTGGAATCGTCCAAGCGCACTGCTGCCGCGAAGGGAAAGAAGCGCTGATGTCGCGCTGATTTCGAGCTGATGCCGGCTTGATGTTGTGCAGGACGGCGCTCCGACGCGCCGCCGTCTTCGAGGCTTGTCTGCGCCTTTGCCCAGTTGTTGGCGTGAACATCTGCCGTCTGTGGCGCCTGCCGAAAACGGTGTCACACCCTGTCACAAGCTCATATGGACGCACCTTGCGGGTGCGCCTTCAATCGCTGCTTGCGGCCCGGCGGGCCGTGGGTACGCGGCGTCATGACCAGGCAAAGGGGATGGCGCGCGGCCTTGATCGATTGAGTCACCCAACTGCAAGGGAGTGCTTCTATGGCTATTCTGGTGCGCAACAATGCCTGGAACTCGGGCGGTGATTTCGGCAACTCCGATCTGCTCTGGTACGCCAGGGGTGTCGGCAAGATGATGGGGCGAGCCCTGAACGATCCCGCCAGCTGGTGGTTCTTTGCCGCCATCCACGGGGAGTATGTGAATCCCAAGAACCCCTGGTATCCGTCGCCGCCGGCCTTCCCGGCCTGGGGCTATATCACGCAGCCGCCCGCCGTGCCCACTTCGCCGCTGCCGGATGACGCTACACAGAAGAGTTATTGGAATCAGTGCCAGCATGGCAGCTGGTACTTCCTGCCCTGGCACCGCGGCTACCTCTATGCGCTCGAGGCGCAGCTGCGGGCCGACATCGCCAGTCTGGGCGGTCCTGCCAATTGGGCCTTGCCGTACTGGAACTATTTTGGCGGTGACAAGGGCGCTCAGGCGCAGATGCCGCCCGCCTTCTCGCAAAAGACGCTCCCGGACGGCAGCGTCAACCCGCTCTACGTGGCCATGCGCTACGGTCCTGACGGGAATGGCAACGTGTACATCCCGACCGTCGAATGGGCCGCCACCCACCCCGACGATCCCAGCTGGAGCTATGGGGACGTCTCTGCCGCCTGCATGGCCAACGATCTGTACACCGGCTCCGATCGCAGCACGCCCCTGCCCGGTTTTGGCGGCCCGCTGACCGCCTTCTCGCACAGCGGGCGGGTGCACGGAAACATGGAAAGCAATCCTCACGACCTGGTGCACGTGTACACCGGCGGTTCCGTCAGCGACAGCAACTACGGCTTGATGGCCGACCCCGGCACGGCAGCGCTGGATCCCATCTTCTACCTTCACCACTGCAATATCGATCGCATGTGGGCCGCCTGGAATGCGGCCGGCAAGGCCAACCCGAGCGACAAACAGTGGCTGCAGGGGCCCGTCCGCCCCTTCATCATGCCCATGCCGCAGCACGAGAGCTGGACCTACACGCCGGCGGACGTCAACAGCATTGCCAGCCTCGACTACAGCTACCAGGAATTGGATGCCGCCGCGCCGGCTGTGGCGTCGGCGCTGCCGCAGCGTCTCAAGGCGCTGAAGGTGAGCGGCAGCCTGCCTGACGCCACGCCGCAGGCGCATCGCTCGGCGCCCGAGCTGATGGGTGCCAGCGCCGCGCCGGTGCAGCTCACGGGGGCAACAGGCGTGTCCCTGGCGGTGCGTCTGGACGCCGCGGTGCACAAGACCCTGACCAACAGCCTGCGCGGCGCTTCGCTGAAGGCCTTGCCCGATCAGGTCTATCTGCAGTTGGACCACGTGAAGGGTGTGCATGACGCGGCGGTGGTCGGGGTGTACATCAACCTCCCCACCGATCCCACGCCCGAGCAGCTGCGCGATGCGCATGCGGGCGATGTGGGGCTCTTTGGCCTGCGCCGCGCCAGTGCCGCCCATGGCGCCCACGGCGGTGAAGGCTTGAGCTTTGTGCTGGATGTGTCGCACCTCACGGACCGGCTCTTTCAGCAGGACGGGCTCGGCGAAGAGAGCTTGCGGGTCACGCTGCGCCCGCGCAGCGCCCTGCCGCAGGGCACCCAGGTGGAAGTCGGGCAGCTGCGCCTCTATCGCCAGTCGCATTGAGCTGGGCGCGCCATGATCCATGATCCACACGACTTCGCCCGTGTGCGTTATGGGGTGCTGGGCGCTGCCGTGCTGGCCTGGGTGCTGCTGCTGAGCGGCCACACCCGGGTCGGTTCCGAGGGCTTGCAGGCGCTGCTGGCCCTGTGCAGCGGCACGGGCCAGCCCTGGCAGCAGGCGGCTTGGTGGCGGTACCTGGGTCTTGGTGGCGGGCTGTCTGAGATGGCGCTGGGGCCGGCGATGATCGTGGCCATGATGGCGCCCCTGGCCATGCCCGTGCTGGCCCTGGTGTGGCGGTCCAGCCTGCGGCGGCGGCGCCTGCGTGGCCTGCTGCTCTGTCTGGCGGCTTACTTCCTGGTCTGGTGGCTGGCCGGGCTGGCGCTGGAGGGCCTGCTGTTGCTGCTGGCCGGGCGGGGCCTGGACACGCGAACGGGGCTGCCGGCGGCCGGCGGCTTGCTGAATGCCTGGATCTGGCAGTGCTCGCCATGGAAGCAGCGCAGCTTGAATCAGTGCCAGAGGCATCCGCCGCTGGCGGCATTTGGCTGGCGCGCCGAATGGGATGCCTTCAGGCTTGGCCTGTCGCATGGCATGGCTTGCGTGGGCAGTTGCTGGGCGCTGATGGCGCTGACGCTGCTGCTGCCGCGCGGGCATCTGGCCGGCATGGCCATGGCGGCGCTGATCGTCTATGGCGAGCGCCTGGAGCCGCCGGCGCGGCCGGGCTGGCGCTGGCGCACCCTGGGCTGGCCGCATTTGCTGGGGCCGTGGCTTCGGCGCACGGGGCGGCTGGCCTTGCTGGACCTGCAGGCCGAGATCATGCGGTGGATCGATCGGGCGCGCACCGGGCTTGACCGGGCGCGTCGGTTCGCCAGACCATCGGGCGGATGACGGTCAGGCCGTCAGCCATTGTTGAAGGGCGAGCCGGGAGCGGTCATGGCGGATTTGGAAGCACCCCTGCGCGTCTTGGCGCAAAGCGCGGGCCCCCTGCAGTGGGCGGGGCAGGACACCGAACTGCTGCTGGAGCGCGTGCCCCAGGCTCAGCCCGGTGGGCACGGCACGCCCGCGGACCGGGGCTCACCCGACCCGCTCAGCCTGCACGAGGGCCGCTGGCTGATTCTTCTGGATGGCGTGTGCGGGACGCATGATGCAACCGTGCTGCATCTGGCCTGGCGTCCGGCTCCGGAGGCGGACGCCACCGCGCCGGCAAGCGCGCAGCGACGCCACTTGGGAAGCGTCGCCCTGTACGGGCTCCGGCGTGCCAGCCTGGAGCCCGGCCAGTCGGGCCTGGCGCTCAGCCTGGATGTCACGGCGCAGCGCGATGCCTTGCTCGCCTGGTGGTCGCAGAGCGGGCAGCCGCTGGTGCTGGCCCTGAGCGCCCGCCCCGGCGCGCCCGTCCCGGTGACCCTAACGCTGCAGGCCGTGCGCCTGGCCGTGAGCGCTTGAACTCCGCCATGCCCTGGGGCTGCTGCGGCAGGGCGCCGCACAGCGTCGTTGCGTTTACTTCAGGCCTTCGATGAGGTCGATGTACTGCTGCATCGCGTCATCGCTGCTGGTGCCCTTCAGGGCGGCCCAGGCGTCGTACTTGGCGCGGCCGACCATGTCGGTGAAGCCGGGGCGGGAGCCTTCCACGTCGCCGCTGCTGGCCTGCTTGAACAGGGCGTAGATCTTCAGCAGGGTCATGTTGTCGGGCCGCTCGGGCAGGTTCTTGGAATCGGCCACTGCGGCGTCGAATTGCTCTTTGAGGCTCATCACGTCTCCTTGTGTCTGGGTCACCGAAGTTTGGTGACAATCGGGATGGACACCGAGCATATTACCCAGCAATGTCTGGGTCAGACACTCTAGAAAGAGGAGCACGCCTTGGCCGCAGCAGAACGCATGTCCCGGGTCGATACCGCCTGGTTGCGGATGGACACCGAGCAGAACCTGATGATGATCGTCGGTGTCTGGACCCTGCGGCCGCGGCTCTCGCTGAAGGACCTGCGCCAACGCGTCGAGGAGCGCCTGCTGCAGTACCGCCGCTTCAGGCAGAAGGTGGTGGAGGACGCCCTGGGCGCGCAGTGGGTGGACGACGAGGGCTTCGACATCCAGCGCCATGTGGTGCCGGGCAGCTTGAAGCCCAGGCGCGGCCAGAGCCTGCAGCAGGCCCTGCAGGAACGCGTTGGCGCACTGTGCGCGCAGCCCCTGGACCCGGCCCATCCGCTGTGGCAGTTCGAGCTGATCGAAGACATGCAGGGCGAGAGCGCGCTGATCGCACGCATCCACCACTGCATCGCCGACGGCATCGCGCTGATCGCGGTGATGCTCTCCATCACCGACGGCGGCCAGCCGCCGCCCAAGCGCCGCCGCAGCGAATCCGCGGTCCAGGAGGATCACGACTGGCTGACCGACGCCCTGCTCAAGCCCATCACCGATCTCACCATCAAGGCCATCGGCGTTTCGGGTGCCGCCATGGCCAAGGGCGTGGACCTGATGCTGGCGGCCGACCATCCCATCGACCATTCCCTGCACGCCGCCAAGCTGGGCTACCAGGCCGTGAGCGACGTCGCGGCCTTCGCGCTGATGTCGGACGATTCGCCCACCAGCCTTAAGGGCAAGCCCGGCACCGTCAAGCGGGTGGCCTGGGACGAGGGTCTGCCGCTGGATGCGGTCAAGGCGGTGGGCAAGGGCTTCAACTGTTCGGTGAACGATGTGCTGCTGTCATGCGTGGCCGGCGCCATCGGCCGCTACCTGCGTGCGCGTGGTGAAGACGTCGAGGGCAAGGAGATCCGCGCCATGGTGCCGGTGAACCTGCGTCCGCTGGAGACGGCCTATCAGCTGGGCAATCGATTCGGCCTGGTGCCCCTGGTGTTGCCCATCGGCATTGTCAACCCGGTGGAGCGGCTGTACGCCGTGCGCGCCCGCATGCAGGAGCTCAAGGGCAGCTTCCAGCCTATCATGGCCTTCGGCCTGCTCTCGGTGGCCGGCCTGCTGATCAAGCCGGTGCAGCATGCCATGCTCAACATCTTCGCCAAGAAGGCCACGGCGGTGATGACCAATGTGCCCGGCCCCTCGCAGCCGCTGAAGTTCTGTGGCGCGACGGTGGAGCGCGTGATGTTCTGGGTGCCGCAGTCCGGTGACATCGGCATGGGCGTGTCCATCCTGACCTATGCCGGCAAGGTGCAGTTCGGCCTCATCACCGACGAGCGGCTGTGCCCGGCGCCGCAGGCCGTGATCGACGAGTTCGCCCCGGAGTTCAACCAGCTGCTGATGCTGGCCCTGATGCTGCCCTGGGGTGAAGAGGAGCTCTCGGACCTGGAAGCTGCCTGAGCGACGCCGCGAGTCGGGCGGTGGCGCGGTCGGCGCTCGGCCGGCCGCTTGCCGGTGCGCGGGGCTTCTGGGTGCTCGACAAAGCCGGGCGCATGAAAAAGCCAGGCATGGAGCCTGGCTTCCTTCTTCCACCGCGGGCGGCGGGCCGGCGCTCAGGCCGGCCTTGGCATCACTTGGACTTCTGGGCCTTGGGGCGGCCGGCGGCGGTCGGGTAGGCCGACATCACGCGGGCGGGATCGGCGTTGTCCAGGTAGGCCACGTACTGCGCTTCGGTGCACTTCAGGGCCTTGCCTTCGGTGTATTCGCCGCGGAGCTGGCCCTTGGCGTAGACGAAGCGGTACTCGTTGTCATCCCGTGCGGTGTCAAAGCTCACGGCATGCTGGGCGGCGCATTCGGCGCGCAGGGCCTGCACTTCGCGGCTTTCGGCCGGCTTGGCGGCCTGGGCCAGGGAGGTGCCCAGCAGGGCGGCCAGTGCGATCAGGTGGAACTTCTTCATGATGCAACCTTTGCGAATGCGGTGAGACAGGGGCGAGCCGGGCGTTCTTGGGGCAGACACCGGCGGTAAGAGTGCACACAGCTTAGCGGGCCGCGCGGCCGATGGCCATTGAGGGCATCCACCGAGCAGGGCCGAAAACCGTGAGCTTTCCCACGAATCGCCGCGCTCGCCCCCTGGCTGCGGGGGGGCGAGCAGGCCGGGCATCCGGCGCTGAGCGGGGCCGGCCCTACTCCTCCAGCTCTTCCTTGGCCAGCTCCACGTCCAGGCATTCCATGGCATCCATGGGCTCGCAGGCGGCAGCGTCGGCGTAGAGCTGCTCGGCCAAGGCCAGGCGCTTGTCGCCCTCCAGCATCACCAGGCCGTTGGCGCGCTCGATCATGGCGATGGCGCTGGTCGGGTTCAGCTTCAGGGCCTGCTCGAACATCTTGAGGCCGGTGGCGGTGTCGGCGCCCTGGGTCTTGCCCAGCAGCTTGCCGACCTTGTCTATGACTTCGGCATGGAAGGCGCCCAGGGCGATGTGAGCGTCGGCATGCTTGGGGGCCAGCTGGATGGCAGTCTCCAGGGCCGTCTTGACCTTGCCGCCCAGGCCTTGCGCCAGAGCCTTGGCCACGCTGATGCCCTGGCTGTAGCGGCCCAGGGCATAGGCCTGCCAGTACCAGGCGTTGGCGTTCTTGGGGTCCTGCTCCTGCTGGCCTTCGGCCCGCTCGGCGACTTCCAGGAACATCTCCAGCTTGGTCTTTTCCTTCTTCTCCAGGTAGTTGGCGTAGATGGCCTGGGCCTTGTTGGCCGCGGTGATGCCGGCGCCGCCCGCGGCCAGGCCGGCCTCGCAGGCCTTCTGGAATTCACCGGCATGGAAGTGGATCCAGGCCTGCTGCACGGCCGGGTCCTTGGGGAAGGGCTCGGCATCACCGGCATGCAGCCGGGCCCAGTGTTTCTTCAGGCTGGCGGCGTCGTACTGGAAGGCCGCGTTGTCGTAGGGGAAGGCTGTCCACTTGGCCATCGATGTCTCCGTGTCGTGTCAGTGTCGGGTGGCGTGAGGAGGGTCAGGTGTTGCGTCAGGGCCGGCTCAACCGTTGTAGCGGCCGGCCAGCGAGAAGAGGTGCTCGCGCGAGCCGGGCTCCAGGTAGGGCAGCAGGGTGCTCAGCACGTGGAAGGCGCCGCGCATCAGGGCGCTGCCGGCGCGCTCGGGTTCCAGGGCATGGCGCGGATCGCGCACGTATTCGTAGCTGAGCCAGTAGCTTTGCAGCACGACCATGGCCTCGGCCGTGGGGCCGGCGTCGCGGGCATCCATGCGCATGGCGCCGCCGTGCTGCAGGCCGGCCAGCACTGCGCGCATGGCCTGACCCTTTTGTGCCAGCACCGACTGGAAGTGCGTTTCCAGCTTGCGGTTCTTGGACAGCAGGTCGTTCAGGTCGCGGTAGAGGAAGCGATGCTTCCAGATCAGCTCGAAGAGCATGTGGAAGAAGAGCCAGGCGTCTTCCACATTGCGCACGCTGTCGGCCGCCCCCAACAGCTCGGTCAGCTGGCGCTCATAGGCCGCGAACAGGGCGTTGATCAGCTCGTCCTTGGCCGGGTAGTGGTAGTAGAGGTTGCCGGGGCTGATGTTGAGCTCGGCCGAGATCAGCGTGGTCGAGACGTTGGGTTCACCAAAGCGGTTGAACAGGTCCAGCGTGACTTCGAGGATGCGTTCTGCGGTGCGCCGCGGCTTCTTGGTGGCCATGGAATGCTTTTAGTGGCTGTCTCGGCCGATTCTGGCACCAAGACGAGTCCCCACTCTAGGGGTTTGGCTCCAGCGCCAGCAGGAATTTGACGTGCTCCCTACAATCCGCCGCCATGCAAAGCACCTCCCCTGCAGCGGCCGCCCCGACGGGCCGCGAGCACCCTGCCATCCGCTTTGAACAGGTCTCCAAGACCTATCGCGGTGGCCAGGTGAAGGCCCTGGACCAGGTCTCCTTCGAGATCCATCCGGGCGAGTTCTTCGGCCTCCTGGGTCCCAATGGCGCCGGCAAGACCAGCCTGATCTCCATCCTGGCGGGCCTGTCCCGGGCCAGTGGCGGGCGGGTCAGCGTGCTGGGTCATGACGTGGTCGACGACTACGCCGAGGCCCGCAAGAAGTTGGGCATCGTGCCGCAGGAGCTGGTCTTCGATCCCTTCTTCTCGGTGCGCGAGGCGCTGGAGATCCAGAGCGGCTATTTCGGCGTGCGCAACAACAGCGCCTGGATCGAGGAGCTGCTGGAGAACCTGGGCCTGGCCGACAAGGCTCACGCCAATATGCGCCAGCTCTCCGGCGGCATGAAGCGCCGCGTGCTGGTGGCGCAGGCCCTGGTGCACCGCCCGCCGGTGATCGTGCTGGACGAGCCCACCGCTGGCGTGGACGTGGAGTTGCGCCAGACGCTCTGGGCCTTCATCGCCCGGCTCAACAAGGAAGGCCACACGGTCCTGTTGACCACCCACTATCTGGAAGAGGCGGAGGCCCTGTGCCACCGCATCGCCATGCTCAAGACCGGGCGCATCGTGGCCCTGGACCGGACCAGCGCACTGCTGGCAGGCAAGGCCTCGACCATGCTGCGCTTCAAGACCGACGCTGCGCTGCCGCAAGACCTGGCCCCCATGTCGCGGGTGACCGGCCGCATCGTGCAAATCAAGGCCCACGACGCGGCCGAAGTCGAGAGTGTGCTGGCGCGCCTGCGCGCGGCCGGCGTGCCGGTGGAGGACCTTGAGATCGGCCGCGCCGATCTGGAGGACGTGTTTCTGGAGATCATGCAAGGAGCGCAGGCATGAGCGCGATACGCCTGGAGGGTGCCGGCACCCTGTTCTACAAGGAAGTGCTGCGCTTCTGGAAGGTGAGCTTCCAGACCGTGGCGGCGCCGGTGCTGACCGCCGTGCTGTACCTGCTGATCTTCGGCCATGTGCTGGAGGACCATGTGAAGGTCTACGGCCACGTGGCCTACACCGCCTTCCTGATCCCGGGGCTGGTGATGATGAGCGTGCTGCAGAACTCGTTCGCCAACAGCTCGTCGTCGCTGATCCAGAGCAAGATCACCGGCAACCTGGTCTTCGTGCTGCTGACGCCGCTGTCGCACTGGGCCTGGTTCCTGGCCTACGTGGGCGCCTCGGTGGTGCGCGGCCTGGCCGTGGGTCTGGGCGTGTTCCTGGTGACCGCCTGGTTCGCGCCGCCGGGGCTGGCGCAGCCGCTGTGGGTACTGGTGTTCGCGCTGCTGGGCGCGGGCATGCTGGGCGCCCTGGGCCTGATCGCCGGGCTGTGGGCCGAGAAGTTCGATCAGATGGCGGCCTTCCAGAACTTCATCATCATGCCCATGACCTTCCTGTCGGGCGTGTTCTATTCCGTGCACTCGCTGCCGGCCTTCTGGCAGGGGGTGAGCCACCTGAACCCCTTCTTCTACATGATCGACGGCTTCCGCCGCGGCTTCTTCGGCGTCAGCGACGTCTCGCCCTGGCTGAGCCTGGCCATCGTGGGCACGAGCTTCTTGGCGGTCTCCGCCGTTGCCCTGGGCTTGCTGAAGCGCGGCTACAAGATCCGCGGCTGAACACGCTCGCGAAGCCCGGCTGCGCCACTGCGGAAGCCCCGGCCTGGCCGGGGCCTGCCGCGTCTCGGTAGAATCCTGCCCATCATGGCCGATCCCACTCCCGCCGAAGTTCAGCAATACATCGCCGAAGGACTCCCCTGCCAGCTGCTGCAGGTGGAGGGTGACGGCCGTCATTTCTTTGCCACCATCGTGTCGGTGGAGTTCGAGGGCCTGTCCCGCGTACGCCGTCATCAGCGGGTCTACCAGGCCCTGGGCGAGCGCATGCGCGAGCAGATCCACGCCCTGTCCATGAAGACGCTGACGCCTGCCGAGCATGCGGCCGAGCCGGCCGCCGTGGCTGCTGGCGACCATCACCATCACTGAAGCCCCATCCGCTTGAAGCCGAGCGGGTGGCGGTGAGGTGCCGCTCCAGGTGATCCCGCTGCCGTCCGCCGAGTCTGGAAACCGAGACCGCAAAGGACGCCCATGATCACCCTGGCCCTCTCCAAGGGACGCATCTTCGAAGAGACCCTGCCGCTGCTGAAGGCCGCCGGCATCGAGGTGCTCGAGGACCCCGAGACCTCCCGCAAGCTGATCCTGCCCACCAACCGGCCCGAGGTGCGCGTGGTGCTGGTGCGCGCGACCGACGTGCCGACCTACGTGCAATACGGTGGCGCGGATCTGGGCGTGGCCGGGCGCGACGTGCTGATCGAGCATGGCGGCGCCGGGCTCTACCAGCCGCTGGACCTGGGCATCGCCCGCTGCCGCATGAGCGTGGCCACGCGCGACGACTTCGATTACGCCGCCGCCGTCAAGCAGGGCTCGCGCATCCGCGTGGCCACCAAGTACACCGAGATCGCCCGGCAGCACTTCGCCGACAAGGGCGTGCACGTGGACCTGATCAAGCTCTACGGCTCCATGGAGCTGGCCCCGCTGACCGGTCTGGCCGACGCCATCGTGGACCTGGTCTCCACCGGCAGCACCTTGAAGGCCAACCGCCTGGTGGAGGTGGAGCGCATCATGGAAATCTCCTCGCGCCTGGTCGTCAACCAGGCGGCGCTCAAGCTCAAGCGCGAGGCCTTGCGCCAGCTGATTGACGCTTTCGCGTCCGCCACGCCCGCCGCCTGAAGGAGCTGCCATGCTG
This sequence comes from Burkholderiaceae bacterium, assembly GCA_041905785.1. Taxonomy (GTDB): domain Bacteria; phylum Pseudomonadota; class Gammaproteobacteria; order Burkholderiales; family Burkholderiaceae_C; genus Roseateles_B. Next base: position 45,273 of record JAYRKJ010000028.1, read on the forward strand.
AAGCTTCGACAACTCGACACACAAGATGCCGGCTTCGAGGCCGAGTTCCAGCGCGTGCTGCACTGGTCCGCCGATACCGATGCCGCCATCGAGTCCCGCGTGGCCGAGATTCTGGCCGATGTGCGCGTACGCGGCGATGCCGCCGTGCTCGAGTACACCGCCCGCTTCGATCGCCTGCAGGCTCAGTCCCTGGGGGCGCTGGAGCTCAAGCGCGAGGAGCTGAAGGCCGCCTTCGACGGCCTGCCCGGCGAGCAGCGCGAGGCCCTGGAGGCCGCCGCCCGCCGCGTGCGCAGCTACCACGAACGCCAGAAGGCCGCCTGCGGCGAGAGCTGGAGCTACCGCGACGAGGACGGCACCCTGCTGGGGCAAAAGGTGACCCCGCTGGACCGTGTGGGCATCTACGTGCCGGGCGGCAAGGCCGCCTACCCCAGCAGCGTGCTGATGAACGCCATCCCGGCCCAGGTGGCCGGTGTGCCCGAGATCATCATGGTGGTGCCCACCCCCGGCGGCGAGAAGAACGCCCTGGTGCTGGCCGCGGCCTACGTGGCCGGCGTGCACCGCGCCTTCACCATCGGCGGCGCGCAGGCCGTGGCCGCCCTGGCCTACGGCACGGCCACCGTGCCGCGCGTGGACAAGATTACCGGCCCCGGCAATGCCTATGTGGCCAGCGCCAAGAAGCATGTCTTCGGCCAGGTGGGCATCGACATGATCGCCGGCCCCAGCGAGATCCTCGTGCTGGCCGATGGCAGCACGCCGCCGGACTGGGTCGCCATGGACCTCTTCAGCCAGGCCGAGCACGACGAGCTGGCCCAGAGCATCCTGCTGTGCCCGGATGCCGCCTACATCGCCCAGGTCAGGGCGTCCATCGAGCGCCTGCTGCCCACCATGCCGCGCCAGGACGTGATCCGCGCCTCGCTGGAGGGCCGCGGCGCGCTGATCCTCACACGCTCCATGGAAGAGGCCTGCGAGATCAGCAACCGCATCGCGCCCGAGCACCTGGAGGTCTCCAGCCGTGAACCGCAGCGCTGGGAGCCCCTGCTGCGCCATGCCGGCGCGATCTTCCTGGGCGCCTACACGAGCGAATCGCTGGGCGACTACTGCGCCGGGCCCAACCACGTGCTGCCCACCTCGGGCACGGCGCGCTTCTCCTCGCCGCTGGGCGTCTACGACTTCCAGAAGCGCAGCAGCCTGATCGAGGTCAGCGAAGCCGGGGCGCAGAAGCTCGGCCCCATCGCGGCGACCTTGGCTTACGGCGAGGGCTTGCAGGGGCACGCGCTGGCGGCGCAGTACCGCCTGAAGTGACGCCCTTGGGGAAGCGCCGCTGGCGGCGTTGCGGCCCCTTGCTGCTTAGAAAAGCCCGGCTGGTCCGCAATGCCAGTCAGTTAAGCCTGACTGGCATTTTTTTCGTCGGGAATTTGTGAGCCCGGTTCTTGACCTCTCTGGCGTAGCTTCGTTCGCCGCGGCGCGGTGGCAGCACAAAGTGGCGAGATTGC
>JAYRKJ010000029.1:0-44515 GCA_041905785.1 Burkholderiaceae bacterium
CAATCTCGCCACTTTGTGCTGCCACCGCGCCGCGGCGAACGAAGCTACGCCAGAGAGGTCAAGAACCGGGCTCACAAATTCCCGACGAAAAAAATGCCAGTCAGGCTTAACTGACTGGCATTGGCCCCGCGGGGCCCGTTTGCCATGGCGCCCGCGGCAAGGCGGGCGGCGCCGGATCACTCGCTCAGCGGCGAGGCCCAGGCGATGTCGTAGTGGTTCAGCGCCAGGATCTTGGTTTCGACTTCCAGGAAGCGGTTGGCCTCTTCCTGGCCGATGGCCTTGACCATCTTGGGGTGGTACTTGCGCAGCAGCTTCAGCTCGGCCTCGGCCAGGGCCAGGGAGTCCTTGGACGCCTGCTTGGCCTGGGCATTGGTCAGCTTGTCACCCTGGGTCACGGCCTCCACCACCATGCGGGTGCGCTGGCGTGCCAGTTCACCGGCTTCCTTGGCGTAGGCCTCGTAGACCACGTTGAACTTGCTCGTCTGGGCCGCATCCAGCTTCAGGTTGTGCAGCACCACGGCCTTGCGGTCGGTGCGCAGCTTGTCGCGAACGGCCTGAACGCGCGCGGCGTCCGGACCGGCCGCAGGTTCGGCGGCCAGCGAAGGCAGGCTCAGGCACAGAGCCAGGCTCAGCAGGGGCAGCGTGCGCAGCAGGGGCTTGCGGACCAACATCAGAAATCTCCTCAACACAAAACAGAAAAAACCCGGGGGGAGTGTTTCAGTGGAAACGCCCAGCGTCAACCTGGTTTTCCTCAGCGCGAGCGCGCTGTTGTGCGAACGGCCGCCCTCCCGCGCGCGCCGGCGACGGTCCTTCACCTAGCTTTGCATTCCCTGTGACACCCGCGTGCCAGCACTCCCTAAAATGAAATCATCCGGCCCGCGCCGAGGGCCCACGTCGAGAAGAGGAGCCACCATGAACCGCCGCCACTGGACGATGGGTGTCACCGTTGCCGCCCTGCTGGGCCTGAGCGCCTGCAGCAGCACCTACACCCTCAGCGCCGAGGTCCGCAGCTTCGGCCATTGGCCCGACAGCCGCAAGCCCGCCAGCTATGCCTTCGAGCGCCTGCCCTCCCAGCAGCAGGACAAAGCGCCGCAGGACGCCCTGGAAGCGGCCGCTCGCCCCGCACTGGAGAAGGCCGGCTTCAAGCCCGCCGTCGACACCAAGAGCGCCGACGTGCTGGTATCCATCGGCATGAGCGTGAGCCCCAATGACCGCGCCCCCTGGGACGACCCGCTGTGGTGGCGCTGGCACGGCAGCTACACCAGCTGGCGCTACGGCCCGTACTGGCGAGGCTACGGCCCCTTGTGGCTGGAGCCCCGCTATGAGCGCGGCGTGGCCCTGCTGCTGCGCGATCGCAGCAGCGGCGAGCCGCTCTACGAGGCCCGCGCCAGCAACGAAGGCATGACCATGGGGGATTCGCGCCTGCCGGGCGCCTTGTTCGATGCCGCCATGAGCGACTTCCCCAAGGCCGAGCCCAAACCCCATCGCGTCAGCGTGCAGGTCAGCCGCGAAGCGCCCTGAAGACGCCCCCTGAAGCCCGGGTCGGACGGTGCACCGCGGGCCGCCATAATCGCGGCTTCCTTCCTAGAAGTCGCGATTCTTCGACATGGCACTGAACATCGTCATCATGGCTGCCGGCAAGGGCACCCGCATGAAGTCGGCCCTGCCCAAGGTGCTGCACAAGCTGGCCGGCCGCTCTTTGCTGCAGCACGTGCTGGATTGCACCGAGCCCCTGGCCGCCGGCCAGCGCGTCGTCATCACAGGGCACGGTGCGGCGCAGGTCGAGTCCGCCGTGGCCGGCAGCGATGCCCGCTTCGTGCGGCAGGAGCCGCAACTGGGCACCGGCCATGCCATCCAGCAGACCGTGCCCGTGCTGCCCGACAGCGGCACCACGCTGATCCTCAACGGCGATGTGCCCCTGATCCGCACCGAGACCGCCCGCCGTCTGGCCGAAGCCTGCGACGGACGCGCCCTGGTGCTGCTCACCATCGAGCTGGCGGACCCGAGCGGCTATGGCCGCATCGTGCGCGCCGGCGGCCAGCCTGACGGTGCCGTGATGGCCATCGTCGAGCACAAGGACGCGAGCCCCGAGCAGCGTGCCATTCGCGAGGGCTACACCGGCATGATGGCGGCCCCCACCGCCCTGCTCAAGCGCTGGGTCATGGCTTTGTCCAACAACAATGCGCAAGGCGAGTACTACCTGACCGACATCGTTGCGATGGCCGTGGCCGAGGGCGTTCCGGTGCTGGGTGTCAAGGCGCCCAACGAGACCGAGGTCCTGGGCGTCAACAGTCCGCTGCAACTGGCCGACCTCGAACGCCGCTACCAGCGCCAGCAGGCCGAGGCCCTGATGGAAGCTGGCGTGCGCCTGGCCGATCCCGCCCGTTTCGACGTGCGCGGCGAGCTGCGCTGCGGGCAGGATGTGGAGATCGACGTCAACTGCATCTTCGAGGGCCGGGTCACGCTGGGCGATGGCGTGCGCATTGGCGCCAACTGCGTGATCCGCAACGCCATCATTGGGGCCGGCGCGCGCATCCATGAATTCACGCACATCGACGGCGAGGCGGCCGGCGCCAGTGTGGGCGAAGGCGCCCTGGTCGGCCCCTTTGCCCGCCTGCGACCCGGCGCACAGCTGGGCGCTGAGGTGCACATCGGGAATTTCGTCGAGGTCAAGAATTCCATTCTGGGCCGAGGCGCCAAGGCCAATCACCTGGCCTACCTCGGCGACGCCACGGTGGGCGAGCGCGTCAACTACGGCGCAGGCTCCATCACCGCCAACTACGACGGCGCCAACAAGCACCGCACGGAAATCGGCAACGATGTCCACGTCGGATCGAACTGCGTGCTGGTAGCGCCGGTCAAGCTGGGGGCCGGTGCCACCATCGGCGGCGGCTCAACCATCACCAAGGACGTGGCGGAAGGAGAACTGAGCGTGGCGCGCGGCAAACAGGTGGCCATCAGCGGCTGGCAACGACCGTTGAAAAAGCGCTGAAAAAGCAGCGCCTTGCGTGACAAACTTCATCCGGCTGCCTAGGATGGCCTCAGCGCCCCCTCTTCAGGGGGCGCCAAAGCCGGCCAGCCTGCCTAGCATTGCCAGCAGGTGGAAGAAAGCAGTACCCCATGGCACACATGCATCTTGAATCCTCGATGACGGATCCGCAGCGCGACGAGGCCGAGCTCTCGCTCGACGCCGAACGCAGCCAGTTGCTCGCCGGCCTCGATCCCATGCTGGACGCCCAGGCGCAGGCGCTGGCCGACGAAGCCGCCCGGGCGGAGGCCCTGGAGCGCATGGCGCTCTACCATGCCCGCTGTGACGATGCCGCCAAGGCCTGCTGGTATCTTTGCCGCAGCCTGGGCCTGGCCCGCCAGGAGCCGGGAGAACCCAATCTGGAACTGCTCTTCGACCTGCTTGGCGCACTGGCCGACCTGCCGGCCGAAGTGGCCGCAGCCCCCCAGCCCGAAGCGGTGGGCGAGGCGGATGGCCTGGGTGTGTTCGAGCTCTGCAATCAGCTGGCCGCCGCACGCGAGCTGACCCAGGAAGCCTGGGATGAAGCCGAGGCACAGGCCTTCGTCAGCGCCGCCTGCCCGACGAGCGCGCCAAGCGCCCTGCATTGAGCGTCGCGGCCCCCCCCCCCCCTGCCCAGGCACCGTGATCCGGTGCCTTTTTTTGCATCAATCCAAGCCTTTTCCTTGCCCCACAAACACTTGGCGCAGCTACCGCCAGCTTTTGCACGGACTTGTCCACAGGCCAGGGGGATAGCCCAGGCAGGCGGGCCGCGCCGCGTCTCCCGGCGCGTGCCGCGCTTCAGGGCTGATGGCGCTGGCGCTCGTGCACGGCGATCAAGCGGCTGACCCGCGAGACGGACAACCCCAGCTCCTTGGCCAGGCCCGTCATCGACAGCCCGCCTTCGGTGTGGGCCCGGTACAAGGCCTCTTCGCGGCTGGCCGCCTCGCGCAGCCAGTCTCGCCAAGGGCGTGCCTTGAGGGCGCTCGCGCCCTTGACTGGCTTGCGCATGCCGCCCGAAGCGCCATTGAGCTGCGCCTTCAGCCGCGCGACGAAGGCCGCATCGCCCAGGTAGATCTGCTGGCGCAGGTGCTGCCAGAGATCCAGCGCCCCGGCTTCGGCCACCAGCTTCTCGTAGCGCTGGGCCGCCTTGCGGCGGTCTGCCGCGCCTTGCAAGGGCCGGCCCATCACGTAGGTATGAAGGCCCTGCACATCCAGCCAGTCCGGCGCCTCGGTCAGGCCCACATGGGCCGCGTAGCTGGACCAGGGCCACTGAGCCGGCGCGCTCACCAGGCCGCGCCGCACGCCGCCCAGCTCGACATAGCGGCAGGCGTCCAGCAGCAGGTGCTCGCGGTCCACGAGCACCGCCTTGAAGCGCCCCTGGAACAAATGCCCCACCGTCCCATGGCGGCGATTGCAGCTCTGCGTGTAGACGCCATTGATGTGGCGCATCAGCCGCGAGAGATTGGCCTGGCGCGTGAAGAGCAGCAACTCGTAGGAGTCAGGTTCCAGGCAATAGGCCAGCACCTGGGCATCAAAGCGCTCCATGGCCTGCGCGATCACCGCGAGCAGCGCCCGCCGGTCCGCGTCATCGTGGAACACCACCGCACCCGCCTCAGCCTTGGAGCTGAGGTGGTAGACGGCGCCCGCAAACTCGATCCGCAGTGGTCTGGCCATGCTGCAACTTAGGTCAGCGCCGGCCAAAACGCAAGTGCCAGGCAAGGCCTGACCCCATGTCCTGGGGACGAGCGCTGCGGGGCCCACAGGAGGGGCCTGGGCCGTCGATGGGGCCAGGTGTTGCGTCCCCGCCAAAGGAGGCGCCCGGCGGCTGCGGGGGGATCAGCGCTTGAGGCCGTCCAGCACCTTGAGCACGGCCTCGTCGCCCATATTGCGGGCATCGGCCAGTTCACCGCCGCTGGTGGCGCTCAGAACCTGGCCGTCCCGGCCCAGCACGGCCACGGCAGGAATGCCCTTCTTCAACGGCACGCCCATTTGCGCGGCCAGATCGGTGTTCCTGTCGAAGCGCCCCACGTTGACCTTGAGCACCACGAAGCGCTTGGCGATGGGGCCGGCCAGCGTGCCGCCGGAGAACTTGCGGTCCAGGGCCATGCAGTCCCCGCACCAGTTGGCGCCGAAGACCACCAGCACATGGCGCTGTTGGGCGTTGGCCTGGGCCAGGGCCTGGTTGAGATCGGCGCGCGCATCGGCCTGCTCGTTGTAGACCTGGGGCTTGGACGCCTCCTCGGCCTGGGCAGGGACGAGGGTGGCGGCCAGGCCCAGGGCCAGGGCCGTGCTGCGGAAGAGGGTGGCAAGCGTGTTCATGCCGCGCAGTGTGCCGCAAGTCATTTCACCCTGCCGGAACTCACCTCAAGCAGCCCCCCTTCCCGCTCACCGCCGACAAGGACCGGGCGGATTCCGAGGATCCGGCTCCGCAGGGCCCACGGAAGCGCCCCCGCCCCTCCCCCAACGGGACCGGCGAAACCGGTACGGCGGAGCAAATCATGTACAAAGCGGGGTTTCAACTTCACGCCCATCATGGCCTCGACCCTGCTTGCCCTGCTCGACGACATCGCCACCTTGCTGGATGACGTCGCCGTCCTGTCCAAAGCCGCCGCCCAGAAAACCACGGGGGTGCTGGGAGACGACCTGGCGCTCAATGCCCAGCAGGTCAGCGGCATCCGGGCCGAGCGCGAGCTGCCGGTGGTCTGGGCCGTTGCCAAGGGATCGATGCGCAACAAGGCCATCCTCGTGCCCGCCGCACTGGCCATCAGCGCCTTCGCCCCCTGGGCGGTGCTGCCCCTGCTGATGCTGGGCGGCGCCTACCTCTGCTTCGAGGGCGTGGAGAAGCTGGCCCACAAATTCCTGCACGGGGCGCAAGACGCCGCCGAGCATGCCCAGGAACTGCAGGCCCTCAGCGACCCGGCCGTCGACCTGGTGGCCTTCGAGCGGGACAAGGTCAAGGGAGCGATACGCACCGACTTCATCCTGTCCGCCGAGATCATCACCATCACCCTGGGGTTGGTGGCCCAGCAGCCGCTGGCAACGCAGCTGATGGTGCTCAGCGGCATCGCCGTGCTGATGACCGTGGGCGTCTACGGCCTGGTGGGTGCCATCGTCAAGCTGGACGATCTGGGCCTGTTCCTGACCCGCAAGCCCGCCGCTTGGCAGCAGCGCCTGGGCGGGCTGCTGCTCACCGCAGCGCCGCGCCTCATGAAGGCGCTGGCCGTGGTCGGCACCGCCGCCATGTTCATGGTCGGCGGCGGCATTCTCGTGCACGGCCTGCCGCCGGTGCACCATGCGATCGAGCACCTGGCCCAAGGCCTGAGTGCCGTCCCCGCCCTGCCCTGGCTGGTCAGCACCCTTGGCGAGATGGGCGTTGGGGTGGCCTGCGGCGCCTTGGTGCTGGCCGTGGAGGAAGGCGCGAACCGGCTGCGTCGCCGCTGAGCGCTTGCCCTGCGCGTGCGGGGCGGCCATGATGGCCGGCAACCCGTTTTTCGTCTCCTCCATGGAGAATGCAGGGATGAAGACACACACCATCGAAGTCCAGAAGTTCAAGGCCGCGGGCAATGCCCATGGCCTGATCATGCTCAAGGTGGACGCCCTGGTCGCACCCAAGGCCGCGACCGAGGGCATCGAGCCCAGTTCCATCCTGAGCCTGACCGAGGCCAATGCCCGCGTGCTGATGTCGCTGCTGAAGGCGCAGATCGCGGAGCTGGACGCCAAGAAACCCAAGAGCCGGCATGGCCGCCACGGCTGAGCCCTCACTGAAGAAGCACCATGGAATATCCGCACTACCAGCCCCAGTCCGACCTGCTGCCCCTCAGCGACGATGAACTGGGCCAGCTCGACGAGCTGCTGGCCGCGCTGCCCAGCGATGCCGCGATGAACATCGAGGCCCTGGATGGCTACCTGACCGCGCTGCTGCTGTCGCCCCGGCCGCTTGCGCAAGTCCCCGGCGCCGAGTGGATGCCCGAGATCTGGGGCGGCGATGGCAGCGACGGCAATGCCCCCTTCAGCAGCGGCAAGCAGAAGAAGCGCGTGATGATGATGGTGCTGCGCCATCTGCGCACCCTGGATGATCTGCTGCGCAACAAGCCCGACAAGTGGGAGCCCATCTTCAGCGTGGCCGAGGGCGAGGAGGCCGACCTGGTCGACGCCGAGGACTGGTGCATCGGCTTCATGCTGGCCGTGGACCTGGCCGCCGACGACTGGGCGGTCCGCTTCGAGGACGAGACCCAGGGCGCGCTGCTCTCCCCCATCGCGCTGCTGGGTGGCGACGAAAGCCAGCAGGACCCGCAAGACCTGGCACAGCTGGCCAACGCCCAGCTCAAGGATGCGCTGAGCCGCGAGATCCCGGACGCCGTGCTGGCCCTGGCCGGGCACGGCTGAAGCCTGCCGGCAGGCGAAAAAAGGGCGACCCGCGGGTCGCCCTTTTCATTGACGCTGCGCCGCTTTTCTTACCGCGCGCGGCCCAGGTGCTGCAGCCAGAAGGCTTCGTACTTGCGATGCCAGCCGGCGGTCTTCACCACACCGCCCATGCCGTGTTCGCCGTCCGGATCCAGGAAGAGCTCGACCAGCGACTCCTTGCCCGAGTCCAGCAGCGCACGGTAGACGTTGACAGTGTCCTGGTAGAGCACGTTCGGGTCCATCATGCCGTGCACCAGCATCAGCGGCTTGCGCAGGCCCCGGGCCAGCGGCAGCAGCGAGTACTTGCGCAGCACGGGCTTGCTGCGATCCACCTTGCCGATGGTGCGTCCGCTGTACCAGCTGTTGTAGTTCTCCCATTCCGTCGGGCCGGCGCCGGCGATGCCCGCGGCGAACACATCGGGCTGGGTGTACATCGTGTACTGGGTCTGGAAGCCGCCGAAGCTCCAGCCGTTCAGGCCGATGCGCTGGGCATCCACGCCGAAGTTGGCCTTCATGTGGCCGACCAGATCCAGCAGGTCCTCCGCCTGCGGCTGGCCGACCTGCTCCCAGTTGGCATCGGCGAAGCGGCGACCGTAGTTGGAATGGCCGCGCGTGTCGATGGCCACGGTCACGTAGCCATGCTTGGCGGCCATGTACATGCCGAACAGATAGCCGGTGGGCTGGAAGCTGTCGGTCTCGATGGTGTGGCGGTCGTTCAGCGGGCCGCCGTAGACATAGACCACGGCCGGACGCCTGTCGCTGGCCTGCCAGCCCTTGGGCTTGAAGACGTAGGCGTTGAGCAGGTCGCCATGGCGGTTCTTGAAGCTGAAGCGCTCTGGGCGCAGCACGTGCACGGCGTCGAAGGACGGGTCGTAGCTCTGCGTCAGCACCTTGGGTGCCTGCGCCTCGCCCAGGCCGGGCATCAGCTTGAGCTCGGGGCGCTGCGACCAGTGCCCGGCATTGGCTGCCAGCCAGCGCCCGTCATCGGAGACCACGGCATTGCGATGGTAGTCGGGCGACTGGCCCAGGGCCTGCATGCGGCCGCTGGTCATGTCCACGCGCCACAGGTTCATCGCGGCCAGATCGCCCTTGTTGCTGACCACGAACATCTGCTTGCTGTCGGGCGTGAAGCCCAGCACCTTGTGGGCCTCGAACTCGCCGTCCACCAGGCGCTTGAGCTGCTTGCTCGCCAGGTCGTAGGCATAGGGCTGGCGCCAGTCGTGATCGGCCAGGATCAGCACCAGGGTCTTGCCGTCCGGCGTGAACTCGGGCGCCATGACGTTGACCAGCTCGTGGTGCACATCGCCGCGGCGCTCGAGAACCACCTCGGGCTTGGCGTTCTCATCGGCCTTGCCGAGGTAGACGCGCAGCAGCTCCTTCTCGCGCTCGAAGGTCACGAAGGCGTAATGGCTGCCGTCACGGGCCCAGGCCACGGCGCTCATCTCGAACCAGACGTCGCCTCCCTTGTTCGTGAACACGGGCTGCGGCTGGGCGCTGGGCGCGGCGCCCTCGGCCGCGACCTTGCGGATGTACAGCGCCAGCGGCTGCTCCATGCGCTTGTCATCCGAGACCTCGCGCTCGACCTTCTTGGCGGTGGCGAAGCGGGTGTTGTAGTCCATGATCTCGACCATGCGACCGGGCTTGGGCGCCGGACCCTTGCCGTCGGCGCTGCTCAGCGGCGCGTGGGCCAGCAAGGACATCCAGCGGCCGTTCTCGCTCATGCGGGTGTCGCTGATGCGGTACTTGCGCTCGGCGTCGTCGTCATGGACCAGTTCGCGGTTGAGCACCTGCACGCCGGCCGCGTTGAAGCGGCTGCGCAGCACGCGTGTCTCGTCCTGGTAGATGAAGCCCTGGTCGTCCGGCGTATAGGCCACGATGCGCAGGCTGCGCTGCGTGTTCAGCAGAGGCTGCAGCCTGCCCTCGGCCGCCTGCCAGCGGTAGAGACCGCCGCGGTATTGGAAGATCAGCTCATCGCGCCGATTGGCCCAGGCGACCTGGCTGACACCAGGGTAGAGGTCACCGGGCTTGAGCTTGTTCTTCGCTTCCTTTTTCTTCAGCTCGTCGCGCAGCTCCCAGAGTTCCTTCTCCTTGTCCTTCTCCTTGTCCTTCTCGGTGGGCTTGGCGGCGGCACTGGCCGCTGAGGCTGCGGACGCGGTTGGCGCGGCGGCCTCGGCAAGCGGCTTGCCGCTGCGCTTGGCCGCCAGGGCCTCCGCGGCCTTCTTCTCGGCCTCGGCTTCGGCCTTGTCGGCCGCCTTCTCGGCCTCGTCCCTGGCCTTCTTCTCGGCCAGCTCCTTCTTCAGCGTCTCCAGGGCCCGGGCCTCGAACTGGCCCAGGTCCACCTGCTCGCCACGCAGATAGGCCTGCTGCAGCTCCTCGCGCTGCTGGCGCTCCTTCCATTCGCTCTGGCGCTGCTGGGCCTTGCGCGCAAAACGGGCCAGGTCTTCCGGCGCGTCAAAGGCGGCCATGACTGCGGGCGAGGTCAGGCGCACGGTCTTGCCGGTCTGGGTGTCGTGGACGTAGAGATCGGTGCCCGGCTCACCGAAGGGATTCCACAGATAGGCCAGGTAGCGGCCGCTGTGGCTGAACTGGGGCTCGCGCGCCGATTCGCCCTTGTATGGCTGGGCGCGGAACAGGCTTTCCAGACTCAAGGTCGGGGCGGCCACTTGCGGGAAGGCCGCTTGCGGGGCGGCGGGGGCGGCCTGTGTCTGCAGGCTGGCGGTGGCGGCACTGAGGGCCAGCGCGATGACGCAGGCGACCGAGGCGGGTTTCCAGGCTTTCAAGGGGGATCTCCTCAACGACTCCGGGTTCTGGAGGCGGCGGGATTCTAGGAAGGCCCGTGCGGTTTGAGGTGGGGCCGAGGCCGACCATGCGCTGGACGGCGGAATCCAGCCCTCCAAGCACGATGGCGGCCGCCGTCAAAAGCCCGTGAATGCGCAGAAATACGGGTTTTGTTCGAAGGCACGATGACAGGGCCTGCGCTACTATCCGCATCACCGACGCGCGGGGCAGCCCCCGCGCGAGGCAACAAGGGGCCCACCGTGGCTGTCACGCTCCAGAAGATCATCGCTGCGTTCGGCTTGCTCTGCGTGCTCTGGATGGCTGCGCACATGATGCTGGGTGCCCGTCAGCGCCAGGCGCTGGAGCGCTGGCCCCGCGCCAGCTGGCGCTGGCTGCAGCGCTACCTGCTGTGGCGCTTCAACACCCGCGAGCGCCGCCGCCTGGCCCGCGAAGAGGCCCTGGGCGCCATCCAGCGCGCCAAGCGGGCCGCCAATGACGACGGCCTCTGGGAAGGCAACGTCTACCGGCCGAAGAAGTTCGAGCAGCCGAAGAAGCCGCATTGAGACGCGTCCTGCCTTTCGCACTTCGTGATTGCACCGCCTAGCCTCCGGCGCTAACATCCGGCCGCCCACGCAGTCACTGCGCCAAGCGCTTAGAAAAGCGCGGGCCCATCACAAATCAGGGAGAACTTTCATGCAACGATTCCGTGCGGCATCGCTGATTGCCGCTGCGCTGCTCTGCGCATTCCCGGCACTCGCCCAGACCATCAAAATCAAACCCATCGCCGTCAGCGGTTCTGGCGTCGGCGGCGGCACGCGCTACGCCTACGCCGTGGATGACAACAACAACAATTACTGGACCGCCGGCGGCTATGCCCCGCAGTACATTGACTTGGACCTGGGCCGGCCCATCGCGCTGAACAAGGTCCGCTTGCTCACATCGCAGAGCCCGGCCGGTTTCACGGCGCACGAGGTCTATGTCGGCAATGCAGCCCCATCGGGGGACACTTCAGCCCTGCGGAAGATCTGGACGCTGTCGGGCAACACGGCCGACAACCAGTGGCTCGAGAAGGCCGGCGATGCCGACGACAGCAAGCCCGTCGGCCTGGTGCGCTGGGTGCGTATCAAGACCACGGCCAGCCCGTCGTGGGTGGGTTGGCGCGAGATCGAGCTGGTCCAGGGCGCGCAGAACGTGGGCTTTTACGGCAGCGAGTTCGACGGCCAGGCTCAAGGCGACCCCACCACCGAGACGGTGGCGCTGGGCGCCAACACCACCATGATCGCCAGCGGCAGCACGGCCTTCATCGATCAGAAGCTGGCAGCCGCCAAGGCACAAGGCGCGCAGGCCGTCGTGTCCATGGCCGCACACATGTTCGAATGGATGTTCGACGGCAATGGCAACTGCACGGGCCAACGTCTGCGCCTGAAGCCGGCCGCCACGCTCAGCCAGAACTTGAGTGCCGTCGCTGCGGTCGTCGCCAAGTACCCGGGCGCTGTGGCCAGCTTCTATCCCTACGACGAACCCTACACCGTCGGCCTGCGCTGCGCCGGCCTCACCGACCCAGTGACAGGCGGCATGCCCACCGACCCCACGAAGAGAGCGCTTGCCGAACAGGAACTCACCGCCATCAAGGAAGAGCTGCTCAAGGCCCGGAGCGAGCTGAATGCTCGATTTCCTGGCGTTCCGGTCTCTTCGGTGGCCACGCGCGACCCGATCGATCTAGGCCGCACGCCCGACTTCTTCGCGATGTTCGACTGGATCGGCTTTGACTGCTACGAACCCTGGGGCGTCTGCGGCGACACGCTGATCAGCGACTTCCGCAAACTGCTGTCCAGACCCGAGCAGCGCCTCATTGCGGTTCCTTGGGCCTTCCGCTGGCTGCCTGCGGCCACGTCGCAAGCGACCGTCGCCGAGCAGGGTGAGGTGATTGCCAACATGAGCCAGTGGCACCAGCAACTCCTCAAAGATGGCCGCTATGTGACCGCCCTGCCTTTCTTGTGGAACACGGTGAAGGAGGGCAGCCGCTACATGGTGGGCTCGCGCAGCCTGCCGCTCGTGAAGCGCCGTTCGAGCCAGTTGGCCTTGTCGCTGCTGAACAAGCCCTTGAGCTATGAGGGCTGGGCCGTGACCTCCAGCGGCGGCAGTGTGACCACCCGCCGCATCCTGCCTGTCAAGGCGAATGCTTCCGCGAGCTACACAAACACACTCCCCTTCATGGCCACCGACGGCGACACCGGCAACTATTGGACCGCCGGCGACTATGCGCGCCCGAACGCGCCGCAATGGCTTGAGTTCGACTTCGGCGGCAGCGTTCGGCTCAACAACATTGATCTGCTGGTCACGCAGAGCCCGGCGGGACTGACGGAGCATGTCCTGGAAGCCGGTACACGAAACACTAGCGGCAGCTGCGTGTACGGCGGTACCGCGTTCGGCAGCTTCAAGGGCACCACCAGTGACGCGCAGGTGCTGAAGTGGCAAGGCCAGGTGGATGCCGAGTGCGTCCGCGTCAAGACGTTGAGCAGCCCGTCGTGGGTGGGCTGGGTGGAGATCAAGTTCGGCCAGACCGTACTGCCCCTGAACTGACCTCGATGGCAAGCCGGCGCAGCAGCGCCGGCGTCATCGCAGGTGGTCCAGCGCCCCCAGGCCCTCCAGCGCGCCGCAGGCCAGGCCGACGTCCAGAGCTCCCGGCACCTGCCACTCGCGCGGATTGATGCGCAGCAGCCGCCCTTTCAGGCGCTGCAGCACATGCTGGCTGAACATGCGCACCGAGGGCACGGCCGTGCCCGCGCCCAGCTCGATCACCAGGGGTCGTCGCGCCTCGGCCAAGCGGGGCGCGACGCGATGGGCCTGCTGGCGTTCGCGCGCGCTCACCCAGGCGTCATCGCCGAACATCAGCACATTGGGTCGGGCCAGCGCGCCGCAGCGCGGGCACAGGGGCCAGGCGTTGCGCAGCTCGCAGCGGTCTTCGTCGACATCCGGCACAAAGGCATCGGCGGACCAGACCTCATCCGTGCAGGGTCGGCTGCACTGCAGGTGGTGCAGCGAGCCATGGCATTCCCAAACCAGGGCTTCGTCCATGCCAGCCTGCTGGAACTGCCCGTCCACATTGCTGGTGTAGACCACGCCGCCCAGGTCGGCCCGCGCCATCCAGTGTTGCAAGATGGCAAAACCGGCATGCGGCGCGGTGCGCCGATACAAGGCCAGGCGATGGCCGTAGAAGCCCCAAGCCTGGCGCGGCGCCTCGGCAAAGCGCGCCGGATTCGCCGCCGCATAGAAGTCGATGCCGCTGCGCGCAAGCGCCGGGTAGGACTGCCAGAAGCCCTCGCGGCCACGGAAGTCCGGCAGCCCGGAATCCACGCCCATGCCTGCGCCGGCCGCGACCACGATCAGGTCGGCCTGTTCGACCAGTTCCGCCGCATGCTGCAGCAGCGCCGGGTTCAGCCCCGCCTCAGCCACGCTGGAGCACCGGCGCCAGTGCGCGCCCCGTGTGACTGCCGGACGCGACCACCGCCTCCGGCGTGCCCGCCACCACGACGCGACCGCCGCCCGTGCCGCCTTCCGGGCCCAGATCCAGGATCCAGTCGGCCTCCGCGACGACATCGAGGTCATGCTCGATCACCACCACCGAGTGCCCGCCCTCGACCAGGCGGTGCAGCACGCGGATCAGCTTCTCGACATCGGCCATGTGCAGGCCCACGGTGGGTTCGTCCAGCACATAAAGCGTGTGCGGCGACTTCTGTCCGCGCCGGGTGACGTCGTCCCGCACCTTGACCAACTCGCTGACCAGCTTGATGCGCTGCGCCTCGCCGCCGGACAGCGTCGGGCTGGGCTGGCCCAGCGTCAGATAGCCCAGGCCGACGTCCTGCAGCAGCTTGAGCGGGTGCGCGATCGAGGGCATGGAGGCGAAGAACTCCACGGCTTCGTCCACTTCCATCGCCAGCACATCGCCGATGCTCTTGCCGCGCCAGCTGACGCCCAGGGTCTCGGGATTGAAGCGCTGGCCATGGCACTGGTCGCACAGCACCTTCACGTCCGGCAGGAAGCTCATCTCGATGGTCTTCATGCCCTGACCCTCGCAGCCGGGGCAGCGCCCCTCGCCGGTGTTGAAGCTGAAGCGGCCGGCGGCATAGCCGCGCGCCTTGGCTTCAAGCGTCTCGGCGAAGAGCTTGCGGATGGCGTCCCAGAAGCCGATGTAGGTGGCCGGGCAGGAGCGCGGGGTCTTGCCGATGGGGGTCTGGTCCACTTCCAGCACGCGGTCGACCTGCTCGTGGCCAGTCACCGATTCGCAGCCAATCCAGCGCGAGGGCGACTTGCGCATGGGCACGGCCATCGCCATATTGGCCAGCAGCACATCGCGCGCCAACGTGGACTTGCCCGAGCCCGACACGCCCGTCACCGCGACCAGGCGCTGCAGCGGCACGTCCACGCTCACGCCCTGCAGGTTGTGCAGCGTCGCGCCCTGCACCGTCAGCTTGGGGCCCTCGCCCGTCCAGGGGCGGCGGCTTTGCAGCGGGTGGCTCAGAGGCTGAGCCAGGAAGCGGCCCGTCAGCGAATCGGCATGCAGGGCCAGCTCGGCCGCCGAACCCTGGGCGACGACGCGCCCGCCGCGCTTGCCCGCGCCGGGGCCGATGTCGATGATGTGGTCGGCGCGGCGGATGGTGTCCTCGTCATGCTCGACCACCACCAGCGTGTTGCCCTTGTCGCCCAGCGTGGCCAGGGCGTCGAGCAGGATCTGGTTGTCCCGCGGGTGCAGGCCGATGGTGGGCTCGTCCAGCACGTAGCAGACGCCCTGCAGATGGCTGCCCAGCTGCGCCGCGAGGCGGATGCGCTGGGCCTCGCCGCCCGAGAGCGTGGGCGCGGCGCGATCCAGCGTCAGGTAGCCCAGGCCCACCTGCTCCAGGAACTCCAGCCGGCCGCGTATCTCGCTGACGACGTCGCGGGCGATCTCGGCATCCCGGCCGCTCAAGGCAAGACCTGACACCCACTCGCGCGCCTCGCTGACGCTCCAGCCCGCCACCGCGGCAATGCCCTGCCCTTCAAAGGTGACGGCGCGTGCCGTCGGGTTCAGCCGCGCGCCATGGCAATCGGAGCAGACCTCGTCGGCCAAGCCCTCGACCTCCACCTCGGCATTGAAGCTCTGCTCGCGACCGCGCTTGTCCTTGTCCTGCTGCGAATCGTCCAGCAGCTTGCGCTGCTCCTTGCTGAGGGCCAGGCCCGTGCCCACGCAGCTGCTGCACCAGCCGTGCTTGGAGTTGTAGCTGAACAGGCGTGGGTCCAGCTCGGGGTAGCTTTCGCCGCAGGTGGGGCAGGCACGCTTGGTGGAGAACACCCGCACCGTGCCCAGCTTCGCGGTGGATCCCCCGCTCCTGAGCGCTGCCTGCAGACCGTCCAAGGGGCTCAGCACATGCAGCACGCCCTTGCCATGGTCCAGGGCCCTTAGCAGCAGCTCGCGCAGCTCGGCCTCGTGCTCGGGTGAGACGACGAGATCGCCCACCGGCAGCTCCAGCGTGTGCTCCTTGAAGCGGTCCAGCTTGGGCCAGGGCGCCGTGGGCAGGAATTCGCCGTCCACGCGCAGATGGCTGTGACCGCGGCCCTTGGCCCATTTGGCGAGATCGGTATAGAGGCCCTTGCGGTTCATCACCAGCGGCGCCAGCAGGCCGATGTGCTGGCCGCGATAGTCGCGCATCAACTGGGCCAGGATGGACTCGGCGCTCTGCGGCCTGACCGGCGTGCCGTCATGGCGGCAGTGCTGCACGCCCAGCTTCACGTAGAGCAGGCGCAGGAAATGCCAGACCTCGGTGGTCGTGGCCACGGTGCTCTTGCGCCCGCCGCGCGAGAGGCGCTGCTCGATGGCCACCGTGGGCGGGATGCCCCAGACGGCGTCCACCTCCGGCCGCCCCGCCGGCTGCACGATGGAGCGGGCGTAGGCGTTGAGCGACTCCAGGTAGCGGCGCTGGCCCTCGTTGAAGAGGATGTCGAAGGCCAGGGTGGACTTGCCCGAGCCCGAAACGCCGGTGATGACGTTGAATTTGCCGCGCGGAATGGCCACGTCGACCGACTTCAGGTTGTGCTCGCGCGCGTTGACGATGCGGATGGCTTCTTCCGCCTGCGCACGCCGGGCCCGCACCACGCTTTGCAGCGGGCGGCCCTCCTCCACCTGGGCCGCCGGCCGGTCCATGTGCAGGGCGTACTCGCGCAGCGCCGCGGCGGTGTGCGAGCTGGGATGCTCGCGCACCTCCTCCGGCGTGCCCTGGCAGACGATGAGGCCCCCCTCCTCGCCGCCCTCGGGGCCGAGGTCGATCAGCCAGTCCGCCGCGCGGATGACGTCCAGGTTGTGCTCGATGAGGATCAGCGAATGCCCCGCGCTCAGCAGCTTGCGCATGGCGCGCATGAGCTTGGCGATGTCGTCGAAATGCAGGCCCGTCGTGGGCTCATCGAAGAGGAAGAGCGTGCCCTTCTTCGCCACTGCCTGGCGGCTCCGGCTGGCGCTGGTGGCCGCCTCGGCGAGGAAGCCGGCAAGCTTGAGGCGCTGCGCCTCGCCGCCGGACAGCGTGGGCACGGGCTGGCCCAGGCGCACGTACTCCAGGCCCACGTCGAGGATGGGCTGCAGCTTGACCAGCACCTCGCGGTCATAACGGAAAAGATGAACAGCCTCGCTGACGGTCAGCTCCAGCACTTCCGAGACCGAAAGCTCGCGCTCGTCGCGGATGATTTTCACGTCGAGGATCTCGGCGCGGAAGCGGCGGCCGTCGCAGTCCGGACAGCGCAGGTAGACATCGGAGAGGAACTGCATCTCCACATGCTCGAAGCCCGAACCGCCGCAGGTGGGGCAGCGCCCGTCGCCCGCGTTGAAGCTGAACATGCCGGCGCCGTAGCTGCGTTCCTGGGCCAGGGGCGTGGCGGCGAAGAGCTTGCGGATCTCGTCGAAGGCGCCCACATAGCTGGCCGGATTGGAGCGTGCGGTCTTGCCGATGGGGGACTGGTCGACGAAGACGGCGTCGGCCAGCCAGTCCGCGCCCAGCAGGCGATCATGGGCGCCGGGCGCCTCGGTGGCCTGGCCGAATTGGCGGGCCAGCGCCGGGTAGAGCACGTCCTGCATCAGCGTGCTCTTGCCCGATCCGGACACGCCGGTGACCACCACCAGGCGCTGCAGCGGGAACTCCACGCTGACGTCCCTGAGGTTGTGCTCGCGGGCGCCCTCCAGGACCAGGCGCGGCGTGCCGGCATCCACCGGGCGCTTCAGGCCCATGCCCACATGCTTGCGCGCACCCAGGTAGGCGCCGGTCAGTGTGTCCGCCGAGCGGATGGACTCCGGCGTGCCGTCGAAAACGATGCTGCCGCCCTTCTCGCCGGGGCCGGGGCCCATGTCGATGAGGCGATCGGCGGCCAGCATCACGGCGGGGTCGTGCTCGACCACCACCAGGGTGTTGCCCGCGTCGCGCAGGCGGTGCATGGCCTGCACGATGCGGTTCATGTCGCGCGGGTGCAGGCCGATGCTGGGCTCGTCCAGCACGAACAGCGTATTGACCAGGGAGGTGCCCAGGGCCGTGGTGAGGTTGATGCGCTGCACCTCGCCGCCGGAGAGGGTGCGGCTCTGGCGGTCCAGCGTGAGGTAGCCCAGGCCCACGTCGCAGAGGTACTTGAGCCGGTTGCGGATCTCCTCCAGCAGCAGCTTCAGGGCCTCGTCCAGCAGGGTCGACGGCAGCTGCAGCTCGTCCATGAAGCGGCGCAGGCGGTGCATGGGCAGCTGCATCAGGTCATGCAGGTGCAGGCCCGGCAGGGCCTCCAGCTGCGCGCGACTCCAGGCCGCGCCGCTGGGCAGGAAGCGCTGCTCGCGCGGCAGGGCCGCATCGGCCAGCGCGGCCGAACCCACGCGCCACAGCAGGGCCTCGGTCTTGAGCCGCGCGCCGCGGCAGTCCGGGCATTCGGTGTAGCTGCGGTATTTGGACAAGAGCACGCGGATGTGCATCTTGTAGGCCTTGCTCTCCAGGTACTCGAAGAAGCGGTGCACGCCGTACCACTGCTGGTTCCACTTGCCGTTCCAGTGCGGCGAGCCCTTGATGACCCAGTCCTTCTGGGCCTGGGTCAGCTGGCTCCAGGCGGTGTCGCGCGGAATGCCGGCCTCGCCCGCATGGCGCATCAGGTCGTCCTGGCACTCGGCCCAGGCCGGCGTCTGCAAGGGCTTGATGGCACCGGCGCGCAGGGTCTTCTTCTCGTCTGGGATCACGAGGCCGAGGTCCACGCCGATCACGCGGCCGAAGCCGCGGCAGGTCTCGCAGGCACCCATGGCCGAATTGAAGGAGAACAGGGCGGGCTGAGGATCCTGGTAGCGCAGGTCGCTGTCGGGGCAGTGCAGGCCGGTGGAGTAGCGCCAGACCTCGGGCGCCTGATCCTCGCCGCCACCCACATAGACACTGAGTCGGCCGCTGCCGCGCTTCAGGGCCAGCTCGATGGCCTCCATGGCGCGCTGGGTGTCCACGCCCTGCATGCGGAAGCGGTCGGCCACCACGTCAAGAATCTTGCGATTCTCCACCTCGCGTTCGGCCTGGACCCGCGTGAACCCGCTCGCCGCCAGCCACTGCTGCACCTGCTCGGCACTGGTGTTGGCCGGCAGTTCGACGGGGAAGGTCAGCACGAGGCGCGGGTCCTCAGCCAGCGTCCTGGCCTTGAGCTCCGCGAAGATGGTCTGCGCCGTGTCATGCCGCACCGGCAGCGCGGTCTGGCGGTCGTACAGCTGCGCGGCGCGGGCGAACAGCAGCTTGAGGTGATCGTTCAGCTCGGTCATCGTGCCGACCGTGGAGCGCGAGGTGCGCACCGGGTTGGTCTGGTCGATGGCGATGGCCGGCGGCACGCCTTCCACCTTGTCCACCGCGGGCCGATCCATGCGGTCCAGGAACTGGCGGGCGTAGGCTGAAAACGTTTCCACATAGCGGCGCTGGCCTTCGGCATAGAGCGTGTCGAAGACCAGGCTGGACTTGCCCGAGCCGCTGGGGCCGGTCACCACCGTCAACTCGTGGGTGGCGATGTCCAGATCCAGGTTCTTGAGGTTGTGCTGGCGGGCACCGCGAATCTTGATATGACCGTCGGACATCGTGGCGGGTCTCTGGCTGGGGAGGCGGTCATTCTAGGGAGCGTCGCGACATGAATCTGTCAGCAGCCCACATGGCCCTGATGGTCCATCTGCCTGCCGGCGGCCTGCAGGCGGCCGGCCACCCGTCGCACAGCCGGGCCAGTCGCACCTTGCGATGTGTCAAGACCTGCCCCCGGGCGCATTGCGGCGACGCAAATGGGGGCAACAGCCATTGCGCTGGCGCCGATCCGGGTGCAACATCTCGCCCCGAGCGAACCTCAAATCAAGAGCAAGGGTTAACCCAGGGTTTGTTCACCTGCTGGCGCGGGGATGTCCGTCCCGCCCTCAGGGAGGTGCCAAGGCGCTGGACAGTCCACCGCAAGGCACATGGTGCATGGCAACTGGATCTTGGCCAACAGCAGGTGAACAGCTCATGATGACAATCAGCTCGAACCGTTTTTCCAGCGGCATCAACATCGCAGCCGAGGCCGACCGCAGGCACGTGCTGCTGGTCGAGGACAATCCCATCAACCAGGTCGTGGCGCTGGAGTTCCTGTCGCTGATGGGCCTGCGCGGAAGGCTGGCCAGCAACGGCCTGGAAGCCGTCGACGCCTGCATGCTGGCCGCCCCCGACCTGGTGCTCATGGACATCCAGATGCCCGGCATGGACGGCCTGGAATGCGCCCGCCGGCTGCGCCTGCTGCAGGCCCGCGCGGAGCTGCCCCACTTTCCCATCCTGGCCCTGACGGCCCATGCGCTGGAAAGCGACGTGAAGGCCAGCCTCGCCGCCGGCATGGACGAACACCTCACCAAGCCCCTGGACTTCATGGCCCTGCGGGGCCGCCTGTACCACTGGCTGGGACATGTGGCCACGCAGTGAGCCGCGCGCGCCCCGCCTCAGCCTGACCCTGTCCAGATGATGGCGGCACGATGGCCGCTTGATGGCCGCTTGATCTCCGCATCTGCAGCGCTTGCCGCTGCCAGGCCTCCCGCCTCGCCATAATGCGCGGCCAAGGAGCAAGGCCATGATAGAGATCCCCAAATTGAGCAAGCCCGCCGGCGAGGACAAGGCGCCGCGCTGGTTCCATGTGGCCGTGGCCCTGAGCATGCTGCTGAGTGCTGGCGCGGCGCTGGTCTCCGCGCTCAAGACCAGCGCCACCATGCAGGCCCTGGTCGAGCAGAACGCGCGACTGGTGAAGGCGGGGTCCACGCCCATCCTGCAGCACTATTCCGGCAATGTCAGCAAGGAAGGCGAACGCGTTCTGCGCATCTGGGTCGAGAACGTCGGCACCGGCCCGGCGCGCGTCGTGTGGTTCGACCTGCGCTTCCAGGGCAAGCCCATGGCCGACATCCGCGAGCTGCCGCGCATGGCCGCCGCCGCGGCCAGCCAGCCTTTGGCGGACGATGCCGGCCTGCCCTTTGTCAGAAGCACCATTGCCGGCCACGTGCTGGCTGCCGGCCATGAGCGTCGCGTGTTCGAAGCCCGCTGGAAGGACATGAAAGACCCCGCCAGCCAGAGCGCCTACGAACAGGTGGACCAGCACCTGCGCAGCGTGAGCGCCGAGGCCTGCTACTGCTCGGTGTTCGACGAATGCTGGCAGACCGACTTCGGGCCCACCCTGCCCAAGCCGGTCGCCAGCTGCGAACGCGCCCGGCCCGGCAAAGGCTGAGGCCTCAAGCCCCCTCCAGGAAACGCCGCACCAGCTCCATCTGCGCCGGCACGTTGAGCGCCGGCGCATGGCCGCAGCCCGGGATGGTGGCCACGGCCGCGCAGGGGCCGCGCACGCGCATGGCTTCGGCCGTCTCCACCAGCAGCAGGTCCGAATCCTCGCCGCGCAGGCACAGCACGGGCAGACTGAGGCTGTCCCACTCGGCCCAGCGCTCGTAGTCGTCCGGCCGGTTGATGAACTGGCGCACCATGGCCGGGTCGTAATGCGGGGTCACGCGGCCGTCGGGCAGGCGGCGCATGGAGGTCTCGGTCAACTGGCGCCACTGGGCGTCGCTGAGCCAGCCGTAGGGCTTGTAGACCTGCCGGAAGTACTGCTCCAGCTCGCTCAGCGTGTCAAAGGCCTGCGGGTTGCCCGCATAGGCGCGGATGCGCGCGATGGCCGGCGCCGCCAGCGAGGGGCCGTTGTCATTGAGCACCAGGCGCTGGATGCGCCCGCGCAGGGTGGTGGCCGCCGCGACGGTCCCGATGGCCCCGCCCATGGACGTGCCCACCCAATGGAAGCGATCCAGCTGCAGCTGATCCACCAGCTCGGTGGCCAGGCGCACGTAGAAGTCCAGGCAGTACTCGCGGTCGGGGTCCGGGCTCCATTGCGAGAGCCCGCGGCCCAGCGTGTCCGGACAGATCACGCGGTAGCGCGTGCTGAGGTAGGCGGCCAGCGGGTCCATGTCCCGCCCCGTGCGGGCCAGGCCGTGCCAGGCGATCACCACAGGGCCCTCGGCCGGCCCCCAGTCGGTGTAATGGATCTCGCGGCCCGCGCAGCGCAGGTACTGGGAGGTGAAGCTCATGCCTGCTCCTTGCTCGATGCCTTCAGGGCCCGCCGCGCCGCCCGTAGCCGCAGTCCGCCGACGATGCCCGCGGGGAAGTGATAGACCGCCAGCACGAAGAGAAGCCCCAGCCACAGCAGCCAGCGCTCCGGCGCGACCAGGGCGGCCAGCACCGGCACGCCTTCCACCGCAGAGGCGCCCAGGCGCATCAAGTCCTGCAGATAGGCCTGCGCCCCCATGAAGAACACGCTGCCCACCACGGCGCCGTAGATGCTGCCCATGCCGCCGATCACGCAGATCAGCAGCACGTCCAGCATCAGCTCCAGCGACAGCGAGGTGTCCGGCCCGTTGTAGCGCAGCCAGAGGGCCAGCATGGCGCCGGCCAGCGTGGCGAACAGCGCGGCCAGCACATTGGCCCAGGTGCGGTAGACCACCGTGCGGTAGCCAATGGCCTCGGCCCGGAAGTCGTTCTCGCGGATGGCTTGCAGCACGCGGCCGAAGGGCGAATTGACGATGCGCAGCATCAGCAGCGTCAAGCCCACGGCGCAGGCGAAAAGCAGGTAGTAGGCGGCAAAGCGCCCGTCGATGCTGGCCCCCAGCCAGGGCTCCTCCAGGAACTCGGTGCCCGGGCGCAGCAGCTCCGGCACCTGGAAGCTGAGCCCGTCCTCGCCGCCGGTGAACTCGGAGAGCTGCGAAGCCAGGCCCAGGAAGGCCGAGGCCACGGCCAGCGTGATCATCGTGAAAAAGAGGGCCTTGACCCGCAGCGAGAAGAGCCCGATCAGCAGTGACAGCAGCAGGCTCGCGCAGAGAGCCAGCCCCACGCCCGCCGCCAGCGAGGTCCAGCTCGGGCCCATCTGCGCGCTGGCGATGGCCACGCCGTAAGCCCCGATGCCGAAAAACAGCGTGTGGGCGAAGCTCACGATGCCCGTGTAGCCCAGCAGCAAGTCGTAGCTGGCCACCAGCACGATGAACACCAGGATCTTGGCCGCCACGTTCAGCGCCTTGATGCCCGGAAACAGGAAGGGCGTGAGCAGCAGGCCCAGCGCGCAGGCCAGCAGCAGCGCAGCCAGCAGGCGGCTGCGCGGCAGGTCATGGGAAAGCATTGCGTGAATGAGGCTCATGCCTGGACTCCGAGTCGATCATATGCACGGCGCCACAGCCCCCGAGCAGAGTCCGTGGATCCGGCTTCGCCGGGCCATCGGGCTCGCCCCCTCGAGGGGGCTGAGGCCGGACTCAAACGGCTTGCCGTTTGTGCCTGCTGAAGGGCCGGGGCTATGGCTCGGTGTGCCCTGCAAGGGCGCGAAGCGCGTAGGGGGTGCGTCATCTGGCTCCCACGGGATAGAGGCCCTGCGGCCGCCACATCAGCACCGCGACCATGAGCCCGATGTTGGAGAACAGCGCGGCTTTCGGGAACAAGAAGCCGCAGTAGTTGGCCATCAGCCCCACCGCCAGCGCGCCCACGAAGCAGCCCAGTGTCGAGCCCAGGCCGCCGATGATGATGACGATGAAGATCAGCGTGTTGACCTGGGCCCCGATCTGCGGCGTGACACCCTGCTGGTACAGGCCCCACATCACGCCGCCCAGCCCGGCCAGGGCCGAGCCCGCCGCGAAGACGGCGACGAACAGCCGGCGGATGCGATAGCCCAGGCTTTCGACCATCTCGCGGTCCTGCACGCCGGCGCGGATCAGCAGGCCCAGCTTGGTGCGGTTGAGCACCCACAGCAGCCCCCCGAACACGGCCAGGCCCGTTACCACGGCCAGCAGGCGGAATTTCTCGATGGCGACGTCCCCGAGCAGCAGCGAACCGCGCAGGCCCTCGGGCACCGGCAGCGGCACCAGCTGCGCGCCCCACAGCAGCTTGATGCATTCCTCGCCGATGATCATGCCGCCCATGGTGATCAGGATCTGCTTGAGGTGCATGCCATAGACCGGCCGCACCAGCACGCGCTCGAACAGCAGGCCCACGGCACCGGCCACCGCCATGCCTGCCAGGCTGGCCAAACCCACGGCCGCCAGATTGGCCGCCAAGCTGCTGCCTTCGCCCGTCCAGGCGCTCATGCCGCCCATCACCGTGGTGGCCATGAAGGCGCCCAGGGCGATGAAGACGCCGTGGCCGAAGTTCAGCACGTCCATCAGGCCGAAGACCAGCGTGAGGCCCGAGGCAATGATGAAGATGATCAGGCCCATGGCCAGGCCGGCCAGGGTCAGCGTGGCCCAGCTGGTGGCGCTGCCCATCAGCGGCAGGGCCAGGGCCATCAGGCCCAGCAGCAGCGCCAGCGGCTGCCAGTCCATGCTCAGGCGCGGTCCCCGCGCAGGCAAGGCGGCCGGCGAACCGGGTGTCGACATGGGGATGCTCATGCGCCCCTCCTCATTGATGGGCCGCAAGCGACAGCCCCAGCAGGCGCTGCTGCAGGGCCTCGTCTTCGGCCAGATCGGCCATGCGGCCGGCGTGCACCACGCGGCCGTCGTCCATCACCGCCACGCCGTCGCCCAGTTGGCGGGCCATGTGAAAGTTTTGCTCCACCAGCAGCACCGTGCTGCGGTTGCGCTTGAGTTCCTGGAGCGACTCGATCAGGTTCTGCACGATGGCCGGCGCCAGACCCTTGGACGGCTCGTCGATCAGGAGCAGGCGGCGCGGCTCGACCAGAGCCCGGGCAATGGCCAGCATCTGCTTCTGGCCGCCCGAGAGCTTGCCGGCCGGGTAGTGCCAGAACTTCTTCAGCGCCGGAAAGAGGCCGAAAAGCCAGTCCAGGCGAGCGCCGTCCAGCTGCTCGAGTCGACGCGCGTCGCGCGCAGCCAGCAGCAGGTTCTCGGCCACGCTGAGCTCGGCAAAGATGCCCATGTTCTCAGGGACGTAGGCGATGCTCTGGCGCGCGATCTCCGGCGTCGTCAGCTGCGCTCCCGGGCCTCCGATGGGTCGGCCGTCCAGCAAGACCTGACCCTCGCTGGGCTGCCACAGGCCCATGATGCTGCGCAGGGTCGTGGTCTTGCCGGCGCCGTTGCGGCCCAGCAGCAGGGTCAGCTCGCCCTCGGGTACGACGAGATCCACGCCGTGCAGGATGTGATAAGCCCCGATGCGGGTGTGCACGCCGCGCAGTTCCAGCAGGGGTTTCATGCGGGCACCTCCTCGGTCCCGGCCTGTGCCACACCCAGGTAGGCCTCCTGCACCACCGGCAGCGCCATGACCTCGGCCGGTGCGCCGTCGGCCACCAGACGGCCCTGGTGCAGCACGACGATGCGATCCGCCAGCTCGCGCACCACGTCCATCTTGTGCTCCACCAGCAGGACGGTGTGCCGCCCTTCCCGCTTGAGCTCGCGGATCAGGTCCAGCACCACGGGCACCTCGTCCACGCTCATGCCCGCCGTCGGCTCGTCGAACATATAGACCTTGGGCTGCAGCGCCATCAGCACGGCCACCTCCAGCTTGCGCTGATCGCCATGCGGCAGGCTGGCCGCCAGCGCGCCTGACTTGGACGCCAGCCGTACCCGCTCCAGCAGCGCCATCGACTCCTCGATCAGCGCCTTGTGATTCACCCACACCGACAGCATCTTCAGCCCCAGGCCCTGGCGCGCCTGCACCGCCAGCCGCACGTTCTCCAGCACCGGCAGGTGCGGAAACAGTTGCGTCAGCTGAAAGGCCCGCCCCAGGCCCCGCCGCGTGCGCAGCGGCGCCGACAGCGCGCTCAGGTCCTCGCCATCGAGCAAGACCTGACCCTCACTCGCCGGCAACTGCCCCGAGATCAGGTTGAAATAGGTCGTCTTCCCCGCCCCGTTCGGCCCCACGATGGCCGTCAGCGAGCCCGGCGCGAACGCGCAGGAGACGTGATCGACGGCCACATGCCCGCCGAACCGTATCGTCAAGTTCCGAGTTTCAAGCACAAGGACTCCAAACAAAAAAACACAGCACCACGGCTTCCAGAGCCCGAGGCGTAACGAGCGGACGCAGGACTAGGCGCGGGGGGCCCCAAAGACCGGAGCGACCTGGCGGGTCGTGAGGATCTTTGGGAGGACCCGCAACGACGGCCAGCGTTCGCGCAGTAGCCGAGCCGCGAGCGGATGCTGGACTAGGCGCGGGGGGCCCAAGACCGGAGCGACCTGGCGGGTCGTGAGGATCTGCAGGGCGCCCTGCAACGACAGCCAGCGTTCGCGCAGTAGCCGAGCGACTAGCGTTTGTTGCGGATGGGGATCTGCATCTCTTCCGCCTTGATCTCCCGCACCAACTCCGGCACCCCCCATTCAAACGCCTTGTCCACCTTGATCTTGAAGTGGTACATGGACTGCATCGCCTGATGGTCCTCGGGTCTGAAGCTCATGCGGCCCTTGGGCGTCTCGAAGCTCATGCCCTCCATGGCCTTGATCAGTTTGTTCGTGCCGGTGTCGCCGCCCGTCTTCTTGAGGGCCTCGACGAGGGCGATGCCCGCAGTCATCCCGCCCGCGGTGAAGAAGTCCGGCGGCGACTTGAACTGCCTGTAATGGTTGGCCACCAGCCACTCGTTGACCGGGTTCTTGGGCATGCCGAAGTAGTAGTAGCTCGCGCCTTCCATGCCCGGGAACTGCTTGTAGGCGACCATCGCGGGCAGGATGTTGCCGCCGGTGGCGATCTCGATGCCGTAGCGCTTGAGGTCCAGGTCGGCGATCTTGAAGGGATTGCCCGCGCCGGCCCAGATGATGAAGATGAGCTTGCGCCCCGGCTGATCCTTGAGCTTGTCGATCAGGCGCTGGGCGCCGGCGGTGAAGTCCGTGGTGTTGGTGGGCAGGTACTCTTCGTGGACGACTTTGGCCTTCTTGATCGCATCCTTGAAGGCCTTGACCCCGTCGCGGCCGAAGGCGTAGTCCTGGGCCAGGGTGGCGATCACGGTGCCGGGCTTGTCCAGCGCCACGGCATTGGCGATGGCGTCCTGCGAGCTGTTGCGGCCGGTGCGGAAGATGTACTTGTTCCACTTCTCGCCGGTGATGGCATCGGCCACCGCGGGCTCCACCAGCAGGATCTTCTTGTACTCCTCGGCCACGGGCAGCAGGGCCAGGGCCACGCCGCTGGACGAGGGGCCCACGGCGATGTCGGCCTTGTCGTCGCCGTAGGCTGCGGCCAGCAGGCTTTTGCCCACGTCGGGCTTGCCCTGGTCGTCCTTCTCGATCACGACCAGCTTCTTGCCGTTGACGCTCATGGTGCCGCCGGTGGCGTAATCCAGGCCCATCATCAGGCCGGTCTGCGTCTGTCTGCCATAGGCCTCCAGCGGCCCGGTCTTGGAGTAGACGTGGGCGATGCGGATCTCGCTGCCGGCGGCCAGCGCCGACCCGCTCGGGCCGAGCAGTCCGCAGGCTCCCAGCAGTACAAGAGCCGCCGCGCGACGGTGGATGAGGGGCATGAGATGTCTCCTGTGGTGGTCTCGCCCGGCGCTGCTGCCCGGGCCTGGCCATCATGGTGCAAGGCCCGTGCCTGTGCCCACCACAGCCCCGCGGATTCGCCGGAAAACCCGCGTAAACCCCAGCACGCCCCGCCCACCGGACGCGGCCCGCGACCCGCAGTCAGCCGGTCTCGCCCCTGCCGACGGCCTTTCCGGCGTGCGGCGTCCTGGCCAGCTGTCTTCAATTCAGGCAGTCCTGTCCATCTTCAAGACAGACGCCGCTGCCTGTCTGTCCACCAGACAGCCCGGCCACGGCTGACGCCGGCGCTGGTCCCATGACCTCCAGGTTCACCGACCCGGCTTGCTAGAGTCTGCCCATGAGCATTCTTCACACCCACCGCCTGCGCCTGGAGCCCATGGTCCCCGCCCACCGCCTGGGCCTGAACCAGCTCAACAGCGACCCCGTGGTGATGCGCTATCTCACGGGGCGCCCCGAGACCCTGGAAGAAACCGACGCCGTGATCGCGCGCGTGCAGGCCCGCTGGGCCGAGCACGGCTTTTCCTGGTGGACGTTCTTCGAGCGCGAGACCGAGGAGATCATCGGCGCCGGCTGCGTCCAGCACCTGGGCCGCATCGTGGGCGAGCCGCTGGAGATCGGCTGGCGGCTGCGCCAGGACCGCTGGGGCCGCGGCCTGGCCAGCGAGGCCGCCCTGGCCATGGCTGATTTTGCCTTTCGCACCCAGCCCATCGAAGTGCTGGTGTCGGTCTGCCATCCGGACAACGAGAACTCCTGGCGCGTGATGGAGCGCCTGGGCATGCAGGACCAGGGCCTGTGCCGCGCCTATGACATGGAGATGCGGCGTTACGAGATCAGCCGCGAGGCCTGGCAGCAGCGCCGGCAGGCGGCGGCCAAGCCCCGCTGAGCTCGCGCGGTCCCGGCGCGGTGTTCAACGCCCGCGTACCTTGAACACCGACACCGCCTCGGCCAGCGCCACGGACTGCTGGCGCAAGGACTCGGCCGCAGCGGCCGTCTGCTCGACCAAAGCGGCGTTCTGCTGCGTCATGCCGTCCAGGCTGGTCATGGCCTGGTTGATCTGGGCGATGCCCTCGGACTGGCTGGCGCTGCTGCTGCTGATCTCGCCCACGGTGGTGGTGACGTACTGGACCGCCTGCAGGATCTCCCCCATCGAGGCCCCCGCGCGGTCGACCTGGGCGGAGCCGGCATGGACGCGCTCCACCGAATCCATGATCAAGGCCTTGATCTCCTTGGCCGCCTGCGCGCTGCGCTGGGCCAGGGCCCGCACCTCGCCCGCCACCACGGCAAAGCCGCGCCCCTGCTCGCCGGCGCGGGCCGCCTCGACGGCCGCATTCAGGGCCAGGATGTTGGTCTGGAAGGCCACCCCATCGATCACGGAAATGATGTCCGAGATCTTGCGGCTGGATTCGGCAATGCCCTGCATGGTGGACACGACTTCCCCCATCACGGCGGCGCCGCTGCGGGCCTGACCCGCCGCCGTGTCCGCCAGCTTGCTGGTCTGCTGAGCCGCGTGGGAGGACTGCTGGACCTGCCCCGTCAGGTCATGCACGGAGGCTGCGGTCTGCTGCAGGTTCGCCGCGGCCTGTTCGGTGCGGGCCGACAGGTCCTGGCTGCCTTGCGCCACCTCTCCCGAGGCGACCTCCATGGATTCGGTGGCCTCGCGAATGGCCACCACCATGCCGGTCAGGCGTTCCTGCATGTGCCGCAGCTCGCGCTGGATCTGGCCGAGCTCGTCGCTCGCCTCCTGCGCCAGGTCCTGGCGCAGATCGCCTTGCGCCACGGCATGCATGGCGCCCTGCAGCTGCCCCAGCCGCGAGCGGAGATTGCGCGCGAACAGCTCCACGCCGCCCAGGGCAAGCAGACCGGCCACCACCACCACGATCAAAGCGAAACTGCTGTCCCGCCGCGCGACGGCCGCCACGTCGTCGGTGTACACGCCGGACCCGATCACCCAGCCCCAGGGCGCAAAGCCTTGGACGAAGGAGCGCTTGGGCTCGGGATCCTTGGCCCCCGGCTTGGGCCAGAGATAGTCCACCATGCCGCTGCCGTGCGCGCGCACCATATCGACGAACTCGACGAACAGGCGCTTGCCGGCGGGGTCCTTGCTCGCGCTCAGGTCCTGCCCGTTCAGCTCGGGCTTGATGGGGTGCATCACCATGCGCGGCCCCATGTCGTTGATCCAGAGGTACTCGCTGCCGGAGTACCTGATCTTGCCTATCGCCGCCGCCGCTGCGGCCCGCGCCTCGGCCTCGCTCATCGCCCCGCCCCGGGACTTGTCGTAATGCTCCTGCGCAATCTTCAGGGCGCCCTTGACCTGCTCCACGGTCGTCGCCAACTTGACTTCCAGCAGGCTGGCCGTCGTGCGCTGGGTCAGGACCAGCACCACCGCCACAAAGCCCAGCACGACCGCCAATACGGCGAGCCGCATCCGATTCACCAGGGTCATTCGGTTCATGGAAAACCTCCCGCAGGTGCGACGCCGGTCAGCGCCGGCGAAGGCCGGCAGCTGTCCGGACTATGAACCCGCATCGGCGCCAGTTCAACAGCAGCATTTCACGATCGGGCCGCGCCCTTGCGGCCTGGCGTGCCCGCGCAACGGCGAGGGCCTCAGCGGTTCAGCAGCGGCAGCTTGTCGTACAGCGAGGCGCGGGACATGCGCAGCAGCTTGGCCGCGGCCAGCTTGTTGCCGCCTGTGGCCTGCAGGGCCGCGCGCAGCGCTGCACGCTCCAGCTCGGCGATCTGCTCGGCCAGGGGGCGCAGCAGGCGCGGATCGTCCGGGCCGGACTCGCCCGACGGCAGGGGCCCGGCGCGCTCGCTGCTCGCCGGCCCTGCACTGCGCGCGCCGGCCGCCGCGGCATGCTTCAGATAAGGCGCCAGTTGCGCTGCCTGCAGCAGCATCTCGTCGCCCATCAGGCAGGCCTGCTCCAGCACATTGCGCAGCTCGCGGATATTGCCCGGCCAGTCCTGTCGCATCAGCAGCTCCAGCGCGTCCGGCGCCAGGCTGCGCGAGGCCATGCCGGCACGCCGCACGATGTCTTCCAGCAGGGTCTCGGCCAGGGCCTCGATGTCGTCCAGGCGCTCGCGCAGCGGCGGCACGCGCAGCGGCAGCACATTGAGGCGGTAGTAGAGGTCGGCGCGGAACTCGCCGCGCGCCACCATGGCCGGCAGGTCGCGGCTGGTGGCGGCGATCACGCGCACGTCCACGCGGATCACGGTGTTGCTGCCCAGCGGCTCCAGCTCCTGCTCCTGCAACACGCGCAGCAGCTTGCTCTGCAGCGGCAGCGGCATGTCGCCGATCTCGTCGAGGAACAGCGTGCCGCCGTCGGCCAGCTTGAACTTGCCCTCGCGGCCCTTGCGGTCCGCGCCCGTGTAGGCGCCCGGGGCGACACCGAAGAACTCGGCCTCCAGCAGCGTCTCGGGCACCGCGGCGATGTTGAGGCTCACCAGCGGCTTGAGGGCGCGCGGCGAGGCCGCATGGATGGCATGCGCCAGCAGCTCCTTGCCCGTGCCCGTCTCGCCCAGCAGCAGCACGGTGGCATCGGACAGTGCCGCGCGGCGCGCCTGGCGCTTGATCTCCAGCGCCGGCGCGCTGCTGCCCACGAAGCTGGCGATGCTGTACTTGGGCCGGCGGTTCTTCACCTGCTCGGCGGCCAACTGGCGGCGGGTCTCATCCAGCTCCTGCTGCAGGCGGCTGAACTTGGCGATCAGCGGCTGCATGGTCGTCTCGGGATGGTCCAGCAGCACCATGCCCACCGCGCCGATCACGTCGCCCGCATCGTCGCGCAGCGGCAAGCGGCTGACCAGGAAGGTGCCGGCCTTGTTGGTCAGCAGGTCCACCAGCATGGGCTGCCCCTGGTCCACGACCTGCGCCATCATCGTGTTAGGAACAACCTCCTCGACCCGCCGCCCCACGAACTCGGCCTCGTCGCCAAACCCCAGCGCCGGCAGGAAGCGCTTGTAGCCCTCGGAGATCCAGACGATGCGATGCTGGCGGTCCACCACCATCATGCCCTCCACCGTCCGGGCGAAGACCTCGAACATGGACTGCGCAGCCAGGCGCAGCACGCCATCGGCATCTTGGGGCAGGAGGGGCGGGTTCATCGGATGCGGTACTGCGGCGTCGGGGAACTGCGGGAATGTAGCGCGGGGCTGGCCTGTGCCCGCGGGCGTGAGACTCGGGCAAACCATTAGCAACCTGTCGCAATAACAACAGGGCCCACTGCTACCATCGCGCCCGAAAAAATGTAACAGGAGGGAGGAACATGAGCTCTGGCACATCTGCCGGCACGACGGCAACTCGCGCATTGGGCCTGCTGGCCGCGACGTCGATCGCCTTGGTGGCCTGTGGCGGGGGCGGTGACGCCACTGCACCAGCACCAGCACCAGCACCAGCACCAGCACCAGCACCAGCACCAGCACCAGCACCAGCACCAGCCCCCGCGCCGTCCCCGTCCTCGGAGTCCCTGGACCGCAGGGCAACTCAGTGGACCATCACGGCCGGGACCACAGCAGATGGCGCCACCTTGACGACAATGACGGCAGGCAGCGAGGGCGGCAACCAGTTCTCCATCTCTTGCAGCAGCAAGGGCGAGCGCATCCTTTCCATGCGCAGCTCCGCAGCCCCAACCCCCCTGGGCTACAGCTGGGTGAGCCTTCGCGTCGGGCCCTTCGAGATTCCGACCGATGCTTGGACCGAGACGGTGGAGGACGGCCGCCTCAAGCTAACCGCCCCCAGCTTTGACATGACGCTCCTCAAGCGCCTGTATCGCAACTGGGATTTCATGGCAAGCGTCGTCTCGTCCGCCGCGCGCTATGGCAATGCTTTCTTGGCCAAGGGCTTCCCCGCCGCCATCGACAAAACCCGCACAGCCTGCAATTGGTCCACCAGCGACTTCCCGCCAGACAACGGATGGGGCAAGCCCTATCCGGATGCGCCGCCGCCGTACGCCAAGGAACTGGTCTATGTCTCGGACAGCAGCGAGCAAATCAGTGCCAAGGCCTGGAGCGCCACCAATGCAGATGGCAAGGCCCAGCTGTTGGTGAGACTCAACGAAAACCCCTCGATCTGCAAGAGCCGCACAGGCTTCGACGGCACGCGGTTCTACGTGGAGCAAGCAGGAGTCCGGGTGTCTGCGGTCCCAGGCTTCCATTTGAGCTACTCGTGCAGCATGAAGCCGGTAACGTTGGCGCTGCAAGGATACTTCGATCCGTCAGCGCCTTTCGTCCTGAAGCTGGTGCCCTTTCACTGGCACTCCCTGACCGATTTCACCTACTACATGTCGTCAGTCTCCCTGCCCTGACCCGGCCCAGGTTTGGCAGGTTGGGCGCAATCAACGCACAATGCCGGACCATGCGCGCCGTCCATCCCTCCAACGCCAACCTCTTCACCGCCCTGCGCGCCGCCTTCCCCGCGGACCTCGACGCCTGCGCCGTCGAATGCGCCGACGGCGAGGCGCTGCGCTACAGCTGGCGGGACCTGGAGCGCGGCACGGCCATGATGGCCAACCTGCTGGACTCGCTGGACCTGCCGCCGGCCAGCCGCATCGCCGTGCAGACGGAGAAGAGCGTCGAGGCCCTGATGCTCTACCTGGCCGTGCTGCGCGCCGGCCATGTCTACCTGCCGCTGAACACGGCCTACCAGGCGGCGGAGCTGGAATACTTCATCGGCAATGCGGAGCCGGCCGTGGTGGTGTGCGCCGGGCGGCATTTCGGCTGGGTGTCCAAGCTGGCCTTCCTGGCCGGCACGCGCTGGGTCTTCACGCTCAACGAGGACCGCTCCGGCACCTTGCTGGACCGCGCCGCGCAAATGAGCGACGTGCATGCGCCGGCGCCGAAGCAGCCGGACGACCTCGCCGCCATCCTCTACACCAGCGGCACCACCGGCCGCAGCAAGGGCGCCATGCTCAGCCACGGCAACCTGCTGTCCAACGCCCGCGTGCTGCAGCAGGCCTGGCGCTGGCGCGAGGGCGATGTGCTGATCCACGCCCTGCCCATCTTCCACGTCCACGGGCTCTTCGTCGCCTCGCACGGCGCCCTGCTCAACGGCAGCAAGATGATCTGGTTCAGCCGCTTCGAACCGCGCGCGGTGATCGCGCGCCTCCCCGAGGCCACGGTTTTCATGGGCGTACCCACGCTTTACGTGCGCATGCTGGCGGAAGCCTCGCTCACCCGCCAGGCCTGCGCGCCCATGCGGCTCTTCGTCAGCGGCTCGGCGCCGCTGCTGATCGAGACCTTCCGCGACTGGCAGGACCGCACCGGCCACACCATCCTGGAGCGCTACGGCATGAGCGAGACCCTCATGCTGACCTCCAACCCCTACGAGGGCGGCAAGCGCATCGGCGGCACCGTGGGCACGGCCCTGCCCGGCGTGGGCCTGCGCATCGTCGACGATGCCGGGCAGCCCTGCGGCCCCGACGAGATCGGCCACATCCAGGTGCGCGGCCCGAATGTCTTTGCCGGCTACTGGCGCATGCCGGAAAAGACCGCCGAGGAGTTCACGGCCGACGGCTGGTTCAAGACCGGTGACGTGGGCCAGCAGGACAGCGCCGGCTATGTGCGCATCGTGGGCCGCAGCAAGGACCTCATCATCACCGGCGGCTACAACGTCTATCCGGCCGAGGTCGAGGGCTTCCTCAACGAGCTGCCGGGCGTGCAGGAATCTGCCGTGGTGGGCGTGCCGCACCCGGACTTCGGCGAGGGCGTGATCGCCGTCGTCGTCCCGCGGCCCGCGCAGGCGCCGGATCCGCAGGCGCTGATCGCGGCCCTGAAGGCCCGCATCGCCAACTTCAAGGTGCCCAAGGCCGTGCTCGTGCAGGCCGAACTGCCACGCAACGCCATGGGCAAGGTGCAGAAAAACCTGCTGCGCGCCCAGCACCAGGCGCTGTTCGGCAAGACCTGACCCCGCTGCGAGCCTTCAGGCACTCAGCGCTTTTTGAAGAGCTTTCCCAGCGCCTCGCCCGCATCACGCGCGGCCTCGCCGGTGGACTGCAGGGCACGGTCGAAGAAGAAGGAGGCCTTGAGCCGCTGCTGCAGGGCCCGAGCCAGCTGGGCGCCCAGCTCACCGGCCGTCAGCCCGCCCTCGGCCCGGCCCAGCTCGCGCAGGTCCATCTCGGGCAGCTTGAGGCCCACCGTCTTGCCCTGCATGAAGGCCGCGCTGGCCTGGGCCTGGGGGCGCAGCAGCTGGAAGCGCTCGATGATGAACTTCTTCGGCCCCGCGCCCGGCTCGGCCGCCGGTGCCGCGCTCTGCAGCTGGCGCGCCAGATGGGTCTGCAGGGCTTCGATATTGGTCTGGGTGGCGCCCTTCTCGTAGATCACGTCCGGCGCTTCGATCTCCACCGCGTTGATCACGATCACCGGCTGCGTGAGCGTGGCCACGTCCAGCCGCACCCGCACCCGCTGGACCTGCAGCAGGTATGCCGTCTTGAAGCCCGGCGGATTGCCTATGCTCAAGCTGCTCAGCTCGCCTGCGCCGGTGCGGACGTCAATGTGCACGCGCCCCAGCCGGATGGGTGCGCCAATCAGGGCGCTGCCCTGCTCCACGATGGCCTGCTGGACCAGGCGGTCCAGATTGCCATGCAAGTACCACAGGCCCGCCACCACCGCCAGGGCCAGCGCCACCAACAGGGCCAAGCCGCCCGACAAGCACTTCTTCAAATCCGCACCTCTCGCTTCACCGCCGGCGTCATCACCGGCGTCATCACCGGCGCTCATGCTAGCGACTTATCGGCGTCCCTGCGGGGTGGCAGACTCTGCAGCGGCAGCCAGGGCGCCTGCCGCTCCCAGTCCTGCAGCCACCCCTTGAGCGCCTCCGCCGGCATGGGGCGCGCGATGCCGAAACCCTGCATCAGATGGCAGCCCTGCTGCAGCAGCATGCGCCCATGCTCCAGGGTCTCCACGCCCTCGGCGACCACCTCCATGCGGAAGGCCCGCGCCATGCGGATCACGCCGTCCACGATGCCCATGTCGTCGGCGTTGCCCAGCATGCCGCGCACGAAGCTCTGGTCGATCTTGAGCGTCTGCACCGGCAGCTTGCGCAGATAGGTCAGCGAGGAGTAGCCGGTGCCGAAATCGTCCAGCGCGAAGCGAACGCCCAGGTCGCCGCAGCGCCGCAGCACGCCCACCGCAGCGTCCATGTCCTCGATCTGCGCCGTCTCCAGCACCTCCAGCTCGAACTGCTGCGGCGCCTGGCCGGGATGGCGGTGCAGGGCCAGGGCCAGCTTCTCGTGGAAGTCCGCCTGCTGCAGCTGGGCCGCGCTGACGTTGATGCTGACGCGCAGGTCCAGCCCCTGCTCGCGCCAGCGCTGCGCCTGGCTCAGGGCCTCTTCGATCACCCAGTCGCCCAGGTCCAGCTCCAGACCGCTGGACTGCAGCTGAGGCAGGAACGCACCCGGCGGCAGCAGACCGCGACCCGGGCAATCCCAGCGGATCAGGGCCTCGACGCCCAGCAGGCGTCCGTCGAGCAGGTCGACCTTGGGCTGGTAGTGCAGCACGAACTCGCGCAGCTCGAGCGCCTGCTGCAGGCGCTGCACAAACTCACGGTGCGACTGCGCGCGGCGGTCGCTGACCGGGTCGAAGAGCTGGTAGCGGTTCTTGCCCGCCTCCTTGGCCAGGTACATGGCCTGGTCGGCGTGGCGCATCAGGGTGTCGGCGTCGGCGTTGTCATGCGGGAAGAGGCTCACGCCAATGCTCGCGGTGACCCGCAGCTCGCGGTCTTCGATGCGCATGCCCTGCTGGACGACCTGCAGCAGGCGGTCCAGCACCAGGGTGCAGTCCCGCTCGCTGCTGATGTCGGTCAGCAGGACGACGAACTCGTCCCCGCCCAGGCGCGCCAGGGTGTCCTCGGCCCGCAGCACCTCGGTGATGCGCCGCGTGACCTCGACCAGCAGGCGGTCCCCCAGGGCGTGGCCGTGGGCGTCATTGATGACCTTGAAGCCATCCAGGTCCAGGAAGCACACCGCGAGACTGCTGCCGTTGCGCGCCGCCCGGGCCAGCGCCTGGTGCAGGCGGTCGACCAGCAGGCGGCGGTTCGGCACGCCGGTGAGCGGATCGAAATGGGCAATGCGGTGCAGCTCGGCTTCATGGCTCTTGATCAGACTGATGTCCGAGAACA
Source organism: Burkholderiaceae bacterium (assembly GCA_041905785.1). Lineage (GTDB taxonomy): Bacteria > Pseudomonadota > Gammaproteobacteria > Burkholderiales > Burkholderiaceae_C > Roseateles_B. Next base: position 36,244 of record JAYRKJ010000029.1, read on the forward strand.
CGCCGATGTAGTGCTGCACCACGCCCTTGGCATCGCGCACGCAGGAGATGGTCAGCAGCTCCGCGTAGATTTCGCCGTTGCGGCGCCGGTTCCAGAGTTCGCCGCGCCAGACGTCGTGCGCGGCCAGGGTCTCCCACATGTCGCGATAGAACTCGGGGCCCTGCCTGCCGGAGGCAAGGATCTTGGGACTCTGCCCCAGCACTTCCTCCGGCGCGTAGCCAGTGATGTGGCAGAAGGCCGCGTTGACCTTGGTGATGCGCATCTGGGGGTCCACCACCACGATGCCCTCCAGGCTGCTTTCGAAGACCATGGCGGCCTCCTTCAGCGCCAGCTCCAGCTGCTTGCGGTCGGTGGCGTCGGTGTGCGTGCCCGACATCATCAGCGGTCGCCCCTCGCCATCCCAGCTCACCACGCGCCCGGAGGTCCGGATCCAGCGCCAGCCGCCTTCCTTGGTGCGGCATCGCATCTCGATCTCATGGGCGGCCGTCTCACCCTTGAGATGCTGCTCGATGGAGGCCATCGCCAGCGGCAGGTCGTCCGGATGCACATGCTCGGGCCAGCGGTCCACCGTGATCGCCATCTCGCCCGGCTCATAGCCCAGCATGGTCTCCCAGCGCGCGCTGACCTGGAACTCGTTGGTCTGCACGTTCCATTCCCAATAGCCCAGGTCCGAGCCTTCGAGCACGCGGCTCAGCTGCGCTTCGCGCTGGGCCAGGGCCAGCTCGGCGCGCTTGCGCTCGCCGATGTCCTGCGCCGTGCCGACCAGGCGCTGCACGCGGCCGTCCGCCCCGCGGATGGCGCGACCGCGGACGGTGATCCAGGTCCGGCGGCCGTCTTCATGCAGGACCTCGGCGTCCACCTCATAGGGCAGGCCGTCCGCCAGGGCCTTGCGCTCTGCCGTTTGGACGGCCGCCCAGTCTTGCGGGGAGAAATAGCGCGACACCTCGGGCACTCCGGCCGGCCCCAGCGCCGGGTCGCGGGCGAAGATGCGGTAGACCTCGGGCGACCAAAGGCGCTCGTCGCTGAGCACGTCCCAGGACCAGTTGCCGACACGGGCCAGCGCCTGCGCCTCCTGCATGGCGGCGGCGGCCTCGCTGAGGGCCAGCTCGCGGCTGTGCTCGCGGCTGATGTCGCGCGAGACGCCGAAGAGGCCGCAGACCTCGCCCTCGGCGTCGCGCCAGGGGCCCTTGGTCACGTGGAACACCAGGGTCTGGCCGGCCTTGTTGTGCAAGAACTCCTCGTGGCTGCGGGTCACGCCGCCGACCATGACGGATTGGTCCTGGGCGCGAACCTGGGCGGCGGACGCCGGGGGAAAGATGTCCTCGTCGGTCCGGCCGAGGATCTGCTCCCGGGTCAGTCCCACGAAGCCCGTCGCGGCGTCATTGACCATCAAGTAGCGGCCTTCGGCATCCTTGACGAACACGGCGTCGGTGGTGCCGTCCACCACCGCTGCCAACAGCTGGCGGCTTGCCGCCAGGCCTTGCAGGCTGGCCCGGACGCGCCCGCCCAGAAAACTCACGGCCAGGCTGTTGACCAGCAACAACAGCAGCTGCAGCCCATCCACCGCCTGCATCAGGGACCAGGCACCGCGCAATTGCCACAGCATCAGCAAGGTGCCCCCCTGGGCCAGCAGGCTGGCCAGCAGCCCCGGGCCCAGCCCTCCCAGCACGGCACTGAGGATGACCGGCAGCATGAACAGGCCGACGATGAGGCGCCCATCCAGAGAGGGCAGCAGGGCCAGGTGCACCCCCATGGCGGACAGGCTCAGCACCACCGCCACCGCGTACCAGGGCCCGGCGGCGACCGGCAGCACCCGCGCTGCCCACAGGGCCTCACGCTCCCGCGCCTGGACCAGCGGCACGGCACGCAAGGCCAGGTACAGCAGCGCGGCCGTCACGAAGACGAAGAAGAAGCCCTTGCTCGTGGCGGCCACGAGCCGCTGCTGCTCGGCGACCAGCAATGCCAGCGCCTGATCGGAAAAGAAGATCCACAGCAAGCCCAGCGCGATATAGGCCAGGCTGACCAGCAGCGCATAGCGCGCCTGCGCTGGCGATGCGCCGTTCGCGCGTCCAGGCGATCCGCTCATGGTCGACAAGCCTTCCAACAGTCCGGTCGGGACTTGAGCGGCATGCTCTCACGAAGCATGCCGCCGAAGAAGGAACTATTGCGCCCCGCAGGGTAGACAGCCTGGTGTCAGCCCGCCGCGTCAGCCGCGAGCCGGCACATCTGCGCCGCCACCATTTCCGCCATGGTGCGAGCCACGGCTTCGGCGTCCAGGCTGGGATCGTCGAACAGCAGCTCCTGGGCAGCATACAGCGCATCGATGGCCAGGCGGATGGTCAGCTTGGCGCGGGCGGCGTCGGCGCGCGGATGGGCGCTCATGAAGGGCAGCAGCAGCAGATCCGTCACCTGGTCATGCGAGAGATTGCGCACCGACTGCAGCGAAGGCACGGCCCGCAGCGCCCGCGTGACCCACACGCCGGCCGGCATGCGCTCGGTCAACGCCAGCGTCTTGAGGAACAGCTCCGCCACGCTGGCCGCGAAATCCGGCTCCGGCAACTGGAACGTGGCCGGCACGGCCCAGGGCATCAGCAGCTCGTTCTGCACCTGCATCAGCCGCGTGCCCAGCTCGTGGAGGATGGCGTACTTGTTCGGGAAGTACTGGTACAGCGCCGGCGGCGAGATGCCCGCCCGCTGGCAGACCAGATTGGTCGACAGCCGCTCGATGCCCACCTCGCCCAGCAGCTCCGCGCAGGCCGCGAGGATGCGTTCGTAAGTCTCCACCGCACGGGCCTGGGTGGGGGCCTTCTTCAGCTCGAGGTCGGGTGCGGCGGGGCGGGAGGTGGGCATGGGAGGGAGTCTATGCGAGGGTTGCTCAGGGGAGCAGCGACGGCCGGCTGGCGGCGCAAAAAGGAAATGGTCCCGCCCGGGGACCATTTCCGCCCTGGCACGGACCAGGACTGGTTCGCCAACTGACCGCAGCTCGGCGGTCAAATCAGCGCTCAAGTCAGACTCACATCAGGGCCGAGACCCCCAGGTGAGGCTGCTGATGCAGCGCAGGCTTTTCGCCCTCGAAGCTCAGCGCGGCGCCGCTGGAGAAGCCCGCCATCGCGGACACCAGCGACTGCACCTGGCTGTTGGTCAGCACATCGCCGTTGGAGAAGCGGAACTCCTCGACCTGGTAGGCGCTGCCGAGGTACCAGTCCTGCAAGGTCAAGGTGTCGGTCGTTCCGTTGACCGCGGCGACCAGGTTGTTGCCACTGCGGGTGAACTTGAGGTCGGCGGCCGTGAGGCCAGCGCCCAGTTGCACGCGGTCGACGACACCGGCGGTAGCATCGTTCTCCACGATGCGGTCGGCGCCGTAGTCCTTGCCAAAGAGATAGGTGTCGCCGCCTGCCCCCCCGGTCAGCACGTCATCGCCCGTGCCGCCATCCAGGCTGTCATTGCCTGAGCCTCCCGTCAGCGAGTCATTGCCGGCGTCGCCCAGAAGACGGTTGGGCATACCGGCAATGGCGGTGAGAGCGTCGTTGGCTGAGGTGCCGGCGACAAGGGCGACGGTCTTGGCCTTGATCGCAGCCTGATCCCAGCTCATGTCCGTGAACTGGATCTGGTTGATCTTGTACTCCCGCCAACCATCGCTGTAGTAGTAGTTGGTCAAGGTCAGCCGGTCTCCGTTCTTGAAGCTCAGCACCAGGTTCAATCCCACGCGCTCCAGTATTTGCACATCCGTGCTCGCCAGATCGGTGAACTTCACCACGTCCAAACGGCTGCTGCCGTTGTCGTTCTGGTTCAGCACGTCCTGACCAAAGCCTGCGGAAAACAGGAAGGTATCGTTCCCCAGTCCTCCGTCCAGCGTGTCGTTGCCAGCGCCTGCCGTCAGCGTGTCATTGCCAGCGCCGCCGAGCAGTACGTCGGCGCCGGATCCGCTGGTCAGCACATCGTTGCCATCGCCTCCATCCAGCGCGTTGTTGCCTTCCCCGCCCAGCAGGGTGTCATTGCCAGCATTGCCCGTCAGGCTGTCATTGCCTTCGCCACCATCCAGCCAGTCGGCCTGGTTGCCCCCGGTGATCGTGTCGTTGCCCGCAAGACCATTCGTCACGTTCGGCCCACCGTCATACCCCGCAATGCTGTCGTTGCCGGTAGTCCCTTGCGTCACCGTCTTGGCCTTGATCGTGGCCTGATCCCAGCTCATGTCCGTGAACTGGATCTGGTTGATCTTGTACTCCCACCAACCATCGCTGTAGTAGTAGTTGGTCAAGGTCAGCCGGTCTCCGTTCTTGAAGCTCAGCACCAGGTTCGATCCCACGCGCTCGAAGCTCTGCACATCCGTGCTCGCCAGATCGGTGAACTTCACCACGTCCAAACGGCTGCTGCCGTTGTCGTTCTGGTTCAGCACGTCCTGACCAAAGCCTGCGGAGAACAGGAAGGTATCGTTCCCCAGTCCTCCGTCCAGCGTGTCGTTGCCGATGCCTCCCACCAAGGTGTCATCGCCATCCGACCCCGTCAGCGCATCATCGCCACGACCACCGATCAAGATGTCATTTCCTGAATCGCCGCTCAGCGAGTCTGCTGCCACCCCACCCATCAACAGGTCATTTCCTGCACCAGCGCTGACGTTCAGTGCCGACTCAGCGGCAACGTAAAGATCCGCACCGGCCGTGGCAGCGGCGTTGTTGGCGCGCAAGATGGCTTGCGAACTCGCCGCCAGCGCCGCACGCACCTCGCCGTCCTCCGCCGCATTCAAATACACCTGCTCCAGCCTACCCTTCGCATCCCATCCCAGGTTCGTCAACTGCGACCCATAGGCGCGGTTCAAGTCCAGGATCAGCGCGGCAGCTTCTCGCTTGTTGCTGGCCCAGAGTTTGTCGATCTCGGCATTCAAGGCGTCGAACTTGAAGGCGACGCCAGCGTCGCTGATGTCCAGGGACACCAGGTCCGGGTACTTCTGAAGATAGGTCTGCGTCGCCAATGCGGTGTAGACGCTGTCGCGCAGCGAACCATAGGCCTCGTACAGAAGGTTGGAGACCTGCGCATTCCCAGAAACGCGCTCGTACTGGGCCCCAAGCGTTCCAGGTGGCGTAGCTCGGAAAAAGACGTTCCACAGCGGGAAAGCCGCACCATTGAAGCTCTCCAGCACCGTCAGTTGGTTGAGCTCGGTGTCCAGGGCATTCCGGCCTGCGCCAGGCACGCCGTACCAGGCATCGCCTGCCGGCCCCTTCTTGGACAGCAGCACGCCCGCACTGATGGCAGCCGCAAACAGCGCGTCGGTGCCTACGTCCAGGACCGTCCCCACGCCGCCGATTCTCTGCTGCTCGAACGCAGCCCCATCCAGCAGACTGCGCCATCCCGGCACCTTGGCATCCATGGCGTCGCCACACAGCGCGAGGAAAGTGGCCTTGCGCTCGGCCGGCGTACCCACGGCCATGTCAATGGTCCTGACCATATTGCCAGCAAGCGGACTGACGAAATCGGTTTTTCCGGTATCCGCCCAAGCACTGAGGATCTGCTCGGTCAGCTTCAAGCGCTCGGCCTGCGTCGCTGCAGCACCAAACTTCTGCACCAACTCCGCCAGCCGGCGCCCCTGCGCCGTGTCCAGGCTCATGGCCTCGCGCAAGTCGCGCAGCTCACCGCTGCCCTTGATCTCGGGCAGGGTCTTGGCCAGGTCGGTCAGCGGAATCTTGTCCGTGAACTCGCGGTAGAAGGGGTTGTCCGTCAGGTTCAGGTTGGCGGCCGATTCGCCCCCCACCATCACCGAGTCCATTTCCGTGCTGCCGCCGGTCAGGCGGGTCACGGTCGCCTTGCCGGTGATGGAGTTGCCACCGCCCAGGTCCTTGGTGGTGTTATTGGCCACCAGGCCGATGCTGACGATGCCATTGGCCTCCAGCGTGCTCAACTCCCCGGCCTGCGAGATGCCGTCGCTGTTGAGGTCGCGCCAGAGGCGCACCTGGGCGAAAGCTGCGTCCTTCGCGTCCAGCACGCCGTCGTTGTTGCTGTCCTGCGCGCGCAGGGCCTCGAAGCCGCTGGTGGCGTTGCGCTCGAAGGTCACCACGCTGGTGCTGCCGTCGGGATTGGTGACGGTCTTGCGGTCTGTGATCAGCGTGTCCACACCGAAGAGCTCACGGCCGGAGTCGATGGTGCCGTTGCCATCGCGGTCCATCACCACCCAGGCGTCGTCGCCCTTCAGCCAGCCGGTGCCGGTCTTGAGACCATCGGCGTTGTGATCGAACAGCACGGGCTGGGCATTCGCGCCCAGGACTTCGATGCCGTCGCCGTCGAGGTCAATGGCGAGGGGGTCGCGGGGGCGCCAGGTGGAGCCGGAGCGGTAGTGGCGGTTGACGTCATCGCCGATGCGAGGCTTGTCTCGAATGGGCAGGCCCGCCCATTCGGGATGCAGGCGATATGCATCATCAAGCAGGCTGCTGTCCCAAAACTTGGCTTCACTATCGCGCATCTGTTCAAGCACACGTTGCGACTCCTCCGGCGACAGGTGGGGCGGGTATTTATCGCGTTGCTTCCTCTTCCCATCCAGCATAAAACCAAAGTATGCCGCCGCCGCTACCGCAGCACGATATTCCTGGTATAGCTCAGGATTACCAACACCTGGAGCTCTACCCGCATCCCTCGAATCAAACTCGTTCGCAAAATCTGAATTAAACTCCGGATGCATTGAATTTATTTCACGAATTCTCTCAGAGAGCCCATTTATCAACTCCTCATCAGCCTCAATTTCCCGATCCCAGTACCCACGCATATCACCAGACTTCCCCGCCTGATATGCTTCGTCGTATGCAATATCATGACTCCTACACAGGGCATCCGTTGGATCAAGCGGCTTAACCGTCACATTGCCCAACTCACCATCGTTAACATATTTCCCACCAGTCCATCCCGGGCCACAATAATTTCCATGCACACCAATTCTCATCACTCCCCCCTCAATCAATTGCAAGATCAAAACAATTACCATTGAAAGAACAACTCTTGTGCCCACCATTGGGGCCCATGCATCTCCAAACAACCGCATCCCCACCTATCCAGCCTAATGGGCGAGAACCGTCTTTGCAGGGCTCTTCCATCTGCGAGGGAATCGATCCATCGTTGATCCAATAGTTCTCACCAATGCCTACCCCTCCCCCGCCGACACAGCGGCCCGAGGCACTGCAAGACAGCCAGTCGAGCTTCTTCGTAGCTACGATTTGCTCCAGTGCTGCATCTTTCGGACCTAAAAGACTAACCAAGCTCCTACCTCCATGTGAATCCAATTTAACTACCAGCGCAGCTTGTGTTGTCGGGTAATACGCATATCTCCATGATTGATTCCTTCCTGGAACCACCTTCCGAACGCCATCGCTAAGAATTTCCCACTCTCCTCCGCGAGAGGCCTGAGAAAAATCGCGCAGATAAATATATTTATTCTCTATTTTCACAGGAAAGCGAAGAGGGCTCTTGCTAACATTCAAAATCGCACCATCGGCCAAAACACCTTGCTGGGTGACGGTCATTTCTGACAAAACATATTCCCCATCGCTACCTTTGTGGATAGAAGCCAGAATCGACTTACCATCCGACGCCACCGATGCTCCGGCATAGACGCCCGGAAGGCACTTCTCCGATGATTTTCTATAGTCATTCGGACCGCTCGCTTTGATGTAGGATTCAAACAGCACTCCACCACAGGCGGACTTCACAACCACCAGCCACGAACCGTCCAACGAAGACAGTACGCGCCTAACCTCTGGCTTCTCTTTTTCAGCGCAGGAGCCGAGCCCCAAACAAGTCAGGATCGCTACACACACTAATCCAGGCTTAATAAACCGCTCCATAGCCCCTCCATTGATCAACAGACCGAAATTCAGACGCAAACGTCTTTTAAATTTGTAACTCACACAACGGGAAGAAAACCCGCTGAAGCCCCTTGCAAATACCCTCTTGGAACTTCCGTTCGCCCTGTTCAAGAGAATACGTCTGTCTTATGCCTTCGCCTTGCATGTCAGCGTCGGCATACCTCCCGACAGCCGGTACTGCCATCTCAACCCTCTGCGTCAGCTCAACCGTCAACGTCACGATATCCAAGGGCCGACACATCGCCATCCCCTCCCCCACCACCTCCCTCACCGGCCCCACATCACTCGCAACCAGTCTGCACCCCGTCGCCATCGCCTCCAAACACGACCAGCTCAGCACAAACGGGTAGGTCAAATACACATGCGCTGACGACACCTGCAGCACCCGCTTGTAGTCCGCATAAGGCACTTTCCCGAGGAAGTGCGTG
>JAYRKJ010000030.1:0-36686 GCA_041905785.1 Burkholderiaceae bacterium
GGGACTCGGGGCAGGGTCTGGCGCAGGGCACTCTCAAGCAGGCTCATCAAGCAAAAAGGGGAACGTGTTGTACACATTCCCCTTCTACCTGATCAGCTGGCCTTTGGGCTTAACTGACTGGCATTGCCGCTGCGGCGGGCCTTTGCGATGAGTCTGCCCGGCGCGGGCCCTCGGGGGTCAGGTCTTGCTCAGGATTCGCTGGGCGCTGCAGCCGGCTTGGCACCGAACAGCGCCGCCACCTTCTTCTTGGGCTTGATGTAGCTGCCGAGCCCCTTGACCGGTGCCACAGCGGTGCCGCGCTCCCAGGCGGGCGGCTCGGCGCCGTTCTGCGGCTCGTAGGGCTTTTCGAAGAAGGCATCGCGCGGCGCGGCAGAGACCGGCCTTGCAGCGTGACGCGGCGCATGCGGCGCGGCAGCAGCAGCGCCCTCCGGCCGCTCCTCCCAGTCGCGACGCGGCCGGCGCGGACGATCGTCCTCCAGCTCGTAGGGCTCCAGATCCAGCTTGCGCTTGGTGAGCTTTTCGATGTCTGCCACCAGCCGGGCGTCGGACTTGGTCACCAGCGTCACCGCGATGCCGGAAGCGCCGGCACGGCCGGTGCGGCCGATGCGGTGGACATAGTCCTCGGCATTGAAGGGCACATCGAAGTTGAACACCGCCGGCAGGTCGGCGATGTCCAGGCCTCGAGCGGCGACGTCGGTCGCAACCAGCAGGTCCACCTCGCCGCGCTTGAAAGCGTCCAGGGACTTCAGGCGCTCGTCCTGCGACTTGTCGCCATGCAGGGCGGCGGTGCGCAGGCCGTCACGCTCAAAGGAGCGCGCCAGGCGGGCCGCACCGAGCTTGGAATTCACGAAGACGATGGCCTGCTTGATCTCGCGCTCGCGCAGAACCTGGCGAACACAACGACGCTTGTCGTCGTCTTCGACGCTGAAGAAGCGCTGCTCGACCGTGGAGGCCGTGGCGTTGGGCCGGGCCACTTCGACCAGTTCCGGATTCTGCAGATAGCTCTGTGCCAGGCGCTTGATCTCCGGCGAGAACGTGGCGGAGAACAGCAGGGTCTGGCGCTGCTTGGGCAGATAGCTGAGGATGCGCTGCAGGTCGGGCAGGAAGCCGATGTCCAGCATGCGGTCCGCTTCGTCCAGCACCACGTACTCGACCTGGTTCAGCACCGCCGTCTTGGCCTCGATGTGGTCCAGCAGCCGACCCGGCGTGGCGATCAGCACCTCGACGCCGCGGCGCAGTTCTTCCATCTGCGGCTTGATGTCGATGCCGCCGAAGACGCAGGCCACGCGCAGCTGGCTGTGCTTGGCGTAGGCCTTGACGTTGTTGGCCACCTGGTCGGCCAGCTCGCGGGTGGGCGCCAGCACCAGGGCGCGCACCGGGTGGCGGGCCGGGGATGCGCTGGCGTTCTCGTGACGCAGCATGCGCTGCAGCAGCGGGATGGAGAAGGCGGCGGTCTTGCCGGTGCCGGTCTGGGCGGCGCCCATCACGTCACGCCCGGCCAGCACGACCGGGATGGCCTTGGCCTGGATGGGCGTCATCGTCGCGTAGCCTTGGTCGGCCACTGCGCGCAGCAGCTTGGCGTCCAGGGGGAGCGTATCGAAGCGCGCCGGTGCGGCTTCAGCAGTCACGGTGGTGTCGGTCATAGCCCGCCATTATCGCCGGAATGCCTGACAAGCCCTTTCCCGGGCCAAATTCGCGCCAGCCCGCCGGTACGGCTCAGCGCCGCAGGACCAGCCAGCGCGGGGTGCGGAACTTGACGATGCGCCAGTACATGCTCACGTAGCCGGCCGCAAAAAGCCCCAGGCACAGGCCCAGCATTCGCGTGTCATTCCACCAGACCACCGCGGGAATGACCGACAGTGAGCAGACCACCCAAAGATACGGCGCCGTCATGGAGTTGCGCCGCGTGAGCACCTGGGCGTCGCGGCTGCCGATGGCCCAGCGCATCAAGCGACGGTAGATCAGGCTGTGCAGGTGAACACCATCCGGCATGCCCACAGGCCGCCCCCGCACCACCTTGCGCCGGTACATGGAGAACACGGTCTCCACCACCGGGTAGCCGCACAAGAGCAGGGGAAACAAGGGTGAGACATCGGGGTTGCGGGCCAGCAGCAGAATGCTCAGCTCCGCGAGCATGAAACCCAGGAAATAGGCGCCGCCATCCCCCAGAAAAATCAGGCCCATCGGGTAATTCCAGACGAAGAAGCCGGCGACGGCAGCGACCACGGTCAGCGCGACGCTGCCGATCCAGGGGTCACCGACCGTGAAGGCCACCGCGGCCACCCCGGTCAGCATGATGACGCTGCACATGGACGCCAGGCCATTGAAACCGTCGATGATGTTGACGGAGTTGCCCACGCCGGCCACCACGAACACAGCCAGCAGCAGGCTGCCCAGGGGCAGTTGCGCCAGCTCGTCCAGGCCCGGGACCGCAGTGTGGCTGATCCGGGCGCCCAGCAGCTCGGCGCCCAGCACGCCCGAGACGGCCAGGGCCAGCATGCGCCAGCCAGGGCTGACGCGCTTGGTGATGTCTTCCACCAGCCCGGCAGCAAAGGCCGGCAGAGATACCGACAGCAGCAGCAGAGACAGCTCATGGCTGACGGGCGCCCGCCAGGCACCCGCCAGCAGGGCCACCCCCACCCCCGCGAAGATGCCCAGGCCGCCGATGCGCGGAACGGCACGGGCATGGAACTTCTGCGGGCCGCTGAAGTCGTGGTCGGCAGCCACGCCGCCATTGGCTCGCAGGCCCCGGACCAAGGCCAGGGTGATGACCATCGACAGCCCGAAACTCAGAGCGAGTGTGGACAGCATGGCGACCTCAGGCGCGTCCCAGCAAGGCGGGCAGCAAGCCCTTCAGCTTCTTGCGCCGTTCCCGACTGGCGGCATCCTGGGGGGCGCTGGCGCGCAGCCACGCCAGGATCACCATGAGCAGGCCCACTCCCACGGAAACACCTGCGGCGATGAAGGCACGCTTGGGCTTGCTCTTGCGATCCGGCGTCTGGGCGACGTCCACCACCTGGATCAGCCCGCCCTCGCGCCCCTCGTCCACCTTGGCCATCTCAAACTGCTTGGCGAAGAGTTCGAAGAGCGTCTCCTGATACTTGTACTCACGATAGCGGCTGATGTAGTTCGAGCCAGACTCGCTGTCCTTGCCCTCAGGCCCTTGACTCATGTCGCGCTCGGCGCGGTCAAGCTGTGCCTTCAGACCAGCCACGAGACCGCGCTGCTGCATCACTTCGGGCGCCGAAGCCGTCAGGTTGGCTGACATGGCCTGCAGCCGCACCTCGGCCGCGGTGTACTCGGCACGCAGCTTGGCGTAGGCCTCGGCTGCCGCCTTGGGTTCCGCTTTGATCGCTCCGGCGGACAAGCCCGCCTGCTGCAGGGCCATCTGCGCCTGCGTCAGCTTGTCCTTGGTTTCCAGCAAGTGCTTCTCGAAGAACTTCTTGCGCTGCTGGGCCTCGGTGGTGGCGATCTCGGAGGTGATGCGGCGAAACTCGTCCACCATGGCGTTGGCCATGGCAGCGGCCCGCGCGGCTTCGTGGTCGTCCACCTCGATGGTCAGCAAGCCGTCACGGCGCCCGGCGGCCACGCGCAGATTGCTCCAGAACTTCTTGCGAACGTCGGAGCGCAACTCCTTGTCATAGACCTCGGCCAGCTTGAATCGCTCGATCATGCGGTCCGCCACTGTCGTGCTCTGCAGCAGGGCAACGTGCTGATCCAGCGGGCTCTTGATGCCCCCGGTCGCCGCCCCTGCAAGGCCGGCCAGGCCACCTAGCGAGGACAAGGCGCTTGCAGCCAGCGACTGCTGCTGCTGCGGCGGCAGCACCACCGTCGCGGCGGTAAAGGTGGGCGCCACCAAATAGCTGCCTCCCAGGGCCAGCACGCCACACAGCAGCGACACCGCAATGATCTTGCGGCCCTGCCTGGCCACGGCCAGCAAGGTGTCGATGGAATCCTGGGCTTCGGGCATTGCGCTCATGGGCTCGCTCACTTCAGATTCTTCAGCGCCAGGGCACCCAGGCCGAATTGGTACAGGATGGTCGACCAGTCCTTCAGCTCGGCAGAGGTGCCGTTGTGGAACAGGTTCTCAGGTACGAAGACCGTGTCGCCTGGCTGGGCCTGCAGGGCCTCCACCGCGCCGCCGCCGACGAACCAGCCACTGCTGCTGCGGTTGCTGACCACGCTGCCATCCGCACGGATGACGAAGAGACTGCCGGTGTCGCCGCTGCGCGCCGCACCGCCAGCCATTGCCACGTACTGCGAGAGCGAGCGGCCCTGGGCGAAGACATAGCTGCCGCTGTTCATGACGCTGCCGTACACGCTGACCGAGGCGGGCTTGACAGGCACGGTGAGGCGGTCGCCGTCCTCCACGGTCATGTCAGGCAGTTCGCGGGCATCCAGCGCCAGGCCCAGCACCACACGGCCGGTGGGACGCGCATTGCGCAGACGCTCGACGTAGCGTGTCAGGGCCGTGTTGCGGGCGTAGACCTCGTCATTGGGCGGAATGGTCTTCTCCTTGCCCTTGACCATGCCGCGGGTCAGCTCGACTTCCAGATCGCGCATGGCGCGCTCGTAGTTTTCGGCCTGTGACAGGCGCACGGACTCGCGGCTCAGCTCGGTGCCGAACAGGAAGGCCTCGGCGGTGAGGCCGCCGGCGGCGCGCAGGGCGTCGCGCAGGGTGCTGCCGGCCGGCAGGATGTAGTCGCCGGGGCGCTGGACTTCGCCGTCAACCCGCACGCGCTTCATCTGGCGTGCGCTGGGCTGCGCCACGTCGCCAAAGCCCTGCAGGCGAAGCACGTCGCCGTTCTGGGCCGGCTGCGAGGCTTCCTTGGCCAGCTCAACCGTGCGCATCTGCGTCTGGCCCTGTGCGTCGATGCGATGGATCAGCGCCTGGTTGCGGTTGGCCAGGGCCGCGGGGCCGCCGGCCATGGCCAGCACGTCCGCCAGGCTCTCGCCTCCCTTGAGTTCGTAGACGGCCTGACGGTTGACGCTGCCGATCACACCCACCTGCGCACCAATGGGCATCACATGGATCACGTCCTCGTTGCGCAGGGTGCGGTCACCGCTGCGGTCACCCTTGAGCAGGAGATCGTAGAGGTCCAACTGCACGGGCGCCTGGCCCTGCCGACGCAGTTGAATGTTGCGGAAACTGCCGACGGGACTGGGCCCACCGGCGGACACCAGGGCCTGCATGACCGTGGACAGCCCGCTGAGCGACAGGGCACCAGGCGTATTGACGAAACCCGTCATATAGACCCGGATGGTGCGCACGCGCCCCATGGACACGGCCGCATCAAAATTCTTGAACTGCTGCGATGCCCGGCGAATGATCAGCGCCCGCAGATCCCCGAAACGAACGCCGTTGACCGAAAGGGTACCTACGCGTGGGATCGCGAGCTGACCGCTGCGGTCAACCACCAGGCGCAGATTGGCCTCGACCCCGCCCCAGAGGTTCACCTGCACTTCATCGCCTGCAGAAAGCTGGTAGTCATCCGGCACCGAGGTGGGTACATCCAGGCTCAAGCCCTCCGGTGTGCGGACCTGCGGCACCATCAGGTCTGCGCCAAAGCGGCGCAGGGTGGCCAGCCATTCCGCATCGGCACGATCGCCTTGCGCACGCGTGATGCCGGCCTGCTGGCGCACGAACAGTTCGAAATCGCTGGGCTTGTAGGGCGTGCGAGGCGCCAGGAACATATCGGCGTTGTCGACCCCCTGCTGCGCCTGCTTGATGCGCAAGAGCTGCTCACGCTCACGCTCGCGCTCGTCCTTGGCATTGGTCGGCAGATTCAAACGGACCGGACCGCCCACCGACTGCACGTTGTCGCCACTGCCCGTGGTGGCTTGAGCCCAGGCGGCGCCGGCACTCAGGGATGCCATCAGCACCAGGGCAACGGAGCAGAGATGGCGAAGGGCTGCGAATCGGTTCATGGGGCGGCGGCCAGTGTTGGTGTGGGGTCGAGCGGCATCATGCCGGGCAACCGGAATGCGGCGGGATTCTAGCGGCGTGCTCATGCAGGCTTTCGCCAGACCTTGCGATTCACGAAGCCGGTATAGCTGATGATGATGCGCAAGACCTTGTCCGACACATTGGCCGGAGCATAGTCGTGCACCAGGCGCAGCAGGCGCTCGTCACCGCGCGGCTGGGTCGCCAGGATGGCCAGCCCGTCACGCACACGGTCCAGGTCCAGGCCCACCATCATCACGGCGCCCTCCTCCACGCCTTCCGGCCGCTCGTGCACCTCGCGCAGGTTCAGGGCGGGGAAGTTGAGGATAGAGGATTCCTCGGTGATGGTGCCACTGTCCGAGAGCACGGCACGGGCATTGCGCTGCAGCTGGATGTAGTCGAGGAAGCCGAAGGGCTTCATGAACTGCACCAGCGGATTCATGGTCTGCTCGGCCAGCAGCGACTCCAGACGCTTGCGGGTGCGCGGGTGCGTCGAGACGATCACCGGCTCGCCGTATTCCCCGGCCAGGGCGTTCAGGATGCCCAGCAGCTTGCGCAAGTTATCGGGCGAATCGACATTTTCCTCGCGATGGGAGGACACCACGAAGTAGCGCCCGCTGCTCAGCCCTTGCCGGGCCAGCACCTCCGAGGCCTCGATGCCTGGGCGGTAGTGCTCGATCACCTCGCGCATGGGACTGCCGGTGCAGATCACCTGGTCCGGCGGCAGGTTCTCGCGCAGCAGGTAGTCGCGCGCGATCTGGCTGTAGGTCAGGTTGATGTCCGAGGTGTGGTCGACGATGCGGCGGTTGATCTCCTCGGGCACGCGGAAGTCGAAGCAGCGATTACCGGCCTCCATGTGGAAGATGGGGACCTTGCGGCGCTTGGCCGCGATGGCGGCGAGGCAGCTGTTGGTGTCACCCAGGATCAGCAGGGCGTCCGGCTGCTCCTGCTCCAGCACCTTGTCTACATTGGCGATCACCTGCGCGATGGTCTCGGCAGCAGTGCTGCCGGCCGCTTCCAGGAAGTGGTCCGGCTTGCGGATGCCCAGATCGCTGAAGAAGACCTCGTTGAGCTCGTAGTCGTAGTTCTGGCCGGTATGCACGATCACATGGCGGCAGTGCCGGTCCAGCTGCGCCATCACGCGCGAGAGACGGATGATTTCGGGCCGGGTGCCGACCACGGTCATGACCTTAAGCACGCACGACCTCCCGGATCAGCTCCAGCTGCATCAGCACCTGCTTGACCTCGTCCACGCTCAGCCGCTGCGTGTTGTGCGAGGTGTAGTCGTCGATCTCGGAGATCGCCGTCTCGCCCTCGACGAAGTACTTGGCGTAGTTCAGATCGCGCGAATCGGCGGGGATTCGGTAGTAGCCGCCGAGGTCCTCGGAGCGGGCCATCTCCTCGCGCGAGACCAGGGACTCATACAACTTTTCGCCATGGCGGGTGCCGATGATCTTGATCTCGTTGTCCTTCTTCAGCAGTTGGCGCATGGCCTCGGCCAGGTCGCCCACCGTGGAGGCCGGGGCCTTCTGGACGAAGATGTCGCCGGGGCGCGCATGCTCGAAGGCGTAGAGCACCAGGTCCACCGACTCCTCCAATGACATCAGGAAGCGTGTCATGCTGGGGTCGGTGATGGTCAGGGGCTTGCCGTCCTGCAGCTGCTGAAGGAACAGCGGAATCACCGAGCCGCGCGAGGCCATCACATTGCCGTAGCGGGTGGCGGACAGCACGGTCTTGCTCGGGTCGCACAGGCGCGACTTGGCCACCATCACCTTCTCCATCATGGCCTTGGACATGCCCATGGCGTTGATGGGGTAGACGGCCTTGTCCGTGGACAGCACGACCACGCGGCTCACGCCTTGAGCGATGGCGGCGCGCATCACGTTCTCGGCGCCGATCACATTGGTCTTGACCGCTTCCATGGGATAGAACTCGCAGGACGGGACCTGCTTGAGCGCCGCGGCATGGAAGACGTAGTCGACGCCGTTGAGCGCGTCATGCACGCTGTCGTAGTCGCGCACGTCGCCGATGTAGAACTTGACCTTGTCACTCTTCAGCGCTATGCGCATGTCTTCCTGCTTCTTCTCGTCGCGGCTGAAGATGCGGATCTCGGCGAAGTCGGACTTGAGGAAGCGGCTCAGCACGGCATTGCCGAAGCTGCCCGTGCCGCCGGTGATGAGGAGGACTTTGTCTTTGAACATGGTGGATCTCAGGATTCGGTGGCGGTCAGGCGAACTCGTGCATGCGGCGCACCAGCTCGGGCCAGGCCGGCGGTGCATAGCCCGTGGCTTCGCGGAAGCGAGTGGAGTCCAGCGAGCGATCGATGACCAGGCGGTCGTCCGGGTCGATGCGGATGTCGCGGCCATAGACCTCGGCCACCAGGCTCAGCAGCGCATGCTTGTCGATAGGCGCAGCGGACACATGGTAAGTGCCGCGCAATTCGGGGCGCGGGAGCACGTGCTCCTTGATCACGCGCGCCAGTTCCACGGTGGGCAGACCGGAGAACACCGCTCGGGTGAAGCCCCGGACCGCGCCGGACTGCGCCAGGAACCAGCCCACCAGGCCGTTGTGGCTGCTGAGCTCGTGGCCGATGATGGAGGTGCGCAGCGTCACGGCGTTGGGATAGTCCACCTCACCCATGAGCTTGCTGCGGCCGTAGAGGTCGGTGGCATCGGGCGTGTCGGATTCCTTGTAGAGGCCGCGGCGGCCATCAAACACGCAGTCCGTGCTGACATGCACCAGCCGCGCGCCCGCCACCTGCGCCAGGCGCGCCAGGCGATGCGGCAACAGGGCGTTCAGCGGAATGGCCGTCAAAGGATCGTCGGCCTCGGCCAGTTGCTTGATGACGCCCACGCAGTTGATCACCACCTGTGGGCGCGTCTCGGCGAACAGCCGCGTCAGGCCGTCGAGATTCTCGACGTCCACGCCCACCAGCAGGCGCGCAGCGGGCGCCAGGGCCTGCAGGCGCTGCGCTGACGCGGCCCCGCGCACCGAGCCGATGACCTCATAGGCCGGATCCTGCGCGAACCAGCGCAGCACCGCATTGCCCAGCATGCCGCTGGCGCCCAGCACCAGCACTCGGATGCGCCCGGAGGTGTCTTGCAATGTCATCTCTCTCACTTTCCTCGACGCAGCGCACAGGCGCGCTCGAAATGTCCAACAAGATCCTGCGCCAGCTGCGCCGGATCGAAATGCGCACGGTAATAGCGGCGACCGGCCTCGCCCATGGCTGCGCGCTCGGCCGGGCTGCGCTGCAGCAGCGCCAGCGCGGCCTCGGCCAGGGCCTGGGCGTTCTCGGCGGGCGTGCTGAGGCCCGCCCCTGCCTCGGCCAGAACCCGTGCCCCCTCGCCGTCCAGGCTGGCCAGGATGGGCCGGCCCGCTGCCAGATAGGCCTGTATTTTGCTCGGAACGGTCTGGGCCAGCGCTTCGCCGCGGTTCAGGCTGACCAGCAAGGCGTCGGCACGCTCGAACAGCGCCGGCATGCAGGCGGGATCAAAGCGCCCGGGCAGCAGCACCTGGTCCAGGCCACGGGCGCGGACTTGCTCCTGCAGCCAGGCGCTGCGCGCGCCACTGCCCACGAGCACCCAGCGCACCCCGGCCTCCTTGCCCACGAGCTCGGCCGCATCCAGCACGCAGTCCAGGGCCTGAGCCG
Source organism: Burkholderiaceae bacterium (assembly GCA_041905785.1). Lineage (GTDB taxonomy): Bacteria > Pseudomonadota > Gammaproteobacteria > Burkholderiales > Burkholderiaceae_C > Roseateles_B. The sequence continues at coordinate 9,597 of JAYRKJ010000030.1, forward strand.
TGCCCAGGTTGCCGGCGAACACGATGTGAAAGACCTGACCCCAAGGCAGCGCCGCCAGGACCGGCGGCAGCGGCGCCGGCTGCGGCGCCTCGCGGTCGCCAGGGTTCAGGTGCACCGCCACCGGCGTGGCACCGGCCATGCGGCGCACGGGTTCCATGAAGGCCTGCGACTGCACCAGCAGCAGGTCACAGCGGCGGTAGATCCAGCGCACGACGACAGCCACGGCCGCCAGCGCCCGCCGGTTGCGCACGAAGCCCGTCACCTCCAGGCTTTGCGGCCACTGGTCCTGGACCCAGCTGACCAGCGCGGCCCGCTTGATCCACTTCAGCACGATGGCGCCTATGGCCTGCAGGATGGGCGAGGTGCCATAGACGAAGATCAGGTCGAAGCGACGCCCGCGCAACGCCCATGGGCCGAGAAGCGCGGTGCTGAAGATGAAGGACAGGTAGTTGAACACCAGGCGCCGCGCACCGCCCGGCCCACGCGGACACAGCGGCACACGCACGATTTCGTAGCCCTCGTGACGTTCGGTCTGCACCCCGCCCACGCGATAGCCAGGGTACAGCCGGCCCTCCGGGTAGTTGGGCTTGCCCGTCAAGACCGTCACCTCGCAACCCTGCTCAACCAGGGACTGGGCGACTTCATTGATGCGGAAGGATTCGGGCCAGAAATGCTGGCTCAGCAGCAGCACCTTCACTTTGGCTCCGACATCAGTGCAGCCAGGAAGTCCTCAGCACCCACGGGTTCCAGCGGCGCCTGCGGGCGACCATCGAAGCGGCACACCGCTCGGGCGATGGACACCGCGGACTGCGGATCGAAGGTCTGAGTCGGCTCGCAGACATCCCGTACATAGTCCAACTCGCTGGCCACCACCGGACATCCGGCCTGGCGCGCTTCCAGCAGCGGCAATCCAAAGGATTCGCTCAGGGACGGGAACACCAGCGCCCGGCTGCGCCGGTACCAGCTCAGGATGTCCTCATGCTGCAGCACGCCCAGCTGGCGGATACGCAGGCCATTGGCCTGCGCTTCCCGGTCGACCCAATCGCGCAGGGACTGGTCCTTGGCTCCCAGCGTCAGGCCCAGTGACGGGCGCCATCCCTGCGCCGCCAGCAGGCACCAGGCCTCAATGAGGCGTCGGTGGTTCTTATGCGCCTCGCCGTCAGCGACGTAGAGGAAGTCGAGTTCGGGCTCCTGAGCGTTGGGCGCCGCGGGCACCCTGCTTGCAGGCACGGGGGGAAAAAAGGGCAACACCTGCACCGGCGGCATGCCTGCCCCGTCGCCGCCCCACCAGCGGGTCAGCGCCGCCGCCATGGACGGCGTCTGCACCCAGTATCGGTGCACGCGACCTCGTCCGCGCCTGAACAGCCATTGCTCAAGATGCAGGCGCAGCCGGGTACGCAAGCGGAAGCTGCCGAGATCCACCTCGCCAAGGTAATTGCGATTCTGCAGAAAGACCTCAACACCGGCGGGCGTGGGCCACAACAACGGCAAACCGTGGAAGCACAGCAGCCGGTCTTCGGGCCGGCCTGCGCGGGCGGCGCTCCATTGCGCCTTCAGGCGCGAAACCGGCGCGGGCCTCACCCAGCTCACCTGCGCAGACTCAGGCAGGGCCAGCGCGTCGCGGGCACGGGTGTCCAGCCAGGCGCGCAGCGGCCTGTCTGCCGGCCAGGCGGCCAGCAGCGACTTCAGCAGCACCAGCCCGCCGCCGGTGTGCACATTGGGCGCGTACAGCAGCAAGCGCCCGCCGGCGGCCTTCACTTGCGCGTTCCTTGGTACACGTCCTTGCGGCCCAGACCCTGCGGGACCAGCTTGCGCAGTCCTTGACGCAGATGCCCATCCAAGCTGGCCAGCAGGCGCTTCAAGGGTTGGTCCGGCCAAGCGCTGAACGAGGTCACGTTGAAGTAGGGCGAGCCCGTGGGCGATGTGGGCGAGAAGTAGTAGTTCGAGACGTAGCGCCGCACCTCATTGGCGACGACGGGGCTCACCGAATGCCAGGAGGTCGGTGTCGTCTCCATCAACGCCAGGCGGTTGAAGCGGCTGACGATGGTCGTGCGGGTACGGACACGGCGGTCCCACAGCTCAAGATTGCCCCCCTTCTCGAGCGACCAATCCGGCGACACGTAGTACAGCAGGTTCAGCGTACGGTAGCGCTGCCGGCTGGCTTCATGGGAGTTGTCGATGTGCGGGCCCAGGAAATGCCCCTGGACCATGGCGCTGAGCCCACCGGCATAGAGCTGGGCGTCGGGCTGCTGATCCTGGATGCCGGTGATGCGCTCGACCACCGCGACAACGCGCGGATCCTGCACCGCGAACGTGATGTCGGCCATCAGCGGACTGAATCGGTCGAAGTCCTTGGTGGTGTACTTCTTCTCGCGGAAGCTGTCCATCAGGCGCATGGACTGCGGCGCAGGGAAGGCCTCGGACACCTGCCGTGCCCATTCCTGCGGCAGCAGGTCGTCAATGGCGACGTAGCGCACGCCCACCTCACCCGCCGAGGCCTGGAAGGCGGACTGGGCGCGGTCGGCCTCAGCTTCCAGCCGGTCCAGGATGGCCTGTACCAGTTGCTCGCGGCTGGGAATGTGTGGGTACTGTTGTGTCATGGGCAAAGAGGGTCCGTGCGAAGGAAGGCCGGCACTCAGGCGGAGTCCGGCACAGGGTGGCGCTGCTCGACCAGGCCGAAGGGGCCGCGCAGCACCAGGCCCAGGATGAAGGCCAGCACCAGCATTTGCAGCAGGAAAGGGCCCAGCAGGCGCGGGAAGCTCAGCTGCGTCAACGCGTTGGCCACGGCACCGCAGATCAAGGCCACCGGAACCATCTGGTGGCATAAAAGCCGCCGCACCAGCGCTTCGAAGGCCAGGCCCATGAGCGTCATGGCAAGCACGAGGACGAACACCCAGAAGAGCTCGCCGCACAGGCTGACGACGCCGAAATAGCCCGGCAGCGTCAGGAATGTCAGCCCCTTGAGCAGTTCGTACTTGCCGCCGGAGAGCTGTTGGTAAATCGAGTCCACGCCCATCGCCGGGTCTTCCGCCATCAGGCGCCAGAACAGATCCATGGAACGCACGGGCTCGGCCACCGCCACCATGATGGCCTCGGCCCCCACCCAACGGTCCACGACCAGCAGACCACTCTCGAGCAGGAAGAAGCCCAGCATCTCGCCATCAGCACCGCTGACACCTGAGAAGACCTTCACTCGGTAGAGGGACACGGCGACCAGCACCAGCAGGACGAAGCCGCCCAGCATCAGCACCGGCAGCTTGCCGAACTGGTGCTTGCCCCAGCGCGACTGCAGGTAGTGCGCACCCAGCAAAATGGGAATGGCCTGCATGACCACGGCCGCACGGCTGGCCATGGAAACGGAGGCGATCGACGCCACCATCAAGATCGCAAAGGCCGCGGTCGGCGTCATGCGCTGCTGCACCGTCACGTCGCGCGCCACGTAGGTGGCCAGCACAATGGCAAAGCCGATCAGCGCCATGAACGCCAGCGGTGCGTTCAGCGCGAAGGGCAGCGTCACCCTCGCGTTGACGCCGGTGACGAAGAAGGCTGCCAGGTTGTTCACGAGGTAGAAGACCGCCGCAGCGCCGATCAGCCGGCCCCATTGGCCGCCGGACACCCGGCCCGCACGGAACTCCCACAGCCGCTCGTGCGGCTTGCGGCGGTCCCAGACCATCAGGCTGAGCACCCGGCCGACGAACAGCGCCAGGCCGATGACGATCGCGAAGTCGTAGTACTCACCCCATTCCGCCGGTGCCCCCGAGAAGTTGCCCGCGGGTTCGACATAGGGGAGGTCGGCAGCACTGTGGGCCATGACCTTGAACCAGCAGCCGAGTACGTAGAAGACGGCCATGAAGCTGTAGAACCAGGACACGACGGTCGCCCGCATGAGCACCAGCAGGCTCATGCTCACCGCAGTCAGGGCCCACAGCCGCCAGCCATGCCCCGCGGTAGACTGCGCCGCCAAGGCCAGCAGTAGCATGGCAGGCATCAGTCCGCACCAGAAAATACGCCCTCGCATGGCTCAGGCACCTCCCCTGGCGCTGCGCCATTGGTACCAGCGGCGGCGCACCATGCCCACCAGCAGCTGGCGCCAGACGCTCAGCTCTGCGGCCATCGAAGGCCGCAGGCGCAGGGCCCGGGCAAAAGCGCGCAGTGCGTCGCCCATGCGTCCGGACTGCCCATGGTTCTTGGCCGCAATCCCGTAGGCCTTGGCCAGCGCGCGATGCGCCGGACCCGAACCGGGTTTGTCCGCCCAGTGCGCCTGCACCACCCCCACGATCTCCTCGGCACGTGCCGGCGTCATGGGGCGGAAAGAGGCGGATCCCTCGTGAATGCGGTACTCGGCCAGCAACTGCGGCACCCGCAGGAATGGTCCTTCATGCGAGGCCCGCAACCAGAACTCAAAATCCGGCACTTGCCGCAACTCAGGGCGCCAGCCGCCCTGGCGCTCAAAAACCGAGCGCCGAAAGAAGGCTCCTGGTCCAGGCTGGCATACCAGGGATTCGCGCAGACGGGCCAAGTCAAAGGCTTCGGTGCGCGACTCGCGCAGTCGCCGCCCCTGGGCGTCGATCAGCCAGAAATCGCAGTAGGCCACCGCCACCTCCGGCTGCGCCTGCAACGCCTCAACCATGCGGGAGACGGCCCCGGGCGCCAGGCAGTCGTCAGAACTGAGGTAGGCCAGGATGGCGCCGCGGGACTCGTGCCAGCCCCGGTTGAGCGTGGCCGCCTGCCCACTGTTGGGCTGGTCGATGACGCGCACCCGGCCGGGGAAGCGCGCCGCCACCGCCTGCGCCACGGCGAGGGATTGGTCGGTCGAGCCATCGTTGATCACGATGTACTCGAGCGCGGGATAGTCCTGCGTCAACACGCTGAGCATGGTCGCCTCAAGGAATTCGCCCTGATTGAAGGCCGGCGTGACGATGCTGACGAGAAGAGGAGACATGAAACCCGTTGTTCGGTGCTGGACCGCATTGGAAGGCGCCGGCATTGTAGTCATTGGACCCTAGCGAGTCGGGCCTGGCTGGTGGCAGGCCACATGGCGCTCAGACTGTGCCCTGGCGCAATCGCGCCAGGCCTTGCCGGACGGCTCGCCCCGCAAGCCCCAACACCAGCAGCCACAAGCCGGCGCGGATCGGCATGTTGCCGCTCATCCCGGCATGGAGGCTGACAGCGAACGGCAGCAGCGCCAGAGCCAGCAGGGCCAGGCGCCGCGCCTGCAGGCTGCCGCTGCCTCGCAGCGCAAGCCAGAACATGCCGGCGGCGTCCCCCACCATGCGCAGCAACCAGGCCGCGGCCGCCCCCATCAAGCCCCAGCGGTTGCACAGGACCCACAGCAGCGCCAGAAACAGCGGCAGCTCGGCCAGATGCAGCAGGGCTGGTGCGCGAAAGGCGCCCCGCCCTTGCAGCCAGGTCAGCGGCACATGGGCCAGACAGTTGATCAGAATGCCCACGCAGAAGAGTTGCAGCACCGGCGCACTCTGCACCGCGAAGGCAGGGCTGATCCACCAGGCCAGCAGTTCCGGCGCGAACAAGCACAGGCCCAGCGTCATCGGCCACAAGACCCAGAACAGCAGATCCACGGAGTCGTGAAACAGACCCCAAGCCTCCTGCATACGTCCGGCCGACCGCGCGGAAAACGCCGGGAACAACACCGCCGTCATGGCGCCCGGGATGATCCAAAGCTTGGTGATCAGTTCCTGAGGCGTCGCATAGGCGGCGACCGCCGCCGCCGAGATCGTCGCCCCGATGACAAAACGATCCACATAGCCCATGAACGGGCTCACCACGTTGCTGAGCGTCAGCCAGCCCCCCGACACCAGCAGGGGACGCACCCAGCGGCCCTGCCAGGCCAGCCGGCCATGCCACTGCGGCAGCAAGTGCCAGGCGCACAGCAGATGGCCTGCGAAGCCCGCGACGCGCCCGGCAGCCAGCGACAGCGTGATGCCCAGCAGATCCGGTCCCTGCAGCTGCATCACCAGCCAGGGCCCGGCAAATGTCCACAAGCCCATGGGCAGGCGGATGGCGTTCAGCGCCCTGAACGCATGACAGGCTTCCAACATGCCGCGCAGGCCGGCCGTTACCACGATGAAGGGCAGGGTCAGGCCCATCACGACAGTCGAGGACACCGCCTCGTCCGGCAGGGTCAACTGGCGGATCATCTGGGTGGCCCAGGGGGCGAGCAAGGCCATCAGCAGGCCTCCGGCCAGCCCCATCAGCGCCATCATGGCCAGCCCGGTTGTGACCAGCGGGCCAATGTCTTCGTCCTGCTTCAGTTCCAGCACCTGGGCCAGGCGATGGGTCAGTGCCCGCGACAAGCCCAAGTCGAAGAGCCCGAAATAGCTGGTCACCGCCCAGACCAGGGTGAGCAGACCGAATCGCTCGGCGCCCAGACCCAGCACCAGGCGAGGCATCAGCACCAGCGCGAGAAGCAGGGGGGCGCCAAGGCCAATCAGGTTGAGCAGGGAATCTCGGGCAAGTTTCACAGCGCAGGAAACAAGAGGTCACAACGGGTCGGCCGCACTGCGGCCATTGGCGCGCACCTGCTCGGCGGCGGATTCTATAGCGCACCGCTAAAATGCGGGACTTTCATCTGACCTGCCCGTCCATGTTCAAGGTACCGCCTTCTGTCTGTCGACCGTTGCTCGTCGGGCTGGCCTGTCTCTTCGCAAGCTCCACGGCTTCTGCCTACATCGATCCCAATGCCGGCGGCATGCTGTTCCAGCTGCTGGCACCGCTGATCGCGGCCATCGTGGGTGGATGGATGATGGCTCGCAAATGGATAGCCGAGGCCATCAAGCGACTACTGCGCCGCAAGGATCCGCAAGAACCCCGATGAGGCGTAGCCCCACCACCGAACGGGGTGCCGCGTGGCCCCGCGCCTCACTGTGGCAACTCTTCGGTCACTCGTTGGCCGCGCTGATGGTGCTTTGGCTGCCCTTCGCTCTGTTGCGGCAAATCGATGCCTTCGTGGCCTTCCGTACACCGGCAGAGCTGGGCGCGGACATGGCGCTGGCAGCGGTGCTGATCGGCGTGGTGTGCCTGGCCTTGTCGGCCATGGGTCTTGGTCTGCGCCTGCTGCTGGGCCGTTTGAGGCTCGCTGCGCCGCAAGCTGAACGGACGGTTTGGGCCCTGGTGCTGATTCCCTGCCTGTGGGTCTGCGTATGGCAGCTCGGTGGCACGGGCTGGGCCTGGCTGAAGCTCAGCTCGGGGTCTGACATCAGTCTCAGTCCACATGCCCGCAGCGCCCTCACTTTGCTGCTGATGCTGGCGCTGGGATGGACGCTGTGGCGGGGCAAGGCCCGGCGCGCGGCCCAATTGCTGCTACAGCTGCTCCAGGCCATCCGCTCCCTGTCGCTGCTGCTGCTTGCAGTAGCCGTCCTGGCCCTAGCCTGGCATCCGCCGCGTCTGCTGCGTGCGCCCACGGCACCGGACCAGGCCTTGCGCAGAAGCCAACCCCAGCCGCTGGTCAAGGACATCTTCCTCATCACCATCGACACCCTCGCCGAAGCCGACGCCCGAGTCTGCGGCAGCGGCCCCACACTGATGCCCCAGCTGCGCCGCTTCGCTGCGCAGGCGACCTGCTTCAGCCGGGCCTACAGCAGCGCCAACTTCACCACGCCCAGTACGATCAGCTTGGAAACGGGCGCGCTCCCATGGAACCACTGGGGTGTGCAGATCGTGGCCAAAGCCGCGCGACCGCACCAGGAGCAGTCCCTGGCCCATGGGCTGAGGGAGGCCGGATATCGCACCCTGTCCTTCAGCGCCAACATCCTGGCCAGCCCCCGCCACCACGGCACAGATCTAGGCTACGACGAGCAGCGCATCTCCGAGACCACCTCACTGGGCAGCCAGCCCCGCGTGCTTCTGACGCGCTTTCCTGATACCACCCTGCCCTTCTGGCTGTCCAGCCTCGTGCCCTTCCTCGATACGCTGGACGTCTACCTGCATGGCAGCGAGCACCCCTACCCGCCTGAGCTGACTTACGAGCCAGCCCTGGCCGCCATACGCCGGAGTCCGTCCACCTTCGCCTGGATCCACACGCTGCCGCCCCACGACCCCTTCCTGCCGCCGGCCAGCACACGCGGCCGCCTGCTGCCTACCCGACAGCTGGTGCGATGGTCCGAGCAGATGGGCATGACGGCGTTCTCCGACAAGCAGCAGGAGGCCGTCCGCCTGCACCGCCTGCGCTACCAGGAGAGCATTCTTGGCGCCGACGAAGCATTGGGCCGCCTGCTCGACAGCCTTCAGGCCCAAGGTCGCCTGGACGACGCGCTGGTGATCATCACCTCTGACCACGGCGAGTCTTTCGCCCACGGTTATTTGGGGCATGCGGGCGACATCCTCAGCGACGACGTCCTGCGCGTGCCGCTGGTCGTCAAGCTGCCCGGCCAGCGTGAGGCGCGCACCGTGGACACGCCCGTGAGCCTGGTGGACGTGGCCGCCACGATGGCCGATTTCGGCGGCGCGGCAACGCCGGAGCAGCAGGACGGCCGTAGCCTGCGGCCGGCCCTGCTGGGCGAGCCCTTTCCGGCTCGGCCAGTCTTCGCCATGGCCATGGAACGCCAGAGCCGCTTCACGCCAATCAGGCGCGGCCGCTACGCTGTCATCGACGGCACGCTCAAGCTCGTGCTGGACAAGGGCACGGGGCAGACGCAGCTCTACGAGCTCAGCCAGGACCCCGGAGAGCTCGTCGACCTGTCCACCGCCCGCCCCCAGGACCGCCACCGGCTGCAGCAGATGCTCGACATCCGGCTGAACGCCGCCGAAGCCCGGCGCCAGGCTCTGTTCAGCTCCCGTTGACCGCCGCCGACGCGCATGCTGCCCCTCAGTCAGGATCTTCTACAGTGGCTGCGCAGCCGCCCCGCGCACTGGCGCGGGCTGCCGCTGCGCACGCGTGCGCAACTGCGCTGGAACAGCTACTGGAACACCATCAACCTGCGCCTCAGCCAGGCTCACCAGCCGAGCCCCGTCGGAGACGAGCCCGCCCCGTGGCTGATCCTGGGCTGCTGGCGCAGCGGCACGACGGTGATGCACGAGCTGCTGAGCGCCGCCACCGGCCTGCCCACACCCCGTACCTGGCAATGCATGAGCGCCTGCAGCTTCGCCCTGCTGGGCACACCGCCCAGCAGCACAGCGGTGGCACGGCCCATGGACGGTCTCCAGATCGGTCCTTTGTCGCCGCAGGAGGACGAGTTCGCCCTGCTCTCCATGGGTGCGGACTCGGCCTACCGCGGCTTCTTGATGCCCGGACGCCTGCCTGAGCTGCTGCACACGCTTCAGGCCGCTCATTGGCTGCACAACGGTGATTGGCTGGCGCGCCTGGAGACCTTCCTGGCCCTGTGCCGCGCGAGCAGCGGCGCACCTGCGGGCGCGATGCTGCTGAAGTCGCCCAACCACAGCTTCCGGCTGCAGGCCCTGCGCGCGCGCTGGCCCGAGGCACGCGTGATCTGGATGCTGCGCGACCCGGTGGAAATCTTCCTGTCCAACCGCAAGATGTGGCGGCAGATGATGGGCACGCACCAGTTGCCGGGCGCCCCCGCATTGGCGCCCGAGGCGCTGGATGCCTTTCTTGCCGAGGCCCTGATTCAGTGTGCACGCCAGCTGCGCTGGCTGAGCGGGCAGGCCGATCCGCACTGGCATGTATGCCGGCAGGAGGCGCTCAAGGCCGCACCCGGAAAGACCATCGAGCGCGTGCTGGCAGCCATCGCGCCGGACTGCGTGCCCGATGCCGGGCGATTGGCCCAGGCCATCGCCCTTACCAGCAGCGGCCGCATCGAGCATTACGAGACCGCGCCGCCTACCGCCGCCCGACCGGCCATCGACGAACTGCGCTCGGCACAGGACGAAGCTCTGGCCCATCAGGCAGCCCGGCGCTGAAAGCTCAGCGGCCGACGAACGGACGGAAGGGATGGTCCGGCTGGCTGGATGCCAGTCCGTCTGTCAGGTCGCGCGGGCCCTTGCGCCTGCATTTGAGCGGCCTCTCCATCAGCGAAAAGCTACCGTGGAAGCCGGGCAGCAGGCAGCCCGGCTGCAAGGTCGCAAAGCCGCAAGACCGCCAGAATGCAAGGGCCACCGGGTCGTCGTCCCGCGCATGTAGAGTCCAGCGCTGAACATCTGGCCACTGGCGTGCCTTGCGCGACAGCGCCTCCACAGCCTGCGAGCCGACATGCCGACGCTGGTATCGCTCGTCCACCAGCAGCAGGCCCAGGGTAGCCCGACTTGCATCGGGAAAGCCTACATAAACCTTGACCAGCCCCACCATCTCGTCCCGCAGCATGAGACCAAAGCTGAGAGCGTTTTCCTCGGCAATGCCTTCCGGACACTCGAGCAGCGCTTGCACACCCCGCTCGGCCGAGGTGAGCTGCTGCCGCAGACGCAGCGCGAAGCGCGGGCTGTGCAGATAGAGCTCGCCACAACGATGGCGATCCAACGCGCATTCCGGATGAAGGAGTTGGAGATGTAGCGCCATGAGACAACACCTATAAAAAAAGGCGCAGTGCCCGACTGGCCACCACGCAAAGGAGTGCATGACACGAACTATGGGCGCGCCAGCTTGCTAAGGTGATGAGCGTGTGTGTCTGAGCGTAAAGCCTTGGCGCCAGACGAGACGGGACCAGCTCAGTGTCCCAGCGCCTGCGCCGGCCGCTCAATCCAGCGATGGGCCAGCGCCGCCAGCCCGCAGGCCAGCGCCAAGCCCAGCCAGGCCTGCAGGATTGGGGCAAATGGCAGCTTTCGTGCCAGGTACAGGGCTGGCATGTGCAGAAGATACAAAGCGAAACATGCTTGCCCCGCCCAAGCCATGGAGGGCCGCGCCAGGCACCAGCGCCAGGCTTGAAGACGAGCGGTCACCAGCCCCACCAGCACCAGGCTCCAGGCTAGCCCCCAGGCGGGGGCTGCAGAATGAAGCACATCGTCGCGCACCGCCAGGCCTAGCAAGCGCAAGGTCTGCGGCACACTCAGCCCCAGAGCCAGCAGCAGCGCAAGATCCGCCAGATAGCCAACGGTAGGACGCGCCGCGGCGGTGACAGGCCGTCGCGCCAGAATCCAGGCACTGAGGCTGCCAGCCAGAAAAACCGGGAGGTAGTAACCCAAGCGGTCACTATTGGTGGGCATGCCTCCAGGTGAATAACACAATAAAGACGCAGCCAAAGCAAGCAAAACCCCAGCGCCTCCCAGCCATGGCCGGCGAGCCAGCAGCCAGGCCAGCGGAGGGATCCAGAGGTAATAGACGAACTCCACCGGAATGCTCCAGTACAGATCGCGCCCTTCCAGCAGCAGCACATGCCGCAGCACCGCAGGCCCGTCCAGGGGGACGCCCAGCCCTCGCGGTGCCAGCGCCCATCCCAGCAGCAGGATGGGCAGATACAGCGGAAACACGCGCAGTACCCGCCGACGCGCATAGCGCCCCAGCGCCTGGCAGCCTGGTGACTCGGCCTGGGCGAACAGGCGCAGCCATTGAGCCGTCAGCAGGTAGGCGCTCAGAACGAAAAAGAGGTAGACGCCATACTTACCGATGCCCGCCAATGAAAAGCCAGGCACCAGGTGCAGGCCCAGGCCACTGGCATGACTGGCCACCACCATCAGAGCGGCCAGGCCCCGCAGGCCGTCCAGGGCGTCCGGCGCGCGCGGGCCCGGGCGGGTGGCCCCTGCGTCCATCATGCGATGTCGCTGAGGCTGGTGATGGCCAGCATGACGGCCACCATGATGAAGCCGATGGCCGCGCCGATAAGCAGGATGGCAGCCGGCTCGATCAGGCTCAGCACTCGCTTCTGCAAGGTGCGCGCTGCATCCGTCTCCATCTCACCCAGCGTTGCCAACATACGGGGCAGCTCGCCGCTGCGCTCGCCCACGCGGATGAGGTTGAGCCGAGCAGGCGGGATCCAACCCTTGGGAGCCAGCGCGTCCGCCAGGCTCTGGCCGCGGCTGAGGGCCTGGGCAGCAACGGCCAGGTCCTCGCGCAGCCGTGGCAGCCTCAGGGCTCCCATGGACAGCTCCAGGGCCTGGATGATGGGCACGCGGTTGCCCAGCAAGGCGCCCAGCACCGTGGCCCAGCGTCCGATATCGACCCGCAGCAGCCAGGGCCCGACCACGGGCGCGCGTACGGCGGCCTCGAGCAGCCCGCGGCGCACCGCCGCTTGCGAGAGCGCGACCACCAGGACGGCCAGCAGCGCCGCAGCACCCAGGCCGAAGCCCCAGAGATGCTGCTGCACGTAAACACCCGCCTCGATAAGCGCGCGCGACACCGCCGGCACGCGGTCGCCCGCTCCCCGGATCAGCATGGCAAAGCGCGGCACGATCCAGACGAAGATGAAGAAGACCGCCAGCACGCCGACGCTCACCAGCACGGCGGGGTAGGTCAGCGCATTGCGGAACTCCTGGCTGACCTGCCGGTCATAGCTCAGCTGCGCAGCCGCATCGGCCAGCGCCTGTGGGACCTGCCCGCTGGCCTCGCCGGCATCCACCAGCGCCAGCACATAGGGTGGCATGCCCAGCTTGGGCTGCTTCATGGCATCGGACAGCTTGCCACCGCCACGGACGCTGCGATCCGCCTCCTGCAGGGCTGTCCCCAGAGGCTGGTTCGCATAGGCCTGCGCCAGAGATGGCAAGGCTTCGGCCAGCGAGATGCCCGCCTTCAGCAGGGTCGAGAGCTCCTGCAGCAGCACCAGCTGCTGCGAAACGTCCACACGACCCGAGCTGCGCGCGGTGCCGCTGACACCGGCCTTGGCCCGCGCTTGCACATGCAGCGGGGTCAGGCCTTGCCTGACCAGCAGGCGCAGCGCCGCAGCCTCGTCAGACGCCTGCACCTGCCCGCGTTGCTCCTGGCCGTCAGGCCCCTGGGCTCGGTAGTCGAAGAGCTGATCCATGCCCGTCACTCGACTCAGCCAAGGCTGGAAGCGCCGCTGGCCCGCAGCACCTCATCAAAGCTGCTGCGCCCCTGGCGAACTTTGAGCAGGCCGTCTTCCAGCAGGCTGCGGCGCCCGCCTTCGTCGGCCATGGCCTGCAACTCGGCCAGTCCGGCCCCCGCGGCGATGCGATGCTGCATAGGCTCACTGATGCTGGCCAGCTCGTAGATCCCCAGGCGGCCACGGAAGCCCGTCTGCTGGCAGTGCGCGCAGCCTACGGGGCGCTGCCAGCGGGCCTCGGCCTCGCGCATCGCGGCGTCGCCCAGCCGGGGCTGCAGGGCGGCCCAGCGTTGCAGCAGCGCGGCGTCGGGCTCGGCCGGCGCCTGACATTGCGGGCACAGCTGGCGAACCAGCCGCTGGGCCATCGTGGCCTTCAGCGCGGCGGCCACCAGGTAGGGCTCGATGCCCATGTCCACCAGCCGGGTCACGGCCGACAACGCGTCGTTGGTATGCAGGGTCGCCAGCACCAGGTGCCCGGTGAGCGCGGACTGCACGGCGATCTCCGCCGTCTCACGGTCGCGGATCTCGCCGATCATGATGATGTCCGGATCGTGCCGCAGGATGGAGCGCAACGCGCGAGCGAAGGTGTAGCCGATCTCCGCCTGCGTCTGGATCTGCACGACATGCGGCAGGCGGAATTCCACGGGGTCCTCCACCGTGATGATCTTGCGGCTGAAGTCGTTGACCGCCGCCAGCGCGCCGTAGAGCGTGGTGCTCTTGCCGCTGCCGGTGGGGCCCGTCACCAACACCAGGCCGTTGGGCATGTCCAGCCAGCTGCCGAAGAGGCGCAGCTGATCGGGCTCCATGCCCAGACGCTCCAGGGCCAGCTCGCCGCGCTGCTTGGGCAGCAACCGCATCACGATGGACTCACCGTGCACGGCCGGGATCGAGGACACCCGGATATCCATCTCCGCCCCCGCCACGCGGATAGACGTGCGGCCGTCCTGCGGCAGGCGGCGCTCGGCAATGTCCAACTGGGAGACCAGCTTCACCCGCGAGGTGATGGCCGCGAAGCGCGCCATGGGCAGCGCGTTGCGCGTGTGCAGGACGCCGTCGATGCGGAAGCGCACCTCGAACTCGCGCTCGCCGGGCTCCAGGTGGATGTCCGAGGCGCGCGCCTCGACCGCCTGGGCCAGCACGTTGTTGACGAAAGCGATCACCGGCGCGTCTTCCGCCAGCTCGCGCAGCGCGCGGGCGTCGAGCTCATGCAGGCCCTGCTGCCCGGCGGCCAGCAAGGCCTGCCAGCGCTCCAGCGCATCGGGCATCAGGAGGGCCCATTGCAGGGCCTGCCCGGCCGGCAGGGCCGATTCCACGCTCTCACGCAACTCAATGGACAGCGGGTCCAGCCCCATCACCAGCAGCTGGCCGGCAGCATCCAGCAAGGGCAGGGCCTGCTGGGACGTCCACCATTCCAGCGGCCTGCCCAGCTGCGCCAGGCCGGCGCGGACGGCGGTCTCCTCCAGTGCCTCGGCCCCCAGCAGGGGCAGGCCCAGCTGGCGCGAGAGCGCTTCGTAGAGGGCGTCCTCAGAGATACTGCCCAGGCGCACCAGCAGGCTGCCGATGCGGGTGCCGGGCTGGCCGGCCTGCAGGGCCAGGCCGCGGTCCAGTTCGTCCTGGCGCAGTTGCCCTGCCTGCACCAGTAGGGCCCCCAGGCGTGGCCTGTTCAGCGTTGCAATCGCATCCATGCCCAAGGCCTCAAGGCTGCGGACCGGACTTACCGGGCGCAGAAGCCGCAGCAGCCGGCCCGGCGGCCTTGCCTGCATCTGCCGGGGCCTGCGCAGCGCCCGTTGGAGGTGTGACCGCAGGCAAGGCCGGCGCAGCCGGGGGCAGCGTCGACTTCGGCGTCGGCACGGAAGGCCCGGCACCGCCCTGCCCCGCCGGCATGGCGCCCACGTTCTGCGCCCACGAGCCCAGGGTGTTGCGGAAGGCCTGGCTGAGGGCCTCGGCCTCGGTCTGATCATTCAGCACGTAGGGTGTGATCAGCACCACCAGTTCAGTCCGCTTGGTCTTCTTGGTATCCACCTTGAAGAGGTTCCCCAGCACCGGGATGTCTTTCAGCAGTGGCAGGCCGGCATTGGTGTCGTTGGAGTCCTCGGAGATCAGGCCTCCTAGCAGCACGGTGCCGCCATTGCGTAAGGTCAGCTTAGTCTCGATGGAGCGCGTGCCGAAGGTGGGGGAGACGTTGACGCCGGTCTGGGTGCTGCGCGCCGCACTCACCTCTTGCATGACATCCAGGTCGATCAGCTCGCCGGAGTGGATCACCGGCTTGATCTTCAGTAGCACGCCGGTCTTGCGGTACTGAACGGTCTGCAGCACCTGATTCTGCGGAGTCGTCGTGTTCGTGCTCGCCACGCCGGTGTTCAGCTGACTGGTGATGATGGGCACCTCGTCACCGACCTGGATCTGGGCCTGCTCGCCATTGCGGGCCATGAGCCTCGGGCTGGACAGCAGGCGACCCTTCCCTTCTGAGACCAGGGCGTTGAGCACGGCACGCACCTGGCCCACCGTATCGAAGACGCGAAAGGTGCCTCCCGCGGTGCCGACCGACAGGTTGCCCAGCGTGCCGCCGACGATGGAGGCACCGCTCTTCATCGCATGGGTGGCCATCCAGCCCACACCGGTCTCCTGGTCGTTGTCCAGGGTGAGCTCGGCCACGGACACTTCTATCAGGGCAGAGCGCGTGGGCCGGTCCAGATTCTGTAGCAGCGCCACGATCTGCGGGTAGTCCTCCTGGCTGGCCTGGAAGATCAGCATATTGGTCGACTTGTCCACCACCACGGAGGTCGTCTTGCTCGCAGTGCTGCCTCCCTGGGCGGCGCCCGTGGCCGCCGGCCTGGCGCCGGTCAGCAACTGCTCGAGCGTCTGGGCCAGCGCGCTGGCGTCCTTGTGTTTGACGGCATAGGTGAAGAAATTCTTGCCCACGCCGCGCTCGCTGGGGCGGTCCAGCGTGCGGGCCCACTCGGTGATGTGGCCCAGCACTTCATCGCCCCGGGCGAACACATAGACCGTGTTCAGCGCTGAGATGGGCATCAGGATGATCGGCGCCCGGCCCGCGTTGCCCAAGGGCTGGTTCAGGGCCTGCACGGCGTAGCCCTGCGCCGACAGTACGTCGTACAGCCGGCGCGCGAGCTCGTCGGCCGACCAGTAGGCGGGGGACAGCGCCAGGCTCTTGACGCCCACCAGCGCCGGCTGGTCCAGCACCCGGATGGCATCCATCGCAGCCCCGAGCACGTCAGGCGTCCCGCTGATGACGATGGCGTTGCGGGATGCGTCCTCCTGGGACTTGAGGCGGTCGCCGAACATGGTGCGCAGCCAGGAGGCGACCTCGGTGTTGCGCACGGCACGCAGCTCCACCAACTGGTAGACCGGGCGCAGTGGCACCGGCGTGTCATCCACAGTGGTGGCCCGACGGATCTCGGGGTTCACGGCCGGCGCCGCGCTGTCAGGCTGCACACGGACCAGCCCGCCGATGTCCATCGCGTTGACGCCATAGCTCTTGAGCAGCAGCTTGGCGCTGTTCTCCAGCTGCGCGGCCGTCTGGCCCAGGCCGGAGCGGAAGGACACCAACTCCTTGCGGCTCATCACCTGCGGATCGATGCTGACGTTCTTTTTCAACACATCGCCGAACACCAGCTGAGCGAAAGTGCCCAACGTCACCTGCTCCAGATTGACCCGGGCCAGCTCAGTGTCCAGGACCTTGGGCCCGGTCTCGGCGTCCAGCGCTGCGTTCTGGCGGGCGGTGGCGGACGGTGCGGTGCCGGGCGCGGTCGGCAGCGGCTGGACGCGCAGCTCGCTGCTGCGCGTGTCGGTCTGCTGGGCGCTGTCCGGTGCGGTGCGAGAGGTCTTCAGTGGCGCCGGCACCAGCGGTGCATCGGGCGTGGCACAGGCGCCCAGCAGGGCCAGGAGGGCCAGGGCGATCGTGGTGCGGCCGGGTTGACGGTCAGGCGTCGGCTGGCGCTTGCTTTGGTTTTCAGGGCTCACTTCGTTCAACTCCCAGCGTCACAGTCTTCTTGCCTTGCTTCACCTGGAACTCACGTTCGTCGATGCGCACGATGCGGTCACCATTGGGCAGCTTGTCGCCCGCCTTCAGCTTGAGCGGTTCCTTGGCCGGTGTGTCCCAGAGGATCAGCACGCCGCCATCCTTGCCTCGGCCATAGACCGCGGCCACGCGCCAGCGCGGCTCCGGCGGCGGTGCCACGGCCTGCACCGGCCCGCTGCCCCAGAAGCCGGCCGTGTTCAGCAGCCCGGCCAATGCAGTCTGGTCTGCGGCGCGCGGGATCAGCGGCAGCTGCCAGACATCGCGCCGGGGACGCACCAGCGTGGCCTCGGCCTCGTAGGGCGGCACCAGGTACCAGCCCAACAGGCCGGCGGACATGATCAGCAGCGCCCAGATCCGCCAGGACGGTTGGAGGCTCATGGCTTGGCTCCCGGCTGCTTGGACTTGGAGGGGATGGCCGCGGGTGTGCTCGCCGATGTGGTCACTGATTTGGCCGCTGATTTGGCCGCGGACGATGCCGACGACGCGGGCTTGGCGGCGGGCGTCGCTGCCGACGCCAGGCCCGAAGCGGCCACCAGCGACTGCGAGGCCGCTGCCTCGCCCGGCACCGCGGACGTGGCGTCGGGCGACTGCGTTGCCGCGAGTACGCGCACATCCAGCTCCGCCAGCACCGGCTGGGCACCAAGGCGCAAGGCCAGGCGGTCCACCAGCAGCAGCGGCTCGCGGCGGGCCAGCTCGGCGAGATAGGCCAGCATGGGCAAGCGGTTGTAGTCGAGCACCAGACGAGCGGTGACGGGGGTCAGGCCTTGCAGGGGCGCCGACGGCTTTTCCAGGCTGCCCCGGGTGACATTGAGATCACGCACCGTCAGCCCGGCCTTCTGCGCCGTCCCGCGCAGCCAGTCCTGCAGATTGGCCTCGGTCACGGCCAGGTCCGGGTCCGACCAGAGTTGGGTGCGCACGGCCTGCAGCTGCTCGCTGCTGTCCTCGGCGCGCTCCAGCCAGATCCGCTCCTTGAGCACCGGACGCAGGGCCGCCGCCTTGTCCTGCAGCTGCTCGGCGCTTTCGCGCCAGGCCTGCGCCATGTCACCCAGCACCAGCAAGGCCCACAGCCACAGGATGGCCATAACCATCAGCAGCCCCAGGCGCAGGCGCGCACTCTGGGCCAGCTCCGCCGCGGCCTGCTGGCGCAGCTGCTGCAGGCTGGACATCAGGGGCACGCTCATGGTTTGCCTCCGGAGAACGCGGAGGAGGCCGGGCCGCTGGCCGCCG
Source organism: Burkholderiaceae bacterium (assembly GCA_041905785.1). GTDB lineage: Bacteria > Pseudomonadota > Gammaproteobacteria > Burkholderiales > Burkholderiaceae_C > Roseateles_B. The sequence goes on from JAYRKJ010000030.1 coordinate 27,765, forward strand.
ATGCCGGCTCGACAACAGGCATCTGCGGACTCTTGAGCTGCATCTCAAACTGGGTCCAGGGGCGGCCCGCCACTTCCTTCTGCTCACTGATCTGGGTGAACCATCCGCCCGCCTGCAGCTGCTTGATCAGCGCGCCATGCGAGATGTCCGGCTTCAGCTCCAGTCCGAGCCGCAGCTTGTTGCCGATCAGCTCGAAGTCCTTGAGGGTCACGCCCTGGGCCGGCAGCTGCCGGTTGAGGTGCAGCAGGACCTCCAGCGGCTGAGCCACGCTCAGCTGCTGAGTCAACTGCTGGACGGCATCGCTCTGCACCAGCGCCTTCTTGCGGGCCTGGGCGATAGGCGTCGCAGCGTTCTGTTGCGACGCCAGCTCCTGTTCGGCCGCCTCGCGCGCATCCCAGGCCTCCAGTGCGACACGGCCCTGCGCACCGGTGAAGCCCACCAGCGCAACCAGCGCCAGGCCCGTGACCCACTGCTCCGAACGCGACCAGGCCCCGGTCAGCTGCTCGATGCCCTGCACGTCCGCCCAGGGGCGCGTCAGCCAGCGGGCGGGTTGCACCGCAGGCATGGCCTGGTCGACCAGACCCTGCACGCGCAGGAAGTCAGTCCACTCCAGCGCAGTGGGCTGCTGCGCCGTCCAGCGGGCGCAGTGCAGCTGCCCTTCGCGCCAACACTGCATCTCGAAGCCATCCAGGCCTTGGATCACGCGCAGGCCGTCCTGGCCGGGCTCCTGCAGCAGAGTCTCTGGCAGCACCTGCGCGCTGCGCGGGAAAGCCGGCTCGGCGCGGTGAAGCGCCAGCGCTGCTTCATCCCAGGCCCAGGCGCAGGCCTGGTCCTTGTGCAGCACGAAGGCCCATTGCGCCTGCGGGAAGGGGCTCCAGGCCAGCAGCAGGTTGCGCAGCGCAGCGCGCCGCTCGCGCGGGGGCAGCGCGGCGAGGTCGAAGCTGCGCTGGCGGCACAGGGACCGGGCCACCAGGACGCTGCGCGAGCGTCCGTCGTCGGACGCCATCCAGCCCTGGCGGGTCAGGCGCGAGAAGCGCTCAGCGCGAGCCGGCATCGAGGCGGAGAGGAAGGGGAGTCGGACTCTCGGCATTGGGTTTGGTGTTTTTCTCGCGAGGCACGGCTTGCGCGTCCAGAATCGCCCACGGGCTATCCACCCCGTCGGGGACAAGCGCGAGATTGTACTGAAAGGGCTCCGGCAAGCCTGGCGCCCATACCGTGAGCCGCACGCGGTCGGAGACATGCAGCAGCAGGTCCTCCCGCGTGAAATTCAGGCCGGTGCTGGCCATGGCGGCAGCCGCGGAACCGAAGGGCATCTGCCGGCGCAGCGTGACGAAGCGCTCCAGCGCCCCCGGCGGCGCATCCGGAAAGAAGGCCTGCAGCAAGGGCAAGGGCATGGTGTTGGGATTGAGCAGAGCCTCGCGATTGGTCGAAACCAAAGGTAGCAGGGCCGCCACGGTGGCAGGCCGATCGCGCCACTTGGGTAGAGCAAAGAGCTCATTGACGGACAGCAGCCAGTCATTGCGAGGCGACGGAAGGCCCAGCTCCGCGTACTCGGATCGCTCCGCACCATTGAGACGGCGCAGGTCGTCCGTGTCGGCATAGTCCAGCAACACGTCGATCCACGCGTCCTGCTGCCCGGGCTCCAGACCTTGCGCCTGGAGCAAGCGAGCCATGGCCTGGCGCGGCAGGGCATTGATCGGCAGTAGGCCGCGCAGGTCCTGCACGCGCAACTCCGCGCCGCCCGGCAGGGCATAAGGGCGGCCGTCAGCCCGCAGCTCAGGCCCGGGTGGCTGCCCGAAGCCGGCCGCATCGGTGAAGCGCGTGCTGATGAAATAGAGGCCCACGTTGCGCGCGCTCAGCGCATCGGTGCGCCCCTGGGCATACTGCTGCAGCTGGGCCGCTTGGGCACGCAACGCATCCACGCGGTTGGAGAAACGGAACGCGACGAACGAGATCAATGCCAACGCGGTCAGCACGATCACCAACACATAGCCGCCCTGCCCGCGCGCCCCCGGGCCCCGGCCATGCTGCCGATGCGCACGCGAGGCCACGCCGTGAGCATGCGGAGCTGGACGCAGGGCGGGCTTGATCACAGCTGCTCCATGTAGCGCCGGCTCGGCATTCCGGAGACATCGGCCTGCGGATGGGCCAACAGCTGGCGGACGCCCGGAAGATCCAGCTCCAGCAGCACCTGCCGCGGTAGCGTGAGGGCATTGCCGGTCGGCTGCCAGCGGTCTTGCCAGACCTCGTCCGGCCCCTGATAGCGGAATCGCCCGCGCCGTCCGGGCCATTGCAGCAGCAGCAGCTCCGGCAGCGGTTTCAGCATCAGGGGCTGAGGGCGCCCTTCCCGCATCCACAGCTCGGTGTTGCCCGTGGCCTCGTTGAAACGCAGCGTCAGACGGACCCAGCTCAGCGTCGCGCGCGGATAGCGGGGGACAGCCACGGACAGGCCCTCCAGCTCGTTCTCTGTGCCCGTGAAACGTTCGCTGGCACTGCTGTCACCCGGCATGAAGCCCGCCATCAAAGCCCGCAGCCACTCCACCCGCAAGGCGGCAGCCGCTCCCTGGGTGCGCTCCTCGCCGAGCTGGCGCTCCACGCGCCCGAGCTGGTGCATCGCCGTACCGAGGATGGCCATCACCATACTGAGCAGCACCAACGTGACCAGCATTTCCATGAGTGTGAAACCGCCACGGCGGACCGCTGAGGGCTTCACAAGCCACCCCCTGCGGGCGCGGCCGGACGCAGGCGCTGTCGGCCAACCAGCAGCTGCTCGAAGTCCACCACCAAGCTGGCATCTTGCTGCGACTGTGCGCGCACCTTCACCCGATACAGACCCAGCAACCAGGGCCCGACATCCGGCGGCGCGAAGCTGGCATTGGGACGCGGAGCCTCCACAGGCTCGGCCGACCATTCGAGGTGCAGGCCGGCCTGGTCCAGCTGCCCTCGCGCCTTCTCGGCAGGATTGACCGCCTGCAGCAGCTCGACAGCCTCGATCTGCAGACGCGCCCGCTGCTCGGTGCGGCGCAGGCGCCGCAGGGAGTCCTGGCTTTGATGGATCCATGCGAACAGCACCATGCCTGTGCCGGCCAGCAGGGTCAGCGCAACGATGGCCTCCAGCAGGCCGAAGCCCCGCACGCGGCGCGGAGGCAAGACCTGACCCCATCCGCGGCGAGAGCCCGGCTGGGCCACTGCCGCACAAGGCGACGTCATGGCGCTCGTCAGCCTATTACCAGCACTCAGGGCCACCGGCGCACCTCGCCCGTCAGTGGCGCCACAGCCCACTGCATGCGAACACCTTCGCCCGTCCGCAGACGCACGCGCCCCCCCTTGGCCGTGCCCTGCGGGCCGTAGGCCAGCGGCTGGTCCAACTCGATGGCCCAGCCTGCTGGCAAGGATTCGCTGAGGCCGTCGCGCAGCTCCTGCGCCGACACCTCCAGGCCCTCGCCGCCCTGGAAAGCTTTCAAGGGCAGAGCGACCAGCTCAGCCTCCAAGTCCGAGGCCACGCCACGCTCGCGCGCCGCCTGCAGCTGCCGCCAGCTGGACGGCCCCACCAGGCTGACCACCAGGCTCACCAGGCTCAGCACCACAAGCAGCTCCAGCAGCGTGAATCCCGTCGGACGCTTCAGACGATGGCCGGACACAGCAGGCAGACGATTCGAAGTGCGCAAGCCGAGGGCGGCGGCAGCCCGCGCAGGGTTCAAGGATTGGCGGGCAGGATGCCGAGGTCCTGGGCTTCGCCCTCGCCGCCGCGCTTACCGTCAGAGCCCAGCGAATAGAGCGCAAAAGGCTGGCCGTTGGCGCCAGGCACGGCATAGACATAGGGGTGACCCCAGGGATCCAGGGGCACGTCTTCCTGCAGATAGGGCCCTTGCCAGCGCGCGGCCTGGGCAGGGTCAGCGGGCTTGCTCGTCAAGAGCGTCAGGCCTTCCTCGGCCGTCGGATAGCGGCCGATGTCAAGCTGCAGGGTGTCCACGGCGCTCCGAAGCAGCTTGATCTGCGCCTGCGCGGTCTTGATGCGGCCCTTGTTGGCGGCACCAAAGACACGCGGCCCCACGATGCCGACGATGAGTCCGACGATCATCAGCACCACCAGCATTTCCATCAAGGTGAAACCTGGAGAGCGGCGGGACGAGCGAGGCAGGTGAGGCATGGTCATTGGATCTCGGGCAGGCGAAAGGAAGGATTGAGGACCCGGCTGCACCACGCAAGTGACGCGAAGCGGCAGCAGATCCTGAGTTCCGGAAAGCATGTCGGCCGCGCATCATAAACTGCGACCTCAATGAAAAAGGCCCCACATTGCTGCGGGGCCCTTTCTCAACCTGTGGAGAGCCTGGTACGGCTTGTGGACCGCACCAGTCTTGTTCCTGAAGTTGAATTACTTGGCGATCAGCGCGTAGTTGCTGATCATGCCGGTCGTGCCGTTGGCGATCTGGTAAGCGCCGTTGATCGTGCCGGACGGAGCATTGATCGTCACCACCAGGCTGTAACGGGGCAGGCCGCCCACTGCGGTCACCAGGGACTGCAGATCCACAACCTTGCTGCTGTTCTTGGCCAGCGTGCCCGAAGCAGCGGCGCCGCTCAGGGTGATCACGTTACCGGCTTCCGACACGGCCTTGACCGTGTAGGTGCGGTCTTGCGAGCCGGTGTTGTTCAGCACCAGACGGCTGTACCAGCCGGTGGGTTGGTTGGTGATCGGAGCGACCAGGGTCGTGCCGTTGCGAACGATGGTACCGGCAGCGTTGCCAGTGCTGTTCGACACGGCGTAGCCGGTGTTGGCCACGTAGGCCACGTCAGCAGTGAAGCTGCCAGCCTGGATTTCGACATCACCAGCCGGGGTGTAGCACAGCGAGCCAGCGCCCAGCAGCTGAGCAGCGGTCAGCGAGGTCGAACCGTTACCGAAGACACCAGTGGTGGCGTTCACGGAGGTAGCATTGATAGCGCCACCAGCGCAGGCGCCGCTTTCCAGGGTCAGACGAGCCTTGGCCGGCACGTAGTCGGTGTCGTCAGCAGCCTTCAGGCCGGTGAAGTCGCCGGTCACGGTGATGACGTTCTTGGTGTCCAGCAGCGTGGCAGCGGTCATAGCCGAGCCGTTGGCCAGCGCGTTGCCAGCAACGGTGATCGCCACGTCAGCCAGCTTCTTCTTGCCGGCAACCACGAAATCGCTGTAAGCCGGGGTCTTCTCGACGTCAGCGGTCTGGGTAGCGGCGGTGAACACCGTCTTCAGCGAGCTCGCGAAGGTGATGTACGAAGCCGATGCGTTCTTCAGCGTGTTGGTGCTGGAGGGATTGACAGCAGCAGTCAGCGTTTCGAACAGGCGATACTGAGCGGTGACGGCCGTCTGATCCTTGACGGTGATGCCGTTGGCGTGCGGAGCGAAAGTACCAACGGTGGTACCCAGCAGCTTGTTGCCGGCGGTCGGGGTCACAGCGAAGATGACATAGGAAGCGCCGTCGCCACCTTGGGAAATCGACACCGAAGCAGCAGCAGCAGCGCTGTCATTGATGGCGAAGGTGGGAGCACCCTTGAACTTGCCGGACGACAGGTCGAAGCGCACGTAGGCGGTCACGTCGTTACCAAAGGAAGCACCCAGCTTGCTGGTAGCAGCCAGGTCGGCAGCGGCGCCAGCTTGCAGGTCGGTGCCGGTGGTAGCGTTGATCTTGACTTCGGAGGCGTACTTGGCCGGGGTGGCGGTAGCAGCGTCGAGGTCTTGGGCCGCAAAAGCAGCGCCGCTGGCGATGAAGCTAGCAGCCAGGGCAACAGCCTTAACAGAGAATTTCTTCATTAATCACTCCACAGATTTTTTGGAACAAGAACGCACTATAAGCGTAAGTTGCACGCATGAAGCACGTTGCCCTGATTCGAAGTTCGCGACTCAAGGCACTCAATTCAGCCTCAGACACACAGAGCAGTTGCGACCCTAACGTATGCGCTGCCGAATTGCAACGAACTTCATCTCGCTCCCACGACTTCCCTCCCACAAGAGAGTTCTAGATGCGTGCTAGTGAGACGCGGCGGATCTTAGCAGAGCTTTTTTGGCCGAATGAGCGCCTCCATAGGACGAAATACTCAGGAAAAACCAGGGTGTAGCGGAAATCACACGACCCCCAGGACTCCTGGTCTTCATCAAACCGTCGTATGCCCGCTTTATGGCTCAGTGGCTGAGCCAGTTGCATGCCCGGCCAATTCGGCGGCCCGGCGAGTGACTCAACAAATTGCATCAAGGCGTAAGCGCCGGGATGACTAGCGCCGGCCCCTGATATTTACATGGACATCTGGGGTACCGCAGAAGCAATTGCGCCATGCTGCGTTCGCGGGCGCACTGCTGAGCTGGCCAGCGCCGCGGCAAGACCGGGCCGCCTCTCCATAGAATGCCGGCACTCTTGCCTGCGCCAGCTTCTCACTATGCCCTCCGCCCGACTCCCGCAGCCTCCGCTTCCCCGTCGCATGGCCATCATCGGCAGCGGCTTCAGTGGCGTGAGCGCCGCCTGCCATCTACTGCGGCAGGCCGCCCCGGGCAGCTCGCTGACGCTCTACAACGCGTCCGGACCGCTAGCTCGCGGCTTGGCCTACGGCACCGACTCGGACTGGCATGTGCTCAACGTGCCGGCGGCCCGCATGAGCATGGAGCCCGAGGACCCGGCACATTTCCTGCGCTGGCTCCACGCGCATGGGCACCGGCATGCGCCGCAGGACTTCGTGTCAAGACGACTCTATGGCGACTATCTCTATGCCAGCCTGATGGCCGCAGCCGCCGAGCGACCGGACATTCAGCTGCAATGGGTCGCCACCCGCGTGCAGTGCATCGAGTCGACGCCCGAGGGCTTCGCCCTGCGGGCAGGATCGCCGCAGCAGCCCCAGGGCGTGGTCTATGATCGCGTGCTGCTGGCTTTGGGCCACTTCGCGCCCCAACCGCCCTTGCCCGGACTGGCCGAGCTGGACGCCACCCGCTATGTCAACGACCCCTGGGTCCCGAAGGCAACGGCGGGACTGGACCCGCAGGCGGCAGTGATGCTAGTCGGCACCGGGCTGACCATGCTGGATCTTCTGCTGAGCCTGCGCCAGCGTGGTCATCGCGGGCCCGTGATGGCCCTGTCGCGGCGCGGCCTGCTGCCCCAAGGCCATCGCAACAACGAACTGCCGCCGCCGCAGGCCGCCATGCCCCCCGAGCTCCTGGAGCCCCAAGCCCCCCTGCTCGTGAAGCTGCAGGCATTCAGGCGCATGTGCCGGGATGCCGGCGACTGGCGCGATGCCTGGGGCAGCTTCCGCGCGCACACCGCGCAGGCCTGGAGACAGCTGCCCGTGCCCGCGCGTGCCCAGTTCCTGCGGCATCTCCAGCCCTATTGGGATGTGCACCGGCACCGTGCAGCGCCGGACGCCATCCGGGCCCTGCAGACCCTGCTCGCATCCGGGCAACTGCAGATGCTGGCGGGCCGGCTGACTGCCGCCAAGGCTGTTCAAGACGGCGTGGAACTCAGTTGGCGGCGCCGAGGCCAGGCCGAATCTCAAAGGCTGCGGGTTGCCCGCGTTATCAACTGCACGGGCCCGACCTCGCGCATCTGTGCCCGGTCCAGTCCTTTGCTGTGGTCACTGCAGCAGCAAGGCCGCCTACTGCCCTGTCCGCTGGGTCTTGGCGTTCAAGTGGATGAACAGTACCAACTGCTCGATGCGCAAGGCCAGGGCCAGCGAGGCCTGCACTATCTCGGCCCTCTGCTTAAGGCCATGCTCTGGGAGGCGACAGCCGTCCCGGAGCTGCGGGAGCATGCACGCAATGCGGTGCATGCCATGCTGCAAGCCTGAACAGAGCAGCTCAATCCTGCAGCAGTCGCTGCAGTTGCTCCAGCGATTCCGCGAGCGGCAGGTGGCTGGTGTCCAGCCTGCAGTCGGGATGCTCGGGTTCCTCATAAGGGGCTGAGACGCCAGTGAAGCCCGCCAGCAGCCCTGCGCGTGCCTTGGCATACAGCCCCTTGGGGTCCCGGCGCTCACATTCCACCAGCGGGGTGGCCACATGGACTTCCACGAAAGCTTCCTCGCCCACGATGGCCCTGGCCATTGCGCGGTCTGCACGCTGCGGGGAAATCAGGGCGCACAGCACATGCAGACCGGCCTGGTTCATCAGCCGCGCCAGTTCAGCCACACGCCGAATGTTTTCATGGCGATCCGCGGCAGAGAACCCGAGGTCGCGGCACAGCCCGGTCCGCACCACATCGCCGTCGAGCAGGAAGTGCCCCACGGCCCCGGCCTTCAGGCGCTCGGACAGATGCTGCGACAGCGTGCTCTTGCCCGAGCCAGACAGGCCCGTGAGCCACAGGGTGCGCGCGCGGGCTGGCAGGATCAAGGTTCGAGTCATGGTTCAGCCCTTCAACACTTCACGCACCAGCAGCGCACCCGAGGTGCGGTTGCTGGTGGGGTCGACGACGATCAGCGCGCCGGCCACGCGGTTCTGGGTGTAGGCCGCCAGGGGCAGCGGGGCCTGCAGCTCGACCACGACGTGGCCGATCTCGTTCACGGCCAGCTCGTGGGCCTCGGTCTCGGCCAGGGTGTGGATGTCCAGCCGGTGCTCGATGGCGCTGATGCGGGCCTGCACCCAGCGGTTGCCGTGGCGCACCCAGTACTTGCGGCCGAGCTGCGCGGCTTCGGTGTCCAGCCAGGCCAGGGTGGCCTCGAACTGCTGGCGCGGCCGGGCGCTGCCGGGCGCGACGATCCAGTCGCCGCGGCTCACGTCCACCTGGCGGTCGAACACGAGGCCGGCGGATTCGCCCGCCACGGCATGGGCCACGGTCTCGCCCGCACGGCGCACCTCGGCGATGATGGCCTTGACGCCGCTGGGCAGCACCTCGACCTCATCGCCCGCCTTCACCTGGCCTTGCGCGATGCGGCCCCAGAAGGTGCGCGGCTGGTGGCCCGTGCCTTCGCCTTCCTTGC
>JAYRKJ010000031.1:0-35902 GCA_041905785.1 Burkholderiaceae bacterium
GCTGGATCCTCCGGGATAGTAGTCACGTGTCCACCAAGAGTTATGGTGGACACGAGGCTCCTATGTCGCCGGCCGGCCTTCAAGATGGGGCGGCTGGACGTTCACGCCTCGCCAGCATGCGCAGGCGTTTCATCGGTCAAGGGCGCAGGTCACTCTCCAAGGACGGCGCTTCGTCGCTTTGCTGTGGCCACTGTGGCCATGACTTCAGATACTGTAGGCACACAATCTAACAGGGCTGGTGGGATCGTATGAAGCTATCGCAGCGCGCAGGACGGATGGACGGCAAGGGGGGAGCCTTGCTCGTCGCTGCCATGCTGGCAGCCGCCATTTTTGTGCCTGTCCAGCCTGCGAAGGCGAGCGAGGTGGTCAAACTGACGCGCCTGGTACTGACAGGTAAACGTTCAAATGACAACAACAAGGCCAGTTCCGCACCCAGTCAGATTGAGCGTCTGCCGAAGGTCAGTGTTGACGGCATGAGAATGGATGAGGTGCCTACGCAGATTGCCGGGCAGCTTCGCGCAGGGAACCGGCCGAGCTGAGTACGTCCGGCGTTGGCGCTGCTCAGCGAATAGCCCGCGTTCGCAGGGTTTTGGCACGCTACAGTGAGGGGTGTTGCCGTTATCAGTTCAAGTGCGAATGCCCAAACTTAGCTCTCTGCCCGCGGCACAGCCCCTTGTCGCCGGAAAAAGCGCAGGCCAGCAGCCCGCTGAGAAATTCGCCGTCAGAGTCCGTCCATCGGCCATTGAAGGCCAGGGCGTATTCGCGGAGGAGCCTATTCCCGCTCGGCGCAAAATTGGTGAAATGCGCGGTGAGGTGATCTCGGTCGCGGAGGCGCGCCGTCGCGTCAAGGGACGTGAACGTATCCACATGGTGGAAATCAGCGAGCGCCGGGCCATCGACGCCACAGCTTCCGACTGCGCGCTGCGCTACGTCAACCACTCTTGCTCACCTAACGCAGTCCTGCGAATTCGACAAGGACGTGCCGAGTTCTATGCCATGCGGGATATCGACGCAGGTGAAGAACTGACGGCGGACTATGGTGAAAGCCATCACGAAGGGCGGCTGCGCTGTCGGTGCGGCGCGGCGACCTGCAAGGGGCGGCTTTGAGTGAGGCTGTTGACACCAAGCCGTGGCGCGCCCTGCTCAGGGCATAGGCGGCTTGTGCAGGGCCAGGCGCAGATCCTGAGCGGCGAAGAGCGCGTCATCAACGAGCACTGACGCACCAAGCTGGTTCGGCTGCTCGTAAGCGCGCCGCAAATAGTCTTGCAGCGCTTTGCCCTCCAGAGCCAAGGCAGCAATCACTTCCAGCAACTCGCTCGCAGCCTCGTCGCTGCTGTGCTGGCCTGCGCCAAGCAGAAATCCACCGGCCCATTGGCCAGCTGCGTCCGGCATGGACGAAGCTGGCCCGTTGCCGGGGCAATCATGCGCTGCCCAGTCCAATGCGTCGGCTAAAGGAAGTGCGTCGGGATTCTCGCGCAGCTGATCCGGATCCAGGGTTTCCCGAAGTGACTGCCAGCGCTCCTCAAGCCAGGTCATGAACTCGTCCAGGAGATCCTGCTCCATGAGCGCTTCGGCCCAGTCTTCTCCCCAATGGATGTCCAATATGCGGACGGGCTCCGTTGCCAGCTCCATGCAGATGGCGGCGCATAGCAAACCCTCCAGATACGCTGGCGCGGGCGTCTGCGCGCCAAGGTGCTTGGCTGCAGGCAGCATGGCCAGCAGCGGCTCCAGGCGTTCATGCGGGGACGTGGACTTCATGGCGCTGTAGAGACAATATTGGCGCGGGGCCTGTGCTTTGGCCAGCATGCGCCTGGCATGGCTTCGGCAAGAAAGAAAAAGGGGCCCCGGTCGAGGCCCCATGCAGCAGCAGAGGTGGCTTCAAAGCCGCTCGGCCACCCAGGCCTGTACCGTGGCCAGTGCCGCGGGCAGGGCGCGGGCATCCGTGCCGCCCGCCATGGCCATGTCGGGCTTGCCGCCGCCCTTGCCGCCGACCTGCTGAGCCACGAAATTGACCAGCTCGCCTGCCTTGAGCTTGCTCGTGCTGTCGCTGGTGACGCCTGCGGCCAGTTGGACCTTGTCGCCGTCCACCGCGGCCAGCACGATGGCAGCGCTCTTGAGCTTGTCTTTGAGCTTGTCCATGGTCTCGCGCAGCGTCTTGGCATCTGCGCCCGCCAGGGTGGCCGCCAGTACCTTGAGGCCCTTCACATCCACAGCTTGGCTCAGCAGCTCGTCACCTTGCGCGGAGGCCAGCTTGCTCTTGACTGTGGCCAGTTCCTTTTCCAGGCTGCGCATCTGCTCCAGCACACCGGCCACGCGGTGCTCCAGTTCGGCAGGCGCGGCCTTCAGGCTGCCAGCCAGGCCGTTCACCGTGTCTTCGAGCGACTGCAGATAGGCCAGGGCGTTGTCGCCGGTCACCGCCTCCACACGGCGCACGCCGGCGGCCACGCCGCCTTCAGCCACGATCTTGAACAGGCCGATGTCGCCGGTGGCCTTGACGTGCGTACCACCGCAGAGTTCCTTGGAGCTGCCGATGCTGAGCACGCGCACGGTCTCACCGTACTTCTCGCCGAACAGCATCATGGCGCCGCTCTTCTGCGCGTCGTCCAGCGCCATCACCTCGGCCTTAGCGCCAGCGTTGGCCAGGATTTCCGCGTTGACGATGGCCTCGACCCTGCGGATCTCTTCAGCCGTCATCGGCGCGTTGTGCGCGAAGTCGAAGCGGGTGCGCTCGGCATTCACCAGTGAGCCCTTCTGCTGCACATGGGTGCCCAGCACCTCGCGCAGGGCCTTGTGCATCAGATGGGTGGCACTGTGGTTGCGTACGGTCTTCGCGCGGGCTTCGGCATCGACCTGGGCCTTGAAGGTGTCGCCGACCTTCACCGCGCCTTCCATCACACGGCCATGGTGGCCGAATACATCGGCCTGGATCTTGATCGTGTCTTCCACGAGCACGCGGGTGCTGGCATTGCGCAGCTCACCGCGGTCGCCGACCTGACCGCCGCTCTCAGCATAAAACGGCGTGTGGTCCAGGACGATCACCGCATCATCACCGGCCTTGGCCTGGGGCACGGAAAGGCCATCCACGTAGACCGCGGTGACCCTGCTCGTTTCGCAAGCCAGGTGCTCGTAGCCATGGAATGCCGTTGCCACGCCCGCGTACTCGAGCCCCTGGGCCATCTTGAACTTGCCAGCGGCACGCGCCTGATCGCGCTGCTTGCTCATGGCGGCATCGAAGCCCGCTTGATCGACGGTCACGCCACGTTCTCGGCAGACATCGGCGGTCAGGTCCACCGGGAATCCGTAGGTGTCGTGGAGCTTGAAGGCGGTGTCGCCGTCCAGCTGCTTGTCTCCCTTGGCCAGTGCGCCTTCCAGGATTTCCATGCCATTGGCGATGGTCTGGAAAAAGCGCTCTTCCTCCTGGCGCAGCACCTCGGTCACACGGCTTTCCGCCTGGCGCAGCTCCGGGTAGGCCTCGCCCATCTGACGGACCAGTTCAGCCACGATCTTGTGGAAGAAGGGGGTGCGCGCGCCCAGCTTGTAGCCATGACGGATTGCGCGGCGCGCGATGCGGCGCAGCACATAGCCGCGGCCTTCATTGCCGGGAATGACGCCGTCCACCACGGTGAAGCTGCAGGCGCGGATGTGGTCGGCGATCACTTTCAGCGAAGCGCTGCCCTTGTCGCAGTCGCCCGCGCCGGCGCCATCGACGGCCGCCTTGGCTGCGGCGAGCAGGGCCACGAAGGTGTCGATCTCGTAGTTGGAGTGCACGTGCTGCAGCACGGCGGCGATGCGCTCCAGGCCCATGCCCGTGTCCACCGAAGGCTTGGGCAGCGGATGCATCACGCCGTCCTCGGTTCGGTTGAACTGCATGAACACGTTGTTCCAGATCTCGATGTAGCGGTCACCGTCTTCGTCGGGGCTGCCCGGGGGGCCACCGGCAACGTCCGGGCCGTGGTCGAAGAAGATCTCGGTACAGGGGCCGCAAGGGCCGGTGTCGCCCATCATCCAGAAGTTGTCGGACATGTAGCGGCCGCCCTTGTTGTCGCCGATGCGCACGATGCGCTCGGCGGGCACGCCCACCACCTTGTTCCAGATCTCGAAGGCCTCGTCGTCCTCCGAGTAGACGGTGACCCAGAGCTTCTCGGCAGGCAGCTTGAAATGCTGGGTCAGCAGTTCCCAGGCGTAGCTGATGGCGTCCTTCTTGAAGTAGTCGCCAAAGCTGAAGTTGCCCAGCATCTCAAAGAAGGTGTGGTGGCGGGCGGTGTAGCCGACGTTGTCCAGGTCGTTGTGCTTGCCGCCGGCCCGGATGCACTTCTGGGCCGTGGTGGCCCGCGTGTAGGGGCGCTTGTCGAAGCCCAGGAACACGTCCTTGAACTGGTTCATGCCCGCGTTGGTGAACAGCAAGGTGGGGTCATCCCCTGGCACAACGGGGCTGGAGGCGACGATCTGGTGCCCCTTGGATTCGAAGAACTTCAGAAAGGTCTGGCGAATGTCTGCTGCTTTCATGCGGCCACTTTCATTGCGGGGTGAGCCCGGAGCAAGGGCGTCGACGACGCGGTAAATACTTGATTTTTGGGGATTTTTGATTATAGGGTCGCGCGTTGCCTGAGGCCGTTCGGTGGGCGGGGTAGAGTGCTGTCTCCACACCCCCCCATTCCTGGAGTTTTCAATGGACAGCAAGATCCTCGCCCTGGCCGCTTTGGACGACGCCAGCCTGTTGCGTCAGCAGGGTTTGATCAACGGTGAATGGGTTGGCGGTGAGGCCCGGTTTTCAGTGACCGATCCTGCCACCGGCCAGGTATTGGCCGAGGTCGCCAACCTGGGCGCGCCAGAGGCGGAGTCCGCCATCGCAGCCGCCAATGCAGCCTGGCCGCATTGGCGCAGCAAGACCGCGAAGGAGCGTGCAGCCATCTTGATGCGCTGGCATCAATTGATGTTGCGCCATGCCGACGACTTGGCGCGCATCATGACTGCCGAGCAGGGCAAACCCCTTGCCGAGGCGCGAGGCGAGGTGCTGTATGGGGCCAGTTTTCTCGAGTGGTTCGCCGAAGAAGGCAAGCGCATCTATGGCGAGATGGTGCCCACGACCGACAACAACAAGCGCTATCTGGTAATCAAGCAAGCCATGGGCGTGTGCGCGGCCATCACGCCCTGGAACTTTCCCATCGCGATGATCACCCGCAAGGTGGCGCCGGCGCTGGCTGCCGGCTGCACCGTGGTGATCAAGCCCGCCGAGGCCACGCCGCTGTCCGCGCTGGCGGTGGCCGAGCTGGCTCAGCGCGCGGGCCTGCCGGCGGGTGTGCTCAATGTGCTCAGTGCCGACGCCCAGCGTTCCGTCGAAATCGGCGAGCTGTTGTGCCGCAGCGATGTGGTGCGCCATCTGTCCTTTACCGGATCGACCGAGGTGGGGCGTATCTTGATGCGCCAATGCGCGCCGACCGTGAAGAAGCTTTCGTTGGAGCTGGGGGGCAATGCACCCTTCATCGTGTTCGACGATGCGGATCTCGACGCCGCAGTGGAGGGCGCAATGGCCAGCAAGTACCGCAATGCCGGTCAGACCTGCGTCTGTGCCAACCGGCTCTATGTGCAGCGCGGCGTCTACGAGGCCTTCGTCGAGAAGCTGGCGACCAAGGTGGGCGAGTTGAAGGTCGGCAACGGCTTCGAGCCGGGCGTCAACCTTGGTCCCTTGATCGACGCCGACGCGGTGTCCAAGGTGGAGAGCCACGTTGCGGACGCCCTGGCCAAGGGGGCGCGGCTGTTGGCGGGGGGCTACCGGGTTGAAGGGCTGGGCTCGGGCCAGTTCTATGCTCCGACCCTGTTGGCAGACATGCGTGCCGACATGCTCTGTGCGCGCGAAGAAACCTTCGGTCCGGTTGCTCCGGTGTTCTGTTTCGACACCGAGGCCGAGGTCATCGAGGCGGCCAACGCCACCGAGTTTGGCCTGGCCAGCTACTTCTACAGCCGTGACATCGGGCGCGTGTTCCGCGTGGGCGAGGCGCTGGAGTACGGCATGGTGGGTGTCAACACTGGCCTGATTTCGACGGCGGAAGTACCTTTTGGCGGGGTCAAGCAATCCGGCCTGGGGCGCGAGGGCGCGCGCCAGGGCATTGAGGATTACGTGGAGATCAAGTACCTGTGCCTGGGCGATGTTCAGCGCTGACCCGTGTGCAGGCGGTTGCCCGCCAGACCGGCCTGCAAGGCCGGGGGCCCGCCACTGGGGCCGACGCATTGCCAGAGGTGGAGCGGGTGATGGGAATCGAACCCACGTATCGAGCTTGGGAAGCTAGCGTTCTACCATTGAACTACACCCGCCGAGGTGTTGGCCGCTGCACGTAGGCATTGGGCTGGCCCGGATTATAGGCAGGTTCAGCGCACGGCCGAGCGATCTTGTCCGGCCGCCTTGATTTTGGCGGCCAGAGATGCAGCCTGCGGGCCGAAGGCGTAGGCATCCAACCCCAGGCAGCCGTAGCTCACGCTGTCATGGAGACGGGCGGCGCCGTGGGCCTCGCCACCGGCGCCCGCGGCAATGAACCACGGCAGCAGGTGTTCGTCGGTGGGGTGCATGTCCATGGCGAACGGCGCTTGGCTGCGATAGTCGAGCAAGGCTGGCCAGTCGGCCGCCTGGGCGTGCATGGCCCACCAGTCGCGGAAGGCTCGCGATTGTGCAATCTCCGGGGCATCCAGTGCCGGTCCGTCTTGGAAAACACGCCGCAGATTGTGGGTGATGCCGCCGCTGGCCAGGATCAGCACACCTCGGGCGGACCAGGGCGCCAGCGCGCTGCCCAGCGTCCACAGCTCGCGGGGGCTTGCCCTTGGCGAAAAGCACAAAGGCAGCACA
This sequence comes from Burkholderiaceae bacterium, assembly GCA_041905785.1. Classification (GTDB taxonomy): domain Bacteria; phylum Pseudomonadota; class Gammaproteobacteria; order Burkholderiales; family Burkholderiaceae_C; genus Roseateles_B. The sequence continues at coordinate 6,839 of JAYRKJ010000031.1, forward strand.
GGGATGTCGGCCTGCGCAACCATATGGCGCAGCGGTATCCAGATGCCGTGGTCCAGGCCCGTCGCGGCGCGGCTTTGGAGGAGCCCCGGCAGCGCCTGCTGCAACTCCCCGGCCAAGGCGGGGGCGCCCGGGGCGTCGTAACGCAGTTGGTAGAGCGCCGGATCGAAGCCGCCGAAGTCATGGACCGCGTGCTGCTGCTGCGCCACCAGCAGCGTGGGGTGCCGTGCCAGGCTGTGGGCCGACAGCGCCAGGATCGCGCGAGGCCGCTGAGCTTGCAGCAATTCGCGGCCCAGCGTCTGCAGGAAGGCGCCCGCGTCACCGGGGTGCAAGGCCATCATCGGCGAGCCGTGCGACACAAAGAGCGGAGCGATGGCAGTGGCGGTGGTCATGCAGGCATTGAAGCAGAGCGAGCGCCGCACAAGGCTCAGGGGACTTGTATGCAGGGTTCAATTGCATTGGACATCCGCCCTTACAGTGCGGCATGGCTTCATCGATCGCTTCGGAGCGCAGCCCGGCTGCTGCGCCAGCGGCACTTCCCGTGCCACCCTCGATCTTTCTCCTGGCATGGCGCCAGCTCTGGCGGGATTGGCGAGCCGGCGAGCTGCGTCTGCTGAGCCTGGCACTGGTGCTGGCGGTCGCGGCGGTGACGGCAGTCGGCTTCCTGTCCGAACGCATGGAGGCCGGGCTGAGGCGTGATGCTGCGCAACTGCTGGGCGGCGATGCCTTGGTCGCCTCGGATCACCCCATTCCGTCCGAGCTGCAAGCCCTCGCCAAGACGCTGGCCCTGCGCCGTATGCACAGCGTGACCTTTCCCAGCATGGCTCGGGCCCTCAGCGGCAATACGCGCTTGGTGACGGTGAAGGCGGTGTCGGCCAGCTATCCGCTGCGGGGTCAGGTCTTGCTCATGGATGGGCGTCGCGTCGGAGCGCCCGCCTTGGGCGAGGTCTGGGTGGACACACCGGTGCTTGACGCGCTGGACCTGACCGTGGGCGCCAGCCTGCTGCTGGGCGACAGCCGCCTGAAGGTGGCGGGCGTGATCCTCAATGAGCCGGATCGCGGCGCCGGCTTCCTCAGCTTTGCGCCGCGCTTGATGCTCAATGATGCCGATCTCGCGGCGACTGGCCTGGTCCAGCCCAGCAGCCGGGTCACCTATCGGATGGCCGTGCTGAGCCCGTCGGCAGATGGTGAAGCCGCTGCGCGCTTCATGAAAACTGCCGGCGCCTTGATCGAGCGTCAGGGCTGGCGAGGACTGCGGCTGGAGAATCTGGAGACGGGCCGGCCGGAGATGCGACAGACCCTGGACCGCGCCAGCCTGTTCCTGCGCCTGGTTGCGATGCTGGCGGCCTTGCTGGCAGCCGTTGCGGTCAGCTTGGCTTCCCGAGACTTTGCGCTGCGTCACCTGGACGACTGCGCCATGCTGCGCGTGCTGGGGCAGCCGCAGTCCCGCATTGCCGGGATCCACCTGCTGGAGTTCAGCATGGCGGGCTTGCTGGCCAGCGCTGCAGGCGTGCTGGGCGGGCTGGTGCTGCACGAGCTCTTCGTTCGACTGCTGGCGGGACTGATGTCGGTCAGCCTGCCTCCGCCGGGATGGGTGACCGCCGCCGGCGGCCTGGGGCTGGGCCTGAGCCTGATGCTGGGCTTTGGGCTGGGGCCCGTGCTGCAGCTTGCCTCGGTGCCGCCGCTGCGGGTGATTCGCCGCGACCTGGGCGGCGTGCGCATGGCTTCCTGGCTGGTGCTGCTGACGGGCCTGCTGGGCTTCGCGGGCCTGCTGGCCTTGGTGGCCGGCGACTGGAAGCTGGGCCTGGGAACGGCCGCTGGATTCGCCGTGGCCCTGGCAGTATTTGCGCTGGGGGCCTGGCTGGTGCTGCGGGGCCTGCACCGCGCGGTCCCGCAGGCCGGCGCGCCGCGCTGGCTGGCCCTGGCGACCCGGCAGATCAGCGCTCGACCGGTGTTCGCGGTCGTGCAGGTGTCGGCCCTGGGCATCGGTCTGCTGTCCCTGGCGCTGTTGATGCTGTTGCGCACGGACCTGATCAACAGTTGGCGGGCGGCCACGCCCAAGGACGCCCCCGACCGCTTCGTGATCAACATTCAGCCCGAGCAGGGCGAGGCCTTTCGCGCCGCGCTGAGCGCTGCCGGCGTGCAACGCTATGACTGGTATCCGATGATCCGGGGCCGCCTGGTGGCACTCAACGGCGTGGCGGTGAAGCCCGAGCAGTTCAAGGAGGAGCGCACCCAGCGCTTGGTGGAGCGTGAATTCAACCTCAGCCACAGTGCGAGCCTGCCGAGCCACAACCAGCTGGCCGAAGGTCGCTGGCTAGCTGACGATGAGGATGGGCTCAGCGTGGAGCAGGGCATCGCACGCGACCTGGGCCTGAAGCTCGGCGATCGCCTGCGCTTCGATGTCGCCGGGCAGCTGGTCGAGGCGCGCATCACCAGCCTGCGCAAGCTGGACTGGTCCTCCATGCGCGTCAACTTCTTCGTGCTCTTTCCGCGCCAAGACATGGCGGACCTGCCCAGGAGCTACATCACGGCCTTCCGTGCGCCAGCGCAGGCCAAGGCGCTGGACAAGCAGCTGGCGCGCGACTTTCCCAACATCACGGCCGTGGACGTCCGCGCTCAGCTGGATCAGGTGCAGCAGGTGCTGGATCAGGTGGCTGCGGCGGTGCAGGTGCTGTTCGCCTTCACGCTGGCCGTGGGCCTCATCGTCCTGTTGACGGCGGTGAGCAGCACCCGGGAGGCCCGCATGCGCGAATTCGCATTGATGCGCGCCCTGGGCGCAGGCTCACGGTTGCTGGGCCAGGTGCAGCGTGCCGAGCTGCTGGGCCTGGGCCTGCTGGCGGGCGTGCTGGCCGGCGTGGCAGCGCTGCTGATTGGCGCCGTGTTGGCAGCCAAGGTATTCGAATTCAGCTGGACGCTCAATCCCTGGCTGGTCCCCGCCAGCGGCTTGGCCGGCGCCTTGCTGGCCTGGCTGGCGGGATGGTGGGGCCTGCGGGGCGTCCTGCAAAAGCCGGTGATGCAGAGCCTGCGCATGCAGGACGTCACCTGAGGCTTGGCAAGCGCGGCATGAGATAGAAAAACCTCCGGGCCACAGGGCTCCGGAGGCTTGCATGGAGCCGCTGTGGACGCGTGCTCAGGCCTGGCGGCACTTAGAACGATTGCCAGTCGTCGTCGCCAGCCGCCTTGGGGGCAGGGTGCGACGCGGCCGGCGACGGGCTGGCCATCGGTGCCGCGGCAGGCTTGGCGGAGGCTGGACGCGGGGCCGGGCGGTGCACGCTGGCAGACGCCTTGCCCGGCGCGGGCTTGCTGCTCTTGCGCGGCTTGGCGACGTAGGCCTGCTGACGCTCCTCTTCGCCCAGCCTGAACACCGACACCACCTCGGTCAGGCGCAAGGCCTGGTCCTTGAGGCTTTCCGCTGCGGCGGCGGACTCTTCCACCAGGGCGGCGTTTTGCTGCGTCATCTGATCGAGCTGGACCACGGCACCATTGACCTGGCCGATGCCATGGCTCTGTTCGGCCGCCGCTGCGGTGATCTCGCCGATGATGTCGGTCACACGCTGCACGCTGGAGACGATGTCGGTCATGGACGCACCAGCGGCCTGCACCAGGCGCGAGCCGGCCTCCACGCGGTCCACGGAGGCGCCGATCAGGGCCTTGATCTCCTTGGCGGCCTCGGCGCTGCGCTGGGCCAGGCTGCGCACTTCGGAAGCCACGACCGCGAAGCCGCGGCCCTGCTCGCCCGCACGTGCGGCCTCCACGGCGGCGTTCAGCGCCAGGATGTTGGTCTGGAACGCGATGCCGTCGATCACGCCGATGATGTCGTTGATCTTCTTGGAGCTGGTGTTGATCTCTTCCATGGTCGAGACCACCTGGGACACCACGTCACCGCCCTTGGCTGCCGCGTCGCTGGCCGAGGAGGCCAGCTGATTGGCGGTGGTGGCGGCGTCCGCCGTCTGGCGCACGGTGCCCGTCAGCTGCTCCATGGACGAGGCGGCCTGCTGCAGGTTCGAGGCCGTTTGCTCGGTGCGCTGGGACAGGTCCTGGGCGCCCACGGCGATCTCGCTGGAGGCTGTGGAGATCGAATTGCTGGCCGACCGGACGTCAATGAGGATGTCCTGGATCTTCTTGGCAAAAAGATTGAACGAGGACGCGATGCGGGCGATCTCATCCTTGCCGTGCTCGGGCAGGCGCTGGGTCAGGTCGCCGCCACCGGCGCTGATCTCGTCCAGGGCCGCACGAACGCGGTCCAGGCCGCCCATGGTCTTGGTGATGGTTGCGGCAATCGCGGCGCCGGAGAGCACGACCATGATGATCAGGATGATGGCCGAGGCACGCAGCAGAGAGCTCAGCGATGCCAGGGCCTCGGACTTGTCCGCTGCCAGGATCAGGCTCCAGTCGGTGTCTGGGATGGGGACGCCGCGCAGCAGGTAGCTGCCGTCACCAATGCTGGCCTGCACCCAGCCGCCGCCCGGATTCTGGGCCGCCTTCAGCGCATTGCCATCCAGGCCGGCAGAGAGCGTGCTGGCAGGCTTGAGCGCCAGCTTGGCGTCCGGATGCGCAATGATCTTGCCGTCCTTGGCCACGAGGAAGGCAAAACCGCTGGGCGTGGGCTTGATGGCCTTGACGGTGGCCACCACGTCATCCAGGAACACGTCGGACGCGACCACGGCCTTGGTGCCGCTGCCGTCCTTGACGGGCGCGGCGAAGGTCACCACCAGCAGTTGCTTGGCGGCATCCACATAGGGTTCGGTGATGACCGGCCCGCTGGCGCCGGCCGCCAGCGTGTACCACGGTCGCGACGTGGGGTCATAGCCGGCCGGCAGGTTCTGCGGCACGTTGAACGTGATGCGCTTGTCGGCAAAGCCGACGTAAGCCGCATCCAGACGGCCGGACTTGGCGGCCTGAACCAGGAAGGGCACCGGGTCGGCCTGATCGGCGGCGGGGAGCAGGGCGGTGATGATGTCGCGCTGCCCTTTCACCCACTGGGCAATGGTGGAGGCCCGAGCCGCCGCCAGTTGGTCCAGACCCGCCAGCTGCTGTGCGTTGGCATGGGAGCGAACGGTCATGTAGTTCGCGATCGTGGCCGCGGCCAAGGCCAGCACAACCACCGCGATACCCAGGGCAATGAGCCGGGTCTTGATTGAATCAAACATCGTCACTCCTTCTAAGCTCTGCAGTGCGGAGCGGTGATCTGCTCCGTCGTTTCTTCGAATTCGATCCTCCTCCGTGCGCCTGTTGTCGGCCCTTCTTGGCGGGGCTTTACCGTGTCGGCGCGGTGCGGGGCAAAACCACGGCTCAAATACCGTGGGTCAAAACGTTTCCCAGTCGCCGTCTTCCGCCGGCTTGGCGGCCGGCGCCGGACGCGACTGGACCGCAGCCGACCCTGCCGCAGCCGTGGCGCTGCGCGCTCCAGCCGGGGATGCGGCAGGCTTGGCGGTCGCGCTTGCGGACTTGCCAGTGGACGCTTGCCGGGCGCCGCCGGCAGGTTTGGTCGATGCTGTGGACGGCTTGTGGCCGGCCTTGGGCGCAGGCACGGTGGACTGCGCCTGGTGGCTGCTGACGCGGAAGACGCCGACCGCCTGCACGAGGCGCTGGGCCTGCTCCTTGAGGCTTTCCGCCGCCGCGGCCGACTGTTCGACCAGGGCTGCGTTTTGCTGCGTCATCTGGTCGAGTTGCACCACCGACTGGTTGACCTGGCCGATGCCGTCGCTCTGCTCCGTGGCGGCAGCACTGATCTCGGCAATGATGTCCGACACCCGCTGCACGCTGCTGACGATGTCTTCCATCGAGTGACCGGCGTCCTGCACCAGCCGCGAACCGGCTTCGACACGGTCCACCGAAGCGCCGATCAAGGCCTTGATCTCCTTGGCTGCCTCAGCGCTGCGCTGGGCCAGGCTGCGCACTTCGCCCGCGACCACGGCAAAGCCGCGGCCCTGCTCGCCTGCGCGCGCGGCTTCCACCGCCGCGTTGAGAGCCAGGATGTTGGTCTGGAAAGCGATGCCGTCGATCACGCCAATGATGTCGTTGATCTTGCGCGAGCTGTTGTTGATCTCTTCCATCGTGGTCACGACCTGACCCACGACCTGTCCACCGCGGGCCGCTGCACTGTTGGCCGAGGCCACCAGTTGATTGGCGGTGCGCGCCGAGTCGGCGGTCTGGCGCACCGTGCTGGTCAGCTGGACCATCGAGGATGCCGCGATTTGCAGATTGGACGCCGTCTGCTCGGTGCGGTGGCTCAGATCCTGGTTGCCGGTCGCGATCTCGGTGCTGGCCGTGCCGATGGAATCCACGGAATGGCGCACCGTGCCTATGGTGTCGGCCAGGCGCTGGCGCATGGCTTCGGTGTCGCGGATCAGATCGCCGATCTCGTCATCGCGCGTGTTGCTGACGCTCTTGGTCAAGTCGCCGCTGGCGATGGCTTGCACGGCGTTGCGCAGGTCCCTCAGGGGATGGGCGACCCAGTTGCGCATCATCCAGAACAGGCCGTAGCCCAGCGCTGCCGTGGCGCCGCCCAGCAGGATCCAGAACGGCACCATGGTGCGCCAATGGCTGGCCAGCGCCTCGCTGCTGGAGACCTGGGACACGACCCAGTAGCCCGCCGCATCGTTCTTCTTCAGCACCGCGAAGTAGGAGCTGCCGGAGCCGCCGAGGATGTTGGGCGTGCTGGACATGTAGCCATCACCGGACTGGCCCAGTTCGACCAGGAAGGTCTCGGCGTCCGCTGATACCTCGTTCACCGCCTTGCCCTTGGCCGTGGGGTGAGCCAGGAATCGGCCGCCCTTGCCGTCCTTGCCGACCGCCACCACATAGGTGCCGCCGGTCTCGAAGAAGTGCGCGTCCTTGGCCATCTTGTCCATGGCCTTCTGGAAGCCTTCCATGTCCAGGGCGATGGCCAGGATGCCAATGACCTTCCCCGTCTCACTCTTGATGGGGTCGTAGTAGGCCATGAAGGCCTTGCCGTTGAGCACGGCGCGGCCCGCGAAAGGCTGGCCCTGCGTCATGGCGGTGAAGGCCGGATGGTTCTTGCCCAGCTTCTGGCCAAAGGGCCGCTCGCCGTTGGCTGCCTTCAGCGACGTGGTGATCATGACGAAGTCGCCATCCTTGGCCGCGAACACGCTGGCGGCGCCACCGGTGGTGCTGGCGAACTTGTCGACTTGCGTCGTGTTGCCGTTGAGCTTCGGGCCCCAGTCGCGCAGGTCGCCGGTTTGTTCGTCCAGCTGGAAAACGGGGCCGAATTCCTGCCGGAAGGCGCCATACGACTGCTTGACCATGGTCTTGGCGACTTCGTCCATGGCATCGAGCGCATCGATGAGGGACTGCGTCTTGTCCCCGACCCAGGTCACGGTGCGTTCATGCGCGACACGTGTCAGCAGCACGCTGAGAACGGCGCTGGTGCCCAGCAGGATGGCAGCGATGGCCGTGACGCCCACCATGGACACGCGGCGCGCGATGGAGGTGGATGAGCTAGACATTCCGGGAACTCCCAACTCTCAAAATAAGGTGCACCTCCCACCTTTGTATTCAGGCAGCCGGGTGGGTGTTCTCCCGCTGCCGCAGGCCCTGTGCGTCAGCTGGTGAGGCTGTCCATCAGGCCCATGTCGGCGCTGCTCATGAGCCCTTCGATGTCCATCAGGATCAGCATCCGATCGTTGACGGCGCCGATGCCGGTGATGAAGCTGGTGTCCACGGCGCTGGCATTGAGCTCAGGTGCGGGGCGGATGGCCTCGCGAGACAGTTCCAGCACGTCGGACACCGAGTCGACCACCGCACCGACCACGCGGCTCTTGACGTTGAGCACGATCACGACCGTGAAGCTGTTGTACTCGGCCGTCGGGCAGCCCAGCTTCAGCCGCAGATCGACGATGGGGACGATCACGCCGCGCAGATTGACCACGCCCTTGATGAAATCGGGTGAGTTGGCGATGCGCGTGGGCGGCTCGTAGGAGCGGATCTCCTGGACCTTCAGGATGTCGATGCCGTATTCCTCGGCACCCAGACGGAACGTCAGGTATTCGCCGCTGGCAGGCCCATGGCTTTTCGTTGTGACGGCACCGCCTTCATGCCGAACGACCTGATTCGATTGTTGGACGATTTCCATGTTGACCTCGGCAAGGGTGGGTTGAAGGGTTGACCAGCTCTCGATGGCTCAGAACGTTTCCCAGTCGCCATCGGTCACTGGGGCGGAGGCGGCGCTGGACGCGGGCTTCAACACGGCGGGTGCTGCGGCCTGGCGCACAGGATGGCTGGATGCGGGCTTGCTGGACACAGGCTTGCCGGCGGCCAGGTGGCTGGATCCGCTTGCCCGAGGCTTGGCGGTGTCGCCTGCGGCGGCCGTACGTGCAGGGGTGGCGCGGGGGGGCTTGTTGAGGCTGGACAGCATGTCGACGCCGCCGGCGATCTTGAAGCGTCCCACCGCATGGGCCAGCTGCTCGGCCTGATCACGCAGGCTTTCCGCGGCCGCGGCCGACTGCTCGACCAGTGCGGCATTCTGCTGCGTCATCTGATCCAGTTCGACCACCGACTGGTTGACCTGGCCGATGCCATCGCTCTGCTCGCTGGCCGCGGCGGTGATCTCGCCAATGATGTCCGTGACCCGCTGCACGCTGGAAACGATGTCGGTCATCGAGTCGCCGGCTTCACGGACGAGCTTGGCACCGGTCTCGACTCGCTCGACACTGGCGCCGATCAGCGTCTTGATCTCGCGTGCGGCACCTGCGCTGCGCTGCGCCAGCGAACGCACCTCACCGGCCACCACGGCAAAGCCGCGGCCTTGCTCGCCGGCGCGGGCGGCTTCCACCGCCGCGTTCAGTGCCAGGATGTTGGTCTGGAAGGCGATGCCGTCGATGACGCCGATGATGTCGCCGATCCGCTTGGAGCTGACGTTGATTTCATCCATGGTGGCCACCACCTGGCTCACCACCTCGCCGCCCTTGGCCGCGGCCGAGGAGGCGGAGCTGGCCAGCTGGTTGGCCGTGCGCGCGGAGTCGGCGGTCTGCTTCACCGTGCCGGTGAGTTCCACCATGGACGACGCGGCCTGCTGCAGATTGCTGGCCGTTTGTTCGGTGCGGCCGGAGAGGTCCTGGTTGCCGCTGGCGATTTCAACCGAGGCCGTGCGGATGTGGTCCGCCGAGGTCCGCAACTGGCCCACCAGCTCCTGCAGCGCTTTCTGCATCAGCTGCAGGGAATGCAGCAGGTGCGAGGCCTCGTCCTTGCCCTCGATGGGCCGGTCGTCGTTGGTCAGGTCGCCCTTGGCAATGGCGCTGGCGAGCTCCTCGGCCTCGGCCAGCGGCCTGCAGATGCTGTGCATGTTCAGCAGCGTCAGCGGCACGACGACCAGGGCGCTGGCGATCAGCACGAGCACGAAGACCGTCAGCACATTGTTCTGCGTCCGGGTGGCACGCTCCTGCAGCAGCTGGGACTCCTTCAGCAAGATGGCCTGGTAGTCCATCACGAGCTTGTCGGCATCGGCGGCCAGGTCCTTGGCCGCGGTCAGCATGCGATCGGCCACCGTGGCGTTGTCGTAGGCGCCGGCTTCAAGCTGCTGCAGCACGGGCTTGGCCTTGGCGTCGTAGTCGGCAAGCACGGCGGGCAGCCTGCTCAGCGGCCCGCTGTCGGAACCATGCTGCAGGGCCTTGCCCAGCTTGAGCACGCCGTCGCGGGCCTGCTCCCAACGCTGGCGCAGCGCCTTCACATTCTCCGGCTTCTCGTAGTTGACGATCATGTCCTTCTCGAAGCGACGCATGTCGCCCAAGGCATGGACCAAACTGGTCAGCTCCGTGGAGTCGTTGATGGAACGCTGCAGGATTTCTTCGGACTGCTTGCGCATGGAATTCATGCCAAACAGGCCGACGCTGCCCAGGGTCAACAGCAAGGTCAGCACCATGGCGATCGCACCGATCATGCGCACGCGGATGCTGAATTGGCGCAGCAGTGAGCTCATGCTCATTAGAAAAACTCCCGAGGGCCCTGCGCACAAGGCCTGCTCAATATCAATGTCAATGACGCGAACGACGGACGAGACTGCCCACGTCCAGGATCAGGGCCACACGCCCGTCGCCCATGATGGTGGCGCCGGAGACGTCGGTGACCTTGCGGTAGTTGGCTTCCAGGTTCTTCACGACCACCTGCTGCTGGCCCAGCAACTCGTCCACCAGCAGCGCGACGCGACCGCCTTCGGCCTCGACCACCACCATGATGGAGCTGACATGCTCGAAGTCGAAGCGCGGCACGTTGAATACCTGCTCCAGCTCAACCACCGGCATGAATTCATCGCGCACCTCGACCACGCGGCCCGAACCGCCCACGGTCTTGATGGTGTCCGGCTGGACCTGGAAGGACTCGACCACTGAGGACAAGGGCAGGATGTAGACCTCTTCGCCCACGCCCACGCTCATGCCGTCCATGATGGCCAGGGTCAGCGGCAGGCGCACCGAGACCTTCATGCCGTAGCCTTCGGCGGAATCGATCTCGACCGTGCCGCCCAGCTGCGTGATGTTCCTCTTCACGACGTCCATGCCGACACCGCGGCCGGAGACGTCCGTCACCTGCTCGGCGGTGGAGAAGCCCGGCGCGAAGATCAGGCCCCAGACTTCCGAGTCGGTCAGCGAGTCGGGCGCTTCGATGCCTTTCTCGCGAGCCTTCTTGAGCAGTTTCTCGCGATTCAGCCCGCGGCCGTCGTCGCGCACTTCGATCACGATGGAGCCGCCCTGGTGGGACGCGACCAGGGTGATGGTGCCGTGTTCTGCCTTGCCCTTGGCATGGCGCTCGGCTGGGGACTCGATGCCGTGGTCGCAGCTGTTGCGAACCAGGTGGGTCAGGGGATCGGTGATTTTTTCGACCAGGCCCTTGTCCAGTTCGGTGGCCTCACCCTGGGTGACCAGCTCCACGCGCTTGCCCAGCTTGGCGGCCAGATCGCGCAGCATGCGGGGGAAGCGATTGAAGACCACCGACATGGGAATCATGCGGATGGACATCACCGACTCTTGCAGATCCCGGGTGTTGCGTTCCAGGTCGGCCAGACCGGAAGACAGCTGCTGGTAAAGCCCGGGGTCCACATTGCGCGAGTTCTGCGCCAGCATGGCCTGCGTGATCACCAGTTCGCCAACCAGGTTGATCAGCTGGTCCACCTTTTCCACCGAGACGCGCAGGGTGGACTGGTCCATCCCGCCGCCGGCAGCACGCGGCTCGGCCTTGGCTGCGGCCGGCTTGGCCGCTGCAGCCACGGGCTTGGGGGCTTCGGCAACCGGCTTGACGTCGGTGCCCGAGCTGACGGCCGGCGGCATGCCTGGCGCGTCCTCGAAGAATCCGTAGCCCAGGTCCTCTTCCTTCTTGGTTTCCACCGGGGCGCCGGGTGCGCCTTCATGGAAGCCGTAGCCTTCGCCCAGCGGCGCCAGCTGGACCTGTTCGCGCGCCACGTGGAAGGTGAAGAGATCCAGCAGGTCGTTGTCCGTGCTGGTGGTGAGCACCTTGAAGCGGCGAATGCCGTCGGCAGCAACGCCGCCGTCCAGCGGCTCGATGGTGCCCAGGTCGGTGATTTCCTTGAACAGTTCCACCAGGTTGTCGGCCTGGGCGGGGTTGCTCAGCGGGCCGACCTTCAACTCCAGCTGGCGTGCCACCGGGCCGGCGGCCTTGGCAGGCGCGGGGGCTGCGACGGGCGTGGCGGCCGGTGCCGGCGCCGCCTTGGGCGCGGGCGCAGTGCTGCCTTCCAGCGTTCCCCCGTCGACCAGGGTCTTGATGCTGAACAGCAGCTCGGTGGTGTCGACCGGTGCAGCGCCAGAGCCCTGGTGCCGTCCCAGTTGCTCGCGAAGCGCGTCGCCGGACTGCAGCAGCACGTCCACCATCTGCGAGGTGGGCTGCAGCTCATGGCGGCGCAGCTTGTCCAGCAGCGTTTCCATCTGGTGCGTCAACTCGGCGACATCGCTGAAGCCAAAGGTGGCCGCCCCGCCCTTGATGGAGTGAGCGCAGCGGAAGATCGCGTTGAGCTCCTCGTCGTCGGCGGTCTCGATATTCAGGTTCAGCAGCAGCTGCTCCATGTTGTCGAGGTTCTCGCTCGCCTCCTCGAAGAAGACTTGGTAGAACTGGCTTAGATCAATGCCCGCACTGAGGCTGGCGCCTTCGGAGGTCATTTCTCCCATGCTTTACTCCTGGCGTTGAGCGGGCCTTAGCGGATCACCTTGCCGATGACTTCGATCAACTTCGCCGGGTCAAAGGGCTTGACCAGCCAGCCGGTGGCGCCGGCCGCGCGGCCGGCCTGCTTCATCTGGTCGCTGGACTCGGTGGTCAGGATCAGGATGGGCGTGGTCTTGAACTTGGGGTTGTCGCGCAGCTTCTTGGTCAGGCTGATGCCATCCATGCGCGGCATGTTCTGATCAGTGAGCACCAGATCGAAATCGCGCGTGCTGGATTTCTCCCAGGCGTCCTGCCCGTCCACGGCCTCCACCACGTTGAATCCTGCGTTCTTCAGCGTGAAGGAGACCATCTGGCGCATCGAGGCCGAATCGTCTACAGCAAGAATTGAGTGCATCGCTTTCTCTCCGGATAACAAGCAGATATCGACTGGATTGCGTCGATCCTTAGAACAATTCAATGGACCCTGCGTCCATTTCGTCCTGGGTCACAGGGTTGGGGCGCAAGGGGGCGATCTCGACGACGGTCGTGCCGTCCTCGTCATCGCCGAAGGTATCTCGGGCAAGCTGGTCCGCACAATTGCGCAGACGCTGGCTGGTGTGCGTGATCAGCTGCGTGGCCATGTCCTGAAACTGCAGCGCCGTGATGGCCGCGGCAATGTCTTCCATGACGCGGTGCAGCTCGTTGCTGGTGTTCCCGTCCGCCTGTTCCGCGGCGCGGCGCAGCAGGCCATGCAGGATGCTGGAAGCGCTGAAGAAATGAGAGGAGAGGGATTCGCCGGCGTCATCCAGCAGGCGCTGCAGGCGCTCCAGATCGTTGGTCACCGTCATCAGGTGATCCTGAAGCTCTGCCGCGGCCAGAAGGGGGAGCATTCCCGGTTCCGGGGCGGAGGTTTCGTTCATCAGCATCTTGGCTCCACGGGTTTTGTCTCTGCTGCAGTTGCCGCCAGCGTCGGTCGGGGTATCCCCGGTTCGACCATTCCGAGCCATGTGTTCATGACGCGATCTTCGGCATTTCTGGTGACGCTGTCGACAGGACTTGTTGTTCAAACTTGGGCTATTTCCCTCCTTCGGCCAATAGTTCTCATATTGGCCCTAGGGTTAACCCTTTGTTTGCACTTTTGGCGTGTGCGGACTGTCGTTTTCCGGCAGGCCGGTGTCCTGGGAAGGGGATCGGCCATTGGCATACTCGCGCCCATGTCCAAGCCCAGTACCGAGCGCCAGCTGCGCGTCCTCCATGTCGAAGACTCCGAGCTGGATCACCAGTTGATTGCCGCCGAGCTGGCACGCGCCGGCTTGAAGGTGGAGTTGTGCCGCATGGACAGCCTGGCGGCTGTCAATGCTGCACTGGACGAGCGTTGGGACGCCATCATTTCGGACTTCAATCTGCCGGGCTTTTCGGGCTTGCAGGTCTTGGCCCTGCTCAAGGAGCGCCATCAGCTCCTGCCCTTCATCCTCGTCTCCGGCGCGATCGGCGAAGACACGGCCGTGGCCGTGATGAAGACGGGCGCCTCGGACTATCTGCTCAAGAACAACCTGACGCGGCTGGCGCCGGCACTGCTGCACGCCATTGAGGCCGCCGAGTCCCAGCGCGCCCGCATGGAAGGCGATCGTGCCCTGCGGCGCAGCAAGCAACGCCTGCATGAGCTGGCAGGGCATCTGCAGACCAGCATCGAGATGGAGCGCGCCGCCATTGCCCGCGAGATTCACGACGATGTCGGCGGCTCCCTGACCGCCTTGAAATTCGACCTGGCCTGGCTGGCCCGCCATGCGCAGGAGCCGGCGGTGCAGCAGCGTGTGGCCTCGGCGATCGAGACGGTCAGCCAGGCCATCGAGGCCAGCCAGCGCATCATGCACAACCTGCGTCCGGCCATCCTGGACCAGGGGCTGGTGGCGGCGCTGCAGTGGATGGCCGCCCGCTTCGAGCGCCGCACCGGCATACAGGTCAGCCTGCGCACGCCGGAGGACCAGATGCAGTTGCCCCCGGGTGTGCCCCTGGTGGCCTACCGCTGTGCGCAGGAGGCGCTGACCAACGTCTCCAAGCATGCACAGGCCTCGCGGGTTGACATCGAACTCAGCCTGGATTCCGGTGTGCTGACCCTCGAGCTGCGTGACAATGGCCGTGGAATGGCCGCCCAGGATCTGGCGAAGACGCGCAGCTTCGGCATCCGCGGCCTGCACGAGCGTGCGGCCACGGTCGGCGGCTGGGTGGACCTCAGCAGCAGCAGCAAGGGCACGAGCCTGATCCTCACCATTCCGCTGGAGCCGGAGGCCATGGACCAGGCGCGCGATGAGGACGAAGCTGCGGAGAACGCCGCTGCGCATGACCCCTCGGTATGGGGCAACCTATGATCAAAGTGATTCTCTGTGACGACCATGCCCTGATCCGCCGCGGGATTCGGGACACGCTGGCGGACACCGCTGACATCGAAGTCATCGGCGAAGCGGGGGATTACGGCGAGCTGCGCAGCCTGCTGCGCGGCCTGGGCGATCCGCCGGCCTGTGACGTGCTCGTACTGGACATCAACATGCCCGGTCGCAGCGGCCTGGACGTGCTGCACGTGCTCAAGGATGAGGGCAGCGCACTGCGTGTGCTGGTCGTCTCCATGTACCCCGAGGACCAGTACGCCATCCGTGCCCTGCGTGCAGGTGCGTATGGCTACGTCAACAAGGGGGGTGATCCGCAGCAGCTGGTGCAGGCGGTGCGCACGGTGGCACAGGGGCGGAAATACGTCACGCCCGAGATCGCGCAGATGCTGGTCGAGAGCCTGACCGCGCCAGTCACCGAGCAGGCCCACCAGAAGCTGTCCGATCGTGAGCTGCAGACGCTGGTGATGATTGCGTCGGGTAAACGCCTCTCGGATATTGCGGAAGAATTGACATTGAGCCCCAAGACGGTGAGCGTTTACCGCGCCCGCGTGCTGGAGAAGCTTGGGCTCAGCAACAATTCGGAGCTGACCGTTTACGCCATTCGCAACGGCCTGGTCGCCAACTGACGCTGCTGGACTTGCCGTGCGTCCAGGCGCCTGAGCCGGCCCTGCTGCATGCAAGAAAAGACCGCCACCTCCTCGCCGCTCTCGACCGCGACCGCGCACGATGCCGCTGTTCGGTGGCGCTCGCCGTCGCTGGTGGCTCGGCTGACGCGCTGGAACCTGGCGGTGCTGGTGTCGACCCTGCTGCTGTGCTTCGTGCTGATCGCCACCGCGGGCTGGTTCACGGTGCAGGAGCGCCAGGCCAGCCTCTCGCATGCCAGCGCGCAGGTGCTGGCCAACAGCCTGGCGCCCATGCTGGTGTTCGAGGACCGCGATGCGGCCCGCGCCGAGCTGCAGTCCTTCACGCGCCGAGGCGATGTGCTGGAGCTGCAGGTCGTGCTGGTCAACGGCCAGCTCTTTGCCGACTGGCTGGCCCCAGGGCAGGCGTCCGACCAGGCGGTCGCCGAGGTTCAGCAGGTCACGGAGCCGCGTCGAGCGGTCGACGCTCAGCAGCTGAGGGTCTGGGTCCCGGTGCTGCTGCGCGGCGAGCGCGTGGGCACGCTGTACCTGCGTGAGAGTCTGCAGTCCCTGCTGCAGCAGCTGCGGCAGGCCATCTTCATGGCCGCGCTGCTGATGGCACTGGCCATCCTGGTGGCGTCGCGCGCGCTGCGCTATGTCCAGCGGCGCGCGCTCTCGCCGCTGGTGGCCTTGTCACGGCTTGCCGAGCAGGTGGCCGCCGATCAGGACTACAGCCGCCGCGCGCGGGTGCACCATCCCGACGAGGTGGGGCGGCTGACCGAGCGATTCAACCAGCTGCTGCGTCGCGCCGAGGCCTGGCAGGCGGAGCTGAACCGCCAGTTGCGCGAGGAGCAGGCGGCCGGGCAGCAGTACCAGCGCCTGGCGCACGAGGACTCGCTGACCAAGCTGCCCAACCGGCTGTACTTCCAGGCGGCCTTGCAGCGCATGCTGGCACACAGCCGGGAACACGACGAGAACTTGTCACTGATGTTCATCGACTTGGACAACTTCAAGTTGGTCAACGACGGCCACGGCCACGAGGCGGGCGATCTCGTGCTGGTGGAGGTGGCACGCCGCATGTCCCAGGTGCTGCGCAGCAGCGATGTGCTGTGCCGCCTCGGTGGGGACGAGTTTGCCCTGATTCTCCCGGGCATGGCCGCCGATGCAGGCGCGGAGCAACTGGCGGCGCGCTTGATCGCCGCGGTGCGAGAGCCGCTGCTGGTCGATGGGCAGCTGTTGCCCGTGGGGGCGACCGTGGGCTTGGCCAGCTATCCAAAGGATGCCCAGGATGAGGCGGGTTTGCTGGGCCATGCGGATGCCGCCATGTATGCTGCCAAACGCGCCGGAAAGAACACCTACCGCAAGGCCAGCGATGTCTAAGACCGCCTACCTCATGGCCAGCCTGATGCTGGCGCTGCTGGCCCAGGCGGCTGTTGCGCAATCGGCATCGTCCTCCCCTTCCGATCCGCCGCAGGACGAGCCGCCGCCGCTGGAGGAACTGCTGCGGCAGCAGCAGCGGCAGCTGCCGCGCGCGGTGCAGGTCTCCACGGCTTCCCGCTTTGCGCAGTCGGCGGAACAGGCGCCTCTGGTGACCTTTGTGCTGAGCGAGCAGGAGATCCGGCTTTACGGCCTGCGCAGTCTGACCGACATCCTGCATGCCTTGCCGGGCCTTTACGTGACCACCAACAGCAGCTTCAGCTTCGTGGGCGCGCGCGGCCTGGGGCGGCCGGGCGACTTCAATTCGCGCGTGCTGCTCCTGCTGGATGGTGTCCGCATCAATGAAAACACCACCGATGCAGCGCTGATCGGCCCGGAGTTCTACGTCGACGTGGACCTGATTGAACGGGTGGAGTTCTCGCCAGGGCCGGGCTCCGCGATCTATGGTAATAACGCCTTTCTGGGTGTGATCAACGTCATCACCAAACGGGCAGACAAGCTGGCCGGGCTGCGCCTGCGCCTCTCCGCGGACAGCCAGTCTCGCCGCGAAGCCCAGGCCAGCTGGGGCCTGCGGCTGGACAACGGTCATGAGGCCCTGCTGTCGGCGGGCCTGGTCGAGCAGCCCAGGGTGCCGCTGGGCTATGACCCCAGCCCGGCCTATGCCGAGGAGCTGCGCTCGCTCAGCACCGAGCGGGTGGGGCGGCTGTTCGGCGCCGTCAATGCGGGCGGCCTGGCACTGCGCGCCGCACACAGCGAGCGCAGCCGCGGCATGGGTGGCCTGCTCGATGCCCGGCACCCGGCGCTCGGTTTTGGCAAGGCCGAGTCCTACTACCGCAACAGCCTGCTGTCCCTGTCCTACGAGTTGGACCTGGGGCCGGACGTTGACCTGGCGGTCGACCTGTCGGGCAAGCGCACCCAGTCGGAGTCCCGCGATCCCTATCTGGGCGGCAACGATGGTCAGCGCCACGTCTTTCGCGTCGTGCGCCAGGGGCGCTGGTTCAACGGTGGCCTGCGGCTGGGCTTCAACCAGTGGTCCGGCCATCGCCTGATGTTCGGCGTGGACAAGCAGCAGAACTTCGTCCAGCGCATCTTCTTCGGGCCCTGGGACGAGCCGGAGCCCTGGGGCGAGTTCTTTGGCCACACGCGCCGCACCGGCATCTTCATCCAGGACGAATGGCGGCTGCACCCCGATCATCTGCTCTCCCTGGGTTTGCGCCGCGACCGCGACGATCTGATGGAGTCGGCCCAGGTGAATCCTCGCCTGGCCTGGAACTGGCGCGTCAACGAGGACACGCGCCTGCGGCTGATTTACGGCTCGGCCTATCGGGCGGCGAACCTCAGCGAGTTCACGATCAACAGCCTGCAGGATCCGCCGCGCGATGCGCCCGCAGCCGAGCAAGTCAAGTCCCTGGAGCTGGCCCTGGAGCGAAGCTTGGGGCCGCAGCTGCGCTACCGGCTGTCGGTCTATCGCTCGCGCTTCAGCGACCTCATCTCGCTGGACAGCCGGTACGGCTACTACAACGCCACGCCGCTGAAGGCCTCGGGCCTGGACTTTGGCCTGCAGCGACGCTGGAACAGCGGAGCCGACGTGGACGTGTCGCTGAGCCTGCAGCGCAATCGCGACCAGAGCGGGCAGACGCCCGACAACTCGCCGCAGGCCTTGCTGAAGTTGCGCTACAGCCGTCCGCTGAACAGCCAGTGGACGCTGGCCTGGCAGACGCATGCCATGAGCCGCCGTGAGGTCGGGGGCGTGGGCCTGGCCGGGCATGCCGTCCACCATCTGAATCTCCTCTACCAGGCGTCTGCAGGCATGAGCTTCAGCCTGGGCGTCTACAACCTCGGCCAGGCCCGCTACAGCAACATCCCCGCCATCGGCGCCGCGCCCGTGCGCCAGGAGGAGCGCGTGCTGCGCCTGAGCCTGAGTCGGAGCTTCGGCCCATGAGCACCCCGCATGCCTGCCTGCGGCTGGCCGCCTGCCTGCTGGGGCTGGGGCTGGCGTCGTCGGCGCTGCATGCAGCACCCGCTTCGGAGGAGGCTCAGCTGAAGGCGGCCTTCATCTACCGCTTTGCGCAGTTCACGCAGTGGCCGCCGCCGCCTCTCAAGGACTTCACCTACTGCCTGGCAGGATCCGCGGACATGCAGGAGGCGTTGAGGCCGCTGGTCAGCCGCCAGCATGGCTTCAGCCAGGTGCACTTCCTTGTTCTGAGCCAGCCCCAGCAGGCCCAGAACTGCCAGCTCCTGATGCTGAGCCTGCTCGAGCGCGGCGAGATGCAGCGCTGGCAGCATGCGCTGGCTGACGCACCCATGCTGATCATCGCGGACTCGCCCGAGGCGCTGCGAAGCGGGGCCATCATCGCCTTGGCGCAGGAGCCGACAGGCCTGTCATTTCGCATCAACAACACCGAGGCCAAGCGTCGTGGCCTGACGCTGAGCTCCCAGATGTTGAAGCTGGCGCGCGAGGTGCGCTGAGCCGGCACGGCTCAGGAGAAGGCGGCCAGCATGCGTTCCAGCACGATCTGGAACGGCCCCTGCATCAGGGGCAGGGTGGCCACCATGCCGATCAGGCCGATGCTGACCGTCAAGGGAAAGCCCACGGAGAACACGCCGATCTGCGGCGCCACGCGCGAGATCACACCCAGCACCAGGTTGACGAACATCAGCATGGTGATCAGCGGCAAGGCAATCCAGAAGCCCATGCGGAAGATCTCGGCGCCCCAGACCTGGGGCTGCGCCACGCGCAGGAACTCGAAGGGCGCCTGACCGACGGGAAAGGCCTGGAAGCTTTGCACCAGGGCCTGGATCAGCAGCAGATGGCCGTTCACCGCGATGAACAGGAAGGCCACCATGGAGCCGAAGAAGCGCGAGGTGGACGTGCCCTGGCCCCCGGTGGCGGGGTCGAAGAAGCCGGCAAAGTTCAAGCCCATCTGCAGGCCGATGATCTCGCCGGCGAACTCCAGCGCGGCAAACACCAGACGTACTGCGAAGCCCATGGACAGGCCGATCAGCAGCTGCTGGGCCAGCAAGAGCAGCAGCAGCGGCGGCGAATCCAGCGGCGTGGCCGGCATGGCGGGCAGCGAGGGCTGGGCCGCTACCGAGATCAGCAGGGCCAGACCGATTCGCAGCCGCAGCGGCATTGCACGCTGGCTGAACACCGGCATGCCCGCGAACATCGCCAGCGTGCGGAAGAAGGGCCACAGCAGCGGCGTGAGCCAGGCCAGCAGCTGCTCTTCGGTGATGCTGATCATCGCGGGCGCGCTGCCGTCATCAGCCCACGACCTGAGGAATGGTCATCAGGGTGCGTTGGATGTATTCGACCAGCGTGGTCATCATCCACGGCCCCGTGATGGCCAGCACCAGCACGGCGGCCACGACCTTGGGGACGAAACTGAGTGTGGCCTCGTTGATCTGCGTGGCGGCCTGGAACACGCTGACCAGCACGCCCACTGCCAGCACCGTCAACAGCACGGGGGCCGCGACCAGCATCAGCATGTAGAGGCCTTGCTGGCCGAAGGTGAAGACTTGTTGGGCGTCCATGGCGGCAGTGGGTCAGGTGGCGAAGGAGGCGGCAAGCGAGCCCAGCAGCAGGTTCCAGCCGTCAGCCAACACGAAGAGCATCAGCTTGAAGGGCAGGGAGACGAGCACCGGCGACAGCATCATCATGCCCAGGCTCATCAGCACGCTGCTGACGATCATGTCGATCACCAGGAAGGGGATGAAGATCAGGAAGGCGATCTGAAAGGCCGACTTCAGCTCGCTGGTGACGAAGGCCGGCACCAGCACGCGAAAGGGGACGGCCTCGGGCTTGACCTCCGGCTCCAGCTTGGCCAGGCGGCTGAACAGGGCCACGTCGGCCTGGCGCGTCTGCTTGAGCATGAAGCCGCGCATGGGCGTCTCAGCGCGCTTGAGCGCTTCGTCAAAGCCGATTTGGCCGGCAGAGTACGGTTGCCAGGCCTCGCCGTACACCTTGTCCAGCGTGGGACTCATCACGAAGAAGGTCAGGAACAGCGAGAGCCCGATGATGACCTGGTTGGGCGGTGCCGCCTGCGTGCCCAGGGCCTGGCGCATCAGCGAGAGCACGATGACGATGCGGGTGAAGCCCGTCATCATCAGCAGCACCGCGGGCAGAAAGCCCAGGGCCGTGAAGAAGAGCAGGGTCTGGATGGGGACCGAGTAGCTGCCACCCGCGCCTTGGCCGATCAGCAGCGGCAGGCTGGCCGGCGCCGGGCTGCCCTGCTGCGCCAGCGCGCTGCCGCTCAGCAGCAGCGCCCCGCACAAGCCGAGCGCGGCGGCTCGCAGGGGCTTGCGGCGTTCACTGCGCATGGCTGCCTCCGCTGGTCTGCTCCAGGCCCTGGCCTTCCCGGCCCATGCGCTGGCGCAGCTGTGCGGCGAAGCCGCCGGCCACGGCCGCAGTAGGCAGTGCGGCCTGCGGCGGCATGACATGCAGGGTCTGGATCTGTTGGGGCGTGACGCCCAGGACCAGCCAGCGCCGGTCCTCGCCTTCGCCCACCTCCACGGTCAGCAGCTTCTGGCTGGGCGACAGCGGCAGGATGCAGACCAGCCGCATCTGCGTGTTGGCAAGACCTGACCCCAGCGGGCTGCGCTTGAGCAGCCACAGCGCCAGGGGAATCAGCGCGAGGATGGCCAGGAACCACAGAACCGGCAGCACTTGAGAGTTCATGGGCCGATTCTGGGCGGGACTTGAGGCGCGAAGTCCCTGGAAAAGCGCCGGAAAAGCGGCGCGACATGGGCCAGCGCGCCACCGCGCCGGGCTGCGGTGCTTCAGCCGCCCTTGGAGAGCCGGCGCATGCGTTCGGAGGGCGTGACGATGTCGGTCAGCCGGATGCCGAACTTGTCATTCACCACCACCACTTCACCCTGGGCGATCAAGTAGCCGTTGACCAGCACGTCCATGGGTTCACCGGCCAGCGCGTCCAGCTCGACCACCGAGCCCTGTGCGAGCTGCAGGATGTTCTTGATGGGGATGCGGGTGCGCCCGAGCTCCACGGTCAGCTGCACCGGGATGTCCAGGATCATGTTGATGTCCTGGCCGGGCATATTGCTCGGGGTGGGGGAGAAGCTCGCGAAGCTTGCCGGGGCGACCTGCTCCGTGGGCGTCTGCACCTCCTCGGCGACTTCAGTGCCCTTGGCTTCTGCGAGTGCGGCCGCCCATTCGGCCGCCATTGCGTCTTGTTCGTCCATGGCGGTGCCTTCAGCCTGTGTTGCGCGTGCCCAGCCAGCCTTGGTCCAGGCCGGTCAGCATCTGTTCAACCTTGAGTGCGTACTTGCCGTTGGAGGTGCCGTAGTGCGCCTCGAAGACAGGGACGCCATCGATCTTGGTCTTGATCACCGGCTCCAGGTCCAGCTCGATGAAGTCGCCGGGCTTGAAGGCCAGCAGCTGTTCCACCGTCGCCGGTGCCTGGGCCAGCTCGGCCACCAGCTCCACGTGGGCCGACTGCAGCTGGTGCTTGAGCAGGTTCACCCAGCGGCGGTCGGGCTCGGTGGAGTCGCCCTGGGTGCTGGAGTACAGCACGTCGCGGATGGGCTCGAGGGTCGAGTAGGGGATGCAGAAGTAGACCGTTCCGCTGGTCTCGCCGATTTCCAGCGTGAACGAGGTCGACACCACGATCTCGCTGGGCGTCGCGATGTTGGCGAACTGGGGCTGCATCTCCGAGCGCTGGTACTCCAGCTCCAGCGGATAGATGCCTTTCCAGGCCTTGTGGTATTCGGCCGTGATGACCTCCACCAGGCGGAAGATCACGCGCTGCTCGGTGGGCGAGAAGTCGCGACCCTCGATGCGGGCGTGGAACTTCCCGATGCCGCCGAACAGCGAGTCGATCACCGCGAACACCAACGTGGGATCGCAGACGATCAGCCCCGAGCCGCGCAGCGGCTTGACCGAGACGATGTTGAAGTTGGTCGGCACCACGATCTCGCGCAGGAAGGCGCTGTACTTCTGCACCTTGATGCCGCCGATGGCCACTTCCGGGCTCTTGCGGATGAAGTTGAACAGGCCGATGCGGATGTTGCGTGCAAAGCGCTCGTTGATGATCTCCATGGTGGGCATGCGCCCACGCACGATGCGCTCCTGGCTGGCCAGGTTGTAGTCGCGGATGCCACCTTGCTGGACCTCCTCGGCCTCGAGCTTCTGGCTCTCGCCGGTGATGCCCTGCAAGAGTGCATCGACTTCGTCTTGGGAGAGGATCTGCTGGTTCATGGCGGACTCACTGCACGCGCAGACTCACTGCACGATGAAGGTGGAGAACAGCACCTGGGTGACCGGGCTCTCGACGGTCTTCTTTTTCTTCTTTTTCTTCTTGCTCGTCGCGGCGGGGTCTTCCTCTTCCTCTTCTTCGAGTTCTATTCCCATGGGACGCACGGACTCACGCAGGATCTCGCGGGCCAGCTTCTCCTTGCCCTCGCGCGTGAGCAGTTCGGCCGAGGTCTTGTGCGACAGAACCATCAGCACATTGCTGCGGATGGCGGGCATGTAGGCCTTGAGCTGGTCCGCCATGTGGGCATCGGCCACCTCCAGGGTCACACCGATCTGGGCAAAGCGGTCCACTTCCTTGTCGGCCAGGTTGACGGTGAAGGGCTCCAGCGGCACGAAGGTGGGCGGCGCGCCCGCCTTGGGCTTGGCATGGCTGGTCTCAGCGGCCGCGGGCGCTTCGCCGCCTTCCTCGTCCTCGGCGGCATGCTGCTTCTTCTTCATCAGCATGAGCGCGGCGCCGCCGCCAATGAGAACCAGCAACAGCACGGCGGCAATGATGATGATCAGTTTTTTCTTGCCACCACCGCCACCTCCTGCGGCAGCGGCCTCGGCACCGGCTGGTGTGGCCATGAAGACTCCTTGAATCAAGTGGCCATGACGCTGCAGCGCGCCATGGGGCCATCAGGATCAATTATTCGGACGAATGGCCGCTTGGCATATGGCAATAAGCGGCGGAAAAGCGTGCAAAAGACCCACCTGCGCGGTCGCCTGCCCTGCATCCAGGCTCAGGCGAACAAATCCAGGACCCCGCGGCTGCGCGTGGCCTGCGCTGCGCTGCCTCCAGGCGCCTCCAACGCATCGCCGGCATCGCCTGGGCCCAGCGGCTCGGTGGCCCAGCGTGCGCCTTCCCGGCCATCCTGTGCGTTCGCATGGGACGACTGCCCCGATTGCGCTTGCTGCTGCTGGCTGAAGACGCCACCGCCGCTGAGCGTGAGGCCCTGCTCGCGAAGCGCGCCGGCCAGCTCGGGCAGGCTTTTCTCCAGCACCGCACGGGTATCGGCCTGCTCGGCCATGAAGCTGATCTGAGCCTGCTGGCCATCCAGCACGATCTGCACTTGCACCGGCCCCATCTCCTCCGGGTGGAGGTGCAACTGCGCCTGCTGCACGCCTTCGGCCGCCGCCAGGCTCAGGCGCGCGGCCATCTCGGGGGCAAAGCCGCTGCTGTGCAGGGGGGCATGCAGCTCATAACGCACGCTGCCGTGTTCGGCGGTACCTCGCCCTTGCGCGGCACTGAGCTGCGCTTGCTGCAGGGCGCCGGCGAAGTTGGTGGCTGCAGCGCTTCTGTCGGCAGCCATGCCGTCGACGGCTGCCTGGCCCTGCGTGTTTGCGGCTGCGCCCACCGAGGCAAGTCCCTGGGCCAGGGCTTCCTCGGTGCCCGTTGCTGCGCGCAAAGACGCCGAGGACGTGCGCGCGGAGTCTGCAATCGTGGCCAGCGCCCTGCCGGGCCGTGCGTCACCTTCGCTGATGTCCTTCGGGGCGCTGGGGCGCCCCTTGCCCGAATTGCCAAGCGCCTCCGGTTCCTCGCCGCCTGGCGTACCTGCAGTCCCCGCATCGATCGGCGCCCGCGCCTCGGCAGGCTGGACCGGTGTCGATGGCAGCAAGGCCCCGGCGGCGCTTGCGGCCAGCGCGTCCTCGGTCATCGTCAGCGTCTCATCGGCGCTGTCGTTGCCGGCTTCGTCGCCAACTACGTCGCCGTCGCCTGCACGCAGGTGTCTCAGCACCTGAGCCAGCACGGGATCCTGGGCGTCGGTGTCGGCGGGTGGTCGGCCAGGCTTTGCCAGGCCGGCCTTGCCTTGCGCCTGCGCTTCGCCACTGCGGCGCTGTCCTCCCTTGGTGCCGTCCGGGCTGCGTGCGCCTTCGCCGGACGAGGCGCGCCTGCGCTCCGGTGCTGCGGTGGCATCGTCATGGGAGGCTGGCTTGTGTTGCTCGGGGCCGGCGCCAGCGCGCGGCACAGCCGCGCCGGCTTGCGGCTGCGTCGATGACGAACCGTTTGAGGCGGGCAGGGCGGACGGGCCCATGACGCTCACCCGAGCCTGCAGCAACTGGGCAAAGCCCGCCGACGATTCGCCGCCGCCTGAGGAGGCCCGGCCCGCGCTCAATTGGCTGAGCAGATCCACCGGACTGACGCGCGGATCAGCGCTCGTCGACGTCAACAACATCTTGTTCATGGGAAATCCTTTCCTGCCGGGCGCTGCGTGGCGCGCGCCGGGCCTGCTGCTTCAATGGCCGATGCGCACAGACGCACCGAAGCCGGCCTGGCGCAGCAAGCGCGTGGCGTGCTCGTCGGTCGCCTTCTGTTCCTGGCGTTCCTGGGTGCGGCGCATCTCCATATGCCGCCGCTCCAGCAGCTTGCGTACCGAAGCGACACGCAGCTCGCGCTCGCGCAGCTGTTCGCGGAAGGTGGCCAGGTGCTGCTCGGCCTGGCTGCTGAGCAGATCCTGCTGGCTGATGGCCTGGTCCAGTCGGCCGCCAAAGCTCTGGTAGCAACTGAGGATGTCCACCGTGGTGCTGCGGGCAAAGCTCTGCGCCCACCGCGTCTGGTACTGCGTGCGGTATTGCGCAAGCTGCGCATGCTGCTGGCGCATGGCTTCGGCGCGCAGCTCTGCATCGCGCAGAAGGCGCAGTGCTTCGTCGCGCTCGGCTTCGGCACGTTCCAGCAGCACGTCCAGGGCTTGCAGGGAGGGAGCGCTCATGAAAGGTTCTCCGTCTTGGGACTATCGGCAGGTTTCAGGAAACATTGACCAGTTTTTCGAGCTGGTCGATGCTGGCCGTCAGGCCTGCGGGTTGATGCATGTCCTGCTGCAGCAGCTGGACCATCTCGGGATGCAGGCGCACGGCCAGGTCCAGTTCGTGGTCATGGCCTGGCACGTAGGCGCCGAGCTGCAACAGGTCACGGGCCTTGTTGTGCTTGGCCCAGAGTTGTCGGAAGCGGCGCGCACAGACCACGTGGGCGGGGTCGGCGACATTGCTCATGACCCGGGAGACCGAGCGCTCGATGTCGATGGCGGGGTAGTGCCCGGCCTCGGCCAGATCGCGCGAGAGCACGATGTGCCCGTCCAGGATGCCTCGCGCGGCGTCGGCGATGGGATCCTGCTGATCGTCACCTTCCGACAGCACGGTGTAGAAGGCGGTGATGGAGCCGCCGCCGGCCATGCCGTTGCCGCTGCGTTCCACCAACTGGGGCAGCTTGGCGAAGCAGCTGGGCGGATAGCCCTTGGTGGCCGGCGGCTCGCCGATGGCCAGGGCGATCTCGCGCTGGGCCATGGCGTAGCGGGTGAGCGAGTCCATCAACAGCAGCACATGCAGGCCGCGGTCACGGAAGTGCTCGGCGATGGCGGTGGCGTAGGTGGCGCCCTGCATGCGCAGCAGCGGCGGGGCATCCGCCGGCGCGGCGACCACCACCGAGCGGGCCAGTCCGTCTTCGCCGAGGATGTCCTCGATGAATTCCTTGACCTCGCGGCCGCGTTCGCCGATCAGACCCACCACAATCACATCGGCCTGCGTGTAGCGCGCCATCATGCCCAGCAGCACGGACTTGCCGACGCCGGTGCCGGCGAAGAGGCCCAGGCGCTGGCCGCGGCCCACGGTCAGCATGGCGTTGATGGAACGCACGCCGGTGTCCAGCGGCGTGCGCACCGGGTCGCGGTCCATGGCGTTGATGGGGCGGCGCACCATGGGCTCGGGATGGACGTCCTCCAGCGGGCCGCGACGGTCCAGCGGATGCCCGTGCGAGTCGACCACGCGACCCAGCAGGCCGTCGCCCATGGGCAGGTGCAGGCCGCGGTCCTCGTCGCGGCGCCAAGGATGGCGCTGCTGGCCCAGCACGGGGCCGCGCAGGGCGGCAGGGCGCGGGACGACCATGGCGCCGCTGGAGAGCCCATGGACTTCATCGGTGGGCATCAGGTAGGCGCGGTCGCCGGAGAAGCCCACGACCTCGGCATTGACCGGCGCCTGGCCGCGGCGCGGGTTGGCCGCCGAGCTGGGCATGTGGATCTGACACACCGAGCCTACCGGCACGCGCACGCCCGTGGCCTCCAGCACCAGCCCGGCCACGCGCACCAGCTTGCCCTGGGGCTCCAGGGCCACCGGCGCGGAGGCGAAGGCCTGGAGGTCGTCCAGGTATTGGTTCCAGCGCGAGAGGCGCTCGATGCTCTCGTTCTTCATGACGCAGTGTCCTCGTCGGACTCGTTGCTGCCACGGCGGTCTTCCCAGAGCGAGTGCTGGCCCATGGCTGCCGTCACCTGCTGCCAGCGGGCGGGCAGGGTGGCGTCGACGCTGGAGATGTCCGAGTCGACCTTGCATCCGCCGCGCGCGATGCTCGGATCGGGGATCAGCTGGGCTTCGCGCGCCTTCAGCTCCTCGCCGGCGCCTTGCTCGACCAGCGGCAGGTCCTCGGGGTGCACGCGGACGCGGATATGGCGGGCCGAGATCAGCAGCGCTTCGATGGCCTCATGGGCCACGCGTGCGATCAACTCGGGCTGCTGCTGCAGCTCGGCGCGCACGACCTGGCGTGCCAGCTCGACGGCGCAGCGGGCCAAGGTCTCGGCCATGCGGGCTTCCATGTCCTGGAAGTCAGCGCTGAAGTTGCGCATGAGCTCGCCGATCTGGGCGCTCATCTGCTGGGCGAAGCTTTTCTTGAAGGCGTCCAGCGCTTCCATGCCGTCGCGGTAGCCGTCCTGGTAGCCGCTCTGCCGAGCGGCGCTGATCAGCTCGTCGACACGGGGCTCGGGCTCGGCGGCCGGCGCCTCGGGCGCCGCAGGCTCGGGCGGCACGGTCGTGTAGGTGGGCTTGGTCTCCGGCACACCCTGGAAGGGGTCCGGGTTCCAGCTGGAGAAGCCCTGCAACTCCTCGCGCGGGATGAAGCGGCCGTAGTGGCTGGTGCGCGCCGGGCTTCCCTCGGGGCGAACGGGCGGCGGGACTTGGCGGGGCGGGCGGGGCGGCATGGTGAACATTCCGGGCAATCAGTGCGGGTTGCGGCGACAGGGTCAGAGGAACTGGTCGTCGCCGCCGGTGGCCAGCACGATCTGACCTTCGTCCACCAAGCGGCGCACGATCTTGAGGATTTCCTTCTGCTCGCTCTCGACTTCCGAGAGCCGCACCGGGCCGCGCGATTCCAGGTCTTCGCGCAGGGTTTCCGCGGCGCGGGTGGACATGTTGCGGAAGATCTTCTCGCGCAGGTCGGGGCTGGCGCCCTTGAGCGCCACGACCAGCGACTCGCTCTGCACTTCCTTGAGCGTGGCCTGGATGCCCTTGTCGTCGATCTTCTCGAGGTCGTCGAAGGTGAACATGTTGTCCATGATCTTCTGGGCCAGGTCGCTGTCGGCCTCGCGGATGTAGTCCAGCACCGAGGCTTCGACGCTGGAGCCCATCATGTTGATGATCTCGGCCGCGGTCTTCACGCCGCCCAGCGAGCTCTTCTTCATGCGGTCGCCACCGGCCAGGATCTGGCTCATCACCTCGTTGAGGTCCTTCAGGGCCATGGGCTGGATGCCGTCCAGTGTGGCAATGCGGATCAGCACCTCGTTGCGCTGGCGTTCGGTGAAGAGCTTGAGGACGGAGCTGGTCTGGTCGAAGTCCAGGTGCGCCAGGATGGCCGCGATGATCTGGGGATGCTCGTTGCGCAGCAACTCGGCCACCGAGCCGGCGTCCATCCACTTGAGGCTTTCGATGGAGGACACGTCGCTGCCCTGCAGGATGCGGTCCAGCAGCAGATTGGCCTTGTCCTCGCCCAGGGCGCGGCGCAGCACGGTGCGGACGTACTCGTCGGTGTCGTTCACCAGCATGCTCTGTGTCTCGGCCACGGCATCGAACTTGTCCAGCACCTTCTCGACCTGCTCGCGCTTCACCACTTTCAGCTTGGCGATGGTCTCGCCCAGCTTCTGCACTTCCTTGGGCGCGAGGTGCTTGAAGACCTCGGCGGCTTCCTCCTCGCCCAGGGACATCAGCAGGATGGCTGCCTGTTCAACGCCTTCGTCATCCATGGTGGTGGTTTCCTGTCAGATGGGTTCCTCGGGCAGGGAGCCGAGCGCCGGGCCGCCCCAAGCCGGCCCGCGCTGGCGATGTGAGCGGCTCCATGCTGCGAGCATCGACGTCCCCGCGGGGGACCGACCGGGCCCGCCTGCGTTCAGCAAGGCGAGCATGGGCGAGGGGTGATCCATCGGGCCGAGCGCCGGGCCGCCCCAAGCCGGCCCGCGCTGGCGATGCGAGCGGCTCCATGCTGCGAGCATCGACGTCCCAGCGGGGGACC
>JAYRKJ010000032.1:0-31728 GCA_041905785.1 Burkholderiaceae bacterium
GTGTACCTGGGCAGCAAGCTGATCGCGGAAGCGGTGGTGGGGGGTGCGACGCAGTACGTGCACACGGATGCGCTGGGCAGCCCGGTGGCACGCACGGGGCCGGATGGCCGGGAGATCAGCCGGACGCGTTTCGAGCCCTATGGGTATGTGGCCCAGGGAGCCAAGCCCAGCCCCGCCACCAGCCAGGTGGGGTTCACGGGGCATGTGCAGGATGCGGAGACGGAGCTGGTGTACATGCAGCAGCGGTATTACGATCCGATCGCGGGACGATTCCTTTCGATCGATCCTGTAGTTACCGATGCCGCGACTGGGAAGTCGTTCGGGCGGTATCACTATGGAAACAACAATCCATTTTTGTTCAAGGACCCAGATGGTCGGGATCCAGTTGGTCCCACTTATGAGCCCTACCAAGCCCCACATGCGGAAGTACAGCGTGCATTTCAGTCAATGTTTGGGTCGGTTGACAAGCAAGGAACACCCGCAACCTCAGGAACGGTGACAAAAACGACGATTTCTGTAGCCCTAGTGGAGGAGAGTAGATCAAGTAGTTCAACGGGCGGCTCAACCTACGTAGGGCTCCGGAGTACACCGGCGTTGGCAGTGCAAACCACGGTTGAAAGTCAAGTCAAGCTGGGTGAATCAAGCGGCTTGACGGCCAAAGTTTCCGCTAGTGCAGGGGTCGGAACAATAGGCGCGACAGGTAGTGCCAGTGTTACGGTTGGGACCGGGCTAGTAAGTGTTCAAGCTTCGGGCGGCGGTGTTGGTTTTGCGAATGAAAAAGGTGGTTTCCGGACGGGCAATCTCATAGCTGGCATTCGACCTCCAGCCGTGGGTGTTGGAATTACGCTAACCGATAAAGATGCGGCCAGGGTGGCAGACCTTCTAAGTAAATGAGCTTCTTATGTCAATTTTGTTTCCTGGGGTAATCGCTGTCTTGTTTGTTGCGCTACTTGTGAAATCGCTGCTCACCTATTTCAGGTTTGAGAAGTTTTGTAGGCTGGTGGCCACGGTAGAGGGCAAGGTTGCTGAATTTGATTCGGCTGAGGATATGGACGGGAATTCCTCAAACCCGTTTCGAAGAGCTCAGTTCTCTCGAATATTGGGTGCGGGGTATGCTGGATACGGAAATATCGAAATTGAACGTATGGCAAAGACGATTCGGAAGGATGTAGTTATAACGCTGTGGGTGTTTGGTCTAATTGCTTTGCTGATGCTTGTGTTGCTCGCCATAGCATCCAACGCATAAGCCACGAATGGGTGCTCGAGTCTCGTGACAATCGAGACCCAACTCCAGAGAGTGCGGGGTCAAAGAGTGCGGGGTCAGATACCGAGTGCGGGGCCAGGCCTTAACTCTCAAGTCCCCGCCCTGCCGATCCGCGCCCTGGGCGCGCTCGATGATCCGCATCCGCACCGGCACAAAGGCCCGCACCACATAGATGCCCATCTCCGCGTCCTGGGCAGAGGCCAGCACATTGGCCAGCGCCACCGCGCCGTACTCGGTGAAGGCAAAGGGCAGCGATTTAGCAGCCCTGGCGGAGTTCATGAGGAGCAGAACTTCATACCCCATGCGCAAAGCAATAGAACGAAAGGGGCGGCCATCGGCCGCCCCTTTCGTTCTTCTGCTGGATGCACAGGCGGCCCTCAGGCTGCCTGCGTCCTCCTCGCTTAGACGTCAGTTGACGTTGACGGCCGTCCAGGCGGCTGCCACGGCGTTGGCCTGCGTGCTGCCAGCGCCATACAGCTCATTGGCTGCGGCGATGGTGGCGGCACGGGCGCCCGCGTAGTTGGTGCTGGAGGTCATCTTGGTGGTCAGCGCGCGGTACCAGATCTTGGCAGCGGCGTCGCGGCCGATCCCGGTCAGGCTGCCGGTGCCGGTGGCCACGCGGGTGTCACCGGCCTTGCAGGTCGGGCTTGCGCCGAAGCTGCTGTTGGTGCCTTCGGCCAGCATGAAGAAGAAGTGGTTGGCCACGCCCGAGCTGTAGTGCACGTCCAGGCTGCCCACACCGCTGTACCAGCAGTCGGCCGAGCCGCCATCAGCACTGGGCTTCATCATGTTGCGCAGATAGGCCGCACCGATCATGACCTTCTCGCCAATCAGGTAGTCGCCGGCATCGCTGCTGTTGGCGGCGTAGAACTCGACCATGGTGCCGAAGATGTCCGAGGTGGCTTCGTTCAGGCCACCGGACTCGCCGGAGTAGGTCAGGTTGGCGGTGCGGCTGGTCACGCCGTGGGTCATTTCATGGCCGGCCACGTCCAGGGACACCAGCGACTTCAGGCTGCTGCCGTCACCGTCGCCGTAGGTCATGCAGAAGCAGGAGTCGGACCAGAAGGCATTGGCGTAGTTGCGGCCATAGTGCACGCGGTTGAAGGCGCCCTTGCCGTCGTTGGCGATGCCGCTGCGGCCGTGCACGTTCTTGTAATAGTCCCAGGTGACGGCGGTGCCGTACTGGGCGTCAACGGCGGCGGAAGCCAGGTCGGACGTCGTGCCATTGCCCCACACGTTGTCGGTGTCGGTGAAGATCGTGCCGTTGCCGGAAGTCCTCTTGCCCATGTTGGTGGTGTAGGTGCTGCCGCGAGCAGGGTCGCGCAGCTCGTAGCCGCCGCTGATGGAGTTGGTGGTCAGGGTGACCGTGCCGCTGTAGAGGCTCTTGCCGGAGCCGGTGGCGGCAGCGGTGTGGATGTCGTTCCACATGTCCAGGTGGGTGCCGGTCTGGGCATCGATGATGGCGTGCTTCTCGAAGGGCGTGCCGTCGGCTTCCTCGCCGCCGACCAGTACGTCCCAGGCCAGGCGGGGTTGGTCACCGCGGGCGTAGATCACCAGCTCGGGCTTGACGCCCATGTCGGCGCCGCCATGCTTGGCAACGGCCAGTTGCTTGGCCTGACCCAGCGAGATCGCCGGCTTGGTGCCCACCTTGGGGTCGCGCTTGAGCGTCATGTGCATGGCTTGCAGAGCCCCGTTGCGGTCCGAGCGCACCACCAGGTCGCCGCCGATCACGCGCAGGCCGTCGACGGTGCGGTCGAGACGCACGTGCTCGGTGCCGTCGGCGTCGAGGATCACGTCGCGCAGGCTGTACTCGTGGCCTTGGCCATGCAGGCTGTGGCTGGTGAACTGTTTGATGTGGCCAAGGGCGCGACCTTGTGCATCGGCTTGTGCGGCCATGGGTGCCAGGGCGAGCCCGGCCAGTGCGGCCACGGCGATGCTGATGCTGTTCAGGGACCTAGACTTCTTCATGCGGGGAACTCCGTCTTGCGCTGGATCCAGGGGATCCTTTTGGTTTTGAATGGCTGGCCGAGTCACGACTTCCCTCGGGGCGCAGAGCGAATTTGCTTCAAATTGTTTTTTTTGGCGCTCCCCAAAATCCCTCTCGGTGTTGCCCCGCTCTTGCAGGGTCATGACGAATGTCATAGGCAGGGTTTCTTTATGAAGAAGTCAGGCTTCTTGGAGTTGCGGGGGTATGCGAATGCTGACGGTGGTGCCTTCGCCAGCTTGGCTTTCGATGACAAGCTGTCCGAGCATGCGTTCCACCACGAGCTTGTGAACGCTGGTCAGCCCCAGGCCCACACCGCTGCGTCCCAACTGGGTCGTGAAAAAGGGTTCCAGGACGTGGGGGAGGTGCGCTGCTGCAATGCCCACGCCGTCATCGCGCCAGCGAATCTGCAGCTGCGATGGGGGGCTGGCTGCGCCGAGTGGCTCGTCGTTTGTCGTTTCCGACCCAGCTTCGACCGACAGGTCGATCCAGATTGTTCCCCGCTGTTTGTCCTTGAAGCCGTGGATGAGGCTGTTCTCCAGCAGTTGCTGCAGCACCTGCTGGATGTCCTGCGGGCAGCCTTGGAACGGGCAGTGGGCCGGCAGGTTCAGCACCAGGTCCACACCGGCCTCAGCCAGGGCCTGGCGCCAGCTGGAGGCGCTGAGCCGGATCACCTCGCTGAGGTCCATTTCGGCGCGTGCCAGCGTTTCATCATCCTGCCCTAGCGTTTTGAAACGCTGGACCAGCTGGGCGACGCGCGCCAGGCCGCGATCGATCAGGTCGCCTGCACCGTCCAGTTGCTCCAGCAGATCGTCCAGTTCGCTGCGGCGCAGACTGTGCTCGCTCAGCCGGGTGCGCAGCTGATGGGCCCGCTCGGCGATCAGGGAGGCACCCATGCGCGCGTTGTCCAGGGGCGTGTTCAGCTCGTGCGCCATGCCGGCCACCATGCGTGACAGGGCCAGCTGCTTCTCATGCAGCATCAGCGTGCGCATGGCCTGCTCCAGTTGCGCGCTGCGCTGCCGGACCTGATGCTCCAGGTCGTCGTGAGCCTTCTGCAAGGCCTCCTCGGTCGCCTGGCGGATCGCGACTTCGGCCTGAACCCTGGCCAGGGTGTCGGAGAGCTCGGCATTGCGCTGCGCCAGCGAGCGCTCCAGGTCGGAGCCGCGCTGGACCAGGGTTTCGCGCTCATGCATGAGATGCGGCCGCTCCAGCACCGCGTCCACGGTGTCGCTCAAGGCATGAGCCAGTTGCCGGTGCGAGGCCCGCTGCAGCTCGTTCAGCCGCTCGCTGGCCCACAGCGCGTCTGCCATCCGGCCGTTGCGCTGGGCCAGGCGCTTGACGGCGTACAGGCAGGCGTCGCGCACGGCGACTCGATTGAGGCCATGGTCCATGGATTCACGCGCCATCTCCATCAGCGCCTGCCAGCCGGCGTCGCTTTGCAGGGCCTGGACGAGCACGGCGCAGTAGCGATGCCACTCCTTCCAGCCGGGGCGCTTGGGGTCCACCTCCGGTCGGCGCTCGACCTCCTGCATCAAGGCCTGGCTTTGCTGCGCATGGCCGCGCGTGGCTTCAATAATGGCCAGGTTGGTGAGGCTGACCGACACCAATGTGTCAAGACCATGTGCCTCGGCCAATGCCAGAGCTTCGTGGTGAAGGCGCATGGATTCATCGAGATAACGCTCGAAGTCGGCGTCATTGCTGGCGCGTATGCCCAGGCTGAAGGCCGCCCCGGCCGCCCCGGCGCCCCCAAGAATCCGGTGCCTGAATGCGGGAGGCAGTGAAGTGCCGTTGTTGAGAAGTTCGCGGCAGGAGTCGCCCAGCGTCTCGTACATCTCGGCATGAAAGAGCACGCTGTTGCGCTGCACTGTCATCAGCTGGGCCATTTCCGCTTCGCCAGCTTGCAGATAGAGGCTGGACGCC
The DNA here is from genome assembly GCA_041905785.1 of Burkholderiaceae bacterium. Lineage (GTDB taxonomy): Bacteria > Pseudomonadota > Gammaproteobacteria > Burkholderiales > Burkholderiaceae_C > Roseateles_B. The sequence goes on from JAYRKJ010000032.1 coordinate 5,169, forward strand.
ATGCCCGCGCTGTGCAGCGAGGCGGCAAACATCTGCAGCAGGCTCTGCAGCGTGTGCATCACCCGCCATGCCGCAGCTTCGGCCAGCGGGGCTTTCATGGTCTGGGCCAGTTGCTGGAGCTCCCGGGCCCGGCGCAGGCGCTGCAGCGCCGTCGAGGCTTCGCGGCCCAGCCCCTGCAGCAGATCGTAGGCCTCCAGCTCCAGGGCTTGCGCCGGGCTGGGCCGGTAGGTGGCCGCGCGCTGCAATTCCGCGCGCAAACGTTCGGCGGGCCATTCGATCTGGCTCAGCCGCATGTGGGCCAGCAACTGGGCGAGTTCGACCGAGCCGCCGTCGACGGACCAGGCGGGGACGAGGGGCTCCGGCGGTTCGGACCTTGCGCCGCTTATCGGTGGAGGCACTTGCTGATACTCCTGGCAGTGCGGGCTGGGCGGTGCGCTGGCTTCAGCTTATCGATTCATGGCGTGCCGTCCAGCCCCGTGGCCGAGGGTGATCAGCCCGCTCGGGATTGCCGCTGCATGTAGCGCAGCGGGTCCAGGGCGTCGACCAGGCTGGCCTCCAGTGGCGCGGGCGCGCCGGTGATCCGGCTGGCAACGAGTTCACCGCACAGCAGCGCCCAGCTGAGGCCGCGCGAGGCCATCGCCGTGCACAGGGCCAGGCCCGGCAGCCGGGGGATCATGCGCACCTGGTCAAGGCGACCCGCCAGCGGCTGCGCTGCCAGGCCGCCCACCAGGGGCAGGCGGTCAGGCGCGATGAGCCGCCAGCCCACCCGTCCTTGCGCCAGCGTCGGCCGCGGCATGGCCTGCGGGCTCAGCAAGGCCAGTTGGGCGAGGTTCTCGTCATGGTCGCTGTCCCTCAAATCCGGGACCGGGTCGCCGTCCTGGTGTGTCGCACCGAACACCATGCCCCCCGCTGGAAGAGGCAGCGCGTAGCCCGCGCCGGCCAGCGGCAGGCGCGGGGCGCGCAAGCCTTGCCCTGCCAGCTGGGCCTCGCTGAGCAGGCTGATCTGCCCGCGCTGGGTGCACAGAGGGGGCAATTGCCGGGCCAGTTCGCCTGATGCCAGGGTCGCGAGCAGCGCGGGGCTGTCGGTGCCTGCGGCCAGCACCAAGGCATCAGCGTCGGCCAGCAGGCGCCCCGAGGCATCAAGGCATTGCCAGCGCTCGCCCGCCTGTGCCAGCCGGGCCACCGGCCGCTGGGTCAGCAGTTGGATGGGGCGAGCGGCCGTGCTGAGCAGGGCCGCCACCATCCCGCCAGGCGGGAGTGCGCCTCCACCGGGGTAGAACCAGGCCGCCCGCACGTCTGGCGCCAGAGGCCAGCCGGCCATCGCGCCGGTCTGTGCTGCGGACAAGGCCTGGACGTAGTCGGCGGGCAGGCCCAGGCGCTCGATCTGCGCGTGCAGGGTGGCGAGGTCGCGCTGCATTTCCAGGCGCAGCAGGCCTTGCTGCAGCCAGGGCAGGTGGCCGCCGGCCAGCAGTGCGCGGGCGCGGCGCTCGGTGTGCAGGGCCGCTGCACGGTTGAATCGGGCATGCAGGCCGTCGTCCGGGTTCAGCGTGCCGTGGAACAGACCGCCGGGGTTGCCGGAGCCGGCCTGCGCGGGCGCATCGCGCGATTCCAGCAGCCGCACTTCCAGACCCTGCGCCGCCAATGCATGTGCGCAAGCGGCGCCGGCAATGCCCGCACCCAGCACGATGACGCTGCGCGCTGCAGGCGCCAGCGGCAGGCGCCCGACGGGCTTGTGCGGCTGATGGCGGGGCTCGTAGCGCGCCACAGTCATCTGTCCTTTGCTGGCAAAGCCCTCGGTCTTGCGGACCTCGAAGCCCGCGCTGGTCAGACCGTCACGCACGGTGCGGGCCACGCTCCAGGTGGCCGCCGTCGCGCCCGGTGCCGCCAGGCGGCCCAGGGTGCGCAGCAGATAGGGGTCCCAGATCTCCGGGTTGAGCGCGGGAGAAAACCCGTCCAGGTAAAAGGCGTCGACCTCGGCGATCAGCTCGGCCAGCCAGTCGCGGGCCTCGCCCAGGCACAGCATCAGGCGCAGCCGGCCCTGCTCGAAGTCCAGCACGTGGAGGTTGTGGGTCAGCGGCGGCCATTGCTCCAGGAGTTGCGCGGCGAGGGCCGGTTGCGGCGACTGCGCGTGGGCGCGCAGCAGGTCTTGGCGACGCAGGGGGTGTTTTTCGACGCTGATGAACACCAGGCGGTCACTGCGCTGCGGGTCCTCGCGCCATGCCGCCCAGGTGGCCAGGAAGTTGTTGCCCAGGCCGAAGCCCGTCTCCAGGATCACAAAGCGCGACCGACCCTGCCAGCGCTGCGGCAGCTCATTGCCGGCCAGAAAGACGTGCTGAGCCTGGGCGAAGGCGCCGGCACGGGCATGGTAGACGTCACCAAAGGCGGGAGCACAGGGCGCTGCTGCGTCGGAAAAATCGACCTCGGCGGGGCGGATGGGCTGGGTTTTCATGGGCGGCGCAGTATGCCCCAGCACGGCTGGCCGGCGCCTGTGCGGGCTCAGACTTCCACGGTTTCGCCATGCTGGGGTACGCGCACGGTCCAGCCCAGCTCGTCCTGGATGCGGCTGCGCAAGGCGTCGGCCGCCAGGGCTTCGCCATGCACCACGAAGGTATGCGAAGGAGGACGGCGGAAATGGCGCAGCCAGGTCATCAGTTCCTCGCTGTCCGCGTGGCCGGAGAATCCCTCCAGGTGGCTTACTTCGGCGTTGACCGGCACGAACTCGCCGCGGATCTTGATCTCCCGCGCACCGCCCACCATCTTGGCGCCGCGCGTGCCGCCCACCTGGAATCCGGCGAAGCAGATGTGGTGGCGCGCCTGCGGCGCCAGCATCTGCAGGTAGTTGAGAACCCGGCCGCCGGTGGCCATGCCGCTGGCAGAGATGACGACACCGGGCCGGCGCGCCACCGCCTGCGCCGTCTTGAGCGACTCCTGCGGCTTGCTGACCAGGCGCACGCCCTCGCACAGGCGCGAGAGCTCGCCGGGCGAGACCCTCAGCAGGCGCCGGTATTCCAGCGTGATCTCGGTGGCCTCGCGCGCCATGGGGCTGTCCAGCACGATGGGCAGGTCGCCGGGAATCTCGCCGGCAGCGCGCAGGCGCTGCAGTACGAGCAGCAGGGCCTGCGCCCGCCCGACGGCGAAGCTGGGCAGCAGCACGCTGCCGCCCCGGTGGATGGTGCTGCGGATGATGCGGCCCAGGCGCTCTTGCACGTCCTCGGCCGGGTGGCGCCGGTCGCCGTAGGTGGACTCGATCAGGAGCACGTCCGCCTCCTCCAGCGGCTGGGGCGGTGGCAGCATCAGGTCCTTGGCGCGGCCCAGGTCACCGGAAAAGACCAGGCGACGGTCCTTGCTTTGCACCGTGATGCAGGACGCGCCCAGCAGGTGCCCGGCCGGCGTGAAGCGGATCTCATTGCCGCCCAGGCGCAGGCGCCCGTCGCGCGGCAGGCCGACGAAATGGGTCAGCGCGCGCTGGGCGTCCTTGAGCGTGTACAGCGGCAGGGCCTTCTCATGCCGCGAGCTGCCGGCGCGGTTGGCGCGTCGGGCGTCTTCTTCCATCAGGTGCGCGCTGTCGGCCAGCAGCACCTCGCAGAGCTTGCGCGTGGCCGGCGTCGAAAAGATCTGGCCCTTGAAGCCCTGCCGCACCAGGGCCGGAATGTAGCCGCTGTGGTCCAGGTGGGCATGCGACAGCAGCACGGCATCGATGCCATGGACCGGCACGCCCATCGGCAGCCAGTTGCGTTCGCGCAGGGTCTTGTAGCCCTGGAACAGGCCGCAGTCCAGCAAGAGGCGGCGGTCGCCCGTGTCGACGAGATGGCGTGATCCCGTCACCGTGTCCGCTGCGCCCAGGAACGTCACTCTCATGGTTCACCCCGCATGCCACTGGATTTGCGGGCCATTGTGGCCCAGCGCCGGCGGCCGGCTGCGCGGGATGGCCACAACGCGGCCGTTCCCAGGGCCAGCGAAGGCGCCCAGGGGAGCGGCCTCCGGGCACGGCTTTGTGGCCGCGAGCCTGTCTCGATCGCAGGCACAAAAAAGCCCGGCGCTGGGCCGGGCTGATTCGGAGGGCACGGAGGGGCGCCGTGCGGGTCAGCGCTTGGGGCTGGTCAGCCGTGCGCCACCCTGGCCGCCGCCACCCTGGCGACCCTGGCTGCTGCCAGCCGGACGCTTGCCTTGCGCGGCGGCAGGCCGCGGCGCGTCGGTCCGCGTGCCGCGGCCCTGGGCCGGGGCATTGTCGCGACGTGCCGTAGGCTGGTTGCGACCGCCATCCTGACGCGGCCGATCGCCACCGCGGCCTTCGGCGCGAGGCGCATCGCCGCGCGGTCCTTGCGAGGGGCGGCCACCACGGCCGCCGCCGCCGCGTCCACCGCGGCCGGCACCGCCGCCCGCGCCGCCATTGAGCACCATGCGGCCCAGCACGATGGGTTCGGGCTTGGCGTTGGGGTCGGGTTCGAAGCCGGGAACGACTTCACGCGGGATCTCGCGCTTGATCAGCTTCTCGATGTCGCGCAGGAAGCCGTTCTCGTCCACGCAGACCAGGCTCACGGCCTCGCCCTTGGCGCCGGCGCGGCCGGTGCGGCCGATCCGATGCACATAGTCCTCGGGGACGTTGGGCAGCTCGTAGTTGACGACATGGGGCAGCTGGTCGATGTCGATGCCGCGGGCGGCGATGTCGGTCGCCACCAGCACCTGCAGCGTGCCGGCCTTGAATTCGGACAGAGCCTTGGTGCGCGCGCCCTGGCTCTTGTTGCCATGGATGGCCATGGCCGAGATTTCTTCCTTGTTCAGGTACTCGGCCAGGCGGTTGGCGCCGTGCTTCATGCGCGTGAAGACCAGCACCTGGTGCCAGTCGCCCTGACGGATCAGGTGGGCCAGCAGTTCCTTCTTCTTGTCGCGGTCGACCGGATGGATCTTCTGGGCGATGGATTCATTGGTCTGGTTGCGGCGGGCGACCTCGATCAGCGCCGGCTGGTTCAGCAGGCGGTCGGCCAGGGCCTTGATGTCGTCGCTGAAGGTGGCGGAGAAGAGCAGGCTCTGCTTCTTCTGGGGCAGCAGGGCCAGCACCTTCTTGATGTCGTGGATGAAGCCCATGTCCAGCATGCGGTCGGCTTCGTCCAGCACCAGGATCTGCACCTGGGACAGGTCCAGCGTGCCTTGCTGGGCATGGTCCAGCAGACGGCCGGGCGTGGCCACCAGGATGTCCACGCCCTTCCTCAGGCGGTCGATCTGGGGCTGCATGCCCACGCCGCCGAACATCACCATGGACGTCAGGGGCAGGTACTTGCCATAGAGGCGCACACTTTCCTCGACCTGGGCCGCCAGCTCTCGCGTGGGGGTCAGGACCAGGGCTCGAATGACGATGCGGCCCCGGGCGTCCCGGACGGGCTTCTGGGCAGCAAGACGGTGCAGCAAGGGCAGGGTGAAGCCTGCGGTCTTGCCGGTGCCGGTCTGCGCCCCTGCCATCAGGTCGCCACCTTGCAGAACGGCAGGGATCGCCTGGCTCTGAATGGGCGTGGGGGTGGTGTAGCCGGCGTCGGCAATGGCCTTCAGGAGGGGCTCGGCCAAGCCCAGGGAATCAAAACTCATTGACTGCGGGTTTCGCACGCCAGCCGCTCAATGCCTGGCCGCGCCGCATTGTGTGCGACGCCAGTCTTCGGGCCGGGCGGGGCGGGTGCTTGAGCTCAAAAAAAATGACGCCACGGCAAGACTGTGAGCCGTAGCGTCGAGGGCCATTATAGGTCGCTGCCCGTTGCGCAGGGTGGGAATTGCCGACGATATTGCCCAGATGGGCGCGTGACGGATGCGACCGGCACCCTCGGCAGGGACGCGTGAGCTTGTCGCGGCAGGTGGAGCGGGTCCGGAAGCTGCGACAATAGCGGTTTGGTCCGGGTGAACCGCGGGCCGGGCAAGGCGTGCCGCGAGGGCTCCCGGGCCCGGGTCGCCGCGCGCGGCCACAGCGCTGGTTCGCCAGCCCCCACCCAGCTGCCGCGGCCGCTTGCCTCCGGGCGAGGCCGCGACAGCCCGAATTCCGCATCTTCCACCTGCACTCAACCCTGAGTAAGCCATGGCCCAATATGTTTTCTCGATGAACCGTGTCAACAAGACGGTTCCCCCCAAGCGTCATATCCTGAAGGACATCTCGCTGTCCTTCTTCCCGGGCGCCAAGATCGGCGTGCTGGGCCTGAACGGCTCGGGCAAGTCCACGCTGCTGAAGATCATGGCCGGCGTCGACAAGGAAATCGAGGGCGAAGCCGTCCCCATGCCCGGCATCAAGATCGGCTATCTGGAGCAGGAGCCCAAGCTGAACCCGGACCAGACCGTGCGTGAGGCGGTCGAGGAAGGCATCGGCGGCGTGCTGGCCGCCAAGAAGCGCCTGGACGAGGTCTACGCCGCCTATGCCGAGCCGGACGCCGATTTCGACGCCCTGGCCGCCGAGCAGGGCGAGTTGGAGGCCATCATCGCCGCCGCCGGTTCCGAGAACACCGATCTGCAGCTGGAACTGGCCGCCGACGCCCTGAACCTGCCGCCCTGGGATGCCAACATCGGCGTGCTGTCCGGCGGTGAGAAGCGCCGCGTGGCCCTGTGCCGCCTGCTGCTGTCCAAGCCCGACATGCTGCTGCTCGACGAACCCACCAACCACCTGGACGCCGAAAGCGTGGAGTGGCTGGAGCAGTTCCTGCAGCGCTTCCCCGGCACCGTGGTGGCCATCACCCACGATCGCTACTTCCTGGACAACGCCGCCGAATGGATCCTGGAACTGGACCGCGGCCACGGCATCCCCTGGAAGGGCAACTACTCCGACTGGCTGGACCAGAAGGAGCGCCGCCTGGAGCAGGAGCAGAAGTCCGAAGACGCCCGCACCAAGGCCATGAAGGAAGAGCTGAAGTGGGTGCGCTCCAACGCCAAGGGCCGCCAGGCCAAGAGCAAGGCGCGTCTGGCCCGCTTCGAGGAACTGAGCGACGTCGAATACCAGAAGCGCAACGAGACCAACGAGATCTTCATCCCCGTGGCGGAGCGTCTGGGCAATGAGGTCATCGAATTCGAAAACGTCACCAAGAGCTTTGGCGACCGCGTTCTGATCGACAACCTCAGCTTCAAGGTTCCGCCTGGCGCCATCGTGGGCATCATCGGCCCCAACGGCGCCGGCAAGTCCACGCTGTTCCGCATGATCCAGGGCGTGGAGCAGCCGGATTCGGGCACGGTCAAGATCGGCAAGACGGCCAAGCTGGCCTTCGTCGACCAGAGCCGCCAGAGCCTGGACGCCAACAAGACCGTCTGGGAAGACGTCTCGGGCGGCCTGGACAACATCGTGGTCGGCAAGTTCGTGATGCCCAGCCGCGCCTACATCGGCCGCTTCAACTTCAAGGGCAACGACCAGCAGAAGATGGTCGGCCAGCTCTCCGGTGGTGAACGCGGTCGTCTGCACCTGGCCAAGACCCTGGCGCAAGGCGGCAACGTGCTGATGCTCGACGAACCGTCCAACGACCTGGACGTCGAAACCCTGCGCGCCCTGGAAGAGGCCCTGCTGGAGTTCGGCGGCTCGGCCATGGTGATCTCGCACGATCGCTGGTTCCTGGACCGCATCTGCACGCACATCCTGGCCTGCGAAGGCGACTCGCAGTGGTTCTTCTTCGACGGCAACTTCCACGAGTACGAAGCCGACAAGAAGAAGCGCCTGGGCGAGGAAGGCGCCCGCCCGAAGCGCGTGCGCTTCAAGCCCATCCGCTGAGCCGGATGCCGCGGACGGGCTGCGAGCTCCGTTCAGCGCCATAGTCACGAGAGGTCCCATCGCGGACCTCTTTTTCATGGCTGCGCGGCCGTTGCTCCCATGGGCGGGGCACCTTGGCCCCCGGTTTCTTTACGCTTCTTCACCGCCTCGGCATGGCGGGCTTACGGGCCTTTCGGACACTGCATGCATCGACCCAGCCACGGAGTGCTTGTATGCCCAGCTTCAAGATCAATCGCCTGATTCCCGCCGCCGCCATGGCCCTCGCATTGCTGACCGGCGCCGCCCATGCCCAGCGTCACCCCGACATGGGCGGCCCGGGTATGGGGCCCATGATGGGAGGCCATGTCGAGCACATGCTGGACCTGGTGGATGCCACCGACGCCCAGCGCAGTCAGATCAAGACCATCATGGACGCCGCCCGCAGCGAGTTGAAGCCGCAGCGCGACGCCATGCGCGGCCTGCATGAGCAGGGCCTCACCTTGTTCGCCGCCACCAATGTGGATGCCGCCGCCATCGAGGCTCTGCGCCAGAAGGGCAGCGCCCTGCACGAGCAGATCTCCAAGCGCATGAGCCAGGCCATGATTGACGTGGCTCGCGTGCTGACGCCCGAGCAGCGCGCCAAGCTGGCCGCCAAGCTCAAGCAGCGCCAGGCTCGCATGGCCGAGCATCAGAAGTCGCGCGGCCAGTAAGCCGAAGCAGGCCAGGACTGCGCTTATGCTTCAGGCTTACACCCCGACCATGACGCTGGGCGACCGGGCCTCTACCCGGGCCCGCTGCGCCAGCCATCTGCCTTCCATGAACTCCAGACTGCTGCTGATCGACGACGACGCCCGACTCACCGACATGGTGGGCGACTACCTCCAGGCTGCAGGCTTCGAGATCGACGTGGCGCATAACCTGGCCGCCGCAAGGCAGAAGCTGGAGCAGGGCGTGTATGACCTCGCCGTGCTGGACATCATGCTGCCCGATGGCGATGGCCTGGACTTCTGCCGCGAGTTGCGCCGCGACGCCCGCCTCAGGCGCCTGCCCGTGCTGATGCTCTCGGCGCGCGGTGAGCCCATGGATCGCATCCTGGGCCTGGAGCTGGGGGCGGACGACTACCTGCCCAAGCCCTTCGAGCCGCGCGAGCTGCAGGCCCGGGTCAAGGCCCTGCTGCGCCGTGCCGAGCCCGATATGCAAGGGGTGGAGGTGCTGCGCTTCGGTCGCCTGGAGATCGACCTGGCCGCTCGCATGGCGCGCCTGGACGGCAAGCCCTGCGACCTGACCAGCCATCAGTTCGACCTGCTGGTCGTGCTGGCGCAAAGCCCGGGGCGGGTGTTGTCGCGCGACCAGATCATGGACTCGCTCAAGGGCCATCCGCTGGAGGCCTTCGACCGCTCGATCGATGTGCACATCTCGCGCATCCGAGCGGTGATCGAGGACGATCCCAAGAACCCGCGCCGCGTGTTGACCGTCCGCGGGGCCGGCTATGTGTTTGCCCGCAAGCAGGACGCTGAAGGCAGCACGTGAAGTCGCTTTACTGGCGCATTTACCTCACCGTCATCGTGGTGCTGGCGGCCTTCGCCCTGGGGGCGGGCTGGCTCTTTCAGCGCCAGATCGAGCAGGAGCGCGGCAACGCCGAGGTGGCCGCGGGCGAGCGCCTGCAGGCCATGGCCGTGCTGCTGCAGCGTGCCCTGCCGCCGCCGGATGCGCCGCGCGAACTGCAGGCGCGCGCCATCGAGGAATGGGGCCAGCGCCTGCGCATGGCCCTGGCCCTGCAGGACGCACAGGGGCAGCGCATCGGGGCTTCCGAGCTGTTCGAGCGCCGCGAGGATTTTCCTGGTCAGCGGCAGGTGGAGATCACGCTGGACGACGGGCGGCACATCAGCTTCATCCGCTTGGCCCGACTGCCGGGCGCGCGGGCCGACGCCCTGGAGGGCCGCCGCGAGGGCCGCGCGGCGCCGGGCGCGGAAGGCCACCCGGACGCGCGGCGGTCCGCCGGCGAGGGCGGCTTGGCGCGCCGAGACGACGCGCCCTGGGCCGGGCCGGCGCTGCTGGGACCGCGCCTCCTGCACAGCCAGGGTCTGCTGATCGTTCTGGTGCTGCTCTTCGTGGGCATCGCGGCCGGTGCCTTTCCCGTGGTGCGGCGGCTGACGCGCCGCCTGGAAGCCCTCAAGGCCGGTGTGCAGACCTTTGGTGACGGCCAGCTGAGCCACCGAGTCGATGACAGCGGCAGGGACGAGGTGGCCGCCGTGGCACGCAGCTTCAACGAGGCCGCCGGCCGCATCGAAAACCTACTGCGCTCGCACCAAAGTCTGCTGGCCAACGCCAGCCACGAGCTGCGCTCGCCCCTGGCGCGTCTGAAGATGGCCTTTGCCATGTTCGAGGACGCCGGCGAGGTTCAGCGCAGGAAGCTCAAGGCAGAGATCCAGACCAACATCGCGGAGCTCGATGCCCTGGTCGAGGAAGTGCTGCTGGCCAGCCGCCTGGACAGCGGCAGCCAGCAAATCCAGCAGGACGCCGTGGACGTGGTGGCCGTCGCGGCGGAAGAGTGCGCGCGCAGCGGTGCCGAGCTGCTGTGCCAAGCGCAGGATTCGCTGCTGCGCTTGCGGGGCGAGGAGCGCCTGATCCGCCGCGCCTTGCGCAATCTGCTGGAAAACGCCCGCCGCTACGGCGGCGACAGCGTGGAGCTCAGCCTGAGGCCTGTGGGCGGCGTGCTGGAGCTGCGCGTGGCCGATCGCGGCCCGGGGGTTCCCGAATCACTGCGCGAGCGCATCTTCGAGCCCTTTTACCGGCTGCCGGGCCACGCGGAGCAGGCCGGCGGCGTGGGGCTGGGCTTGAGCCTGGTCAGGCAGATCGCCCAGCGGCACCAGGGCGCGGTACGCTGCGAGGCCCGCGAGGGCGGCGGCAGCGTCTTCGTGCTGAGTTTGCCGCTCAAGGCTTGAGACGGGTCACAGCCTTGGGATGGTCGGGCAAGACCTGACCCCGATGGCGCTCAGGATTGCAGGGCGGCGGTCGCGTGGCCTTCCCTGCGTTCACCGCGATGCACCCAGACCATCAGACCCACCAGGCCGGCGGAGCACAGCAGCAGGCCCAGGCTTGCCGCCAGCCAGAAGCCGCTGGCGCCTCGCCAGGAGGCTGGCAGCCAGGCGGGCGGGGCAAAGGCCAGCCAATAGCCGCCGCCCAGTCCCAGCCCCCAGATCGCCACGGCGTAGACCAGCATGGGCGCCAGCGCCACATGGTGGGCGCGCAGCACCGAGGCGGCAATGGCCTGGCAGGCGTCGCCCACATGGAACAGCCAGACCCACAGCAGCAGGGGCAGCGCTGCCGCCAGGATTTGCGTGTCCGGGGTGTAAAGGCCCAGCACCTGGCGTCGCAGCAGGAAGACCATGCCGCCCATCAGCAAGGACAGCAGCAGGGCGATCTCCAGTCCATGCCAGCCCAGGCGGCGCGCATCGGCGAAGTCCCGTGCGCCAATGCGTTGGCCCACCAGGGCCCCGGTGGCATTGCCCAGGGCCATGGGCAGCATGAACATCATGGCCACCAGGTTGGCGGCCAGCTGATGGCCGGCGACCGAGGTGGCGCCAAGGCGCGAGATGAACAGCGCCATGAAGGTGAAGCCCGTCACCTCGATCAGGATGGAGGCCCCCATGGGCAGACCCAGGCGCAGCAGCCGGGCGATCAGCGCGGGGCGCGGTGCATGCAGGCCGCCCTGCTGCAGGCCGAAGGGGGCGTAATGCGGATCGTGCCGCAGCACCCAGAGGCCCAGCAGCAGCTGTGTCCAGACCACCAGCGCCGTGGCCAGGGCGCCACCGGGCGCACCCATGGGCGCCAGGCCCAGGCCGGGCAGGCCGTGAATCAGCGTGGCGCTCAAGGGCAGCTTCAGCGCCAGGCCGCCGAGCTGCAGGGCCATGACCGCCTTTGGCCGCGACACGGCCGTGTTGAAGCCCCGGTAGGCCGTGAAGAGCAGGGCCGCCGGCAGGGCCAGGCCCAGGAAGTGCAGGTGCCGCCGGACGATGGCTTCGACAGCCGGCTCGGGGCGCGCCAAGGCCAGCAGCGGATCGGGGAAGAGCAGGATCAGCTCACCCAGCAGGGTCAGCGCCAGCGCCAGCCATGCCGCCTGGTGCAGGCAGTCTCCGACGCCTTCATGATCCTGGGCGCCGAAGCGCTGCGCCGCGACCGGTGATACCGCCAGCACCACGCCCATCAGGCCCACGAAGACGCTGGTGTACATGGCATTGCCGACGGCCAGGGCGGCCAGATCCAGGGCGGCGTAGCGGGCGACCAGCAGCGTGTCGATGGTGGAATAGGCCAGCACCGCCAACTGGCCGACGAAGACGGGCCAGGCCAGCGGCAGGATGCGGCTCAGGCTGCCGTGGCGTCGTCGTCCCAGGGCCGCCTTCACGGCGCTTCGCCTTCGCCGGCCTTGCGCTCCAGGGCACGCTCGGCGTAGCGGTTGAAGCGCCAGGCCGTGCCTTCCAGGCTGATGCGGCGCCAGGTGGCGCGCTTCTCGGCAGGCGTCATGACCGGCCAGTTCTGGACCTCGTCGAAAGTGCGCCCGCAACCCTTGCAGAGCTCGTCGCCCTGGCTGGTGGAACAGATCGCGATGCAGGGCGCGTCAGGCATGCTGTCATACCAGCGCAGCCAGGCCTCGCGGGCGGGGGCGGGCATGCGGTCCTCGTCGCACTCGCTGTCGCGGTGGTAGACAAGCAGGGCGTAGACCTCGGCCAGGGCCTGGACGGCCGGGCAGGCGCGGAGCCCGTCGCCGGGTTCGCGCTGGCGCCACCAGTTGATGGCAGCTTCGATGTCGGTGATGTGGATGCCGGCCATGGACTGCAGCGGGCGTTTCTTCAGCGGGGCTTGTTCAATACGCCAGGCCCATGGCCTGGCGCACTTCCTTGAGGGTCTTGCGGGCCACGGCGCGGGCCCGCTCGGTGCCGACCTCCACGATCCAGTGCACCTGCTTGGGATTGGCGAGGTACTCGTCGGCCCGCTCGCGCCAGGGCGCCTGCTCCTTCTGGATGGCGGCTATCACCGGCTGCTTGCAGTCCAGGCAACCGATGCCCGCACTGCGGCAGCCCTGCTCGGCCCAGGCGCGGGTGTCGCCGTCGGAGTAGAGCTTGTGGAAGTCCCAGACGGGGCAGCGGGCCGGGTCACCCGGATCGCCGCGACGCACGCGCTGTGGATCGGTGGGCATCTTGCGGATCTTGTCTTCCACCACCTCGGGCGCCTCACGCATGGCAATGGCATTGCCGTAGCTCTTGCTCATCTTCTGGCCGTCCAGGCCGCTCAGGCGCGAGGTCTCGGTGAGCAGGGCCTGGGGCTCGGGCAGGATGGGCGCCTCGGCGCAATAGAGGTGGTTGAAGCGGCGTGCCACCTCGCGCGTCACCTCCACGTGCGCAGCCTGGTCCTCGCCCACGGGCACGAAGGCAGCCTTGTAGATGAGGATGTCGGCCGCCTGCAGCAGCGGGTAGCCCAGCAAGCCGTAGGTGGCCAGCTCGCGGTTCTTTTCGACCTGGTCCTTGTAGCTGGGCATGCGTTCCAGCCAGCTGTGCGGCGTGCTCATGGCCAGCAGGGTGAAGAGCTCGGCATGCTCGGGCATGCGGCTCTGGATGAAGAGCGTGCACTGCTCGGGGTCCAGGCCGGCGGCCAGCCAATCCACCACCATGTCGTAGACGTTGCGCTCGACCACGCTGCGGTCCTGGTAGTGGGTGGTCAGGGCATGCCAGTCGGCGACGAAGAAGAAGCAGTCATAGGCCTGCTGCAGGCGCACCCAGTTCTTGAGCGCCCCATGGTAGTGGCCCAGGTGCAGGGCGCCGGTGGGGCGCATGCCGGAAAGCACGCGCTGGCGGGGCAGGGTAGGGGTGTCGCTCATGAACTTGCTGGGCCGGTGCGGAGCGCTCGCGCAGAGGGCGGGCGCCGGAAGGAAGCTGGTGATTGTAGGGAGTCTGTCCCGCCCCTGACGGGAGTCAAGCCCGGCGCTGGCTACACTTGCGGCCCATGAAGAACATCGTGATCCTGATCTCCGGCCGTGGCTCGAACATGGAGGCCATCGTCAAGGCCTGTGCGGCCGAGGGCTGGCCGGCGCGCGTTGCGGCGGTGGTCAGCAACCGCCCGGATGCCGCCGGTCTGCAGTTCGCTGCATCGAATGGCGTGGCGACGGCGGTGGTGGACCACAAGGCTTTCCCGGATCGCGAGTCCTTCGACGCCGAGTTGGCGCGCGTGATCGACAGCTTTGCCCCCGATCTCGTCGTGCTGGCGGGCTTCATGCGCATCCTGACGCCGGGCTTCACGCGCCATTACGAGGGGCGCATGCTCAACGTTCATCCCTCGCTGCTGCCGGCCTTCCCGGGCCTGCACACACATGAGCGGGCCATCGAGGCGGGCTGCCGCTTTGCCGGCGCGACGGTGCACTTCGTGACCGCCGAGCTGGATCACGGCCCCATGGTGGCGCAGGCCGTGGTGCCGGTTTTGGATGGCGACGACGCCGCGTCGCTGGCCGCCAGAGTGCTCAAGCTGGAGCACCGCATGTACCCGGCTGCCGTGCGTTGGTTTGTCAGCGGCCAGATCGCGGTCGAGGGGGCGCGCGTGCGCCAATTGGCGGGCGAGAGTCAGTCCTTCAGCTGATCCCGCCTTCGCTCAGCCCAGCAGGCTGGCCAGCAGGTTGATGGACAGGGCCAGCGCGCCCGTGTTGAACACGAAGGACAACAGGGCCTGGATGGTCACCAGCCGGCGCATGGGGCGAGAGCTGACCACGACATCCGAGGTCTGTGAGGTGGCGGCCAAGGTGATGGAGAAGTACAGGAAATCTCCGTAGTCCAGGTTCTTGTTGTCGCCCGGGAATTCCAGACCATGGGCAGCGCCGCCGCCACGGTGGTACAGCTGCGAGTAGGCCAATGCGAACTCGATGGGCAGCAGCAGCCAGGTGCCGGCGACCGTCGCCAAGGCCAGCAAAAGATACGGCCAGCCTGCCACCACGTTGCTGCCGTGCCGCACCTGGCTCATTTCGGTGATCAGGGCGGCCAGGATGGCCAGGGCGCCGGCAGCGGCCAGCATCAGCACCACCGGCACGCCGTCCCCCATGCCCAGGGCGTGATGCTGCAGCTGGCGGGCGTCGGCCCGGCTCATCATCACGAACACCAGCAGCACGTAAGTCCAGACCCCCGCATTCCAGCCCAGCAGCAAGCGCGTGACCAGCGGCAGCGGCGTGGGCCAGAGCACGGCCAGCAGGGCCCCCAGCGCGAGGCCGATCAGCACGCGCGGGCGCCAGCGGGCGATGGGGCGGTGGTCGTTCATTCGCCGATCAGCGCGAAGCGCGGCTTCATCTGCCCGTCGACCTCCAGGTGTTCGAAGAACATGGCATGCGGTCGCACCCACAGGCCGGTGCTGTTGTACAGCGGGCGGTACAGCACCAGGACTTCTTCGGTCTCGCTGTGGCGCACGGCGCCGAGGACCTCGTACTCCTGGCCTTTGTAGTGGCGGTAGCGGCCGGGGGGCGTGGGGGGGAGGGGCGGCAGTGTGTCCTTGGTGCTCATGGGCGATCCTGGAGAGCGGGAGCCATCGGCGGGGCCTGGGATAATCTCGCGATGCATCCTAATGCCCTTCTCGATCTCTGCGCCGAACTGCTGCGTTCGGTCCTCAAGTTTGACGCACCGGCCGACGGCGTCGTCTCCACCTTCTTTCGCAAGCACAAGGCCCTGGGCCAGCGCGAGCGCCATGCCCTGGCTGAAACCACCTACGCCGTGCTGCGCCAGAAGCCTCTGCTGCAAAGCCTGGCCCAATCCGGTGCCGGCCCGCTGGAGCGCCGGCTGGCCATCCTGGCCTGGGCGGGCGGCGAAGCGGGACTTCAGAGCGCGCTGAAGCCGCAGGAGCAGGAATGGCTCAAGCAGGTCCGCCAGGTGGACCTCGCCAGCCTGGCCCCCAAGCTGCGCCACAACATGCCGGATTGGCTGGCCGAACCCCTGCTGAACCGCCTGGGCGAGGCCGAGTTCTGGGCTCTGGCCGCGGCGATGAGCGAAGGCGCGCCCCTGGATCTGCGCGTCAACACGCTCAAGGCCAAGCGCGAAGAGGTGCAGGCGCAACTGAAGGCCGCCGGCATCGATGCGCAGGTCATGCCTTATTCGCCCTGGGGTCTGCGTGTGCCGGGCAAGCCCGCGCTGAACAAGCTGGACGCCTTCACCAGCGGCGCGCTGGAAGTGCAGGACGAGGGCAGTCAGCTGCTGGCCCTGGCCCTGGATGCCAAGCGTGGCGAGATGGTGGTGGACTTCTGCGCCGGCGCCGGTGGCAAGACCCTGGCGCTGGGCGCTGCCATGCGCAATACGGGCCGGCTCTATGCGTTCGACGTGTCCGGCCATCGCCTGGAATCGCTGAAGCCCCGTCTGGCCCGCAGCGGGCTGTCCAATGTCTATCCTGCCCAGATCGCCCATGAGCGTGACGAGCGCATCAAGCGCCTGGCCGGCAAGATCGACCGGGTGCTGGTGGACGCGCCCTGCTCGGGCCTGGGGACGCTGCGCCGCAATCCGGACCTGAAGTGGCGCCAGTCGCCGCAGGCCGTGGCCGAGCTGCAGGCCAAGCAGGCGGCCATCCTGGCCAGCGCCGCGCGCCTGCTCAAGCCCGGCGGCCGGCTGGTCTACGCCACCTGCAGCCTGCTGGATGCCGAGAACGAGCAGATCGCCCTTGCCTTCAGCGAGGCCCATCCGGACTTTCTGCCGCTGGACGCCGCCACGGTGCTGGAAAAGGCCCACGTGTCACAGGCGGCCAGCCTGTGCGAGCAGGGCTTCATCCGGCTGTGGCCGCATCGCCATCAGGTCGATGGCTTCTTTGCTGCCATCTGGGAACGCAAGGCCTGAGCGGCGAGACGCTGGCAGCCGCACTGCCGGCCGGTCCTGCTCGCTGCGCCGACCAAAAACGCCAATATGGCGCGCCGGCGCCTGGCCGCTAGATTTAGATCAAGAGGGAATTTAGGGCGTCTCACCTACAATCGATACGCTTTTTGACATCTCCATGACGCTTCTCAAAGAGGCAGAGGTCGGACTGAATGAATGAATTGATTTTCGTGCGCGACGTGCTCGTCAGCTGGCTGGGTGACGGCCTGACGGGTGCCAGCCTGTGGCAGATCGTGGCCTACACGTTGGTGGTGACCCATATCACCATTGCAGCAGTGACCATCTTCCTGCACCGCTGCCAGGCGCACCGTGCCCTGGACCTGGGGCCCATCCCCTCGCACTTCTTCCGCTTCTGGCTCTGGCTGACCACCGGCATGGTGACCAAGGAGTGGGTGGCCATCCACCGCAAGCACCATGCGAAGTGCGAGACCGAGGAGGATCCGCACAGCCCCGTGACCCGCGGCATCGACACCGTGCTGCTGCGCGGTGCCGAGCTTTATCGCACCGAAGCCAAGAACCAGGAGACCCTGGAAAAATACAGCCACGGCGTGCCCAACGACTGGATCGAGCGCAACCTGTATTCGCGCTTCAGCTGGCAGGGCGTGGCCCTGATGATGATCATCAACCTGGCCCTGTTCGGCGCCCTGGGTGCCACCGTCTGGGCGATCCAGATGCTGTGGATCCCGATCTGGGCTGCCGGCGTGGTCAATGGGGTGGGCCATTACTGGGGCTATCGCAATTTCGAAGCCCAGGATGCGTCGACCAATATCTCGCCTTGGGGCCTCATCATTGGTGGCGAAGAGCTGCACAACAACCACCACACCTACCCGACCTCGGCCAAGTTCTCGGTGAAGCCTTTCGAGTTTGACATCGGCTGGGGCTATATCCGGGCGATGGAACTCATCGGCTGGGCCAAGGTCCGCAAGACGGCTCCTCAGCTGAAGCTGGGCGAGCTCAAGGCCGAGGCCGACAAGGCCACGCTGGAGGCCATCATCGCCAACCGCTACGAGATCATGGCCAGCTATGGTCGCAATCTGAAGGCGGCCTGTGCCATCGAGCTGGCCCGGCTCAAGGCCCAGGGCGAGCAGCACAGCGCCAAATGGAAGCAGTTCAAGCTGGCCAAGCGCTGGCTGCATCGCGACAGCGATCGCATCCCGCAGGCCTACCATGGTGACATCGCCGGCGCACGGGCAGCCTCCCCGGCGCTGGACAAGCTGTTGACCATGCGCGAGGAACTGCGTCAGCTCTGGACCCGCACCAATGTGTCCGCCGAGCAGCTGGTCCGTGACCTGCAGGCCTGGTGCAAGAAGGCCGAGGAGAGCGGCATTGCCGAGTTGCGCAGCTTCTCCATGAACCTGCGCGCTGCCCGCGCCTGATTGTTGCTGCATGTTGCGCCGGCATGTCCCGGCGTGACGATTGGCAAAGAGCGCCCCGCCGAGGGCGCTTTTTCATGTGCTGCACATATACTGGTTTTCCCTAGTTCGTCATCCCTGCTGCGGGGCGAACGTTGAGATTGGGTGGCCGGCGATCAGCAAGATGCCAAGATCGCGGGTGCCTCAGTCAGGAACCATGAGAAAGGAGAAGGCCATGAAGAACTGGAAGATCGGGCTGCTGGCCCTGGTCGCGGGAGCGGGCATGGTGGGGGGCGCGCAAGCCGGCGAGCTGGAAATGCATTTCCAGTCGCCGGAAAAGTATCGCGACCTTGGGCGCTCCGCCTCTGAGCGCGAAGACATTCAGAAGGCGCTCAGCGAGCATTTCCAGCGTCTCGCCGCCGAGCGCTTGCCGGCAGGGCAGACGCTGAAGATCGACCTGCTGGACATCAACAGGGCGGGCGAACCGGAGATGCGGCGGCGCTTGCCGGATGATGTGCGGGTGCTTCGCGAAGTGAGCTGGCCGCAGCTGGAGTTCAGCTATGTCCTGCTGGAAGGCGGCAAGGAGCTCAAGAGTGGCAAGGCCAGCCTCTCGGACATGAACTACCTCCATGCCATGAATGCCCGCTACAGCAGCGGGGATCCCTTGCGCTACGAGAAGCCCATGGTCGACAAGTGGTTCGACGCCGAGTTTGGCAAGAAGAAGGCCGCTCACTAAGACCCGCAGGCGCCATCAAGCAGCCATCAAGCACGGCTTCCTGCGCGCCCTGCCCGGTAGACGCATAAAAAAACCCGCCAGCATGCGCTTGGCGGGTTTTCTTTTGTGGCTGCAAGCCGGGCTGAATCACTTCAGCTTGGTTTCCTTGTACAGGACGTGCTTGCGGGCCTTGGGGTCGAACTTCATGAATTCCAGCTTTTCAGGCGTGGTCTTCTTGTTCTTGTTCGTGGTGTAGAAATGACCGGTGCCGGCAGTAGATTCCAGCTTGATCTTTTCGCGTCCGCCTTTGGATGCCATGTTGTTGCTCCTTGGTGCTTAGTGGATCAGATCAGAGCTCGCCCTTGGCGCGCAGATCAGCGACGACTTGCTCGATACCGACCTTGTCGATCAGACGCAGAGCGGCATTGCTCACGCGCAGACGCACCCAGCGGTTTTCGGTTTCCAGCCAGAAACGACGGTACTGCAGGTTGGGCAGGAAACGACGCTTGGTTTTGTTGTTGGCGTGGGAAACATTGTTGCCCACCATGGGCTTCTTGCCCGTGACTTGACAGACGCGTGCCATGACGCTTCTCCGGTTCGATTTTCTATCCAGACGCCAGCACCCGATGAAGGAGCGCTGAGGTCCCATTGACCGCTCTATGCCTGCTAAACCCATCAGCTCACACATGGTGGAGCTCACAGGGGCGATCCATCCGGCAGGCAAGCCAAAGAGTATAGCCGAAAATGAAGCGGCCGCCCAGGGGCGGCGGCCGTGTGTGCGACAGGGCGGAGTCCGACTCGTACCAGGCCAGGTGCCTGCGCCCTGCGCCAGGACTGTGTCAGTGCCTGCTCCGGCACCAGGCCTTGGCCGGTTCCAGCATCAGCCCTGGGCCTGCTCCAAGTAGCGCTGGGCGTCCAGGGCGGCCATGCAGCCCGTGCCGGCGCTGGTGATGGCCTGGCGGTAGACATGGTCCTGCACGTCGCCGGCGGCGAAGACGCCCGGCACGCTGGTCATGGTCGCCAAGCCGTTCAGTCCGCTGCGGGTGACGATATAGCCGTCCTTCATTTCCAACTGCCCCTTGAAGATTTCGGTGTTGGGCTGGTGGCCGATGGCGATGAAGCAGCCATGCAGGGGGATGTCCTTGGTCGTGCCGTTTTCATGCTTCACGCGCACGCCGGTCACGCCACTCTGGTCGCCCAGGATCTCGTCCAGCGTGTGGAACACATGCAGCTCGATCTTGCCGGCCGCCACCTTCTCCATCAGTTTGTCGACCAGGATGGGTTCGGCGCGGAACTTGTCGCGGCGGTGGATCAGGTGCACCTTGCTGGCGATGTTGGAGAGGTACAGCGCTTCCTCGACGGCCGTGTTGCCGCCGCCCACCACGCACACCACCTGGCCGCGGTAGAAGAAGCCGTCGCAGGTCGCGCAGGCGCTGACGCCGCGGCCGGAAAACGTTTCTTCGGAGGGCAGGCCCAGGTACTTGGCCGAGGCGCCGGTGGCGATGATCAGCGCGTCGCAGGTGTAGCTGCCGCTGTCGCCCTTGAGCAGGAAGGGGCGCTGCGAGAAGTCGACCGTGTTGATGTGGTCGAAGACGATCTCGGTCTGGAAGCGCTCGGCATGCTGCTGGAAGCGCTGCATCAATTCGGGCCCCTGCACACCCATCACGTCGGCCGGCCAGTTGTCGACATCGGTGGTGGTCATCAGTTGGCCGCCTTGTGCCATGCCGGTGATCAGCAAGGGCTTCAGATTGGCGCGTGCCGCATAGATGGCGGCGGTGAAGCCGGCGGGGCCGGAGCCCAGGATCAGCAACTGGGTATGGCGGGTGTTTTGAGTCATGGCTTCTCAGCTGGGGTTGCAGTCAGGACACACAAGAGGACAAGGTTCTGCGTTTCAGGCCAAACCCTATGAAGGTGCGTGACTTAATTGGCACAATGCGAGCATTCTAGGGAAGTCAAGCGGCGCCAGCCTGACGCCACCCCAATGACCACAGCTGAGGAGCTCATTCATGGCCATGCTGTCCAATCTGGACCTGATCCGTCGCGTGCCCTTGTTCTCGTTGCTGACGACTGACCAGGCGCAGTCGATCGCGGACAGCGTGATCAAGCGCCGCTTCAAGCGCGGTGAAGTGGTGGTGGAGCAGGGGACCAAGTCCAACGCGCTGTTCATTCTGCTCAACGGTCGTGCCCGCGTCTTGACGGCCGACAACCGGGGGCGCGAAGTCATCCTCGCCGTGCTGCAGGCCGGCGACTATGTCGGCGAGATGAGCCTGATTGACGGTGAACCGCATTCCGCCACCGTGCGCGCCGAGGTGCAGACCGACATGCTGGTGCTGGGCCGCAACGAATTCGCCCGCTGCCTGCCCGAGAGCAGCAGCCTGTCCTACGGCATCCTGCGCGGCCTGGTGGCGCGTCTGCGCAATGCGGACCGCCAGATCGAGTCCCTGGCCCTGCTGGACGTCTACGGCCGCGTGGCCCGCACCCTGCTGGACATGGCCGAGGAGGACAAGGGCATCAAGATCATCCGCGGCAAGGTCTCGCGCCAGGACATGGCCAAGGTGGTCGGCGCCTCGCGCGAGATGGTCAGCCGGGTGATGAAGGACCTCGAAGACCGCGGCGTGATCGAGACGCTGGAGAACGGTTCCGTGGTCATCAAGGAACGCCTGCACGACTGATCCTGTTGCAGATGCGAGCTCCGCGCCGGGGAGAGGCCGGGCTTTCATGGGCCACAATGGCAGGATGAGTTTTCCCTTGGGTTCCCTCACGGGCGCGGAGGACGCCGCCCCGGCCGAGAAGGTCTACAAGCGCCAGCAGTCCAAGAAGGCCAAGCCGGCGCCTGCGCCGGCCTCGTCATCGCTGCGCACGCCGCTGTGGCTGATTCTGGGCGGCCTGCTCTGGTGTCTGGTGCTGCTGGCTCTGCTCACGCACGACCGCAGCGACGCCGCCTTTTCCATCGCCGCAGGCAAGGACCACGTCAGCAACCGCGTGGGCGCCTTGGGGGCCTGGGTGTCCGACCTCCTCTTCTTCTGCTTTGGCTACTCCGCCTGGTGGCTGATGCTGGTGGCCCTGCGCCGCTGGCTGGGCGGCCTGGCCGAGGTGCTGCGCACCGAAGCTGTCGCCGACGAAGGTCCGGCCTGGCGGCACCGTGCGCTCTGGCTCTCGGGCCTGCTGCTGCTGATGTGCGCCAGTTGCGCGCTGGAGTGGACGCGGCTTTACGGCTGGGAGGCGAGCCTGCCCGGTCAGCACGCCGGTGGTGTGCTGGGCTTTGCGCTGGGCCCCTGGAGCATGAAGCTGCTGGGTTTTGCCGGCTCGGGGCTGGTCTGGATCGTGGCCTTGCTGGCCGGCAGCTCGCTGGCGCTGCAGTTCTCCTGGATGCGCCTGGCCGAGCTGATCGGCACGCGCATCGATGAATTCCGCCAGCGCAATGTCGAGCGCCGCGAGGTGGCCGAGGACAAGCGCGTGGGCAAGAAGGCCAAACGCGAGCGCGAGCAGGTGGTCGAGGTCGAGCGCCAGGTGGTCGAGGAGCACGTGCCCATCGTGATTGAGGCCCCGGTGGTCGAGGTGCCGCAGTCCACCCGCGTGGCCAAGGAACGCCAGACCACGCTGTTCAGCGAGCTGGCCGACACCAAGCTGCCCCAGGTCGACCTGCTGGACGCCGCGCCGCCGCGCGTCGAGACGGTCACGCCCGAGTCGCTGGAGATGACCAGCCGCATGATCGAGAAGAAGCTGCGCGACTTCGGCGTCGAGGTGCGCGTGGTGGCGGCGTCGCCCGGCCCGGTGATCACGCGCTACGAGATCGAGCCGGCCACGGGCGTGAAGGGCTCGCAGATCGTCAACCTGGCCAAGGACCTTGCGCGCTCGCTGAGTCTGGTGTCCATCCGCGTGGTCGAAACCATTCCGGGCAAGAACTACATGGCCCTGGAGCTGCCCAACGCGCGCCGCCAGACCATCCGACTCTCCGAGATCCTGGGCTCGCAGGTCTATGCCGACGCGCCTTCGCAGCTGACCATGGGCCTGGGCAAGGACATCGTCGGCGCCCCCGTGGTGGCCGATCTCGCCAAGATGCCGCACTGCCTGGTGGCCGGCACCACGGGCTCGGGCAAGTCCGTGGGGATCAACGCCATGATCCTCTCGCTGCTCTACAAGGCCGAGGCGCGTGACGTGCGCCTGATCCTCATCGACCCCAAGATGCTGGAAATGAGCGTCTACGAAGGCATCCCGCACCTGCTGGCGCCTGTCGTGACCGACATGAAGCAGGCCGGCAACGCGCTGAACTGGTGCGTGGGCGAGATGGAGCGCCGCTACAAGTTCATGTCCAAGCTGGGCGTGCGCAATCTGGCCGGCTACAACAAGAAGATCGACGAGGCCAAGGAGCGCGGCGAGAAGATAGACAACCCCTTCAGCCTGACGCCCGAGCAGCCTGAGCCGCTGGAGCGTCTGCCCTTCATCGTCGTGGTGATCGACGAGCTGGCCGACCTGATGATGGTGGTGGGTAAGCAGATCGAGGAGCTGATCGCTCGCCTGGCCCAGAAGGCCCGTGCCGCGGGCATCCACTTGATCCTGGCCACGCAGCGCCCCTCGGTGGACGTGATCACCGGCCTGATCAAGGCCAACATCCCGACCCGCCTGTCTTTCCAGGTCTCCAGCAAGATCGACAGCCGCACCATCCTCGACCAGATGGGCGCCGAGGCGCTGCTGGGCATGGGCGACATGCTCTACATGGCCTCGGGCACCGGTCTGCCGACGCGCGTGCACGGCGCCTTCGTCAGCGACGACGAGGTGCACCGCGTCGTCGAGTACCTCAAGGCCCAGGGCGGCGAGCCCAATTACATCGAGGGCATCCTTGAGGGCGGCGTGCTGGAGAGCGAGAGCGGCGGCGATGGCGGCGGAGCAGGGGGGGGCGATGCCGAATCCGACCCGATGTACGACCAGGCCGTGGCCGTGGTGCTGCAGCACCGCCGCGCCTCCATCTCGCTGGTGCAGCGCCACCTCCGCATCGGCTACAACCGGGCGGCGCGCTTGCTGGAGCAGATGGAGAAGTCCGGCCTGGTCGGCGCCATGGCCACCAACGGCAGCCGCGAACTGATCGTGCCCAAGCGAGACGAATGAACACACCAGGAATGAACACCACCCGCCGCCTGCTGTGTGCGGCAGCCTTGACGCTGGGGTCAGGTCTTGCCCAGGCCGACGCCGTGCAGGCGCTCAAAGACTTCGTTCGCGAGATCAAGAGCGGCCGCGCCAGCTTCACGCAGACCGTCACCGCGCCGGACGGCAAGCGCAAGAAGAGCTCCAGCGGCAGCTTCGAGTTCCAGCGTCCGAACCTCTTCCGCTTCCAGTACCAGAAGCCCTTCGAACAGCTGATCGTGGGCGATGGGCAGAAGGTCTGGACCTTCGACCCCGACCTCAACCAGGCCAGCTCGCGCCGCATTGGCCAGGCCCTTGCGGGAACGCCGGCGGCCCTGCTCGCGGGCGGCAACGTCGAGAAGGACTTCGAACTCAAACCCCTGGCCAGCGAGGCGGGCGTGGACTGGGTGCTGGCCCTGCCGCGACAGGCCGATGGCAACATCCAGCAGTTGCGCATCGGCTTCAAGGGCCGCGACCTGGTCGCGCTGGAGGTGCTGGACGCCTTTGGCCAGCGCTCGCTGATGCAGCTGAGCCAGCTGCAGACCAATGTGGCGCTCGGCGCCGAGCGCTTTCGCTTCGAGGTCCCCAAGGGCGTGGACCTGCTGGAGCAGTGAGGGCTGGGCGCTTGCGGCACCATGTCTGAGAACGCATCCCTGTTTGGCGACGAGCCGACCCCGGCCGAGCCCAGGCCGGCGCGCCAAGCCTCGCCGCAGGGCAAGGCCTACCAGCCGCTGCCTGAACGCCTGCGGCCACGTCATCTGGACGAGGTGATCGGCCAGCGCCAACTGCTGGGCGAGGGCATGCCCCTGCGCGTGGCCTTCGAGACGGGCCGCCTGCATTCCATGATTCTTTGGGGGCCGCCCGGCGTGGGCAAGACCACGCTGGCGCGTCTTCTGGCCCAGGCCTTTGACGCGCAGTTCATCAGCATCTCGGCGGTGCTGGGCGGCGTGAAGGAGATCCGTGAGGCCGTCGAGCGCGCGCAGGTCGCCGCGGCGCAGGGGCGGCGCACCATCGTCTTCGTCGACGAGGTGCACCGCTTCAACAAGTCCCAGCAGGACGCCTTTCTGCCCCATGTGGAGTCCGGCCTCTTTACCTTCATCGGTGCCACCACGGAAAACCCGTCCTTCGAGGTCAACTCGGCGCTGCTGTCGCGGGCCAGTGTGCACGTGCTCAAGTCCCTGGACGAGGAGGACCTGCTGGCCCTGGTCCGCCGCGGTGAGGCGGCCTTGGCCTGCCCGCCCTTCAACGAAGCCGCCGCCAAGCGTCTGGTGGCCTATGCGGATGGCGATGCTCGACGGCTTCTCAACGCCGTAGAGACTGCTGCGCAGCTGGCGCCACCAGGGCTGCCCAGCATCGACGAAAGCCAGCTCGAGCGCGCACTGGGCGAGCAACTTCGCCGCTATGACAAAGGCGGCGAGCAGTTCTACGACGTCATCTCGGCCCTGCACAAGTCCGTGCGGGGCTCCGACCCCGACGCGGCCCTGTACTGGTTCTGCCGCATGCTGGATGGCGGTGTGGATGCCCGCTACATTTCGCGCCGGCTCATCCGCATGGCCAGTGAGGACATCGGCCTGGCCGACCCGCGTGCGCTGCGCCTGTGCCTGGACGCTGCCGAAACCTACGAGCGGCTGGGTTCACCCGAGGGAGAACTCACGCTGGCACAGGCCGTGGTCTACCTGGCCATTGCGCCCAAGTCCAATGCGGTGTACACCGCTTACAAGGCCGCTCGGGCTCTGGTCAAGCAGGATGCCAGCCGGCCCGTCCCCCTGCATCTGCGCAACGCGCCGACCCGCTTGATGAAGGACCTGGGCTATGGGCACGAATACCGTTACGCGCATGACTTTCCGGGGGGCTTTGTTCCGGGAGAGCAATACCTGCCGGACGGGCTGGAGGCCCAGCGCTTTTATGAGCCGGTGCCCCGAGGGCTGGAGATTCGCATTGCCGATCGGCTGGCCGAATTGCGCCGTCTCAACGCCGAAGCCAAGGACGCCGAGGACTGACGCCATCCGCGTCATTGTTCCTGCTCAGATGCCAGCGGGTTATCCCCAGCGGGGTGCCGAGACGGCGCACTCCTAAAATCCGCTGCCATATGCTGAGTCCCTCCGGCACCCCAGCCCGCTGCTTCGAAGGTCGCGGGCTTTTTTCTTGCTCAGCACCGCACGGAAGTGGAGCTTTTTGATGGAAACACTGATCCAGCAAATCATCAACGGCCTGGTGCTCGGGAGCATGTATGCGCTCGTGGCCCTGGGCTACACCATGGTCTACGGCATCATCAACCTGATCAATTTCGCCCACGGCGAGATCCTCATGGTGGGGGCGCTGGTGAGTTGGACCGTGGCCACGGCCCTGGCGGACGCCGGCCTGCCGGGCTGGGCCCTGATGGGCATTGGCCTCATGTGTGCCATCGTGGTCTGCTCGCTGCTCAATTTCACGATCGAGAAGATTGCCTATCGGCCGCTGCGTACCGCGCCGCGCCTGGCGCCGCTGATCACGGCCATGGGCATGTCGCTGCTGCTGCAGACGCTGGCGATGATCGTGTGGAAGCCCAATCCCAAGCCCTTCCCGCTGCTGCTGCCCACCGAGCCGTTCAACCTGGGCGGTCCGGTGATCACGGTGACGCAGGTGCTGATCCTGGTGCTGACGGTGGTGATCCTGGCCGGGCTGATGTACCTGGTGAACCACACCAAGCTGGGCCGCGCGATGCGCGCCACAGCGGAGAACCCGCGCGTGGCGGGGCTGATGGGGGTGAAGCCGGACTTCGTGATCTCGGCGACCTTCGTGATCG
>JAYRKJ010000006.1:0-10089 GCA_041905785.1 Burkholderiaceae bacterium
GTTGGGAGTTCAGGGGTGACAGCTTCCCGATCGGCTCAGCCTGGAACGGCTTCACATCCATCGAGCTACCGTCGCCGAGCGTCTTGATGCTCGGGCTCGCCAAGCTTTCGCCCAACGCACTCCCAAGCCCCTGCACAAACGCCTGCCCCATCGCCGCCATGGTCTGCTGGCGATTCAAGCCCAGCACCGCGCTGCTGGCCCAGCCTCCTGCCGCGGCGGACAGGGCGCTGGTGGCGATGCGCGCTCCATCGGTGTTGCCCAGCACCCCCGCGAGTTGGTCGCCGATCGCCGCACCTGCCCCGGCGGCCACCGCCGACGCTGCCACGGCCCGCCAGTTCCATTCCCCCCGAATCACCATGTTGACGGCCGTGCTGGCCGTGGCTCGGATCGCAGCCCCTTGCCAGCTCGACGAGCTTTGGACCCACGATCCCACGGTCTCCCCAAGGACCCCGGCCTTGGCCAGATCCCTCAACCCAGCGTTGATTCCGGCCGTCAGCGCACCCGTCAAGGCAGCCTGCGCCACGGCATTCCAGTCGAATCGATCGATATGACCGATGGCAACGCCCACGGCTTGGCTGGCCACACTGCCAGCCGCTGCAGCACCGGCGAACTCAAGGACCCCGCCTCCAGGCCCAGGCCCCAGGTAGACCGTCACCGCGACCGCAACAGCGATCATGATGAGGTCTCCGACAAAGCCGCAGCCCTCGTCGCCCCGCGGCGGGGGCGGATCCGGCAGCGTCGGATCCACATGGCCCATCGCCTCACCCGGGTTGTAGACCCGGAATGTGTTGGCGTTGTTGTGGATGTTGGTGACCTTGTTGGGAATGCTCAGCACCAGCTTGGCCGGCAGTTCCGTGACGGCATCCAGCAAGAGCCCGTTGGCCTCGGCGATGAGATACCACATCGCGCCGTCACCCCAGAGCGCTCGCGCAATGCTTTGCAGCGTGTCCCCGCGTTGCACCGTATAGCTGCCCGGTGCGGCGGCCGGATAGCGTGAATTGATGGGCTCGTAGTTTTGGTCGAAGTCGACGCTGGTAATGGGTTTGAGGTCGCGATAGCGGTCTTGAGCTTTACCAGGCTGACTCAACGGCTGGGCCAACTCCTCCGCGTACGAGTGGCGCAGCTCTTTGTCGCGCGGATCAGTGCTGACATCCCCCACCTGCCGGCCGTTGGCAAAAAAGTACGCGCGCCGCAAACCGGTGTCCACACCATTGAGGTGCTCCTGGCGCAGCAGCGTCAGCCCCTCGGCGTTGCTGAAGTACACCAGGCGCCGTCCGTCTGTGCTTGTCGCCTCCTGCAGGTGTCCGTTGGCGTTGTAGACCATTCTTGAAAACCCCGGCGCCCAATTGGTGACGCCCTCAGCGGTAGCCTGTACCTTGATCTCCTTCTTCTTCGCATTGTCCAGGTACTCGTAGCTGTAGTAGGTGCGCGTCGTCGTGGGTGTACCTTCCTTGGGCGCGCTGGTCTGCTCGGTGCGCGCCAGGGCACCCGCCCCGTCCTGCGAGCTCTGCTTCTGGTCGTTGCTGTTGCCACCGGTGTAATAGAAATAGCGCGTGGTTCCGTTGGCATCCTCCGTGTCACTGACCACTTCCTGCAGCAGGCGTCCGTCGACGCTGTAGCTGGACACCTTCGTTTGGCGCACGACCGCACCACCGGGCATCCATTCTCGGTACTGCACCGTGCGACCCAAGGCGTCCACACGCCGCAGCGCCCCCCGCTGCCCATTGACGTAGACCTCTTCCAGATAGCCGTCGCTGCTGTAGCGGTACTCCTCCGTCTTCCCATCCGCATGGGTGACAGCGGTCCGCTGGCCCGCTTGGTCGTAATCCACGGACTTGCCGCGTGCGCCGCGCTCGATCCTGGCATCCGCCGCACCCCGAGCGCCTACCAGGCTTCCCATCGTGGTCTTGAAACGGTTCGCCTCATCGTAGGTGTACCAGTTGTCGTCACGCTGCAGGAAGCTGCGTGTGACCGGGTCCCAATACAGCGCGATGACCGCACGGCGGTTGCCCACGGCGTCGTACTCATGCCGGATGAGGTGCGACTTCTGGCTGTTATCAGCGTCGCCATTCAGGACATCGGAAACGCGGGCGAGACGGCCCAGCTCGTCGTACTGCAATGCACTGGACTGGTAGATCAGTCCGGGCGAGACGCTGTCGGCGCCGAGCTGGCCGTACAACTCGCGGATGCGGTTGCCCGCGTCATCGTAGGCGTACTGCGTCAGCGTGCGCTCCGTGAGATCGCGGATGGATTCGACAAGCCCATTGCCCACGTACTTGTAAACGATGTTCTGTCCACGCGAACTGGTCTGTCCCTCCAGCAGCCCGGCATGGTTGTAGCGATACTGGTAGCGGTTGCCCCCCAGATCGACACGACTGCTCTTGTTGTTGAAGTGGTCGAAGCGGTCGACCTGCCGCAGCCCGTCCGGCCCCAAAGTGCTCAGCACGTAGCCGCCGACACTGCGGCCTCCAGCACCAAAAATGGCGTCGTCGCCTGCCGCACCTGCATCGACATAGCGGTACTCATAACGCGTCACGAAGCCTTCCGCGGTGCGCGTCTGCGTGACTCGGCCCTGCCCGTCGTACCAGCTTGCGCTGACGCCATTCAGCGCATCGATGCGCTTGATGCGCCGCCCCAGCTCGTCATACTCGAAGCGATCAACCAGTTCCGAGGCCACCGTCCGCACGCCAGCGAACTCGCCTGCATAGAAGTTGGCGACACGCTTGATGCCGACGCGCGTCTGCGTGATCAGCCGTGAAAGCTTGTCGTAGTCCAGCTTCACGGTCGCCGCCAGCTCATTGACCTGCAGCCGTGCGTCGCCAAAGATGTCGTACTCGCTGCGCTTGAGTCCGCCATCAGCAGCCCATTGGCGCATGATCTGCCGCTCGCCGCCCCCAGCATACTGTTGGCGCTGCTGGTGGCCGTTGGCGTCGGTCACGCTGACCAAGCGTCCGGCCAGGTCATAGCCATAACGCGTGATCGGCGTGATGCGCCGCACACCGCCGTTGGCCATGGTCTCGAAGGTTTGCGCATCGCGCTTCTCGACCAGCTTGCCCAGCGCGTTGTACTCGAACTGCGTACGCACCTTGGCCGGATCCGCAGCGAATTGGCCGAGGCCCTCTTTGGCGTAGAACTGAACCATGCCGACGGCGCGCTCGAAGACGCGATCGCCATATTCCTCGCTGACGTCACCAAAGGCGTTGTAGCTCAGCTGTGTCGACACCTGTGCCGTCAGCGCCAGCACCTTCGCCTTTTGCTCAAAGCGGGCGCTCGAAACCGCGGTCTCACCCACCGCCGGTGCAACGATCAACGTCAGGTCTTTGAAGCGCAGCGCATCACCAGTCTCGTCGGGCAAGACCTTGCCCTGGGCATCGAGTACCTCCGCCTCGCAGGTGAAGCGAAGTTCGTTGTCGATCACGTCGTCGCCAAATGGCCGCACCCACTGGTAGTTCATGCCGCCCGGCGCCGGCTCGCTACTCCAACTTCCCGGTATCACTACCGTGCGCACAGCACCACCGCCTTGCGGCGTCAGCGACAGTCGCAACTGTGTTCCGCTGGTGCGGCCGCCCTTCAGGCTGAAGGTCAGACGCCCCAGGGGCAGGCGCTCCTGGACGTTCTTGAGCTCCATCAACGGTCCATCGGCCGCAGCTTTGAAGCTGCCATGGCCACGGCCCACAATGTCGCCCAGCACGCTGTCCTTGCCGTCGAGGTTCCGGACCGTAAAGGCGTACTCATAGTCGCCAGAAGCCAGCCCCTCCGGCATGTTGAGCAGCCAATTGCTTTCCTTGAACAGCACTTGGCTCATGACGATCTGGTCCGGCGCCCCCTTCTTCCAGAGCTTGAACTCCAGCCGCTTGGCGTCACCCGGAGGACTGAACGTCAGCGAGGCCGGACGTTTTTCCGGGACAAGCTGCATCGACACCTTACCTTCGGCGTCAACGGTATAGCTTCCGCTCCCCTTGCTGACGACAGCCGCCGCGGCATCGGTCGCCAGGTACTTGAAGGTGTATGAGCCAGCATCCTTAAGGCCGATTTCCCAACTGAAGCGTCCGTCGCCGGCCGCCAAGTTCAGCGTCTTCCATGGCGTGCTGCTGCCCTGGCGGTAGATCTCCAGAGCCAGTTTGGTGGACGAGGGAATGTCGAGCCCCACGATGCCGGCCGAGTACTTCTTCTCTCTCCATGTGGGCGTGCTTCCCATGGCGATGGGGTCAAAGACTACGCCACTGGTGCCGCCTGCCGTGAACACGCCTTTGCCCGAGCTGATCACCGCATCAGCGGCATTCTTGACGGTGAACGTGAACTCATGGCGGCCCATCCGGTTCCAGGGGACATCCCAATAGAACGCGCCGCCCTCAATGCTCTGTCCAGAAGGAACCCAGGTGTCGCCGCCAGACTGCTTCACCGCGAACTCCACCTTGCAGCCAGCGCCCAGACCGTCAATGCTGATGCCCGGCCTGACCTTGCCGTAGTAAGCCGGCATCGTAGCAGCGGAATCAATCTGGCCCCTGGCGAGTTGCACTGCAACGGCATAGGCGTAATCCGCCTGCCGGTATTGAATGTCAAGCTGGCCAGCAATGCTGCTATCGCCGGACAAATCGAACCAAGCGTCCGACCCGACGATCCGGCAGCTTGCGGAGTTGCTCAAGGCCACCGCCCTTTGCCACACGCCGGACCGGTAGATGTCCACGCTGCCTGCGCGCGCGCCGCCAGCCACGCGGATCCAGGCGGCTGCCGTACCGGTGGCCGTGTTCCCGCTGCTGCCGTTGGAACCATCTGGGCTGAGCCTGATGGTCCCGCTGACGGTCCCGATCCTGGCCTGCTCCGGCTTGGTATAGACCTCCGCCGTATAGCCCAGATTCCGCACAGAGTATTGGTCAACGCCGGGGACGCGCTTCAAGGAGTCCCATGGTATGGAAACCTGATTCCCATCTCCGACGCCATACCAGCCAAGATTGAATCCACCAATACTAAGATTGACCTCTCTGCTCTTCCCGACATCTAGCGCAGATGGTGCACCAACGTTCAGTATCAGGCCTGGCGCTTGGAAAACCGCGTCGTACAGGCCGCTGGACAAGGTGACCATACCCGAAGACGAGCAGGAGAACTCGCCGCGAACGAAGGCTTCGCCGCGCTTAATCATGAACTCCCAGTTACCGCCGCTGATACCCCACGTGGCGGGCAGGGAGTAGGCGACCCAGGACTCCCCGCTGCCGGTACGGCGGGCATACATCGTCGCCGCGCCAGGGAATCCAGGGGCGCTGATGGTCTTTGCGTTTTCGACAACGACTTCAGGGCTTTCGACAACGACAGGGCCCAGTTGCGTCATCTGGATTTCGCCGTCTTTTGAACTGAGGGCGTAGTCCGACCCAACCAGGGTTCCCGCCGTACCACCACGTACGCTGAGTTTGGCAGAGCCGCTGCTCGGAATGGTGGCCATGGAGACTTTGACCAGCGCAAAGGCGCCTGCGCGCACGACCGCCAGACGCTGATTCCCCAGCACCGCCTCGTAGGTCTTCGAAGCATCGGCGTTGAAAACCAACCAGCGTTCGTCAAGGCTTCGAATCTCACCGCCCCACGCCAAGGTGTCGGAGCGATCAACAAATAGCTTCCCGTCGTACATTGCGGGACCAGAGCCAGGCCCAATATCAAGCCAACTGAATCCAGAACACAGATTGATTGTCTGACCATCCTTGAACTTCGCGAAGATCACGAAGTCTCCCGGCCACGCAGGGTCATACTCAAGACACTGTCCTGGAGTGACAATCTTTTCGAAGTCAAGCGAGCCATCATGTTTCGCCTTTCTTACGACGTAGTTGAATTCCGGACTGGATGGCCATTGGCTTGGTATATAGATATTGCTTGTCAACGTCGGATAGTTCCCTGGCACTGCCCATGTTGAACCATGCGCATCCACACTTGCCTGGCTAAAACCGTTCACCGCGACGGACGGCGCAGTGGTTTTGGGCACCTCTCGCTTTGTTCCGCTGATCCACGCCGCCGCAATACTCGGCGCTGCAGGCGCATTCACCGTCAGCACACTGGGCGTCACCGTCCCGGAAGGGAATTTTCCGGGTTCGAACTTACCGGGAGGTGGATACGGAACACCGCCTCCCGTGATCACCTCCACGTTGAAACCTGTTCCCCCGGTCTGATTGCCGGGTACATACACGCCGCCGCCCGTTTGATTGAGTTTGAAGTCGCCGGACAGCAACACGCTGCGCTCGGTGAACACCCCGGAGTTGCTGACGCTGGTGGACGTCATCGCCTCCATGCGGGGTTCGATGGTCTGCACCAACTGGTTGCGCTTGTCGTAGACACTGATGCGATGGCTCAGCGTGCCGTCACAAGCGGCGACTTCCAGCGCAGTGCTGCTCAGATCGCTACCGTTGCTGAAGATCTCCCGCGTGGCGTTGCCGTTGCGGTCGTAGAGAAACAAGCGAGTGCTGCCATTTCCAGAGTTGCTTCGCTGGATTTTCCCCAGGGTGTTGTAGTCGATGAACTCATGGAATCCGGCTTGGCCCAGGCCCTTGGCCGTGAGCTCTCCGAAGGCGTTGTACTGATAGCGGCGCAGCGTGCCGGTGCTGTCCTCGCGCTCCGACGTGACGCGGCCCATGGCGTCATAGGCGTACTGGCGGACCAGGTCCTGGCGGCGGCCGTCGGCGTCCAGCACAGCGCGGCTGGTGCTGCGACCGACAAGGCCTTGCGCGTTCAACTCCAGGTCCGTGACTGCCCCCATTGCATCGGTGACTCGGATGCGATCGCCATTCACGTTGTACTCATAGGTCGTGATGCGATCATCCAGCTCTGACGTTGCATCCGTGCCTCGCCGGATGACGCGAGACTGCGCGCCAAGACCGTTGTACTCGGTGTTCACCTGCGGACGCACCTGCTGCCCGTTGACATCGGTGAAGCCCGGCTCCATGCGCGTGATCTCGCGGCCCAGGGCGTCATACTCGAAGTCGGTCTGCAGCCATTGCTGCGAGGCCCCGTCCGCCAACTGCCTTACTTGTTTGAGCAAGCCCAGTCCGTTATATGCCTTGATGGTGATCGCTTCTGCCACCGAGTCGCTCACCGCCCCGGCGTCATTCACGCTGTGGTTCTTGACGCTCAGAATGCGCTGTTCCTTGACACGACCCAGGCGATCCAACTCATAGGTGGTGATGCGCGCGCCTTCTCTGCTGAGGCTGCCGCACAACTGCTTCGGCTCACGCAACGAGGCCACCACCGTGTCGTCGTCTTGCCGCCCGAACTGCATGATGCGCTGGGCAAAGCGGGTCTGCAGGGTGGCCACGTCTGCGATGTCACCAAACTCCCAGCTCGTGGCATAGCCTTCCTGGTCGATGCACAGCACCTTGCGACTCAGGCTGTCGTAGTAGTTGTAGATGCTGTTGCCGCGGCCATCCAGCTCTTGAACCACGTTGCCCGCGGCGTCGTAGACCAGCTGCTGCAGCACCACCGCCGACGGCGACTGAACGGCCACATTGATGTCGGAGACACCGTATTGCGATTCGTAGTACAGGACCGAATCAAGGCTCTTGAGGCTCAGGCGGCCCAGGCTGTCGTAACGGTAGCGAGTCACGCGATCCCGTTGTGAATCCCATGTCACCTGTGGCGGCGGCCCGCCTGCCTCGGACGGCAGACTCACGCGGGTGGCCAAAGCAGACTCTTTGACCACGGCCCCGGAAGGGTCGTACTCGCGACAGGTAACGGCGCCGTCAGGCTTGACTTGCATGACCTGTCGTCCGGCCGCGTCGAAATAGCTCAGCGTGCGTGCGCCTCCTAGGCGCCGGCTTCCATCCCATTGCGCACGAGTGATGGACTCGACGACTTGACCGAGGGCGTCATAACTCGTTTGTTCGACAGGCGTGACCTGGATCGTCTGCCTTGTTTCCGGATCGAAGGCGCTATAGCTCGCCCCGATGCGATGGGTCAGCCGTCCAAGCTTGTCATAGCGGAAGGAGGTGGTGCGCTGCTCCGGCAATCCCACCGCCTCAATCAGCGTCACCTTGTTGCCCAGCGTGTCGTACTCGTAGCGGTTGAGCACGGACACGCCCTTGACGCGAACAGGCGCCGTCTCGCTGACCAAGCGGCCGAGCTTGTCATGGCGATACTGCGCCACGCCGTTCAGCTTGTTGGTGACTTGCTTGTCAAAGCGGTTGCCGTCCAGTCCAAACTGAACGGACTCCACGAAGTGCTCCGCATCTTCCGTCTGGACCAGCCGGTCCAGACGGTCGTAACGGTACTGGGTCAATTGGTCCTTGGCATGTGGACTGGGGGCTGGACGGATCTGAACGTCGAAGGGGCCGCTCAAGCGGACAAAGAAGCGCCGTACAGCGCTCACTTGCTTGCTCCCCGCAGCCCAGTAGGTGGTCTGGACGGCGTAACCCATGGGGTCGACCTGCAGCGTGACGCGCCCCAGCCTGTCGTGGTAGAAGTACCCGGCGTTGCCCAGGGGGTCTGTGATCTTCACCGCATTTCCGAACGCGTCATACTGCGTTTCGGTCACGCCACCGAGCGCATTGGTGGTGGTCGTGCGACGCCCCACCTTGTCGTAGGCATGGCGCGTGGCGTAGCTGTTCAGGGCGGCTTCGCGCTGGGCTGCCGTCAAGGCGCCGGCGTCTTCGGGCAAGTGCCGCCTGACGCGTTCGTCCCTGGCCCAGGCGCTGTTGTCCCGCGCCAAGGCCATGCCGCGAGGGTCGACCTCGCACACCAACTGCCCCAGCGCGTTGTACTCATAGCCGACCGTCGACGCAGCGGCGGTGCCCGCGCCCACCGTCTTGGCCGTCATGCGGCCGGCGGCATCGTAGGCATAGGTCGTGGTGGTGCTTTCCGCGCGGCCCTCGGCACGGCGCTCCAGCGTCAATTGCCCCAGGCTGTTGTACTGGTAGCGCGTCAGCACGCCGCCCGCGTCGACGGCATGCTCGAGGCGCCCTGCCAGATCCACGAAGACCGAACTGCTCAGATCCTCGCCGGGCGTGGCTTCGGGCAGCGCCGACCGGTCGGCCAGCGGTTTCTTGTAGCGCACGGTCCGCGTTTCCAGCCCCAGATAGCGCTGCTCCGTGACGGCCCCCTGGGCATCGATCGTGTACCGCAGCCGGTTGGCCGGGTCATAGCGGTAGCTGGTACGCCTGTCTGCATCGCTCGCGCTTGAATTCATGTCGATGTCGGCGCTGGTCGCAAAGACGGGCAAAGCCGCCATTTGCGCCTTGCTCAGGGCGCGAGCGCGCTGCACTTGCTCGGTCACGTTGCCGAAGGCGTCATAGCTAAAGGCCGTGACGCCCCCTTCCGCATCGACCTGCCGCAGCAGACGCCCGACGCTGTCGTAGCTGCGGCGCTCCACGCGGTCCATGTCCGGGCTGGTCTGCACCAGACCGCGCAAGGCGGCGACGCTGGGTTGCGCGCGAACGGCGTTCAGCTTGCCGGCATCCGTCACGGGCTGGGCATAGGCGATGCGCTGAACCACCTGGCCCGCGGCATCAAACACCTGCTCCACCAAGCCGCCTTCGGCGTCCAGCGAGAACACCTGGCGACCCAGCGCGTCATAGCCGTACACCGTTTCGCTGGCCTGGCCGGTGCTTGCCGGAAGCATGGCGGCCACCGAGGCATCGCTGCTGCTGTCATCGAGACGGCTCGGGTCAATGCGCACATCCCAGTCGATGGTGCGCACCCTGCGCCCCAGGCCGTCATAGCGCATCTCGTGCACATTGCCTTGCGCGTCGATGGAAAAACGCTCGCGGCCGAGGACGTCCCGAATCACCCTCACTCTAAGGTCCTGATCCTGGGCACGGTGGGCAGGATCTTCATAGAAGGCATCCAGCGCAGCCGTCGAGACCGAGCCGCCATACGGCAACGCAAAGCTGAGGGTCTCGATGACACCTCCGGCAGCGTTGTAGCGGAACTTGCTCACGCTACCTTGGCCATTCACGGTGTACGCGAGGCGACCGGCTGCGTCGTAGGCGTAACGCGTCACGCGGTCGGCGGCGTCAGGGCGCAGCCGTTGGCGAATGTCTTCGGCACTCAAGGTGGGGCTGACGCCTGCAAAGCCCTTGATCGAGCCGACCACATCCCAGGACTCTCCCCCCGCCGCCA
>JAYRKJ010000006.1:10189-205583 GCA_041905785.1 Burkholderiaceae bacterium
GTGTACTGGCCACCCAGCGCAACCGTCGCGCCGTCGCTGGAGCCGGCCTCCGGCAGCCCGATCGCGTTGGCGTACTCCTTCTTGGCCACCAGATGGCCTGCCGCGTCGTACTCGTACTGCGTCACCGAACCCGCCGCATCCACGCTGTAGGTCTGGCGGCCGGCTGCGTCGTAGGCGTAGCGCGTCACGCGGTCGGCTGCGGTCGGGCGCAGCCGCTCCGCCACCTGCGTCGCGGAGAGCTGGCCCAGGCTGGCGGCCCCATACGCACCCGAGACCGATCGATCCAGCGCCCACCCTGCCGCGCCCGCCGCCATCTTGCCGCCGGACACCACAGCCCCCGTGCTCACATCGATGAGCTCCACCGCGTCCACTTCGACCAGCCGGCCCAGATCCGTGCTGCCCTCGTTGCCCCCGTAGTTGTAGATCAGCAGCGCAGCGGCGGACTTGGTGCCGTACAGGAACTTGCTTGTGTCGTACACCCCCGCGGCCGCGATGCCGCTGATCGTGCCCTCGTAGGTCTGCCACCCCTCCTCGGGCGTGAGCAGGTGCCCGGACACCGCCGAGTACAGGTACGCCCCGTTGGAACTGAAGGTGTTGCCGTTGGCGTCCTTGGGGATCACCCCGCTGTAGATGTAGCCCTTGCCCGAGAGTTGACGCAGGCGCGCGCGGACCTTGTAGGTCTTGCCCGGATCGATGTCCGCATACGTGGTGGCATACATGCCGGCAAGCTCGCCCTTGACCACCAGCGTCTGCCCGTCCTCGCTGCCGAGGGCCGGCAAGCCGATCGCGTTGGCGTACTCCTTCTTGGCCACCAGATGGCCTGCCGCGTCGTACTCGTACTGCGTCACCGAACCCGCGGCATCCACGCTGTAGGTCTGGCGGCCGGCTGCGTCGTAGGCGTAGCGCGTCACGCGGTCGGCTGCGGTCGGGCGCAGCCGCTCCGCCACCTGCGTCGCGGAGAGCTGGCCCAGGCTGGCGACCCCATACGCACCCGAGACCGATCGATCCAGCGCCCACCCTGCCGCGCCCGCCGCCATCTTGCCGCCGGACACCACAGCCCCCGTGCTCACATCGATGAGCTCCACCGCGTCCACTTCGACCAGCCGGCCCAGATCCGTGCTGCCCTCGTTGCCCCCGTAGTTGTAGATCAGCAGCGCAGCGGCGGACTTGGTGCCGTACAGGAACTTGCTTGTGTCGTACACCCCCGCGGCCGCGATGCCGCTGATCGTGCCCTCGTAGGTCTGCCACCCCTCCTCGGGCGTGAGCAGGTGCCCGGACACCGCCGAGTACAGGTACGCCCCGTTGGAACTGAAGGTGTTGCCGTTGGCGTCCTTGGGGATCACCCCGCTGTAGATGTAGCCCTTGCCCGAGAGTTGACGCAGGCGCGCGCGGACCTTGTAGGTCTTGCCCGGATCGATGTCCGCATACGTGGTGGCATACATGCCGGCAAGCTCGCCCTTGACCACCAGCGTCTGCCCGTCCTCGCTGCCGAGGGCCGGCAAGCCGATCGCGTTGGCGTACTCCTTCTTGGCCACCAGATGGCCTGCCGCGTCGTACTCGTACTGCGTCACCGAACCCGCGGCATCCACGCTGTAGGTCTGGCGACCGGCTGCGTCGTAGGCGTAGCGCGTCACGCGGTCGGCGGCGTCAGGGCGCAGCCGTTGGCGAATGTCTTCGGCACTCAAGGTGGGGCTGACGCCTGCAAAGCCCTTGATCGAGCCGACCACATCCCAGGACTCTCCCCCCGCCGCCATGGCTGCGTTGGCATTGATGACGGTGCCGGTCGCCATGTCGATCAGCTCCAGCGAATCGACTTCCACCAAACGCCCCAGATCGCTGGGCCGCGTATTGGCACTGTAGTTGTAGAGCAGCAGCGGGGACGCCGTCTTGGCCCCGGCAAAGAACTTGTTGTACGAGGCCCCAACGGCGATCGCGGTCTCGCCCGTAATCGTGCCTTCAAACGTCAACCACCCCATCTCCGGCGTGATCACCCTTCCCTGCTCCGCGCAATAGGAAAAGGTCCCTTGGACGTTGCTGGCTTGGATCGCGCCATTGCCGTCCTTGGTGATCACGCCAACGTAGACGCTGCCCACGCCGCTGAGCTGACGCAGCTTGGCACGGACCTTGTAGGTCTTGCTCGTATCAATGCCGACAAAGACCTTGTTGTTGAGCCAGGTGTACTGGCCACCCAGCGCAACCGTCGCGCCGTCGCTGGAGCCGGCCTCCGGCAGCCCGATCGCGTTGGCGTACTCCTTCTTGGCCACCAGATGGCCTGCCGCGTCGTACTCGTACTGCGTCACCGCGCCCGCGGCATCCACGCTGTAGGTCTGGCGACCGGCTGCGTCGTAGGCGTAGCGCGTGACCTGATCCCCGCCCGGCGTCGCCTCGATGCTCACCAACCCATTGCTGATCAACCCATTGGCCTGATCCAAGGTCTGGATTCCCATCTGCTTGGCGAGGTAGCGCACGGTGGCACTCAGATTGCCCAGCCCGTCGTAGTGGTTCTCTGTCAAGCCAAAGGCGGGGTCCAGCGTGTACCGCAAGCGGCCAGATTCGTCGTACACATAGCGCGTGTGCTGCCCCAGCGGATCGATGACGCGAGCCAGGTGCCCCTGCTTGTCGTAGCTGTAGCGCGTGACAAGGTTCATGCCATTGGGGTCCACCATCTGCGTCGTCTTGCGTCCCAGGGCGTCGTAGCTGTAGCTCGTGACCACACCGTTGGCATCCGTGCTGGTGAGCACGCGGCCGTCGGCGTCGTAGCTGTAAGCTGTGCTGAGCTTCAGCCCGGCGCTGTCCTTCGTCACACGCTCGACCTGACCCTTGACGTCGAACTGGGTGACGTCCGTCACCCCCAGC
Source organism: Burkholderiaceae bacterium (assembly GCA_041905785.1). Taxonomy (GTDB): domain Bacteria; phylum Pseudomonadota; class Gammaproteobacteria; order Burkholderiales; family Burkholderiaceae_C; genus Roseateles_B. Next base: position 13,046 of record JAYRKJ010000006.1, read on the forward strand.
GGACTGGTCACCAGCAGCTGCCGATGCGCATCGTCATAGACCGTGGTGGTAGTGAGGTTCAGGCCTTCGGGGTCGACCCGCTGTTTGAGCACACGGTTCAGCGCGTCGTACTCATACGCGGTCTTCTGCAGCACAGCGCCTGCAGCGCTGCGCACGCTGGCAAGGGCACTGCCGGCACTGAAGCCCGCCGTAGCCACGCTGTAGCGCTGTTGGGTGCTGACATTGCCTGCGGCGTCGTAGACCGTCTCGGTGAACACACCCATGCCATCCAGTTGCCCGACGAGCAGCCCACGCGCGTTGTAGAAGCTCAGCACCTTCTGGTCGTTGCCGCTGTCGGATGGACGCACCTGGGCCAGGGTCGTGCCGGCGCTCTGTGCGAGCGCCAGCTGGGCTGCGCTGGAGGCCAGCGTGCGCTGCACTTGCGCCACCTTGCGTGCCGCCGCGTCGTACTGGCTCTCCACCAGGCTGCCGAGGGCATCCAGGCTGCCCACGACCAGACCATCCTGGTCATAGAAGCTACGCAGGACCTGGTCCTGCGCGCTGGTACCGGGCATGGCCTGGCTCAGGCTGGGCGCAGCGCTCCACCCGACCGTGGAGACGCTATTGGCATAACGGCGCGTGATCAGCAAGCGACCGCTGGCGTCGTAGCTGAACTCGGTGACGCCGCCTTGCCCCGCACTGCTGGTGGGCGTCACCGTCTTGGCCAGCCGCCCCGCGCTGTCGTAGATCGACCATTGCTTGCGGTCGCCGCCAGCCGCGGCGGGCCGGATGTCCGCGAGGCTCAGGCTGCTGGCTTGGCCGCTGGCGTCCACCAGCCGCGTCAGGTCCACCTGGGTGGCGTAGTCCACCGTCTGCAGCAGCTGACCGGCCTTGTTGTAGACAAACTCCGTCAGCAGGCCCAGCGCATTGACCTCGGCCACCTTGCGGCCCGCCTCGTCGTAGAAGTACCACTGGCGCGCCCCGGTGGCGCTTTGCGTCATGCGCAGTCGGCCGCCGGCGTCGTAGCTGTTGCGAACTGCGCTGACAATCGGCGCGCCTTCAAAGACCAGGTCGGTGACCTTCGCTGCCGGGCCATTGAAGGACGAGTCCGCATAAAGCGGCTGCGTAATGACTGCCGCAACACTGCGAAGCACCACCCCATTCCTGATGTAGTTGACGGCCTTGCCGTCATAGCTCACGGAGAGTGCGTCACCCGCTGCGTAGTTGCCGATACCGCCCTTGTAGACACCGCTCTCGTAGACATGGAGTTGACCGCCTGGGTTGCAGTACATCGCCCAGTCCAAGCCCCGGTAGCCGGCATCGGTGCTGGGGTCGGTGTTGAGCCCCACCATCAGGTGCTTGTCCGTCTGTGCCGCGCGGAAGCTGACGCTGGCTCCGCCGGTGTAGCCAAGCCGCGATCGTACCGACGAGCTCCATTCGTAGGCTGTGCCGCCGCTCTTGCTGGCGTCGTGAAGATCGACCGTCATGCCCCCTTCGCCAAGCAGATCCGCACCGGCACTGGGCTCAAAACGCAAATCGCCGACCTTGCTGCCCGCCGTGTAATGCGCGGTGGCGGCATAGAGTGCCTGCGTCGTGGGCGCCGAGAGGCTGGCCAGCAGCTGGCCATTCTTGAAGTAGCGCACCGTCGTGCCGTCGTGCGTCACCGCAAGCAAGTCACCGACCGCGTAGGTGCCTATCGTCGTCGGATTGCCGTCGACCGTGTAGCGCAGGCTGCCGTCACCGTTGAGGTAGAGCCCCCAGGCCAGGCTATTCGAGTCGTAGCCCATGTCCGGATTGGTCTTGAGACCCACCATCACGTAGGCGTTGGTCTGCGTCGCCCTGAAGCTCACGGTGGCGCCACCGGCAATGCCTTGCGCCGAAGTGACGCCGGCATCCCAGGCCGCTGTGGGGCTCGTCTTCGCGACACCGTTGCCATCCAGACTCGCCCCACTGGCCTTCCACCTCGCCGCAGCCGCGCCGGCATCGCTCTCGATCACCGAGACCAAGCGCCCGACCCTGTCGTAGGTACTGGTGCTGACGCGTCCATTGAACATGCGGGACGTCACGACGCCACCCGCGTCGTCATAACTCGTCGTGCTGACCTGATTCAGGGCGTTGATGCTGGTCAACACCCGGCCCAGGCCGTCGTAGGTGTACTGCGTGACACCGTTGCGCGCATCGATGGTCTTGAGCAGCTGCCCGGCCGTGCCGTAAACATACTGCGTCACCGCCTGCGTGCCATCCCGCACGCCGTTGCCGGCCGCATCCACCGTTTCGTAGCGGGTCTCGGTCTGCAGTTGGCCTCGCCAGTCGTAGGTGCTGTCGACGCGGAGCGTCTTGCTCAGATCCTGTGCGCTCGCCCACGCTTGCATGTCGCCTTCCGAGGGCACGCTATCAAAGGCCCTACCGGCGAGGTCGAACCGCCCAGCCCCATATTGAACGGACGCACTCCGGAGGCCAAAGGCGCCGTATCGATACTCGGTGACACGCCCCTCGGCACTGATCGCGAAGCGAAGCCGAATCCCGCTGGCGTCATAGACATACCGCGAAGCCGCCGCGCCTGGAGCGGGCGCCCCAGATGTAGCAACCGTCTCACTGATCAGCTGACTTTGCAGGTTATAACGCCACTCAACAACCTGACCCGCCGCGTCAGTCTGGCGGATGACATTGCCTTGCGCATCAAATTCAAAGGCAACTCCGCGGTTCTCGGCGTCCACGACGCTCGTGACGTCACCTCGGTCGTTGTAGGTGAACTTCGTGGAGCTGACCGCAGCGCCGACGGCAGGGCTGTCCACCTGGAGCAATTGACCGGTGGCGTCGTACCAGTACGTGCTGGACTGTCCCAGCGCGTCTCGGACCACCGTCTTGCGATTGACCGTGTCGTAGGTCAGCACACTGACGCCGCCCAGGGCATCGGTGATGGTCTTGACCCGGCCCGCATCATCGTACGTGAAGCCCAGCGACGCGCCGTCGGTCTGGACGATCGACGCAATACGCTGACTGCTGCCGTCGTAGGTGTACTTCGTGGTGAATACACGGCCATCGTCGATGACTTTGTCCTCTGGACTGAGGTCCACCGTGACGCTGCTGAGGCGCCCAGCGGCATCGTAGCCATAGCGAACACGGGTAGTCTCTTGATCCAGATTTCCTGTGGCACTGCTCCTGCCTACCGTGCGTATCTGCGTGAGTTGCCGCTTCTCGTTGTAGTCATAGGACGTCGTCTCCACCGCCATGTTTGACACACGAGAGAGCAAACCGGTGGCATTGTTGTAATCCAGCCTGATCTGATTGCCAGCCGAATCAATCAGCACACGGAGCTGACCTTTGGCGTTGTACATCTCCTTGACACGACTACTCCCGTCTACAAAGGTCCAGCGACCATTGACTGACACACCGTCGTAGACGATCTTGTCTAAGGCGCCGCCACCGTCAGCGCTCAAATAGCATTGCTGCGTCGCGTCCCAGCTGAAGTAGGACTCCGAGGCATCCTCACCACGGCGAGCCACAACCGAGCCCACGGTATTGACGGTGCCGCTCGCCAACCATACCGAACGTGCCGGCCCATTGAACCAGTTGTCGCCGTTGTCGTCTGACAAGTTGCCTTGGCTGTTGTAGGTTCGCAAGGAGGCCGCATTGAGCCCTGGCGCCGCCAGCAGCTCATCCTGCCCCTGCACCACCAGATTCCCGGTCGCCGCATTGACATAAACCCGTTCGCCTGTGCGCCCGAAGCCAGCCGATCCCCAGACACCGTTCTGCCCCAAGACCGTGCTTGAACCCAGGTTCAGACCCAGCGCAGACCCGCTGACGATTGCCACCATGTGCTTGACTCCAAATTGATCGCTGTTGTGCTCGGAGCCGACACATCCTGCACGCAAGCGGCACGGCCCTCCTCTTTCGGGTCAGTCCGTGTTTACCGGCGGCGGTTTAGCAATTTTTCACTTTGTTACATTTCCCTTCTGGCACACAGTTCATCGAATGGACTTCCGGAGACAGGCTGGGGAGCCCATTGGCAGGCGGGCAGGACAAGCGTTGCAGCGTATCAACGGCACGGAGGTCCCGCTCACAGTCCTGCTAGACTCGCGCCCTGCAAAATGGCGAGATGCACGCGAAGACGTGCGCAAGCCCCAACAAGAACGACGGGGATCCTGGCAGGTGTCCAGGGTTTCGGAGTGGAATGCTGCGGCCCACGCACAGGCTCACCATGGCCTTGCTGGTGTCTGAGGAGGGGGGAGTCGATGAGTTCCGATCTGCAACAGTTGACTCAGCAGGAATTGCTGAGCTTGGCGCTGGACGCCCTCAAACGTGAGGATGCCGGTAGAGCGCTCGCCTACCTGAAAGAAGCCGCTGCGCGCGACGACGCCAGCGCGCAGGTGCTGTTCATGCTGGGCAGCGAATATGCGCAGATCGGGATGATCCCCGAGGCCAAGGCCGCGCTGGACAAGTCCCTGCACGCCGTCCCGGAGCTGCCGATTGCCCGGTTCCAACTGGGGCTGCTGCAGCTGACCACGGGCGACGTCACCGCAGCACGCAGCGTCTGGATGCCCCTCCTGGACCTGCCCGCCAGCAGCCCCCTGGCCTACCTGCGCTGTTTTGCGCAAGGCCTGCTGGACGTGAGCGTCGAAGCCTGGGACAGCGCCCGCAGCGCCTTGCTGGAAGGCCTGGCGCTCAACCTCGACAACGCCGCGCTGAACAAGGACATGCAGGGCGTGCTCGAACGCATGGAGGCTGCGCGGGCCGGCCAAGGTATCCCGGCCGCCGCCCCGTCTGCCGCCCCGTCTGCCGCTGCGCCTGCCACGACGGCCCCCGCGCCTGAGGCCGCTACGACTGCCAGTGCTTCGCCGGCAGACGTGGACGCCAGCCATCTCTTCATCTCGGCCTACAAACACCGTGGCAAGCCGCACTGACACGGCCGCTGAGCTGGCGGCGCATCTCGCACGGCTGCAAGGCTATCTGCAGCAGGACCCCGACAACCTCCATCTTCTGGCGGACGTCGCCGATGCACAGATCCAGCTGGGCCTTCTGGACGACGCCCGCGTCACGCTAGCTCGCAGCCTCGCGCTGCGGCCCGCGGATCCGCAGGCCCGCTACGGCCTGGCCGTCGTCGACCTCACCCAGCAGCGGCTGGACGAGGCCCAGGATGGCCTGCAGACGCTGCTGCAGGAAGGCCATGATCAAGCCGCCGTGCGCTGGAACCTGGCACGCTGCCAGGCCGCCCGCCTGGCCTGGTCGGACGCCTGCGACACGCTGGCCACGCCGGGCCTCGACGCTTTGCCCGAGGATCTGCTTGACGACTGGGCCCTGTTGCTGGTCCGCGCGCTGCACCACTGTGGCAAGGTCGAGGCCGCGCTTGAGCACATTCACCAATGGCTGGCCCTGCGCGGCGAGCGCGGGCTGCCGCTGCAGGGCCGCGCAGCGTGGGCGACGCTGCTGCTGGACGCGGAGCAGACCGAGCAAGCGGCGACCGTGCTGGCGCAATGCAGCAGACCCGACATTGAAGCCCACCCCGAACTCGCGTCGGCGGCCGGCTACGTCGCGCTGTCCGCAGGCCAGGGGGCACAGGCGCTGGATTGGTTCCGTCGCAGCCGGGCCATGCGGCCGGCCAATGCCCGCGCGGCGCTCGGCGAAGGCCTGGCCGCGGCCGTGCTCGGCCAGTCGGAGCTGGCCCTGCAGTCCATCCGGGCCGCCACACAGGCCAACCCTTCGCATCTGGGCTCCTGGCATGCCTTGGCATGGATGCAGTTGCTCCAGCAGGACGTCGCCGGCGCCGAAGCCAGCATCCACGCAGCGATGGAGCAGGACGACACCTTCGGCGAGTCGCACGGCGCCCTGGCGCTGATCCATGTGCTGAGGGACCGGGCTGACGACGCCAGGTCCCATCTGCGCACGGCGCTGAGGCTCAATCCGCGTGGCTTCAATGCCATGGTGGCGCAGTGGATGCTGGTCCATCATGAGAACGTGCTGAGTCCGCAAGTGCTGGTGAAGCTGCAACAGGCTTTCGAGGCTCAGGCAGCGCAGACCGCCCCCGCGCTGGGTCTGCTGCTCAAGCGCTGGCGCCCGCAATGACCCGGCACTAGGAATCACAGGCTGCAGGGCCCGCATGGGTTGCGGCAGCGCGTACAGAACAAGCCGCAGCGGCCTCATGGACCGCCTGGCGGAGCGGGACACGGTGATCCACAGGACACCGGCTCGCAAGGAAGAGGGAGAGGGAGCGATGACACCGGATCTGTCGGTGCACTTGTTTGCACAGTTGCTGTGGACCGCCTTGACGGTGGCCGCACCATTGCTGCTCACCGTGCTGGTGGTTGGCCTGCTGGTGAGCGTGTTCCAGGTGGTCACACAGATCCAGGAAATGTCGCTGACCTTCATCCCGAAGCTGCTGGCCAGCGTCGCCGTGCTGGTGATTGCCGGCCCCTGGATGCTGAGCCGCCTGGTGGCCTACAGCAGCGCCCTGATCCAGTCCATTCCGCGCATGGTTTGAGCATGTGGCGCGTCGATCCGGAATGGGCCATGGCCATGCTGCTCCTGTGGACGCGGCTGGGCGTTCTGTGGGGTCTGAGCCCCATGGCTTCGGTGCTGCGCGCGCCTGCGGCGGTGTGGGTGCTCTGGACACTGGCCCTGGCCGGCTTGTTCAGCGCCGCATGGTCGCTGCGCACGCCCGTGCCGCCGCAGCTGCTCGGCTGGATCTGGCTGCTGCTGTGCGAAGCAACGCTGGGCGCGCTGCTCGGCTTCTCGCTCCATGCCGCCTTCGCGGCGCTCAACATGGCAGGCCGCCTGCTGGACCTGCAGATGGGGCTGGGCATGGGCGCCGTGCTGGACCCGGTCTCCCGCAGCTTCTCCCCGGCGTTGGCGACGGCGCTGTCCTTGGTCGGCATGGCCGTCTTCTGGGGCAGTGACGGAGCGGAGCTGATGCTGAGCGGCATCGCCTTTTCCGTGCAGCAGCTGCCGCCCGGCAGCGCCCTGCGTCTGCTCTCGCCTGCGCAGCTGATCGCTCCTGTGGCGGCCATGTTCAGCGCCGCCATCGTCGTGCTTGCCCCCGCCATCTTCATCCTGATGCTGTTGGAGCTGGTGCTGGCCGTGCTGTCGCGCATCCTGCCGCAGATGAACGTCATGTTCGTGGGCATGCCGGCCAAGACCCTCACCGGTCTGGCCATGGCGGCCCTGCTGGCGCCGGCGCTCGCACCGCTGATGCACCGCTTGCAGCGCTCGGCCTTCGCTTTCTGGCAGGGGGTTGGCGCATGAGTCGCGATCAGGAAATGGACCGCAACGAGCAGGCCACGCCCTACAAGCTCGAACAGGCCCGCAAGCGCGGCCAGATCGCGCGCAGCACGGATGTGACCAGCCTTGGCGTGCTGCTGTGCGCGCTGCTCGTGTTGCAGGCGCTGCTGCCGACTGACCTGCAAGCTTTGGCCCAGGGCCTGGCCCGCCACCTCGCCCGTGCGGCCAACGCGCTGGATACCCCGACTGCCGCGCACCAGTTGCTGTCAGGCGCGCTACTGGATGGCCTGCACATTCTGGGTCCGACGCTGCTTTGCGTGGTCGTTGGCGTGGTTGTCGTGGCACTGGTCCAGGCCCGCGGTCTGACCTTCTCCGCCGACCCCATCAAGCCCGACTTCACGCGGCTCAACCCGATACAGGGCTTCAAGAAGCTGCTGTCGGTGCGCATTCTGTATGAAGCCCTCAAGAGCACGGTCAAGCTGCTTGCGCTGGCCGGCGTTGCCTGGCTGGCGCTCAAGGCGCTCGTGCCTGATGCGATGAAGCTGCTGAGCCGTCCCGCGCAGGCGCTTCTACCCATGCTGCTGACCCATGCCGGCGGCGTGCTCGCCAAGCTGTGCATGGTGTTGCTGTTCTTCGCGCTGATCGATCTGCTCTTCGTCCGCTGGGAGTTCCTGCGGCAGCTGCGCATGAGCAGGAAGGAGATCGAGGATGAGCACAAGCACCGCGAGGGCGACCCCCGCATCAAGCGCCGGCAGCGCGAGCTGCGGTTGCAGTTCCTCAAATCTTCCCGCGCCGTCCAGAAAGTGCCACAGGCTCAAGTCGTGATCACCAATCCCACACATGTCGCCGTCGCGCTGCGCTATGAGCATGGCGTCACCCCGGCTCCGGTGCTGCTGGCCAAAGGCAAGGGTGTGCTGGCCAGGGAGATCCGGCGCAAGGCTCAGCAGGCGGGGGTGCCCATCGTGCACAGCCCGCGCCTGGCCCGCGCCCTGTTCAAGGAAGTACAGCAGGACGGCTATGTGCCCCAGCACTGGTATCCGCCGGTGGCTCGCATCCTGGTGTGGCTGCGCAGTCTTGGCGAGGCCCGCGCCCGCGCCCAGGCAGCCGGGAGTGCCGCATGAACGCGCTGCGCCAAGTTCTGGGCCGGCAGGCCGACGTGTTGATGGTCGCCCTGGTCCTGGGGGTGCTGACCGTCCTGTTCGCGCCCATTCCCGCCGGCCTGCTGGACTTTCTCATCCTGTGCAACATCGGCTTCGCCCTGACGCTGCTGATGCTGACCTTCTACATGCAGCGGCCGGTCGAGTTCTCGACCTTCCCTTCGCTGCTGCTGATCGCCACCTTGTTCCGCCTGTCGCTGAACGTGGCGGCCACACGCCTCATCCTGACTGACGCCAGCGCAGGCAAGGTGATCGGAGCGGTCGGCGCCTACGTGGTGTCCGGCAATTTCGTCATCGGCCTGATCGTCTTCCTGATCCTGGTGGTGGTTCAGTACGTGGTGGTGACCAACGGCGCACAGCGCGTCTCGGAGGTCGCGGCCCGGTTCACGCTGGACAGCATGCCCGGCCAGCAGATGAGCATCGACGCCGACCTCAATATGGGCTTCATCGACCAGGAAGAAGCCCAGCGCCGGCGCAAGACGCTGGAACGCCAGGCGGCCTTCTATGGCGCCATGGACGGCGCCAGCAAGTTCGTAAAGGGCGATGCCATCGCGGGCATCATCATCCTGCTGATCAACATCGTGGGCGGCCTGGTGATCGGCATGATGCAGCGGGGCATGGGCTGGGGCGAGGCGCTGCAGACCTTCACGCTGCTGACCGTCGGCGACGGCATCGTCACCCAGATCCCAGCGCTGGTGATCTCCGTGGGCACCGGCATCATCGTCACGCGATCAGCCTCGGACAGCAGCCTCAGCGCCGAAGTCCTCAAGCAGCTCACCAGCTTTCCCAAGGCCATCTGGCTGGTCGTGGCAGCCATGTTGTCGCTGCTGGCACTGCCGGGCCTGCCCGCCCTGCCGCTGATCGTCGTCGCCGCGCTGCTGGCATTGGTGGCGTTCTGGGCCGGTCGTCGCAAGACAGGTCCTGCGGATGCCCCGGCGGCGGACGAAAGGGAACCGGCGGAGGCCGACTCGCCGCTGCCCAAGGTGTATCCCGTGGAAGTCCGCATCGGCACGTCCCTCGCGCCGATGGCCGATGGCGAAGAGTCCCCCCTGATGCAGCGCATCGCCGCACTGCGCAAGCAGTTCGGTCCCGAGTTCGGCCTCGTGCTGCCGCCGGTCCGCTTCGTCACCGAAGGGCGCCTGGGCGCGTCGGCCTATGAGCTGGCGCTCTACGGTGTCGTCTACGGCAAGGGCGAGCTGCATGAGGACAAGCTGCTGGCCATCCATCCCAGCGGCGACACCAAGCATCTGCGCGGGCTCGAGACGCGCGAACCCACCTACGGTCTGCCAGCAGTGTGGATCGACGAGGACGAGCGTGAGCGAGCCCGGGCCGCGCGCTACACGCTGGTGGACGCGCCGACGGTTTTCATCACCCACCTGAGCGAGACGCTGCGCCAGCAGTGCGCCCACCTTGTGACCCGCGCCGAGACCGACCGGCTGCTCAACCGCGTCCGCGAGGCCCAGCCCGGTCTGGTCGAGGACCTGATTCCGACCGTGCTCGGGGTGGTCGACGTGCAGAAGGTCTTCCAGGCGCTGCTGCGCGAGAAGGTCAGCTTGCTGCATGCAGAAGCCATCGTCGAGACACTGGCCGACGCCGGGCGCAACACGAAGGATGCCGCCCTGCTGACCGAGGCCGTCAGGCAGCGGCTGGGCGGCGCCATCTGCCAGCAGCTGATGGGCGACGCGCAGGCGCTGACCGTGCTGACCCTGGATCCCATGGTGGAGCACCGGCTGCGCGCCGCAACGGCAGAAGGCGCGCCCACCGACCCCCGCTTCATCGAACAAGTGCTGGCACGCGCGGTACAGCTGTGCGAGCAAATGGTGCGCAGCAACGTGCTGCCGGTATTGCTGTGCGCACCGGACTTGCGCCGCCACATCCGACAGTTGACTGAGCGCGCGCTGCCACACCTGCGGGTGCTGGCCGTGAGCGAAGTGCCCGGCCTCGTGCCGCTGAAGGCCTTCGGCAGCCTGACCCTTCCTGCCGCCACCACTGGCACCGCCTCGGCATCCGGTGCCACGGCACTGCCCACGGAGACCCCCGCATGAGCACCCATGAAATCGCATCCATCGGCCTGCAGCTGGATCTCGAGCGACTCAAGCTCACCAGCCAGAACGTGGCCAACCTCAGCACTCCCGGCTACAAGCGCCAGGTCGCCGTGCAGAGCGCCTTCAGCGCCCTGATGCCGGCCGCGTCCCAGCTTCAAGCCCATACCGACCTGCGCGCCGGCAAGCTGCAGGCCACTGGCCAGCCCCTGGATCTCGCCCTGCCCGATGCCACGTTCCTGCTGGTCGAGCGGGATGATGGTGTGCAGGGTTTGACGCGGCAGAGCGCCCTGCAGCAGGACGCCGAGGGCGTGCTGCGCACGGCCCTGGGCCACCGCGTGCTGGGCGCTCGCGGTCGCCTGCGCTCCGGCAGCGATGACGGAGCCCAGCTCAGCATCGACCCGCAGGGCCAGCTGATGCACGGTACGGAAGTCATCGACCAGCTGCAGTTTGTGCAACTCAAGGCCGGGGCGAGCCTGCAGCCGCTGGGTGACGGTCTCTATGGCTACCAGGCCGAACAGGCCGAACAGGCCGCACCGAGTGCGCCGGTGCGCGCAGGCCACCGGGAACTCTCCAACGTCGTGCCTAGCCAGGAAATGGTGCAGCTGATGAGCACGACCCGACATGCAGAGGCCATGGTGCGCCTCCTGCAGGCCGCCGACGACATGCAAGCCACCGCCATTCGACGCTTCGGGGAGACCTCGTGAACGACGCGCTCTACATCGCTGCCACCGGGATGAAGTCCCAGACGGCCCAGATCGACACCATCGCCAACAATGTGGCCAACGCCAGCACACCGGCCTTCAAGCGCAGCCAGTTGCGCTTCGGTGATCTCATGGTGGCGGCGCCCGGCGGCACGGCGATCGGGGCCTCGGCCCTGGTCGCGCAGGATGGCAGTCCGGCCCCGGCCACCCCGGCGGGCGTGGCCCTGTCAGGTGAGCTGCGCTCCTTCGCGGCCGGCGAGCTGCGCCGCGTGGACGATGCCATGGCCCTGGCCATCCAGGGCGATGGCTTCCTCGAAGTCACGATGCCCGACGGGAGCGCCGCCTATACGCGCGGCGGTCATCTCGAGCTGAACGCCGAGCGCGTGCTGAGCGTTGCCGGGGGCCTGGCGCTCAAGCCGCGCATCCATGTGCCCAGTGACATGCACCAGCTGCAGATCCGCACCGATGGCGAGGTGCTGGGCATCGACGAGCAAGGGCGCAGCGCCTCGCTGGGCCGCCTGGACCTCGTCGGCTTCTCCCGTGCCGCGGGTCTGAGCGCCATGGGCGATGGACTGTGGCGCGCCACGCCGGCCAGCGGCGACGCGCTGACGGCGCCCGCCGGCGAGGCTGGCATGGGGCGGCTGCAGCAGGGCTTCCAGGAGGCCTCCAACGTGCAACTGGTCGACGAGATGGTGCAGCTCATGGCCGCCCAGCGCGCCTACGAAATGAACGTCAAGGTGATCCAGGCAGCGGACGAGATCGCCGGCATGACCAACAACCTGCGCAAGTAATCCAGCGATGCACCGACGCCACCGTCCCACCATGCTGCATGCCTTGCTGTGCACGCTGCTGCCTATCGGTCCGGCCGTGGCCCGCGAGGCCGCGTCCCCCTGCCTGCTGGCGACGGCCGCCGTGCAGCAGCATGCACAGACCCTGAGGGCGCAGGTGGAAGTACAGTGCCGCGGCCAGGGCATCTACCTGCAGCCGCTGCCGGACGCGCAGGCACTGGCCCAGCCTCGGGCAGGGCGGCCGATGGCCAGCGGGCCCCAGAACTGGCCCGTCGAGATCCGCAGCACAGATGGCACACGGCGCACGGTGCAGGTCCCCCTGCAGCTGCAGTGGACCGCCCCCGTGTGGGTAGTCGCACACGCGCTGCCGGCAGGCCATGCCCTTGGTGCGGACGATGTCCGGATCGAGATGCAGGCCTGGCCCGCAGGCGTGCCGCTCACGCTTGCTCGCGCAGGGCAGCCCCCTGTGGGTCGGCTGCCGCACGCGATGCCGGCCGGCATGCCGCTGAATCTGAACACGCTGCTGCCTGCCGACCTGCTCCCGCGGGGCGAAGCCGTGACCGCCGTCCTCGGTGAGGGGGCGGTCAGCCTGCAGCGTCCCGCGCGGCTGCTGGCCGCAGCGCGCCCAGGAGCCGAAGTCCGCATCCAGCTGCAAGGCCAGCCAGCGGTGCTGCAAGGGCGACTGGACGCCGAACGCAATGTCTGGGTAGGAACACCATGAAAACCGTAGCCATGGCGGCCTTGTTCGCCACTCCCCTGCTGCTGCACGCGGCCCCTGAAGGCACCGGAACCACCGAAGCGGCAGCGAGCGCCATGCCAGAAGCCTCCGCGCCGGCGCCGCGACCCAAGTCTCGGGGCAGCCTCTATTCGGACGCCCAGTTCCAGTCCCTGACGGCGGACCGCCGACGCTTCCAGGTGGGCGACGCCCTGACGATTCTTGTGGTGGAGAGCGCGTCGGCCTCAAGCACGGCTGACACCGGCACTCAGCGCGACGCGCAGGTCGGCGTCGGCCTGAGCACGCCCAGCCGGGATCGCCATCTGTCTGGCAACACCAGCAGCGAGTACAACGGCACCGGCCGCACGCAGCGCAGCGGCCGCCTGCTGGCGCAGATTACCGTGCTGGTGCGCGAGGTGCTGCCTAACGGTGACCTGCGCGTCGCCGGCGACCAGTCGCTCGAGATCAATGGCGAGCGGCAGACCATCCATGCGGAAGGCCGCGTTCGCCCCCGCGACATCAACGAGCAGAACACCGTGCAGTCGAGCCGGCTGGCCGACGCGCGGCTGAGCTTTGCAGGCGACGGTGTGCTGGGCGACATGCAGCGCCCACGCTGGTGGCAGCGCCTGCTGGCTCTCTTCGGAATCTGAACATGCGGACCATGCACTCCCTCCTCGCGAGCCTCATGGCGGCCGGCCTCGCGCTCTCGCTGCCGGTGGCCCAGGCGCAGGCTGTCAGGCTGAAGGATCTGGCACGCATCGCGGCGCAGCGCGAGAACGCCCTGGTGGGCTATGGCGTCGTCACCGGCCTGTCGGGCACCGGCGACAGCGCCCGCAGCAAGGCCACGCGCACGACGCTGGCCAATCTGCTCAGCCGCTTCGACCTCATCGTCGGCTCAGAGGACATCGCCAGTCGCAACGTGGCTGTGGTGACCATCACGGCCAGCCTGCCCTCCTATGCCCGCCCGGGTGACCAACTGGACGTGACCGTCAGCTCGCTGGGTGATGCGCGCAGCCTGGAAGGTGGCACGCTGCTGATGGCGCCGCTCAAGGGTGCAGACGGCCGCGTCTATGTGCTCGCCCAGGGCCCGCTGACGGTCGGTGGCTACCGGCACGATGCGCAGGGCAACCGGGTGCAGAAGAACCATCCGACGGCCGGCCTCGTGAGCGGCGGTGGCACGGTCGAGGTCGCCCTCGAAGAGGAAGGGGCTGACAACGCAGAGCTGTCGCTCGTGCTGCGCCAGGCTGACTACGGCACCGCCGGACGCATGGCCGACCAGGTGAACGCCACCTTCGGCAAGGACGTCGCCGAGGTGCGCGATGCCGGCGCCCTGCAGATCCATGTGCCGCCCAGCTTCCGCCCGCGGCTCGCCGCATTCATCCGGCAGGTCGAAGGGCTGCAGGTCGAACCCGACCAGCATGCCCGCGTGGTGATCAACGAGCGCACCGGCACCCTGGTGGCGGGCGGCGACGTCCGCATCTCGCCGGTCTCGGTCGTCATCGGTGAGACCAAGGTAACGGTCAGCGCCGAGACCAGCGTCTCGCAGCCCTGGTTGCTCCGCTCGGCCGGCAGCGGCGTGCGGACTGAGGTGGTGACCAACAGCCAGCTGCGCCTGCAGGAACCCGCGGAGCCGAAGTTCGTGCCCGCTGGCCCCACCCGCGTCACGGACCTGGTGCAGCTGCTGGCAAAGGCCAAGACCGCGCCGCGCGACATGATTTCCATCCTCCAAGCCATCAAGGCGGCAGGCGCCCTGCACGCCGAATTGATCGTCCAGTAAAGCCATGAACTTCATCGAACCTGCCACGCTGCAGCTGATCCAGCGCGCCCTGGACGCCGGCGCCCTGCGCCACCAGGCCATCGCCCAGAACATCGCCAACGCCAGCGTGCCCGGCGCCAGGCCCGTACAGGTGCAGTTCGAAGCGCTGCTCGGGCCGGTACGTGCGGACCTCGCTGCGGGCCGTCCCTTGCAAGCCACGGACGTGCCCAGCCCCGTACTGCAGACGGACGCCACGCAGACGATCGTGCTGGACGAGCAAATGGCCGCGCTCTCAAGCAACAGCCTGCAATACCAGGCCCTGCTCAAGGCCCTGAGCCGGGAACTGGGCATTCTCTCAATCGCCGTTCAGGAAGGACGCCGCTGATGGACTACCGTGCCGTGTTCCAGATCGCTGCCGCAGGCATGGACCTGGAGAAGCGCCGCCTCGACGTGGCGGCGCTCAACCTGGCCAATCTGCATGCGAGCGCCGCACCGGGGCAGCAGCCCGTCGCGGTGCAGAAAGTCGTGGCAGGCCCTGTGCAGCTGGCCTTCTCGGGCGCCCTTCGCCACCAGGAGGCCGCCCGACAGCTGCGCGAGGTGCAGGTGATCGCCACGCAGGGCAGCGCGCGCCTGGTCCATGACCCCGGACATCCGCACGCCAATGCCCAGGGCATGGTGGCCTTTCCGGCGGTCGATCAGGCCACGGAAATGGTCACGGTGAGTACGGCACTGCGCGCCTACGAAGCCAATGTGGCGGTGGCAAGCACGGCGCGCGCGATGGCTGCCAAGGCCCTGGAACTGGGAGGCCAGTCGTGAATCCGCATGCCATCGAAGCGGTCCAGGCGCTGGGCGCCGTGGGGCCGTCCGCTGCCGCCTCGCCGAGCACGCCCGTACAGCAAACCGCCGCGCCGGGCTTCGTGCAGATGCTGGAAGGCGGTGTCGCCGACCTCAACAAGACGCTGCTGAGCGCTGAGCAGGGTGTGCAGCAACTCGCGGCCGGCACGGCCACCAACCTCCATGAAGTCATGCTGCAGCTGGAGCAGGCCCGCTTGGCCATGCAGGTTGCCAGCCAGGTGCGCTCCCGCGTGGTGGAGGCCTACCAAGAAGTGATGCGCATGCAGGTCTAAGGAAGAATGATGAACGAACCTCGTAGCGCCTGGCGCAATTTCTTCGATGGCTGGTCGAACCTGAAGCTGCTGAGCTTCGGCCTGGGCCTGCTGCTCATTGCGCTGACCGTCATCGGCCTGGCCTGGTGGGCTCACCGCGCCCCCCAGGCGGTGCTCTTCTCGGACCTGGCGGAGCGCGACGCCGCGGTGATCACCGCGGAGCTGGACAAGCTCAAGCAGCCCTATGCACTCAGCGAGGATGGCAAGGCCATCCTGGTCTCGGCGGACCATGTGCACAAGACGCGCATGGCGTTGATGGGCAAGCCGCTGCCTCTGCACGGTGCGGTCGGCTTCGAACTCTTCAACAACGCCGACTTCGGCGTGAGCGACTTCGTGCAGAAGGTCAACTACCAGCGCGCCCTGCAAGGCGAACTCACGCGCACCATCCTGTCCATCGACCAGGTTCAGGATGCGCGGGTGCACCTCGCACTGCCGGACTCGGCCCTCTTCCGCAAGGACGGCCCGCGCGCCAAGGCCTCCGTCACGCTGACGCTCAAGGGCGGGCAGGCGCTGCAAACGGCGCAAGTGCTCGGCATCCAGCGACTCGTGGCGGCATCGGTGGCCGAGGTCCGTGCGGAGGACGTCACGGTGCTGGACCAGAACGGCGTGGCGCTGTCGCGCGCAGCGGGCGATGACGCGGAAGCATCGGGCGCCCAGCTCGACGCACGCCAGAGCCTGGAAAGCCACCTGAGCCGCAAGGTGGGCAAGCTGATGGACCAGTGGCTGAGCCCGGGCGAATCCATGGTGGCGGTAGACGTGCTGCTCAACCACGAGCAGGCCAAGATCACCACGGAAGAGGTGCTGGGCAGCCCGCATCCGGACCGCGGCAGCCATCCGGCCGGCGTGCTGACCCGCGAACGCAGCACGAGCCGGGACACGGGCAGCGACAACGCGGGAGGCAGCGGCAACGCACCTCAGCTGGTGAGCCAGGAATCCGAGTACCTGACGGGGCGGCGGGTGTCGCAGGTCAGCAGTCCTGCCGGACGCATCGCGCGGCTCAACGTCGCTGTGGTCGTGAAGCGCGCGCTGTCGGACGCCGACATGGAACGTGCACGGCAGTTGGTGGCGACGGCGGTGGGACTGCAGCCCGAGCGCGGCGATGTGGTCTCGATCCAGTCGCTGGCGGCGCAATGGGCGCCGCCGGGTGCTCTGGCCGCCAGCGCCGCCACCGCGCCGGGACCCGCATCGCCTGCTCGCCCGGCGTCGACGGCTCATCGCGGCAGCGAAGGGCCCGCTGCGCTGTCGATTGCGTGGGTGCTCAGCGGCCTGCTGGTGCTTGGTCTACTGGCCTTGCTTGCCGTGGTGCTGCACAGGCGCGGTGAGACAACGCGCAGCGCTTTGCATGATGCGGCAAACGCAAGCCAGCCCCTGGGGCCCGCGGACCGCGAGGCCTTGCTCAAGGCGCTGCGGCAATGGCTGGAGCCACAGCCATGATCCATGACGCGCTGACGCCTTCCGAGGGTCTTCGCCATGCGGCGCTGGCGCTGCATGCGCTCGCCCCGCAGGACAAGGCCTGGCTGCTGCAGCAACTCCCTGACCCGCAAGTGCGGGCACTGGCGCCGTTGCTGGAGGAGCTGCAGGCCCTGGGTATTCCCAAGGACCGGGCGCTCGTGCAGCTGGCACTTGCGGGATCGCGGCCCTTGGCCGCAGCGCTTGAGCCGGAACATGCGCTGGCGCTGTGCCGGTCGCTCCTGCAGGAGACGCCCGCGCTGCAGAGCCAGTTGCTGAGTCTGCTGGCCGCGGAGCAAAGGACTGCCGTGCTGGCGGCGTGGCCGGCAGACACACTGCGGCCCACGCCGGCCTCCCTGCCCCCCTCGTGGAGCCCGGCGCTTCAGGACGCCCTGCGCCAAGCCTTGCTCGCCCAGGCCCTGCATGAGCGCAAGGCCATGGAGGCCAGGCCATGACGCGCAGCAAGGTACTGAAGGCACAGACCCTGGCCGCAGACCTGAGCAGCCGCCTGCTCGTGGGTACGCAGGCGGCCCCGACGCTGGACACCCAGCCGTCCGACATCGCGCCCGCGGGCCGTTGGATCACGGAGCAGGCACTCGAACAGCTGTGCCTCGACTGGCAGGGGCGAGGTCTGGCGCAGGCGCAGCAAAGCGCTCGTGAGGAAGCGCTGCAGGCGGCACGCGAGGCCGCAGCACGGGAGCTCAAGGAGCAGCTGGACAAACTCAAGGCACAGCTGAGTCGCGAGCGTGCCGAGCAGATGAAGACCCTCGCCCTGGCCCTGGCCGAACAACTGCAGTCCATGCGCGATGATCTGGAGGCCCAGGTGGCGGACTGGACTTTCGTGGCCGTCTGCCGGCTGCTGGGTGAGCTGTCCCCTGCACGGGTGCAAGACACCGTGCAGCAGCTCATGCGTGAATCCGGCATGGACAAGCCGGTGACGGTGCTGCTGCATCCCACGGACCATGCCCTGCTCGCCGCCGCGATGACCTCCGACGAGGGCCAGGGCCTGCAGTGGCGGGCTGATGCCGGCATCGAACTTGGCGGCTGCCAGTTGCTGGGCGCTCAGGAAACCCTGGACGCTCGCCTCGAGGTGCAGCTGCAGCAGCTTCGCCTGGCCCTGGATGAGGCCCGCCGTCAGGCGCTCGGCGAGACACCCTAGCCATGAAAGCCGTGCCTCAAGTTCTTCAGCGACTCCGGCCCTACAGGCGGACGGGCCGCGTCACGCGGGTGACCGACCTTGGCATCGAGTCGCTGGGCCCGGCCGTGGCACTGGGCGAAGTCTGCGAGATTGCGCTGGACGATGGCGATCACATCCAGGCGGAGGTAGTGGCCCTGCACGACCACCGGCTCACGCTGATGCCCTATGGCCCCTGCAAGGGTCTGACCGTCGGTGCAGAGGTGGTGGCGCTGGACACCCAGCCCTCGATCCCCGTCGGCCCGGGCCTGCTGGGCCAAGTGGTAGACGCCTTCGCCAGGCCACTGAGCGACCACGCCATCGGCGGCGTGCGTGTCGAGATGCCGTTGCACCCCGAACCGCTCAATGCGCTGCGCCGGGAGCCGGTGCGCACACAGCTGCACACCGGCATACGGGCGATTGATGCGCTGCTGCCGGTCGGACTCGGGCAAAGGCTGGGCATCTTTTCCGGCAGCGGTGTGGGCAAGAGCTCGCTGCTGGGCATGCTCGCTCGCAACATGAGCGCGGATGTGGCCGTGATCGCGCTGATCGGCGAGCGCGGGCGAGAGGTGCAGGAGTTCCTCGAACGGCGGCTGTCGTCGGAGGCAAGGCGCAAGTCGGTCGTCGTCGTGGCGACCGCCGAGCAGCCAGCAGTCGTGCGCGCCCGTGCGGCCTATGCCGCCACCAGCATTGCCGAGTACTTCCGAGCGCAGGGCCAGCATGTCCTGCTGATGATGGACTCCGTGACGCGCTACGCCATGGCTCGCCGTGAAATCGATCTCGCGGCCGGCCAGCCGCCGACCTCGCGCGGCTATACGCCCTCGGTCTTTTCCGCCATCCCGGCGCTGTGTGAACGCTGCGGCGGGCTGCAGGGCCAGGGTTCAATCACGGCGCTGTACACCGTGCTCGTGGAGGGCGACGACGTCCACGAGCCCGTGGCAGACGCCTTGCGGGCCACCCTGGACGGCCACATCATGCTCAGCCGCGAGCTGGCCAACGAAGGTCACTACCCGTCCATCGACGTACTGCAGAGCGTCAGCCGGCTCGACGGCAGCCTGCTGTCGCCCGCGGACCAGCGGCTGGCGCAGGAGCTGCGCAGTCTGCTGGCGGTCCATCGTCGCCAGCGCGAGATGGTCGACATGGGGCTCTACAAGCCCGGCAGCAATCCGAAGCTGGACCGGGCGTTGGCCGCTTGGGACGGCATCACGGCGTTCCTTCGGCAGCGAGCCGATGAAGACGTTCCCCGCGGCAGCAGCCGGGAGCAGCTCCAGCAGATTCTTGCGCAGGAGGGCCCGCGATGAAGCCCAAGCACAGCTGGTTGCCAGGGGCCATCAAGGCCTACCAGGCACTCAGGGACGAGCACCATCGCCAGGCTGCTGAATCACGTCAGGCGGCGGAACGCGCGTCGGCCGCGCTCGCCAAGTCGGACCGCGAACTGACCCAGCTCTGCCAGGCGTGGGCCAGCCAAAGGGCCGCCCTCGGCACCTCTCACGAGCTGGAACTGGCTTACCAGCAGTTTCACGCCCATCTGCGGCGCCAGCAGAACGAGGCCTTGATCCGCCACCGCGAGCTTGAGACGCAGTTCGAGCAGGCCCAGGACCAGCTGCGCCAGAGCCGCGGCAAGCACCACGTGCTGGAGCGGCTGGCCGACATCGACCAGCAGCAAAGGACGCAAGTACAGCGCAAGCAGGCGCTGCAACAGACGGCCGAAAGCTGGTGTCTGGGTCAATACATCAAAGGACCAAGGGAATGACCATGATCTCTACAGCCCCACCGCTGAGGGCAGGCAGCGGGGACGACGGCCAAGCGCTGCAAAAGCGCCTGCTGCTCGACATGGAGCGGCAGTGGCTCAGCAGCTGGGCTCAGGCCGACCAGCTGGCAGCGGCTACAAAACCGCGCGAACCTGCTGCCGCCAAGCATGGGGGCTCGGCCGACGCTCATGCGCCCAAGGCCTTGTCGGGTGACGTGCGAGGACTGACGGGCCCGCAGGGCATGGACCGGGCCGCGCCCGCGGAGCCGTCTTCGCCTGGACTCGGTGCTGTCGCTGCAGCACCAGCGTCCCAGCCGGCTCAGGACCGAGCGCGAGAACCCGAGGGAATCTGCCTGCGCAGCGGGTCAACGCAGCAGCCTGACAGACAAACTGCCCGCACCGTCGGCGCCGATACCGCCACCGAAGCGACGGCTGGCATGGCGCCGCCAGTCCTTGGCGCACAGACTGGCTTTGCCACGACGGCTGAGGCGCAAATGCGAGCTTCCGACGCCGATGCCGAGGCTGCGGACTCCGCACGGACAGCACATGCGGGGAGCCTGCCCACGGCTACGCCAGCAGCCTCGCTGTCAGCAGCAAACGCCCCTGCGCCGGCGCTGCCGGTCCCTCCCGTCATCGTTGACGGCATGCAGACGCCAAGCACTGCCATGGATGCCCTGCTGGGCCAGACGGTGGCCCAGCTCCAGGGCTCCGCGAGCTCGTCAGAGGCGAGCGATGGCCCCGATGCGGCGCATGCAGCGCGCAAGACATCGGCACCGTCGCCAGCCGGCGATGCGCCCGCGCACGAGCCCCAACGCATCACCCTGCGTGAACTGAATGCCGACACCGTGCAGGCCACCTTGCGCGATGCGCAACTCGGCGCACAGGCCTCCATGCTGGCGGCGCGGGGCCTGCATCACGCGCTGATGGAAGCGGGCTATGCCCGTATCCGGGTTGTCGTCAATGGGAAGTCCGTCAAGTCCGACGGTGCTCCTGGCGATGCCGCAGCGACCGACGCGCCCCAGGCCTTCCGCCCATCGACACCGACGGACCACAAGGTCTGACCCCACAGTCTCAGGAGAACACACATGGCCACCAGTCCCAGCGCAGCCACCGCTGCCGCCCAGATCGGCATCCAGGACTTCCTGAAGATCCTCGTCGCCCAACTGGGAAATCAGGATCCGCTGAAGCCCATGGACAACCAGGAGTTCGTCACCCAGCTCGCCCAGTTCACCTCACTGCAGCAGACACAGGAGATGAACGACAAGCTGGGCACGCTCATCTCCGCCCAGACGACTGCGAGCTCGGTCGGCCTTCTCGGCAAGCTCATCACCGCTTCAACCGCCAACGGCACCGTGAGCGGCACCGTCACGGCGCTCAGCTACACCGGGCAGGAGCCCAGCTTCAGCATCAAGACCGCGGACGGCTCCACGCTGACCGGCATCAATTTCGGCCAGATCGTCGGTGTGCGCGCCGGCACGCCCTGACTCCATCGACAGGACCATCATGTTTGACTCTCTTTACATCGGCACCAGCGGCCTCCAGACCTTCGCGGCCGGCCTGAAGGTGATCAGCAACAACGTCGCCAACCTGAACACGCCGGGATTCAAGGCCAGCTCGTCCACCTTTGCCAACCTGTATTACGCGAGTTCGGGCGACAACTCCGGCGCGCTCACGGGTGACAGCCCCCAGTTTGGCAGCGGTGTGACGCTGGGACATCTGGGGGTCAACTTCCGTGCGGGCGAACTGCGCCAGACGGGCAACCCGCTGGACCTTTATGTCAACGGCAACGGCTTCTTCGTCAGCAAGGTCAAGGGCACGGGCGAGGCGGTCTACAGCCGGGCCGGCCTGTTCGACTTCAGCAAGGACGGCGTGCTGGTCGTGCGCGGCACCGAGAACCAAGTCATGGGCCTGAGCAGCAGCGGCGCGCAGGTGCCCATCACGCTGGACGGCTTGCGAATCAACCCGCCCAAGGCCACCACCTCGGTCAGCTTCTCCGGCAACCTGTCCTCCGGCGCCTCGACCTTCTCACTGTCCAGCATCAAGGTCATCGATTCAGCCGGCGGCGAACACACGCTGAGCGTGAACTTCACGCTCTCCAGCACGCCCGGCGTCTGGACAGTCAAGGTCCTGGAGAACAGCAAGGAAATCGGCAGCGGCGAACTCAAGTTCACTGGTGACCGTCCGACACCGGGCTTCGACAGCCTGTCCTTCACGCTGTCGCCAACCGGCACGGCCGCTTCCACGATCAAGCTGGATTTCTCCAGCAACGTGACCGACTTCAACACCGGCTCCACCGGCAGCAACCTGGCCGTGGCCAGTACCGATGGCTATGCGCCAGGCGCGTTGACCAAGGTCAGCTTCGACGAAGAAGGTACGCTGGTGCTGAGCTACGCCAACGGCCAGACCGTCAAGGACAAAAAGCTCGCGCTCGCCCTGTTCGACTCCACGGACGGCCTGCAGCCCCACGGCAGCAGCAGCTTTACGTATGCCTCGCGCGAGGGCATGCGCGTCGGCACGGCCAAGCAGGGTTCGTTCGGCAGCGTCGGCTCCAACCAGATCGAAGGCTCCAACGTGGACCTCGCCAGCGAGTTCTCCGACCTCATCGTGGCCCAGCGGGGCTACCAGGCCTCGTCGCGCATCGTGTCCACGGCGAACGAACTGCTGCAGGACCTCTTTGACATGAAGGGTCACCGGTGAACGACATGCAAGCGCTCGTGTGGCTGCCAGACCCGCTCGGTGCAGCCCTGGCCGAGGCCCTGCAGGGGATTCTGCAGGAGCAGGCCTCGGCATGGCAGCTCTGTGCGCCGAGCGCGGTTCAGGCAACGCTCTTGTCGGCAGGTGGCGAACCGAAGGAAGCCCCCCTGCCAGCCGACAGCATGGATCTCCTGCAATGGGAGTCGGCGACATGGCGCATCTGGCTGGCCGAGCAAGTCATGGGCGCCCCTTGGGCCGAGTCTGCCGTGGTGGACAGCGCAATGCGCCAGCTTCTGCAGAGCCTGGGACAGCGTCTGCAGCACAGCTTCGGCGCTGCGCCAACGGGCGGCGACGCCCCGGCCTGCCGGGCCTTGCCCGGTCACCGCGGCGTGCGCCTGCAGCTCAGTTGGCAAGGCCGCCCGATGCATCTGACCTTGGGCATTGCCCAGCTGCAGGCCAGCGGCTGGCTGAAGCCGGTGAACCGCGCACGGCTGGCGGCTGTCGACCTGGCGTCCGCGCTTGCCTCGACGCCCGTGCCGCTGCAGGTCACGCTCGGCACGATAGACCTGCAGATCGCCGACTGGCTGCACCTCGCCCCGGGCGATGTCCTGCTGCTGGACAAGCCCTTGAATGAACCGCTGACGGTGCAAGTGCCCGGCAGCGACTGGCGCCAGTTTGCACAGCTGGGTAGCAACGCCCAGCAGACCCATCGCGCCCTGCGCTGGGTCGCTGACTGAGCCGCTTGAGTTGTCTCTGCTGTGCAGCCACACCTCATCGCCCCCATCACTGCCCCCTCTTCCCGAGCAAGACATGACCCTGCAAACCCTTGACCTCCCCTCGCTCACCAGCCAGCCCGCGGGCCAGGCGCTCAACCCCGCTGGCCGCCTGGCGGCATTGGCCGGCGTGCAGACTTCCTTGACCGTGGTGGCCGGGCATGCCAGCAGCACGGTCGGCGAACTCCTGGTGCTGAAGGAAGGCATGCTGCTGCAAATGGACACGGCCCTGAACGCCCCCTTCGACATCTGCCTCGGCGCCACCGTTGTGGCCCGTGGCCAGTTGGTGGCGGTGGGCGACCAGTTCGGCATCCGGATCACTGAAGTCGCGGCTGGTGCCGGCACGCCATGACACAGCCCATGACGGCGGCCAGCTCGCCCTTGCCCTTCAAGGCCAGCGCAGCGGCCGACCTGCCCACGGCCTCAGAGTGGCTGCTGGCCCTGCTGCTGTGCGCCGCCCTGCTCGCAGCCCTGCTTTGGCTGCTGCGCCGACAGCAGGGCAAGCCCCAGTGGGGTCGGCAGTCATCGCTGCTCAAGGTTCTGGACCGGCAGGCGCTGAGCCCGCAGGTGCAACTCGTGGTGCTTCAATACCACGGCCGTCAGTTGCTGCTCAGCATCGGACCGACCGGCACGCAGTGCCTGCGGGACGAGCCGCACACACTGCATGAGCTGGCGCCCGGCGCGATGGGCGGGGAGTCCTCCACATGAAGCGCATGCATGCAGTCGCCGGTCTGGCGGTGCTGGCCCTGGCCTGCTTCAGCGCCTCCGCAGCGCCGGCCGCGAACATCCCCTGGACCTTGGCCGAACGCAATCTGCAGTCCCCCGAGATGGCCAGCGCCTTGCGCATCTTCCTGGGTCTCACGGCGCTGGGCTTCATCCCCGCCGTCTTGGTCTGCATGACCTGCTTCGTGCGCATCGTCGTCGTGCTGTCCATGCTTCGCCATGCCATTGGCCTGCTTGAGTCGCCGCCCAACGTGGTGATCATCACGCTGGCCCTTTTCCTGACGCTGTTCTCCATGCAGCCCGTGCTGCAGCGTCTGAACGACGAGGCCCTGCAGCCCTACATGCAAGGACAGCTCAAGGTGCAGGCGGCCGTCAGCAAGGGCCTGGACCCAGTCAAGGAATTCATGGTCCGCCAGACGCGCGAGCAGGACCTTGTGCTGATGATCGACCTGGCCCGCGCACCACGCCCGCAGCGCATGGAGGAAGTCCAGATGCTGCACCTCATCCCGGCCTTCATGCTCTCCGAGCTGCGCACCGCCTTTCAGGTGGGCTTCGTGGTCTTCCTGCCCTTCCTGCTGATCGACCTGATTGTTGCCAGCGTCCTGATGGCGCTGGGCATGATGATGGTACCGCCGTCGACGGTGTCGGTCCCATTGAAGCTCTTGCTCTTCGTCCTGATCGATGGCTGGAACATCGTCACCCGAGCGCTCCTGGGCACCATCCACTGACGGCGAGATCGCCGCGGCATGGCGCGATAGGCACCAGCCGGCGGCGCGCGCCGCGCTGGTGGACGCCTACACCCCTTTGGTGCGGAGCTTGGCCTCGCGGGCCTACGCCCGTCGTTCCGGCACTGCGCTGCAATTTGCCGACCTCGTCCAGCAGGGCATGGTGGGACTGCTGGAGGCCATTGACCGCTTCGACCCCGAGCGCGGTCCTCGCTTCGAGTCCTTCGCCCTTGCACGCATCGAAGGCGCGATGCTGGACGGACTGGCCGTGTACAGCGAAGTACAGCAACAGCTGGCAAGACGCCGCGAAATCGAGCGGCGGCGTGCGGCTTCGCTGCGCCAGGGCGAGAACGCGGGGGTGGGCGCGGGGGTGGGCGCGGGCGAAGCCGATGCCGAGGAGGCGCCACGCTCCGCGCTCGAACAGCTGGCGGAGCTGGCGGTCGGCCTTGCCGTCGGCTTCCTGCTGGAGGATGCCGGTGCGGATGCGAATGCCGAGCCATCCATGCCCGACAACGCCTATGCCCGTACGGAGATGAAGCAAATGCGCCAGTTGCTCACCGAACTGGTCCAGCAGCTGCCTCGGCCCGAACACCGAGTACTGAAGCGCCACTACTTCCAGCAGCAGGGCTTCGACGAGATCGCGCAAGGCATGGGACTCACACGCGGCAGGATCTCCCAACTGCATCGTGCCGGTCTGCAGCACTTGCTGAGGCAGCTGCGAGCCCGCGGTTTCTGCTCCGAGGGCTGAGCTCAGCGTCTCAGCCGCCGGGCGGCTCGCGACCCAGTGCCGTCATCTGCTCAAATGAATCGCTGATCAGCTGGGCGCAGGATTCGTCCTGCTCGATGGCTCGGCTGGTTCTCTCGACCAGATCGCCGAAGTCAGGATCCAGCTGCAGGGACTCGCCCATGTCCCGGAGCAAGGCCACCTCAACCAGGAGCCGCAAGGCCTTGGACGCAGACCAGTCCGCTTGCGTGCAGGCCAGCCTGAGCCGCGCGCGAAGCCTTTCGGCGGGTGTCTTCCTGCCATCGCGTGGTGCCGCCTGACGTGTCGATGGCACACCCTCGGCGACCTGCGCAGGGCGTCTGCCTTGGGCAGCCACGGTGTCGCTGCTGAGCATTTGCAGCAGGGCGGACAGGGGGGGAACCGGAGTCAGTGCCATTCGCAAAGCTTACTTGATCTGGACCCGTGGCATCACCACCGATGCGCCGCGGTTCTACGTCAGCATCCGCGATGGCGCGATGATTGCACCGCAGCAATGCCGCACCCAAGGCTGCATCCAAGGCTGCATCCAAGGCTGCATCCAAAGCCTGATCCCAACCCTAGCTCCAACCCCCAAAAGAAAAAACCCGACAGATCCAAGGATCTACCGGGCTTCTTTGGGTCCCCCGCCAAAAACGGGGCCTACCTGATGAGAGCGCTCATGATCAACACATGATCGATCTCCAAATCTGGTAGGCGCGATTGGATTCGAACCAACGACCCCCACCATGTCAAGGTGGTGCTCTAACCAACTGAGCTACGCGCCTGAAGAGCTTCGCACTATAGCATGGAATTTCTGGAGTTGTCTAGATACTCGAAATTTTCTTCATGCATGCCGCTGGGAAGGCCTCTCGACGGCGCGAGCCGGCCGATCTCCTGCAGCCATGAATTCAGCGCCGCCGCGCACTGCGCACGCCGCTGACCTGGGTCACCGCCTGCAGCACTTTCGCCAGCCGGGTCGAGTCGCTGATTTCAACGGTTAGGCTGATCCAGCTGTTGGCGCCCTTGCTTTGCTTGCTGGGCTGCAGGTTCATGGCGGTGACGTTGAGCTTTTCCTTGGCGAAGACCTCCAGCACGTCGCGCAGCAGGTGCTGGCGCTCCATGGCGTCGATGATGACGTCCACTGGATAGGCCAGGCCCTGCCCGCCCTTGCCCGACTGCTCGCCCCAGGTCACGGCGATCACGCGTTCGGGCGCGCGCTGGGCCATCTCGCGGAAGTTGCTGCAGTCGCAGCGGTGGATGGCCACGCCCTTGCCGCGGGTGACGTAGCCGCTGATCTCGTCCGGCGGCGCCGGGCGGCAGCAGCGCGCGAGGTTGGTCAGTAGGGAGTCCACGCCCACGACCAGCACGCCGCCCTGCCCCGCGCCCTTGCTGCCGGCCTTGGTGCGGCGCAGGGCCAGCTGCTCGTCGGTCTCGGGCTGCTGCTCCTGCGGGCGCAGCAGCAGCTCGATGTTGCGCAGCGAGTACTCGTCCTTGCCCACCACCTCGAACAGGGCGTCCGCATTCTTGAAGCCCAGCCGCGAGGCCAGGTCCTCCAGCTTGACGGCCGTGCGGCCTTCGCGCTGCAACAGCTTCTCGACCAGCTCGCGGCCCTTGGCCACCGTCTGGGCCTGGGCCTGGGCGTTGAACCAGGCCCTCACCTTGGCACGGCTGCGCGGGCTCTGCAGATAACCCAGCTCAGGATTGAGCCAGTCCAGCGAGGGCCCGCCCCCTTCCTTGAGCGCGCTGATCTCGATGGTCTGGCCGCTTTGCAGGGACGTGTTCAGCGGCACCATCTGGCCGTCGACCTTGGCGCCGCGGCAGCGGTGTCCGAGGTCGGTGTGCACCGCGTAGGCGAAGTCCACCGGCGTGGAGCCTGCCGTCAGCTCCACCACCGCGGACTGCGGCGTGAAGACGTAGATGCGGTCGTCGAAGACCCCCTGGGCCTCGTTGCTGACGTAGTCCCGCTCCCAGGCCAGCAGCTGGCGCAGCACGGCCTTGCGGGCCTGCGCGACCTGCTCCTCGAAGTCGCCCGCCGCCGCCACGCCGGCATAGCCCTTGGTCCCGGCCTCCTTGTAGGCCCAGTGCGCGGCCACACCGTGCTCGGCGTGCTCGTGCATGGCGCGGGTGCGGATCTGCACCTCCATGGCCTTTTCATCGGCACCCCGCACCACCGTGTGCAGGGACTGGTAGCCATTGGGCTTGGGTTTGGCGATGTAGTCATCGAACTCGCCGGCCACGGGCTGGTACTTCTCGTGCAGGTGGCTCAGCACGGCATAGCAGTCCGCCACGTCCTTGACGATGACGCGCAGAGCGCGCAGGTCAAAGACCCGCTCCAGGCTCAGGTTCTTGCCCTGCATCTTCTTCCAGATGCTGTAGAGGTGCTTGGGCCGCCCCTGCACCTCGGCCTCGATGCCCAGCGCATGCAACTCGTGCAGCAGGGCCAGGCGCGCCGACTCGACGTTGTGCTCGCGCTCCAGACGCTTTTCGTCCAGGCCCTTCGCGATGGCCTTGTAGGTCTCGGGCTCCAGAAAGCGGAAGGACAGGTCCTCCAGTTCCCATTTGATCTGCCAGATGCCCAGACGGTTGGCCAGCGGCGCGAAGACCTGCAGCGACTCGGTGGCCAGCGCCTGCGGGCAAGGCCGCTTGCTGGCGGCGTAGTAGCGCAGGGTCTGCAGCCGTGAGGCCAGGCGCAGCAGCACCACGCGCAGATCGCGGGAAAAGGCCAGCAGCATCTTGCGCACGCGCTCGGTCTGCTGCTGGCGCTGCTCATCCTCGACCAGGGCCTCGCGCGCCGCACGCTGGATTTGCACCAGCTTGCGCGTGTGGGTCACCAGGCTGGCATGGCTCTCGCCAAAGGCCTTGGCAACGATCTCCTCGGGCTTGTTGAGGAAGTCCCCCGCATAGACCAGGTAGGCCGCGGCCTGCATGGCCGGCGCGGCGCCCACGCCGGCCAGCAGCGCGGCCACGCCGTCGGCATGGGCCAGCGCGTCCTCGCCGGTGTCCAGCGGCTGCCCGCGCAGCAGGGGCTCGGCGAAGGCCCGGGCGCGGGCCACGGGCAGCAGGGGCGCCCCCTGCGCCAGCGGATCCGCCCCGGGCAGGGCCGCGGGCAGGCCGGCATCGGCCAGCGCCACGATGGGCGCCGCGTGCTCATTGGGATGTACAGCAACTCCAGTCTTCATGCGCGCTTCAGGAACTCCTCGACGATGGCGATCTGCGCTTCGTCACTGAACATGGGGGCGTGTCCGACCCCGGCGATCTCGACCAACTCGGCGCGCGGGCCGCGTTGCGTCATGGCTTCGGCGGTGGCGCGCGAGAGCAGGTCCGACTCGGCACCGCGGATCAGCAAGGTCGGCATGCGCAGGCTGTCATAACCGGCCCACAGCATCTGCTCGCCCATCTTGGCGATCTCGGGCGTCACCGCAGCCACCGCCTGGGCAATGGCCGGGTCGTAATGCAGCTTGAGCAGCTCGCCGTCCGCGCCGGGTTCCGGCCGGAACATGGGCCGCGACAGCGTCAGCCAGTCAGCGTCAGGGATGGGACCAAAGCCGGCCGAGATGCTGCGCAGATAGGCCGCGCCCTCCTCCAGCGTCTTGAAGCGCCGCGGCTGGCCCAGATAGCTTCCAATGCGCTGCAGCGCCGCGGGCTCGATGCTGGGCCCGACGTCATTGAGCACCAGGCGGCGGATGGGCGTGTCCGGCAGCGAGGCCAGGCCCAGGCCGATCAGCCCGCCCATGGAGGTGCCCACCCAGTCCACCTGCTCCACATCCAGGCGGGCCAGCAGCGTGACCATGTCGGCCACATAGGTGGGGATCTGGTACGCGGCGGGGTTCCGGAGCCAATCGCTGCGGCCCCGGCCCACCACATCGGGGCAGACCACGCGGTAGTCGCGGCTGAGGCGGCGGGCCAGACGGTCGAAGTCGCGCCCCTGGCGCGCCAGGCCGTGCACACAGACCAGCACCCGGGGGTTGTCCCGGGCGCCCCACTCCCAATAGGCCATGCGGTGCAGGCCGGTGGCACTGATGCAGCGAACGGTATTCAGCAGCGGTTCAGACATTGTTTGTATCCTCACGTGGACGACGTGGAAGCGCCGGGCACGCCCCGGGGATCCCGAACGCCCGCGAGGGCGCTGACGGCATTCTGCACCGGCACGCCAACCCCGCCCCGAAAGCCCAAGCAGACCCCAGAAAGGAATTCACATGTTGAAAGGCAAGACAGCGCTGGTCACCGGCTCCACCAGCGGCATCGGGCTGGGCATGGCCCTGGCCCTGGCGCGCGAGGGCGCCAACATCGTGCTCAACGGCTTTGGCGACGCCGAGGGCCCCAAGACCGAGGTCGCCGCGCTGGGCGTCAAGGTGGGCTACCACGGGGCCGACATGAGCCAGCCCGCGCAGATTGCCGAGCTGATGACCTATGCCGAGCGGGAGTTCGGCGGCGTGGACATCCTGGTCAACAACGCCGGCATCCAGCATGTGGCGCCCGTGCAGGACTTTCCGCCCGAGCGCTGGGACGCCATCATCGCCATCAACCTGAGCTCGGCCTTCCACACCACGCGCCTGGCCCTGCCGAGCATGCTGAACAAGGGCTGGGGGCGCGTCATCAACGTGGCCTCGGTGCACGGCCTGGTGGCATCGGCGCAGAAGTCGGCCTATGTGGCGGCCAAGCACGGGCTGGTGGGCTTCACCAAGTCCGTCGCCCTCGAAACGGCGACGAGCCCGGTGACCGTCAATGCCATCTGCCCAGGCTGGGTGCTGACCCCCCTGGTGCAAAAGCAGGTCGACGCTCGCGCCGCTGCCGATGGCGTCGACACGGAGGAAGCCAAACGCCGCCTGCTGGCCGAGAAGCAGCCCTCGCTGCAGTTCACCACGCCCGAGCAGCTGGGTGCGCTGGCGGTTTTCCTGTGCTCCGAGGCCGCCGCCAACGTGCGCGGCCAGGCCTGGAGCCTGGACGGCGGCTGGACCGCCCAGTAAGCGAGCCAGGACCCGGGCCGAGCCGCGGCCCGACCCCTTTCAGCGTCTCAGCGTCTCAGCGCTTCATCACGACGGAGCCGGTCACGCTGACGCTCACGGTCGCCTTGCCGGCCTCCACCGGCAGGGCTTCGTCCATCACGGCACCTGCCGCCTTCATGCGCAGCGCGGGCGCGGCCATCGGCATGGGCCCGGCATCCTGCGTGCTGACGCTCACTTCGCCGATGTCATAGGCACTGAAGCCGAACTGCTTCACATAGTCCGCGGCACGCGCCTTGAACTGGGCGATGGCCTGGGCCACCACGGCGCTCTCCTGCTGTTCGCGCGCCTCCTTGGACAGGCTGTAGCCCACCCGCGCAATGCTCATGGTGCCAATGCGGCCCGTCAGCTCGGAGATGGCGGCGACGTTCTTGCCTTCCACCAACAGCTCGGCCGAACCCTGCCAGCCGTTGATGTAGGTCTGGCCGTTCTTGCTCCCGTAGCGCGGGTACAGCGAGAAGTTGCCCGTCTGCACCTCGACCTGCCCCGGCTTGGCGATCTTCCTGGCCTCGGCCAGCGCTGCATCCAAGGCCTGCTTCAGGGCCAGCTGGACGGCCGCGGCATTGCTGCCGTCCTTGCTGGTGGAGAAGACCACGCCCAGGGTGTCGCGGTTCACGTCGATGCTGGCCGTGGCCGACAGGCTCAGCCGGTCCTTGGGCAGCAAACTGCCCGACTGCTGGGCCAACGCCGGCAGCGCGGCCGAGCCCAGGATGAGACCGGCCCACGCGGCACGGTGCAGTCGCTTGTTCATGCAATCCTCCTTGGAATCCTGGATAAAGGCAGAGGCCTGACCATAGCAGGCCGAGCTGCGCCCGCCCACAACGGCGCGCGCCCGCCCCTCGTTGGCAGGGTCGACGCTGAGTTGTTACCAAACCGTAACGACTGTTGATTCGGTTGCGATTCATGCCGCGAACAGGCCCACAATGGCGCTGTTACATATTTCCCGGAGCCATCCATGAGCAGCAGTACCCGCGCCAACCGCATCCTCGTCGTCGATGACGATGCCCGTATTCGCGACCTGCTGCGCCGCTACCTGACGCAGGAAGGCTTCGAGGTGCTGCTCGCCGAAGACAGCAAGGCCCTCAACAAGCAGCTGACCCGCGAGACCGTCGACCTCATCGTGCTGGACCTCATGATGCCCGGCGAAGACGGCCTGTCCATCTGCCGCCGACTGCGCGCCGCCAACGACAGCACGCCCATCATCATGCTGACGGCCAAGGTCGAGGAAGTGGACCGCATCGTGGGCCTGGAAGTGGGGGCCGACGACTACCTGGCCAAGCCCTTCAACCCGCGCGAGCTGCTGGCCCGCATCAATGCCGTGCTGCGCCGCCGTCCGGCCATGGAGGCGCCCGGGGCTCCCTCCAAGGAGCCGATGACCGTCAGCTTCGGCCCCTTCGAGTTCGACCTGGCCTTGCGCCGGCTGTCCAAGAACGGCGAGCCGCTGCCGCTGACCACCGGCGAGTTCTCCATGCTCAAGGCTCTGGTGCGGCATCCGCGCCAGCCGCTCTCGCGCGACAAGCTGGCCCAACTGGCCCGCGGACGCGAGTTCGAGCCTTTCGACCGCAGCCTGGACGTGCAGATTTCGCGCCTGCGCAAGCTGCTGGAGGCCGACCCGGCCCAGCCCCGCTATATTCAGACGGTCTGGGGCGTGGGCTACGTCTTCGTGCCGGACGAGAACAGCTGATCCGCTTTGATCTCCTTTTGATCTCCTTGTGTCCCGGCGCCGCCCGTGCCGGGGAACGCCCGCCACCGACCGCCGTCGCACGGCGCTGCCCCCCGTCCTGGGGGCCCCTCGAGCGCTCATGCCGCAAGCCCCCAAGATCCTCGCCTTCAATCTGTTCTGGCGCACTTTTGCGCTGCTGGCCGCGCTGCTGGCAGGCGCCGTGTTCGCCTGGCAACTGACCTTCCGGGCCCTGGACGCCGAGCCCCGCGCGCTGCAGTCGGCGCACCAATTGGCAGGCCTGGTGAACCTCTGCCGCTCGGCCATGGCCACCACCGACGGCGTCAACCGGGTCGCGATGATCAAGTCGCTCACCCACAGCCGGGACATCCAGGTCGAGCTCGCCGAGCCGACCGACCAGTGGGTGGACTACGGCAGCACGGGCTTTGCCCGCAAGCTGGCCGAGGCCCTGCAGCAGCGCCTGGGCGCGGGCACCGTGGTGGCCGGCAGCCTCAATGGCGAGCCCGGCCTCTGGGTGCGCTTCAGCATCGACACTGAGCAATACTGGCTGCGCGCCAATCCCGAGCCCATGTCGGCGCGGCTGTCGGCGAACTGGTGGTGGCTGCTGATCGCCTTGCTGGTGACCATCCTGGGCTCGGCCCTGATCGCGCGGCTGATCAACCACCCCCTGCGCGAGCTGGCGACCGCTGCCGGCCGCATCCGCGAAGGTGAATACGACTCCCGCCTGGACGAGAGCACGCTGACCAGCGAGATCCGCGAGGTCAATATGGGCTTCAACCGCATGGCCCGCGACCTAGCCAAGATGGAGGAAGACCGCAGCGTGATGCTTGCCGGCATCTCGCACGACCTGCGCACCCCGCTGGCGCGCCTGCGCCTGGAGGCGGAGATGAGCGTCACCGACGAGCTGGCCCGCCAGTACATGGCGCAGGACATCGACCAGCTCGACGCCATCATCAACAAGTTCATGGACTATGCGCGGCCCAGCGAGCTGGCCCTGCACCCCATCAAGCTGCGCGACGTGGCCGAACGCGAGGCCCAGGGCTTTCGCGACCCTTCCCAGATCCGCATCCAGAACAATGTGCCGGCCGACATCAAGGTCTGGGCCGACGAGGTGGAGCTGGGCCGCATCTTCCTGAACATCATGGAGAACGCGCGCCGCTACGGCCACCTGCCGGACCTGCCCACCCTGATGCTGGTGACGGCCAAGGTGCAGGGCGCCGAAGTGCTGATCACCCTGCGCGACCATGGACCCGGCGTGCCGCAGGACAAGCTGGACAAGCTCACCACCCCGTTTTTCCGCGGCGACGCCGCCCGCACCGCGGCCACCGGCGCCGGCCTGGGCCTGGCCATCGTGGAGAAGTCCGTGCAGCGCCAGGGCGGCAAGCTCTCCATGCGCAATGCCGACGACGGCGGCCTGGTCACCCAGATCCGCCTGCGCAAGGCGCAGTAGCACCGCGGCGGCTCAGCCGGCGCGCATCAGCCGGCGCGCATCAGCAGGCGCGCATCAGCAGGCACACCGCGCGGGTCTCGATGGCCCGGCCCTCGCCCACCGGCCCCATCTTCTCGGCCGTCTTGGCCTTCACGTTGACCCGATCAAGCGGCAGGCTCAGCACCTGAGCCAGGCGCTCGCGCATGGGCGCGATGTGCGGCGCCATCTTGGGCGCCTGGGCGACGATGGTCGTGTCGATGTTGACGACGGCCCAGCCCGCCTCGCGCACCCTGCGATGCGCCTCGGCCAGCAGCAGCATGGAATCGACGTTCTTGAATTCCGCCGCCGTGTCGGGGAAGAGCTTGCCGATGTCGCCCAGGGCCGCGGCGCCCAGCAGGGCATCGGTGATGGCATGCGCGAGCGCATCGGCATCGGAATGGCCCAGCAGGCCGTGGCTGTGGGGAATGGTGACGCCGCCGAGGATCAGCGGGCGGCCGGTGACGAGCTGATGCGTGTCCCAGCCTTCGCCGATGCGCAGGTCCAGAGGATTCATTTGTCGAGACTCACTTTCCATGAGGGCGGCGCGCCCGGATGAGGCGGTTTTGAAGGCACCAGCTCAGAACGGCGAGCAGCAGGGGCACGCCCACGGACCAACTGCCTTCGAATTCGCGCAGCGCAATCTCGCCGCGGTAGTCCAGCAACGGCCCTGCTGCCAGCAGCACCCAAACGGGCCCCAGTACAAAGGTCAAGGCCAAGGTGCCGCCGCGCCGGGGCTTGGGCACGAAAAAGGCGGCACGAACCAGCAGGACGGTATACAGGCCCACCAGCAGCGGCAGGCCGACCACCACGAGCAGCAGCCCGCCGCCATGCGCAAACGCCGGCAGGCTGAAGCCACTTGTGACCATCAGCAGCAACAGCCGACGCCAAGCCAGGCCGCTCATCCGCCTCGGCTCCTCAACAGGCGTTCGGCCAGTTCAAAATCGGCCGGGTAGGTCACTTTGAAATTCTCCAGCGGCGCGGGCACGAGGCGCGGACGATGGCCCAGGGCCTCGACGGCACTGGCCTCGTCCGTGGCCGCATCGCCCACCTGGCGCAGCGCGGGCTGCAGCAGGCCCAGGCGGAACATCTGCGGGGTCTGCGCGGCCCATTTGCCGCGGCGGTCCACGGTGGCCTGCACGCGGCCGTCCTGTTCGTCCTTGAGCGTGTCGGCCAGCGGCACCGCCAGCAGGCCGCCGACCTCGTCATCCTCGCAGGCCGAGATCAGCGCCTGCACCCACGCGGGCCGCAGCAGGCAGCGTGCGGCATCGTGCACCAGCACCCAGTCGTGCGGCTGCGCGCCGCGGGCCTGCAGCTCCAGCAGTCCGTTGGCGACGCTCTCGGCGCGGCTGGCGCCCCCGCAGCGCGCCACCCAGGCGCGCGCGCCCGCAAAACCGGGCACGGCGGATTCAAACCGGTCGTCCTCGGGCGCCAGCACCACCAGCGTCGCGTCCAGGCCCGGCACGGCCTGCAGGGCGTCCAGGGTGTGGGCGATCAGGGCGCGGCCGGCCAGGGGTACGTATTGCTTGGGCTGAGCGGCGCCGGAGCGGCTGCCCACGCCGGCGGCGGGCACCAGCGCGAAGCAGCGGGGCGGCACGCCCACGGAATAGGAAGTCATGAGGCGGATTGTAGAAAGCTCCACCAGCGTCCCGTCGCCACCGCCGTCTTGGGCTTGCCGCCGCCCACCGTGAAAACACTGAGAACAAATGGCATCACCCAGCCGGCATGACTTCAGGACAAGGCCGCGCCGGCGGCCTTCAATGCCGGACAGGGCCTGGCACCGCAGCTCAGCCGCCCTGCCTCCAAGGTCCTCCGCATGAATCCCTCACGATCCCTTCTGCAGCGTCTGGTGCTGGTCCGCCCCGGCGAAGGCCGCGCCCTGCTCTGGGCCGCCGCCTACTTCTTCTTCCTGCTGCTGAGCTATTACCTGCTGCGCCCGGTGCGCGAGGCCATGGGCATTGCCAAAGGTGCGGACAAGCTGCCCTGGCTGATGAGCCTGACCCTGCTGGTGATGCTGGTGGCCAACCCGCTCTATGCCAAGCTGGTGTCGCGCTGGCCGCGCCGCCGCTTCATCCCGGCGGTCTCGCATTTCTTTGCGGCGAATCTGCTGGTCTTCGTCGGCCTGATGACGGCCTGGCCCGGGACCCCGTGGCTGGGCTATGCCTTCTACGTGTGGCTGAGCGTGTTCAACCTCTTCGTGGTCTCGGTGTTCTGGAGCCTGATGAGCGATGTGTTCCAGCAGGAGCAGGGCCGGCGCCTGTTCGGCCTGATTTCCGTGGGCGGCACGCTGGGCGCCATGGCGGGCGCGGCACTCACCGACGCGCTCAGCCGCGGCAGTTGGGGCCTGCAGCTCGGGCCGGCGGCCCTGATGGGACTCGCGGTGCTGGCGCTGGAGGTCGCTGTCGCCTGCATGGGCGTGCTGGGCCGGCACTTCGGGCTCTCGGAGCAGACCCAGCCGGAACGCGAGCCCGGCCCCTCGGCCTTGGAGGGCTGGCGGGCCATCGCGGGCTCGCGCTACCTGCAAGCCCTGTGCCTCTACATGCTGCTGTATGCGCTGACCTCGACCTTTCTCTACCTGACCCAGGGCGAGATCGTGGCCCGCAGCTTTGCCAGCAGCGCCGAGCGCACGGCGGCCTTTGCACGGCTGGATCTGTGGGTCAATGCCCTGACCCTGCTGACCCAGCTCCTGCTGACCGGCCGCCTGCTGCGCTGGATCGGCGTGGGCGGTGTCCTCTTGGTGCTGCCCACCTTGACCCTCGCCGGCTTCGGCGCCCTGGCGCTGTGGCCCGGCTTCGCGATGCTGGCGGCCGTGCAGGTGCTGCGCCGCGGCCTGCACTATGCGGTGGACCGTCCTGCGCGCGAGCTGCTGTACATCCCGCTGGGACCGGAGGAGCGCTACAAGTCCAAGCCCTTCATCGACACCTTCGTCTTCCGCGTCGGCGATGTGATGGGCGTCTGGGCGCCCACGCTGCTGAGCACCCTGGCCCTGCCCGTCAGCCTCGCCGCCATGGCCTGCGCGACCCTGTGGATCTGCAATGGCCGCTACTTGGGGCTGCTGGTCCGCCGACAGCCCCCTGCCGCCCCCTGCACGGCGCGGTCGCCAGACGCCGGGCCCGCCGCCGTGACGCATCCCTGACCCCCGCCCACCCTGTTGAAAAGGAAGCCTCATGAATCCCTCCCGCCGACACCTCATGCAATGGACCGCCGGCCTCGGCGCCCTCGGCCTGCTGCCCCTGTCCCATGCCGCGGGCGAAGCGCCAGCACGCACGGCGCCCAAGCGCATCCTGATCCTGGGCGGCACGGGCTTCCTGGGCCCGGCCATCGTCGAGGTGGCCAAGGCCCGGGGGCACGTCCTGACCCTCTTCAACCGCGGCCGCACGCGGCCCGGCCTCTTCCCCGACATCGAGAAGCGCCAGGGCGACCGCGACCCGCGCAAGGGCGAGGGCCTGAAGTCGCTGGAGACGGGCGAATGGGATGCCGTCATCGACGACTCCGGCTACTACCCCCGCATGGTGGGCGCCTCCGCGCAGCTGCTGGCGCCGCGGGTGAAGCAGTACCTCTACATCTCCAGCATCAGCGCCTACAAGGAGCCCGTGCCGGTGGGGGGCGACGAGGACTCGCCCCTGGCCACGCTGGCCGATCCGACGGTCGAGACCATGGGCAAGAACTTCGAGCACTACGGCGGTCTCAAGGCCGCCTGCGAGGCGGCCGTCGCCAAGGCGCTGCCGGAGCGCTGCGCGCTGGTCCGCCCGGGCTACATCGTCGGCCCGGACGACCCCACCGGCCGTTTCACCTACTGGCCCGTGCGCTTCGACAAGGGCGGCGAGATCGCCGTTCCCGGCGCCCCCACGGACCCGCTGCAGCTGATTGACGTGCGCGACCTCGCGGCCTGGCTGGTGCACCTGGTCGAGACCGGCACCACGGGCCGCTTCAATGCCCTGGGCCCGGCCGAGCCCATGCACTGGGGGCGCGTGATCGAGGCCTGCGGCAAGGTCGCCGGCGCGCCCGGTGCGGTCACCTGGATTCCCGGCGAGTTCATGGCCAAGCAGGAAGACCTGGACATGCCCATCTGGGCGCCCTACCTCGGCGACAGCAAGGGCTTCCACACCTGGCGCAACGCCCGTGCGGTCAAGGCCGGCCTGCGTTTTCGGCCCGTGGAGCAGACCGTGGCCGACACCCTGGCCTGGTACAAAACCCAGCTCGGCGAGGACAAGGGACGCGTCAAGCTGGCCTTCAGCGCCGAGCAGGAGGCCACGCTGCTGCAGCGCTGGAAGCAGGCGCGGGGCTGATCCACCGCGGCCAGGAAAAAGGGCGTGACCCGCGCGGGTTCACGCCCTTGGCTGGGAGCCGCCCAGGCGCTCAGTGCACCACGCGTCCGAAGGCGAACTCGCCGTCCTCGACCCGCACCGGGATCACGTCCTTGGGACCAAAGCGGCCCTGCAGAATCAGCTTGGACAGCGGATTCTCGATGCGCTGCTGGATCGCACGCTTGAGGGGACGCGCGCCGAACACCGGGTCGAAGCCCACCTTGGCCAGCTCGGCCAGGGCCTCCTCGCTGACATCCAGCTTCATCTCCAGCTTCTGCAGGCGCTCCTCCAGCTGACGCAGCTGGATCCTGGCGATGGACTGGATGTGCTTGGCGTCCAGCGCATGGAAGATCACGGTCTCGTCGATGCGGTTGAGGAACTCCGGACGGAAGTGCTGCTTGACCTCGCCCCAGACGGCGTCGCGGATCAGCTCCTCGTCCTGCCCGGCCAGCGCCATGATGTGCTGGGAGCCCAGGTTGGAGGTCATCACGATCACGCAGTTCTTGAAGTCCACGGTGCGGCCCTGGCCGTCGGTCAGGCGGCCGTCGTCCAGCACCTGCAGCAACACGTTGAACACGTCCGGGTGGGCTTTCTCGACCTCGTCCAGCAGCAGCACGCTGTAGGGCTTGCGGCGCACGGCCTCGGTCAGGTAGCCGCCCTCGTCATAGCCCACATAGCCCGGGGGCGCGCCGATCAGCCGAGAGACCGAGTGCTTCTCCATGAACTCGCTCATGTCGATGCGCACCATGTGGTCCTCGCTGTCGAAGAGGAAGCCCGCCAGCGCCTTGCACAGCTCGGTCTTGCCCACGCCCGTGGGGCCCAGGAAGAGGAAGGAACCCAGCGGCCGGTTCGGGTCGGACAGCCCCGCGCGCGAACGGCGGATGGCGTCCGACACCGCGGTGATGGCCTCGTCCTGACCCACCACGCGCTGGTGCAGCTTCTCTTCCATCTGCAGCAGCTTGTCGCGCTCGCCCTGCATCAGCTTGGACACCGGAATGCCGGTGGCGCGTGACACCACCTCGGCAATCTCTTCCGCGCCGACCATGGTGCGCAGCAGCTGCGGCACGGCGCCCTGCTTGGCCTTGCCCGCCTTGTCGCTCTCCTTGGCCTGCGCTTCCTTGAGGCGCTTCTCCAGCTCGGGCAGCTTGCCGTACTGCAGCTCGGCGACCTTGTTGAAGTCGCCCTTGCGCTTGAGTTCCTCGATCTGGAACTTGATGCGGTCGATCTCCTCCTTGACCTGGGCCGAGCCCTGGGCCGTCGCCTTCTCGGCCTTCCAGATCTCTTCCAGGTCGGCGTACTCGCGCTGCAGCTTGCCGATCTCTTCTTCGATCAGCTCGAAACGCTTCTGCGAGGCCTCGTCCTTTTCCTTGCGAACGGCCTCACGCTCGATCTTGAGCTGGATCATGCGGCGATCCAGGCGGTCCATGGCCTCGGGCTTGGAGTCGATCTCGATCTTGATCTTGGCGGCGGCCTCGTCGATGAGGTCGATGGCCTTGTCGGGCAGGAAGCGGTCGGTGATGTAGCGGTGCGAGAGCTCGGCCGCGGCGACGATGGCCGGGTCGGTGATCTCCACGCCATGGTGCACCTCGTACTTCTCCTGCAGCCCGCGCAGGATGGCGATGGTGGCCTCCACGGTCGGCTCGTCGACCATCACCTTCTGGAAGCGGCGCTCCAGGGCGGCGTCCTTCTCGACGTACTTGCGGTATTCGTCCAGCGTGGTCGCGCCGATGCAGTGCAGCTCGCCGCGGGCCAGGGCCGGCTTGAGCATGTTGCCGGCGTCGATCGCGCCCTCGGCCTTGCCGGC
Source organism: Burkholderiaceae bacterium (assembly GCA_041905785.1). Taxonomy (GTDB): domain Bacteria; phylum Pseudomonadota; class Gammaproteobacteria; order Burkholderiales; family Burkholderiaceae_C; genus Roseateles_B. The sequence continues at coordinate 52,858 of JAYRKJ010000006.1, forward strand.
GCCAACCATGGTGTGGATCTCGTCGATGAAGAGAATGATGCGACCCTCGTCCGCCGCCACTTCCTTCAGCACGGACTTCAGGCGCTCCTCGAATTCTCCGCGGTACTTGGCGCCGGCCAGCAGGCCGGCCATGTCCAGCACCAGCACGCGCTTGTCCTTGAGCGACTCCGGCACCTCGCCGTTGACGATGCGCTGGGCCAGGCCCTCCACGATGGCGGTCTTGCCCACGCCCGGCTCGCCGATCAGCACGGGGTTGTTCTTGGTGCGGCGCTGCAGCACCTGGATGGCGCGGCGGATCTCGTCGTCCCGGCCGATCACCGGGTCCAGCTTGCCCTGGCGGGCGCGCTCGGTGAGGTCCAGCGTGTACTTCTTGAGCGCCTCGCGGTTGCCCTCAGACTCCTGCGAGTCCACCTTCTGGCCGCCTCGCACCGCGTCAATGGCCGCCTCCAGGCCCTTGCGGCTGAGGCCGTGGCCGCGGGCGACGCCGGCCAGGTCGCTCTTGGCGTCGGCCAGGGCCAGCAGGAACATCTCGCTGGCGATGAAGTGGTCCCCACGCTTGGCGGCCTCCTTCTCGGCGGCCTGCAGCAGGCTGACCAGGTCGCGGCTGGGCTGGACCTGCTGGCCCTCCCCCTGCACCTGCGGCAGTCCGTTGACGATGCTGTCCAGCGCCGTCTTCAGCGCCGGCACGCGCACGCCGGCACGTTCCAGCAAGGCGCGCGGGCCTTCGTCCTGCGCCAGCATGGCCTGCAGCAGGTGGGCCGGCTCGATGTAGGGGTTGTCGCGCGTGACAGCGCCGCTCTGGGCCTCGGCCAGGGCTTCCTGGAAGCGTGTGGTGAACTTGTCGACTCGCATGGATGAAATCCTCCGTTGTCGTGCAAGTGGGCCCTGGTGCCGGCATTTCAAGGGCCTTGCGTGCGCCCCCGAGCACAAGCCCCGGTGCCGGGCCAGAATGCGCGCCATGTCAAAGCCGCCCTCTCAAGCCAAGCCGTCCGAGCTTCAGCTCAGCACCATCCCCACCCTTCTACGCTATCTCCGACAGCTGGACGGGCTTCTTGACCTGGCTCAATCCCGTTGCCGAAGCTTGCGCGCGGACGAGGCCGCGCTGCTCGACGCCCGCCTCGCGCCAGACATGATGCCGCTGCGCAGCCAGGTCTGGATCTGCGGCAACTTCGTGCCGCGCATGGCGGCGGTGCTGCGCGGCACGCCGCCAACGTACCCGGACTGGCCCGCGGACCTGGCGGGCATGCGCCAGCAAGTACAGACCCTGCTGGTCCAGGTGCAGGAATGGCCCCCCGAGGACTTCGAACCCGCCGACCGCCCAGTGGAAGGCGATGCCGGCCAGGCCAGGCTGCAGATGCCGCTGCGTGCCTGGATCCATGAGTTCGCCCTGCCCAACTTCTGCTTCCATCTCACGGCGGTCTACCTGCTGCTGCGCCAGCAGGGCCTGCCGCTGGGCAAAGCGCAGTACGACGGCCTGCACCGCTACTGAGGGACCTCAGCTGAGGGCGGCGCGCATCAGCGCCAGGCCGGCGCCCGCGGCCAGCAGCGACCCCAGCACGTGGATCAAGCTGTGAGCCAGCGCCAGGCCGAACTCCCCGCGCTGCAGCATCACCAGGGACTCGCCCGAGAAGCTGGAGAAGGTGGTCAGCCCGCCCAGAAAGCCCGTCACGAGCAGCAGGCGGGCCAGCTCATGGGGCGTGCGGCCGAACCACTCCAGCGCCATGCCAATCATGAAGCCGCCCAGCACATTGACCAGCAGCGTGCCCAGCGGAAAGCCCGTCCAGCGCGCATTGAGCCACAGGCCCGCGCCCCAGCGCGCCAGCGCACCGGCGCTGGCACCCAGGGCCACGGCGGCGATCTGCAGCGGCAGGCTCATGAACCGCTGGCGGCGTTGTCCGAGGCAATGCCCCAGCGCGCCAGGGCCGCGTCGTCCACCTCGCGGGCATCGACCCAGCGGGCACCCGCCGGCCCATGCTCCTTCTTCCAGAATGGGGCCTGGGTCTTGAGGTAGTCCATCAGGAACTCGCAGGCCTGGAAAGCCTGAGCGCGGTGCCGCGAGCTGACGAACACGCCCACGATCTGCGCCAGCGGCGCCAGCGGGCCCACCCGGTGGATCACGCGCGCGGCGAGGATGTCGAAGCGGCGGTGCGCTTCGTCGATCATGGCCTCGATGGCGGCCTCGGTCATGCCGGGGTAGTGCTCAAGCTCCATCAGCGTGATCGCGTCAGCGCCTGGCTGCCCCTCGCCACCTCGCACGGTGCCCACGAAACTGACGACGGCGCCCACGCCGCCGTCGTCGGCACGCAGGGCGGCGCACTCGGCGCTCAGGTCGAAGTCCTCGGTCTGGATGCGGACGCGCGCTGGCTTAGTCATGCCCCGGATTCTGCCCCAGTGCGGCCAGCGCCTGCGGATCCAGCAGCTCGATGCCGCCGTAGCGCAGCGCGATGTGACCCTGCGCCTCCAGCGACTTCAGCGCCTTGTTCACGGTCTGCCGGCTCACGCCCATCATCAGCGCCAGCTGCTCCTGCGGCAGCCGCAGGCGGCGCGGCTGCAGAGTGCCCGGCGGGGTCAGGTCTTGCCCACCCTCCCCCTGGACCACCTGCAGCAGGCGCTTGGCCAGACGCGCTTCCAAAGGCAGGCTGGCGATGTCCTCCAGCACCTCGAAGCTCTGCCGCAGCTTGGCGCAGGCCAGGCGGGCAATGCTGCGCCAGTGCCGCGGGTGCGCCTCCAGCCAGGCCACCAGCGCCGCCTCGGGCACCAGCCACAGCCGGCTGCAGCCGTCGCTGCAGACGTCATGCGTGCGGGGCAGTCCATCCAGCAGGGAGATTTCGCCGAACCATTGGCCGGACTCGATGCAGGCCAGCAGGCTCTGCGTGCCATCGGGCTTCAGGCGCCCGACCCGCAGCGCGCCGCCGAGCACGCAGCACAGGCCCGCGGACATCTGCCCGCGATGGAACAGCAGCTCGCCGTCGACCAGGCTCAGGCCATGGCCCAGCGCGCACAGCGCCTCCTGCAGCTCGGCTTCGCAGCCTGCAAACCAGCGGCTGCCGGCCAGGGCCTTGAGCTCATCCGCGACCTGGACCATGGGTTTGTGAGGGGTTCAACTGTCGAATCTTTGACAGTGCGAATGCTCGCCGCCGCCTAAGCTGATGGATATCAAGACAAACGAGGAGACCCGCATGGCCAGCCCCTTGCGCCCCGCCCTGGACCTGATGGCCCAGTACGCCGCCTACCATCGCGACCGCCGCAACATCGCCACGCATTTCATCGGCATCCCGCTGATCGTGTTCGCGATCGGCGTGCTGCTGGCACGCATCCCGCTGGACCTGGCGGGCCTCCATGCCAATGCCGCCTGGCTGCTGTGCGCGCTGAGCGCGCTGTGGTACCTCACCCGCGGCGCCCTGGTGCTGGGCCTGGCCACTGTGGCGGTCAATGCCCTGCTGATGGCGCTGGCCACGCCCTTTGCACAGGGGTCGACCGCCGCGTGGCTGACGGCAGGCCTGGGCAGCTTCCTCGTGGGCTGGATCATCCAGTTCATCGGCCACTACTACGAGGGGCGCAAACCGGCCTTCGTTGATGACCTGGTGGGCCTGCTGGTCGGGCCCATGTTCGTGGTGGGCGAGCTGCTGTTCGCCCTGGGCTGGGGCAAGGACATGCTGGCCGCCATCGAGACCCGCGTCGGCCCGACGCATGTGCGCGCGCTCAAGGCCTCGCGGCACGGCTGAGCGTCAGCCCTCTTTGCTTCAGTCCGCCTTCGGCCAGCGCTGCAGCACCTCGCCGGGTGCCGGCTTGCGCGAGGCGCCGCCGGCCTTGAGCGGCGTGCCCAGCGCGATCCAGCCCAGCAGGGTCTCGCCGGGCTCGCAGAAGGCGGCCACGGTGCCCGCGTCGCGCACCTTGGCGCCGGACAGCATCTTGGCGCCGAAGCCCAGCAGATGGGCCGCGTTGAGGAAGTTGGCCAAGGCGCCGCCCACGCAGGCCCATTGCTCGTGCGCCGGCACCAGCGGATGCCCCATGTCGATCCGGGCCACCACCGCCACCGTCACCGGCGGGCGCAGCGCGCGCTCGGCGTCCAGTGCCGCACCGGCTTCGTCCTTGCCGGCCCGGCGTGCCGCGGCGGCAAACAGGTCCGCCATGCGCTGCCGCGCCTCGCCGCCGACCCACTTGAAGCGAAAGGGCACCAGCTCGCCGTGGTCCGGCCCGCGCAGGGCGGCGGCCACCATCAGCGCCAGCTGAGCTTCGTCGGGCCCAGGCTCGGCCAGGTGCTTGGGGCCGACGGAATGCCGGTCCAGCAAGGCCTGCAACAGTTCGGCGCCCGCGGTGCTGGCCATGGCCTCAGCTGTTCTTGGAGATGGTGATGGTGGGGAACTTGGACGAATAGTCCTTGGCCTGCAGCGCGATGCGCGCCGCGACCTGCCGCGCGATGGCACGGTAGCGCTGGGCGATCTCGCCCTCGGGCTCGGCCACCACGCTGGGCCGGCCGGCGTCGGCCTGCTCGCGGATGGACAGAGCCAGAGGCAGCCCGCCCAGATACGGCAGCCCGTACTGCGCCGCCATCTTCTGACCGCCCTCGGCGCCGAAAATGTGCTCGGCATGGCCGCAGTTCGTGCAGACGTGCACCGCCATGTTCTCGACCAGGCCAAGGATGGGCACGCCCACCTTCTCGAACATCTTCAAGCCCTTCTTGGCGTCGATCAGGGCAATGTCCTGCGGCGTGGTCACGATGACGGCGCCGGTGACGGGCACGCGCTGGGACAGGGTCAGCTGGATGTCGCCCGTGCCGGGCGGCATGTCGACGATCAGGTAGTCCAGGTCCTGCCAGTTCGTCTGCCGCAGCAGTTGCTCCAGCGCCTGCGTGGCCATGGGGCCGCGCCAGACCATGGCCTGGTCCTCGGCAACAAGGAAGCCGATGGACATCAGCTGCACGCCATGCGCCGCCATGGGCTGCATGGTCTTGCCGTCCTTCGACTCGGGCTGGCCGCTGGCGCCCATCATCAGAGGCTGGCTGGGGCCGTAGATGTCGGCGTCCAGCAGGCCTACGCGGGCGCCTTCGGCCGCCAGGGCCAGGGCCAGGTTGGCCGCCGTGGTGCTCTTGCCCACGCCGCCCTTGCCCGAGGCCACGGCCACGATGTTCTTCACGCCCGGCAGCAGCTGCACGCCGCGCTGCACGGCGTGGGCCAACACGTGGGTGCCGATGCGGATGTCCACGCGCTCGATGCCAGGCACGCTGCGCGCCGCGGCAGCCAGGGACTCGCGCAGGGCCGCATGCAGCCCGGCGGCCGGATAAGCCATCTCCAGCTCGAAACTCAGGGCCTCGCCCTCGATGCGCAGCTGCTTGATCTGCTTGCTGCTGACGAAATCCTGCTGGGTCAGCGGATCGACGACGCGCTGCAGGGCCTGCAGCACCAGGGCTTCTTGATTCATGCTCATGGGGAACTCTCGCAAGCCGCGCAGTCTAGCCCAGGGCCCTGGCAGGCGCGGGCATAGGCACGCGTGAAGCAGGGTCGGGACGGCCTCAGCGGCCGGCGCGCACCAGGGCCAGGCCGAAGCCGATGAAGACCAGGCCGCTGCCGCGCTGGAACCAGCGCCGTCCGTTTGCCGAACCCAGGAACTGCCGCACGGACTGGGCCGCCCAGGCGTAGAGACTGTGGATGATCATCACCAGACTCGCATAGCTGAGCACCAGCAAGAGCAGCTGAGGGCCAGCGGCGCGCGCCGGATCCACGAACTGCGGCAGGATGGACAGGAAGAAGATGATGGCCTTGGGATTGGTGAACTGCAGCGTCAGGCCTTCGAGGAAGCGACGCCGCGGGCTCTGCACCGGCGCCTGCGCCGTGTCGGTCCAGCCGTGGGTGGGCGCACGCCAGAGCTTGAACCCCAGCCAGACCAGATAGGCCGCGCCCAGCAGCTTGATCACGGTGAAGGCCAGCGCCGACTGCGCCAGCAGGAGGCCCAGGCTGGTGGCCGAGATGCCGGCCACCACGGCCGCGCCCGCCGCCACGCCGGCAATGCCCGGCAGGCTGCCGCGCCAGCCCAGGCGAAGGGCGTTGTTGAGCGAGAGCATCACGCCGGGGCCGGGGCTGGCCACCGTCGCGGCGGCGACCAGCAGGAAGAGCAGGTACAGCTTCATGACAGCATGCCAGCCGGCCTCAGTTGGCCGGACACAGCCCCGGCTGCTCCGGTGCGACGATGGACCACTCGACTTCCAGCCGAGGGCCCGTGCCGCGGCGCGTCCAGGGCAGCTCGATGCGGCCGTGCGCGTAGGCCTGCTCGCGCAGCTCGTCGACGGCGCGAGGGAGCTGGCCCAGGTCGCGCACATCGATCACCAGCATGGCACCGCACTGCCGGATCATCGCCGGCTTGACCCAGGGCGACTTCTGCGGATCGGCGTCCAGAAACACCAGCGGATGCGTGGGCGCATGCACCGAGACATTGCCGGCCAGCCAGGTCTCGCCCACCAGGAGGCGCAAAGGCCCGGGCTGATGCCGGCGCCAGACGGCATCCACCTGCGCAGCGAGGTTCTGGGCCGGAAAGTTGGCGCGGGCCGGGCGGTCCTTGAGGTCCACCAGCCAGCCATTGGCCAGGGCCTGGCTCAGCGCCATCAGCAGCTCGAAGACCACCGCGATGGCCAGCGCCGTGCGCACCAGGCGGTTGGGCTCATGGGTCGGCACGAAGCGCATCAGCCACAGGCCCAGCACCACGAAAAAGGTGGCCGCCCAGGCCGAGCCCAGCTTCACGCCGGCCACGCCCAGCAGCGCGGTCAGCAGCACCGGGCCCAGGGCCATGAAGGCGATGAAGCGCGCCTCGGGACGGTCCTGTGCATCGGCCAAGGGCCAGCGCGCCTGCTTGCGCAGCAGCCACGCCATCAGCCCGGTGGCCAGCAGCAAGGGCAGGGCCCGGCCGAACTGGATCACCACGAAATTCAGCAGGCGCCCCCAGTGGCCCAGCTGCGAGGCGTCGTTCTCACCATTGACGGCCTTGCTGACGTAGCCCAGGCTGGGCGCGCCTTCACGCAGCAGCCACTGCACATGCGGTGCGAACAGCACGGTCGCCACCAGCAGGGCAAGACCTGCCCCCAGCCAGGGGCGCAGCCGGTGCATGCGGGCATCCTGGATCATCCACAGGCCCAGCACCGCCAGCCAGATCAAGGCGCTGTACTTGGTCAGCATGCACAGCGCCGCCGCCAGGCCGGCCAGCAGCCAGCGCCACCAGCCGCCCTCGCGCACGGCCAGCAGGCCGGTCCACAGCAGCAGGGCCACGGGCATCAGCTGCACCGTGTTGTGGTTGGCCATGATGCCGTGGATGCCGTGGTAGACCAGCAGGCTGCTCAGCAGCACCGCGCTGAGCGCGCGCGCCGGCGACATCACCAGCAGCCCGATGCGCCAGACCATGTAGAGCATCAGCACCACGCTCAGCTGCGCGGCGAAGAAGGTCACCCAGATCTGCTTGCCCAGCAGATGGGTCCAGAAGCTGAGCCACCAGGTGGGAAAAGGCGGGTGCTTGTAGTAGCCCCACTGCAGGGACTGCTGCCAGACCAGCTGCTCGATGTTGTCCCAGGGCGGGGCGCGGTGCGTCAGCGCTGAGCTGACGACCCACAGCAGGGCATGGAAGACGAGGAAGGCGACAAGCAGGCGGCCGGTGTCGCGGCGGCTGTGCATGTCCAGGGTCCAGGGGCCCAGGCGCAGGCCGGCGCTGCGCGGCGGCGCGCCCAGGCTGATGACGTCCTTGCTGCTGTCCATGGCCTCTGTTGCCCTCTCCCACCCGTGCCGCAGCCTCGGCACGGCTGCTTGCAAAACTCATCATGATACTGAAACACTTTTTCACACACCTTGCAGCGGGCGCAGGCCGTTCCATCCGGCAACTCAAACCGTGCAATGACGCACGGTGCGCGAGGTCGCCGGGCCCCTCAGCGTTCGCGCAGGGATTCGTCGAGCACTTTGGTGATGGGCTTGGTCAGGTACGACATCACGGTGCGATGGCCGGTCACGATGTCAACGACGCAGGTCATGCCCGGCTGGATTTCGATGCGCCGGTCCGGATGCGTCTGGTTATAGGCCTCCAGCTTCGCGTGGTCCAGGGCGATCTGGATGCGGTAGTAGAGGCTCTCACCCTGGCTCATGCGCTCCGACAGCACGTCGGGGCTGATGTACCTCACCCGGCCTTGAAGAGCGCCGTAGATGCTGTAGTCATAGGCATCCAGCTTGACGGAGGTGGGCAGGCCCACGCGCATCTGCGCGATGTCGGCCGGCCGCAGCTTGACCTCGACGATCAGCTCGCTGGCGGTGGGTACCAGTTCCAGGATCACATCGCCCGGCCGCACCTTGGCACCTGGCGTGGTGGTCTGGATGTTCTTGACCAGCCCATCGGCGGGCGCGCGAACCTCCGTTCGCTCTAATCCGGCAGCGCGCTCGGCCAGCACTTGTTCCTGCGTGGCGAGCTCTTCCTCCGCCTTTGTCATCTCGGCCTGGGTCTCCTGGAAGTAGCGGCTGCGCCGCGCGGTGATCTGGCCGGACAGATCCGCCACCACGCGCTCCAGGCGGATGACCTCGGCCTGTCCGATGTCGCCGCTGGCCAGCAGCGGGCGGCTGAGGGCCAGTTCTTGCTCGGCCAGCGCCAGGCTGCGCTGCATGGCCGCGATGTCGCCATTCACGGCGCCCTGCCGGCGCTTGAACAGCTCGGTCTGGTTGGCCGCGAAATTGGGATAGGCCAGCACCTCCTTGGGCAGGATCAGGGGCTGATCCAGCACCTCGGCATGCAGGCGGGCCAGGGCGGCCTTGAGCGCGGCCACCTTGGCCTTGCTGTCGCGGAAGGCCGCCTCGGCCTGGCCGCGATCCATGCGGGCGAGCACCTGCCCCTGACGGACCCGCTGGCCTTCCTGCACCAGCACCGCCTGCACGACGCCGTCCACCGCCACTTGCACGACCTGCGTGCGTGCACTGGCGATCACCAGGCCGGTCGCGTGGGAGCTCTGGACGATCTCGGCGACGGCGGCCCAGCCACCGAGCATCAGCATCAGCGTCATCAGCGCCAGCAGGGCGAGGATGTGGCGCCGCAGGAGCGAAGAGGTCTTGTTCATGCGGCAGCTCCCATCGCGGCGTCGCCCCGCGCCCCGGCGGGCGAGGCCCCGGCCGAGGCCTGCTGCAGGCGCCGCGCCAGTTCGGCCTTGCCCCCGTCCAGTACGATGCCGCGCTCGCCCAAGACGACCACCCGGTCGACCAGGCCCAGCAAGGCAGGCTTATGGGTGACAAGCACCAAGGTCTGCTCCGGGCGCAGGCGCTCTCGCAACGCCGCCAGGCAGCGGGCCTCGCTGTGCTCGTCCATCCAGGCCGTAGGCTCGTCCAGCAGCCAGACATCCGGTCGGGACAACAGGGTCCGGGTGAACGCCACCAGCTGCTTCTGTCCGCCCGAGAGGCCTTCTCCGCCCTCCATGATGGGAAGATCAAGGCCCTGCGGATGGCGGGCGATGATCTCGCCCACGCCCGTGCGCTGGCAGACGTCCAGCAGCTCCGACTCGCTGGGCACGGCAGACACGCCCAGCAGCAGGTTCTCGCGCAGGGTGCCGGCGAACAGCCGCGCCTGCTGCGGCAGGAAGGCCAGGCGCTCGCTCAGCAGCTCGCGGTCAATCTGCTGCAGCTCCAGGCCGTCCAGCAGCGCCCGGCCGGACTGAGCGCGGTACAGGCCCGCCAGCAGCTTGAGCAGGGTGGTCTTGCCCGCGCCGGTGGGCCCGATGAGGGCCAGCTTCTCGCCGGGGCCGATGGACAGCTGGCGGATGTTGACGGTCTCCGGTCTGCCGGGATAGGTGAAGCGCAAGTCCGCGAGTTCGTACGCACCCCGGATGCGCTCGGGCCGCAGCGGCCGGTCCACGCCCTGGTTGTCTTGCTCAAGCGCGAACACCTTTTCCAGGTTGTTCAGGGCGGTCCTGGCCTGCGCCCATTGCACGATGAGACCAGGCAGGGCCGCCACCGGCGCCAGCACGCGGCCGGACAGGATGGAACAGGCAATCAGCGCCCCGACCGTGAGACGGCCTGAAGAGCTGGCAATGTAGGCGCCCAGGCCGACGATGGCCACATAGCTGGCCTGCTGGATGAACGCAGCGATGTAGCCGGCATGCTCGCTGTGATGGCGGACGGCGGCGTCCTCCTCGACGGTCGCAGCATTGAGCGTGCGCCAGTGTGCGGTCTGGCGTGCGCGCCCGCCGTAGGCCTTGAGGCTTTCGGCGTTCTCGATGGTCTCGACCAGCAGGCCGAACTTACGGTTGGCCATCGAGATGCCCCGCTCGGCATGGGCGGCGATGCGGCGCCGGTAGAGCAGGCCCACGCCCAGCGCCGCGGCGGCGAAGACCAGGGGCACGAGCGCCATCTCCGCGCCGCCCACCGCAAAGATCACCAGCAGGAACAGCAGGGCGAAAGGCGCGTCGGCAGCCACGTACAGCGTGGCTGCTGCGAGAAAGGCCCGGATGGATTCATAGCTCCGGATCTGCGCCGACAGGCTGCCCACGCTGCGGGGGAACTGGTCCATGCGGATGCGAGTGAGCCGCTCGAAGATGGCCTGGGACACGCTGAGGTCGATGCGCTTCATGGCCTCCTCGACCAGGCGCGAGCGCATGAGTTTGATGAGCAGCTCCATCAGGGCTGCCGCCACGACGCCAACCGTCAGCACCAGCAGCGTGGACAGGCCTTGGGTGGGGATCACACGGTCATAGACCTGCATGCTGTACAGAGAGCCGCCCAGCGCCAGCAGGTTGGCACACAGGGCCGCGGCAGCCGCGATGCCGAACAGCGGCCAGCCCTGGCGGAAGGCCGTGCGGAACAGGGCGGCGGCGCTGGGGCTGTGCGCGCGGACGCTGCCGGCATCGGGCAGCAGCGCGGCGAAGCAGGCCGGCTCCCCGGCGGCCAGGCGGGCCGTCTCCAGCAGTTGCAGGCCATCCGGGGACTCGAAACGCCAGGCGCCCTCGGCGGCCTGTCCGGTGACGAGACCCCAGCCCAGCCCCGGCACATGACCCACCAGGGGCAAGGCTTCGGGAGAGGGCAAGGGCCGCCAGGACGGCGCGCTCAGCCTCATGTCGCTCAGCAGCGCAGCCACTGCAGCTGCAGACAAGCCCGGTGTCGACGCCAGCCCTGCGCCCTGCCCTGCCTGCACCGCGTCGGCGAGTGTGAGCAGCAGCGCCGGACTCGGGCTGCGCAAGGAGGGATACAGGCCCTTGCATCGCTGCGCGATCCATTGCAGCTGGGTGGTCTTGTCGGGGTGGGGCATCTTGGAATCTCTTCAGGGAGAGCGGGCAAGGCCCTTCAAGGCTTGGTGCGCATCCAGGCCGCCTCGGCCGCAAAAAGGTCCAGCCGGTAGCGGCTGGCCGTCATCTGCGCATCGAGGTCGGCGAGGGCCAGCTGCGCATCCAGCAGCTCGCGTGCGGCGTTCATCACGTCCAGCCAGCTGCGCTTGCCAGCGATGAACAGCCGTTCGTAGGAGGCCAGCACCTGGCCCGTCGCACGGATGCCCAGGAGGACGTCGTCGCGGCGGGCCAGCGCGGCGCGCAGGTCCTCGTACTCGGTCCTGACGCGCGAGCCCAGCTCGATGCGCGCGGCCTCGCGCGCAGCCCGTGCGGCCTCCACCTGTGCAGCGGCGGCGCGGCGCGCTGCCAAGGCCGACAGGCCGGCGCCCGGCGCGAACTGCAGCTGCAGGCCCACGGTATTGGATGGCGCCGAGAAGGGAATGCCATGCGGCACCGAGCGCTGCACCGTCAGCGACAGCGAGGGCCATTGCGCGGCAGCCCGGGCGTCGGCTTCACGGCGTGCGGCCGCCTCGTCGTGCTCCAGGCGGGTCAGCGTGGGGCTGCGGTCCCGGGTCTGGTCCAACAAGGCCTGCAGCTCAGGCAAGGAGTGCTGCTCTTCAGGCAACGTACCGCGCCCGAGAGCTGCGTCCGTCAAGTCCTGGCCCACCAGCGCCGACAGCTGCTGGCGCACCGAGCCCTGGGCATGGCAGGCCGACTTGAGCTGGCCCGCCGCCTGTGCCTGACGGGCCTGCAGCAGCTCCATCTCGCTCGGCGCCGAGACGCCACCGGCGATGCGCCGCTGCAGGGCCTCGCGGTAGTCGGCCAGCCGGTCCAGCAGCTCACGCCAGACCGCCGCGCGGCCCTGGGCCTGCAGCAGCGCCTGGTAGGCATTGGCCACGGCGAAGCCGAGGCTTTGCTGAGACTCCAGCACGGCCTGGCCGGTCGAGCGGGTGCGAGCCGAGGCGGCGTCGACGTCGGCCGTCAGCCGCCCCGCCGTCCACAGCGGCTGCTGCAGGCCATAGACCGTGGTGTAGCCGCCGCCGGCGCTGGGCGTGCTCTGCAGCGACGGGCTGGGGAAATGCTGAGCGCGGGCGCCCTCCCAGTCGGCCTGGGCAGCCTCGGCGACGGCTCGCTTGGCAGCCACGCTGGGATGGCGTTCCGCGGCCAGGCGAGCGAGCTCGTCAAGGGTGTAGCCCGGCGCACCCGGAGCCGCCGACGGAGCGGTCGTGGCGTCGCAGGCGGGTGGGCTCTGGGCGAAGGCCAGCGCCGGCGCGAGCCAGCCCAGGCCGGCCAGCAGCAGGCGCCGGCAGCGCACGCGGCCTGGCCACGGAGCCGCCCCCCGGATGGCCCCCCCGCGATGGCTTGGCCGCACCGACTCAGCTGACGATGATAGAAGTCGCATTGATCATGGCCTGCAACTGGCTCAGATACTCGACACCGGTGCCGTAGTTGTCGCTGTAGACGATGTGGTCGCGTACATCCGCGAGCCGGTGGGCACGTGCGGCGTCCGACAGCCCGGACTGCGTCAGCAGCGACACGTCCAGGCCCAGGCGGGCGAGATCGCTCACCGAGAAGCCGCCCACGGCCGCCGAATCCGCGTCGGAGGCCCCGCTGGTCTTGTTGATCGCAGCCAGGCCCATCACCTTGGCGGCTGCAGCGCGGATGGCATTGAGCTCGGCCACGCTGTCCACGTCGGCGCCCAGCTTGGCCCCGACCGCCTCGTTCATCAGCACCAGCAGATTGGACACGGGCACCGAGCCCACAGCCGTCAGGTTCACGCCCACGGAGGCGTAGTCGGTCAGCGTGGGCGTACCGGACACCGGGTCGGGCAGTGCACCGTTGGCTTGTGCCAGGATGGCGTTGTAGCCGCGGATCAGGGGCAGCAGTTCGGTGGAGGCGTTGTCGATCTGGCTGCCGATGCGCGCATCCACCGCGCTGTTGTAGGCATTGACGTTGCCGGCGTCCACCAGGGACTGCACCGCGGCGATGGCGCGGTAGTCCGCCAGCGTGGGCAGACCGCCGACATTGCTGCCGCCGGTATCGATGTTGGGGTCGTCGGCATAGTGGACCACGCGGGCCAGGCTGGCCAGAGACTGCAGCTCGGCCAGCGTGTCCACGCCGGAGCCGTCGCGCGGCGTGGTCTGGATCAGGCTGGCCAGGGTCGAGACATTGCTGTCGGTGACGCCCACCAGACCCATGGCCGTCAGGTCCTGGGCGTTCAGCGTCGAGGGCGAACCGGCGCCCTGGGCCAGCGCGAGCACCGCGTTGTAGCCGCGGATCATCGGCAGCAGCTCGGTCAGCGGATCGTCCACCTGGGAGCCCACCCGCCCGTCCACTGCGCTGTTGTAGGCATTGACGTTGCCAGCCACCACCAGGGACTGAACGGCGCTGATGGACTTGTAGTCGGCAAAGGTGGGCAGCCCGCCTTCGTTGGAAGCGCCCGTGCCCACGCTGGGGTCGTCGGCATAGCGCACCACGCGAGCCACGCCGACCACGGCCTGCAGCTCCGTCAGCGTGTCCACGCCGCTGCCGTCGTGTGCCGATCCCTGGACGAAGCTGCCCACCAGGGCCAGATTGCTGCTGGTCACGCCGGTGACGCCGAGCGTGCTGAAGTCCGCCAGGCTCAGCGACGACGGGGCCGCCGCGCCCGAGGCCACGTCCAGCACATGGTCCACCACGCCGGAGAGCGCGCTCAGCTCCTTGGGCGTGTCGATCAGATCGCTGGTGCGGGTCGCGACGACGTCGCCCAGCAGGTGGGCCGCCGCGGCCTGCAGGGCGTCGCCCGTGCTGCCGGCATGGCCGCTGACGCCCAGGGTCGCGAAGTCGGTCGCCGTCGGGTTGACTCCGGTGTTGGCGTCCGGGCTGGTGCCGTTGGCCTCGTTGAGCACTCGGAACAGGGCCGCGGCCAGCTGCTGGATCTCGGCCAGCGAGTCCAGGCGGTTGTCGGGAAGGAGGTCGGCGAAGCTGTTGAGGGCCGTGACGTCGGCGGCGGTGAGCGCGACGGCCGTGCCGCTGGCATCGGCGTGCACCACGCCCATGTGCGCATAGTCATCGGCCGTCGGCACGCCCGCGGTCTTGGTGGGATTGGGATCCCGGGCCCACACGCGCAGCAGCTCCATGCTGGCCAGGGACTGCAGCTTGGCCAGGGTGTCGACGTCGGCGGGATCCAGGTCCCGCACCGTGGCGCTGAGCAGCTCGGCCACGGACTGGTTGTTGGCCCCCGAGGAGGCGAAGCTGCTCAGGCCCAGCTTGGCGAACTCCGCGGCGCTGAGCGTCGGGGCGCTGGTGTCGCCCGTGGGCCGGGCGACCAGGGCTGCCAGCTTGTCCAGCGTGCTGGCGACGCTGTTGATCTTGTCCACCGAGTCCACGCTGGAACGCTGCAGCTCGCCGATCACGTCGTCCAGCATGGCCAGGGCCGTCGCCGAGCTCTTGGCCCGGCCGATGTCCGCGCCGATCGCCGCGAAGTCCGCTGCGCTTGGGTTGTTGCTGACGTCGGTGTCCGGGGTGCTGCCATTCGCCTCGGTCAGGATCTTGTCGTAGGCGCTCATCAGGGCCACCAGCTTCGAGACGCTGGACACGTCGGCGCCGTCAGCGCTGGTCGCGCCGATGGCGGTGATGATGGCACTGAGGTTGTCCTTGACATGCAGAGCGTCGAGCTGCTGCGAGCGGATGCCCAGCAGCGCGAGGTCATCGGTGGTCAGGGCCGAGGCCGGTGCAACGCCGGCGGCGATGTTCATCACCTTCTGCACGACTGCGACGATGGCCTTGAGCTCGGCGATGGTGTCGACGCTGTCGACGACGAGGCCCTTGATCGCGTCGTTCAGCAAGGCCAGCGCAGCGGGCTTGCCCTGCAGGCCGCCGAGCAACACGCCGATGCTCTGGTAGTCGGCCGCGGTGGGGTCGGCATCGGGCGTCAGGTCGGGGCTGCTGCCGTTGGCTTCGGCGAGGATCTTCACGTAGGCGTCGACGACGGCCTGCACGTTGGCGCTGACGCCCAGGTCCAGCTGGGAGGCCTGCAGCGCCTGGTTCACCGCGCTGACGTTGTTGGCGTCCACGCTGTGGACGCCGGCGTTCGCGAAGTCGGTCACCGTGGGCGCGACAGCGTTGGCCGCGTGCTGGGCATAGGCCTTGATCTTGTCGAAGGCGCTGGCGTCGTCCTTCTTGCTCAGCGATGCGCCGCCGGCCACCAGGCCCAGGGTGCCCACGCCGGCGAGCACCCAGCCCTTCTCGCCCTCGAACCAGCCGGTGCCCGGCGGCGAGGCCAGTGCGGCCGAGGTCACCTGCCCCTCGGGAAGCGCCGCGGGGCTGATGCCATTGGCCTGGGTCAGCGAGAAGGCGCCGGTGTTGTCGTACACGCGCCAGTCGCCCGAGGCGCTGCGCCCCATCACGGCCACGTCCTGGGCCTCGAAGTAGCCGCGGATGACGAGGTCCGGCGCACCCACGTCGCCATCGGGCAGCGTCAGCAGCAGGTCCTTGCCCTGGCGGGCGATGTTCAGCTTGGACGGCGCCTCCTGGGTCAGCGCGTCCAGCAGCTGGAAGCGCATGCCGGTCTGCGCCTGCAGCACCAGCGCCTTGCCCTCGCGGCCTGCGCCGGCGCGCAGGGTGTAGGGCTGCTGCGCCTGTCCGAATTGAACGATGCGGAGGTAGTACTTGGGGCTCATGGCTGGCGGTCGATCAGGGTGGAAGTTGAGAAGGCAGCGGCGCCCGGCTCAGGGCTGCGGCTGGCAAGGGCGGATGCCGCGATGGGCGGCATCGCGGCGTGATGGAAGGTGGCCCGAAGGCCCGGGAAAGAGGCGTGCATGGCGGGCTCAGTCGATGCCGCTGATGCGCAGCTTGCAGCGGATGCCACCGGGCAGCGACTGGCGCTCGTTGGGCAGCTCCAGGAAGACGCCGAAGGTGCCGGCGGCGGAATCGATGACACGGTCCACGGTCTTGATGGTGGCGTTGATCTGGGCCTGCGCGCCGGTATTGAACGGTGCCTCCGGCATCACCTTGGCGGCGGTCCCGACGCGCGCGGCCGGGAAGTGCCGGTAGGGCAGGATGGCGCGGACCAGCAGCGGCCGCGTCTGTGCCAGCTTGAGGATGGGCTTCTTGCCATCGCTGCTGTCCACCAGCGCACCGGGGTACAGGTACTGGTCCATCACGACGCCATCGAAGGGGCTGCGCAGGGTGCGGCGTTGCAGCTGGTCCACCGCCTGCCGGGCATCGAGCCGGGCCAGCTCGCCGTTCTCCTGCGCGACCTGCAGCTCGGACTGGGCCTGCTTGTATTCGGCCACGGCATCGTCCCGGGCCTGCGCGGAGACGAACTCCTCGGCGAAGAGCTCCTCCATGCGCTGCGCCTTGGCGCGGGTCGCGTTCACCTTGGCCTGGGCCTGGGCCAGCGGGCCCGTGGCCTGGGCCTTGTACTGGGCGGCGTTGGCCGCGCTGGCCTCGACGCTGGATTCGATGGTCACCAGCAGCTCGCCCCGGCGCACGCTCTGACCGCGCCTGACGTGCACGGACTCGAGCAGGCCCACCACGGGGCTGCGCACCTCGACCACCTGCGCAGGCTCGATCATGCAATCGAAGTCCCCCGCCCAGGCGCCCGCCAGGCCAGCCCCCCACAGCAGCGCCACGCTGCCCACACGGATGGCCCAGGCCATCCCAGCTCGACTCCCGTTCATGTCACCTTTCCTGCAAATCCCAATGTCCGGGCCAGTTCCCTGTCCTGCTTCAGCGTCTGCATGCGCACACGCAAGGCCTGACCCTCGGCCCGCGACTGCGCGCTGGAGACCAGCCATCGCAGCAGCCAGCGGCGAGGCGCCCCGCGCAGGCTGCGCAGCAGCCCGGTGCGCCAGCCCTGCAGCGGCGCGAACAATCCGTCCCGGCTGCACACGATGGCGCGCGCGGTGCCGGGATCGCCCTGCCGGCCGGCTCGGCCGAAGAGCTGGCGGTCCACGCGCGGCGACTCATGGAACTCGGTCAGGATGACGTGCAGCCCGCCCGCCTCCCTGGCCTCGGCGCTCAGCTTGATGTCGGTGCCGCGGCCCGCCATGTTCGTGGCGATGGTCACGCGACCGGCCTGTCCGGCGCGGGCGACGATGGCCGCTTCCTCGGCATCCTGGCGCGCATTGAGCACGGTATGCGCCAGGCTCAGGGCCTCGAACTCCCGCGCCACCCGTTCCGAGGCCTCCACGCTGCGCGTGCCCACCAGCACCGGCTGCCCGCGCCGCGAGGCCTGCTGCGCGTCGCGCGCGACGGCCTGCCAGCGTGCATCGGCCTCGGCATGGACCTCGTCCGCCAGGCGCCGCCGCCGCGATGGGCGGTTGGGCGGGACGCGGGCGACCCTGAGCCCATAGACGCGATACATCTCTCGCGCCGCCTCCGCTGCCGTGCCCGTGAGGCCTGAGAGCAGGAAGTAGCGCCGGAAGAAGCGCTGGAAGGTCATGCGCGCCAGGGTGTCCCGCCCCTGCGTGATGGCCAGCCCTTCCTTGACCTCGATGAGCTGGTGCAGGCCCTGTTCCCAGGAGCGGTCGGCCATCACGCGGCCCGAGGACTCGTCGACGATCTGGACCTTGCCCTCGGCAATGATGTAGTGCTGGTCGAGCTGGTACAGGTGCAGCGCGCTGAGCGCCTGGCGCAGGATCAGGGCTCGCCAGGGCAGCGACTGCCAGGCCCGCGCCACGCCCTCGGGCAGAGGCTCGCAGGCGCCGTGGGCCGCAGGCAGCAGCTCCACCTGGCGCTGGTCGGTGATGCGGTAGTGGCGGCCGGCCTCCAGGGCGCGGGCCTGCCGGATGGCCCATTGCAGCAGGGCTTCCTCGTGCAGGCCGGGCGTCTCGCGCGACAGGATCATGGGTGTGCGGGCTTCGTCGATCAGGACGCTGTCGGCCTCGTCGACGATGGCGAAATGCAGGGCCGGCAGCAGGGGCTCCTGGCCCGCGGCCTCGGCGGCCTCCTGGCCCAGCTGGCGCAGCAGGCTGACGCGCGTCGGCATCTGACCATGACCGGCCAGGCGGTCCTTGAGGTAGTCGAAGACCAGCTCCTTGCCCGCCACATAGCAGATGGGATGGCGGTAGGCAGGCCGGCGCAGCACGTCCTCCATGCCGCCCACCACCACGCCGGCGGACAGGCCGAAGAAACGGAACAGGGGCTGCATCTCCTCGCAGTCCCGTCGGGCGAGGTAGTCGTTGGTGCTGACCACGTGCACGGCCGCGCCGGTGGCAGCCATGGCCGTGGCCGCGATGCCGGCGACCAGGGTCTTGCCCTCGCCGGTGTTCATCTCCGCCAACCGCCCCGAGAGCAGCACCTCCGCACCGGCCACCTGCACCGGATGGGGCCGGAAGCCGAAGTGGCGCTGGCAGGCCTCGCCGATGCAGGCCATCAGCCGTGCCATCGCCGGCTCGGCCAGGACTGAGAGGCGGCCCAGGCCGCGCAGCGCGAGCGCCGCCTCTGCAAACTGCTGGCGCAGGCTGGCGTCATCCAGGGCCTGCAGGGGCTCCCGCGCCGCCTGCATGACCTCGGCGATGCGGCGCAGGGTCGCCTGGTTGACGCTCCGCACCGCGAAGTAGGCACCGACACCCGCGGCCAGGCGCTCCACCCAACCCTCGTCGGCCTGTGCGCGCTCGTCACGCGAGGTGTCGGCGCGACGGAAGCCGCTGCCGGCCAGCAGGCGGGGCAGGCTGCCTTCGAAGCGGAGTTGCGCAGCCTGCATCACACGCTCATCTGCGAAAGGAAGAGCTGGCGCAGGCGCAGCAGCCACTGCCAGCCCAGCGGGGCCTGGCCGAGGTCGAAGCGCACCTGGCAGCGGTTGCCGAACACCAGGCCCTGTTGCTGGGGCGCATGGTCCAGCGTCAGCTCCAGGTCGAAGACACGGTGCAGGGGCTTGGTGCCCTGCGAGTCCTGCGGGTCCACCGCGATGTCGCCGCCACCGCTGGTGCCCAGCGCTGCGGAGACCAGCTGCTGCTCGCCGCCGCTGGGCGGGCGCTGCAGCCGCGCGGCGATGCGCGTGCCAAAGGGCAGGCGCACTTCCGCCTGGAGCCCGGCGGCCAGCCCACGTCGTGCGATGAGGTCCATGTCCTCCTGCGTCACCGCCACACGCACGCGTTCGGCCGGCCGGTCCAGCACATAGCCCAGCACCTCACCCCGCTTGACGTAGCTGCCCACGGCCAGCGTCGGCTCATGCGGCAGCCAGTGGCCGGCGGCCGGCGCCAGCACCCGCAGCTCGCTCCAGCGCCGTCCCAGCTCCCGCCACTTGGCCCGGCGGCCTGCCAGCTCGGCACGCAGGTTCTGCGCCTTGGCCTGGTCCTCGACCTCCGCCTGCCGTAGCAGGGCTTCTGTCTGGGCGACGTCGGCTGCGGCCACGGCCAGGTCGGAGCCCAGGCTCAGGCTGTCCAGCTGCAGCAGCAGCTCGCCCTGCTGCATGCGCTGGCCAGGGGCTGCGGTCTGGATAACGTCGCCTTTTGCATCCAGCGCCTGTGCCACGTGCGCATTCGCCGGCGCCCGCACCAGGGCCTCGTCAGGCAGCCAAAGCACGCCCTGGTGCACGGCATGGAAGGGCACGGGCACGGCAAACAGCAGCACGCCCACCAGGCCGATGAGCAGCAGCACGCGGCGCTGGACCCACTCGCGCCGCGGCGCCAGGCTGGCGCTCTCGCGCACGTGCTTCCAGGCCTTCCACAGCGGCATCACCAGGCTGCTCCAGGCACCGAAGAGCGCCATCGCCACACCGGCCCAGAAGTACTGGCCGGCGATGAACCACAGCATGCCCACCGCCACGCTGAAGCGGTAGATCGGCGACACGGCACCATAGACCAGCAGCCAGCCGCGCTCGGCCTGCGCACCGGGCGGCTCGTGCGCCTCGGGCGAGCCCAGCAGGTAGCGATCGACCAGGTAGGTCCAGTACTGGTTGCAGCGCTGGGCCAGGTTGGGAATCTCGATGAGGTCGCTCAGCGCGTAGTAGGCGTCATAGCGCATCAGCGGATTGCCATTGACCACCAGGGTCGAGAAGCCCGCGATCAGCACGACGTTGTAGGCCAGGGCCGTCACCACGCCCGACTGGGCCGACAGCCACACGTAGAGCGCCAGCGCGCCCAGCGCCAGCTCGGCCATGATGCCCGCCAGCGCCACCGCCGCGCGCTGCCAATTGGAATCGAAGCGGTAGGACGACGTGGCGTCCACGTAGGGCACCGGCGTGAACATGATGAACATCACGCCGATCTCGCGCACCGTCCCGCCCCAGACCTTCACCGCCAGGCCGTGGGCGCATTCATGCACGGCCTTGGCCAGGGGGTAGACCAGCCACAGCAAGGCCAGGTTGCCCGCCGACAGCACGCGGTCGGAGAGGTTCTCGGTCAGCGCGGACCAATGCTGCCAGGCCAGCACCACCGCAGGCGCCACCAGCGCCAGCCAAGCGATCAGCGCAGGCCAGGAGAAGAGCCGGCGCGCCAGTGTGGCGCGGCGCTCGAACCAGGCATCGGGGAACAGCAGCGGCAGCTTGATGCTCATGGGATTGAGCCAGCTCTGGCGCAGCTCGGCACGTCGCAGCCGGCGGTGGCGCTCGAAGACCTCCTGCGCGTCGGGCGAGACCTGGGACTGCAGCAGGTCGTTGCTGTACAGCGAGCCCATCAGCTGCACCAGCTCCTGCTGCGTGATGGCGGCCTGCCCGCTGTCAGGCGCCTGGCGTGCCACGGCCTCGGCCCAGACTTCGTCCAGGCTGCGCTGGCCGTCCAGCAGCGAGACCACCTCCCACACCGGCGTCGACAGGCGGTGGAACTTGCCCGTCAACGGATCCTGCAGCAGCACCCAGGTGCGGCCCCGCAGGCGGCGGAACAGCGGCTTCACGCCCTCCCGCAGCCGCGGCCGCAGGAAGCGCACCGCATGCCAGTGTTCAGAGAAAAGTGCTGCCATGGCTCACCACCACCAGGTCCACCACTTCATGCGCAGCCAGTCCAGCGAACTGCGCGTCCAGATGGTGAGCAGATTGGCCTGTCCCACCCTGACCTTTCCGACGCCCTGCATGCCGGGGCTCAGGACTGGCGCCTCGCCCAGCCAGCGTGCCTCGACGCGGAAGCCATTGCTGCCCTCCTGAACGCTGGCCGTCGCAGTCACCAGGCTCACGACAAAGGCGAAGCTCTGCTGCGGCAGGCCCGCCAGGCGCAGCTCGCCCGGCTGCCCCGCCTTGACGCGGGCAATGTCGTGGTCCGACACATGCAGCACCACGCGGTACTGGTCCACCGCGGCGATCTCGAAGAGCTGCTTGCCGGTTTCCAGCGGTGCCCCGATCTGCTGGGTCCAATCGCCGCTCACCACCAGGCCGTCCAGCGGCGCCAGCACCTGCGCACGGGACAGCTTGTTCTCCACCAGGTTCAGCTGAGCCTGCGCCTGCTGCAGGAGGGCCGAGGTCTGGGCGACCGCCGGCGCGTCATGCTCGGCCATGGCCTGGCGCAGCTTGCCGGCAGCCTGCTCGCGATCGCTGAGGTACTTGGCCTGCTCGACCTTGAGCTCCCGGGTCTCCATGTCCAGCAAGACCTGACCCCGGCGCACCCGCTCGCCCGGCCGGGCGTGGACCTGGGCCACGAAGCCTTCGAAGGGGGCCGTCACGAGCTGGCGCGTCTGGCCCTCGATGGCCAGGGGCGCAGTCACCCGCTCGTCAAAGGGCACGGCCAGCAGCAGCACGGCGGCCAGCCCGAAGGCAGCGGCGCCCAGCTTCCAACGCAGGTGGCCGTGCGCGCCGCCGCGGCCCAGCTGGCGGGCGGCATGGACCAGCGACTCCCCGGCGTGCAGCCACAGCGGGCGCTCAGCCTTGCGCCACTCGCGCAGCAGTGGCTCCGCCAGCGCGAGGCTGCTGACCAGCACCTGGCGCAAGCCCTCGACCAGGGCCCGCGCCTCGCCCTGCACCACCAGCACGGCCGTGGCCTGCCCCTTCGCCAGCACCGGCAGGGCCCACCAGCCCGGCCCCTGAACCTCGGCCAGCGAGGCCACGGCGCGGCTGGCCTGCTCGGTCGCTTCCAGCACGAGCGGCGCCGCCTTCTGCGCCCAGGCCGTATCGGAGCCGACCCACCAGCGCGGGCGCCCCTGGCGCACCTCGAACAGGGCCAGGCTCAGCGCCGGCGTGCCGCCGAGTTCGGCCGCCACCAGCTCACGTCCCCAGGCGGCACTGCGGTTCACCCACTCCTGCGCGGCGGCATGCGCCCGCTCCTGCGAGGACACATGGCCCAGCAGGTCCATCAGACGCGCGACCCGCAGCAGGCCGGCCTGGTGGTGCTCGGTGAGCGACCACTGCAGGCTCGCCAGGGCCAGCAGCATGGCCTGCACCGTGCGCTCGGTGTGCGGGGGCGGCAGGCACAGGCCCACCACCGCGGTCTGCGCCTGGCCGTAGCTGATGCGGGCCGCCATGACCAGGTGGGCCGAGTTCGCGCGGGCATCGACCGGCAGCGGGCAGCGTTCCAGCGCCACCGGCTCCTCGGGGCTGACCCGCGCCAGCAGCTGCGTCCACACGCGGGCCAGGCCCTCGCCCAGCTCCGGCGCAAAGGGCAGGCAGCCCTGTGCGGCATCGCCCTGCAGGGCCACGGCCGTGCAGGCCAGGCCGGCGGCGTTCAGGCGTTGGTGCCAGGCCAGCAGCCGCAGGCGCACGGATTCGTCCATCACCGCCTCGGCTGGCGGTGCCTCGTCTGAAGGTGCCTCAGCCGGCGGTGCCTCGGCTAACGACGCCTGGACTGGCGGCGCCCCAGCCCCCGACAC
Source organism: Burkholderiaceae bacterium (assembly GCA_041905785.1). Taxonomy (GTDB): domain Bacteria; phylum Pseudomonadota; class Gammaproteobacteria; order Burkholderiales; family Burkholderiaceae_C; genus Roseateles_B. The sequence goes on from JAYRKJ010000006.1 coordinate 75,842, forward strand.
CTCGGCCGGCGGCGCCCTGCCCCCAGCCACCGCCGCGCCCTCGGCGGCCAGGGCTTCGTCGTGGACCGGCTCGCTCATCGGTCGCCCCAGATGGAACCCGTGCGGCCACGCTCGGACGGCCGGGTCGCCCCCACGGGCTGCAGGCGCAGCTGGGGCAGTTCGGCGGGATGCAGGATGTCGCTGGACAGTTCCAGCGGCTGGTCCAGCGGCACCAGCAGCAGGTCCAGGTTGTCCAGGTCGTTGTCGTCCAGCTGGCCGGAGATGCCCTTGAGCTTGATGTAGGCCAGCCAGGCGTCGTAACGCGCCTTGGACAGGTCGCGCTGCGCCTCGAAGAGCTTGGACTGCGCGGCCAGCACCTCGGAGTTGACCTTCATGCCCACCTGGTAGCCGCGCAGATTGGCCCGCAGCGCCACCTCCTGCGACTTCACCGCCGTGGCCAGGCCGCGGGCCTGGCTGATGGCACCCAGCGCCGCGGAGAAGCTCTGGCGGATGCTCACAGCCAGGCTGCGCCGGGCGATGTCCACGTCGGCCTGCGCCTTGTCCTGCAGGGCCAGGGCCTCACGCTGCTTGCTGTGCATGGCACCCGAGGCGTACAGCGGAAAGGTCAGCGTCAGGCCCATCTGGATCTGGTTGGCCACACGGCGCTGCGTGCTGGTCACCGAGCCGGATTCGATGGTGCGGTTGATGCCATAGCTGGCTTCCACCGTGGGGGCGTGTGCGCGGTCGGCCTTGCGTGTTTCCTGCCGCGCTGCTTCCAGGGCCCATTGCGCCTGCCCCAGCGCCGGGCTGCTGCGGTGAGCCTCATACACCCATTCGGACAGACCGTCCGCCTCCAGCCTCGGCAGCGACTCGGCCTCCAGGCCACGGGACAGCAGCCCCGGCGCCTCGTGGCCCACCAGGTCCAGCAGCAACTGGTGTCTGAGTGAGAGGTCGAACTCTGCCGCCGAGACCTGGGCCGCCACCGCGTCCGCCTTGGCCTGTGCGTCGCGCACGTCGGTGATGGCCACGGTGCCCACGGTGAAACTGCGCTTGGCCTGAGCCAGTTGTGCCGCCGTCGCCTCCTGCTCGGCCCGAAGGTAGCGCAGCGCGTCGCGGGCCTTGAGCATGTCGAAAGTCGTCTCCACGAAGCGCAGCATGGCGTCGATGCGGGCCTGCTCGCCCTGCAGCCGCGCCTGCTCGCTTTGCGCCTTGGCCTGGTCCAGCTGCACGATCAGCGTGGGCTTGAACAGCGGCTGGGTGAACTGCACCCCGCCCTGGCTGGACTGGAACTTGCGCGGATCGGGCGTCTGGAGGTTGGTCGGCTCCAGGTATTGCGAGTGGTTGCTGCTGAGCGTCAGATTGCCCGTGACGCCGAAGGCCGCGCGGGCCTGGTTCTCGCGTTCCAGGCTGGCCCGGTGCTGCGCCCGTGCGCTGGCCACCGTGGGGTCGGCGACGTCGGCGGCGCGGTACAGCTCCAGCAGCGACTGGGCATGGGCAGCACCTGCCAGGCAAAGAAAGACCCAGGCAAGGCCGCAGCGACCGGCGCGTCGGCGGCCAGCCCCAGATAGCAAAAGCGCGTTCACGGCAAGCTTTTTATTCGTATGGGCCGTGCGGCCCGTGTTGTTGCGGGCGATGCGTGGCCCGGCTTCTTGCCCTGGCGCACCCTGCCGAAATCCCTTCGAGCCGGCGCGCAGGACGAATCCCTCAGGCGCGGAGTTTACAACCATCGCTCCCAAGAGCCGCCACGCGGCCGCCGGAGCGCCCCCCGGCGCCCCGCGGACCGGGGGGCCGCAGGGGCCGGCGGCAGCCGCCGCGGGGCGCCTGCTCAACGCCCGGCGATCAGGCCATCTCCTTCAGCGCTCGTCCTGCCGAGCGCTCCAGGGCACGCAGCCACTGGCCGTCGTCCGCGGCCGGCTCGGCCTGGCCCTTGCGCCCTTGCGGGGCGGCGTGGGCCACCTCGAAGCAGTGCTGGGCCTCATGCGCCTGCTTCAGCGCACGCGCCACGAGTCGACGCGCACCCCAGTCCGGCGTGCGCGGCTTGCGCGCTGCGTCCAGCCGCTTGACCAGGCCGTTGCGGCCGCTCTCGTCCTCGTCCTCGTCTAGGAAGGAGACGCTGGCGGTCTGCGTGCGCAGCAGCAGCGTCGACGGAGTGCTTGTCGGCACGCTGATCGCGAGGCTGGCACCGGCGGTGGCGGTGAAGCCGCGTCCCGAGGGCCCGCTCACGGGCCCCGAGCTCTTGCCCACCGCCGTGATGGTGACGACCTGACTGGTGCCGTCCACCGACTTGACAGTGAACTGCTCGGTCGCGTTGCTGCCACCGTTCACCTTGGCATAAACCGCAGCCGCGTTGGTCAGGTCATAGCTCCATCGGCCGTCGGTGGTCACGGAGAACTTGCCATAGGTGCCCACGGTGCCGGACTGGGCCTGGAAGGCGGCCTGCCCACCGTCGACGTCGCTGACCGTCAGCTGCCCGGTGGACGTGTTCGTGGACAGGAGCAGGTTCATCGTGCCCGAGGTCGCGCCACCGATCACCGCGGCGTCGTTGCTGCCGTTGACCGTGATTGAGACCGTCTTGCTCGTGCCATCCAGGGCCTTCACCGTGAAGGTGTCGAGCACCGACTGGCCGGCGGCCAGTGCCTGCACGACTGCAGCGCTGCTGTTCAGCGTGTAGGTCCACGTGCCTGCTGCGGTCAGGCTCAGCGAGCCGTAGGTACCAGCCTTGGCGCTGAGCGTCTGGAAGCTGGCCTGGCCGCTGTCCACGTCCGTCACCTGCAGCTGGCCGGTGGTCGTGAGCTTCACGTCCTCGGTCACGCTCCCGGTGATGACGCCGGTGATCACCGCCGCGTCGTTGGCGCCATTGACCGTGATGGTGATGGACGAGGCCGTGCCATCCAGCGTGCGGATGGTGAAGACATCAGTCACCTTCTGCCCTGCCGCCAGCGCCTGCACATTGGCGGCGCTGTTGTTCAGGGTGTAGGTCCAGGCACCGTCCGCCGCCAGGCTCAGCTGGCCGTAGGTCCCTGCCGTGTTCGACTGGGCCTGGAAGCCGGCCTCGCCACTGTCGATGTCCACGATCTGCAGCTGGCTGCTGTCGACCAGGAACATGTCTTCGGTCACCGTGCCCGTGTTCCGGCCGCCCAGGTTCGGCGCGTCGTTGCTGCCGGTGATGCTGACCGTCACCACGCTGGCCGTGCCGTCCAGCGACAGCACCGTGAAGCTGTCCGTCACCACCTGGCCGCCGCGCAGGGACTGCACGTTGGAGGCGGTATTGTTGAGCGTGTAGGTCCAGAGGCCGTTGGCGTCCATCTTCAGCGTGCCGTAGGTGCCCGCCAGACCCGCAACGATGGCCTGGAAGCCCGCCTGGCCGGCATCGGCATCGGCGACCAGCAACTGGCCGGAGGTGGCCAACTTCAGGTCCTCGGTCACCGCGCCAGTGGTGGCACCGCTGATCACGGCCGCGTCGTCGCTGCCGTTGATGGTCATCACCAGCACCTGGCTGCTGCCGTCGACCGTCTTCGCGGTGAAGCGGTCCGTCACCTGCTGGCCCGCGACCAGCGCCTGCACTGCGGGTGCGCTGTTGTTCAGCGCATAGGTCCAGGCGCCGGAGGCGTCCAGCGTGAGGCTGCCATACGTACCCACCGTGCTCAGCTGCGGCTGGAAGGCTGCCTGGCCCGCATCGGGGTCGGCCACGCCCAGCGTGCCGCTCGCGGTGAGGGTCAGGTCTTCACTCACGGTGCCGGTGGTGACACCGCTGATCACGGCGGCGTCGTCCGCACCCACGATGCTCAGCGTCAGCGTGCTGCTGGCGCTGCCACCCTGGCCGTCGGCGACGACATAAGTGAAGGTATCGAACGCCGTCTCGCCGGACTTCAGCGCCTGCGCGGCAGCCTTGAGCACATAGCGATAGCTGCCATCAGCCCGCAGCGTCAGCGTGCCGTAGACCCCTTCCACGGCTGTGGCCACGCCCGCCTGCGGCAGGCTGGCCGGACGGCCAGCGGCCACACCGGTCACCGACAGCGTGTCGCCATCGACATCCGTGTCCTGGCCCGCATGCGCGGCGCCCTGCCCTTGCAGCACGCCCTGGCTGGCGGGCACATCCAGCGCGCCGTCGTCCTCGCCCAGGGTGTTGCTGTCCGCAGCGGCCACCGGCGCGTCATTGACGGCCGCCAGTTGCAGGCTGACCGTGGCGACGTTGGAACGCGCCCCCGTCATGCTGTCCACCAGTTGGTAGGTGAAGGTATCGGCGCCGAAGTAGTTGGCGGCCGCCGCATAGCTGACCGAGCCGTCGTCGTTCACACTGGCCACGCCATGCTGCGGGCCCTGCACCAGCTGGATGCGGGTGCTGGCCCGGTTGCCCACCTGGTCATTGGCCAGCAGGTTCAGGTTCAGCGGCGCGTCTTCCTGGCCGTCCATGACCGCGTCGTCCACTGCGTTCAGCGCCTGCCCCACGCGCACATCACTCAGCGTGACCGCGCTGGCCTCCGCGTCCGACCCTTGGCCGAAGCCCAGCAGGTCGAAGCTCAGCACCAGATCCTGGCCCGCCAGGCCTTCCGGCAGGTCGAGCGTGTAGGTGCTGCTGCCGTCGGCACTGACCGTGCGGCGCACGCCCTCGGCCAGGCGCAGCGTGCCATTGCTCTGCAGATTGAGCAGCGCATCCGAGCGGCTGAGGTTGATGGTGCCGGTGTGCGTGCCGTCCTTCAGCGCCGGCAGGCCGGTGCTGGTGTTGAGCAGAGCGACCTCGAAGGCGTCCTGGGGGCCGGCGGCGTTGGCCGTGAGGCCGGACTGCACGGTGAAGCTCAGGAAGCGGTCGGTAGCGCCGACGTGGAAGGTCTGGCTCAGCTGGGTCTGGGTGGTGGCGGATTCGCCCAGGGTGGCGCGACCCAGGGCGGTGGTGATGCGGCCGGTGCTGAGCCAGCCGGACGGCGAGGCGCCACCGCTGAAGTCCGGGTTGGTGAAGCTCGGGTTGGGGGTCAGTTGGAAGCTGGGGGTGGCGGGGTCGACAAGGGGGGCGTTGAAGCGGGCGACTTGGGTGACGAAGATCCTGTCGCTCGCAACAAAGGTGCCCTGATCACGCAAGCTGGCCACGTCCTCTGCACTTGGCAGACGACGTTCGCCCGCAGCAAGCACGGCAGCCATGGCGTCATTCGCATGGCTGGAATGGCCGAGACCGAGCGCGTGCCCCATCTCATGGATGAGCACGGTCAGCAGATCCAGCCTGCCTTCGGCCGCACTGCCGGCGCGAGCCTTGAAGTCCTCAGGGCTGGAGCCCTGGAGGAACTCTTCGGCTTGCTCGGGCGTGTTGTCGATAAACCAGCCCCAGCCGGCGCCGTTTGAAGAAAGGACCATATGGCGTCCCTGGGTCTGTGCTGCGACTCCGTAAGGCAGCGCTTCAATACTCACCCGAATCTGGTTTAGCTGATCTACAGGAACCCCGTGCTTCAGCCAATATCTCTGCGCATTAATGAACAGCGAATCAACTTGTGCGATTTCAAGCACGTCGGAGGAAATAGAAACTGGACCAGAAACAGTCGCATGAATCGGCGGCTTTTGCAACAGACCTTCCACCGGCACTTTCTTGAACACGCCGTCGACCATTTTCATCGCGAATAGCTTCGGCTTCCCAGCACTCCAATTTCCATCCTTATCAAACGTGAGCACAAAATCCATGCCCTCAAGATGGAGACTAAAATGCTCATATAGCTTCAATTCCTTCCAAAAAGGCTGCTTGGCGATGATATTAGAAACAATGTCTCGCGCCTTATTAAATTCAGCAACATTACTAACCCCATCAACTTCTGCCTTGATTTGCATCAAGATATCATGGCCGACTTGACTTGTTGCCTCCGCTCGCTTTCGGAACGCATTCACCTCTTTTTCTGTCGCCAGTAGCGCCGTTTTACGCTCGACAAAGGTATCCGTCCAACCACTCATATCAGAAGCAGGAATTCGACCATCGTACCGCTGGGTATTCTCCCCCTTGCTGTTCTCAAAAACTGCTGTCCATTGCCCTGTCGAAACCCCTTCCCCACCTCCATCAAGGGTAATTATGTTGCCTTCAAATGCCCCTATGGTGTCGGCATCATAGATCCCAGACTCCTTGGCAGCATCCGCAGTCGTTGACCGAATCTCCTCGATAACGATGCCTGGGCCTTTCAATTCATTCGGATTGCGCATACCCCTATCTTGAGACGACGCAATCCGGCTGAACATAGCTTCTGGGGGAGGTGATTTAAGCGTCTCAAGTGATGGCATAACCAAGACCGCCGCATCTCCTGCGCCATCACAATTCAAGTTGTGGACCCACACTCCATCCTCACCAACATAATAGGTATGAAAGTCTTCCACCTCAAGGTTGTAGACAACCTGACAGAACAAGGACGACATGCCTCCAGTATTTTCTCGCGTCCCATAATGATCTACCACTACCCCCTTGCCGCCGTCGAAATTAACAACTGGCCCTTCGTCACCATCGCGACTCAGGCCAACCGCGACTCCCTTTTCAGGTGTCGCCCAAAGGACATAGGCATTCGCTGCTAGCAATGGCGCGCTGTCGAACGCAATAAGCTTTCGAGGCGCTTCAACTTCGATGGCCGGCCTCCAGCCCACATTTTTGATATAGAACGGATGCGTATCAGTAACAAACAAGCCACGCAAAGAGGAGTTAGGCAAATATGATCCGGTCGCAACATCAAACTCGGAGTAGTACTCAACGTAAACTATTGGAACCTCACTCTCCGACTTCATAGTGCGAACGACGCGCTTGTACTCCTGCTCCCCCACCCCACTTTCATGCCTAGAAAGGACCCTATCTCCAACATTAATATCTTCAATGGGGATCAAACCGCGTTCAGCATGGACCAAAGTTCCTGCGGCAAAGCATCGAATTGGTTTTCCCTCCCCTTCAGGCTTCAACAACTCCGCACGATCACCAAAATTCTCAACCACGCTGGACTTAGGGCAATTAGAGTTATGAACCCAAACGCCGATTTCTTCAACAAAGTAGGTATGGAACTCGTCTACTTCGAAGTTAAAAACATCCGTCAAATATGCGTCTCCCAAGACCAATTTATCAATCAAAGCCAGCTGCGCACCGTCTGGAATAGAAATTCCGTCGCTTCGGAGGTACAGCACCTGCCCCTGGTCTAGTCGATCGTCTGCGGCGAAAAGAAGATGGTCATATTGGGTCCGGCGAACTTGCCCAACTGCACGCACTTCAGCAAAGCCGCCATCCGCCAATTGGACATTCATGCACGGTTCTAAGGATCTTGCTGCCGTCCAGTGCTGATCATTGGACAACGGCTCTGCGACCCAGAAAGGATGATCCGGAGTAGCGACAATTGTGCGGAGGCTCTCCCCCTCGGCGGTGAGAACGGCAACCTGAATGGCCATCACTGGTTGTTCTCGATGAACAACGCGATTAACAACCCTGCGAAGGCCTTTATCGCCACCACCCTCGGGTCGCGAAAGTACATAAGTACCCACCTGAACGTCTTCAATGGAAATTAGACCCTCTGCCGTGTGCACCTTGGTTCCAGCCGGGAAGCATCTGTACTCAATGACACCATCAGCATTGACGATTTGTTCGCAGCCTTCAGCAGCCTTGGCAAAATTCTCTACCGTAATGAGTTGCTCAGCAGGGACTACCTTGCCATCAGCCGTCTTTTCCGCCCGTTGAACCACATACTCCTTGATTTTCTCATTCGGATTGCGTAACGATTCGAAAGTAGACCTTTCAACCTTGCCACTCCGGATGCGTTCTTCAACAAAGCCCAGCTGCTTAACCTTCAACTGCAACTGTCGTCGCGCCGCCGGATTTTCTGCCCACTTTGCAGCGGGCATCATGGTCAACAGCTCATACATAGCATTACGTGCTTCAACAGTATTGTTCTGCGTTACTGCCACACCAAGACGGTAGGCCACATCAGCAGTCATCTTCAACGGATTCAACTCCAGAAATACATGATTGATGTAATCTGGAAGATCAGTAATAGGATGGGAATCCAAGAACTTCTGGAATTCTGTTGGCGCCAACAACTCGACGGGAGGACGTCCGGTGAAGATGCTCTGAAGGTTTGCTTCGGCACGGAAAGTGGCCCCGACAATATTGCTTCCGATCAGTGCCATGCCGCTCACCATACCGTCGGTCGCACGCGCCGCGCTGGCAAAGTGTTGGCTAATTCCGCTGCCTTCACTGGTGTTGTAGTCGGTGTTGTCCAGGATGGTCTGCGCATCCTCCATGCGCTTCTGTGCGGCTTCGTCATTTCCCATGCCGGTAAGCCGTTTGATGGCACTCTCGACCTGCCCAAATAGCAGAACCACCTGCGCCATTTGCCGTACAGCAAACATCTCGATCGTGCCCATGACCGTTGGATCACTGAGCACCTTGGGCGGCATTGCAGTGGGTGTATTGGGCTGCTTCGCAGCGGCCAGTTCCGCCACCGTCGAGACATAGGGGGCCAGCTTTTCCAGCTGCGGAACGTTTTGCAGCACCAGCTTGGAAAGGCTCTGCTCACCGGAATAGCTGCCCACCCCATAAATCCAGCCGAACAGATTTTTTCCATCCGCCATGTCATAGCGCTTCGGCGCAACTTCCGGCAACAGATGGCTGCCAGGGCCGCCCCCATCACGGTCAATGGGCAGAAGCTGCGTCCGGCCCTTGAGACTGACAGCCGCTTCAACCAAGGCGCTGGCATTCCACACGAACAATGACCGGTACATCAGGTCAGAGGGTTTTCCTTCCGTGTAGTAGCCCGATTCATCCTCAACGAATCCTTCCGCGTACAGCATACCGTTCGAGTCGAGCTGTAGATGATCCAGCGCAACGCCTGGCATTGGTGTGGTCGCACCCAGGAACTTGGGGCCATCCTTTTCGCCGAAGGGGTCCTCGATGACGCCAATCTTTCCGCCGATTTGCATGCCCAGGCCGTGATCATCGGACAGGGACACATTGAAATCGAGTGCAGCAAAGTTGTAGTCAGCAACGAGGGCATACGCCTTGCCATCGTAATTGACGATCACCGAGCCTGCGGACCGCTGAATATTTTGCTGATACTTTGCCTTGGCCGCACCCTTCTCATCCGGACGTAGGGTGGTTCCCACCACCGCCACACTGCCAGTCAGGGTACCGTCCTTTGAATTCGTACCAAACGAAGCGCCTGCAGAGCCTGTGTTGTAGTCCTTGGAGTTGGAGATTAGGAATTCTCCGCGGCCCCTGCCGCTGACAATGTATTGCGGCCCCTTGCCACGGCCCAAAACCGGATAGTCGATCGCCCTCAGCTCGGCGATGTAAGCGCTGTCAACCAAGCCGTCCCTGTTGACCCCATAGAGATCGATGACGTAGACATTTCCGCTGGCGCTGCCGTTTGAACGACCAATCGCCGTCTGCTGCAACGGCGCGGTGACGGCCAGATACCGGCCACTGTTGATTGCAATATCCCTGAATCCCATGGGAGCAATTCCGTCTGGCAGCTTGAGCGAAGCGAGCACCTTCATGAAATCAGGTCCGCTGTCGATATTCAGGCGCAGCAGCCGACCACCACCCATGCCATTGCTACCCTCCGCGATATAGAGCCAACCATCGTTGATCGCCAGGCTGGTGATGGGCGCGATAGCTCCCTTCACCTCATAGGTCAGCACGATGTCTTGGGTCAACGTGTCGAAAACGTAGATGCGATTGTTGCGAGCAGCAATGAACGCCAGGGTGCCGTCATCACTGAAGACGATTTGATGGGTATAGCTGCCGGTGAAATCCAGCTTGCGTCCCTTTTCGTCAACCTTGACCTGGGCAATTCGCACCGGTGTGGGCGCGGCGCCTGGCTTGAACACGTTTTCTGGCTGGAAGACCTCGATGGTGTCGCGCGTGGTGACCAAGATGTCCTTGGACGGGGTCAATGGCGCGATGCCGGCCAACTGGCTGTAGTTCGGTGCTTCGACCTGTTTCGCATGGCGCACCATGTCCTCGAGTTGGGCCGCAGTGGGCGCCTTGGGTGGTGACTTCTTGGGCGGCACCGCGAGGTCTGCCGACGAGGGCAGACGTCGGATGCCAACGCCAACCTCCTGGTTCATCGCGCTGGTATCGCTCCCGTCCCCGTGAACGCCCAGAAGACCGCCAAGCTGCTCCACCAGGGTGGTGAGCAAGTCGACGCGACCCTCGGCAGAGGAACCGGGGGCCGCATGCGACTGGTTGGCGCCCAGGTGGTCTGGCAGGAAATTCGGATCACTTTCTTCGCCACCACCGACGTACCAGCCCCAGTGCGCAGCATCGGGCGACAGGCTGATCACGTCGTTGGCAGCAACCGCCAACATATTGCCCGCCTTGTCCTCAAGCGTGACGGTGACCCCCTTCAGCTTGCTGACGTCAACGCCTCGCGTCCGCCACACCTGCACCGCCTGAGCCAATAGGGAATCGGCCGCGGACTGAGTGATGCGTTCGGCACCAGGTGCGGGCCCAGTGGTGGGCGCATAAGCAATCGTTGAATCCAGGGCGATCAGGCCTGAGCCAGTGCTGGAAGCCGGATCATCTCCCACGATAGGCTCCACAGCGCTCCGCTCCACGTAGACATCGTGCTGGGACAGGGCAATGCCAGGCGGCAGCGTCAGGTGCAGACTGCCGTCCATCTGCGGAGTGACGTCAAATGATTGCCAGATGAGCCCGTTCACCGGGGCATCGCCCGTCTTCTGCACCGTGGCCAGTTGATCACCAACTGGTACCAGCCAAACCTTCAACTTGAACAGCGACGGCGAAGCTCCCGGCGGCGTGAAGTTCGTGCCATGGACCACCAATTCCCTGCTCGTGGGGTTGTACTGCACCTGGTTGATGGCCGGCGTGGTCACCGGGAGATTCGGTTGCGTCGGCAGTGCAACCGTCGAGTTGGGCATCATGCCGCCCGGTGGAATATCCAGCTGATAGGACCCTTCGGTGGTGTAGCTGGCCGCAGCCACATTGGGGCGAAGCGCAAATAGCGTCAATACACTGGCCGCCAAAATCGGCGTCGGCGTCAGGGCTGCAAACGCTAGGGCGTCAATCCATGCCGTGGTATTGACGAGCGCAGCGCGAACCACCGAAGCGCCCGTACGGTGGTCTACCTTGGGCGTACCCGTTACCAGGAAGTTGCCGCCCCCCTTCGCCGCCACGAACGGCGGGCTCGCCGTGCGAGCCACGCCATCCGCACCGATGTAGCCGTTGTCCACCAGCCACCAGACCTTGTGCGATACACCGTCGGTGCCGATGTAGCTGCCTTCCTGCCAGAAAAAGACTTCCGTACCGGGACTCAGGTCAGCCGTCATGCCGGATGGATCGATGCCAGCTTGCACCTTGACTGCCAACTGCAGCGGCACGCTCGTGGTCGCGCCTTGCAGGTCCACGCGCACTGCGCCCAGCGCTGGCAGGATGGTGGACATGGGCATGGGCGTGCTGAGGTCGCTGAGCTGCACCCCATGGATGGAGGCCATGGTGTTGCGCGACAAGGCGTCGGCGCCGATCGTCAGGGTGTTGCCTAGTTCGTCCCGGGTGACCACGCCATTTGCGACGGTGGCCACGGTCGGGCCGGTGTTGGCCGTGCGCACACGCAAATCGATCTGTCCCTGCAACCCACCGCGGATCACGGTGATGGTGGCTGTGCCGTTCGCCTTGGCGGTGACGAGGCCATCGGCGGAGATGACTGCCACAAGGGGATCGCTGATGAAGTAGCGGGTGCCTTCGGAAGCGGCGCTGATGTCCGCACCGAGGTAGCTGCCATCGAGCACATGCACGTCGATCTGGCGCTGGCCGCCGTCGGCCGCCAGATCGAGGGCCACCGGGTAGAGATCCAGCTCATTGCCGTAGCGGTCCAGCCGCGGCGCGGGCGATGCCCCCACGGTGATGACGTTGTAGGCGGTGAATGCACCTGCCTTCACGGCAATCAGCGCGACGCCAGGCTTGTTGGCATGCAGGATGCCCCTGGCGTCGACCGAGACCACGTCAGGATGGTCAGAACTCAGCACGGCGTAATCGACCGGCAATGGAACCCCGGTCTGGTCCGCAAAGTCACCGGTGACAGACAGGACTTGGGTGCTGCCAGGCTTCATGACCGCCACACGGGGCACGCCGATGCGCAGCAGCGGCGCCGCACTGACCCGGACCTTCACGGCAACCGGGCTGCTGAGGCTGTAGCCGTCATCCGCCTGCAGCAGCACTTCGGCCTCGCCTACAAAGCCCGCCTCTGGAACGAAGTGAACGGTGCGGCCGTCAGCCATCAAGCTCACCATGCCATGGCTGGCGCCGATGATGCGCCAGAACAGACCGTCCGACTCGAAGTCCTGGCAGGCGTTGCTGATGTCCGCGTCAACGCCCAGGCCAGCGTGGGTCGTGGTGGGGCTGCCGGCCGGCTTGGCCACCGGCGCCTGATTCCCCCTCCACCCATAGTTCGCATACATCACCTGCCGGTCCGCGGCATTGACCTGGCCGTCGCCGTCCAGGTCCCCTGCGGCCAGATCGCCGGCAGCCAGTGCCGCATCAAATGCAGCACCGTCCAGCCCGTCGATGCGGCCGTCGCGGTTGATGTCGCCGGCCACGCTCAACGTGGCGGTCACTTCGCCGGAGCCACCATCGCTGCGACCCAGGCTCAGCATCTGCATGCCGGCCAGGGTGGTGCGCAGCAGGAACACGGTGCGGGCGCTGGCGCCCGAGCCGGTCGTGTGCGTGCCCAGCAGGGTTGCGCCGGTGCTTTGCAGCAGCTGGAAGGCGCCGGCGCCCTGGACGCTCAGGGCCAGGGTGATGGCGCCTTGCGCGCCGGCCACCTTCACGGCACTGGCCAGTTCGCTCTCGCGGACCACATAGGCCAGGTTCACCGGGCTGGCGCCCAGGGTGCCGGTCCAGTGGTTGCTGGCGGTGGCCGCGCTGCCTTGCCAGCCCACGGCGGCGCCGAAGTTGGCGGTGATGGCGTCGGTGATGACGCTGCCATCGGCGTGATAGCCGATCAGGGTGCCGGTACCGGCCGCAAAGAGCTCGCGGCTGAGCATCAGGCGGCCCTGGCCGTCATAGCGGTAGACCACGGTGCGCTGGGCACCGGCGGCATCAACGCCGCTGACCTGCTCGATCTGGCCGCGGTCGTTGCGGACGAAGTCCACGCGCTGGGCGGCGTTGCCGCCGGCCAGCACCAGGCCCGCATCGCTGACCAGCCAGGCCTGGCCGTCGGCAAAGCGGACGCCGGTGACGCGGCCCTGGGCATCGAGGCTGTAGCGCGTGCCGTCGGGGCCGGTGAGCCAGTAGCTCTGCGGCACCCAGGGCAGGCCGGTGACGGCTTCATAGAGGCGCTGGCCCTGCTGCTGCAGGACATCCTCGCTGACCTGGCTGCCATCGGACAGGGCCTGGGTGCCGTCGCTGGCGGTGTTGTCGCCAAAGGCCTGCAGGCGCCATCCGGCCAGCGCGGCCGGGGTGCCGGCTGCGAGCTGGAAGACGGGGCGCAGGCTGCGCGGCGTGCCCACTGCGCTGGTACCGGCATGCACCAGCTCCTGCGACTGCAGGCCGAGGGTGAAGGCCAGGGTCTGGCCCAGGGCCGGGTCGGCGGCATCGGCCCGCAGCGCGGGCACCTGCAGCCAGACGCGCGCACCCTGGTTCCACGGCGCCGTGGCGCCCAGCGCGGTGCGGAAGGCCTGGTCGTGGCTCAGCTGGAGATCCAGCGCCGGCAAGGTCCAGTTGCCCAGGTCACCGGCATGGTCTGCCCGGGTGGGCAGGCTGCGGGCAAGGTCGAAGTGGTGGCCGCCGAGCTGGAAGCTGACATCCACGGCGCTGGCCTGGCTCATCTGCTTGGCGCTGCTGTCGACCACGACACGGCCCTGCAGCTCGGCCACGCGGCCGGCGAGGTCCCAGGCGCTCAGGCGCAGGGCATAGACGCCGTTGGCATAGCGGGCGGGGTCCAGGGACACCAGAGACAGCAGGCCGTGGACGGCGAGGTCCTGCGGCCGGTCCTGGGCCAGGTCAGCCTGGCCCAGCACGCGCCAGTCGCCCTCGTTCAACTGGCCGCCAGCGGCGGGGGCGATCTCGAGGCGCCAGCCCATCAGCTGGGCTTCGTCCACACGGGCCTGCAGGGCGGCGAGGCTGCGCAGGGTCACGGGGGCGCTGTCGGCGCCCTGCCCTGCCAGTGCACCGCCCCAGGCCAGCTGGGGCGCCGCCGTGTCCAGCGGATCGCGCACGCGCACGGTCTGGGTCTGCACGGCCGTGAAGCCGTCGGCATCGCGCGCGGTCACGCGCAGCTCGACGAGGCCCGGCAGCGCCGGCGTGATGCGCAGGCGGCCGGTGCTGTCCAGGGTGACGGTCTGCCAGCTGTCAGCGTCCGCACCGCCCAGCGCTGCGCCGCGCATCTGCACGGTCAGGCTGGCGATGTCGCTGAAGCTGCTGGCCCGCACGGTGGCCACCACGGCCTGGCCCGGCAGGGTCGGCGTGCTGGGCGTGAGGTTGACCAGGATCCTGGGCGCATTGGCCTGCATGGCGGCCTCGTCATTGGCCACCACGCGCAGGGTGAAGCTCTGCATGCGGCTGCTCTGGCCGTCGCTGACGCGCGCCAGCACGATGAAGTCACCGGTCTGGCCCGGGCCGGGCGTCCAGCGCAGGCGGCCGTTGGCGGCGTCATAGACGGCGCCTTCAGGCAGGCGCTCGAAGGACACGGTCAGGGCGTCCGTCTGCACGGCGCCGTCCGGGTCGCTGACCTGCAGGGCACCGGCCAGGCCGGCCGGGCCGGGCAGGCGCTTCTGCACGGGCAGGTCGAAGCTCTGGCCCACGACCAGCGCATGGCTGCTGGCCGAGATCTCCGGCGTGCGGTTGCTGTCCAGCACCCGCACCTGCACCGCGCGGGTGAGCCCGGCCGAGCTGCCGTCGGACACGGCGAAGTTGAAGGTGAAGGTCTTGCTGCCGCCCTCGGCGTTGTTCACCACGCTGGCATCGGGCGTCCACTCGAAGTAGCCGCTGCCGGCGTCGAAGTTGACACCGGCCGGCAACTCGCCGTCATGCAGCAGGGAGAGGCGGGTGGCGTCAGCGTCGCCGTCATAGGCCGTGACGCGGAAGCTGAGGGTCTGGCCCTCCTGCACCAGCTGCAGGGGCAGCGGCAGGATCACGGGCACCTGGTTGACATTGCGCACCGTCAGCTTGAGCGTGCGCGACACGCTGGCGCTGCCGTCGCTGGCGCTGAGCGTCAGGGTGTAGACGCCGGGGGTGCTGCTGTCCTGGCCGGATTGCGCGGCGAACATGCCGGGCGTCCAGCGCAGGCGCACGCGGCCCTGGCCGTCGCTGCTGGGCAGGGTCTCCAGGGACATGCCCGAAGGCAGGCCGGTGACGGTCCAGTTCAGGAAGTCCAGGTCGGCATCGGTGGCCAGCAGGTCCAGGGTCAGGGGCACGCCTTCGTCGGCCCGGACGTTGGTGATGCTGCCGCCCAGTGGGTCGGCGTCCAGCGTGGCGCCGGTGGCGCTGATGCTCAGCAGGCTGGCCGCCACATTGCTCGCGCGCACCACGATGCGCATATCGACCGCCGTGGTGTTGGGCACCGGCACGAAGCTGGGGTCCAGGGCCGTGCCGTTGTCGGCCGGCGGCAGGCCGCTGTCGGTGACGGCGATGCTGACGTTGTAGCTGCCGATCTGGGCCGAGGTCGGCGTCCAGACCAGCGTGGCCGAGCCGTACTGGGCATTGCGCACCAGCTGGGCACCGGCAGGCAGTCCGGCGGGCACGAAGTTGAGGGCGTCCTGATCGGCGTCGCTGACCTGGATGGGCACGCTCAGCGTCTGCCCGGCCACGGCCACCACGGTGCTGGGCAGGGTGAAGCGCGGCGGCACGGTGAGGCTGCGCACCGTCAGCACGAAGCTGACGGACTGGGCCTGGGTCTGGTTGACGTCGCCGTCACCGTTGTCATTGGCGATCACGGTGACGGTGTAGTCACCGCGCAGGCCGGCGGGCGGCGCGAAGCTGATCACGCCCTGGCCATTGCTGCCCTGCGTGAAGCGGGCGAAGGGCGGCAGGCCGTTGAGCGTCAGCGTGATCGGATTGCCGTCGGCATCGGTGGCGGACACGGGGATGTCCAGCGTCGTGCCGGCGTCGATCACCGCATTGGCGATGGCGCCGATGCTGGGCGCGCGGTTGGCGTTGAGCACCGTGATCGGCAGCGTCACCTGGCTGGACAGCGGCACGCCGGTGCCGTTGCCGTCGTCCTTGGCGGTGACGGTGACGTAGTAGGTGCCGGCCTGGGCATAGCCCGGCGT
This sequence comes from Burkholderiaceae bacterium, assembly GCA_041905785.1. Taxonomy (GTDB): domain Bacteria; phylum Pseudomonadota; class Gammaproteobacteria; order Burkholderiales; family Burkholderiaceae_C; genus Roseateles_B. The sequence goes on from JAYRKJ010000006.1 coordinate 92,045, forward strand.
CCAGATCAGCTCCAGGGTGTCCTCGTCAAACACCGCACCGGCCGGCAGGCCTGCCACGGTGTACTTGACGCTGGACGTGGCACTGCCGCCGTCGCTGACGGCCGGGCCGGTGGGCGACAGACGGACCTTGGGCGCGAAGGCCGGGTTGTCCGGATCGAAGGCGAAGAGGCTGACGCGCAGCGACTGGCCTTCCATCACCGTCCAGGTCTCGACCGGATCGAAGACCGGCGCGGCGTTGGCATTGCCCACGTCCAGGCGCAGCACGCCCTCCACGCGGGTGTAGACCGGCGCCGAGCCGTCCTTGGCGTCGTAGCGGGCCGTCACCGTGACGGGCACGTCGAAGTGGCCAGCCTGGGCATAGCCCGGCGTCCATTCGAACCAGCCGGTCTCGGTATTGAGCGTGGCCCCGCCAGGCAACCAGGCGGCGTTGTAGCTGAGGGTGACCGTGCTGCCGTCGGCATGGCGCAGGCCGCCCGGCACCTGGGCGCTGAGCTGCAGGCCGAAGCGCTCGCCCTCGCGCAGGTTCTGGGCCGGCACGCTGGCCAGCTGGGGCTTGGCGTAGCCCTGCAGCACCGTGATGTTGAAGCGGCGCAGGGCCACGGTCTTGCCATCGCTGACGAGCACCGTGACGTCACGGTACACGCCGGCCTGGTCGTAGCTGGGCGTCCAGCTCAGCACGCCGGTCGCCGCATTGAAGCGGGCGCCGGCCGGCAGGTTGCGCACCGTGAAGGACAGCGCGTCGCCATTGGCATCACCGGCCGTCAGGGGCAGGTTCAGGCTCTGGCCTTCAGTCAGCGTGAGGTTGCTGATGGCGTCGACCGAGGGCGCCGCGTTGCCGCCCACGACGGGCAGGCTGAAGCGCTTGAGGTCGCTGCCACCGCGGCTGTCGACGACGCGGACCAGCACCTGCGTGTTCGCCAGGGCCGAGGCACCGGGCGTCCAGCTGAGCGTCGCACGCTGGCGGTAGCTGCCGTCATCACCGCGCAGCACCTCGCCCGGCGTCAGCGACAGGCCGACCGGCCCGTCAACGATCTGCCAGAAGAAGGCGGCGCCGTCGGCGTCGGTCGCGAGCAGCTGCGCGGTGTAGGCCTGACCCACGGCGGCGGGCGCCAGGGTCACACCCGTTTCATCGTTAGCGTCTGCATTGGCGAGAGCGGGCGGCATGTTCTGGTAGGGCACGGCGTAGACACCGTGGCCCAGGTTGAACTTGGCCAGGCCGCTGACGCCGGTGCCGAAATAGCTGGCCGGACGCACGCTGACGGTCTGGTCCGCCAGCGTGGCGCCCACGACCAGCTTGCCGCCTTGCGCGGCGAGCGCGCTGGTCAGGTCGATGACCCACAGGGCGGACTGGTCCCCCGCAAGGCTGCCGGCCCCGCTGATCTGGCCGTTGAAGTAGCGGCCGGGATCCAGCAGCAGGGTCATGGGGCCGCGCAGGTCGTCGGCGCCGATATTGGTGATGCTGACGTCGTAGCTTACCGCGCCGGTGGCGCGGTCGGCCCGGGTGTTGCTGAAGTCGATGCGCAGCATCGTGCTCATGTCCAGCACGGCCGTGAAGGTCGACACATAGGTGGCGCTCAGCGGCACGCCGGCCGCGTTGAGGATGCGCTGGCCCACGTCCAGCTCCCATCCGCCGGCGGACAGGGCCGGCAGCGTCAGGATGGCCGTGTGGCTGGCAGCATCCCAGCGCACGGCGCTGGGGTTCAGCGTCAGGCCGCTGCTTCTGCCCGTGGCCTTGAGCATGTAGTTGGCGGTGTTGAGCACGGCGCCCGGCTCGCTGCCGTCGCCGGCATCACCCAGCCACATGTCCTGGTCGAAGACGATGGAGACCTGGTTCAGCGGCAGGGGCAGCACGCTGCCGTCCGGCACGCTGCTGGCCAGCACGGTCGGTGCCTTGAGCGGCGCGATCTCGTCGATGCGCGTGGTCTGGCCCACGAGCACGCGGCCGTCGGCGGTGGTCAGCAGGGCCTGCTCACGCGTGCCGCCGCTGGCCAGCTGCAGCTGGCGACGGCTTTGCAGCTCGATGGCCCAGAGGCTGCTGCTGTGCGGCGCATCGCTCGCACCCAGCACCGGCCGCTGCGCGGTCGAGGTGGAGGCCAGCAGCAGGCCGGCCAGCGGCGAGCCGGCACGGCCAAAGGCGATGCTCTGCACCGCGCCCGCCACGCTGAACTCCAGCTCCGCCCTGCCCTTGGTCCTGCCGGACATGGGGAAGCTGATGATGTCCGAACGGCTGCCGACACCGCCGCCGTTCACCAGCGTGCCGCTGGACTTGACGGCCCACAGGCGGCCGTCCGGCCCGAAGGCCAGGTCGGTGACGCGGGTGTTGGAGAAATGGCCCCAGGCGCCGGTGGCGGGGTTGTAGGTTTCCACGCCATTGCCGGAGCTCAGGTAGAGGAGCCCGCTGGCCGGGTCGACGGCCAGGGCCTGCGTCAGCGGATCACCGCTGGCGCTGCGGGTGCGCAGCAGGACGGCACCGGTGCCGGCGTCCAGCTGCAGCAACTCGGAGCCGGTCATGACCCAGAGCTGACCATGCAGGTCCAGGGCCATGTCCAGCACGGGGCTGTCGAGCTCGAACTGCGGCGTGACGCTGCGGCCGCCCTTCTTGTCGAAGCGGAAGACCTGGTTGCGCTGGCCGCCAGCGCTGGCCAGGATGCTGCCGTCCGGCAGTTCCACCAAGGCCTGGACGCCGATGTCCGCGGAACTACGGTCGAAGCCGCTGGCGAAGCCACGCAGGGCCAGGGGTGCCAGCACGGACTGGAAGTCCGCGGGCTGTGCCGTCGCGACGAAACCGGGCAAGGCCAGGCTCGCCTGCTGGAACAGTGTGTTGCTGGCATAGCTGCGGTCCGGCGCGGCGGCCGGCAGCGTGGCACTGCCCTTTACCTGTTCCAGCTGTCCCAGCGCGGCCTGCGCCGCCTGCTCACTGCCATCGTCGGGAAGCACAGCATTGGTGACGCTGGCGGCCTCGCGGTTACCGGCGATATCGGTGGCCACGGCCAGGAACTCATAGCGTTTGCCGGCCACACCAGTGAACAGCGCAGCACCCTTGGCATCCACCACCTGCTTCTTCCAGATGCGGAAGTCGCCGCCATCCTCGGCCACATAGACGGTCACGTGCTTGACGCCACTGGCGTCGTCCACGGCTTCCCAGCGTACGTCATAGGTCGGCGCACCATGGCTGTCGTTGCCGGCGAATTGCGCGCGGACGGTGGTGACGGGTGCCGTGGCGTCCAGCGTCCAGGTCTGCTGGGCGCTTTCCTGCGGCGGCAGCGCGTCAAACAGCGCCCGGGCCTGCGTGGTGATGGCCGCCCCCGTGACGGCGCGGTCCAGCGCCTGGATCGTGTAGCTGACGCTGGCCTTCTTCGCGTTGGGGTTCCTGGCATCGGGGGTCAGCAGGCCGCGCAAGGCGTCATGCAGGACCTCGCCGGTGTCGGCATCGATGGCCTGAACCAGCCAGGTCGCGATGCGGGTCTCGGCGTCGATGCCTGCGCTCACGCGCAGCACAAAGCCCTTATTGCCGGTGAAGTCGAAGTCACCCTGGAAGACGGCCTGGCTGGTGGGCAGATGGACATTGATGTCACCGATCTTGATGTCGCCCAACCGCAGGCTGCGGATGTCCAGGCCCTCGTCAACCTGCGTCACGATGCGCAGCTGGCCGACCGGCCCCTCGGACGGGTTGGTGGCATTGATGGTGTATGGCAGCGCGTAGTTCGCGGGCACATAGCCCTTGCCGTCAAGGCCCGGCAGCGCCTGCGGCCCCTTGACCGTCACGGCTGAGTTGCTGTTGGCGGCAGCGGCTTGCTGCAGGTATTGGGTCAGGTTCAGCGCCTGCGGGCCCACGGGATGGAACTCGGCATCCAACAGGCCGATGTCACGCAGGTATTCCAGCTCGGCGCGATTGCCCACGAAGGTGTGGAAACTAACGAAATGCGTGCTCGCCGCGGCATCCACGCGATAGTCGGAAGCCTGCGGCGTCTTGTAGACCGGTACCTCGGCCCGATTGCCCTGCAGGTCCTCACGCACCGCCATATGATCGAGAACAGGCGTCGCAGCCTTCTCGTCGGCCGAATGGCGGGCCGTGTCGCCGTACCACTGCTGGACCTTGGCAAAGAAGCCCAGGATGTCCGCCTGGGTGCGATAGCTGTCGCCAGCCTTGGACATCAGGATGCCCGTGGCCAGCGTGGCGTTCAGGCTGAGCACAGCGGTGCTCTGGCTGATGGGCGGCGCCTGGTCGACCGGGCGCAGCAGCCCGGAGGCTTCCAGCGCGGCCAGCCAGCCGCGAACCCACGAGCTCTCGTCGGCTGCGAGGGCCTGCAGAGTGGCCGGAGCGCCGGCGTCCGCCAAAATGGCCTTGCGCAGTTGCAGCGCGTATCGGGACTGGTCCGCGATGAATTCATCGCGCGTGAGGGGCGTGGCGGCGCCGACCGTGTCGAAACGGAAGGGCATGGCCAGCGTCTCAAGCTTGGACAGATGCACGTCCTGTTCCGGGGACAGGAATTTGAACGTCAGCCCCGGCGCGATCTTGTCCAGGCTGGCGACGCCGCCGTCCAGCAGCCCCTGCTCCTTCCATTCCGGACGGATGGCATACAGCTTGGCGCGCAGCCCTTCAAAGTCATAAGCGATCCACTCCGCCAAGCCCGGGTAGGTCGCCACGTTGAAGCTCATGTCGACGCTGCCGCCGCCGCTCAGGTCAAAGGCGTAGCCGGGCGCCAGGTTGATGCCGTTGGTGTTGCTGGTGCCGTCCAGGGCCGCCCAGGGCACGTCGCCGCGCCGCAGCGGCTGTGTGGGCGTGCTGCCGTACTGCTGCGTGTTTGCCGGCGCCGAAGCGGCCACCGCGCCTCGCGGCGTGCCGCCGACGTTGGAGCCGAACACCACGTAGGGCAGGCTCAAGCCGCCCAGCACGTCCTGGCTGTAGCCGTTGTTGGCGGCGCCGACGCTGAACTTGACGTAGGGCGTGTCGACGTTCGTGAGGCTTTGCAGCGTGAAGCTGTAGTAGGAGCTGTCGCCCGGATTGAGGTTGTTGGCACCGCCGATGCCGATGGTCACGTCGTCCTGGATGGCGCGCTCGATGAGGTAGTGCTGGGCATCGACCACCTTCTGTCCGTCGGGGTTGGTGACCACGACGTCGTACAGGCCCAAGGGTGCATGGCGCAGGTCAAACACCGCACGGATGTGGGTGGCGTCGAGCACTTGCCAGCGCTCGGGCTCGATCTCGGCCACGCCTGGCCGTGCGAGTTTGACCAGGGCGCCCGCCGCGAAGCGGGCGCCGTAAATATCGAAGCTGACCCAGCGGTGCGCATCGTCGCCCACCCCACCGTGGTCGGGTGTGACCTTGGTGATGGAAAGCGGCATGAGCTCCGCCCTCAGCGTAACCGGCGTGCCGGCCGCGGACTGCCGCGAACGCACCAGTACGTAATAGGCCCCGGCCCGGGTGCTGGGAATCAGCACCTCCTGGTCCGGCGACACTGGGTTGGTGTACGCCGCGTCGTAGCTGGTGCCGGTTGGGACGTCGCCCCAGCGCATGTACAGCTCGTTGGCCCCTTGCTCTGCACGCGAATCCAGCTGCACGCGGAGGGTTTCGCCCGCAGCGACGTTGATCTTGTAGATCTTCACGTCGTCCGTGGACAAGGCGGTTCCCATGGGCGCACCCACGCGCAGCTCGGGCACGTCCACATGGATGGACGACGCGCTGGCCTGGCGGTTGTTGGCCTCGCCTGGGGCGATGTTCAGGCCGGTGCTGGTATAGGTGATCGGTCCTTCGTAGACCTCGTTGTAGAGGTCCGGACGGACAATGACCCGCCAACTGCCGTCCTTCATGGCAGGCAGCTTGACCTTGAGACTTCCGTGATAGCTGCCGTCTCCGGCCAGGTCGCCCACGTGATCCACCTTGCCCAACAAGACGTCACCCAGGTCCCAATTGTTGTCGGCGGACAGGTAGATTGCGTCCGTCCAGCGGCCATAGGCGGTGTTGCTGGAAGCGTTGCGGACGGTGAACTCGAGGGTCACCTCGTCGCCGACCTGGGCGTTGGCAGGCACCAGGACTTCGCCGACCTGCAGATCGGCCGGCGGTGGGGTGTCGATCAGGATGGGTTGCTCAGCGGTCGAGGCGTTGTTGCCGTCCTTGCCGAACTCATACACCGCCCCCACGGCGCGCGTGCCCCAGGTGTTGACGGGGTCCGTCACCACGAAGACGTAGTACGGCCCCGAAAGGTCGCGCGGCGCGGTGAAGGTCAGGTTGCCGGTATAGCCCGCGCCGGCCGCGAGGCCGCCGCTGTGGGACAGATAGCCGAGGTAGCGGTCCTTGCTGGTGTCGAGGAAGCGGTCCTTGGACAGGAAGACAAGGTCGTTCCAGGCGCCCTGGTCGGCCGGCGTCCTGCCGCCCAGGTTTTCCACACGATAGTTGACCGTGAAGCTCTGGCCGGCGAGCACATGCTCCGGAATGCTGACCTGGGTGACCTGCAGGTCCGGGGTCGCCGCCAGGCTGATGGGCAGTGCCAGCGTACCGGCGTTGTTGCCTTCGTCCCTGAATTCGCCTACCAAGCCCGCCGGGTTGTATTGCTTGACCGTGTTCAAGCCCTCGCGGATGGAACTGATGACCGTGCTGTCATCCATGTTCTTGTAGGCACCCGTGTCAGCCTTGACGATGACGTTGAAGTCCCCGCTGATGGACGACGGCAGGGTGACGGTGACGCTGCGCGTGTACGACTCGCCCTGCTCCAGGTACTTCGGCTTGCCGTCGGGACCCTTAATGGTGGTCATCACAACCCGTAGGTCCCGAATCACATCGGCTCCGCGTTCAGGCAGAGGCATGTCCGAGTTGTCGAGGGTGGTATCGCGCGAGAGGTACACGCCGTCGAACCAGCTCATCTGTCGAGTGGCCCGCGTGCCCTTGTTGGTCACCGTCCAGGTCAGCGTGACGGTGTCGCCCGATTGCGGGTTGGGATTCGAGACGCTGATGCCAGTCACCTGGAGATCCGGCTCGCGGTACGTGACCTCAAGGCTGCCGCGCCCGATGTTGTTGTCGTTCCGAGTCTCAAACGCCGTGCCCGGATAAAAGAAATCTCGCGCAAGCCAGTTGTCCCGGTCGCCAACGGGCAACTCCGGCATCACGGATGCTCGGGGTGTTTCATCGGATTTGCGGTCACGCGGGTCGGCATCCGTCAGCACATAGACGTAGTACGTGCCGCTGATGCCCGGCGGCAGGCTGAAGGAGCCGGATGCCGTGTACTGAGCTCCCGTGGCCAGGCCATCGCTATTGTGGTGCAGCACATCGCCGATCCAGATGGCCCGATTCGGCTGCAGCACCGGATCGGTGCTGACGAAGACCCGATCCATCCATGTCTTCGTTCCACCCCAGATCGCCGCGCCATCGTTGGTGACGGTCCAACGGACGGTGATCGGCTCGCCCGAGTCGCTGACAGGCGGCACCTCCACGGCCGTGATTCGCAGGTCGGCGGGCGCATTGTTCACGACTGACGCCACCGCCAGCGTGTTGTTGCGCTCGTCCAGCTCCTTCACGGCAGTGCCGACGTCGGTGCGAACGACGAGCTGCAGCCCGCTTGCGGCCGGATTGAGCATCAGGGTCTGGCTCACCGTGTAGCTCTCGTACTGGCCCAGCGTGCGCTTCTGGTCAAAATTGCCAAGGCACCACTTGATCTTGGCTTTGTCGAGATCCGCGTTATCGGCAAGCCAGACCGTGTCCCGCCAGCTGCCGGTGAAGGCATCGCCGCGGTTTTGCACGGTGTAGCTGAAGCTGTAGTCGGCAGCCGAAACGCCCAGCGGAGGCGCCACGACCTGTGTCACCGTCAGATCGGGCGGGGTGATCCCGAGCACACCGATTGGGCGTGCCTTGTAGTTGTTATTGTCAACACGACTCGGATCATCCGGGTTCACGTTGCTGGCCAGCGTGTCTTCGAGAATGACGTCGTAGGTGTCGCTCCAGACCGTCACGTAATACTGCCCCGTCAGCACATCGTCCGGGATGCGGACCAGTTGACTGCCCAGATAGTCGGCACCCGGTGCCAGATGCCCCGTGTGAACGATGTCGGCGAGCTTGATGTCGCCCTTGCTGGGCGACGGGCGGGTGCGGTCGCGCGCGAGCCAGATGGAATCCGTCCAGCTACTGACGGCGGTGCTGTCACCGCGAGTCGTGGCATTGCCGCGGTTGCTGACCTTGTAGTTGACCTGGATGGTGCCGCCATGCACCGCCTGCTCCGGTGCCTCCACGTTGGAAGTGACCAGATCGGCAAAAGGTACCGGTGTCACCGTGAAGCGGGCCGAGGCAACGTTGTTGCCCTCGCTGGGGTACTCGTCGATGCTGCTGTAGCCGTCGGCGGCCACGATGAAGTAGACGTTGCCGCGCAGACGGATGGGAATGTCCACCGAAGCAATGGTGGTGGTGTAGCTCTCACCGGGGTTCAGCGCCCCTCCGCTGGGTACGCGGGCGACCAGCACGTCATCACCTGAGATCGTGCCGTCCACCGACAAGTAGACATAGTCTGTCCAGCGTCCCGCAGTGGGCACCGAACCGGCATTCTTCACGGTGAAGCTCAGGCCGGCGGTGCCGCCGGCCACCGCCGAATCGGGCGGGGTCACGGCGATCACCTGCAGGTCAGGCCTCGCGAGCAGGCTCACCACCAGGTCGGCGTCCGAGGTCTTGACGTTGTTGCCGGCAGCGGCGCCGTGTTCATACAGGCTGGCCGCTGCATTGGTCGTGACCCGCAGGCGATAGCCGCCCTGGATCCTGGTTGGCAGGCGCAGCTGTTCCGTGCGGGTGTACTGGATGCCAGACTCCAGCCCGCGATCGTAAGCGAAGCTCCCCAGGGTGATGGCGCCGCCGCCGCTGACCGGAACCAGCTCCACCTTGTCGATCCAGCTGCCGGTTGCCGAGGCCTCGCCCAGGTTGCGAACCGTCCAGCTGACATCGATGAGGCTGCCTTCCTGCGCCGTCGCGGGCATACCGACAGACTCCACCAGCAGGTCGGGTGACGGCGACAGCTGCACCGCCATGGAAGCCGAGTGGCCCACATTGTTGTCGCCGTAGACGAACTCGAAGGGTCCGCCGGTGCTGACGTTCACGTAGTACGTGCCCGACAGCCCCTGGGGCAACAGGAACTGCAGCGTGCGGTCATAGCTGCCGTTGACCCCCAGTGCGCCGAGGACGTTGGCGTTGCCGAGGTTCCAGCGTGTGCCGCTGCCGTCCGGATTGCTGGACAGCCAGACGTTGTCGTTCCAGTTGCTGACATTGGTGATGCCGATGCCGCGGTTGGCCACCGTCCAGCTGACGCTGAAGGGCGTGCCGCTGAAGGCGGTGGTCGGCGCGGAGACGGACTCCACCCGCAGGTCGGCGTAGGCGATGGGCATGACGTCGATGGTGCCGCTGGCCGCCGTGTTGTTGGCCTCCTGCCCGCGTTCCCAGACTTCTTCAGCGGCATCCGTGCGCACCAGCACCTTGCCACGGCGCGTGAGGCCGGCGGCCAGCTGCACGGTGAGCTCGGCGTCGCAGTGTTCCCCCTCCAGCAGCGCGCCGTTGTGCACCACCGTGCCGAGGAGGATGTCGTCGGCGTTGCCGTAGACGTCGTCGGTGGAGTAGACGATGCGGTCGGTCCAGGAGGTGGTGCGGCCTTGGCCGTTGCCTTGATTGGTCACGGTCCAGGTGACCTTGAGGGTCGCCGGATCACCGATGAGCCGCGAGGGCGCATTGACATTGCCGACCACCAGATCGGCCGCGGGATCCGCTGCGACGGGCAGCGGCAGCGCCAGCTGGTTGTTGGCTTCACCCGCCACAGATTCATTGTTGGCGTTGGCACTGTCGGTGACCACGACGAGCCGGTAGTTGCCGGAAGCGGACACCGGGATGATGAAGTCAAGGCCGGCAGACAGCTCGGCTCCGGCCTCCATCACGCCATGGTCCACCTCCCCCACCTTGATGCCCAGGCTGCCGTCGCTTGTCAGGTAGACGCTGTCATGCACGTTCGTCGCGCGGGCTGAGCCCTGGTTGACCGTGGTCCAGCTGACATGCACCCGCTCGCCACCGCGGAGGATGCCTGTGGTCTGAATGTCCTTGACCATCAGGTCGGGGTAGCTGACCTCGATCAGCGTGCTGGCCGCGTTGTCGGACTCATTAGACTCCGCCGCGTAGTTCAGCACATCGGTCGAGACCTCCAGCCGCCAGCTCCCTGAGGCCATGGAGGGCACCACGACATTGAAGCTGCGCTCGTAACGGCCGCCCGGCAGCAGGTTGCGTACCTGGTTGTCCTCATTCAGGAAGACCGTGACGGCAGGGTTCTTCACGTCGACCAGCCGGACCCGGTCGTCGATCCAGGTGTTGACGGGATCGTTGCCCGTGTTCGTCACCACATAGCTCACTCGCTGCGTCTCGCCGACCCGCCAGCTCAATCCGGTGCTGAGCTCACTGATGACCAGATTAGGCCGCGGCTCCGGCTGGACAGCGAAGCTCTTCGGCGATGCGACGACGTTGTCGGATTCATGTCCGACCTCGGCCAGGGTACCGTAAATGTCAGTCTTCAGGAGCAGGTAGACCGGCCCTGACAGGCCCTTGGGGATCCGGACACTCATGCTGGCGTCGTAGCCCTCAAGGATGTCCAGCGTCCCTACGTGAGTCACGGCACCCAGGCTGATCGCGCTGCCATCCAGCACGGGCTTGGTGGACAGGTAGATTTGGTCCGTCCAGTTGCTGCGATCGGTGATCGCGCTGCCGTGGTTCTCGACACGCCAGCTCACGGTGACATTGCGGTTGGCATAGAGCTCCGCTGGAAGTCCAGTCAGCTCGGGCACCAGGTCCACATAGGTCTGCTGGATGCTGACCGCCGACGAGATGCGGAGGTTGTCGCCACGCGTATCCGGCTCGCGGACGACGCCGTTGAAGTCGGTGATGACGGCAATGCGGTAGCTGCCTTCCAGGCGCGTGGGGATGCGGACATTCGCGACACCGTCGTAGTGGTCGCCAGCAGCCAATGCGCCGCTGCGGACAACGTTGGCCAGAATGAAATCATCGCCATTGCCCAGGACCCCGTCGCTGGTGAGCACGATGCGGTCGATCCACGACCCCGTAGGGCTGACAGCGGCCACCGGGCCCTGGTTGAGCACCGTCCAGCGCACGGTGGTCATGGCGCCGGACGGCACCACCGACGGCACCTGCAAGGAGTTCACGCACAAGTCTGCATATTGGCGCAGCGCTGAGCTGAACTCGGTGCCGGTGCTGTTGTTGGATTCGGCATCGCCGGTCGCATTGACCTCGAACAGCACGCCGCTGCTGCTGAGCGAGGCGTCAGCAGTGATACTCACTGCGAATCGGCCGGAGCCTTGCACACCATCCGGCAGCTTGAAGCTTAGCGAGCGTTGGCGCGCCTCACCGGCCTGCAGCGGCAAGGCCGCGGGGCCGGCGAAGGCGACCAGGGTATCCAGCAGTACGGCGCCTGCCGTGCCGTCCTCATTCAGGTGGCGAACGACGACACGGTCCTGATAGTCGACCGGCGTGGGCACCCGGCCGCGGTTTTCATCGGTCCAGACCAGGGTGACATCGTCACCGGACTGAAGCGAGGACTGCACGAGGCTCAGGTCGCGCGCGACCAGGTCCGGCCCCACGCTCAGGCCGACCGTCTGGACGTTGTCGTCTTCCAGCACGCCGCCTGGGCCGTACTCGGCCACTTCGGAGCGCGTGTCCAGCTGCACACGCAGACGGAAGACACCGGTGGCATTGAGTCCGCTGGGCCAATTGATGTTGACGCTGCGGGCCTGGGACGCTCCTGCAGCAATGTTCTGGTCGGCATACGCCTGCGACAGGCTGGCCACGACCACACCGGTGGTCTCGTTCAGAAGCTCGATGCGCTCTGTCCAACCGCCCGTTGCGGACAGGGTGCCGTCATTGCGGGTGGTCCAGCTGACCGTCACAGGCTGACCGGACACCCAGTCTGCCGCCGGCGACAGTGCAAGATCGGCTGCCACCAGGTTGGCATAGCTGGAGAGCTGGCTGTTGAACGTGAAGGTGGCACGGTTGTTGTTCTCGGCCGCGCTGCCCTCGGCCTGGCTGTCGGTCGCGTCGGTCTCGACCATCACGACCAGGTCGCCCGCGCCATTCGGCCCGTCGGGCAGGCGCAGGCTCACCTGGCGGGACAGCGACTGCGAAGGCAGCAGCGGCCCATGGCCCGCTTCGGACTCGATGTAGGGCACGTCAACGCGGGCAATCAGCTCATTGGTGCCGGCACGGCGCACCACAACGCGATCGACAAAGTCACCCACCGTGGGCCGGAGGCCCTTGTTGACCGTGGTCCAGGAGACCGTCAGGCCTGCGCCGGAGCGCAGGATCTCACCCGCCACCGAGGGGAGCACCGTGACATCCTGCACCTGCAGGTCCATGGCCGGGTCATGGTCAAGGTCGATGACGGTCGGCGTGCCCGGCTTGTTGACGTACACGGCCATCTTGTAGACGACCGGCACGTTGTAGCTCTGGTAGTTGTCCAGCAGGACCGTGTAGCGTCCACCGACAGTCGCAACGATCTCGGCGTCGTCGATGGGATTGCGCAGCACCAGCTCGCGGCCATAGGGGTCGATGACGCGGATGCAAGCGGTGTAGTTGCTGCGGTTGGTCTTCAGGACCGGATCGTAGACCGTGGCTGGGTCCGTCAATTCCTTGATGTCAAAGAACAGCCGGTCCCCGGCCTCGGCTGCGACGCTATAGGCCACCAACGCTCCGGTCGGCTGAGCCGTGCCGCTCACCACCTCGCCGCTGTACAGGGGCGTGGCGCTGGCCTGGTCCAGCAGGCGCAAGGCATAGCTGCCGGTGGGCTGGCTTCCGGCGTTGAACTTGAGGGTGTACGTACCCGGCATCAGGTCCAGCACGGAGACCGCCGGCCGATTGACGTCCTGGCTGAGCAATTCGCTGTTGATGATCACCGCGCCGAAAGGCCCCACCAGGCTCCATCGGACATCGCTGCCAGCGCTGCTGTTGAGGCGGTCCACCAGCACGGTCTTGCTGGCATCAAGTGTGAAGGTGTAGCGGTGCTCGTTATCCGACCTTGTCAGCGCACCCGCGACGTTATCCCCCAGAGACACTGGGATGCTGGCGCCTCGCGTCAACTCTGCCACCTGGATCGACACCGGATCGTTTCCGAACCAACTGCGGTCCAGCACGAGATAGACCGGACCGGCTTCCACCACCGGCACGGTCTGGCCATGCCAGTCCAGTGGAGACAGGCGCTGACCGAAGCGGTTCAGCAAGACAGCATAGAAATTGGGGTTGCTCGGCAGCGTTACCCGCAGCACATCGCCCGCCTGGGCCTCAAAGCGATACAGGTTGGCGGCGTAGTCGGACGCGCCGCTACGCGTGATGGTTTGCCCAAAGCTGCTGGAGGCGACCGTGTCCAGGCGCTGCCACTTGTAGGTGTAGCTGTCCGATACGTCGCTCAGGGAGGTCACCTTCACCTGATAGCGACCCGCCTTTAGATAGACGGCCTGATCCCAGGTGTCGGCGACCACCAGGCCCTGGGCATCCAGCACCTGTACGGACTGAGCGTAGATGCGATCTGACGACCTGGGGTTGTTGGTGTAGTCCAAATACCAGAGCCCCGCCTCTGCCATGGTGACGGGGAAGAACTGGGTGGCACCCGCTTCGATCGAGCTGGTGACTTCGGTAACGCTGCTGCGAAGATCAGGCAGCGAGCCGCCCCCGCAGCGCAGTTGCAAGGCATAGCCGTTATCGACGCTCGCGTCGACCGCTGGCCTCGTCACTCGCAGCAAATAGGTGCCTGCTTGGTCCAGATGCAAAAGCTGGGGCTGTCCCACTTCGGGCATCCAGGACCTGAGTTGAACGCCGCTCGGGCCATACACCTCCATCACCGCCCCGGCTGGCCACCGCGATGCTTCCAGGCTCAGGGCGTCGCCGGCCAGCGCGTCCAGAGACCACAGTTGCACGGTGTCAGCGCCCGCAGGCGCGGAGAAAGGACGAACGACATCGGCCTGGCGGTCCAGGCGCTTGTCTTCAGGCACCTGGTGCGCCGTATAGCGAACCATAGCTTGGACGTCCGCGGGGTGGCCCTGCACGCGCAGGACATAGGCGCCTGCACTCAGCCATACACGAGCGTTCATGGCGCTGGCGCCGGGCTTGGGGCTCACGGACAACAGAGCTGTACCGTTGGGCGACAGCAATTGGAGGCTGCCTGTTCCATCAGTGATCTCCACGTCTTCCAGATCGAACCAGCCGGGTTCGTTCCGCGTGAAGCTGAAGTCATAGCGATCGTCGGACGAGAGCAGCTGGACTGCTGTAGGCACGCCGGGGTCAAGCGCCTGAGTGCGTTGCCTGCTGCCTCGGGTGACCAGCGTCGTGATGTTGCCCAGCCCCGCTTCGTTGTGGGCGCCGTTCACCAAAAGATAGAACCGACCGCCGTAGTGGGCGGTGAAGTCATGCCTGGAGTGGCCGCCCGTACCCAGGGATGTGCCGAAGCCGTCGTACACCTCCCAGTCCAGCGCACCGGCCACATCGCTGTCAACGTCGATATGGACCTGCTCACCGGCACCGGCCTCGAAGCAGTGCACGTAGGAGCGGTAGTCGGCAGCGCCCGTCTCCTTGATGCGCTGCCCCAACTCCGACTGCTCCATCGTGTCCAGGCGTCGCCATCTGAAGTCGTAGTGAACGGCCTCTGGCGTCATCGGTATCAGCTCCACCGTGTAATGCCCCGGTTGCAGGAGAACCGGCCATTCCCAGCAGCTGCCAAACGACTTTCCGCTGCTGTCGTATAGCATCGCCAGGCAGTTATAGCCTGCGTCTCCACCCGGGGAGGACAGGCAGTCCAGTACCCAGAACCCGGCTTCATCCACGGTGAAGCCGAAGTCTCGGCTCTCCTCGGCCGGCAACTCACCGCTGGCGGATTCCACATGCTCCAGCGGGGGATAGCTCACGTCTTCTGCGGTCAGCCTGGCCAGTAGGGTGTAGCCGTCGGCCAGCGCCGCGTCTCTCGGCCGGATGACGCGCAGCAGATACGTTTCCTGGCCATAGGCGGTCAGAACCAGGGGCGTCCCGCTGGCCGGATCCCAGCTCTGCGGCGGGCGGTGGAGTGAGCTGAAGATCTCTACCATGCCCACGCCCGGCCACTTGTCCGCACTGACAGTCAGCTGGTCCTCGGCAAAGAAATCCATCGACCAAAGTTGCTCGGCGTCGGCGCCCGCACCGACGGACAGGACTTGCGCCACACCGGACGTGCGGGGCAGGCCCGCCGAAGTCATCAGGATGCACGGCCTGAAGCTCAACCCGGCCTCGAGAGACTGACTGCTAGGCACCACGCGCAGGACGTACCGGCCCGCCCTAAGCAATACCGGGGATGTCAGACTGGCCCCTGCCGGCTCGACGGTTTCAGACCAGACGGCCGCGTTCGCCGCATCGCACAGTTGCAAGATCAACGACTGACCCGTCACCTTGAGGTCCGACAGATCCAGCCAGCCGTCACCGTCCATCGTCAACTGGAACTCGCGGGCGTCACCGTAAGGCAGGATCATCGCAGTGGCAGTTTGGCCGGCCACCAGAGTCACCGGCCGGACGGCCGGCGAAGCATCAGCATTGACGCTGACCTGGCCAAGTCGCGGCCTACCGTCGGCATAGTGCGCTGGGCGCAGCACGAGGTAGACCGGCCCCTCTTCGTCGATCACCCCATGCAGAGTTTGCATATCGCCTGGAAGGGCGATCACCTGCCCGAAGCGATTGAGCAGCGTCAGGCTGAGTGCCACATCGCGCTGGGTGCTTGCGTTCACGCTGAAATAGTCGCCCGCGGCCGGGTCGAAACGGAAGGCATACATGCCGTAGTCGTCGCGTCCAAGCGTGCGCAAGGGAGTCTTGAATGCAGACGAGGCCAGCTTGTCCAGCCGGCGCCAGGCAAAGGCGTAGTCCCCGCCATCGTTGGCTTCGTTCGGCGCAACTTCGACGGTGTAATGCCCGGGCTTCAGTAAGCAAGCCTGGTTCCAGCCCTGCATCACCGCCTGGCCGCTGGCGTCCAGCACGCGAGCCCTGGTGAAAGGCGTCGCATCGCTCGGCATGCTGGTGCAGTCTAGGTACCACAGACCCGCTTCCGTCACCGTGAAGCCATGCAGCATTTTGTGACCTGCAGTCACAGTGCCGCTGGCTGACGGCGCATCGGCATCTGGATCCACCAGGGGCGTGCCATCGCAGCGCAATTGCACCAGGTAACTGCTACTGCCCTCGCTGTCCTCCGCGGAGGGCCTCGTCACCCTCAGCAGGTAATTGCCGCTAACCGTCAAGTCCAGGTTCAAGGCGGCGTCTGCGCTCGGATTCCAGTTCGAGAGGACCCTACCGTCCGGCCCGATGACCTGCACCGAGCCCGCCCCCGGCCAACTTTGTGTCGACAGATGCAGGACATCGCCAGCTGCGGCATTGAACGCCCAGCTCTGTGTCGTCTCGGCAGCCAGCGTGTGCACGACACCGGGCTGACGATCCAGGCGCCGGGCAGGCGGCACGGTCGTTGCCGTGAAACTCACCTCCATGCTTGACGGATACCAGCGCCCCTCCACGACCAGTCTGTACTGGCCAGCAGGCAGGTAGCTGTGCAGGAATGCCATGCGGTCCACTGGGCGACCTTCCTCGCTGTGACTGCCGGCGGAACTCCCCATGACATAGCCGTCGCGCTCGAAGGCGGCGTGCCACACCTCCTCACCGCTTGGCGCCAGCAGGGTGAGCAGCGCATTCCCCGAGGTCGTCCGCACGGAGGACAGGTCCAGCCAGTTGGCGTCATCCAGCGTGAGGTGGAAGGTCAGCGCCGGAGCACTGTCCGCGAAGGTGATGGAAACAGGCTCGTCAGGGCGAAGCAAGCGGTCCGTCGAAGCCGCACGCCCCAGGGACACGCTGAAGCCAACGTCCTCGCTGCCCCAGTAGGCGCGCCGAGCCAGCAGATAGACCGGTCCGGAGACTGCAGTCGAGAAGACACGCTTGCTGTTTTGCGACCAGTTGCCTGCGTCCAGCGGGCGACCTTGCGCATCCACGAGGCGGTGTTCGACCGCATCCATGCTCGAAGGGCTCTGCGGGAAGCTCAGCAGGTAGTCCTGGCCAGCCATCACGTCAAAGCTGTGCACGACCAGCTCGCCGCTGGCAGGCACGGCTCCATTGAAGGAAACGGTGGCTCCGTGCGCATTCGCGCTGCTGCTGGCGACGAGATCCTGCAGCGTGAAGCCGAAGTCGGGCGTGCTCAGGGCGCTGGCGCCGGAGATGTCCACCGAGTACGTGCCAGCACGCAGGCGCTTCACCAGCGGGTCGAACGTACTGTCCAGGCGCAGATCCATCAGCTCCCGGCCCAGCGGACCGGAAAGGCTGAGGAGCGCCTCGCCGCCCTTGGGCGACAGCACCACGGTCGTCTCCTGCGCCAGGGTGAAGGTGTAGTGGTAGACGTCACCGCCATGGGCGATGCTGCCGCTGACCTGGGACCCGAGCGTCAGCGGCGTCGTGATGTCACTGCAGCGGCTCAGGGAAACGGTGGAGACGCGTCGCATGGTGTCATCGCTGCCATAGACGTACAGCACGTACCGGCCGGTGTCCGGCAGGGTGATGCGCTGGGCAGACGTCCAGGACGAAGCAACGGAATAGCCGTTGGGGCCGACCAACTTCCAGTTGGTGCCGGTGCCCAGGACCAACGCCTGGCTCAGCAGCAGCGTCTCGCCCATCTTGCCGTCGTACGCATAGGCCGAGCGCCAGCGTGATTGCTGGGCATCCGCGGTGACCGGCGTATCCGTGTCGATGGTTCGCATGGTCGTCACATCGTCCATCCACAGGCGATACAGCGCGGGCGTGCTGGTGTTCGACTGGAAGCGCCACTCGTAGCTGCCCACGGTGAGGTCCAGTGACCCATTGAGGCTGTAGGACGAGAGGTTGGACGAAGACCACACCGTCTCGCCCGTGCTGGTGCGAACCAGCCGGCCTTGCAGGGCATCGCCTGACAGACAGACGGCCATTCGCCGTGCTTCGGTCAGTTCAAAGCTGTAGCGGACGTCGTCAAGGGGTTGATTCAACGTACCCACGACGTCGCTACCCATGGGCAGCGCGCTGCGGATGGTCGCCCCCTGTTGCAGGACGAGGTTGTAGGCGCCCGTCATGGGTCCGGCGCTGCTGCTGCCGCCCAGCACGATGCGGTAGCTCCCCGACTGCATAGGCGTGAAGCGAATGCCCTTCTGCCCTGACCACAGGCCGCCGTCGATGCTGCTGTACAGCAGTTGGTCTCCGTTGGGGTCATAGATGCGCACCCGCAGGCCCTGGGTGCTGCTGAGCGCCGGCTCGGTGCTCAGCGAATAGCTGCGCCCGGCCTGCAGGTTCGTCTGCAGCACGCCGTCAGCGACGCCGTTGCTCAGGTTCACCGTGGCCGGCGTCGAGGCGCTGAGTTCGCGCGAGACGCTGCGGACGCGCAGCGCTGCCGAATAGCTGTCACCCACCGCCGGGCTGGCACTGCCGTTCGAGCGAACCCGCAGCTTGTACCGTCCGGCGGCCAGACCCCAGGCGAGGCCGCTGTTGGTGGACAGTTTTTCCACGGTATTGCCACTGGCATCCAGCAGCGTGTAGGACTTGGAGGATCCGGTGGATCGCACGTCCTCCAGCACCACATGTGCGCTCTCGGTCAGAGCGAAGGTGTAGTCCACCGGGTCAAGCGAGTACACGAAGTGGCCACTGACCAGACCGTCGGAGGGCAAGGGCTGCTCCGCCGCAGGCATGGTGGAGACATCAAAGCGCAGCGCCGTGCCGCCCCATGTGCTGCCCTTGGTGTTGCGTGCGATGGCCAGCAGGTAGTGCCCGCTGAGGGGCACCTGCGTCGAGGTGCTGGTGCCGTCGGCGAGAATGCCCTGCATGACCAGGTTGCCGCCGGCGCCGTACAGCATGAAGACGTTGCCGCTGCTCACGCCGCTGCTCCCGCGGACGTAGACCCGCTGCTTGGCGCTCAGCTCGACGTCGAAAAGTTCATAGGCGTCATTGCTGGGCAGGTCAACGGCCACTGGCGTGTCCGTCTTGATGGGATTCGCCGTGTCCGCGGTGCGCAGCGTGAAGCGGGCCTTGCCGGATCCGCTGAGCAGCTGCAGGGTATAGCTGCCCGCAGGTACCCAACGCACCGGCGCGCTCCAGGTGCCGCCGGAAATGGACTCACGGATGGCGCCATCGGCTTCCAATCCACGCGGCCCGCGCAGCCGCCAGTTCGTCCAGTTGCCCTCCTGCCATTCCAGGGCCACCCACCCGTCCTTGGCCTGGGTGAAGCTGTAGGTGGGCGTGGCGACGCCCGCATTGCTGTCGTCGACTTCCACTCCGGCCGTGATGCCCACGGCCGCGGGAAGGGTCGGCTGAACTGCCAGCGAACGGCTCAGCGTGTATTGGATGGGGGCATCCGTGGTATGCACATTGCGAACCAGGCGCACGAACACCGGGCCGGTGGCCAGGTCTTGTTTGAAGCCGCCTGTCCCGTCCACTGGCAGGTTGACTCCATAGGCATTGAAGGCCTGAACCGTGAAGTCGGCGGCTGCGGCTGAGAAGGCCCCGGTGAAGACATCCTTCGGCGCCGCATTCGCCTTGAGGAGGAGCGAGGCCCCGACCGGCATGTCGGGCAGGTTCCAGGGCGTGCCCGCCGGGATATCCACGGCCGTGGCCTGTCCTACCAGGCACATCTGCACAGCACCCAGGCTCGCTCCGCTGCTGCGCACCACGAGGCGATAGGTGCCCGCCACCAGGAAGGCGCGGTCGCTGCTGCCAAGGGCGCTGTTCATGGAGGTCCAGTCACGCACCGTCCCGAGGGGCCCGGTCAGGCTCCACTGGGCGCCAGCGGGAAATTGGGGCGTCTCGACGACCCAGACGCCGGTGGCAGGGACGTTCAAGTCATACGCGATGCTCTGCCCTGTCTGCGTCAGATTGAGCGACAGCGGTGTGGCGGCGCCAGCACCAAGTGTCACGGTCTGCGCCGGTGCGTCGGACCAGAAGCCGACACGCAGCTCACCGCGCCGACCCGCATTCAGCAAGGAGGGGTTGGTCCACAGGTAGTAGCTCCCCGCTGATGGCAGCGCCATGCTCACCTGGCCGTCCTTGTTCAGCGATCCGGAGCCCAGCAATGCGCCCTGCCCGTCCGTGACCGCCCACTGCGCCGAGGTCTGTGGCGACGCTGCATCGCGGTTCAGCGTCACCGTGGCAGAGCCGGTGTTGCCACCGGCACCGCTGCCAGGCGCGCCGGGCGAATAGGTGTTGTTCGGATAGCCGCTGAAACCGAGATAGTAGACGCCGGTGTACGCGGCGACGTAGGTCATCGGACTGTCGTCGGCCGCAGTCAACATCGTGCCGCTGGCACTGAAGAGCCGCGCGTAGCCGTCCACCGAACCATTGGGCGTGGTCAGGCGGAGTGTTTCCCCTTCTGCCAGGACCAGGCGGTAGAGGTCGACGTCGCGGTTGCCGTAAGCGCCGTCGCCGATGACAACACTGAAGGTCTTGCCAGTGCCTGCTGACACCAGCAGTTCCGAGGCATCGGCCATCGAATCACCCACGTCGCCAACTGCCGGAGCCTTGGCAAGCGTGCGGGTCAGGGCGAGGCTGATCCGGCCGCTCGCAGGACTGCCTGCATCCGGCACAACGCGTGGGTCGTAGCTTGAGTTTCCAGCCCAGCCGACGCCCAGGTACAGAAGTCCCTCCGTGGTCGCTGTCCAGGTCAACTCGGAGCCTGTGGCGCTCGCCAGCTCGACACCGGCGGCATTGAACAGGCGCAACCGGTGGGCGAAGTCGGCAGAAGCCACTGAGAAGCGCAGCTGGTCCCCGCGCGTCGCAAGAATGCGCTGAATCTGCACATCCGCGTCACCCGCCGAGCCGTTGCCCAGGGTGAGATTCGCAGTGTCGGTGGCCCCGCCGGCCACCAGCCACTCCTTCGCGGTGGCCAGCGTGCCGTTCAAGGCGCTTGAGCCGGACAGGCCCAGCAGCGTCAGGGAGAAGTTCCCGGCACGGTCGGTATCCAGACGTCGCACCGAGCCGCCCATGGGCTGACCGGCATCCAAGGGCATGCTCTCGCCCGAGGTAACCGCGGTGGCCTGTGAGGCGTCCAGCAGCCTGAACTTGAGGCTGCCTCGCGTGCGACCCACGGCCTCCAGGCGCAGCTTGTAGTGCCCAGCCATCAGGCGTAGCGGCGCGCCGACGCCATCCTGGGCGGTCAGGGACGGCGTGCTGACGGTGACGCCCGTATCCATGCTGATCAGCGAACACTGGACACCGCTCATGGGCGGGCTCAGCAGGTCCCAGCCCAGCTGCGTGGTGCGATCAAGGTCGAAGGTGTAGCTCAGCGCGTCACCCGGTGCCTGCAGGTCGGCAGTGGTAGCCTGTCCGAGGGTCAGGGCTTGCGTCCGGGCTGTGTTGCGAAAGAGGGTAAATCCGTAGGGGATAGTGGAGGTCGCACCTGACTTCCCCTCCACCGACAGCCAGTAGGTCCCCGTGCGCTGCACCACCTGCGGCGAAGCGCTGTCGGAATTCAAGGCAGCAGACCCCACGACCAGATTGGCGCCCGGATCAAAGAGGCTCCAGCTGCCAGTGGCAGCGGCGTTGTCAGACTGGAAATACAGCCGGTCTCCGGCTTCGAGACTGATGCTGTAGAGCGCGGCCTGGGTACCCGGCTGCAGGTTGCCCACGACAGGCACGCCCGAGGTGACGGGCTGGGCGGCCTGGACACCCATCAAGCGGAACTTGTACGTGCCCGTCTTGTCACCAACGGCATCCACCGTCAGCGTGTAGGTACCGGGATCAAGATCCAGGAAGCGGTCACCGCTGGCCGTGAGGTCGCGGAAGCTGAAGGCATCGGTCAGGTTCGGGCCACTGAGCTGCCATTGCATCTGATCACCCTGCACGCCGTCGAACAGGAAGCGCGAGCGCTCGGTGACCACGAACTCGTAGCGATCCTGCTCACCCGGCTGGTCTACCGTGCCTTCGATCGTGCGCACGCCCGGCATGGCATCGCCGGACAGCAGCATGCGCGGCTCCAGCGGCTCGACGCTCCAGGACGTCTTCTGGCGAGGCTGAGGCGTGGCGAGCGAGCGCACCGCCTCGGCCACCCGGCGCACCGGCAGCGCCACCGAGTTCTTGAATTGACGGCTGGTACCGCGCAGAGCAGCGGTGGCGGCGGAACGCTTGGATTTCGTACGCATCAGGATCTCTCCTCAAAGACTTTTCAACGGTTGTTTGTTTTTTGCCGCGCAAGCACAAGCGCCCGCACACAAGGTGCGGGCCGGGACGGTTCGGATCGTGGGGATTTGCGCGCCTCAACCCGGGAATGCGGCTGGGCAATGCGGCTGGAATGGCGTGTGGCGACGTTAGCTGCTTCGTCTTGAATGCAGCGAGGCCGCTCCTGCCCGGGTTTGATGCTGGCACCCCGTCCCTGCGCCAGCCATCGTGATCAATGGTCTTGTTCGTAGCATGCACATATCCTACTGTCGAATAGGTGGGGGGCACCCCCGCCCTTACGAGGGGGTAGACCTCAGATTTGACGAGGCTCAGAAGGGGTCTGCGAAGCGGTCTGCTGAACCGTCATGCACGCTAGCCCACACGGCTCAAGGCCTGGACGCATGAGGGAGCTGTTCCGTCATGGCTGGCGGCGAAGGCCGGCTTCATCACGCTCGAAAGAAGTTGGAACTTGAACGTGGCGGCGATGCGCATCGCACAGCCAACGGCTCGGTACCGCTGCCGGCACGGGCTTTGGTGATTCTGACGGCGCGCAGCACACACAAGGAGGGCCGTGCGCGGCGCTGGGCAGACCGAAGGCGATGCGCAAAACAAAAAGGGACCCGCCTTTCGACGAGTCCCTTCTATTTTGGTGGGCCCTGTAGGATTCGAACCTACGACCAACGGATTAAGAGTCCGCTGCTCTACCAACTGAGCTAAGAGCCCTATTTTCTATTTCATCGCCTTCGATCACCCGCCAAGAAAACTTGGTGGGCCCTGTAGGATTCGAACCTACGACCAACGGATTAAGAGTCCGCTGCTCTACCAACTGAGCTAAGAGCCCGTGATCGAAACCGACCTAAACTGGTGGGTTGTGCAGGATTCGAACCTGCGACCAACGGATTAAAAGTCCGCTGCTCTACCGACTGAGCTAACAACCCGAGCCTTTGTGAGCTACGGCTGTCTAGGCACTCAGCTGCATTGAGCTTTTTGCTTTGACTGCTGTACTCATCAGCAGAGCCTCAGATTATAGAAGCAGGTTTTCCATCTTCGCAAGAGGTTCGCAAAAATTCTTTCACCAACTCCGCCGCGGCCGTCATGCCAAAGGCGGCCGTGACCATGACGCTGGACCCGTAGCCCGCGCAGTTGAGGCTGCCGTCGACCTGACCGTCCACGGCGCAGCTGGCATCCGGCCGCTGCACGGCCTCGCGGGAGAACACGCAGCGCACGCCCATCTTGCCCTGGCGCGCCAGGCCGTGCTCCTTGCGCAGGCGCTGGCGCAGGCTGGCCAGCAGCGGGTCGTGGGTGGTGAGGGCCAGGTCTTGCACCTCCAGCAGGTGCGAGGCCCGCTTGCCGCCGGCGGCGCCCACGGTGACAAAGCAATGCCCCGTCTGCCGCGCCCAGGCAGCGAGTGCGGCCTTGGCGCGGACCTGGTCGCAGGCGTCGATCAGGCCGTCAACGGCCCGGCCCTGCAGCAGGTCCGGCCAGTTGCCGGGCTCGACGAATTCCTCGATGGCCTGCACCCGACAGTCGGGATGGATGTCTTGGATGCGCGCGCGCAGCGCGTCGACCTTGGCCATGCCCAGCGTGCTGCCCACAGCCTGGATCTGGCGGTTGATGTTGGACTCGGCCACCTGGTCCAGATCGATCAGCACCAGCTCGGCCACACCACTGCGGGCCAGGGCCTCGACCGCCCAGGAGCCGACGCCGCCCACGCCCACAACGGCAAAGCGCGCGCCGCGCAGGCGCTGGTAGTCGCGCTCGCCGTAAAGCCGGCGCAGGCCGCCGAAACGGCGCTCGCTGTCATGGTCGGGGCTGCTGGGGACGGGCGGGCTCATCTCGCTCATGGTGACACATCGGAAATGCAAAACCCCGCCGGCGGAGAATCCGAGCGGGGTTTGGAACGGCGGGGGCAGGTCTTGCCTTACTTGAGGGCCTTCAGGCGCTCCTTGGCCGCCTGTGCGGCTTCGGTGCCCGGGTAGGCCTTGACCACATCCTCCAGGCTGCGCTTGGCGGACTTCAGGTCCTTGAGCTCGATCTGGCAGTTCGCCAGCGCCAGCAGGGCCTCGGCGGCGCGCGGGTGCTCGGGGTTGGCCACGATCAGCGACTTGAAGCTGGCGATGGCGTCCTTGTAGTCGCGCTTGCCATACTGGGCATTGCCCAGCCAGAAGCGGGCGGAGTCGGCATAGCCGCTGCCGGGGTAGCGCTTCAGAAAGGCGTTGAAGCCGGTCACAGCCTCGGCGAAATCGCCCTTGCGCACGGCGCCGATGGCGGCCTCGTACTGGCGGCGTTCCTCGGGCTCGACGTTGAATTCCTTGCCGTCCAGGCTGACCTTCTGCGGCTCCAGCGGCTTGAGGCGGGAGTCCAGGCTCTGGGCCTGGTCGGCAACGCGGCGCTGGGTCTCGGCCAGGTCGCGTGCCAGCTGCTCGTTCTGCCCGCGCAGCTTCGCGATCTCGGCGCGCAGGGCTTCAATCTGGGCGCTCAGGTCCAGCAGGCTGCGGCTCTGTGCCGACTGCTGGTCCTGCGCTTGAGCGGCCAGCTGCTCCAGGCGGGTACGCTGAGCGTCCTCCACCTGCTGCAGCTTGGCCCGAAGGTCCAGGATGGCCTTGCGGGCCTCGTCATCCTCGAACAGGCCGGCACGGGCCGGTTGGCTCAGGGCCAGGGTCGCGCAGACCAGGGCCAGGGCACTCAGACGGGGTCGCAAGGCCAGCATCTCACTTGTCCTTCAGTTCGACGCGACGGTTCTTGGCCCAGGCTTCCTCGGTGTGGCCTTCCACAGCGGGTCGCTCCTTGCCGAAGCTCACCGGCTCGACCTGAGCAGCACCGGCGCCCAGCAGGCTCATGGACTGAGCCACGGCCTCGGCGCGCTTCTGGCCCAGGGCCAGGTTGTATTCGCGGCCGCCGCGCTCGTCAGCGTGGCCTTCCAGGCTCATCTTGACCTTGCCGTTGTTCTTCAGGCGCTTGGCGTGGGCTTCGATCAGGGGCGTGTAGTCGCCCTTGACCACGAAGCTGTCGAAGTCGAAGTAGACGGTGCGGCCCTTCTGGTTGGCGGCGGCCAGCAGCTCGGCGTCCAGGTCGACGGTCTTGACCGGCGTCTCAGCCTTGGGAGTCTCCTTCTGCACGACCGGCGGCTGCACGGGGGGCGTCTCCACCTTGGCCGGCTCTTCCAGCTTGGTCGACGAGCAGGCGGCCAGACCGGCAGCCATGAGCACCACCAGTGCCAACTTTTGCATTTGCATCATTTCTCTCCTTGGATCCTCAATGTCCGTACGTTAGGTCCGAATGCAGTTTGGTCCGAATGCATGCGGCAGGCCGACTCACCCGGCTCGGGCGGTATTTTGGCTCAAGTTCGGCATGACTTCGGACACCGCCTGCCGCCGGATGGAACCAAATGCAGCCGGCGGGGCATGAATGACGGTTTTAGCCGACGCCTCAGCGGCCGAAGGGGCCCCAGGTGGGCTCGCGCACATCGGCCGTGGTGGCCACCAGCTTGGCCTTGATGCGGCCATCCAGCGTGGTGGTCATGAGCACGTCGCGGCCGCCATCGCGGGTGGCATAGACGATCAGCTTGCCGTTGGGCGCGAAGCTGGGGCTTTCGTCGTTGCTGGACTCGGTGATCTTCTGCGACTGCCCTGTCACCAGGTCCATCACGCACAGACGGAAGGTGGCGCCGCCCTCGCGGGTGATGAAGGCCATGGTCTTGCCGTCGGGGCTGATGGCCGGGCTGATGTTGTAGCTGCCATTGAAGGTGACGCGCTCGGCCTCGCCGCCGTTGGCCGGCATGCGGTAGATCTGCGGCGCGCCGCCGCGGTCGCTGACGAAATAGATCTGTGCACCGTCGGGGCTGTAGACCGGCTCGGTGTCGATGGCGCGTGTCTGGCTCAGGCGCCTGGGATCGCCGCCGTTGCGGCTGATGGTGAAGAGCTGCGAGCCCCCGGCCAGGGACAGGGTCAGTGCCAGGCGTTGCCCGTCCGGCGAGAAGGCCGGCGCGCTGTTGGAGCCGCGGAAGTCCGCCAGCACGCGGCGGCGGCCGGTGGAGAGGTCCTGCAGCCAGACCACGGCCTTGCGGGTCTCGAAGGACACATAGGCGATCTCGCGCCCCTCGGGCGACCAGGTGGGCGAGATGATGGGCTCGGGGCTGTTCAGCGCGATCTGCCCGCCCTCGCCGTCGGCATCGGTGATGCGCAGCTGGTAGCGCGGACCGGTCTTGGTGACGTAGGCCATGCGGGTGGCGAAGACGCCGCGCTCGCCGGTGAGCTTTTGATAAATGCTGTCAGCGATGCGGTGCGCGGCCAGGCGCACGTCATCCGGGTGCACGGCCTGCGCCTCGCCGCCCTGGTCCTGGCCGCGGACCACGTCCCAGAGCTTGTAGCGCACGTCCAGGCGGCCATCGGCCAGGCGAGCCACGGAGCCGGCGGCCAGGGCATCGGCCTGCTTGCCGCGCCACTCATTGAAGTTGGGGCTGATGGTTTCGGAGAGCCCGCCTGGCGCAGCAATCATGCGGAACTGGCCGCTGCGCTCCAGGTCGGCGCGCACGATGCCGGCGATGGACTGGCCGGCCATGGCTTCATCGCGGAAGTCGGCAATGGCAATGGGCAGCTGGGTGCCGCCCACGCCGGAGATCTCGACGCGAAACTGGGCCAGAGCCGGGAGGCTGAAGGCGGCCACGGAGGACGCCAGCAGCGTGCGGCGCAGCGGGTTGTTCAAGGGCTGGGCAGGCGTAGGGGTGCGATTCATCGGCGGTTCAGCGTCCAGGATCAGTACAGACCGCTTGGCTTGCGGCCCGCCGATTGTGCCGCAGGCGGCGAGCCCTGCCGATGCTCACGGCCATCACCGCAATCACCGCAATCACCGCCATCACAGCAGCACGATGTCGTAATGCTCGGTCTGGTTGGTCGGCTCGGCGGTCAGGGAGATGGGCTTGCCTATGAAGTCCGAGAGGCCGGCCAGGTGCTGGCTTTCCTCGTCCAGCAGCATCTCCACCACATTGGCCGCCGCCACCACACGGAATTCCTTGGGCGAGAACTGCCGGGCCTCGCGCAGGATCTCGCGCATGATGTCGTAGCAGACCGAGCGCGCCGTCTTGACCTGCCCCCGGCCTTCGCAGGTCGGGCAGGGCTCGCAGAGCATGCGCGCCAGGGACTCGCGGGTGCGCTTGCGGGTCATCTCCACGAGGCCCAGCTGCGTGAAGCCGCCCACCGTGACCTTGGTGCGGTCCTTGGCCAGCTGCTTGCGAAACTCCGACAGCACCGAGGCGCGGTGCTCGTCGCGACTCATGTCGATGAAGTCCACGATGATGATGCCGCCCAGATTGCGCAGGCGCAGCTGGCGCGCGATGGCGCCGGCCGCCTCCAGGTTGGTCTTGAAGATGGTGTCGTCGAAGTTGCGCGCACCCACGAAGCCGCCGGTGTTGACGTCGATGGTGGTCATCGCCTCGGTCTGGTCGATGATCAGGTAGCCGCCGGACTTCAGGTCCACGCGCCGGGCCAGGGCGCGGTCGATCTCGGCGTCGATGTTGTACAGATCGAAGATGGGGCGCTCGCCGCGGTAGTGCTCCAGCTTGGCCACCGCCGCAGGCATGTAGGTCTCGCCGAAGCCGTGCAGCACCTCGTACTGCATGCGGGAGTCGATGCGGATGGAACCCGTGCGCTCGCTGACCAGATCGCGCAGCACGCGCTCCACCAGGCTCAGGTCCTGGTGCAGCAGGGTGCCCGGCGGCGAGCGGAAGCTGCGCTCGCGGATGGTGGCCCAGGTCTTGCGCAGATAGGCGATGTCCGAGCCCAGCTCCTCGTCGCTGGCGTCCTCGGCATTGGTGCGCAGGATGAAGCCACCGCCGCCGCCCTCCTCCGCCTTGCCCACCAGGGCCTGCATGCGCTGGCGCAGCTGCTCGCGGGCCTCGGGCGAGCCGATCTTCTGCGAGATGCCGATGTGCTCGTCCTGCGGCAGGTGCACCAGCATGCGCCCGGCAATGGAGATCTGGGTGGACAGCCGCGCACCCTTGCTGCCGATGGGGTCCTTGATCACCTGCACCGTCAAGGCCTGACCCTCGAAGACCAGGCGCTCGATGGGCGTGGGCGTGCCGCTCTCGGCATGGTGGCCGCGACCGCCCTGCCCGGCGATGTGCAGGTCCGCCACATGCAGGAAGGCGGCGCGCTCCAGGCCGATGTCGATGAAGGCGGACTGCATGCCCGGCAGCACCCGCGCCACGCGGCCCGAATAGATGTTGCCGACCAGGCCCCGCTCCAGCGTGCGCTCGACGTGCAGCTCCTGCACCGCGCCGTTTTCGACCACGGCGACGCGGGTCTCCTGAGGGGACCAGTTGATGAGGATGTCTTCCATTTTTTGGGCTCCAGCGCTCGCGCCAGCGGTGAACTCCACCGCTGGCGCCAGCGTTCGACGCGCAATACCCGATGCCGGCGGCGCAAGACCTGACCCCCATCATGCCAGCATCCCGGGCACAGCATCCCCGGCACTGGCCGGGCCGCCCTCAGACCCGGAAGCCGAACTCCATCAGCAGTTGCGCGGTTTCGTACAGCGGCAGGCCCATGATGCCTGAATAGCTGCCGCTGATGTGCGAAATCCAGGCCGCGGCCTGGCTCTGGATGGCGTAGGCACCGGCCTTGCCCATGGGCTCGCCGCTGGCGGCGTAGCGGCACAGGGCCTGCTCATCCACCGGCGCGAAGCGCACGGTCGACACGTTCAGGCGCAAGGCCCGCCGCACGCCGTCGCCCAGGGCCACGGCCGTCAGCACCCGGTGCTCCTGCCCGCTGAGCAGGCGCAGCGTGGCCAGGGCATCGGCCGCATCGAGCGGCTTGCCCAGGATGCGTGGACCCAAGGCAACGGTCGTGTCGGAGCACAGCACCGGCGCCGCGGGCAGGCCGCGTTGCCGCAGGCGCTGCAACGCGGCATCCAGCTTGGCCAGGGTCACGCGCTGGACGTAGGCGTCCGGGCTCTCGCCCTCGCGCTCGGCCTCCAGGGCCTCGGCGTCCTCGTCGGCGCCGGGCAGCAGCAGCTCGTGCTGCATGCCGATCTGCGCCAGCAGCTGGCGGCGGCGCGGGCTCTGCGAAGCCAGGTAGATGAATTCAGCCATGAGACGCTCACTCGCGATGATAGGGATGACCTTCCATCACGGACCAGGCCCGGTACAAGGCTTCGGCCAGCAGCACGCGCACGAAGGCGTGCGGCAGCGTGAGATCTGACAGACGCAGCGTCTCGTCGGCTTTGGCCTTGAGGTCCGGATGCAGGCCGTCCGGGCCGCCGATGAATATGGCCACGTCGCGGCCATCGCCCTTCCAGCGTTCCAAGCGCTCGGCCAGCTGCTTGGTGGTGACGCGATCGCCGCGCTCATCCAGCACCACGCGCCGCACGCTCTTGGGCAGGGCCGCATCCAGGCGCTGCCCCTCGGCGGCCATCAGCTGCTCCGTGCTCTTGCCGCCCCGGGGCTCGGCCTTGACGGCCTTGAGCTCCAGGCGCATTTCGGGCGGGAAACGCTTGGCGAAGTCCTCGTAGGCTTCGTCCGCCCAGCCGGGCTGACGCTGGCCCACCGCCATCAGCAGGAGGCGCATGCCTCAGCTGACGGACTTCTTGGTGGACTTCCTGGCGGCAGGCTTGGCTGCCGTCTTTGCCGCCGCCTTTGCTGCGGGCTTGGCAACGGGCTTGGCGGCGGCGCGCTTGGGCGCCGGCTTCGCTGCGGGCTTGGCCGCGGCCTTCTTGGCGGCCGGCTTCTTGGCCCCGACCTTGACCGTCACCGCTTCCTTGGCACGCGGGCTCACCTCGGTGCTGGAGCGGCGCTTGGCCGGCGCCTTGGCGGCGCTGGTCTTGGTGGCCGCGGCCTTGGTGCCGGTGGTCTTGGTCGCAGCCTTCTTGGCGGCCACCGTCTTGCTTGCCGCCTTCTTGGCGGCCGGCTTCTTGACCGCGGCCTTCATGCCCGCGGTCTCTTCACTGACGGCCTTGGCCGCGGGCTTCCTGGTGGCCGCCTTCTTGGCAGGCTTGTCCTCGCTGGCATCCTCGGAGGCCTTGACCAGCTTGGTCTCGCCGCTGGCCACCTTGAGCTTCACGGGCTTGTCGCCCCAGATTTCCTCGAGGTGGTAGTACTCGCGGATGGCCGGCTGCATCACATGCACCACGGCTGCGCCGCAGTCCACGATGATCCACTCGCCGTTGTCTTCGCCCTCGGTGCGCATCACGTCCATGCCGCGCCCCTTGACGGCTTCGCGCACGCTGGACGCCAGCGCCTTGGTCTGACGGTTGCTGGTGCCAGAGGCGATGATCACGCGCTCGAACAGGGGCGAGAGATGCTCCGTGTTGAACACGACGATGTTTTGCGCCTTGACGTCTTCCAAACCATCGACGATGGCTCGCTGCAGTTTACGAATGTCCATTCAGTGCTCGCTGTAAAGACGGTGCTGGGCAATATAGCGCGCAACCCCGTCGCCCACCATGGGCGTGATGTCCTCGCCACGCAAGCAGCGCTCACGCACGAGGGTGGAGGAAATCTCCAGGGCCGGCATGTCCAGCCGTACCACACGGTGAGCCACCGCCGCCACTTTGGGCGCGGCAGTCACCGCCTGACCCGCCCGGGCCGCGACGGCCAGGGTGAGTCGCTCCAATAAATCCTGCCAGCGATGCCAGCTGGCGATGCGCGCGTACTGGTCCTGACCGATGACCAGGAACCAGTCGCGCCGCGCGGGGAAGCGCGACTGCAGCGCCTCCACCGTGTCGATCATGTAGCTGGGCCCGGGGCGCTGCAGCTCGCTCGCGTCGACCACGAAGCGCGGCTCCCCGGCCGCCAGCGCCTGCACCATGGCCAGGCGATGCTGCGGCACGACCAGCCGCCGCTGCGCCTTCTGCCAGGGCTGGCCGGCGGGCAGCCAGCGCAGCTCGGCCAGGCCCAGCTGCTGCAGGGCCGTGCGCGCCAGGCTCAGATGCGCCAGATGCGGCGGGTCGAAGGAGCCACCGAACAGCCCCACGGGGCCGGCGGCGCCGGGGCCCGTGGCGACGTCCGGGCTCACAGCCATAGGTGGGTGGCTTTCTCGTTCGCCCAGTCCCGCGGACGCAGGAAGTCCGTGTAGAGGCGGGCCTCCGGCGTCCCCTGCTCGGGATGCCAGTCGTAGCGCCACTTCACCAGCGGCGGCATGGACATCAGGATGGACTCGGTGCGCCCGCCCGATTGCAGGCCGAAGAGGGTGCCGCGGTCGAAGACCAGATTGAACTCCACATAACGGCCGCGCCGGTAGGCCTGGAAGTCGCGTTCGCGCTCGCCATAGGCCAGGCCCTGGCGGCGCTCGACGATGGGCGCGTAGGCGGGCAGGAAGGCGTCGCCCACCGACTGCATCAGGCCGAAGGCTGCGTCGAAGCCGCCTTCCGCGTAGTCGTCGAAGAAGATGCCGCCGATGCCGCGCGGCTCGTTGCGGTGCTTCAGGAAGAAGTAGTCGTCACACCACTGCTTGAAGCGCGGGTAGTGCTGCGCGCCGTGCGGCTCCAGCGCCGCCTGGCAGCTGCGGTGGAAGTGCTGGGCGTCGCGCTCGAAGCCGTAGTAGGGCGTGAGGTCCATGCCGCCGCCAAACCAGACCACGGGCGCCTCGCCCGCCGGCAGGGCCGCGAACATGCGCACGTTCATGTGCACGGTGGGCACGAAGGGGTTGTGCGGATGCAGGACCAGCGACACCCCCATGGCCTCGAAGGGCGCGCCGGCCAGTTCTGGGCGGTGCTGCGTGGCGGACGGGGGCAAGACCCGACCCCGCACATGAGAGAAATTGCAGCCGCCGCGCTCGAAGAGCCCGCCGTTCTCGATCAGCCGCGTGAGGCCGTCGCCCTCCAGCCGCCCGCCGGGCTCGCGCTGCCAGCCGTCGCTGATGAAGGGCTGGCCGTCGAGCTGCTCCAGCCCACTGATGATGCGCTGCTGCAGGCCCAGCAGGTAGTCGCGCACCAGCTGTGTGTTCATCGCTTGGCACCTTTCAGGGTCACGGGGCTGGCCAGCTCGGGATGCTTGCCCTTCACCGGGGCCAGGTATTGCGCGAAATGTGCGAAGTCCCGCTCCGGCCGGCCGCAGAGCTGCACGAAGTGCGTGAGGTTGACCTGCTTGCGCTGGAAGTCGAAGTAGGCCAGGCCCACGGGAATGCCGGCCTGCACCGCCACATGGTAGGCGCCGGAACGCCAGCCGGTGCTCAGGGAGCGCGTGCCTTCGGGCGCCAGCGCCAGCCAGAAGGACTGTTGGCGCTGCTGGGCGGCGCGCACCTGCGCCACGGTGTCAGCCACCACGCCGTGGGCGCTGGAGCGCTCCACGGCGATGCCGCCGATCCAGCGCATCCAGGCCCCGAACAGCGGCAGCTTGAACAGGGAGTCCTTGCCCCAGAACTTGAGCTCCAGCCCCAAGGCCCACTTGGCCAGGACGCCGATGACGAAGTCCCAGTTGGAGGTGTGGGGGTAGACCATGATCACCCCCTGCAGGGCCGGCAGTCCGCTGAACTCGACGCGCCAGCCGAACAGGCGCAGCAGGCCGCGCGCCAGGCGGCTGCCGCGCGGGTGCAGGCGCCGGCCGCCCTCGATCACGCGAGGCATGCCGGGCTGGCCGTCGGCAGCGCTGGGCACGCAGCCCGACAGGGGGCGGGAGCCGCGCAGGCCCGCGGAATCAGCGCTTGATTGCACGGTAGCCGATGTCCTGGCGGAACTGCATGCCGGCGAACTGGATGCCGGCAAGGGCCTGGTAGGCGCGCTGCTGCGCCGTGCGCACCGACTCGCCCAAGGCCGTCACGCACAGCACGCGTCCGCCGTTGGTCAGCAGTTGCCCGTCCTTCTCGACGGTGCCGGCCTGGAAGACGACGGCGTCTTCCGCCTCGGCCGGAAGGCCGCTGATCACATCGCCCTTGCGCGGATTGAGCGGATAGCCTTCGGCCGCCATCACCACGCCCAGCGCCACGCGACGGTCCCACTGCAGCTCGACCTGGTCCAGCGTGCCGTCGGTGGCATGCAGCAGCACCTCGAAGAGATCGCTCTTCAGGCGCATCATGATGGGCTGGGTCTCCGGGTCGCCCATGCGGGTGTTGAACTCGACGGTGCGCGGCTGGCCGTGCTCGTCGATCATCAGCCCGGCATAAAGGAAGCCGGTGAAGGGGATGCCGTCGCGCGCCATGCCCTGGATGGTGGGCATGATGATCTCGTGCATGGCCTTGGCGTGGACGTTGGGCGTCACCACCGGCGCAGGCGAGTAGGCTCCCATGCCGCCGGTGTTCGGGCCTTCGTCCTTGTCCAGCAGGCGCTTGTGGTCCTGGCTGGTGGCCAGGGGCACGACGTTCCTGCCGTCGCACAGCACGATGAAGCTGGCTTCCTCGCCCTGCAGGAACTGCTCGATCACCACGCGCGCGCCGCCCTCGTTGTGCACGACGCCCAGCTTGTTGTCCTCGAGGATCCAGTCGATGGCCTCGTGCGCCTCCGGCAGGGTCATGGCCACGACCACGCCCTTGCCCGCGGCCAGACCGTCGGCCTTGATCACGATGGGCGCACCCTGCGCGTCCACGTAGGCATGGGCCGCGGCGGCGTCGCTGAAGGTCTCGTAGGCGGCCGTGGGAATGCCGTGGCGCTTCATGAAGTCCTTGGCGAAGGCCTTGCTGGACTCCAGCTGCGCGGCGGCCTTGGTGGCGCCGAAGATGCGCAGGCCGCGCGCGCGGAACTCGTCGACCACGCCGGCCGCCAGATAGGCCTCGGGCCCCACGACGGTCAGCGTGATTTTCTCTGCCTGCGCGAAGTCGGCCAGGGCCTTGACCTCGCTGATGCCGACGTTCTTCAAGCGCGAGTCATGCGCCGTGCCGCCGTTGCCCGGTGCGACGTACACCTGGCTCACGCGCTCGCTCTGCGCGAGCTTCCAGGCCAGGGCGTGCTCGCGGCCGCCATTGCCGAGGACGAGGACCTTCATGCAGACCTCCGGGTCATCATCAGACGGCTCATTGCTCGATGCTGGCGTTGTGATAGACCTCCTGGACGTCGTCCAGGTCCTCGATCACGTCCAGCAGCTTCTGCATGCGGGCGGCGTCGTCACCGCTGAGCTCGATGCTGTTCTCGGCACGCATGGTGACCTCGGCGATCTCGGCGCGCAGGCCGGCGGCCTCGAGCGCGTTCTTCACGGCCTCGAAGTCGCCCGGCGGGGTCAGCACCTCGATGGAGCCGTCATCGCCGCTGATCACGTCCTCGGCGCCGGCTTCCAGGGCCACTTCCATGACCTTGTCTTCCGAGGTGCCGGGGGCGAAGACCAGTTGACCGCAATGCTTGAACTGGAAGGCCACCGAGCCTTCGGTGCCCAGGTTGCCGCCGTGCTTGCTGAAGGCGTGGCGCACTTCGGCCACGGTGCGCACGCGGTTGTCGGTCATGCAGTCCACGATGATGGCCGCGCCGCCGATGCCGTAGCCCTCGTAGCGGATTTCCTCGTAGGTCACGCCGTCCAGGTTGCCGGTGGCCTTGTCGACATTGCGCTTGATGTTGTCGGCCGGCATGTTGGCGGCCTTGGCCTTGTCGATGGCCAGGCGCAGGCGCGGGTTCATCGCGATGTCACCACCGCCGGAGCGGGCGGCCACGATGATTTCACGGGTCAGACGGGTCCAGACCTTGCCCCGCTTCTCGTCCTGACGGCCCTTGCGGTGCTGAATATTGGCCCATTTGCTATGACCAGCCATATGTCTTGTTCTCCGGGTCGGCCTCCTGGCGCCGACGGCAATTCCCCTGTGGAATCCCGCGCGCTCCAGCCGTGATGGTGTTGGATAGACTGCGATTTTAGCTTTCGTCACCACATCTTCCCCGGAGCCCTGCATGGCCGACCCCATCCTGCTCGCCCGTCATGGCGAGACCGAGTGCCTCCTCCTGCCCGCGCTGGCCAACCGCCACGGCCTGATCACCGGCGCCACCGGCACCGGCAAGACCATCAGCCTGCAGAAGCTGGCCGAGGGCTTCAGCCTGCTCGGCGTGCCCGTCTTCATGGCAGACATCAAGGGCGATCTCACCGGCATCTCGCAGCCCGGCCAGCCCTCCGAGAAACTGCTCGGCGTACTCAAGGAACGCGGCCTCGATGTCCCGCCCGCCGTCGCCTGCCCCACCACGCTGTGGGACGTCTTCGGCGAGCAGGGCCACCCGGTGCGCGCCACCGTCTCGGACATGGGCCCGCTGCTCATCGCACGCATGCTGGCCTTGAACGAGACGCAGACGGGCGTGCTGCAGCTGGTCTTCAAGATCGCCGACGACCAGGGCCTGCTGCTGCTGGACCTCAAGGACCTGCGCGCCATGCTGCAGCACGTGGGTGAACACGCCAGCGAGTTCACCACGCAGTACGGCAACGTCTCGGCGGCCTCCATCGGCGCCATCCAGCGCGGGCTGCTGCAGATCGAGGCCCAGGGCGGCGACCAGTTCTTCGGCGAGCCCATGCTCAACATTGCCGATTTCATGCAGACCGTTCCTGGTGCCCCCACGTCGCCTGCGGCTCCTGCCCCCCGAGGGGGCGCTCCGGCGCCTTGGGGCGGCCCTGCGGCGCCGGAGTCCGGCATGGGCGTCATCAACATCCTCGCGGCGGACAAGCTCATGGCCGCCCCGCGTCTCTACGCGACCTTCCTGCTGTGGCTGCTGTCCGAGCTCTTCGAGACCCTGCCCGAGGTCGGCGACCTGGACAAACCCAAGCTGGTTTTCTTCTTCGACGAGGCCCACCTGCTGTTCAAGGACGCGCCGGCTGCGCTGGTCGAGCGCATCGAGCTGGTCGTGCGCCTGGTGCGCTCCAAGGGCGTGGGCGTCTACTTCGTGACGCAGAACCCGCTGGACATCCCCGACACCGTGCTGGGCCAGTTGGGCAACCGCGTGCAGCACGCGCTGCGCGCCTTCACCCCGCGTGACCAGAAGGCGGTCAAGGCGGCGGCCGAGACCATGCGGGCCAAACCGGGGCTGGACGTCGCCAGCGCCATCGGCGAGCTGGGCGTGGGCGAAGCGCTGGTGAGCCTGCTGGACGACAAGGGCCGGCCCAGCGTCACCGAACGCGTCTTCATCCTGCCGCCGGGCAGCCGCATCGGCCCCATCACGCCCGAGCAGCGCCAGGCCCTGCTGCAGACCTCGCTGGTGGCAGGCGTGTACGAGACGCTGCTGGACCGGGAGTCGGCCTATGAGCGGCTCAAGGGAGCACCCGCACCCGCGCCTGCGCCCTCCCCGGCGGCGGCGGATCGCGGGGCGGGCTCGGGCTCGCTGGAAGCCGAAGCCCGCCAGGTGCTGAAGCGCGGGCCGGCCAGCCCGCCCGCCCCGCCCCCCGCGCAGGAGGACGGCGGCGGCCTGATGGACGGCCTCAAGGATGTGCTGTTCGGCTCCACCGGCCCGCGCGGCGGGCGCCGCGAAGGGCTGGCGGAAGCGGCGGCGAAGTCGGCGCTGCGCAGCATGGGCAGCTCCCTGGGCCGGGAGATCGTCCGCGGCGTGCTGGGCAGCATCCTGGGCGGCGGAGGCAGCCGGCGCCGCTGAGGACCGGCATTTCGCGCCCGCCGGCCGCATCTCGCGCCGCGGTGCGCCCTGCTGTCGCAGCGCGAGGGACGCCAGCGCCCCGGCCCGGCACAGTGCAGCCATCGACATCCAAACACAGGAGCCCCCGATGAGCAGCACCGCCCTCTTCATGATCCTCGGCCAAGTCCCGACCTGGGTCTGGTTCTTGCTGGTCGCCCTGATCGCGCTGGGCCTGAGCCAGACCCGCGACCGCTGGGTCAGCGAAGCACGGCTGCGCCGCATGCCCCTGGCCTTCCTGGCCTTCTCGGCCTGGAGCACGGTGGGCGCCTTTGGCTGGCAGGTGTTCACCGTGCTCGGCTTCCTGGCGGGCCTGGGCGCCACCCGGCAGCTGATCCTGGCCAGCGGCTGGCCCGGAGCCGCACGCCATGACGCCCCGCGGCGTGCCTACTTCGTGCCCGGCAGCTGGGTGCCCATGGCCGTGATGATGGGCATCTTCGCGGTCAAGTTCCTGCTGGGCATGACGCTGGCCATGCATCCGCAGCTGGCCCAGCAGAGCGAGGTCGTGCTGGGCGTCAGCGCCCTCAACGGCGCCCTGGGCTCCATCTTCCTGGCCCGGGCTCGCCAGCTGATGGGCCAGCCGGCGGCGGCCATCTGAGGCCCTGCTGCACAATCGCCCGCCATGAAGGCCATGCAACACCGCCCCCCCCTGATGTACGCGGACCAGCGCAGCTTGCGCCACTTCCTGCGCCACGGCGCGCTGGTGGCCGCGTGGTGCGCGCTGGTCGGTCTGCTGCTGGCCGCGCTGTCGGGCTGGCGTGAACCCTGGCTGCAGCTCGTCTACTCCTACTGCATCGGCATGAGCTGCTGGGCCATGATCGACGGCAGCCGGCTGCTGGTGGCCCGCATGCTGCGGCGCCGCTATCCGGACTGCGAGGCTTTCCAGTACGGTTGGCCCGGCTGGGCCTGGATGGCGGCCTGCGTCGTCGTTGGCGCCACGCTCGGCTTCTCCTTCGGGCAGACGCTGGGCGACCTGCTGACCGGCCTGCATACCAAGGGCCTGTTCTCAGGGTCCTGGGGGCATATCGGCTCCATGCTCACGGTGACAGGCCTGGCCTCCCTGGTGGCCACCGCCTTCTTCCATACCCGGGGCCGCATGGCTGCGGCCCAGATCGAGGCCGAACAGGCCCGCCGCATGGCCGCCGAAACCCAGCTGCTGCTGCTGCAGGCCCAGCTGGAGCCGCACATGCTTTTCAACACCCTGGCCAATCTGCGGGTGCTGATCGGCCTGGACGCGGCGCGGGCCCAGGCCATGCTGGACCAGCTGATTGCCTTCCTGCGCGCCACCCTGGAGGCCTCGCGCGTGGGCAGCCATGCGCTCAAGGCCGAGTTCGCACGGCTGCAGGACTACCTCAGCCTCATGCAGGTCCGCATGGGTGCGCGCCTCCAGGCCCGCTTCGAGCTGCCGACCGAATTGGCGACGCTGGAGCTGCCGGCCTTGCTGCTGCAGCCGCTGGTGGAGAACGCCATCAAACATGGCCTGGAGCCTCAGATCGAGGGCGGCCTGCTGCAGGTCGCCGCGCAGCTGCAGGGCGAGGACTGCCTGCTGATCGTGGCCGACAGCGGACGCGGCCAGCACGGATCCGGCGAAACCGCCGGCACCGGTTTCGGCCTGCAGCAGGTCCGCGAGCGCCTGCAGGCCCGCTACGGCGATGCCGCCGGCCTGAGCCTCAGCTACCCGCCCGACGGCGGCTGCCGCATCGAGATCCATATCCCGCGCCGCCTGATGGTGGCCCCCGCCGCGGCCCTCGCCCCCCCGACATCTGCCACCACCACGCCATGCGCCTGACCGCCCTGATCGCCGAAGACGAAGCCCTGCTGGCCGAGCATCTGAAAGCCGAGCTGCAACTGCTGTGGCCAGAGCTGGAGCTGCTGCCCATCGCCCCCCACGGCCAGGCCGCGGTGGACCTGGCGCTGGCAAAGCAGCCGGCGCTGTGCTTCCTGGACATCCGCATGCCCGGCCTCAGCGGCCTGGAAGCCGCCGCGGCCATCGCCGAGGACTGGCCGGAGGGCTCGCCCTTCCCCCTGCTGGTCTTCGTGACCGCCTATGACCAGTACGCCCTGCAGGCCTTCGAGCATGCGGCCGTGGACTATGTGCTCAAGCCCGTGCAGCGCGAGCGCCTGGCCCTGACGGTGGGCCGGCTGAAGCAGGCCCTGTCCCAGCGCCACGCCCCCCAGCCCCTGGACGCGACGCTGGAACAGCTGCGCCAATTGCTCGCGGCGCCCTCGCCCGGCCTGGCCGCGCCGCAGCGCCTTCGCCTGCTGCAGGTCAGCCAGGGCTCCAGCATCCAGATGGTGCCCATCGAGGAGGTGCTGTTCTTCGAAGCCGCCGACAAGTACGTGCGCGTGGTCACGCCGCAGAAGGAACACCTGATGCGCCTGTCCCTGCGCGAGCTGATCCCGCAGCTGGATCCCGAGGTCTTCTGGCAGGTCCACCGCGGCACCGTGGTGCGGGCCACGGCCATCGAGCGCGCGGTGCGCGACGAGCAGGGCAAGCTGACCCTGCATCTGCGGGCCCACGCCGAGAAGCTGGGCGTCAGCCGGCTCTATGCGCATCTCTTCCGCGGCTTGTAAGTGCGGGGCACTGCCACGGCACCGATAAAATCCGCCCCTTCCCATACCCAACGAGGGGGCCGCTGCACATCCGGCGGCTCCTGCAAAGCCGATGTCCGAGCCCAAAAACGCCCCTGACGCCGAGGCCCTCAAGCCCAGCAACTTCCTGCGAGCCATCATCGAGCGCGACCTGGAGCAGGGCTACGGCGCCGAGCGCCGCTTCGGTGCCGGCCCTGGCGACGCAAGCCACCATGCCGCCGGCCCGCTGGACCCGGCGCGCATCCGCACGCGCTTCCCGCCCGAGCCCAATGGCTACCTGCACATCGGCCATGCCAAGAGCATCTGCCTGAACTTCGGGCTGGCCCGGGACTACGGCGGCGAATGCCATCTGCGCTTCGACGACACCAACCCGGAAAAGGAAGAGCAGGAATACGTCGACGCCATCAAGGAGATGGTGGCCTGGCTGGGATGGTCCTGGCAGGCGCCTGAAGCCCAAGCCGAGCGCAGCAACCTTTACTTCGCAAGCAACTACTTCGACTTCATG
This sequence comes from Burkholderiaceae bacterium, assembly GCA_041905785.1. Taxonomy (GTDB): domain Bacteria; phylum Pseudomonadota; class Gammaproteobacteria; order Burkholderiales; family Burkholderiaceae_C; genus Roseateles_B. The sequence goes on from JAYRKJ010000006.1 coordinate 131,818, forward strand.
TACCGCGCCGCCGAGTACCTGATCGAGCAGGGCCTGGCCTACGTGGACGAACAGACGCCCGAGGAGATGCGCGCCAACCGCGGTGACTTCGGCACGCCGGGCACCAACAGTCCCTTCCGCGACCGCGCGCCGGCCGAGAACCTGGCCCGCTTCCGCGAGATGCGCGACGGCAAGCATGCGGACGGCGCGATGGTGCTGCGCGCCAAGATCGACATGGCCTCGCCCAACATCAACATGCGCGACCCGGCCCTGTACCGCATCCGCCGCGCCACCCACCACAACACGGGCGACAAGTGGTGCATCTATCCGATGTACACCTACGCGCACCCCATCGAGGACGCGCTGGAGCGCATCACCCACTCCATCTGCACCCTGGAGTTCGAGGACCAGCGCCCCTTCTACGACTGGCTGCTGGAGCACCTGGCCCAGGGCGGCCTGCTGGCCCGCCCCCTGCCCCACCAGTACGAGTTCGGCCGCCTGAACCTGAGCTACGTGGTCACCAGCAAGCGCAAGCTGCGCCAGCTGGTCGAGGAAGGCCATGTGAGCGGCTGGGACGACCCCCGCATGCCGACGCTCGTGGGCATGCGCCGCCGCGGCTACACGCCGGAGAGCATCCGCAACATGGTCGAGTCCACCGGCGTGACCAAGCAGAACGCCTGGATCGACTACAGCGTGCTGGACGGCTGCCTGCGCGCCGACCTCGAAGGCAAGGCCGCGCGCGCCATGGCCGTGATCGACCCGGTCAAGCTCAAGCTCACGAACTTCGCCGAGATCTTCGGCAGCCTCGAGCACCGTGAGCCCTGCAGCGCCCCGGCCCACCCGCACCTGCCCGAGCTGGGCCTGCGCGCCTTCAGCCTGGGCCCCGAGCTGTGGATCGAGCGCGAGGACTTCATGGAAGTGCCGAGCAAGGGCTACCACCGCCTCTATCCCGGCAACAAGGCGCGCCTGAAGGCCGGCTACGTGATCGAGTGCACGGGCTGCGAGAAGAACGAGGCCGGCGAAGTCGCCGCCGTGTTGGCCAGCCTTGTGCCGGACACCAAGAGCGGCACGCCCGGCGCCGACGCCGTCAAGGTCAAGGGCGTGATCACCTGGGTGGCCGTGCATGAGGCCGTGCAGGCCGAGCTGCGGCTCTACGACCGTCTCTTCACCGAGGCCCAGCCCGATGCCGGCGGACGCGACTTCCTGGAAGTCATCAACCCGGGCAGCAAGCGCGTGGTGACAGGCTATCTGGAGCCCTCGCTGGCCGGCACGCCGGCCGACACCAAGGTGCAGTTCGAGCGCCATGGCTACTTCGTGGCCGATCGCGTCGACCACCGCAGCGACAAACCCGTGTTCAACAAGATCACGGGGCTGCGTGACGGCTGGGGCAAATAAGGCCCGCAGCCTCCAAACAGAAGACCGCCCGAAGGCGGTCTTTTTTCATGGGCTCCCGGGCTCCTCATCGGCGCCTGGATCCCGCAGGGCCCCGGCAACGCCGTGTGCCGCACAGGTGCGTCGCGCGAGGCCACAGCGTCCCGGAACCCGAGACCGCGGGCCCACGCCGCCCGCAGCGGCCTCAGCTCCGGCTCGTGACCACCGGCGCGGCATATTCATGCCCCACCACGGCCCGCGCGAAGAGATAGTTCTCCCGCGCCCGATCGCTGAGCGTGTCAAGGCTGACCTCGCCTCTCGCATTGCACGGAAAGGCCAGGGCCTTGCCGGCATGAAACAGGGACTGGAACCTCAACTCGAACGGCCCCGCGTCGCGCGAGGCGGTGCTATCCAAGATGTTCATGATGTTCTCCAACGACGCCCTCATCTTTGCTTTGGGCTTGATCCAACACTAGGCCCCAAACACGGGGGCCACCATGTGCAAAGGTCTCGATTCAACGTCAGATCCGCTCGGTCGGTGCACTAGGAATTGCGCTGACAGCAATTTGTCACGCCGCTGCTCGCCGCCCCCCTGACCCGGGGATTCACCCTCAGGGCCGCAGGTGGCGCTGGAAGAAATCCAGCTGCGTACGCGCCAGATGCAGTCGCGCCTTGCGCCCCGCCACGCCGTGGGCATGGCCGGGGTAGATCACGGTCTCGAACAGCTTGCCCTCGTTCTGCAGCGCCTGGATCATGCGCAGCGAGTTGTCGAAGAGCACGTTGTCATCGGCCGTGCCGTGGATGATCATCAGCGGCTTGCTCAGCAACCCCGCACGCGGCATCAGCCTGGCCTGCTGGTAGGCCGGCGCCTGGCCCCCGTCCGGCTGGCCCAGGTAGCGCTCGGTGTAGGCGGTGTCATACAGCGTCCAGTCCGTGGGGGCGGCCCCCGCAATGGCGGCGGCGAAAGGCGTGTTGGCATCCAGCAGGGCGCGAAGGGCCAGGAAGCCGCCATAGGACCAACCGGTGAAGCCGATGCGGTCGGCATCGACGGCCGGATACTGCTGCGCGAGCTGGCGCACGGCCGCGAACAGATCCGCCACCTCGACCTGGCCGAAAGCGTGGTCGTGAGCGCGGGTGTAGTCGCGGTCGCGCAGGGCCATGCCGCGGGTGTCCAGCATCAGCACGCCGAAACCCTGCTGCTGATAGAGCGCCAACGTGGGCAGATCAGCCTGCCAGCGCCAGCTCACCGTGGCCGTGCCCGGGCCGCCGTAAGCCCGCACCACGACGGGGTATTTGCCCACCAGGCTGGGCCGCGTCGGCGGCAGGAAGACGGCGTTCAACACGGTCTTGCCATCGGCCGCCAGCAGCTCGGGGAACTGGGCTTGCAGCTGGCGGGCCAGGCCCAGCACCAGCGGGTCGGGCTGGGCCTGCTCGATCAGGCGCGGTGTGGACTGGCCGTCCAGCTTCAACAGCTCGGTGCGCGGGGGCTGCTGCCAGGACGACTGGGTGACCAGCAGCTGAGTGCAGGCGGCATCGCCGCGGCCATCACGCCAGCGCCGCGCTTCGCCCGGCTGCAAGGGGCGGACGCTGCCCTTGAAGTCCGCCTGGAAGAGCTCGCGGCCACGCCCACGCTCGGTGGCGCCGGCGAACACCAGGTGCTGCTCGCCCAGACACACCAACTGGGCCACCGGCTCGGGCTGGCGGGTCAAGGGCTGCACAGCCCCGCTGACACGGTCGACAAGCCACAGCTGGCGGCGCCCGCTGCGTTCGCTGCTCCACAGCAGGGCCGGCTTGCCGGAACGCTTCAGCGCCGGGATCTCGCGCAGGTCGTCGTGCACTTCCACCCAGGCCGGATCGCGCTCGTCCAGCACCACATGCGGCTGCGCCTGCGCGTTGAACTCCAGCAGCTGCAAGTGCTTCTGGTCGCGCGTCATCCATTGCAGCCAGGGACTGCCGTCGGCGAACCAGCCGGCGCGGGCGATGTACTCGGCCTCGGCAGGCAGATTCAGGCGCTGCGCCTCGGCCTTGCCGCTCAAGTCCAGCACCAGGGCCTGGAGCTTGGCATTGGGGCTGCCCGCCGCCGGGTAGCGCTGCGGCACGAGCCGGGTGCCGTCGCCTCCGATCTGCGCGCGCTGGCGCAGCGGAACGCCGGACTCGTCCACTTCGACGGCCAGCAGGCGCGTGCCGTCCGGCGACCACCAGAAGCCCTGGTGGCGGTGCAGCTCTTCGGCGGCGATGAACTCGGCAAGGCCTGTGGAGCGCGTCTCGCCGCCGGTGTGGGTGAGGCGCCGCGCGGGGCCGCCGTCCAGGCCCTGGACCCACAGGTCGTTGTGCTTCACATAGGCGATCTGCGTGCCCGTGGCGTCGCACTGCGGGTCGCGCTCGGGCTCCTGCTCGTCCTGGGTCAGGCGCCGCACCTTGGGCGCCGCCTCGCCCAGCTCCACGCTGTAGAGGTCGCCGGCCAGGGGCAGGATCAGCAGGCGATCCGCCTTGCCGCACCATTGGTAGCTGGTGATGCCGCTGCCGCGCTGGCGACGCCGTTCCAGCGCCATCTTCTCGGCTTCGGTGAGCACGGCCTCGCGCTGGCCGATCAGGTCGCTGGCTGCCACCAGGCGGCGCGCATCGCCACCGTCCAGCGGCTGGCCCCAGAGCTCGTTGACATCCGGATTGCCTTCGGCCGGACGCAGATAAGTCAGCCACCGGCCGCCAGGCGAAAGAACGCCACCCAGACCCGCGCGTCCCATCAGGGGAGGATCTCCATGAATGCGCTCCAGCGTCAGGGGGGGGACGGTGGGGTCCGCCGCGGCAGCAGCATGGCTCAGGGGGCAGGCCGCCAGCAGCGGCAGCAGGGAGAGAAACAGGCGCGATTTTTGAAGCATGCGCGATGCTAAGCGCAGCGCTCGGCGCACGGCCTCCGGGCTTGCACCGGGGCGCACTCGTGCGCTTCAACGGCCGGGCGAAGCACGCCCATCCGTGCCGCCTCGCCAAAGTAGGCCGCCTCCAGCTCAGCGGGCGCATTCAGCGTCCGCACACGCTGGTAGGCCTCGCCGGCCTCCGGGTAGTGGCGGCGCAGGTAATGCAGCCACTGCTTGAGTCGGCCCGCCTGGTGCTTGGGCTGGACATGCGCCTGCACCTGGCGCCAGAACTGCAGCATCAGCGGCTGCAGGGCCAGCCAGTCCAGCCCCTGCGCCGGCCCCGCGCCGCGACCACGCACGGCCAGCGCCAGGCCCGGATTGGCCACCATGCCGCGGCCCAGCATCAGCGCGTCGCAGCCGGATTCCTGCAGGCAGCGCTGCGCGTCGTCCACGGTCCAGACCTCGCCATTGGCCACCACGCCCACGCCCGGACCCAGGGCCTCGCGGACAGGCGCGATGCGATCCCAGTAGGCGGGCGGCCTGTAGCCGTCGGCCTTGGTGCGGGCATGGATCACCAGCTCCTCGGCGCCCGCTTCGGCCATGGCCAGCGCGCATTCCAGGGTGCGGGACTGGTCCATGAAGCCCAGCCGCATCTTGGCCGACAGCGGCATCTGCGCCGGGATGGCGCGGCGCACGGCGCCGACGATCTCGGCGATCAGCTCGGGCTCATCCAGCAGCACCGCACCACCGCGGTGGCGGTTGACGCACTTGGCCGGGCATCCGAAGTTGAGGTCGATGCCGGCAGGGTTCAACTCCGCCAGACGCGCGGCGTTCTCCGCCATGCAGACGGGGTCCGAGCCCAGCAGCTGCGCGCGCACGGGCACGCCGGCCGGCGTTCGCCCGCCCTGCAGCAGCTCGGGCACGATGCGGGTGAAGACGCGCCGCGGCAGCAGCATGTCCGTGATGCGGATGAACTCGCTGACGCAGCGGTCGATGCCGCCCACGCGGGTCAGCACGTCGCGCAGCATGTGGTCCAGCAGGCCTTCCATGGGCGCCAGCAGAATCACGCCGCGGCCTCCGCCAGCGGTGCCGGCGCAGGCAGCTCGCGCCAGGTCAGGTACAGGCGAAGGTCCAGCTCCAGCTGCCCGTAGCGGGGTTCCATGTGCTGGCACAGCTGGTAAAAGGCCTTGTTGTGCTCCAGCTCCTTCAGATGCGCCAGCTCATGGACCACGATCATCTTCAGGAAGTCTGCCGGCGCCTCGCGGAACAGGCTGGCGATGCGGATTTCGCGCCGGCTCTTGAGCTGGCTCCCCTGCACCCGCGTGGCCCGGGTGTGCGTGCCCAGGGCGTGCTGGACCACCTTGAGCTTGCTGTCGTAGCAGACCTTGTCCAGCGGCGCGGCGTTGCGCAGATGGCGCTGCTTGAGCGCCTGCGTGTAGTCGAACAGCGCGCGGTCGCTCTGCACCGTGTGCGGCTCGGCATAGCGGTCGGACAGATAGTCGCCCAGCCGCCCGGCGTCTATCAGCTGACGGGCTTGGGCCTGCAGGGCAGCCGGATAGCCGGCCAGGTACTTGAGCATGGTGGGGAGCAAGGCAGCAGCGCCCCGGGGCGCAGTGCTACGGCGGGGCAAGGAGGAAGGCAGGGGCAGCAAACCTTCGATTGTCGCCCAGCCCGGCGCGCAAGACCTGGCCCCCCCAAGGCCAAGACCGCTGGCGAACGCTCGGCGGGCATCAACGCCCGCCCGGCGTCTTCCCGACGAACTCCATGGCCGCCGCCGCCGCTTCGGCCTCCAGGCGTGCCTCGCTCTGGCGCGCCTCATCGTTCTTCTGCGCTTCCTTGAGGTAGTGCTCCTCGATGAAGTCCTTCTCGACCTGGTTGCGCTTCAGCGCATCCTGCAAGTCGTCGATCTTGCCGCGCAGCTGCTCGACCTCGCGCTCCAGCCGCTCGCGTATCGCGTCGACGGCCTGCGCATCCACATGCTCGGGCGGGTTGGCGGCCAATGCGGCCAGCTCGGCGCGCAGCTTCTGGATGGTGCGCTCCGCCTCCGCCAACTGCTCGCGCAGCATCAGCGCCTCGCGCTCCAGCAGCTTCATCATCTCGGGCGCCTGGGCGTTCTGGGCCGCGGGCTTGGGCGCGAGCGCCAGTTCCTCCAGCTCCTTCTGCAGCTTCGCGTTCATCCGCTCGGCCTTGTCGGCGCGGGTCTCGGCCAGGTATTGCCTGTCCTGCGCCTGCTGCAGCTGCGTGCGCACGGAATCCAGCTGCTGGCGCAGCACCTGCAGCTCCGGGCCGCCCGCGCCCCCACCGCCGCCGCGGTGACGCGAGGCACTCAGCTGCTTGATGGCATCATCCAGCCGCTCGCGCGTCAGCCCCAGCTCCACCTGCATGCGACGGCGCTGCGCCACCAGGCGGTCCACCTCGTTGCGGTGGCTGCGCCGCAGCTGCTCCATCAGCTCACTGCTCATCTCGTGCGCGGAGTCAGGCCAGCGCGCCTCCGCCTCATCGGCCGCTGCATCGCCGTCGTCGTCCTGCGCGCCGTAGGCGTCCAGCAGGCCGCGTACCAGCTTCATCAGCTCGTCCAGCTGGCGCACATCGTCCGCCCCCAGGCTGCCACCACCGCCGCCGCCGCCCACGAGGCCGCCGCGCTCCGCCACGCGAATCAGCTCATGGGCCGCGATCTTCATCTCGCGCCCGGCATCGCGGGTCTCGCGCAGTGCGTTGACGATGTGGATGTGGTTGCTCTGCTCATAGCGCGTCATGCGCCAATAGGTGCCGATGGTGATCACCATCACCGCGGCATTGGCCACGAAGACGGACACCACGGCCAGGCTGTCGAGTGAGAGCTCCAGCGCCATGATCAGAGCGACCTGTTCCTTTCCCGGCGCGAGGCTGCGCCCAAGGCTCTTATCGGCAACTTCAGCAGCGAATGAATGCCAACCTCCCCTCGCCGTAGCCCGGGACGGCGATTCGGTAGTCGCTGCGGCCCCGGTTGCGCACCATCAGCGCCTGCAGCTTGTCAAAGGGTTTGGGCACCAGGTTGACGATGCGCAGGGCCGGCGCGCCCGTGCCTTCGGCGTGGCGAAGAATGCCCGCCGCGGAGCGCAGGAAGTGGTCGGCGAACTGCATCATCTCCGTCGAGGGCTTGCCCGCCTGCATGGCCTGGCGCACCGGCGGCGGCTGCATGCGGGCGCCGCCGCCGCCGAGGATGCAGCAGGCATTGACATCGAGAACGCCCAGCGCATGCGGCGCCTTCTGGCCATCGAACGCGTAGACGGCCAGGTCATGGGGCAGCTTCAGGTCCTCCAGCGTCTGTCCGGGCGCCGCGATCAGACGGAAGGGGATCTGCCCCATCTGCAGCTTGACCAGCGCGGTCAGCGCGGCTTCGGACTCCAGCGCCGCAGGTGCGCCCGCAGGCGGCGACGGCGCCTTCAGCTGCTCCACGCGTTCGGCCAGTGCCTTTTGCACCTCGCGCAGCAGCTCCTCATCCTTGAAGGGCTTGTTGATCACGAAGACCGCGCCATTGCTGCGTGCCTGGTCCAGGTGCCGCTCGGCCGTTTCCGTGGTCACGAAGCCGACCTTGACCGTGCCGCCGCCCAGCTGCCGCAGCGTCTGCAGCATTTCGATACCGGTGACCACGGGCATGTGCCAGTCGGAGATGACCAGGTCCGGCGGCTGTGCCGTGACCATGCGAAGGGCCTGCTCACCGTTGCCGGCGGTCTCGATCACCATGGGGCCCAGCCCGGCGTTCTCCAGTACCCGGGCGATGATGGCCTGGATGGCACGGCTGTCGTCGACGACCAGCACGCGCAGCGAAGGAAGGCTAGGAGCGACCATGGCGCTGATCCTCGGGAGCTGGGAGCGGTCTCGCTTCGTCCATGTGGTCCTCGGCGCAGGCCGGCTCGAAATAGGCCACTACCACGCGCCGCGGCCCCATCGTGGCGGCCAGCATCAGGCGCGGCATGCTCAGGCTGCACAGCGCATCGACGGCCCCCATGCTGGCGCGCCGAGGCAGCCCGAGTTCCAGCGGATGCGCGGTATCCAGCGCCTTCACCAGGCAGCCGGCGAAGATGTTGCAGAGCTCGGCCGTGGCATCGTCCAACTCGGAGGCGCTGAGTTCATCCAAGGGCAGGCCGAACATCGAAGCGCCCAGCTGCTGGGAGTCTTGGTCCCCCAGCACCAGCAGCACCCGGCCCGCTTCCAGGCCGTCCGGGCGCAGCACCGGGAGGCGGAAACAGGCATCGCCAGGCTGGATGTCGGGCATTGCGTCCAGGCTGGTGAAGGCGCAGCGCTCCCCAGCCAGTGACGACCAGGCACTGGCCAGCGTCATTTCCAGTTCGGGGTGGTGGCGCGCTGCATCCATGCGGGACCCAGTGTGCGCCGCTGGGCAAACCGGCGCCAAGCGTTTGCAGCCGCGGCTGTCTCGCATTTCACGAAAGCGCGGCGCAGGCTGGCATCATGTGCCGATGCCGCCACAATCCTCACCGTCCTATCGCATCCTGTTCCACCCCGGTCAGCCCGAGGACGGATTCGACTGCCCCCCCGACCTCACCGTGCTGCGCGCCAGCCTGCGCGAGGGCGGCGGCCTGCTGAGTTCCTGCCGCGCCGGCACCTGCCGGGCCTGCATGCGCCGGCTGCTGTCTGGCCAGGTCGAGTACCTGATCGAATGGCCCGGGCTCAGCGCCGAGGAGAAGGCCGAGGGCTGGTTTCTGCCCTGTGTGGCCCGGCCCAACTCGGACCTGGTGATCGAAGCACTGCCAGACGAAGGCATCGAGCCCCGCACAGACGGCAGCGACTGAGCCATCCACAGTGCCTGTGGACAAGTCCGTGCATGGCCTCTGCAGCATTGAGGCAAGTGCTTGTTTCTTCACGGATTTTGTTGTTCTGCTCTAGAAATGGGCAGGGGGGCTCGGCGCCGCTGGCGGGATAATGGCCGGTTTTCTCTTTCGGCCCCCGCATGCACCGCACGATCTTCACCACCCCCGTCGTCAACACCGTGCTGCGGGCCTTCTCCGTGGGCTTTTTGCGCCTGACGGGCTGGAAGCTGGACGGCGAGCTGCCGCCAGGCCAGGACAAATGCGTGCTGATCGCCGCACCCCACACCAGCAACTGGGATCTGCCCTACACGCTGATGGTGGCCTTCGCCCTGCGCCTGAACATCTACTGGATGGGCAAAGCCCAGATCTTCCGCTTCCCCTTCGGACCGGTGATGCGCTGGCTGGGCGGCATTGCCGTGCAGCGCGAGAAGAGCAACAACTTGGTCGCGGCTTCCGCCGAGGCCATCAGGGCCGCAGACGGCCCGCTGCAACTGGTCGTGCCGCCGGAAGGCACGCGCAGCAAGACGCGCTACTGGAAGACCGGCTTTTACTGGATCGCCGTCACTGCCGAGGTGCCCATCGTGATGGCCTACATGGACTACCCGCGCAAGCTCAGCGGCCTGGGCCCGGTCTTCGTGCCCACGGGCGACATCGAGGCCGACATGGTCAAGATCAAGGCCTTCTACGCGCCCTTCAAGGGCAAGAACGCGGCACAGTTCGACCACGCCTGAGCGCGGCCCCTGCCGCAGCAAAAAGGGCCAGTCCTCGCGGGCTGGCCCTTTGCATTTGTGATGCGCGTCGAGGGCGGCTGGGCTCAGCGGCCCGGTTCAGGCAGCTCGATCTTGACCTCCAGCACCTCCAGGTTGTCCTGGCGCTCCATGTGGACCTTGATGTCGTCCGGATTGATGGAGACGTATTTGGAGATCACCGCCACCAGCTCCTTCTGCAGCTGCGGCAGGTAGTCCGGGCTGGCGCTGCGGCCGTTGCGCTCGTGCGCAAGAATCAGCTGCAGGCGCTCCTTGGCGACGCTGGCCGTGCTTTTCTTCTCACCGATGAAAAACGAGAGGAAACCCATTGCGGACGCTCCTTCACTTGCCGCCGAACAGGCGCTTGAAGAAGCCCGGCTTGACCGCCTCGATGAAGCGCAGGGGCTTGTCCTCGCCCAGGAAGCGCCCCACCACATCGCCATAGGCCTCGGCCACGTCCGTGCCCTTCATGTGGATGGCGGGCAGGCCCTGGTTGGACGCCTGCAGCACGATCTCGCTTTCGGGGATCACGCCGATCAGCGGCGTGCGCAGGATCTCGTGGATGTCCTCCAGCGAGAGCATCTGCCCCCCTTCGACGCGGTTGGGGTTGTAGCGCGTGATCAGCAGGTGTTCCTTGACCGGCTCCTTGCCCTCGATGGCGCGCCGGGTCTTGCTGTTGAGCATGCCCAGGATGCGGTCGGAATCGCGCACCGAGGAGACCTCGGGATTGGTCACCACCAGGGCCTCGTCGGCATAGTGCATGGCCATCAGCGCACCGGTCTCGATGCCGGCCGGCGAGTCGCAGACGATGAAGTCGAACTCCATGGCCTTGAGCTCCTCCAGCACGCGCTCCACGCCTTCCTGCGTGAGGGCATCCTTGTCCCGGGTCTGGGAGGCCGCCAGGATGTAGAGCTTGTCCAGCTGCTTGTCCTTGATCAGGGCCTGGGTCAGCTTGATCTCGTCATTGATGACATTGATCAGGTCATAGACCACGCGGCGCTCGCAACCCATGATCAGGTCCAGATTGCGCAATCCCACGTCGAAGTCGATGACGGCGGTCTTGTAGCCGCGCATCGCGAGTCCTGTTGCAAAGCTGGCACTGGTCGTGGTCTTGCCCACGCCCCCCTTGCCCGAGGTCACCACGACGATCTTGGTCATCGATTGCCTTCCTTCTTCATCAAGTTGATCGGCCGTCCCAACAGCGGACGGCTCAGAGTTTCAGGGCTTCCATCACCAGCTTCTCACCCTCCAGCCGGACCTGGGCCGGCTTGCCCAGCACCTCGGCGGGCAGCGGGTTCTCGGTGGTGCGGTAGATGCCGGCGATGGCAATCAGTTCGGCTTCCAGGCTGGCCGCGAAGATGCGCGCCTCGGTATTGCCCCGGGCACCGGCAATGGCCTTGCCGCGCAGGGGCGCGTAAACATGGATATTGCCGTCGGCAATGACCTCGGCCCCATGGTTGACCAGGGCCATCACGACCAGGTCTGCCCCCTTGGCATAGACCTGCTGGCCGGAACGCAGGGGCTTGTCCAGGATCACGGTGCGGCTGGGCTCGGCCGGCGCGGCGACCGGGACTTCGCGCTCCACGATCACCTCTCGCACCACCTCCTTGACCACAGTCTCCACGCGCGGGGCCTCGATCCGCGGCGCCGGCGCATCGGCCTCGGCCAGGCCTGCCGCCTGCGCCGCCGCCAACTGCTCGGCCGAGGCGCCGCTGACGGCTACCGCCTGCATGCGGAAACGCCGCAGCAGCGCGATCAGCGCAGGGAAATCAGGCGCCGCAGCGGCCGGTTCCAGGCTCAACTGGCCGTCGTCGGCCAGCTGTGGCGCTGCCGGCAACTGGCTCAGGTCCAGCACCACCGGATCCTGGTTGAAGACCTCCGGCGTGTCGCCCAAGCGCTGCTGCAGTGCCAGCGCCAGTTGTGCGAGGTCGCCGCTGCGCAGCACGAGGCTGAAAGCGCCGATGGAAGCACTGCGAAGCTCAAACACATCGGTCGCGGCCGAATCCCTGCCCTGAGCGGGTCTCTCTGACTTCTGCGAAACGGTTCCCTGCCCCATGAATACGGCCATTGGCTGCAAATCGCGCGATTTTAGCGGCCAGAACGCGACGTCCCCTCCGCGTTCCCCCGCATGTCAGGCGTCAAAAGATCCCGGACTTGGCGACGGGCAGCTTGCTGAAATCTTGAGCAGCGAAAGGCAAAGCCTGTACTTTCAAGGACTTAGCCCGGCTTTCGCCAACAGACTCACAAGTTTGTCCACAGGGACTGGGGATGGGTGCTGCATTGAGCCCTGCGCTGCCCGCTTGTCCCGGCTTGTCCCCGCTATGCAGCACAAGGCCGGGCCCCTACGGTGCCCGCCGGACCGCCCCTGGGTCGGACTTATCCCCACCGGGCCGCGTCGCCGTTTCATAAAGAAACAAATGCGACCCCGCCAGCACGGGCACATCACAGCCGTGACAAAGAAGCGCTAAGCCATTGATTCATATGAGAGTCACGGAAGTGCAAAATTTTGAGGCAACCCAGTTCCAGCGTCGATGAATCAAGCATTTAGCCCTCGCAAACCCAGCTTCTCCACACACTTATCCACAACGCCGGTGGATAGCCTTCATTAGTCCTCAGGAATCAAGGACTTGGCAAGCATCCCTCCAAGATACTTGAGCTCAATGCGCCAAGTTTGATGACTTACTCAGGCACCAAGCAGTCCGTACGAAACCCTGCCGTTCGGCACAAGCAGCTGCTGTGATTTGACACAGAACCCGCGGCCACCTCCGGCTTATCCCCAATGGGCACGCCCTGAGGGACTGGCCACCGCCATCCGCGCCTGCCCCATCTGAAAGCTCACAAGTCATTGATTCATTGGAATTTTTCTGAATCAACCGGCGATTCCCAGACATCCGCGCCGCCCCGGGCGCTAGAGAGTCACGGATTTCCAGCCGCTTTGCCCACAAACTTATCCACAGGCCGAAGCCGGCATTTCTTCTGTGCTGGCAAGCGCTTGCGCGCGCAATCTGAAGGGTCTTGGCGCTGGTCTTGGGCCGCTCGCTCGCCCCGCGTGGGCAGCAAGGCGCTACAGTCGGGCTGGCGGTGTCTTGCCGTCGCGACCAAAGGACGGGACCTTGGCCACTCCAAATTACTCCTACGAAAAACGCCAACGCGAGTTGGCCAAGAAGCGCAAGGCCGAAGAAAAGGCAGCAGAGAAGCGCTTGCGCAAGCTGCAGGGCCGGCCCGACGAGCCTGCGTCCGCAGAGGGCGGCGCCCCCACCGATCAGAGCCAGGATCCTGCGCGAGGCCAGGGCGGCTGACCGGCGCTGCGGCAAATTGCCGCCCTGCCCCTAAAATCCCGCCTCTTGCGTGGCCCCATTGAGCCGCGCATGCCTTCATTGCACGCCATGACTCGCAAGCTCTTCGTCACCACCGCCCTGCCCTATGCCAATGCGAACTTTCACATTGGCCACATCATGGAGTACACCCAGGCCGACATCTGGGTGCGCTTCCAGCGCATGATGGGCCAGGAGGTGCATTTCGTCTGTGCCGACGACGCGCATGGCGCGCCCATCATGATTGCCGCCGAGAAGGCCGGCAAGACGCCCCAGGAATTCGTCGCCGGCATCGCGGCCGGGCGCAAGCAATACCTGGACGGCTTCCACATCAGCTTCGACAACTGGCACTCGACCGACGGCGCGGAGAACCACGAGCTGTCCCAGGCCATCTACAAGGCCTTGCGAGCCGAGGATCTGATCGCGGTGAAGACCATCGAGCAGTTCTTCGATCCGCAAAAGGCCATGTTCCTGCCGGACCGCTTCATCAAGGGCGAGTGCCCCAAGTGCGGCGCCCGGGACCAGTACGGTGATTCCTGCGAGGTCTGCGGCGCGGTCTATACGCCCACCGAGCTCAAGAATCCCTTCTCCGTGCTGACCGGCGCCACGCCGGTGATGAAGAGCTCGGACCACTACTTCTTCAAGCTCTCGGACCCGCGCTGCGTGGAGTTCCTGGAGCAGTGGACCCAGACCCCCGGCCGGCTGCAGACCGAGGTCCTGAACAAAATCCGCGAATGGTTTGCCAAGGACGAGAACGGCAACGGCGGCCTGGGCGACTGGGACATCAGCCGTGACGCACCCTACTTCGGCATCGAGATCCCCGATGCCCCGGGCAAGTACTTCTACGTCTGGCTGGACGCCCCCATCGGCTACCTGGCCTCGCTGAAGAACTACTTCGCCAAGCTGGGCCGCGACTTCGACGCCTTCATGGCCGACGACTCGGTGGAGCAGATCCACTTCATCGGCAAGGACATCACCTACTTCCACACCCTGTTTTGGCCGGCCATGCTGCACTTCAGCGGCCGCAAGACGCCCAACCACGTCCATGTGCACGGCTTCCTGACCGTCAACGGCGGCGAAAAGATGAGCAAGAGCCGCGGCACCGGCCTCGATCCGCTCAAGTACCTCAGCCTCGGCATGAACGCCGAATGGCTGCGCTACTACCTCGCGGCCAAGCTCAACAGCAAGGTGGAGGACCTCGACTTCAATCCCGAGGACTTCGTGGCCCGCGTCAACTCGGACCTGGTCGGCAAGTACGTCAACATCGCCTCGCGTGCCGCCGGCTTCCTGGCCAAGCGCTTCGAGGGCCGCCTCTCGGCCGACGTGGGCGTCGAAGGCCGCGCACTGCTGGACGGCCTGCGCGCCCACGCCGGCACCATCGCCGAGCTGTACGAGACCCGCGAGTTCGGCAAGGCGCTGCGCGAGATCATGCTGCTGGCCGACCGCGTCAACGAGTACGTGGACCAGAACAAGCCCTGGGAGCTGGCCAAGCAGGAAGGCCAGGACCAGGTGCTGCAGGATGTCTGCAGCGTCTGCATCGAGGCCTTCCGTCTGCTGTCCGTCTACCTCAAGCCGGTGCTGCCGGCGCTGGTGGCCCAGGTGGAGGCTTTCCTGAAGGTCGAACCGCTGCAGTTCGCCGACGCCCAGCGCGCTCTCGGCGCCCACCAGATCGGCACTTACGAGCACCTGATGCAGCGTGTCGATCCCAAGCTGCTGGAAGCCCTGTTCGAGCCGCCTGCGGCGCCCAAGGTCGTGCCCGGCGGTGAAGACCTGGCCCCCGAGATCAAGATCGACGACTTCACCAAGGTCGACCTGCGCATTGCCAAGATCGTCAAGGCCGAGCATGTCGAGGGCTCGGACAAGCTGCTGCGCCTGACTCTGGATGCGGGCGAAGGCCGCCTGCGCAACGTCTTCAGCGGCATCAAGAGCGCCTACAAGCCCGAGGATCTGGAAGGCAAGCTGACCGTCATGGTGGCCAACCTGGCCCCTCGCAAGATGAAGTTCGGCGTGAGCGAGGGCATGGTACTGGCCGCCAGCCACGCGGATGAGAAGGCGCAGCCCGGCATCTTCGTGCTGGAGCCCTTCCCTGGCGCCCAGCCCGGCATGCGCGTGCGCTGAAGCCGCGGACAAGGTTTTGCGATGCGTGGGGCTGCCTCGGCAGCCCCATTTCTTTTGCACCGCCCGCAATCGGTGGGCAATCGGCGCATTGTCGTCGCACAATCGGCGCGTGGACCCGCAACGCATCCGCCTCCTGCGCCTGGCGGCGCCCAGCCGGCGCCGTCGCTTCATCGCGCGGCTGCATCACTGCGGCCCTCCCATCGGCATGAACGAGCCCCAGTCCCCACAGCCACGGAGCGTTCATGTCCAAGCCTCGACTCCACCCCTTTCGTCCGCGTCTGCTCGACGCCCTGCAGGGCTATGGGCGACAGCGCCTGATCCATGATCTGGGCGCCGGCCTCACCGTCGGCATCGTCGCCCTTCCCCTGGCGCTGGCCTTTGCGATCGCCTCTGGTGTCAAGCCCGAGCAGGGCCTGATCACGGCCATCGTCGCCGGCTTCCTGATCTCGCTGCTGGGCGGCTCCAGCGTGCAGATCGGCGGTCCCGCCGGTGCCTTCATCGTCATCGTCTACGGGATCGTGCAGCGCTACGGGCCCCACAACCTGCTGATCGCCACCATGCTGGCCGGGCTGATGATGCTGACCCTGGGCGCCCTGCGCCTGGGCGTGCTGGTGCGCTATATCCCGGTCTCCATCGTGATCGGCTTCACCAACGGCATCGCGGTACTCATCGCGCTGTCGCAGCTGAAGGACTTCCTGGGCCTGCAGATCCCGCGCATGCCGGCGGACTTCTTCGCCCAGATCGAGGCGCTTTGGCAGCATCGCGCCAGCTTCAACCCCTATGCCCCCTTGATAGGCGCCAGCTGCAGCCTGCTGGTCCTGGTCTGGCCCAAGAGCTACGCCATGGCAACCCATGCCAGCAACTGGCGCGAACGCCTGCACCGGCTGGCTGCCCATGTGCCGGGCACCATCGTCGCGCTGGCACTGGCCACGCTGGCCGCACACCTGCTGCAGTTGCCGGTGGACACCATAGGCAGCCGCTTCGGCAGCATTCCGCAGACGTTGCCGCATCCGCAGTGGCCGAGCTTCAGCTTCGCGCAGGCCAAGCTGCTGCTGATCCCGGCGCTGACAATCGCACTGCTGGGCTCCATCGAATCGCTGCTGTGCGCGCGCGTGGCCGACAACCTCAGCGGTGGGCAGCGTCACGACCCCAATCAGGAGTTGATGGCCCAAGGTGTCGCCAACATGGTCAGCCCGCTGTTCGGCGGCATTCCCGCCACAGGAACCATCGCCCGCACCGTGACCAATGTGAAGGCCGGTGCCAGCAGCCCCGTTGCCGGCATCGTGCATGCATTGAGCCTGTTGGCGGTGGTGATGGCGGCTGCGCCGCTGGCCTCGCAGGTGCCCTTGGCCGCGCTCGCCGGCATCTTGCTGGTCGTGGCCTGGAACATGGGCGAGTGGCATGAGTTCGCCCGCTTGCGCCGCTTCAAGCTGCCCTATCGCGCCACGCTGCTGGGCACCTTCTTGCTGACGGTCATCTTCGACCTCACCGTGGCGGTGGAAGCCGGCCTGATGCTGGCCTGCGGCTTCTTCATCTATCGCATGAGCGAGCTGTTCAGCGTGTCCGAAGCACCTGCGGGCACCGCCATACCGGCCGGCGTCCATCTGCTGCGGGTTTATGGCTCGCTGTTCTTCGGTGCCGTGGCCAAGGTCGAGGCCCTGGGCGAACGCCTACCGCCGGGCACCCAGGTGCTGGCGCTGGACATGCATCTGCTGGTCTCCATGGACAGCACGGGCCTGGACGCACTGATCCAGCTGCACAAGGCCCTGCAGCGCCAGGGCCGGCGCCTGGTGCTGCTGGGCCTCAACGAGCAGCCGGCCTCCCTGGTCGAACGCGGCGGCTTGGCGGCCCTGCTGGGCGGCCCCCAGGGCCTGCTGCCCGATCTGGCCGCGCTGCAGGCCGCCATGAGCACCGAGCAGCCATCCGCGCCAGCGCCCACCCAAGCCGGCTAAAATGCCTGATTCACACCGGAGCCACCGGCATCGTCCGGGCCCCGCCTCAACCCTCACCGCTCTAGCGCCATGCCTCTGTTCTGGAAGCCTTACAAGTCCGACGTCACGCAGTTCATCGACGAGCTGAAGGCCAAGAAGCCGACGCTGGAGCAGGAGCAGCGCGATGGCCGCGCCCTGCTGTGGGACAAGCCGGTGGATCGGGCCGCCCAGTCCGACTACCGTGCGGCCCGCGTGCCCCAGCAGGCCTACGTCTACCAGACCAAGTCACACTGAACGCAGCGAAGGCAGCACTGAAGCCCGCCGTCGCCGACCCGAGGGCCTTGGCTTGAGCGGCCACCCCACGCCGACCGAACCCGTCGAGCTGCCCGAGCCGCTCGCGGAGGGCGAATCCAGCCCCGTGCTGGAGACGGTGGACGGCGTCGCGGTGGCCCGCCTCTATGGCGAGCCGCTCTTCACCCTGCCCCAGGACCTCTACATTCCGCCGGATGCGCTGGAGGTCTTCCTGGAAGCCTTCGAGGGCCCGCTGGACCTGCTGCTCTACCTGATCCGGCGGCAGAATTTCAACATCCTGGACATCCCCTTGGCGGATGTCACGCGGCAGTACCTCAGCTACGTCGACCAGATCCGCAAGCAGAACCTGGAGCTGGCCAGCGAGTACCTGCTGATGGCGGCCATGCTCATCGAGATCAAGTCCCGCATGCTGCTGCCGCCCAAGAAGACGGACGACGGGGCAGAACCCGAGGACCCGCGTGCCGAGCTGGTGCGGCGCCTGCTGGAGTACGAGCAGATGAAGCTGGCCGCCGCGCGGCTGGACACCCTGCCCGTCATCGGCCGCGACTTCCTGCGCGCGCAGGTCCACATCGAGCAGTCGCTGACGCCGCGCTTCCCGGACGTCAGCCTGGACGATCTGCGCGAGGCCTGGCTGGGCTTGCTCAAGAAGGCGCAGCTCAAGCAACACCACAAGATCAGCCGCGAGCAGCTGTCGGTGCGCGAACACATGAGCATGGTGCTGCGCCGCCTGCAGGGCCGGCGTTTCGTCGAATTTGAGCACCTGTTCGACGCCAGTCGCGGCCCCCAGGTGCTGGTGGTGACCTTCATCGCCATGCTGGAGCTGGCCCGCGAGCGCCTGCTGGAGATCACGCAGGCCGAGGCCTTTGCCCCCATCTACGTCCGTCTGGCCTACGAGCCGAGCTGAGCGAACGCCAGCGCAGAGACGCGCAAGAAAAAGCCCGCCGGGCGGGCGGGCCTGCTCGTGTAGGGCCGCGGGCCCGTCTCAGTGGGCGGGCTGGCGGAAGGTGCTGAAGCTCTGCTCCGGCTGGCGCTGCACCATCTGGCTGACCGCCAGCACGGCCTGCGTCCGGGAATTCACACCCAGGGCCTTGAGCACCGCCGCCACATGGTCCTTGACCGTTTCCACCGACACGCCCAGCTCGCGGGCGATGATCTTGTTGGGCTTGCCTTGCAGCAGCAAGGCAAGCACGTCGGTCTGGCGCGGCGTCAGCGACAGGTTCTCCAGCCCGGCCTGCATCTGGTACTCGGTGGCGGTGGCCAACTGGGAGATCTGCTGCAGGCGGGCGGCCTGGCTGCTGACCTCGGGCTGAACGGGCGGCGGCGCTTCGCTGCCCAGGCTCATGGGCGGCACATAGATGCCGCCGGACATCACCAGCCGCAGGGCCTGTGACAGCACCTCGGTGCTGCTGCGCTTGGGCACGAAGCCCATGGCGCCCATGTCGATGGAGCGGATGACGTCACTGGCTCGGTCCGAGGCGGAGATCACCACCACCGGCAGCGCCGGATAGACCGAACGGAACTCCTCCAGCACGTCGAAGCCGCTGGCATCACCCAACTGCAGGTCCAGCAGGACCAGATCGAAATCGTCCTCGTCCTTGAGTCGCTGGCGTGCAGCGGCGGCTGTCTCCACACCGACCATCTCCACGCCCTCGTCAAGCCCAGCGATCACGGACTGCAGGGCCGAGAGAATCAGGGGATGGTCATCAATGAGCAGCACCTTCATGCCAGTCTCCTCATGTGTTCTAAGTCAATGCACCCCTCTTGCCGGGGCGTCGAATCATAGAAGCTGGGGCGGGGCGAGGGCATACCCCTTCCGGGTGGGCGATCCACGAACAGCGTTCGCCATCCGTATCCATCAATTGAAGGACGATCACGGCTTGAGCCATTGGCAAAGCGCTTGCCATTGGAGCAAATCCTTCTCAACTTGCCCTGGCGAAATATCCCACAAGCTGAGGCCGCGCGCCGCAAGCTGGACGTAATGCTGGGTGTCGCGCAGCTCGCCCAGCCAGTCCAGGCCCTCGCCCAGGCTCTGGCGGAACTGCCGCAACTGCTGCTGTGACAAAGTGCCCTGGCGCACCCGCATGCCCAGCAGGCCCAACCGGGGCGCCGGTTTGCGCGTCGCTGCCAGCTCGTGCAGCCGCTGCAGGAAGGCATGGCAGGCCTGCATGTCGAAAAGGCTGGGCTGCAGCGGGATGAGGATGCGATCGGCCAGCCCGTACAGGCGCTCCAGGCGCTTCCCATGCAGACCCGCCGGCGAATCCAGCACCACATGGCTGACGCCCTTGGGCGCACGCGCCACCTGTCTGTCGTCGATGTCCAGTGGGCGGATCGGTGGCAGCTGCGGGGGCCGCTGCGCCAGCCATTGCCGACTGGACTGCTGCACGTCAGCGTCGCCCAGTGCAACCGCCCGCCCCTGCCAGGCCAGATAGCCGGCGATATTGGTGGCGAGCGTGCTCTTGCCGACCCCTCCCTTGGGATTGGCGACCAGGATCACGGGCATGGCATCTCCCTTGGCAGCGCTGCAGTCATGTTAGCGGGGACTTTCCGCCACAGGCAATGCCGGCGAGGCTCGAGCGTGGCGCGCGCAGACACTGCTACCCTTGCGCATGGCCGAGATTCTGTGTTTGTGCGCCCACCCCGACCGGGCGCATTCGCGCGTCAGCGCCCGTCTGATGGACGCGCTGGATGCCGCCCCCTTCCCCCCTGGCAAGCTGGCGCTGCGCGACCTGTACCGCCTGTACCCGGACTACGCCATTGACGTGGAGGCGGAGCAGCAGGCGCTGGAAGCCGCGCGGCTGATCGTCTGGCTGCATCCCATCCACTGGTACGGCATGCCGGCCCTGATGAAGCTGTGGCTGGACGAGGTTTTCAGCTATGGCTGGGCCTACGGGCCCGGCGGGCATGCCCTGCAGGGCAAGGACCTGTGGCTGCTGCTGTCCACCGGCGGGGCCGAGTCGGCCTACAGCCCGCAGGGCCACCATCGTCATGCCTTCGAGGATTTCCTGCTGCCCTACCGGCAGACCGCCCGCCTGTGCGGATTGCGCCTGCTGCCGCCCCAGGTGCTGCATGGCGCACACCACGCCAGCGCGGACGCCGTCACCCGGCACGTGCGTGCGGCCGTCCAGCTCCTGGACGACTATCCACACTGGTGCGGATCGCCGCGCACCGAGCAGGACGAAGTGCCTGCCGGTGAGCGACCCACGGAGGCAAGCCCATGAGCACCCCCTCCCACGAGTTGCTGCACCTGCCCCTGGTCTTCCTGGGCGCCGCGGTGCTGGCCGTGCCGCTGGCCCGCTGGGCCCGGCTGGGTTCCATCCTGGGCTATCTGGTGGCTGGGGTATTGATCGGCCCGCAGGCCCTGGGGCTGGTGTCGGCGCCCGACACCATTCTGGAGGTGGCCGAGATCGGCGTGGTGCTGATGATGTTCCTCGTGGGCCTGGAGCTGGAGCCGCGGCGGCTGTGGCAGCTGCGGCGGCCCATCTTCGGCTGGGGCTCGCTGCAGTTGCTGGGGTCCACCGCGCTGCTGATGGCCCTGGCCCTGCTCTGCGCGGTGCCCTGGCGCCTGGCTCTGGTCGGCAGCCTGGGCCTGGCCATGTCCTCGACGGCCGTGGCCATGGCCGTGCTGGGCGAGCGCAACCTGGGGTCAACGGCGGCGGGCCAAAGCATCCTCAGCGTGGCCTTGCTGCAGGACATTGCCGCCATCCCCATCCTGGCCCTGGTCCCCGCGCTGGCCGGGGCCGATGGCAGCGGCTCGGAGGGCCACTGGCAAGCGCTCAAGGCCTTGGGCGCCATCGCCGTGCTCATCCTGGGTGGACGGCTGGCCCTGCGCCCGGCCTTGCGCTGGATCGCCGGCAGCGCCACGCCGGAGATCTTCACCGCCGCGGCACTGCTGCTGGTGCTGGCCACCGCGGCCCTGATGCAAGCGGTGGGCCTCTCAATGGCGCTGGGCGCCTTCCTGGCGGGTGTGCTGCTGGCCGAAAGCGAGTATCGGCATGAACTGGAGACGGACCTGGAACCCTTCAAAGGGCTGTTGCTGGGTCTGTTCTTCATCGCAGTTGGCATGGGCCTGGACCTTCAGGTGCTGCTGCGCCAGCCCCTGCTGGTGGCAACACTGCTGGCCGCGCTGCTGGCGCTCAAGAGCGCCTTGCTGGTCTTCATGGGCCGTGCCATGGGTCTGCCGCTGCTGGAGCGGCCGGTCTTCGTGATCCTGCTGGCCCAGGGCGGCGAATTCGGCTTCGTGGTCTTCCAGCTGGGCCAGCAGGCCGGGCTGCTGAGCGACACCCAGGCCTCGGCGCTGGTGGCCGCGGTGGCCCTGTCCCTGGCCTGCACCCCAGCCCTGCTGGCCGCCGCGCAACGCTGGCTGCAGCCGCGCCTGGCCCGCCGGGGCGGCCCGGCCCTGGAGGAACTGAACGAACGGCAGCAGGCGCCGGTGATCATCGCCGGCTTCGGCCGCTACGGGCAGATCATTGGACGCCTGCTCTATGCCAACGGCTACGAGGCCACGGTGCTGGAGCACGACGCCCATACCGTCGAAGGCCTGCGCCGCTTCGACTGGCGTGTCTTCTACGGCGACGCCAGCCGCCTGGACCTGCTGCGCACGGCCGGGGCGGAGACGGCCGCCATCCTCGTGATCGCGGTGGACGACGTGCCGCAGAGCATCGCCGTCGCCGAACTGGCGCGCCAGCATTTCCCTCAGCTGCAGATCGTGGCCCGCGCCCGCAATGTGCAGCACTTCTACCGCCTGCAGGAGCTGGGCGTGCAACACGTCGAACGTGAGACCTTCGAGTCAGCCCTGCTGAGCGGACGCAGCGTGCTGGAGCTGCTGGGCCTGGAGCCCGCCATGGCGCGGCGCCAGGCCTGGCGCTTCCGCCAGCACAACAATGCCCAGCTGCGCCTGATGGCGGCGCACCGTGACGACGAGGACCAGCTCATCGCCATGGTGAAGCAGGGTCGGCAGCAGCTGGAAACGCTGATGGCGCAAGAGCGCGAGGCACGTCGCCAGGGGCGGCACCGCCAGGGCTGGAACGCGGTCGATGCCGAGGGGCCGCGAGGCGATTGAGGACGGCAAGGCAAGCCCGGGCCCGGCAGGCGACAATGGCGGCATGTTTGCCCCGTCCCAGATCGAAGTCCGCCGATTCTTCTGCAGCACCTACGCCAAGTGGCGGGATCGCCTGCCCTTGACGCCCATGGAAGACCTGGCCGCCCAATGGATCGAGCAGCACCCCGAGTACCACGCCGAACTGGCGGATGAGGAACAAGCGGTGCAGGCGGTCTACACGGTCGAGGAGGGGCGCACGAACCCCTTTCTTCACTTGTCCATGCACCTGAGCATCAGTGAGCAGCATTCCATCGACCAGCCGCGGGGCGTGCGCCAGGCGCTGGATCTGCTGGCCGCCCGTCGCCAATCCCTGCATGAAGCCCACCATGTGGCCATGGACTGCCTGGGGGCCATGATCTGGGAGTCGCAGCGCAGCGGCCGCCCGCCGGACGGCCACGCCTATCTGGAGGCGCTGCGGCACAAGGCCACCCAGTAAGGCGGCCCCGCCCGCGCCCGCGCCAGCGCCCGCCCTGCATGCGAGCGCCGAAATGCAAAAAGCCACGCGATGCGTGGCTTTGCTGCTTCGACGAGGCGCTGCCGAAGCGTCTCAGGCCTGGACGGATCCACCCAGGCTGCTCTTTCGCTCGCTCTTGCCGCTGGCGCCGTAGACGCCGCTCGGCTCCGGCGGGATCAGCACGTCCAGGGCGCGATCCAGCGCTGCCGAAGCCCGGTTCAGGGACTCGCGCTGCGCGGCCACACGACCACCGGCCTGAACCAGACGATTGCGCAGCTGCGGCGGCACCTTGCCATTGCGGGCCGCTTCCATGAAGCTGGCCATGGCCAGGGCCAGGGCTTGATGCAAGGCGGCCGCGTGCGTCTCGATCGCCTGGCTGTCACGACGCACCAGCGCATCACCCAGCAGGTTCAGGCAGTTCTCGACTTCGATCAGCGGCCGTTCCAGATCCTGGCTCAGCGCTTCGGTGTTTTCGTTGGGAGGCAAGGCTTGCATGGCTGGACCCGCCTGTGGGCAATGTTGAAGAAAAGATGAGCCGGCGCCCGGCAATTCAGTGTGCACCAACGCGGCCGACCATTTCCCGGGCATTGGCAATCAGCTTGTCGGCGATGGCATCGGCATTGATGCTGAACTTGCCTTCGCTGATGGCCTGGGAAATGCGCTGCACCTTCTCGGCATCGAAGCTGCCTTCGTCCGGCACACCTTGCAACATAGTGCTGGCCGTGCTGGACAGGGCCAGCGTGGCGCTGGCCTGGGGTGAATTATTCACGCTGCCAGCCTCGGACGCACTTTTCTTGCGACCGGCATCCGTCGTCGCCGGGCGCTCGACGCCGAGTCCGGCGGCGAGCTTTTCAGCGTTTTGACCGATTTTCATGATGATCTCCAAGGACTGAGCTTGCAACCGCCCAGCCTGTTGGACGGTGTATCGGCCGGGCCGGGCCGGACTTGAGGCATTTCCTCAACCATAACAGCAGGGGGCCGCCATGGTACGGACAAGAACGTCAGCCATGCTGCATCGTTCACAGCAGCACCTCCACTTCGCGTTCGCCCACGGCCCGGCCGGTCACGGTGCGGCCATTCTCGAAGCGCACCCGCACGTCCTGCCCGTCAACGCCCTGGCCCAGGGCCTGCCCTTCGCCGGCGACGGCGAAGCCCGCGCCGCGTACCTGCACCTTGACCTGGGTGCCTGCGGCAAACCACTGGCGCTGCTTCAAGCTGCCGGAACGCAGCGCCTCGCCAGCCTGCACCGGGCGCGCCAGACAGCGTCCCACCAGGCTTGTGGGTTCCGTGTACACAGCACCCGGCTCGGCGGCCAGGTCGACTTCCGCCAGCCGCAAGTGTTCGACTGACAAGGTGGTGCCCGCATCCAGCGGGCTTGCGGCCACCAGGGCCGGCGCGAAGACGCGCACCGTCAGCGGGAGCGATACATTCCAGCGGCTGCTTCCCTCCACGCAGCGAAGGCCGATGCGCGAACGCCCCCAAAGCCGCATGCCGGGCAGCAGCTGGGGTTCGGCGCGCTGGCAAGGTGCCAGACGCAGCCGGGGATCGGCCTGCCCCAGCTCCACCGTCACGCGTGCAGAGGCGCCCAGGCCTTGGTTCAGGCGGCTGACGGCACTCAAGGCCGTCTGGTGCAGAACCTCGCGCCAGGGTTCCAGCCCCTGCGCCAGCGCCCAAGGCGTACACAGCAGGCCAAGCACAAGCGCCACCAGCCATCTGGCGGCGCTTTGCAGGAACAGAGGCCGATTGCACATGATGGACAGGACTTTAGGCCCCGCCCCGCCGGCTTTAGCGCCGAAATGAGCAGCAAAGCGCATGCTTTTCCCGCTCATGTTTTCCGGACTGCCGCCCAACAATGCCCACATCCCGTGCCATGGCGTCGAACAGGGCCTGCAGACCAGCAATGCGAGCCCGCGATACCCGGCCCCGGCAAGGAGTCCCTCATGATCAACCGCCTCACCGATTCGCTGAACTTCCAGACCCAGGCCCTGGTGCTGCGGGCTGAGCGCCAGCAGCAGTTGGCCAGCAATATCGCCAACGCGGACACGCCAGGCTATCAGGCGCGCGACTTCGACTTCAGCCGTGCGCTGAAGGAAGCCACCGGCGAACTGGCCACACCGGGCGCGCTGCAGCTGACGCAAAGCCGCCACCTGGCCCCGCCGGCCGGCGCGCTGAGCCCGTCCGGGCGTGACTACGCGATGGCCGCCCAGACCCATCTGGACAGCAACACGGTGGACATGGACCGCGAACGCGCCAGCTTCGTCGACAACACCGTGAAGTACGAGGCCACGCTGCGCTTCATCAACTCCAGCGTGCGCACCACCCTGGATGCGATGAAGTCGCCCAACGCCGCCTGAGGGTGACGGACGCTGACTGAACCCCGCAGACGCAGCAGGAGGCCCCCATGTCCATGTTCCAGATCTTCAACGTTTCCGGCAGCGCCGTCAGCGCGCAAAGCCAGCGCCTCAACGTGGTCGCCAGCAACCTGGCCAACGCCGACACCGTGGCCGGCCCGGATGGACAGGCCTACAAGGCGCGCCAGGTGGTCTTCCAGACGCAGCTGATGGGCGCAAGCCAGGACCCGGGCGCCGCCGGCGTGCGGGTCGCGCAGATCACCGAGGACCAGACCCAGGGCCGCCGGGTGCACGACCCCAAGCACCCGCAGGCCGATGCCGAGGGCTATGTGACCTACAGCAACGTCAACAGCGTGGAAGAGATGGTCAACATGATCTCGGCCTCGCGCTCCTACCAGAACAACATCGAGGTCATGAGCACGGCCAAAAACCTGCTGCTCAAGACTTTGCAGTTGGGCCAATCCTGACCTGAGCGAGGCCATCCATGGACTACAGCACCGTCGTCAGCAACAGCAAGGTGACCAACAGCAGCGTGGACGCCACCCCCAGTGCCGCCAAGCAGGCCCAGGACACGCAGGACCGCTTCCTCAAGCTGCTGGTCGCGCAGATGAAGAACCAGGACCCCATGAATCCCATGGACAACGCGCAGGTCACCTCGCAGATGGCGCAGATCCAGACCGTCACGGGCATCAGCAACCTCAACGACAACATCAAGGCGCTGGGCTCGCAGTTCGGACAGATGCAGGCGCTGCAAAGCGTCAGCCTGGTCGGCCACGAGGTGCTGGTGCCGGGCAACAGGCTCAGCTGGGACGCGGCCAGCGCCAAGGCACAGGGCTCCTTCGAGATCGGGAGCCCGGCCGACGCCGTCAAGCTCGAGGTGCTGGCGCCCTCGGGCATGGTGGTCGATACCGTGCAACTGGGCGCGCAGAGTGCCGGCGTGCACGACTTCGAATGGAGTTCGGACAAGGTGGACGCCCGCTCCGGCGGCTACTCGTTCCGGATCACGGCCAACAAGGGCGCCACCGTGCTCAGCAGCACCAGCTACGCCCACGACAAGGTCGTGGCCGTCAACACCAACGGCAGCAAGCTGCAGTTGCAGCTCCAGACCGTCGGCATGGTCGATTACAGCAGCGTCAAACGGGTCGACTGACCCCTCGAGCCACTCTCTCTGAAGGACACATCATGGGCTTCCAGCAAGGTCTCTCCGGCCTCAACGCCGCCAGCAAGAACCTCGAGGTGATCGGGAACAACATCGCCAACGCCAACACCTTCGGCGTCAAGGCCTCGCGCGCCGAGTTCGCCGACGTCTTCGCCGGCGCGCTCAACGGCGCGGGCCAGAACCCGGTGGGCATCGGCACCAGCCTGGCCTCGGTATCGCAGCAGTTCACGCAGGGCAGCATCAGCACCACCGAGAACCCGATGGACATGGCCATCAACGGCGCAGGCTTTTTCCAGGTCAGCGACGACAAGAATCCGGTCATGTACTCCCGCAACGGCCAGTTCAAGGTCAGCCGCGAGGGCTTCATCGTCAACAACCAGGGCTTGAAGCTGCTGGGCTACCCGGCCAACAACACCGGCGTGATCCAGCCGGGCCTGGCCCAGGCCCTGCAACTGCCCACCGCCGGCATCGCGCCTCAGGTCACCAAGACGGTGTCCATGGAATTCAACCTGGACTCCCGTGCAAAAGCCACCGCGCCTGGGGGCACCGGCGTGGGCATGAAGCTGAACGATCCGGCGACCTACAACAACGCCACCTCCATGACGGTCTACGACGCCAAGGGCCAGGCCGTGGCGCTGACCTTCTACTTCCAGAAAAGCGACCCCACCCCGCCGCCGCCCGATCCGAGCTCGACCACGACCTGGAACATCTACGCCACGGGCAATGGCAAGCCGCTGGAAGTGGACTCCAACGGCACGCCCACGCCCGTCGACGTCGACGGCAACCCCACCTCGCCCTACACCACGCTGGTGTTCTCGGCCTACGACGGCGCCAAGCCCCTGAGCCCAACGGCAGAGATCAACATGGACCTGCCCGTCTCGACGAACGCGGCCGGGGCGACCACCCTGCCCATCAACGGCATCAAGCTCAACATCCTGAAGTCCTCGGAGGGCGGCGCCAGCTTCGCCGTCACCGACGTCAAGCAGGACGGC
The DNA here is from genome assembly GCA_041905785.1 of Burkholderiaceae bacterium. Classification (GTDB taxonomy): domain Bacteria; phylum Pseudomonadota; class Gammaproteobacteria; order Burkholderiales; family Burkholderiaceae_C; genus Roseateles_B. The sequence goes on from JAYRKJ010000006.1 coordinate 159,309, forward strand.
TATGCGCCGGGCCAGCTGTCGGGCATCCAGATCGACAAGTCCGGCATCATCATGGCCCGCTACTCCAACGGCCAGTCCAAGCCGGCCGGCCAGGTGGAGCTGGCCACCTTCCGCAACACGCAGGGTCTGCAGCCTCTGGGCGGCAACGTCTGGGCCCGGACCTTCGCCTCCGGCGACGCCGTGGTCGGCGTGCCCGGCGACGGCAATATGGGCGTGCTGCAGTCCGGCGCCCTGGAAGAGTCCAACGTGGACATGACCGCCGAGCTGGTCAATATGGTGACGGCACAGCGCGTCTACCAGGCCAACGCGCAGAGCATCAAGACCCTGGACCAGGTGCTGCAGACGCTCGTCAACCTGCGGTGACGCCCTTCATTCCTGAGCGGGGATTGCCATGGACCGCATGATCTACCTGTCGATGGCCGGCGCGAAGGCCGCCATGCAGCGCCAGGACGTGCTGGCCAACAACCTGGCCAATGTTTCCACCAACGGCTTTCGCGCCGAGCTGGCGGCCTTTCGCGCCGTGCCCGTGCGCGGCGATGGCGCGAGCACGCGCGCCTATGCGCTGGAAACGACCCTAGGCTACAACCCGGACCCCGGCGTGATCAGCGCAACGGGCCGCAACCTGGACGTCGCCATGCGTGACAACGCCTGGCTGGCCGTGCAGGGCCTGGACGGCACCGAGGCCTACACGCGAGCCGGCTCTCTGGACGTCAGCAGCGAAGGCCTGCTGGTGCTGCGCAACGGCCTGCAGGTGCTGGGCGATGGCGGCCCCATCAATGTGCCGCCCAACAGCGAGCTGAGCATCGGCAGCGACGGCACCATCACCGCCAAGGGCGCGACCGGCAAGCCCACCGCGATCGGCCGTCTCAAGCTGGTGACGCCGACCGCCGACACGCCGCTGACCCGCGGCACCGACGGCCTGTTCCGCGCCGCCAACGGCGACCTGCCGGCCGACCAGAGCGCACGGCTGCAGGACGGCGCGCTGGAGGGCTCCAACGTCAGCGCCGTCGAGACCATGGTCAGCATGATCGCCGCCGCCCGCCAGTTCGAGCAGCAGATGAAGCTGCTGCAGATTGCCCAGACCCAGGGACAGACCAGCGCCAAGCTGCTGTCCAACAACAGCTGACGCGCTCGGCTTGAGAAGGACCCCGCCATGATTCGCTCCCTCTGGATCGCCAAGACCGGCATGGAGGCCCAGCAGACGCAGCTGGACAACATCTCCCACAACCTGGCCAACGTGGGCACCAACGGCTTCAAGCGCAGCCACGCGGTGTTCGAGGATCTGATCTACCAGAACCTGCGCCAGAGCGGAGCCAACACGACGGAGCAGACCCAGCTTCCGACCGGCCTGCAACTGGGGCTGGGGGTGCGCACCGTGGCCACCTCGCGCAACTTCAGCCAGGGCAGCCTGCAGCAGACCACCGGCAACTTCGACCTGGCGATCAAGGGCAACGGCTTCTTCCAGGTCCAGATGCCTGACGGCACCACGGCCTACACCCGCGACGGCGGCTTCCAGCTTGATGCCAATGGTCAGATCGTGACCAACAACGGCTACACGGTGATGCCGGGCATCACCGTGCCGGCCAATGCCCAGAGCGTCACCATCGGCCAGGACGGGACCGTGAGCGTGATGCTGCCGGCCCAGACCCAGCCTCAGACACTGGGGCAGATCCAGTTGGCCAACTTCGTCAATCCGGCCGGCCTGGAGCCCAAGGGCCAGAACCTCTTCGCCGAGACCGCGTCCTCCGGCACGCCCAATGCGGGGGCGCCCAACGCCAACGGCATGGGCGCCATCCAGCAGGGCTTCGTGGAGACCTCCAACGTCAACGTGGTCGAGGAACTGGTCCAGATGATCCAGACCCAGCGGGCCTACGAGCTGAATTCCAAGGCCGTACAGACCTCCGACCAGATGCTGCAGAAGCTGGCGCAGATCTGAGTCCTGAGCATTGACCGCAGCGATTGAGAGGCCCCCATGCGCGCCCCATATTCCGCCCTGCCCCTGCTGGCGACATTGAGCCTGCTGGGCGGCTGCGCCAGCACCCTGACGATGCCGCAGGTCGAGATGCAGAACACCCCCGTGGTGCAGCTGCCCGCCGTCGCGCCGCAACCGGCCCTGAACGGCGCCATCTACCAGGCAGCCAGCTACCGCCCCCTCTTCGAGGACCATCGCGCGCGCCTGGTGGGCGACACGCTGACGGTGCAGATCGCCGAGAAGGTCAGCGCCAGCCAGTCGTCCACGAGCGAACTGGCCAAGAGCGGTGACCTGAGCGGCAGCCTGAGCGCCCTGCCCGGCGTCAGCAGCAACAGCTTCGGCCGGGCGTCGGTCGGCGGCACCTCGTCCAACAAATCGGCCGGCAAGGGCGCCAACCAGAACACCAACGAGTTCACCGGCACGGTCACCGCCATCGTGACGGCGGTGCTGCCCAATGGGCATCTGCTGATCATCGCCGAGAAGCAGATCGGGGTGAACCAGAACGTCGATGTGCTGCGCTTCTCGGGCCAGGTGGACCCGCGCGCCATCCAGCAGGGCAACACCATTCCCTCGACCGCCATCGCCAACGTGCGCATCGAGCAGCGCGGGCGCGGTGCGCCGGCGCAGGCCCACGGAATAGGCTGGCTGTCGCGTTTCTTTTTGAGTCTTTCGCCGGTCTAAAGTTTTCGCACAATGGGTCGCAAGGCTTCACCTGCGACCATCATGTCCACCACCACCGTTCTGCGCCTCCTGCTTGCCGCCCTGTTGTTCGCGGCGGGCTCGGCCGAGGCGGTGCGCCTCAAGGAAGTGGCCGCCGTCCAGGGCGTGCGCTCCAACCCGCTCACCGGCTATGGCCTGATCGTGGGCCTGGACGGCACCGGCGACCAGACCACCCAGGCGCCCTTCACCGGCCAGAGCCTGCAAGCCATGCTGCAGCAGTTCGGCGTGATCCTGCCCCAGGGCGTGACCATGCAGCCGCGCAATATCGCGGCGGTGATGGTGACGGCGCAACTGCCCCCCTTCGCCCAACCCGGGCAGACGCTGGACATCGCCGTGTCTTCCATCGGCAATGCCAAGAGCCTGCGCGGCGGCACGCTGATCGCCACGCCACTGCGCGGCGCCGACGGCCAGATCTACGCCATGGCCCAGGGCAACCTCATCGTCGGCGGCGCCGGTGCTTCCGCAGGGGGCGCCAAGGTGCAGATCAACCATCTCAGCGCCGGCCGCATTCCCGGCGGGGCCACCGTGGAGCGCGCCGTGCCCACGCCGCTCGCCTTGGGTGACGCGATCCAGCTCGACCTGAATGCCGCCGACTTCGCCACCGCCCGCGCCGTTGCGCGTGCCATCAACAAGGCCAAGGGGACCGGTGTGGCCCAGGCCCTGGATGGCCGGGTGGTGCGCGTCAAGGCTCCCACCGACAGCGACGAGCGCGTCGCCTTCCTGGCCGATCTGGAGGAGTTGCCCATCGAGATGGCTGCCCCGGCGGCCCGGGTCGTGATCAATGCGCGCACAGGTTCGGTGGTGATGAACCAGGCCGTGACCATCGGCAGCTGCGCGGTGGCGCACGGCAGCCTTTCGGTCACCATCACCAGCACGCCCCAGGTCAGCCAGCCCGGCGCCCTTTCCGGCGGGCAGACCGTGGTGACAGAAAAGACCGATATCGCGATCCGCCAGGAGCCGGGCCCCTTGATCCAGCTGCCCGCCAGCGCCAAGCTGTCGGACGTGGTCAAGGCGCTCAGCGCACTGGGCGCGACGCCGCAGGACCTGCTGGCCATCCTGCAAGCGATGAAAACCGCCGGCGCGCTGAATGCTGAGCTCGAGGTGATCTGATGAGTCCCGCCCTACCGGCTTCGCCTGCCCCCTCAGCGGGGCACGCCCGTGGGACCGGAAGCGCCGGATCCTCGGGCGCGGCCCGGACCGAATGGCTGCCCGCGCCGAAAGCGCGGCCGGCCATCGTGGAGACTTGCCATGCGATTTAATCCGCCCACGCTCAGCGGCAACAGCCTGAGCACCGACACGCGCTCGCTGGACGCCCTGCGGGCCTCCGCCGCACGCGACCCCAAGGCCAGCATCCGCGAGACGGCCAAGCAGTTCGAGTCCCTCTTCATGCAGGAGGTGATGAAGAGCATGCGCGCCGCCACGTTGTCCTCGGGCATGCTGGACAACGCCGGCTCGCAGATGGGCACGGAGATGCTGGACCAGCAGTTCGCCACCAAGATGACCGGTCTGCCCGGCGGCCTCTCCGAGGCCATCACCCGCCAGCTGCAGCGCCAGATGGGCATCAACGCCGAGACCGACAAGACCGCCGGCGCCCAGGCACTGCCGCAGCTCGCGAAGAAGAACGTGGCGCCGCATGTGCAGGACTTCATCCTCAAGCACGACGGCGCCGCCAAGGAGGCGCAGGCCAGCACCGGCATCCCCGCCTCCTTCATGATCGCCCAGGCAGCCCATGAGTCCGCCTGGGGCCGGCGCGAGATCCTCAACAAGGACGGCAGCAGCGCGCACAACATCTTCGGCATCAAGGCCACGCCGGGCTGGACCGGCAAGACCACCGAGGTGCAGACCACCGAATACATCGACGGCCGTCTGCAAAAGGTGACGGCCCGCTTCCGCGCCTACGACAGCTATGCCGAGGCCTTCAAGGACTACGCCCGGCTGCTCAGCAGCAACGAACGCTACAAGGACGTGGTGGCCAAGGCCGGCAGCGGCAACGCCGAGACCTTCGCCCAGGGCCTGCAGAAGGCCGGCTATGCCACCGACCCCGACTACGCCGTCAAGCTGGCGAAGACCATCCACACCACGGTGCGCGTGCAGCGCGCCATGGCCTGAGCGGCAGCCGCCGCCCCGCCAACGGAATCGAGGACTGAACCATGGGCAACTCCGCACTGATGTCGCTGGGCATGCGGGCCATGTTCGCCAACCAGGCGGCGCTGCAGGTCATCGGTCAGAACATCGCCAACGCCAACACGCAGGGCTACTCGCGCCAATCGGTGCAGCTCACCACGCCTGAGGGCCAGTACACGGGCGCCGGCTACTTCGGCAAAGGCGTGATCGTCGAAACCGTCACGCGCTCCTACAACGCCTTTCTGACGGCCAATGCCGCCTCGACCAAGTCGACGGCCTATATGGACCAGACGCACCTGGAGCAGCTCACCCAGCTCGAAAAGCTGTTTCCCACCGGCGACCAGGGCCTGGGCTATGCCTCCAGCCAGTTCCTCAACGCCATGGTGGACGTCACGAGCCGCCCCAACGATCCGTCCGCGCGGCAAGTGGTGCTGGGCCGGGCGCAGGAGCTGGCCGCCCGCTTCTCCGCCGCCGGTCAGCAGCTGCAGCAACTGCAGGCCGGTGTCGTCAGCGACATGGGAGCAACGGTCGATGTCATCAACCAGCTCTCCAAGCAGATCGCGGCGGCCAACGACCAGGTGTCACGCTCCATCGGCAACGGCCACACCGCCAACGACCTGCTGGACAAACGTGACCAACTGATCAACCAGCTCAGCCAGTACGTGGCCATCACCACGCTTGGGCAGTCCGACGGCAGCGTCGGCATCTTCATCGGCGGCGGCCAACGGCTGGTGCTGGGATCGGACGCACAGGCCCTGCAGGTCGACACCGACACCTACGATCCCATGAAGGCCAGCGTCAGCATCGTGGACGCCAGCGGCACCCGCAAGCTCGACGAAAACATCCTGTCGGGCGGGTCACTGAGCGCCTTGATGAAGTACCAGAACCATGACATCCAGGACGCGCGCAACCTGCTCGGCCAGATCGCCACGGCAATGGTGACCCGCGTGAATGACCAGCAGGCACTTGGCTGGACGCAGACCAATCCACCGGGCCCGGGCAACCCCATCTTCGCCATTGCGCCGCCACTGGCCCTGCCGGCCGACACGAACGCCCGCAATCCCGACGGCACCTTCTCGGCCAAGATTCAGCTGACCATCACGAACGCCACGATGGTGCAGGCCAGCTCCTACCGGCTGGAGCCGGACGCCGCCAGCCCAGGCAACTACAAACTCACCCGGCTCTCCGACGGCCTCGTGCGGACGGTGGCCGACGGCGACACGGTGGACGGGTTCAAGATTGATCTGCTCGGCAGCCCGCTGGCCTCCACCGACACCTTCCTGCTCGAGCCCGTGGCCCAGGCCTCCGTGGGCATGCGGCGCTCGCTGGACCAGACCACCGGAATCGCCGCCGCGTCCCCCGTCAGCGCCACCACCGATGTCAACAACAAGGGCACGGTCAGCGTGGACGCCATGTATGCGGTCAACAACAAGCTCGACCTCAGCAAGACGCCCGCCCGCCTGGTGTTTGGCTCGCCCAGCGCCACCGTCCCCAACGGCGTGGACTACACGCTCACGCTGTCCGACAGCAGCACGCTCACGGGCACCTGGACGCCGGGCACCCCCATTGGCAACCAGCCCACGGCCGTGCCGCCCATCGACCTCGGTTTCGAACTCAGTCTGGCCGGCGTCCCCAAGGTGGGTGACGCCGTGGACATCACGACCACCAAGTTCCCCGCCAGCAACAACGGCAATGCCAAGGCCTTCCTGAACATCCAGAAGGAAGCCTTTGTCGGCCAGCGGCTCCTGCCCGACGGCAGCATCGCACCTGGCTCCACCATCAACGATGCCTACGCCGCCGCGATGTCCGAGATCGGTTCCCGCGTGCAGGGGGCGCAGTACCTCAGCAAGGTGTCCGGCGCCGTGGCGGCCGACGCCGAAGCCAACCGCGCCGGGCAGGCCGGGGTGAACCTGGATGAAGAGGCCGCACGCCTGATGCAGTACCAGCAGGGCTACCAGGCGGCGGCCAAGGTGCTGCAGACCGCGCAGACCGTCTTTGCCGAGCTGCTGACGCTGACCCAGCGCTGAAGCACCCACGCCTGAAGAGGTATCCGCATGAGACTTGCCACCATCAACGTGTTCGATGCCGGCATCGCCGATCTCCAGTCCCGCCAGGAGCGGCTGCAGGCGACCCAGCAGCGGCTGACTTCCGGCAAGCGCGTCGAGCGTGCCAGCGACGACCCGACCGGCGCGGCCCGCTCCGAGCGTGCGCTGGCCACCATGGGGCGCGTGGACGCCAACCAGCGCGCCCTGGAGGCCAGCCGCAACGGCATGACCCTGATCGAAGGCGCGCTGGGCGACGCCAACGAGATCCTGCAGCAGATCCGCGAAACCATGGTGGCGGCCGGCAACGCCACCTACAGCGACTCCGAACGCAACAGCCTGGCCAACAAGATCGAAGGCCTGCGCGGGCAGCTGCTGTCCATCGCCAACCGCGCCGACGGCAGCGGCGGCTATCTGTTCTCCGGACAGGGCTCGGGCAATCCGCCCTTCCTGGACACGGCCACCGGCGTGGTCTACAGCGGCTCCGCCGGCCAGATCCAGACCGGCAATCTGGACAACTTCCCCCTGACCGTCGACGGCCGCATGACCTGGGAGCAGGCCCGCAGCGGCAACGGGAGCTTCGTGACCTCCGACCTGCCCAACAGCATCACTGGCGGGCCGGCCAAGTCCTGGATCGACGCCGGTCGCGTGATCAATCCCGCGGCCTTGACGGGCGACAACTACAAGATCTCGATCACCGGCACCGGTCCCGGCGCCACCTATACCGTCACCGACACGACAACGGGCGGTGTTGTGACATCTGGCACCTTTGCCTCGGGCAAGAGCATCGAGTTCGACGGAATGTCCATGACACTGTCGGGCACGGCCGCGGACGGCGACGAATTCCAGATCCTGCCGGCAGCCAGCACGCTCAGAATCTTCGACGTGCTGGACGGTGCCGTCGCCGACCTGCGCCAGACCAATCGAACGGGTATCCAGATCGTGCAAAGCAATGTCATGTCCGTCCGCGACCTGGACGCCTCCATTGCCAACCTGCAGAATGTGCGAAGCCAGGTCGGCGAACGTCTGAACAATCTTGATGGCACCGAAACCCGTCTGGCCGCGCTGAAGCAGTACAACGAAGCCGAGAAATCCGCCGCCGAAGACCTCGACATGACCCGGGCCATCTCCGACTTCCAGAACCAGCAGACGGGCTACGAAGCGGCGCTCAAGGCCTACGCAACCGTGCAGCGCATGTCCCTCTTCGACTATCTACGCAACTGACCCCCAAGCAGAACGCCCGCATGAGTGAACACCCCATCCTGGGCCAAGTGGCCCTCGGCTATGCGCCAGTCGTCGACGCCCAGCGCATGGTCAGCGCAACGCGCCTGAGCATCCTGCCGCTGCGCCCGGACGCGCCGCTGGATGGAGCCGCCCTGCTGGCCGCGCTGCAGCCGGCCTTTGGCGAGCCGCCCAAGCCCCTACAGCTCAACCTGATGAGCGAGGCCGGGCTGCAAGGCCTGGCCGTGCTGCCGCTGCCCGCGCAGGCCCAGCTGGAGTGGCCGGCCTTCATGAGTGCCAGCCCCGAGGCCGCCGAAGCCATCCTGGCTGCACGCAAGAACGGCACGGGCCTGCTGCTCAAAGGCCTCAGCGCCAACCCGCTCTCGCCAGAGCTTCGGGCGGCCTTTGGCCGTGTCCAGCTGGACCTGGACGACGCCCGCCGCCTGGGCCTGGCGGCACTGCAGGGCAAGAACGTGCTGGTCAGCAATGCCCGTGGGGCGGCCGAGTTCGATGAGGCCTTCAAGCTGGGTGCCGCCTGCGTGACCGGCAGCCCCGCCACCGAGGCCTATGAGGCGCCCGCAGGCGCCGGCAAACAGGAAATCCAGGCCGACCTGCAGGTCATCGTCGAGCTGATGTCGCGCCTGGACCAGGGCGACGATGTCGAACGCCTGGAGCAGACCCTCAAGCGCGACCCCAGCCTGGCCTTCAAGCTGCTGCGCTACATGAACTCGGCGGCCTTTGGGCTGCCGGTGGAGGTCAGCTCCTTCCGCCACGCCATCATGCTGCTGGGCTATGCACGCCTGAAGCGCTGGCTGGCCCTGCTGCTGGCCACGGCCAGCAAGGACCACGCCATGCGTCCCATCATGTACGCCGCCTTGCGCCGCGGCCTGCTGATGGAAGAGCTGGCCAAGGGCATGAGCGAGTCGGAGATGCGGGACGAGATGTTCATCTGCGGGCTCTTCTCGCTGCTGGACCACATGCTCAAGCAGCCCTTCGACAAGCTGCTGCAGTCCATTCCCGTGCCCGAGCGCGTGCGCCAGGCGCTCGTGGAACAGACCGGTCCCTACAAGCCGTATCTGGACCTGGTGCATGCCATCGAGAACGGTTCGGCCTTCGACTTCCGCAGCAGCGCCGAGGCGCTGATGCTGGGTATCGCGGAGGTCAACCTGGCCGTGACGCGCGCCCTGGGCAAGGCGGCCCAGCTCGAGTAAGGCGTGGATTGAGCGCCCTGCCCTGCGCCACAGGGAAATCCTGCCCGGCGCTTGGCCTACACTGCGGTCCGTGCCATCCCAGCTCTCTCTGCTCGCCCAGGACCTGACCGCATTGCGCGGGCTCATGCATGAGCTCAGCGACCCGGTGCTGCTGCTCGGCCAGCGGCTGGAGATCATCGAGGCCAATCCCGCCGCCCAGGCCCTGGGCCTGCAGGCCGGCGGCCATCTGCAGGGACTGCGAACTGCAGCCGGCACCCGGGTGCTGGACTGGCTCAAGCTGGCGACGCGGGCGCTGGCGGACGGCAAACGGGCCCCCACGGCGCCCGCCCTGGCCATGGCGGACCAGCGCGCCCAGCTCACGCTCATCGCGCTGACCCCGGACTCCCAGGACCCGGTGCGCTGGATGCTGCATGCCCGCATCGAATCCCAGCCCCCGACCGCCAGGCCGGCGCGCGCCATGAGCTCCGTGCTCGCTCGTCGACCCCAGCCTGACAGCGCCGCGCCTGCGGCGACGCCGGCCACGCCGTCAGCACCGACCGCCCCTTTGCAAGCCAGCCTGGGTGCCCTGCCTGCCACCGGATCGCAGGAACTGGTGCAGAGCTTCTGGCATTCGGTCTGGCCGGCTTTTGTCGAAGACGGCCAGCATCGCCTGCAGACGGCCAACGAGGCCTTGCTGCACCTGCTGGACAAGCCGCTGGACGCCTTGCTGGGCCAGGATCTGGCCCAATGGCTGGCACCCGAAGACCGGGCCCAATGGCGCGAGCGCCCCCATGCTCGGGCCCTGGCGCGCAGCCTGGTCCGCCCCGACACCTCGACGCGCCCGCTGCGGCTGCGCGTGCCGGGCGGGCCGGAACGCTGGATGCGCTTCAGCAGCCACCGGCTCAGCGAGCCCCACGCCCCCACGCAGAACCTGGTTGTGCTGCAAGACTGCAGCGCCGAGCTGCAGGCGCGCGAGCAGGCCGAGCGCCTGCAGCAGGAAATGAGCCAGTGGCTGGACCTCAGCCCGCAACCCGTGGTGCTGTTCGATGCCCAGGGACTGCTGCTGCGCCACAACGGCGCCTTCACCGCCCTGTGCCTGCCCGTTCCATCCTCCTTGCAGGAGGCCGCCCCCGCCTTGCAGAAGCTGCTGGGCTGGTCGCCGCAGGGCCTTCATCCCCAGCTGCAACACGAAGGCGACACCTTGCTGACCCAGGCCAGCCTGATGGACGCCCAGGGCCGGACCCGCTGGTGGCAGGCCCGGGTGCGTGCGCTGCCCGAGTCCGCCGGCCCGCAGCGCGCGATGGCGCTGCTGGAAGACCGCAGCCTGGAGCAGGAGCGCGACCTGGCCCATCAGCAGCTGGATGCCTTGATGGACACCGCCGGTGTCGGCCTGGCCACCTTCCAGCAGGATGCCGGCTGGCTGCGCCCGCGTGCCGGCAGGGCCGGCTCGGCGCCGCCGGGGGCTCTCGCCGGCCTGCAGGGCGTGGGCCGGGACATCGTCGAGCCCGAATCCCTGCCCGAGTTCGAGCGGCTGCAGAAGGCGCTCAAGAATGGGGAGAAGGCCGAGGTCCGCTATGCCGTGCGCCATCCCGAGCTGGGGCGGCGCTGGCTGCTGACCCGGGTCGAACCTGGGCAGCTGGGCTCGGGCCAGCGCACCACCTCGGTGGTGACCCTGGACATGACTGCCCAGCAGCAGGCCCTGGCCCGCAGCGAGCAGCTGCTGCATGAGCTGACCACCACCATGGACGGCGCCGGCCTGGGCCTGGCCTACCTGCGCGGCCAACGACTGGTGCGCTGCAACCCAGGCTTCGCGCGGATGCTGGGCCACGCCACCCAGCCCGAGGCCGGTACCGGCATCACCCGCCTCTTTGAGGCCCTGCCGGAACTGGGCCGCGAGGTGCTGGCCGCCCTGCAGGCCCTGGACCCGCAGCAGCCATTTGAAGCCGAGTTCGAACAGGTCGGCCAAACGCAGGCGCGCTGGCTGTCCCTGAGCCTCAAGGCCGTGCCGGCAGGCCAGTCGGTGGAGCCCGAGGCCATCGCGGTGATCAGCGACATCAGCCGGCTCAAGAGCCAGCAGGCCCAGTTGGAAACGCTGGTGCAGGACCGCGAGCTGATGTTCAGCCTGTCCGACGTGGGCATCGCCATCCTGCGCGGCGGCCGCATCGAGCGCGCCAACGAAGCCCTGGCCCAACTGACCGGCTACCGCATCGAGGAACTGGTGGGTCTGCCGCTGGAAGCACTTTACGAGTCCCACCACGAATACGAACACATCAGCCGGCTGACCCGGATGGCCCTGCTGGACAGCGGCCTGTGGCGCGGCGAGCGGCGCGTGCGCCGGCGCGATGGCAGCCTGCTGTGGATGCAGGTCAGCAAGCGCCTGATGCGCCAAGGGCTGGCGGACGAGGCCCTGATTGCCACCTACGTCAACGTGGACGACCGCTGGCGGGCCCAGCAGTCGCTGCTGCTGCAGGCCGAGCGCGAGCGGGCCGTGCTGGACTCGGTGCTGGTGGGCATCGTCACCGTGGGGCGTGGCGGCATCGAGTGGATGAACCGTTCGGCCCGGCGCATGTTCGGCGGTGACCTGGTCGAATTCCTGGGCCAGCCCATGAGCATCGTCGCCACGCCCGATCCCGAGCACCCCTTCCGCCAGACGCACTACCTGGACGAGCTGACCGAAGGCCAGGCCGAGACCTTCGAATGCCGGCTCATGGCCCGCGACGGACGCGAGTTCTGGGTGGTGGGCAATGCCGTGGTGACAGGTCTTGCCGAGCACGGGCGCCAGCTCACCTATGCGCTGCTGGACATCGAGCGCCGCCGTCAGGCCGAGGCCCAGACCCAGCAGGCGCAGGCCTCGCTGCGCCGCATCATCGAGGCGGCCCCCCTGGCCATCAGCCTGCTGGATGCCCGCAGCCTGCGCCTGGAGAAGATCAACCAAGTGGCGGCCCGCCTGGCCGGCCGCCCCGAGCAGGCCCTGCTGGGTGCCACGCCGGAGGAGCTGTTCGGCGCTGAGCAGGGCAGCGCCATCCGGCGCGACATGGAGGCCGCGCTGCAAAGCGACGCCGTCACCCAACGCGAGTACCCGCTGAGCATGGGCGGCGAGACCCGCATCTGGGACACCCGCTACCTGCACCTCAGCGACGTCAGCCGCCCGGACGGCGCCAGCGAGCCCGAGCAGCTGCTGATGGTGGCCAGCGACGTCACCGAGCAGCGCGCGGCCGAGGCCGCCCGGCTGGAGGCCGCCATTGCCCAGCGCGAGCTGCTGGTCAAGGAGGTGCACCACCGCATCAAGAACAACCTGCAGGGCGTGGCCGGGCTGCTGCAGCAGATCGCCGCCCGCCGCCCCGAGATCAAGGGCGTGATCTCCGAAGCCGTGGGCCAGGTCCAGGCCATCGCCCAGGTCTATGGCCTGCAGGTGGGCGGCAGCGGGCCGCTGCGCGTGCCCAAAGTGGTGGAGGCCATCACGGGCTCGGTGCAGCGCATGTTCGGGCGCCCCATCCTTTGCCATGTGGAAGGCGGCGTGGCGGCCGACGCCGAGCGCTGGGCGCTGCCCGAGGCCGAGTCCATCCCCATCGCCCTGACGCTCAACGAGCTGCTCACCAACGCGATCAAGCACAGCCAGGATGCGCCCATCCACTGCCACCTGCGCTGCGAGGCGGACCGCGTGTCCATCCAGATCCTCAATCCCGGCCAGCTGCCGGCGGGCTTCAGCCTGGCGGGCGTGCCGGGCAGCGTGTCCGGCCTGGGGCTGGTCCGCGCCCTGCTGCCGCGGCGCAGCGCCAAGCTGAAGCTGGAGCAGCAGGGGTCGCTGGTGTGTTGCACCATGGAACTGCAGCCACCGTCCGTCATCTGGTTGAGCGCCACCTGAGCACCCGCTGAACGCCAGCCGCATGCCGAGCGGGTGCGGCGAGGGCCTGGATCGCGCCCCGGGCAGCCCCTGGGCGGACGAGCCCCGTGACCACCAGCAGGGTGAGCGATGCACCCCAGGGCTGCCCAGGAACGTTCAAACGCCTTTCAAACCACGTTCAAACAACTGCCAAACGCCCGCTTCGCCTGCCGACTAGGGCAAGCATGAACGCCTGCAGACCAGCATTTGGGTGACAATGTCGGCTTTTGGCCGCATGGAATGCCATGGCGCTGCAAAGATCACGCAGTCCCGCGACGGGACCGCAAGCGTGGCCAGGCCGGGCGGCCCCGGCCCTATGGGTGGGAGTGCGTAGGCTGTGACGAGCAAAGGCAAGATTCTGGTGGTCGACGACGACAGGCTGGTCCTGGCGACGCTGACCCACGGCCTGGTCCAGGCCGGCTACGAGGTGATCGACGCCGACAACGGCGACGAGGCCATTCTGCTGGCGCGCGAGCATCGCCCTGAGCTGGCCCTGCTGGACATCCGCATGGAGGGCATGAGCGGCTTTGACGTCGCCGCCTATCTGCGCGAGGCGCTGCAAACGCCCTTCATGTTCCTCTCGGCCTTTGCCGACGAGGACACCGTGGCCAAGGTCAAGGAGCTGGGTGCCGTGGCCTACCTGGTCAAGCCGCTGGACATTCATCAAATCGTCCCCGCGGTGGAGGCGGCCTTTGCCAACTTGCGAGCGCGCAGGGCCCAGCCCATGGCCGAGCCGACTGCCCAGGCCGCAGCCCCCGACGAGGTGCTTGGTCAAACCGTGGCCATGGCCATCGGCGTGCTGATGCACCGTTATTCCCTGTCGCGCCAGGACGCCTGGGCCCGGTTGCGCCGCATGGCCGAGCAGGAAGGGCGCTCCTGGCATGAGCAGGCAGCCCGCCTGCTGGATGCCGTGGAGCTGCTGGCATCACCGGCCACGCACTGAAGGCCTCTCAAGCAGAAGGCTGGCGCGGCCCCGGCAGGGTGAAGTAAAAACGCGCGCCCTGCCCCACGGCCGACTCTGCCCAGATGTCCCCCCCATGGCGCCGGACGATGCGGCGCACCGAGGCCAGGCCCACGCCCGTCCCGGGGAAGTCGCTGGCGCTGTGCAGCCGCTGGAAGGCAGAAAACAGCCGCTCGGCAAAGCGCATGTCGAAACCGGCGCCCTTGTCGCTGACCACGAAAACCCGCCCCTGCGCCAGGTCCTGGCATTCAAAGCTGATCTGCGCCGTCTCGCATTGGCCGCTGTACTTCCAGGCGTTGCCCAACAGGTTTTCCAGCACCATGCGCAGCAGGGTGGGGTCGCCCTGCACCACCATGCCGGGCTGGATGTGCAGGACCAGCTGACGCTGCGGGCTCTCGCGCCGCAGCTCGTCCATCACCAGGTTCGCCAGCAGGCTCAGGTCCACCGGACAGCATTCCAGCACCTGAACCGACAGCCGGCTCAGAGCCAGCAGGGCGTCGATCATCTGGTTCATGCGCTGCGCTGCGCCGGAAATGCGGTCCAGATGATCATTGCCCACCCGGTCCAGCAGGCGGCCGTAGTCTTCACGCAGGATGCGGGCAAAGCCCTCGACCACCCGCAGCGGCGCGCGCAGGTCGTGCGACACCGTGTAGGCCAAGGCCTCCTGCTCGGCGCGCAGGGCGTCGCCGTCTGCCTGTTGCAGCGCTTCTGCGGCGGGCTGGACCGACGCGGCGGCCGGCGCTGCCACAAAGCGGCCGCTGCCCAGGAAGCCGCAGAAGCGCCCGCTGCCGTCCAGCAGCGGAACGGCCTGCAAGCACCAGTCGCCAGCCTGCGGCCTGGCGCAGGCCGAGGCACCGCCCAGCTGCAGCTGCTGGATGGGGCGCTGCGCCTGCAGCGCGTCCTGCAATTGCGCGGCCCGTGGTGCATCCAGTTGCAGACGCTCGGCCAGCGACTGCGTGGCCGCCAGGCCAACCCAGCTCGATCCCGGCTGACCCCAGGGCGCCTGCCAGCGCACCAGGTGGTGCTGGGCGTCGGTCTGCCATTGCCAATCGGACTGCACCTGCGCCTGGGCATGCAATTGCTGGCGCAGCTCGCGCAGCGACTCGCCCAGTTGCTGGCGGGTCAAGCGCACGCCGAGGTGCCAGCCCACGGCCAGTGCGACGCACATCAGCAGCATGGCCAGCACGGCCAGCAGCCCGCTCAGCAAGGCGCCCTGCGGCTCCAGCCCGGACAGCAGCCAGGAGCCGAACGCCACCAGGGCCAGGGCCAGGGCCGCGAGGGCGCCTCCCCACCAGGGTCGACGGCGACCACGCGGCGGGACTTGGCTGAGGCTGCTCATGCAACTCATTGTAAAGATCCCTCTACCCAGGTCTGTGGCGTTTCACCGAGAATGCAGCGTTAAGGGTCCATGCCCGCCTGAGGGGGCGGCGCCCATCGCAGAGAGAAGATCCATGCAGGAACGACCAGGGCTGAGCTCGCAGCGGCGAGCCGCCACACCCGCCGACCAGCCATGCCCGCCCGCCGGGCGAGGGTCAGGCCTTGCGGATCCAGTCACTGAGCGAGTGCTCGCGCATCCCAACAGGCGCTCATGACGCCGGACGCCTCGCTTGCCGCCGAGACGGCCCGCCAGCTGCTGCAGGCCTTGAGTACGGGTGACTCGCTGGCCTTGCTGGACCTGCTGCCCTTGGGCCTGCTGCTGATGGACAGCCAGGACGGACGGCTGATGCATCTCAACCGCGAAGCCGAGCGCCTGCTGTCGGTCCGTGGAGCGGCCCTGCTGGGTCGGCCGCTGGGGCACGGCGTGGACCCCGCGCTGGCCGAGTTGTGCGCCCCGGCACGCTGGCAGGCGTTGCGCGAAGGGCGGCGCGGTGCCCGCGAGGACCTCCGGGTGCAGACCCCCTTCGGCCCGCGCTGGCTGCAGGTGCAGCGACTGCTGATGCCCCTGGCCGGACAGCGCCGCACGCTGGCCGTGCTGGTGCTGCAGGACGCCAATGCGCGCCGCCAGCTGGAGCGCGCGCTGCAGGAAAGCGACACCCGCTTCCGCGAGGTCACCGACGCCGTCAGCGAATGCCTGTTCGTCACCAACGCGGAGTGGGACCGCCTGCACTTCAGCTCGCCGCTGCTGCTGGACACGCTGGGGCTCAGTCCCATGGACCTGCGCCATGGCCCGCGGCTGTTCGAGGACCGCATCCATCCGGACGACCTCGCGCTTTACCGGCGCCGGCTGCTGGCCCAGGCTGCGGGCGAGTCATCGGACATGGTGTTGCGCATCCTGCATCCCAACCGCGGCCTGCGCTGGGTGCGCCTGCGCACGCGGGTGCAGGTTCACGCGGGCGGGGCTCCGCTGGTCTACGGCATCCTGGCCGATGTGACGGAAGAACAGCAGCGCCACCGCGAGCTGCAGGCCGCCCGGGACAAGGCCGAGTCAGCCAGCCAGGCCAAGAGCCTGCTGATGGCCAATATGAGCCATGAGTTCCGCACGCCCATGAACGGCATCCTGGGCATGAACCAGCTGCTGCTCAACACGACGCTGGACGAGCGCCAGCAGCACTACGCCCGCCAGGTCCAGGCCAGCGCCGAAGACCTGCAGCACCTGCTGGACGACATGCTGGACCTGGCCCATCTGGAGGGTGAAGCGGCGGAACTGCGGGGTGGCGACTGCCTGCTGCGCCCGCTGCTGGAAACGCTGGCAGCCCAATACCGGCCCCAGGCGGAGTCCCGTGGTCTAAGCCTCACGCTGGACCTGCCCGACGGCCTGCCCGCCTCCGTGCCGGTTTCCGCTGGCGCGCTGCGGCGCCTGCTGGGCAAGCTGCTGGACAACGCGCTGAAGTTCACCGAGCAGGGCGAGGTCCGCTTGCGCGCCGTGCTGCAGCCCCGTGCCGACGCAGTGCCGGAGCTCATCCTCCAGGTGCAGGACACCGGCATCGGCATTCCGGCCGAGAAGCTGCAGCGCCTGTTCATGCCTTTCACCCAGGGCAATGCCAGCCTGGCGCGCCGCCATGGCGGTGCCGGCCTGGGCCTGGCGGTGGCGCAGCAGCTCGCCCAGCAGATGGGGGCCCAACTGGAAGCCTGGGCTCGCCCCGAGGGTGGCAGCGTCTTCAGCCTGCGCTTGCCGCTGGACGATCAGGCGCTACCGGACAGCCCGGCACAGATGCAGGGCGACAGCAGCGCCCAGAGCCCGGCATGGCGCATCCTGGTGGTGGAAGACAACCCCGTGAACCAGGAGGTCATTCAGCAGATGCTGCTGCAGCTAGGCTGCGAGGTGCGGCTGAGCAACGGCGCCGAGGAAGGCCTGCAAGCGCTCGGCGAGGCCTTCTTCGACCTGGTCATGATGGACATCCACATGCCGGGCATGGATGGCATCCAGGCCCTGCAGATCTTCCGGCGGGGCGGCGACGGCCGCTTCCGCTTCGTCAACCCCAGCCGCCTGCCCGTGGTCGCGGTGACGGCCAATGCGCTGTCGGGCGACAAGGGCAAGCTGCTGGCCTATGGCTTCGACGACTACCTGCCCAAGCCAATACGCAACAGGGAGCTGCAGGCCGTCCTGCAGCGCCAGCTGGGGCACGCACCGATTTCCGCTCCTGCCGCAGGTCCGGCTGCTGCCGGCCCCGCTGACCATCCTGATGGAGAGACCATGCCGTCCGTCACACCGATCCCCGCCCCGGACCGCAGCGCCAGCTGCCTGGACGATGCCGCCCTGCAGCGCCTGCGGGATCTGGACCCCAGCGGCAGCAACCAACTGTTGCCGCGGGTGATCAATGCCTTCATCAAATCTCTGGACAAACTGCTGCCCGACCTGCAACGCGCGCGGGAGGCAGGCATGGACCTTGCGGCCATCCGCCATGTGGCCCACACCCTAAAATCCTCCTCGGCAAGCCTGGGCGCCTTGCAGCTGTCAACACTCTGCGCCGAGATCGAATCCATGGCCCGAAACGGACAGACCGAAGGCTTGGACAAGCTGATCGATGCCATGCATGATGAGGCGGGGCTGGTTCGCCATGCCCTTGAAGCCTTGTTGACGAGGCCCCAATGAACTCAGCCAATCCGACCGTGGACCAGGACCTGCCCGAGCAGCCGCGTGTGCTGCTCGTGGATGATGATGAAGTCA
Source organism: Burkholderiaceae bacterium (assembly GCA_041905785.1). GTDB lineage: Bacteria > Pseudomonadota > Gammaproteobacteria > Burkholderiales > Burkholderiaceae_C > Roseateles_B. The sequence goes on from JAYRKJ010000006.1 coordinate 177,530, forward strand.
ATCTGCTGCTGACCGCCATCGCTCTGCGCGAGCGGGGCTTCGACATCACCGAGGCCAGCAGCGGCGAAGAGGCCCTGCGCACCGTGTCCGGCTGGACGCCGGACATCATCGTGCTGGACGCCATGATGCCGGAGCTGGACGGCTTCGAGACCTGCAGCCGCCTGCGCGAGATGCCGGGCTTCGAATCCACCCCCGTGCTGATGCTGACCGGTCTGGACGACGAGGCCTCCATCAACCGGGCCTACCAGGTCGGCGCGACCGACTTCTTCGTCAAGTCCACGCAATGGAGCCTGCTGGCCGGGCGCCTGCGCTACCTGCTGCGCAGCTCGCGCACCCGCATCGAGCTGGAGCGCAGCAAGGCCCGGCTGGCGCGCGCGCAAGACCTGGCACGCATGGGCAGCTTCGAATGGCACCGCGGTGCCGGCGGCTTCGTGCTGGCCACCGAGGCCCTGCGCGTGTTCGGCTACGGCCCGAACGAGCCGCTGGACTTCATCGGCGTGATGCGCATGGTGCCCAAGGAAGAGCGCCAGCTCTTCATGCGTCTGCTGCGCGAGGTCATTGCCCACAACTCGGTGCTGGTGACCGATGTGCCGGTCACCCTGGTCGACGGCCGGCAGCGCGTGCTGCACATCGAAGCCGAGCCCGAGTTCAACGAGCATGGCAACGCCAGCGGCTACACCGGCGTGATCCAGGACGTCACCGACCGCCGCCTGGCCGAGGACAAGATCCGCCAGTTGGCCAACTTCGACGCCCTCACCGGCCTGCCCAACCGCCGCCAGCTGATCTGGCGTGCCGAGCGCGCCATCGAGGCTGCGCGGCGCAGCGGCCATGAGGTCGGCCTGCTGCTGATCGACCTGGACCGGTTCAAGGTCATCAACGACACCCTGGGCCACGCCGCCGGCGACGAGCTGCTGATGGAGGTAGGCCGCCGCCTGCGTGCCTGCGTGCGCCACTCTGACCAGGTGATGGAAGGACTGCTGGAGTCCGTGGGCGGCCGCTCGCACCGCACGCTGGAGGCCGTCGGCCGGCTGGGCGGCGACGAATTCGTGGCCCTGCTGCCCGAGGTGACGGACGAGCGCGACGCCGAGCGCGTGGCCCAGCGCGTGCTGGAATCCCTGCGCGAGCCCATCTTCATTGCGGGTCAGGAATGCTTCGTCACCGCCAGCGTGGGCATCGCCATCTACCCGCGCGACGGCACGACCACCGCCGACCTGCTGCGCAACTCCGATGTGGCCATGTACGCGGTCAAGAGTCAGGGCCGCAATGCCTCGGCGCTCTACACGCCGCAGCTTGCCGGCCGCGGCCGGGAGAAGCTGGAGCTGGAGTCCGCCCTGCACAAGGCCATCGAACGCAACGAGATCGTGCTGCACTACCAGCCCAAGATCGACGTGCGGGCGGCCCGCATGGTTGGCGCCGAAGCCCTGATGCGCTGGCAGCGCGGCGACCGGCTGGTCCCGCCCGGCGACTTCATCCCCCTGGCCGAGGAAACCGGCCTGATCGTGCCGCTTTCAGAATGGGCACTGCGCGAGGCGGCGCGCCAGGCCAAGGTCTGGCAGCTGAACTTCGGCTTCTCGGATGCCATCGCCGTCAATCTGCCCAACCGCCTCTTCGAGCGCTCGGACCTGGTCGAACACATCCACCAGTGCGTCAGCGCCTACGGCGTGCCTCACCGCGCCATCCAGCTGGAGATCACCGAGACGGGCCTGATGAAGGACCTGCAGAACGTGATCCCCGCCTTGCACCGGCTCAACGAGGTGGGCGTCGAGATCTCCATCGACGACTTCGGCACCGGCTACTCCTCACTGGCCTACCTGACCACCCTGCCCATCTCCGAGGTCAAGATCGACCGCAGCTTCGTGCGCGACCTGGGCATCACGCCGCAGAGCTCGGCCGTGGTCACCGCCATCATCGCGCTGGCGCGCTCGCTGGGCCTGCGCGTGATCGCGGAAGGCGTGGAGACCCTGCGCCAGATGGAGGTGCTGCACCGCCTGGGCTGCAGCGTGATGCAGGGCTTCCTCTTCAGCCGCCCGCTGGCCGCCGATGACCTGGAGCGCTGGCTGGCCCAGACCGTGCTGCCTCGCAAAGCGCCCTGGATCGTGCAGGCCAATGGCTTGGATGGCGACCCTGCGTTGCACCGCCCCCTCAGCAGCCCGATCGGCGGGCAGCGCTGAGCCTTCTTGGAGCATCATGGACGAACGTTCGCCCTCCTCCCCGACATCCGCAGCAGCCGCCCGCCCTAGCGGCGCTGCGGGCAATGCCGGCGGCCAGGCGCCGGCGCTGATCGCCAAGGCCGCGCTGCGCCGCCTGGCCATGGCCAAGCTGGAACCGACGCCCGAGAACTACGCTCGGGCCTATCTGGTCGAGTCCGGGGGCACGGAGGCCGGTCCTTCGGCAACCGCAACCCCAGCCGCAGCCAGCGCCGAGACCCTGCCCGAGCGCGCCCAGCCCGTGCTGCAGAAGATGCTCAGTCTGGGGATCAGCGAGATCCAGGCCCGCCAGGACGTGATGGCCATGCTGCGCGAATCGCGCTGGGACGAAGCCCAACGCGTGCTGGAGCGCTTCCAGCAAAGCGCCGGCCCGGCAGTACTGGCCGATGGCATGGCCGGCGTCACCGAACGCCTCGTGCGTGGCCTGGAACGCGGCGGGCGCCAATGGACATTGGCGCGCAAGAAGGACGGCCTGCAGCGCGTGCTGGAATCCAACCGCAGCGACCCTCACCGCCTGCTCAACCGCATGCGCCAGTTGCTGGCCAGCTGGGACAGCGACACCAGCGACGTCGGCGTCGATGTCCAGGCCGCCGAGACGGGTGAGCCGAACGATGCTGGCGGGTCGCCCAGCCAATTCTTCAGCGAGGAGGAAATCCAGCTGGATGCCGCGGCGCTGGACCACGAAGCCGGGCCGCAGTCCTGGCCCCTGGTCGGTGAAAGCCTGCATGAGACCGTGCAGCATGCGCTGCCCGCCATGGACGAACGCGCCGAGGCGCTGAAGCGCGAGCTGGAGACCGCGCTGGCCAGCCTGCGCGAGCAGGGTGCAACGCCGCAGCGGGCCGAATCCATGGAGGCCTTGTGCGTGCGGGCGCGGCGCATGCTGGACCACCGCCACCACCTCTTCGGACAGATGGGCGACCTGTGCCGGGCCCTCAGCGCCAGCCTGGTCGAGCTGGCCGAGGACGATTCCTGGGCCCGCGGCCAGTGCGAGCTGATGACGCAGGCGCTGGACTCCGGCCTCAGCTCGCGCGGCGTCCGCATGGCCAGCGAAATGCTGGAGGGCACGCGCGAGCGGCAGAAGAGCCTGCAGGCGGAGCGGGCCCGGGCCCGCGACTCGCTGAAGCTGCTGATCCATCGCATGCTCGAGGAGCTGGGCGAACTGGGCCAGCACACGGACCGCTTCCAGAGCAACGTCAGCCGCTATGCCGAGGTGATCGAGAAGGCCGACACCCTGGAAAGCCTGGCCGGCGTGGTGCGCGAGATGGTCGAGGAGAGCCGCACCGTGCAGTCCCTGGTCCACAGCACCCAGCAGCGGCTGAGCAGCGAACATGAGCGCGCCTCCGAACTGTCCCGTCGTGTGGACGAACTGGAAGGCGAGCTGCGCCGCCTCTCCAGCGAGGTACAGACCGACCAACTGACCAAGATCGCCAACCGGCGCGGCCTGGAAGCGGCCTTCAACACGGAGCAGGCCAAGCTGGAGCGCGAGGGCACGGTGCTGGCCTTGGCCCTGCTGGATGTGGACAACTTCAAGAAGCTCAACGACAGCCTGGGCCATGCGGCCGGCGACGAGGCCCTGAAGTCGCTGGCCGCGCGGGTGACGCAGATGCTGCGCCCCGGCGACCTCGTTGCCCGCTACGGCGGCGAGGAGTTCGTGCTGATGCTGCCCCGCACGCCGCTGGACGAGGCCCAGCAGGTGTTGACGCGCCTGCAGCGCTCGCTGTCCGCGGCGCTCTTCATGCATGAGGGCAAGGACGTCTTCGTGACCTTCTCGGCCGGCATCACGCTGTACCGCGGCGGCGAGACCCTGGAGGCGGCCCTGGACCGGGCCGACGAGGGGCTCTATGAGGCCAAGCGCACCGGCAAGAACCGGGCTTGCGTGGTGGAGTGAGCCGCCGGCACGGCAGACGGTGCCAGGTCTTGCCGGCGCTCAGAAATTGAAGGCCAGGCGCACGCCGCCCCAGTGCCGTCCCTGCACCATGATGGGCGCCGAGGCTTCCTTCAGCAGCACGAAGCGCCCACCGCCCATGTCGCGCCGGTAGGTCTGCAGCAGGAAAGGACGCTGATTGCGCGCCGAGGCCAGTCCCGTGCGGTCATTGAAGATGCGCCGGTAGCGGCTGTTGGCCGTGTTCCAGACCACATCGCCCGGCCGTTGCGGCTGGCAGTACTTGCGGTTGTGCGTGGGCACGTAGCCGTTGCGGTCCACGGCGATGCAGTAGACGACCTTGTCCGAGAGCTGCAGCATGCGCTCCTGCACCTGCGGCAAGAGCTGGTCCGCCAGTTCGCAAAAGCGCGCACTGTGCTGCTGGGGGTTGGTTCCGGGCAGCGGCTGGTAGTGCTCGTCGAAAAGATCGGCGAGCGTGATGCGCCGCTCCCGCAAGGCCTGCTCCATCAGCTGCGCGATGTCCTGCGCGGCACGCTGCGCACCTTCGATGTAGAGCGCGTCATCCACCCGCACGCCTGACGAGGCGATGCGCTCGATCAGGTCTTCGGAAAGGCGCAGGAAACGGTCGCTGCAGGCGAAGGCGGCCTCGAGGTGCTGCAGCGCCAGCGCGACCTCGCTGCCCAGTTCCGCCGCCCGACCGGCCAGGGCGGCGGTGGTCTGCTGGCTCTGCTCCGCGGCGCCGGCGATGCGCTGCACGTCGGCCTGCACGGTGCCGAATGCGGCGTGGATGCTGCTGCGGTCCTGCGCCTGGCGCCCTTCGCTGCTGAGCTCGCGGCTGAAGCTGTCGACGCGTGCATCCAGGGCACCGACGGTCCCCATGATGGACTTGGAACTCTGCTCGACCTTGGCCGCCAGGTCCTTGACGGCGTCAGCCACCACCCCAAAGCCCCGCCCCGCCTCGCCGGCGCGCTTGGCCTCCACCGAGGCGTTGAAGGCCACCAGCCGCGTCTGCAATGCGATCTGGGTGATCTCCGAAGCCGCTTCGGACACCTGCCTCAGGGTCTGCACGATGCCACCGACTTCGGCGCCGATGTTCTGCAGCGCCTCGCGCGCCTGCGCCACGGCGGCGATGGACTGCGCTGTCGCCTCGGCGATGCCTTGCTGGGCACGCTGCACCTGCTGCAGTTCCTGGCCGAGCGCCTGCATGGCCTCGCGCTGCGCCACCACGACTTTCTGCGTGTCCTCCAGCGCGCCGCGCACCTCGGCGGCATCGCGCCCCAGGCTGGAGACCGGCTGCGCCAGCGACTGCACCAGCGCTCGCGCGTCCGAGGCCTTGCTGCCGGGCTCGATGGTCGATGCAGACACCGCCGGCTCGCGCTCATGCGCGCCGGACTGCCACCAGGACTTCATGCGGATTCCTCTCCCGGCCGGACTCGGCCGCTCGGGGAGAAGTTTTACCAGTCGCGCAGCTTCACACGCAAGCGGGCAATCGCCTGACTGTGCAGTTGGCAGACCCGCGACTCCGTGACCTTGAGCACCGCCGCGATTTCCTTGAGGTTCATGTCATGCTCGTAGTACATGCTCATCACGTACTGCTCGCGCTCGGGCAGGTTCTTGATGGCAGCGACCAGGGCCTCGCGCATGCGATGGTCCTGCAGCAAGGCCATGGGATTGTTGCTCTCGTCGACCACATGGCGGTCGAGGTAGTCGTCGTCGCCTTCGTCCCCGCTCATGTCCTCCAGGTAGACCAGCTGCGTGCCGCGCACCTTGGACAGCAGCTCCTGGTACTCGGTGAGGCTCATGCCCATCTCTGCGGCGATCTCGGACTCCTGCGGCGCACGCCCCAGACGCTGCTCAAGCTTGTGCACGGCAGTTTCGATCGAACGCTGCTGGCGGCGCGTGCCGCGGCTCATCCAGTCGCCGCCGCGCAACTCGTCCAGCATCGCACCGCGGATGCGCTGGGTGGCGAAGGTCTCGAACTGCACGCCTTGCGACACATCAAATCGCGAGAGCGCGTCGGTGAGCCCAATCAAGCCCACCTGGATCAGATCGTCCAATTCCACATTGGCCGGCAACTTGGCGATCATCTGGTGAGCCAGGCGTCGGACCAGACTGCTGTACTGCTGGATCAGCGCAGCGTTGTCGAGGCGGCCTTTGGCGGTATACATCTTCAGCTCCTGCAACATCAGTTGGCGGCCACCGCCGGCCGGGCCGGTCGGAGATTCACCAGGGGCCGCAGCGGGCGGGCATCCAGCACGGAGTCCGGCGCAACACCCGGGGGCACGACCGCCAGGAGCTCGCGCGCCAGATGCCGCACCTCGGGCGACAGCGGCGCCGTGGGCGGCGTGCGGGGATCCATGCAGGCCCAGTCGCGCAGCACGGCGCCCAGGAAGCCGTCGCCGCAGCTGCTGATCTGCTGAGCGATGCGCTCCGCCAGGCGCAGCTGCGGATGGCAGGCCAGCAAGAGGCTGTAGACCATGAGCCCGGCGCGCTGGCTGAGCCACTTCATGCCGGCGTAGGCGTGGGTCACGCTGCGGGCCTCGGTATCCGCCAGCAGCACCGGTCGCAACTCGCGGGAGTTCAGCACCCGGGCCAGCTCGGCGGCCGGGGCATGCAGGATCATGACGTCGGCCTGCGGTGCCGCCTCGCACAGGGCCTGCAGAAATTCAGCGGCCGAGCCGTTGGCGTTGATATAGCGCAGCGGCAGTCCGCGCGCCGCCAGGTAGCTCACGTGGTGAGACAGCCGCTCCACGCAGGCCGAGAGGTCCACCGCGGCCATCTCGGAGGCCGGCGGCGACAGCTCGCCGGCATCCACCACCAGGGTCTGCAGCGACATCTCGGAGAAGGCCGCACACAGGCCCTCCAGCAGCACGCCAGACTCCAGCACCTCGGGATTGCTCACCACGGGAACGAAGCGGGTCCTGGAGGCACTGAAAAGCTTGCGCAGGCCGTCGGCCTGGTCTTGCGGGGTCTTGCTGAGGGGCTCGCGCATGGGGGTCTCGCTGCAGGTCTCGATGCCTTCGTGGGCTCTGGGGCGGCTCAATGCACGCCCGCGGCCGTGTGCTGCACAAAGGCCTGCGCGGGGCCTCCGGCAAAGATCAGGTTCACATCGGCGCTGTCCATGCGCCAAGCGGCATGGGCCTGGCTGCGCAGCGCGCGCTGCACCAGGGCCTGTGCCGACAGGCGATGCCAATCTTCCGGCACCCGCTGCCCATTGGCAACGCCAATAATGCGCAAACGATGGCGAATCATGGTGTCCAGCGCGGGTGCCAGCTTCACGGCTTCGTCGATCTTGGACAGCACCACGCCCAGGCAGGTCTGCGCCCGCCAGGCGCCGGCCACGTCCTCGATGGTCTCGCCCTGCTGGGCGGCGTTGACCACCAGGATGCGGCGGATGCTCGGGTGGGCCAACATCTCCAGCAGCTCATGGGTGCGGCTGTCGCGCTGGGCCATGCCGGCGGTGTCGATCAGCACCATCTTCTTGCCCGACAGCAGCTCCAGCAGGTCTTCCAGCGAAGCGCGGTCGTGCGCCGTGTGCACGGGCACGCCCAGGATGCGGCCATAGGCGCGCAGCTGCTCGTGGGCGCCGACGCGGTAGGCATCCAGCGTGATCAGGCCCAGCTGCGAGGCGCCATGTCGGGTCGCGAAGGCGGCAGCGATCTTGGCCGTGGTGGTGGTTTTGCCCACGCCGGTGGAGCCGATCAGTGCGAAGACGCCGCCTTGCTCTTCCAGCGGTGGGTTCGTCTCGTCGGTGAGCAGATTGCGGGCCAGCACCTGGGCGGCCCACTGGGTTTCGTCGGCGCCTTCCTTGCCCTCCAGCTGGGCCGGGCAGCCTTCGACCAGCTTGCGCACCAGCGCGGGCGAGAAGCCGACATCCAGCAGGCGCTGGGTCAGCCGGGCCTGCACAGGCTGGCGCTGCAGCTTCTCCATGAAGGCCAGGGCGCCGAAGCGCTCCTCGATCAGACCCTTCATCGAGCGCAGTTCGTTCATCATGTCCTGCTGGTCGCGGCGGGCGCTGCCGGGCGCATCGGCCAGTTGGGGCATCGGCCGCTGCTCGGCCGAGAGGCGGATCTCGTCGCGCAGGACCGGCGGATTGCGGCGCGCCGGCTCGGCCGGCGGCGCAGCGGCGGTCTCCAGTCGACGCGCGCCCAGGGTCTGCATGGCGGACTGCGCGCGCTGCTGTCGCGCCGCGGCCAGGCTGGCCAGGCTTTCAGCGCTGGGCAGCTCCGGTGCCGGCTGGGCCACGCTCAGCGGGTCCGGCTGACCGTTGAGCTCGGCCTGACGGCGCTTGAGCATGCGTTCGCGCACGTAGTCCTGGAAGCTGAGCGTGCTCATGGCCAGGGTCTGCACATCGTCCTCGACCGGCGGACCGAAGCTGGGCTCGTTGCGCTCATTGCGCTCGGCGGCCCGCTGGGCCAGGCGGGCGCTGCCGGCCATGGTGGGCACGGGAGCCGGCGCAGGGCGGGCCTGGACTCGCGCCGGGGCACGCGCCTCGACGCGCGGCGCGGTGGCGGCCACGCGCTCGATCTGGGTCATGCCCTCCGGAGCCATGGCCAGCACTTCCACGCCTTCGGCGCTGGGCTTGTTGGACAGCACCACGGCATCGTCGCCAAAGGCCTGGCGCACCAGCGCGAGCGCCTCGCGGGAAGTGCGGGCGGTAAAGCGTTTGACGTTCATGCGGCCTCCAGACAAGGCTTGGCATCAGCCTTCACGGGCGCTGTGCTCATGCAGCAGCTCCGATGATGGACCCGATGCGGATCGAATGGGTCTCGGGAATCTCGCTGTGGCCCAGCACCTTCAGGCGCGGGGCGGCACGGCGCAGCAGGCGGGCCAGGGGCGCGCGGATCAGGTCCGGCACCAGCAGGCAGGCGGGCACGCCGCGGTCCTCCTGGGCCTGGCTCTGTTCGGCCGCGCTGCGGGCCAGGGTGTCGGCCACGCCGGGATCCAGGGCGGCACCGTGCGGTGAGTTCAGGGCCTGCGTCACCAGGCGCTCCAGTTCGGGCTCCAGCGCGATCACGTCCAGTTCCTTCACCGGGCCATAAATCTGCTGGACGATGGAAGGGGCGATGTGCACCCGCACGCGGCGGCCCAGCTCGACGGGATCGGTCGTGGTCGCGGCGTTCTCCGCGATGGACTCGACGATGGAGCGCATGTCACGAATGTGCACGCCCTCCTCCAGCAGGAACTGGAGCACTTTCTGCAGTGTGGCGATGCCGACCATCTTGGGGATCACGTCTTCGATCAACTGAGGTTGCTGCTTGGTGAGGTGCTCCACCAGCTGCTGCGTCTCCACCCGACCCAGGAGACGGGCCGCGTGGACTTGCATCAAGTGTGTAAGATGGGTGGCAATGACGGTCGAGCAATCAACCACCGTAAAGCCAGCCATTTGGGCCATTTCGCGTTGGCGCTCTTCGATCCAGGTGGCGGGCAGGCCGAAGGCGGGATCGGTGGTGGCGGTGCCGATGAGCTTCTGTGTCGCATGGCCGGGATTGATCGCCAGCCACATGCCGGGGTAGGCCTCCGCCTCGCCGATGACCGCGCCGCGCAGGATCAGCCGGTACTGGCTGGGGCGCAGCTCCAGGTTGTCGCGGATGTGCACGGCCGGCGGCAGGAAGCCCACCTCTTGCGCGAACTTGCGGCGCACGCCCTTGATGCGGGAGAGCAGGTCGCCTTCCTTGGTCTTGTCCACCAGCGTGATCAGGCGGTAGCCCACCTCCAGGCCGAGCACGTCCACGGGCTGCAGATCGTCCCAGCTGGCTTCGGCATGGGGCTCGACCGCCGGCGCGGGCAGGACCTCGGCCTTGGCAGCCTGCGCCATCTGTTCCTGGCGCTTGAGCCACCAGGCCAAGTAGCCCAGGGCCGAAGCGATCAGCAGGAAGACCACATGCGGCATGCCCGGGATCAGCCCCAGCATGCCGATGACGCCCGCGGTGATGGCCAGGCTCTTCGCCGAACCAAAGACCTGGCGGCCGATCATGGTCCCGATGTCCTTGTCCTTGCCCACGCGCGAGACCACCATGGCCGCGGCCACCGAGATCAGCAGCGCCGGCACCTGGGCCACCAGCGCGTCGCCGACGGCCAGCAGGATGTAGGAGTCGGCCGCCTGGCCGGCTGACAGGCCATGCTGGACCACGCCGATGATGAAGCCGCCGATGATGTTGATGAACAGGATCAGGATGCCGGCGACGGCATCGCCGCGCACGAACTTGCTGGCACCGTCCATGGAGCCGAAAAAGTCGGCTTCATCGCTGAGTTCGGCGCGCCGGCGCTTCGCCTCCTTTTCGTCGATCAGGCCGGCGTTGAGGTCCGCATCCACGGCCATCTGCTTGCCGGGCATGGCGTCCAGGGTGAAGCGGGCGCCGACCTCAGCAATGCGTTCGGCGCCCTTGGTGACCACGATGAAGTTGATCACCACCAGGATGGCGAAAACGATCAGACCCACGGCGAAGTTGCCGCCGATCAGGAAGTGGCCGAAGGACTCGATCACGCGGCCCGCCGCGCCGGTTCCTGTGTGCCCCTGCAGCAGCACCACGCGGGTGGAGGCCACGTTCAGCGACAGCCGCATCAGTGTGGTCAGCAGCAGCACCGTGGGGAAGGCCGCGAAGTCCAGCGGCTTGAGCATGTGGGCCGCCACCATCATCACCATGACGGCCATGGCGATGTTGAAGGTGAAAAGCAGATCCAGCACGAAGGGCGGCAGGGGCAGCACCATCATGGCCAGGATCATGATGATGGCGATGGGAGCACCCAAGGCAGCGACGATCTGCGCACGCGGTCCCAGCATGGCCTGCAACTGAGCCATCACGGCATTCATGCCTCATCCTCCAGAAGGTCGGCATCGGCGGGGCGATGCGGCTTGTTGTGCGGGTCCAGCTCGGCCGGCACCTGCGGATCCGGCAGCTCGGCGGGCGCCTGGCCGCGGCCGGCCATGGCCGCCTTGAGCTGGTACACATAGGCCAGCACCTGCGCCACGGCGGCAAACAGCGCCGCCGGGATCTCGCGGTCCAGCTCGGCATGGGCATACAGCGCCCGGGCCAGCATGGGCGACTGCAGCACCGGCACCTGGGACTCCTTGGCCAGGTCGCGGATCCTGAAGGCCAGCAGGTCCGTGCCCTTGGCCACGACCTTGGGGGCCGCCATGCTGCCCTCGTCGTACTTGAGCGCAACCGCATAGTGGGTGGGGTTCATCACCACCAGGTCGGCGCTCGGCACGGCGGCCATCATTCTGCGCTTGGCCATCTCGCGCATGCGCGCCCGCATCTTGCCCTTCATCTCGAGGTTGCCCTCGATTTCCTTCATTTCCTGCTTGGCCTCCTCTCGGCTCATGCGCAGGCGCTTGAGGTAGAGATGGCGCTGCAGCGGCACGTCGATCACGGCAAAGAGGGCCAGGGCCAGGCCCAGCAGGGCCAGACCCTGCATCAGTTGCTGGCCGGCATAGGCAATGGCGCCGGGCAGCGGCACGGACATGATGCCCACATAGGCCGCGACCCGGTCCTTGAGCACCAGGGCGCCGACGCCGCCCAACACCAGGGCCAGCAGCACGGCCTTGAGGGCCTGGCCCAGGTGCTGCCACTGAAACAGGCGGGCCAGCCCTTGCAGGGGGTTCAGGTGCTCGAAGCGCGGCGCCAGCGGCTTGAGGGTCCAGTTCCAGCCACCGGCCGCAACATTGGCCGCCACGGCCACCAGCATCAGCAGGCCACACACCGGCAGCAGGAACGCCAGCGCCTGCAGCGTCAGCTCGCCCAGGCGCTCGCCCATGAAGCCGGGGCGCTGGAGCAGTTGCGCGTCGAAGCGAAGCCCGTGCTGCAGCATCTTCTGCAGCCAGTCCAGGGCCTGCGGTGCGCCGGCAGACAACAAGGCACCAGCGCTGACCAGCATCGCAAAATGCGGCAGGTCGCGCGAGCGCGGCAGCTGACCCTCGGCACGAGATCGTCGGATCTTCTTGGCCGATGCCGGTAAGTTGCGGTCCTGTGCGTCTTGGTCTGCCATGGCGTCATGCCACCGGACGGAACGGTCCGGGGGATGGCGCCATTCTTGGCTGCGAGGCCGCCGAACTTAAGCCGGATAAGCGGCGATATTCACCCCGTCATCCCGGCCCCGGCAGAAGATCCGTTGAACACGATGCCGCCCCCTTGCCGGGCCAGGCGACAAAAAGCCCGCCGGTGCAAGGAGCACGCAGCGGGCCGTGAAAGGCCCGGCCCCCTTTGGCCGGGCAGGAGGACATCGGCGCTTCAGAAGCCCAGGCTGGCCAGCAGGTCGTCGACTTCGCTCTGGTTGGCCACGACGTCGGTGCGGCCTTCCGGATTGACCACGGGGCCTTGCAGGATGTTGGGATCGACCTTCTCGCGCTGGTCCGGCGGCACCACCTGAACCAGCAGCTTGACCAGGCTGTCCTCCAGATCGTTGGCCAGGGTCACGACCTTGGCCACCACCTGGCCGGTTAGGTCATGGAAGTCCTGCGCCATCATGATGTCGGTCAGGTGCTGGTCGATGTGCGAGGTGGACTCCTCGACCTGCTTGACGAAATTGAACACGGCGCCCGAGGCCACGGCCTTGACGGGATCGGCAGTGATGGCCTTGGCCATTTCCGCCGTTGCGTCCGAGATCTTGGCGTGCTCGCCCTTGGCCTGGTCCACCGAGTTCAGCACCTTGTTGGCGGCCTCGGCGGTCTTGTTGGCGATATAGGTCAGGCGGCTGCGCGCGTCCGGCAGGCCATCGGTCGCCGTCTGCAGCTTGGGCATCACGCCCAGCTGCTGCATGGTGTCATGCAGCACCCGCGTGATGGTGCCCAATTGCTGGAAGACCTCCGGTGACACCATCAGAGGATCGGTACCGCTGCCCAGCTTGGCGAAATCGTCTGCTTTCATGGCCTTCTCCATCAAGCGGCCGCGGCCAGCTTCTGCATGATCTTTTGCACCTTCTCTTCCAGCGTCGCTTTGGTGAAGGGTTTGACGATGTAGCCGGCAGCGCCGCTTTGGGCCGCCAGCACGATGTCCTCCTTGCGGGCCTCGGCGGTCACCATCAAGACGGGCAGATGCTTGAGCGAGGCGTCTTCCTTGATGGCCTTGAGCAGTTCGAAGCCCGTCATATTGGGCATGTTGATGTCGCTCACCACGAAGTCGAACTTGCCGTTCTTCAGCATGTTCAGGGCCTCGACGCCATCCTCCGCCTCTTCGGCATTGTTGTAGCCGATCTCCTTCAGCAGACCGCGCACGATCCGGCGCATGGTCGAGAAGTCATCGACGATCAGAAATTTCATGTCAGTGCTCATGGCGTTCCTCGCAAGGGGCTTGAGGGCTGGTCGAACGATATTCCGGAAACAGGGTCAGTGCATCCCAATGAATGACCTGCAGCGCGGGTATTCTTCAACGCTTCGTTAAGGTTTCTCGGCCGCTGATGCTGCATTGTCAGCCGGTTCATCTTCGTTGTCCGGCAGATTTTTCAGCACCGCGTCTTCCGCATCACGGTTCATCACGATGATGCTGATCCGGCGGTTGATCGGGCTTCGGGGCTCGTCGGGTTCCAGCAGCTTGCTGGCCGCCAGGCCCTGCACGCGCAGTACCCGCGACTCCGGCAAACCACCAGACAGCAACTCCCGCCTGGAAGCATTGGCACGGTCCGCCGACAGCTCCCAATTGCTGTATCCCCGCTCGCCCCCCGAGAAGGGCTGAGCATCAGTATGCCCCTCCAGCGTCAAACGATTGGGCACCTCGGCAAGCACAGCGCCAAGTTCGCGAAGTAGTTCTCGCATATAGGGTTTGACCACGGCGCTGCCGCTGTCAAACATGGGACGGTTGTTCTCATCAACAATCTGGATACGCAGGCCTTCCCGTGTCATTTCGAGACGGATCTGCCCGCCCAGCGAGGCCAGGGCCGGGTTGTTGGCCAGCACCTCCTGGATCTTGTCCTTGAGCTGCTGCAGACGGCTGCGTTCGGCGCGACGCTGCTCTTCCTTCAGGGCCCGCAGATTGATCGTGTGCCGGGGTGACTCGACGTCGCCGGCCTTGACCTGGCCCGTCTGCCGCGTGAGGTCCTGGCCGCCGCCCTTGATCACGTGGGAGGAATCGCCCGAGCCCGAGCCGCCGCTCAGCGCCACCTTCAGCGGCGAGGAGAAATAGTCGGCAATGCCTTTCTTGTCGCCCTCGGTGGTGGACCCCAGCAGCCACATCAGCAAGAAGAAGGCCATCATCGCCGTCACGAAGTCGGCATAGGCGATCTTCCAGGCGCCGCCATGGGCGCCATGGCCGCCCTTCTTGATCTTCTTGATGATGATGGGCTGGAGCTTCTTGGCGTCACCGGCCATGGCGCATCACTCCCTTGGCTGCAGCCGGACTCGAGGGCCTGGGCCTCATTTCTTGCCCTTCACATGGCCTTCGAGCTCGGTGAAGCTCGGGCGGTCGCCCGAGTACAGCACCTTGCGGCCGAACTCGATCGCCACCTGCGGCGCATAGCCCTGCATGCTGGCCAGCAGCGTGGTCTTGATGCACTGCAGTTCCTTGCCGGCATCCTCGACCTTCTGCTCCAGCAGACCTGCCAGCGGCTCGGCAAAGCCGTAGGCCAGCAGGATGCCCAGGAAGGTACCGACCAGGGCGGAGCCGATCATGCCGCCCAGCACTGCCGGAGGCTGGCCCACCGAGCCCATGGTGTTGACCACCCCCAGCACGGCGGCCACGATGCCGAACGCAGGCAGGCCGCCGGCCAGCCGGGTCAGTGCCGCGACGGCGGCGTGCTCTTCCTGATGGTGGGTCTCGATCTCGGCGTCCATCAGCGACTCGATCTCATGGGCGTTGAGATTGCCCGACACCATCATGCGCAGGTAGTCGGTGATGAACTCCGTCACATGATGGTCGTTGCCCACCGTCGGGTACTTCTGGAACAGCGGCGAGCTGTGCGGGTCTTCGACGTCCTTCTCAATGGACATCAGGCCCTCCTTGCGGGCCTTCTGCAGGATGTCGTACATCAGGGCCAGCAGTTCCATGTAGCGGGCCTTGCTGAACTTGCTGCCCTTGAAGCAGGTGCCCAGGCCCTTCATCGCGCCCTTGACCACCTTCATCTGGTTGTTGGCCAGGAAGGCACCGAAGGCCGCGCCGAAGATGGTGATGAACTCGAAGGGCAGTGCATGCAGCACGACGCCGATATTGCCTCCGTGCGCAATGAACACGCCGAAGATGCAACCCATGGCGATGAGCCAGCCGACGATGACGAACATGGTTTGTGGATGCTGCTGTGTCTGAAGCCCTTATCGGCCACGCACCCGGGTTCTTGAGCGCAGGGGCTGCGCCGGGGCAGGCAATGAGGGATCAGAAGCGATAGACATGAAGCGAGTGGCGCCCCACCAGGGGCTGGCTCAGTATGGCAGGCGTGCCAGGCAGGGGAAAGTCCAGGCTGATCAGCCAAGCACCCGACTCAAGTTCTGCGCGCGCTTTGGCCTCGGCCTGCGCCATGCTCTCCGGGCGCTGGAAGATGTAGACGAGGTGGTAGCCCGACCAGGGATGCGCCCACATATCGCCGCGAACGACGCGGGCCCAGGGGTGGCGCAAGCGGCAGGCCCAGGCCAGCAGCGGACTCCACTCGATGCCATCGATGACTGCAGCGGGGAAACAACGGTGCAACTCGCGCAAGCCTGCGCCCAGGCCGCAACCGGCATCCAGGATGCGGCCATCGGTCGGAAGTTGGACCTGCGCCGCCACCGCGGCCAAGGCGCCGGCGGGCGTCGGGAACAGGGGGGCATCGCGCCAACTGCTGCGGGGGTACATCAAAACCAGCAGCAGCAGGGGCAGCAGCCAGCACCAGGCCGGCAAGCCCGTCAGGCCCCTGCTGAGCAACAGGGAGGCGACAAAGCCCCCCAGGACGATGAAACGGCGCCAGCGACGCTCATGCAGCCAGGCCAGTCCGGCCACCGGCAGCAAGGCACCGAGCAGGGCCCAGAGGGGCGGCCCCAGCGCCTGCAGTGCCGTCAGCAGCAGCCAGCCCAGCAGCCAGCACAGAAAGGCCGAGGCTGGCCAGAGCCGACGGCGCCAGGGCTGGTGTGGGCGCGCCGCCGGCTGCGCCTCGTCGGCACCCGGCGGCGTGGTCAGGGCAGAACCCGTAGCAGACCGTTCCTGCATCGCCGCCCTGCCCTGACTCAGTGCATCTGGATCGCACCCTGTGCGCGCCCCTTGCCGGCGCGAGCCGGCGGGTTGCACAGGCCACAGACGTAGTGGCGGGCGATCTCATGGGGATGGGTGACGAAGTGGCCGCCGCACTTGCAGCACTTGGTCATGGTCAGCATGCCGTTGTCCACGAACTTCACGAGGCGCCAGGCGCGGGTCACGGACAGCAGCGGCTCCAGACCTTGGGCCTGCACCTGCTCCAGGTAGAGCTGGTAGGCCTTGATCACGGTGTCGATCTCGTCGATCTCGACCACCTTGTTCAGGTACTCGTGCACATTGAGGAACAAGGAGGCATGGATATTGGGCTGCCAGGTCATGAACCAGTCGGTCGAGAACGGCAACTGGCCCTTGGACGGCGACTTGCCGGAGACCTCCTTATACAGGCGCAGCAGGCGCTCATAGGACAGATCCGTTTCCGACTCCAGCACCTGCAGGCGCGCCCCCAGCTGGATCAGCGTTACGGCACGCTCGATCTGGCGGGCTTCGGTCAGGATGGACTTGCTGCGCATAGGGATCTCCAGTCTATCTAGGGAATTACTCGGTTCATCTGCCTGCAGTTCGATCCCACCCCACGGCGGGCTCGATCTGCGTATTGAATGGGCCGGCGCCGGGCCGCCCCAAGCCGGCCCGCCTGCAATTCCCACTCACCTCGGGGTGGGTGGGAATTGCACCCCCTCGGGGGGTGGTCGCCGGTACCCCGGCGACCGGGGGCCCCATTTCATGCAGCTTCCTGATGCCGCCCCGCCAGCAAAATCGAGGCATGCAGACGCGACACGTTGTCGTTGGCCGCCGGCTTGCCGTGGCTGGTGAGCAGGCCCCAGACCAGTTCGTCGTCCATGCGGAAGCGGCACAGCAAGGTGTTGCTGGACGAAATCTTCATGATCTGAGCAGGCGTCAGCGTAGCGATCAGCGTGGCCGTGTCTTCGGAGATGCCCAGGCGGTACAAGGCCTGCTCGCGGTCAGTACGGATCAAGCTTTGAGCCAGCATCAGGTACGACAGATTGGCTTCACGGATCTCGGTGAGGATTTGATCGGCATTCATGTCGGGCTCCTGTTCATCGCTTCGATTGCGTGTCAACGTGAGACGAATTGTGAAGAGCACAACAGGAGGCAAACATCAGCCCAGTTCGGTGGATGAAGTCCCGCTATTTCGCAAGCGCTTGTCGGGCAAATTCCTACATGCCTGTCGGCAGCGCCAATGGAAAAGGGCCTGCGGAAAACACCGCAGGCCCTTTGCAATGCAAGAAGAACCGGCGCCCGGCCGGCTTCGGGCGTCCCTCAGCCCGCCGCCGGCGTGTCGGCGCGCGACTGCAGCCGTGCCAGCTCGGTGCGCACCAGGCCGACCAACTCCGGCGCCTCGCGTTCCAGGCTCAGCAGGCCCTGCCCGCCCAGCAGCTGGGTCAGCACCTGCAGCGCTTCAGCTTCCTCGCCCTGCCCTGCCAGCGCAAAGCCCAGCGTGTAGAGGCTGGCGCCATGGTGCGGGGTGATGAGCAGCGCTTCGCGGGCATAGCGGGCGGCAAGCGCCAGCTCGCCGGCGCTCAGCAACAGCGCGGCCATGTCGCTCAGCAGTTCGTGGCTCAAGGGCTCCTGCTCCAGCGCACCCGCCAGAACGGCCAGGCCGCGGCCCACGCGCCCGTGGGCCGCCTCGGCGAAGGCAGCGTTGCGCGCCTGAGCCAGCAGCCACTGGGCTTCCGGGTTGGGATTGATGACCGCGGCGGGCAAGGCCTCGCGCGTCGTCTCTTCAGTGGGGGTCGAACGCATGTGCATCTCCTGCATAAGGGCCCGCGGCGGGCCGTTGAAAGGGACGCAAACAATGCATGGCCTGCCATGAGGAATTGACAGGGGGCAGGCTTATCGTCCGCGTTGCCGCCCACTTTAGGCAGGCGCCCCTGCCGCATAAGCCGGAAAAGAAGGGTCAGCGGCCTTCATCTCGAAAGCTGTGTCCTGCCGCGGCGGCCGAAATAGTGGGCAAGGCCCCGCCTCCAGTGGCATGAGGGCGAGGCCTTCAGCAGCGTGCTCCTGACGCTTCTTTCCTCTTGCCCGTGATCCACCCTTTCAGCAAAGGACGCCCAAACCGAAAGCCCACCGCCTCCAGACCGCCAGCGCTTCACCGTCCAGGCGCGCTCCTGCCGGGACTTGAAACGAAGAACTGGCCGGCAAACCACCCGGCTATTCAAAAGATCACAGGTCTTGACAAAAAGCCCTCAAGTTCCGACTTGCGGGCTCCGATAGCCATTCCAACGGGTCTGGAAACAGGTTCGTGGTCCGGTTAGGAGGCCGAGAACAGGCACCTCGATGGCAAGACGGGGTACCGGCTTCAACGGTTGACTAGCGCCGGGCGGTGCAAGCCCACCGCAGGCCTGCCTGCAGGGTTTGCAAGCACGGGTGTCAATACCCGGGCACCCGAGTCACGTCGGCGCTAAGCCGGGGTTCTTCAAGCTGAAAGGAGCACATCATGCCCGCCGTCATCAATACCAATCTGCTGTCGCTGAATGCACAGCGCAACGCCAACATGGCGCAGTCCGCCCTGGCGGTATCCATGCAGCGCCTGTCCTCGGGTCTGCGTGTCAATTCCGCCCGGGACGACGCCGCCGGCCTGGCCATTGCCGAACGCATGAATTCCCAGGTCAAGGGGATGAATGTGGCCATCCGCAATGCCAACGACGGCATCTCGCTGGCACAGACCGCTGAAGGTGCCTTGGGCAAGGTCAACGACATGCTGCAGCGCATGCGTGAACTGGCCGTGCAGTCCGCCAACGGCACCAACAACACCGACGACCGCACTGCGCTGAACAACGAGTTCTCGCAGCTGCAAAGTGAAATCACCCGGCTGACCAACAACACCACCTTCAACGGCCAGGCCACGCTGACCACGACCACCTCCTTCGACTTCCAGGTGGGCGCCAACGCGACCAGCAACGACATCATCTCGATCACCGGGCTGAACATGCTGGGCACGACCACGGCCGCCGGCAAGAACGACGGCTCACTGGCCGAAGTCACCAACGCCACCAACACCGACATCCTCGCCGTCGGCGCGGCTGGCACCGGCGCGACCTTCGACGTCTATGCCAGCGGCACCAAGGGTGCGCTGGACTCGGTGGCCAAGATCGACCTGGCCATCGCCCAGGTGAACGTGGCCCGGTCGACCTTCGGTGCTGCGCAGAACCGCATCGACGCGGCGATCTCCAGCCTGCAGGTCTCGGTGGAGAACCAGTCCGCCGCGCGCAGCCGCATCATGGATGCCGACTACGCGATGGAAACCGCCAATCTGAGCCGAGCGCAGATCCTGCAGCAGGCCGGCACGGCGATGATCGCCCAGGCGAATCAGACGCCGCAGCAAGTGCTGTCGCTTCTTCGATGACCCTGGGCCAGCCCCGCTGGCCCTGAGCTCTAACGCTGCGACGACCGTCGAGGTCAAGGGGCAAAGCCCGCCAGCGCAAACACCCTAAAAGGCCGCCAATCACCCCGCAATTCGAGTGATTGAGCGGCCGCTTCTTTCGAGCTTGAACCTCAAGCGATCCCCCCTCAGTCCGATAACCCTCTCAACGGGTCCCAGCTCGTTGGCGACAAGCGACAGCGGCCACAGCGCCTCCCTCGGGAAGCACGGCAGGCCGGCGGCGCAGGACACATGGCCTGCACCGTCACTGAAGCGGCCGCAACGCTGGTCTGCTTGGGCTCGGGTTCCATTGAAACGGCACTGAAAGGATCGCGCCATGCCCCAAATCATCAACACCAATCTGCAGTCGCTCAATGCGCAGCGCAATCTCTCGGGCACACAAAACGCCCTGAGCGTCGCGATGCAGCGGCTGTCATCCGGCCTGCGTGTCAACTCGGCGAAGGACGATGCCGCGGGCCTGGCCATCGCGGAGCGCATGTTCACCCAGGTGCGCGGCATGACCGTGGCCATCCGCAACGCCAACGACGGCATTTCGCTGTCGCAGACGGCGGAAGGTGCGCTGGGCAAGATCGGCGACATGCTGCAACGCATGCGTGAGCTGTCCGTGCAGTCCGCCAACGGCACGAACAACCAGACCGACCGCGAAGCCCTGAACAACGAGTTCACGCAGCTGCAAAGCGAGATCGGACGCCTGGCGGCCAACACCACCTTCAACGGCCAATCGGTGCTCACCGGCACGACGGGCTTCACCTTCCAGGTGGGCGCCAACGCCACCAGCAATGACCAGATCACCATCACCGGCGTGGACATCACCGGGACCACGACCGCGGCCGGCACCAATGCCGCCGCACTCGCCGAGGTGATCAACACCACCAACACCGACATCCTCAACGTGGGCGCGGCGGGCACCGGCGCCACCTTCGACGCGTACACCGGCGCCACCAAGGGCGCGCTGGACGCGATGGCCAAGATCGATCTGGCCCTCTCCCAGGTCAACACGGCGCGCTCCACCTTCGGTGCGGCCCAGAACCGCTTCGATGCGGTGATCTCCAGCCTGAACGTTTCCGTGGAAAGCCAGACGGCCGCCCGCAGCCGGATCATGGACGCGGATTACGCCTCCGAGACGGCCAATCTCAGCCGGGCGCAGATCCTGCAACAGGCCGGCAACGCGATGGTCTCCCAGGCCAACCAGCTCCCGCAGCAGGTGCTGTCGCTGCTGCGCGGCGGCTGATTCTGGCAGGGCCGACCGGTCGGCCCAACGGCCTGCCCTCGGGCAGCCCCCGCCAGCGCGGCGGGGCGCTGCCTTTTCCTTTTCTTTTGGCTGTGTTTTCGCCTCCTTATCGGGTCTTTGAGCCTGCACGAGCACTTTCAGAATTCGTCCAACACGTCAGCATTTCCTGGCGTGGATTCCGGAGCCCTCCGGAACGCAGTCTGGTTCAGTTCCGACCAGCTGCATTTCGCGGGGCGACTCCGAGGACCTCGCTCCTGATGCCAGACAGCGTCAGGGCGGTGGCTTCGGGGTCCGATCCCTCCGGCAATTTGCAGGAGTGCTCAAATGCCCCAGACCATCAATACCAACATCGCGTCCCTGAATGCGCAGCGCAACCTGAACATGTCGCAGGGGATGCTGGGCGTCGCGATGCAACGCCTGTCCTCCGGCCTGCGTGTGAATTCGGCCAAGGACGACGCCGCCGGCCTCGCGATCGCGGAACGCATGAATACCCAGATCCGGGGCATGACGGTGGCCGTGCGCAATGCCAACGACGGGATTTCGCTGGCGCAGACGGCGGAAGGCTCGCTCGGCAAGATCGGCGACATGCTGCAGCGCATGCGCGAATTGGCCGTGCAGGCGGCCAACGGCACCAACAACAATGACGACCGCTCGTCGCTGAATAATGAATTTGTGCAGCTGCAGACGGAAATCAGCCGCCTGGTGCGCAACACCACCTTCAACGGCTCGCAGATCCTGACCGGGGCGGCGACGACCTACACCTTCCAGGTCGGCGCCAATGCCACGGTGGACGACCAGATCTCGGTGTCCGTCACCGACATGCTGACCACCACGACGGCGGCCGGCAAGAACGACGGTGCGCTGGCTGCGGTGATCGACTCCACCATCACGGACATCATCAACACCGGCGCCGCCGGCACGGGCACGACCTTCGACGTCTACGCCGGCGGCACCCAGGGCGCGCTGGATTCGCTGGCCAAGATCGATCTGGCGCTGGCGCAGGTCAACCTGGGCCGCTCCACCTTCGGCGCCACGCAGAACCGCTTCGACGCCGTGATTGCCAATCTGCAGGTCGCCGTGGAAAACCAGGCCGCTGCGCGCAGCCGCATCATGGACGCTGACTACGCGCAGGAAACCTCCAATCTTTCGCGCGCACAGATCCTGCAGCAGGCCGGCAATGCGATGGTGGCCCAGGCCAACCAGATGCCGCAGCAGGTCCTGCAACTGCTCAAGGGCTGAGCAGGCAGGCCCTGCCTGCAGGCCGAGGCGGTTCCCAGTCTTGGGGGACGGTCTCGGCCTGTGGGCGCTGGAAGGCTGCAGAAAGTCCTAAAGTTCGCCCCACGCCTGCCGATGTGGTGGTGGGGCAGTGTCTTTGAGAGGATGCCATGGCGAGCATTACTTCACTGGGTATCGGCAGCGGCCTGGACGTCGAGTCCCTGGTCAGCAAGCTGATGTCCGTCGAACAGACACCGATCAACAACATCAAGAAGGCCTCCGCGGGCCTGCAGACCAAGATTTCGGCCTATGGGCAGCTGCAGGCAGCGATGTCCTCCATGCAGACGGCGGCCCAGAAGCTCAGCGACCCGGCCACCTGGACCGCCTCCAGCACCTCGAGCTCGGATGCCAGCGTGGTCAGCGTCACCGGGCTCAACGCCGGCACGCAAAGCCATGTGATCACCGTCAGCCAGCTGGCCACCGCGCAGAGTGTGGCCAGCGGCGTCTTCAGTGACGGCAACAGCCTGGTCGGTGCGGGCACCCTCACCATCGCGCTGGGCAGCTGGGAGGGCGACCCGCCCGTATTCACCGGCAAGACCGGCAGCTCCGCCATCTCTGTCGACGTCAGCGCCACGGACACGCTCAACAGCCTGCGCGACAAGCTCAATGCCGCCAACGCCGGCGTCGTCGCCAGCGTGGTCAGCGATGCGGCCGGCACCCGCCTGGTCATCCGCTCCCGGGACACGGGGCTGAGCAACGGCTTTCGCATCAGCGCCTCCGACCCCAGCCTTGCCGGACTGAGCTACGAAGGTCCCGACGCGGGCGGCATGAGCCTGAAGCAATCTGGAGGCAATGCGGCCTTCAACATGGACGGCCTGGACCTCAGCTCGGAATCCAACACCCTCAGCACAGTGGCCAGCGGACTCACCTTCACGCTGCTGAAGACCAGTGCCACGGCGGTCAACGTCGGCAGCAGCACCGACACCACCGCCATCAAGAAGACCATCCAGGACTTCGTCACGGCCTACAACGGCCTGATGAACCTGATGCGCGACCAGACCAAGTACGACTCCGCCACCAAGACCGCCGGCAGCCTGCAGGGCGACTCCAAGGCCGTGTCCCTGCAGCAGATGCTGCGCAACCTCAGCGGCGGGTCGACCACGCTGGGTGGTGATCTCGCACGCCTGGCGGACATCGGGCTGGACCCGGGCCAGAACGGCACGCTCACACTCAACAACACCAAGCTGGACAAGGCCCTGGGCAATCTGACGGACCTCAAGCGCTTCTTTGGCTCGGTGGACGTGAGCAACAGCGCCAACAACGGCTTCGCCAAGAAGTGGACCGATTTCGCCACCAAGGCCCTGGGCACGGACGGCGCCATCTCGATCGGGCAGACCGGCCTGCAAAAGCGCGTCAAGGACAACGACAAGCAGATCTCGCAGCTGCAGGACCACCTGGACCTGATGGAGAAGCGCCTACGCGCCCAGTACAGCGCCCTGGACACCCGGATGAGCCAGCTCAACGGCCTGTCCGCCTACGTCAACCAGCAGTTCTCCAGCAAATCGTCGCGCTGAGTCCTTCCCCGTTCACCAGGCCACGCTTCGCTGGCCCCTGCAGGCGTCCTTCGGGACGCCTTTTTCATTGCCGCGGTCCACACGCAAACCCGGTGGTTTCCCCGTGCAATTCCTCGCGTCGCCGAGGCTCAAGTTTCCGCGCCGCGGGTCGAAAAATGTCTCAACACGGCCCACAGAGAACTGAGCATATGTACGGCAACTCTTCCCCCTTCGCATCGCGCACGCACCGGGCCAGCGCCATGTACAGCAAAGTCGGTCTGGAAACCGACGTGCTGAATGCCAGCCCCCATCGCCTGGTGAGCCTGCTCTTCGACGGCGTTCACGACGGCATGAACCAGGCCATCGGCTACATCCAGTCCGGCAACCACGAGATGAAGAACCGCTGCCTCGGCCGCTGCGTGCGCATCCTGGATGAAGGCCTGAAGGCAGCCCTGAACCTGGAGTCCGGCGACCTGGCACGCGACCTGCGCGATCTCTACGCCTATCTGTGCATGCGGCTGACTCATGCCAATCTGCACAGCGACATCGCCACCATCCAAGAATGCCAGCGTCTGCTGCAGCCCGTGCGCGACGCCTGGCACGCCATTGGGGAGCGCAGCGAATCCAAGCGCGTGGCCTGAAGCATGCGCACCAAAGCCTCGGCCTCCCTTCCATCCAGACTCAGGGACAGATCCATGAACACGCACCTCCTCAGCTACTACGAAGCCATCGAACAGGCCAGTGCCGACATGCTCTCGGCAGCGCGCTCGGGCAACTGGGACGAAGTCGTCAAGCTGGAAGGCGCCTGCGTGCTGCTGATCTCGCAGCTCAAGCATGCGGCCCAGCGCGAGCAACTCGCGCCGGAAGAAAGCCGGCTCAAGACCCGCATCATGCAGCGCATCCTGCTCAATGATGCGGAGATCCGGCACCTGGCCGAGCCCTGGCTGGACGACCTGGATCAAGTGCTCAGCGGCAAGTTCAAGACCGTACACTGAAGACTGCCAAGCGCACCCCGGTGCGCTTCTTCACATCTCCGCCCCCGCCGATGAGCCCGTCTGACACCGCCGCCCCCACCGACCTCGACGAACAGCAGCGGGAGACCTACAGGCTCAGCACCCCCGTCGAAATCGCCGCCTACCTGCGCGAGCTGATGAGCGAACAGTGCCGCATTTACCTGCGCAACCCGGAAGGCCTGGACCTGCACACCACGCTGTGCGTGCTGGAAGTCAGCAAGGGGATCGTCGGCTTTGACCTGCCCAGCAGCAGCAACCGGGCGGAGTCTCTGCTGGAGAGCGACGAAATCACCGCCACGGCCTATCTCGCGTCCATCCGCCTGGAATTCGAGCTGGAGCAGCCGGTGATCGTGCGCGATGGCGGCGGCAGCGTGCTGCGCGCCGCCCTGCCCCGGCGGCTGTACCGTTTCCAGCGCCGCCAAGCCTTCCGCGTGCAGCCCATGAGCATCAACTACCCGCTGCTGCAGCTGAGCCATCCGCAGCTGCCGGACTTGCGCCTGAGGCTGCGCGTGCTGGACATCAGCATGGGTGGAGTCGGCCTGCTGCTGCCGGGGGATCAGCCCGAGCTGCCGCCCGGCCTGGACCTGAGCGGCTGCGAACTGGAACTGGACCGCGACACGCGTCTGGACGTGAACCTGCGACTGCTGCACGTGACCCAGCATGCCGAGGTGCAAAGCGGTCGCCACCTGGGCTGCGCCTTCCACGCACTGCCGCCCGAGACGGCGCGGGCCCTGCAGCTCTACATCGACCAGACGCAGAAGCGGCGGCGCCAGTTGCGGCGCTGAACGACACGCAAACTACGCGCGAACTACGCGCGAACTACGCGCGAACGACGCGCAAACGACGCGCAGGAGGACACGATGTAGGCGCTACCGAGCGCAGCGCTGAGCGTGGTCCGTCCCTAGACCTGCATGTTCATGATCTCCGAGTAGGCCGAGACCAGACGGTTGCGCACCTGCAGCGTGGCCTGGAAGCCGATCTGCGCCTTCTGCATGGCCACCATGGTCTCTTCGAGGCTGACGGTCGGGTTGTCCAGCTGTACCTCGCGCTGCAGACGCTGAGCCTCGTTCTGCTGGGCGCTCACCGACTGCATGGCCTTCACCATGGCATCACCGAAGCTCGCACCACCCGGCGCGCGCGCCGGCGCCACCGGCTGGCCGCTGGCACTCATGCCGGCACGGGCGACGGCGGCGGCGAAATCAAAGGGGCGAAGCTTGAGGTCCATGGCATCTCCCGGAGGTCGGCTGCGTCGCGGCCCGCGGGGCGGGGCCGATGAGGAACGCGGTTCCGCACATCAGGTTGGGAAATGCTAAGGCGCACGCGCACAGTCGAAGGCGTGAACTGAGCGCGCTTTGTCGGCCTCATTTCGCCTTTCTTAAGGGGGAAATGACAAAAAAATCCTGGTCATTGGTGCGGGAACCCTGCACCCTTGCATAGCCGCCACCCGCCATGGACAACGCCCTCACCGCCCCTGCCGCCGTCACCCTGGAGCCAAGCCTTGCCCAGCCCGCCGGTCAGCCGGGGCTGGCCGAGCGCCTGACGGCCATGCCCGCACGCAGCAAGCTGAGCCTGGGCCTGGGTGTGCTGGCGCTTGCGGGCGTGGTGCTGGCCATGAGCCTGTGGTCCTCGCAGGGGGACTTCCGCCCCGTCTTCACCGGCTTGTCGGACAAGGACGGCGGCGCCGTGATCGCCCAACTGGCCCAGATGCAGGTGCCCTACAGGAACGAGCCCGGCGGCACCATTCTCGTGCCGGCCAGCCAGGTCTATGACGTGCGCATGAAGCTCGCCTCCGCCGGTCTGCCCAAGGGCTCGGTGGTGGGCTTCGAGCTGATGGACAAGCAGTCCATCGGCCAGACGCAGTTCAACGAGCGCTTGAACTTCCAGCGCGCGCTGGAAGGCGAGCTGACCCGCACCATCACCGCCATGGCCGACGTGGCCGATGCCCGCGTGCACCTGGCCATGCCGCAGCAAAACGGCTTCTTCCGCGAGCAGCAAAGGCCCAGCGCCTCGGTGATGCTGACGCTGCGCGGCGGCCGCAGCCTGGACCGCGCGCAAGTGGCGGGCATCGTGCATCTGGTCTCGGCCTCGGTGCCCGAACTCAGCCCCAAGGCCGTCAGCGTGCTGGACAGCACCGGCACCCTGCTCTCCAACCCGGCCGACAACGGCTCCGGCCTGGACAGCCAGCAACTGCAATACAAGCAGCAGATCGAGGCCAACCTGCACAAGCGCATCTACGAGCTCCTGGAGCCCGTGGTGGGCCGCGAGAACCTGCGGGCCACGGTCACGGCCGACGTGGACTTCTCGCAGGTCGAGTCCACCGCCGAGGAATACAAGCCCAACCAGGGTGCCAACGCCAGCAGCGCCATCCGCAGCCAACAGACGCAGGAATCCACCAACGCCACGCCGGCCCAGCCCACCGGCGTGCCCGGCGCCAGCACCAACCAGCCGCCCGTGCCGGCCACGGCACCGATCAACGGAGCGTCCGCCCCGCTGCAGACGGCCGCCGGCACCGGCCAACAGAGCAGCCGCCGCGAGGCCGTCACCAACTACGAGCTGGACAAGACAGTACGCATCACCCGCAACGCAAGCGGCGTGGTGCGCCGGCTCAACGCCGCCGTCGTGGTCAACCATCGCAGCAGCACCGACCCCAAGGGCAAGGTCAGCACCACGCCCGTGCCCCAAGAGGAGCTGGACAAGCTGACCGCCCTGGTCAAGGAAACCATGGGCTTCAACCAGGACCGCGGCGACTCCGTCCGCGTGGTCTCCGCGCCCTTCGTGGTGGAGAAGGTCGAGGTCACCGAGCTCCCGCTGTGGAAGCAGCCCTGGCTGCTGGACGTGGTGCGCGCCGCCGCCGTGCCGGCCGCCCTGGTGCTGGTGGCGCTGATCGCGGTCTTCGGCATGGTCAAGCCGGCCCTGCGCGCCGCCTTCCCGCCGCCGCCAGAGAAGACCGAGGAAGCCGGCGGTCAACTCAGCGCCGTGGCCGACGAAACGGAGCTGCTGCCCGGCGGCGAAGGCCTGCCGGCCCTGGAAGCTCCGGTCAATAACGACAAACTGGAGCGGGCCCGCCAGCTTGCCCGCGAAAACCCCGCAGCCGTCGCCAACATCGTTCGCGCCTGGGTGAACGGCGAGGAGCCGGTGTGATCATGATGCCCCTCGCCCATGCTCGCCTCGCTGAACGCGGGCGGGCCCGGTCGGTCCCCCGCGGGGACGTCGATGCTCGCAGCATGGAGCCGCTCGCATCGCCAGCGCGGGCCGGCTTGGGGCGGCCCGGCGCTCGGCCCGATGGATCACCCCTCGCCCATGCTCGCCTTGCTGAACGCGGGCGGGCCCGGTCGGTCCCCCGCTGGGACGTCGATGCTCGCAGCATGGAGCCGCTCGCATCGCCAGCGCGGGCCGGCTTG